>NZ_CP026951.1:1405040-2810080 GCF_003065485.1 Salinibacterium hongtaonis
CACGATGGCGGACGACGCGGTAGCGCCCCCGCCGATGACCTCGACCGAGCTCATGGACGACACTCCGGCCTCTTTGAAGGCCATCACAATGCCGTGAATATCGGTGTTGAATCCGCGTCGAACGCCGTCGTCGAACAGCAGAGTGTTGCAGACTCCCGTGAGCCGCACGGTGTCGTGCTGCTCATCAAGCAACGGGACAACATCGTGCTTGACCGGCATCGTAAGCGAGAGTCCCCGCCACTCTGGACCTCTGCTGTCAAGAAAGGCCGGTAGGCGCTCCCCCGTCATCTCGATGGCCTGATAGCTCCAATCCAGGCCTAGGCGCCGGTATGCGGCCGCGTGCAAGAGTGGCGAGCGAGAATGAGCAATCGGGCTCCCGAGCACAGCAAGCGCAGGGGAACTACCCACAGTTAGGGCTCTTCGTGGTCTTGCACCAGTTCTGCAGCTGCTTCACGGCGGCATTGTGCTGGTCTCCGGTAACGCTGAACACGGTCTCTCCCGTGTCGAGGTTCACGGTGACGAAGTACACCCAGTCACCCGGTGCGGGGTTCAGGGCCGCAGCGATGGCGTCGTCACCCGGTGCACCGATGGGCCCCGGCGGCAATCCCGTGTGAACGTAGGTGTTGTAGGGGTTATCGTCCTTGAGCTCTGCGCTTGTGCTGAAGACGCTGCTCTCTTCGCGCTCGCCATGTGCCCACTGCCAGCCATAGTGCGCCGTCGAATCGAACTGGAGTTTCATGCCGGTGTCGATGCGATTCTGAATCACCCTAGACACCTTGGCAAAGTCCTCGAGGCTGCTGCCAGCCTCGCGCTGAATAAGCGACGCGATGGTGAGCACCCTGTGCTCGTCCGCGGGAGCGACTCCAGCGGCGGCGAGGGACGCGCGCATCCGATCGACCATTGTTTGAAGCACGGAATGGGCATCCATTCCGGGCTGGAACGTGTACCGAGCAGGAAACAGGTAGCCCTCGAGGGACGTTGCCTCTGGGGGCAGCCCGAACGATGCAAGATCCGCTGCGGCAGCCTCAAAATCGGCCACGGGGATTTCGGTAGCGGCGCTGAGCGTCTCATAGATATCCCACGAAGACTTGCCCTCGACCACGAGAGCGGTCAACTCGACCCTGCTTGCGGGATCGAGCAGGGCGTCCAGCGCAGCGCGTGCACTCATCTTCTCGGCGAGAACATAGTTACCGGGATAGAACGAAGGGTTCTCCTTCAGGAGCAAAGCGTAGAACGCGTCGAAACTCTTGATCACGCCAGCCTCGAGCAGCGAACGTGTGATGTCCTCGCCGTTGTCGCCATCCTTGATGACAATGCTGGTTTCGCCCGTTCCCGCTCCGGTGTAGTCCTCGGGCGGAATCTCCCAGCCCATGACCTTGCGAACCTGATCTTCAAAGTTCAGCCACACAAAACCTACTGACCCTGCACCCAGCCCGAGAATGACCACGACGGCGATTAGCCAGCCCAGCCATTTGCGGCGGCGAGGTGGACGAGAAGGCCCGGATGCATCTGCGGGGCCCGCAGCTTTGGCTTCACGACGGGTGCGCGGGGTCGATTCAGTCGATTCGCCGAAGCGGTCACCCGAAGAATTGTTCGGAGCCGACGGTGACGTCAACAAAGCTTCCCAGCCATCGTGATCTTGCGCCATTAAGCAGTTCCTTCGTCCGGGACGACGAGCGATCCAGGGGCGTTTCCCGAGGACCGCTCGGAGTCTAGGGCATGTTGCAAAATTATAACGGCGGCCACCTGGTCAACTACGGAACGCGAATTCTTCGTCGTGCGGCCGTTGGCGCGAAGAGCCTGCTGGGCCGACACCGTCGACAGCCGCTCATCGACGAGGCGGGTTGGCATTCCGGAGCGCGCCAGAACCATGGCGAACTCTCGAGCGTCATCAGTGGAGGGAGTACTCGCACCCGAGAGCGAGAGCGGCAGCCCGACCACGAACTCCACAGCGTCGATCTCTGACGCGATGCTGAGAATCCGAGCGACATCACCCTCGCCCCGCTTTACCGTCTCGATCGGAGTCGCAAGCATGCCGTGCAGGTCGGATCGTGCGATTCCGATGCGCGCACGACCCACATCGATGCCGAGCCTTACCCCGCTCCTCATCGTCAGAGTCGGAGTCCTGCCACGACGGCGTCGAGCGCAGCCGAGAGGGCGAGAACATCCGTTCCGCCTCCCTGTGCGATGTCGTCCTTGCCACCGCCACCGCCACCGAGGACTCCTGCGGCGGTCTTGGCCAAAGGTCCGGCCTTGACGCCCCGCTCGCGCGCGGCCTCGTTGACTGCGACGATCACCGAGGGCTTTCCGTTGACCTCTGCGGCGAGGGCCACAACAGCGGGCGCCGAACCCAGACGGCCTCGAACGCTCGTCACCAGGCTGCGAAGGTCATCCGCAGACCGAAGGCTTCCCACCTCTTCCCGCACGATCGTTACGCCGTTTGCCGTGCGAGCCGCCTCCACGAGCTGCGGAATCCGCTGGGCAAGTGCCGCAGACTCGAACTCGGCAATGCGCTTCTCCGCTGCCTTGAGTGAGGCGAGCAATTCGGCGATCCGGTCAGGCAACTGCTCACGAGGAGTCTTGAGGTTGGTTGTGAGCTGCGAAACGATCGCCCTTTCCGTGGTGAGGTCGCGGAAGGCGTCGATGCCCACGAGAGACTCGATGCGGCGATTTGTCGACCCCACGGACGATTCACTGACCAGGTTGATGAGCCCGATCTCAGAGCTGGAAGCAACGTGAGTTCCGGCACACAGTTCGCGAGACCACGGGCCGCCGATGTCAACGACGCGCACGGTTTCGCCATACTTCTCGCCAAACAGAGCCATAGCGCCGAGGTCCTTAGCCTCATCCAGCGTCATGACCCGGGTTTCAACCTCGAGATTGCGGCGAATAGCGGAGTTGGCAATCTCTTCGATCTCGGATCGCGTCTCAGGAGAGAGCGCCTGATTCCAGTTGAAGTCAAGGCGCATATAGCCAGCCTTGTTGTAGGAGCCGGACTGGTGAGCATCCGGGCCGAGGACCTGCCGAAGTGCCGCGTGAATGAGGTGGGTAGCGGAGTGGGCCTGAGTCGCGTCGCGGCGCCATTCAGGGTCAACGACGGTGGTGGCAGCGTCATCGACGCCGACCTCTCCCGAACGCACAACAACTCGATGGCTAATGAGGCCCTTCACGGGCTTCTGAACGTCGAGAACCTCGAGTTCGAAGCCCTTTCCGATGATCGTCCCGGCATCGGCTTCTTGCCCACCAGACTCTGCATATAGCGACGTCTCAGCGAGGATGACCTCTGCCGTTTGACCCGTAGTGGCGCGCGTCACCGACTTTCCGTCGACGATGATTCCGAGAACCTTTGTCTCGGTCTGCAGGTACTCATAGCCCGTGAAGACCGTCTCGCCCTTGGCGCGAAAGTCGCTGTAGACCGACAGGTCGGCCAGCGCGGTCTTCTTTGCCTTGGCGTCGGCTTTCGCCTTCGTGCGCTGCTCGAGCATGAGCGAATCGAAAGCGGAGCGATCGACCGTAAGGCCGGCTTCCTCCGCCATTTCGAGTGTGAGGTCGATCGGGAACCCGAACGTGTCATGCAGCAGGAACGCCGTGTCTCCGGGCAGCTGACGGGTGCCGGCCTGCTTCGTCTTTGCGACCGCGAGATCGAGGATGCTGGTGCCGCTGGCGAGCGTGCCCAGAAAGTTCTCTTCCTCGGCGTAAGCGAGTCTGGCAATGCGGTCGTAATTAGTCTCTACCTCGGGATACGCCGCCTTCATGGCGTCGCGCGAGGCGGGGAACAGCTCGGTGAAAGTGGGGGCGTCGACGCCCAGCAACCGCATGGAGCGAACACTCCTGCGGAGCAAGCGGCGAAGCACATAGCCGCCACCCTCGTTGGACGGCGTTACGCCATCCGCCATCAGCATCAGAGCCGAGCGCACATGGTCGGCAACCACGCGCATACGCACGTCGTCGTCGTGGTTGGCCCCGTAGCGACGACCGGAAAGCTGCGCTGCGAGATCGAGAACCGGGCGGACCTGATCGGTCTCGTACATGTTCGCGACGCCCTGCTTAAGGAACGCGACGCGCTCAACTCCAAGCCCCGTGTCGATGTTCTTCTTCGGCAGTTCGCGAACCACCGTGAAGTCTGTCTTGCTCTTCACGTCGTCGAGCAGATACTGCATGAACACGAGGTTCCAGATTTCGAGATACCGGCTGTCGTCGACGGCCGGACCACCCTCGGCTCCGAACTCCGGCCCACGGTCGAAGTAAATTTCGGAGCAGGGACCGCCGGGGCCAGCCTGGCCCGTGTGCCAGTAGTTGTCGGCCTTACCCAGACGCTGGATGCGCCTGTCGGGTAGGCCAGCGATGCGCTTCCACATCTCAATCGCTTCGTCGTCGTCCTCGTAGACGGTGACCCAGAGGTCACGCTCGTCGAAGCCATACCCGCCATCGGCCTCCGACGTGGTCAGCAGCTCCCAGGCATAGGCGATCGCCTGCTCCTTGAAGTAGTCACCAAAGGAGAAGTTGCCGGCCATCTGAAAGAACGTGCCGTGCCGCGTGGTCTTGCCGACCTCTTCGATATCGAGCGTGCGAATGCACTTCTGCACACTCGTCGCACGGGGGTACGGCGCGGGGATGAGACCAGACATGTACGGGATGAAGGGAACCATTCCCGCAACCGTGAACATGAGCGTCGGGTCGTCGCTCACGAGCGACGCCGACGGAACTACGGTGTGCCCCCGCTCTGCAAAAAAGTCGAGCCAGCGTTGACGAATTTCAGCGGTGTGCATGTGGTCCCGTGATCAGTGAGTAGGAATGGTGATGCGAAAGCGGCGAGTTAGCTCTGCGCGCGCTTGAGGTCTGCGATGGTCTCTTCGGCCTCGGCAACTGCGGCGCGGAGCTCGGCTTCACGCGTGCGATAGCCGTCTACGACTGCCCCCGTGAACTCGCCGACGCGGCTGTCGACCTCTTCGAAGAAGCGGCGCCCTTCAGGCGTCTTATTAATCTGGTGGGCTGCGACGAAGCCGATACCGACTCCGACGATGAGCATCACGAGGTTCTTCATGACTGGCTCCCTAGAGGTTGTCGTCGTAGCTCGGTTGCCCCTATGCGCCAACCGAATCATCCGTCCGAGCTTACCGGCTGCGAGCCTAGCGCTCACCATGAGAACGTCGAAGCACCTCGCGGCAACGCAAAAGCGGGCCACCAAAGGTGACCCGCTTGAGCTGTGATGGTACTAGCGCGCGGCGTAGTACTCCACGACGAGCTGAACTTCACACGTGACCGGAACCTCGGCACGCTTCGGGCGGCGCACAAGGCGAACCTGAAGCTTGTCGAGCTCGACCTCGAGGTAAGCAGGCGTCTTCGGCAGAAGGTCGACGTGACCGCCGGCTGCTGCAACCTGGAAGGGCTCCATGCCCTCGCTGCGCTGGTGAACACCAACGAGCTGGCCTGGCTTGACGCGGAACGACGGGCGGTCAACGCGCTGGCCGTCGACAATGATGTGACGGTGCACGATCATCTGGCGAGCCTGAGCGGTGGTACGGGCGATCGCCGCGCGAACGAGAACAGCGTCAAGACGCATCTCGAGCAGCTCGACCAGGTTTTCACCGGTCAGGCCATCGGCACGACGCGCCTCGTTGAACGCGATGCGAAGCTGCTTCTCGCGGATGCCGTACTGGGCGCGTAGGCGCTGCTTCTCGCGAAGACGAACGGCGTAGTCGCTGTCGGTCTTGCGCTTGGTGCGGCCGTGCTCACCGGGAGCATAGGGGCGCTTCTCGAAGCCCTTAGCGGCCTTCGGGGTAAGCGGAATGCCCAGTGCACGGGAGAGCCTGGTCTTGCTACGAGTACGTGACTTGGTAGACACGGTTTCCTTTCGATACTGACGTCATCGGTCTTCAACAGGTATTCGCGCACACAGTTGTGCCGCGAAGATTAGAAGAGGGATGGTGCCACGGGACCGTTCGGCTAAAGAACTACGCCCCTTCAGTTCGGGTATCGAGGCAGCCGTGCACGAAAACCCACTGTAGGCAACAGCGATCTTATCACTTGCCGCGGATGATCCGCAGCAGCTTCTCCAACCGTGTCGAGACATCCCTCTCATTGCCGTGATCGGTGGGCACGTAATAGCGACGCCCCCGGAGTTCCTTCGGCAGGTACTCCTGGGCCACGACGCCGAGGTCAGAATCGTGCGGGTAACGGTAGCCCTTGCCGTGACCGAGCTTCTTAGCCCCCGCATAGTGTGCGTCCCGGAGAGGCTTGGGCACCCGTCCGAAGTTGCCAGCCCGCACATCGGAGATCGCCGCGTCGATTCCGCGGATCACACCGGGAGACTTCGGCGCCGTCGCCAGGTAGATCACCGCTTCTGCGAGCGGGATGCGTCCCTCTGGCATGCCGATGAGCTGGACGGCTGAGGCAGCCGAGGTTGCGATGACCAAAGCCTGGGGGTCCGCCATGCCAATATCTTCTGCCGCGTGGACGATGATCCTCCGTGCAATGAACCGCGGATCCTCGCCCGCCTCGATCATTCGCGCCAAGTAGTGCAGGGCTGCATCGGGATCCGAGCCCCTGATCGACTTGATGAACGCACTGATCACGTCGTAATGCTCGTCACCATTGCGGTCATACCGCAGAAGCGCTCGGTCTACAGCGACCGCGACGATGTCCGCGGTGATCAGCGGCACCGCCTCGCCCTCCCCCGGCGTCGCCTCCGCCGAGCCTGCAGCCGCCTCAAGCGCCGTGAGCGCTCGCCTGGCGTCACCGGAGGCGAGGCGGATGATGGCGGCCCGCGCTTCGGGGTCGAGCGCAAACTTGCCGGCCAGGCCGCGGGGGTCGGTGACCGCCCGATCCACAAGCACGCCGAGGTCATCGTCGCTCAGTTGTTCGAGCGTGAGCAGCAAGGACCTCGAAAGCAATGGTGAGATCACGGAGAACGAGGGGTTTTCCGTCGTCGCGGCCACGAGAATAACCCAGCCGTTTTCGACGCCGGGCAATAGAGCGTCCTGCTGCGCTTTGGTGAAGCGGTGGATCTCGTCGAGAAAGAGCACGGTGGAGTTGCCATAGAGATCGCGCTGCGACAGAGCGGACTCCATGACCTCTCTCACATCCTTGACACCAGCGGTCACCGCCGAAAGCTCGACGAAACGTCTGCCGGAGCTATGTGCGATCGCCTGGGCCAGAGTTGTCTTGCCGGTTCCCGGCGGGCCCCACAAAATAAGGGAAACGGCGCGCTGCTCGGTAATGTCGGCCGAAGCGAGGCTCACCAGGGGCGAGCCGGGGGTGAGAAGGTGCTTCTGGCCGGCAACCTCATCAAGGCTGCGGGGGCGCATACGCACGGCCAGCGGAGTGGCGCCGGAGCGCAGGCCAGGCTGGACAGTCATGCATGCAATCGTAGGCGGAGCCACTGTCACCGCGCCGCGCGCGGCAACGTGGCTGCTGTCGGCTATGGTTTTGGGGGCAATCGACCGCGTCGGAGGACAAGTGGCAACCAGCAGGGGTAGCGAAAAAGAAGCACGAGCTGCACGCGAGCGTCTTAGGGTTTACAACGCCCGCCAGACGGTGCACGAGAACACCGTCTCTCGGCGCAAGCGAGACAACGTCATCGCCGTAATTGCTGGGGCCGTGGTGGTGGCAATCGCAGTGGCCGCGCAGGTCGCGTTCTTCTCCTTCGGCCCTGGAGCATCTTCCCCAGACGCGGCGCCATCTCCTTCACCGTCGTCCTCTGCTCCCGTGGAGGGAAAGAACGTTGGCGATGTCCCCTCTCCCGATCTGGCCGAAGGCCGCACCTGGACAGGCCAGCTCACTCTCAATGACGTTGCGCTCGACATCGAGCTAGACGGTGCTGCCGCTCCCCAGGCAGTTTCGGCCTTCATCCAGGGCACTGAGGATGGCTACTTCGTCGGAAAGACCTGCCACCGGCTTACGAACGGTGGATTCTTCGTGCTTCAGTGCGGCTCTGCCGACGGGCAGGGGTCCACCGACACGAGCTTCAGTTTCGGCCCCATCGAGAACGCTCCGGCTGACGACTTCTACCCCGCTGGCACACTTGCGATGGCCCGCGTTGGCGGAGATGCATTCAGCAATGGTCGCCAGTTCTTTATCGTTTACGACGACACGACTATCCCCTCCGACGCTGCGGGCGGGTATACGGTGCTCGGAAAGGTCACTGGTGGGCTCGATGCGCTGCGTGCGGCCATCACGGATGCCGGTGTTGTCCCCGGCAGCGCCGAGACTGACGGCTCCCCGGTTATTCCCACTACTATTACGGGCCTGACCCTCAACTGACGCTCTGCGCACGGCAGTGCAATAAGCTAGGGGCCGGTCGGTCCACAGTGGCCACTCTGGTAGCAAGGTGAGGCAGTGACGAATAACAATCAGGCACCATGGGGCCGCGTCGACGACGACGGCACGGTTTTCGTGCGCGAAGGCGATAGCGAGCGCGCGGTCGGACAGTACCCCGACGGCACCCCCGAAGAGGCTCTCGCCTACTTCGAACGCAAGTTCACCGACCTAGCGGGCCAGGTGACGCTACTAGAACAACGAATCAAGCGCGGCACTCCCGCTTCTGACGTTGCGAAGACCGTCAACGCACTGATGGCCACGGTCTCGACGGCCAACGCCGTCGGCGACCTTGCATCGCTGCGCGCACGCCTTGAAGCTCTCGGTGGCGCTGTCGGAGAGCTCACGGAGAAGCAGCAGGCAGAAACTCGCGCGGCCCTCGAGGCCGCCGTCGCCTACCGCACCGCTCTCGTCGAAGAAGCCGAGGCACTCGCGGCTCAGGACCCGGCAACTGCACAGTGGAAGCAGGTCAGCGCGGCGATCGATGAGATTTTTGCGCGCTGGCAGGCGCACCAGCAAGAGGGCCCGCGTCTTCCTAAGGCCGAGGGCAACGAGCTGTGGAAGCGATTCCGCGCGGCACGGTCCACGATCGAGACGCACCGCAAGGCCTTCTTTGCCGAGCTTGACGCGACTCATAAGCAGGCACGCTCTCGCAAGCAGGAGCTCGTTGCTCGCGCCGAGGCGCTTATTCCTCAGGGAATTGATGGCGTCCACGCCTACCGCCAGCTTCTCGACGAGTGGAAGGCCGCCGGTCGCGCCGGCAAGAAGTACGACGACGCGCTCTGGGCTCGGTTCAAGGCTGCGGGCGACGCGATCTATGCTGCCAAGGCCGAGGTTGATGCTCGGGACAACGAAGAATTCGATGAGAATCTTCGCCTCAAGGAGGAGCTTCTCGCCGAGGCGCAGCCGCTTCTTACTGAGACCGACCGCGGAGTTGCCCGCGCCAAGCTGATGTCCATCCAGGAGCGCTGGGATGCAATCGGCAAAGTACCCCGCGCTAATGTCAAGTCTGTCGAAGAGCGCATTCGCGCCGTTGAAGCCGCCGTTCGTCGCCTCGACGACGAGCATTGGAAGCGCAACAACCCCGAGCGCAAGGCACGCGCAGAAGGCCTAGCGGCTCAGTTGCAGGATGCGATTGCCAATCTCGAAAAGGAGCTGGCCGACGCCAAGACCACGGGCGACCCTGCCCGCATTGCCAAGGCACAGGAGGCGCTTGACGCCCGCCGTGCGTGGCTCGGAGTCATCGCGGACTAACCTCTTCACCGAAACGGCTGCCATCGGGTTCTCCACAGAACCTGAGGGCAGCCGTTTCGTCGTTGTGCTGGCTTAGACGATGGGGTCATGAATCCTCGCCTCTCTGCCGTTCTTTCCTCACACGACCTGCCCGCTGCCGAACTTCAGGCAGCTCGCCTGGACGGCGAGGTCTACTGCGTCGATGAGTGCTTCTCCCCAATAGACGAGATCGACGATGCGGCGCACCGCGCGGGCTCACTGAGAACGCTCGTACCTCGCCGGCTCATCGCCGCACGGGAGACCGCTGCGTGGGTGCACGGCGTTCTTATCAATCCCCCCGTTGTTCACCACTTCTGGTCTAACCACGATGCAAGGGCACGCCCCAACCCGTCGCCGCGCCTCGACGTGAGAGAGCTCGTGCTCCTCCCCTCAGACATCGTGATCCTCGGGGGCATGCAGGTCACCACGCCGCTGAGAACAGCGATCGACATCCTGCGTTTCACCGAGCACCTCGGACGGCGAGAGTCAGCGGCCGTTCCTCTGCTCAGTGAGCAGTCGGGCCTTAGCTTGCGGGAGCTACGCGAGCACATCCTGGCGCTCAAGAAGACACCGGGCAAGCACAAAGCGCTAGCGGCGCTCGCCCTCGTACGGGAAGGTCACGAGCACCTAAGCGGTCACACGATAGACGTCGTAGACCGCGTCGATGCGTCTAACCGCATTGAGCACTCTGTCGAGGTGCGTGGTGTCGCCCATCTCGAAGACGAACCTGCTGATAGCTAGGCGATCATTCGAGGTGGCAACGGTGGCCGAAAGAATGTTCACGTGATGCTCAGAGAGCACGCGCGTCACGTCCGACAAAAGCCCCGACCTGTCGAGGGCCTCGACCTGAATGTGCACGAGGAAGATACTGGTCGACGACGGCGCCCACTCAACCTCGACAACGCGCTCCGGTTCATTCATGAGCGACGCAACGTTGACGCACGACGCCTGGTGAACTGACACTCCGGAGCCTCGGGTGACGAAACCCATGATCTCGTCCCCGGGGACTGGTGTGCAGCACTTCGCGAGCTTGACCAGAATGTCAGGAGCGCCCTTGACGAGAACACCAGAGCTGCCGCTGGTGCGCCGCTTCGAGCGGCGCGCGAGCGGGAATTCGTCTTCGACGTCGCTCTCGACCTGCACTGCGGCCGCGACCTTCTCGATGACAGACTGCGTAGAGACGTGGCCCTCGCCGACGGCCGCGTAGAGCGCGGAAACGTCGTCGTACCGAAGCTGAGCGGCAACCTCGCTGAGTGCGCCCTGGTTCATGAGCTTCTGAAGAGGCAGGTTCTGCTTGCGCATAGCCCGGGCAATGGCATCCTTGCCCTGCTCCATAGCCTCGTCGCGGCGCTCCTTAGTGAACCACTGACGAATCTTGTTTCGTGCCCGAGTGCTCTTAACAAACGTCAGCCAGCCCTGGCTTGGCCCGGCATCCGGATTCTTTGAGGTGAAGACCTCGACAACGTCGCCGCTGTTCAATTCGCTCTCGAGCGGAATCAGGCGGCCATTGACCTTGGCCCCCATGGTGCGGTGGCCCACCTCGGTGTGCACGGCGTACGCAAAGTCCACGGGTGTCGCGCCAGCGGGAAGCCCGATGACCTTGCCCTGCGGCGTGAAAACATAAACCTCTTTGGCACCAATCTCAAAGCGCAGCGAGTCGAGAAACTCCTCGGGGTCGGCGGTCTCCGCCTGCCAATCGGAGATGTGAGCGAGCCACGCCATGTCCGAGTCGCCAGCAATCGACGACGACGAGTCTTTGCCGCCTGAGAGACGGTCCTTGTACTTCCAGTGCGCTGCGACGCCGTATTCGGCGCGCTGGTGCATCTCGTCCGTGCGGATCTGGATCTCGACGGGGCGGCCTTTCGGGCCGATTACCGTCGTGTGAAGCGACTGATAGAGGTTAAATTTAGGCGTCGCGATGTAGTCCTTGAAGCGACCGGGAATCGGAGTCCAGCGCGCGTGAATCGAGCCGAGAACTGCGTAGCAATCCCGCACCGATGAGACCAGTACCCGGATGCCCACGAGGTCGTAGATCTCGTCGAAATCCCTGCCTCGCAGGATCATCTTCTGGTAGATCGAGTAGTACTGCTTGGGCCTGCCCATGACGCGACCCTTGATGCGGGCCGACTTGAGGTCTTCGTTAACGGAGTCGATCACCTGTTGAACGAACTGCTCCCGCTGGGGGGTTCGCTGCTTGACCAGACTTTCGATTTCCACGTACAGCTTGGGCTGCAAAACGGCGAAGGAGAGGTCTTCGAGCTCCCACTTGATGGCCTGGATGCCGAGGCGATGAGCCAACGGCGCATAAATCTCGATCGTCTCTTGCGCCTTGCGTTTCGCCGACTCCGAAGAAACAAAGCCCCAGGTGCGCGCATTGTGGAGACGGTCGGCAAGTTTGATCACGAGTACTCGGATGTCCTTCGACATCGCGACAACCATCTTGCGGACGGTCTCCGCCTGAGCGCTGTCGCCGTACTTGAGCTTGTCCAGCTTGGTGACGCCGTCGACGAGCATCGCAACTTCGTCGCCGAAATCCCGCCTGAGCATGTCAAGCGTGTACTCGGTGTCTTCAACCGTGTCGTGCAGCAGGGCAGCAGCAAGCGTCTTGGCGCCGATTCCGAGGTCCGCGAGAATCTGAGCCACAGCGACAGGGTGCGTTATGTACGGCTCGCCGCTCTTACGCTTCTGACCTTTGTGGGCCTCGTCCGCCGTGCGATAGGCCCGCTCAAGGAGCTCTACGTCTGCCTTGGGATGATGGGTTCGCACCGTGCGAATCAGGTTCTCGATCGCCCCGGCGTGCTGCGCACGGGAGAAGAGGCGCGGCAACAGAAGGCGCCGAGTAGCAGGGCTGTTCGACGTGACCTCGGTCATCTCACCTCCCCAGAACTCCAGATAGCAAATTTACCACCGCGCTCCCGTGTGAATCCCCAAGGCAACCTCAGGAGCGAGACGACCGCTAAACGCCGGTTTCGGCGGCGACTTCCGTAGCCTCCGCGCGGCGAGCCGCCTCAATACGCTGCCGCTGCTTGACGATGGCCGGCTCGCGCTCACGCAGGTGAACATAAACCGGTGCCGCGACGAAAATCGTCGAGTACGCCCCAACCAGAATGCCAATGAAGAGTGCCAGCGAAATGTCGCGGAGCGTGCCTGCGCCCAGCACGAACGCTCCGATGAACAGAATCGCGGCAACGGGCAGAACAGCAACGACGGACGTGTTGATCGACCGAACAAGGGTCTGGTTGACCGCGAGGTTGACAGACTCCGCGAAGGTTCGCTTCGTTGAGTCGACGTCCTCCGTCGTGTTTTCCCTGATCTTGTCGAAGACAACGACAGTGTCGTAGAGGGAGTATCCGAGAATCGTGAGGAATCCGATGACGGCGGCGGGGGTGACCTCAAACCCGAGGATGCCATAGATGCCGGCGGTGATGATGAGGTCGTGAAACAGGGCGATCATCGCGGCGAGGGCCATCTTCCACGTTCGGAAGTACAGCGCCATCAGGACACCGGCTAGCACGATGAACACGATGAGTGCGCGAATCGACTGCGCGGTGATGTCTGCGCCCCACGTCGCCCCAATGAATGAGGCGTTAACCTGGTCGACCGGAACGTCGTAGGCCGTGGCGAGAGAATCCTTGATCTCTAGCGCCTCGTCGTCTGTGACGATGTCGGTCTGGATGCGCACAGAGTCGGTTCCGACAACCGTTACGCGGGGCAGAAGCTCAGGCACGACGCTGCGGACAGCATCCTCACCGAGGGTCTGGTCGGTGTCGGATACGCGCTCGATCTGGAACTGCGAACCGCCACGGAATTCGATGCCGAACTCAAAGCCACCGCGAAGCATCGGGCCAACGACCGACGCAAGAATCAGAACCGCGGCAATGGCGTACCAGAGCTTGCGGCGGCCGACGAAGTCAAAGGAACGACGACCCGTGTAGAGATCGTTTCCCAGCTGGGCGAACCCTGACATCAGGAGTCCTTTCCTCGTGAGGGCGCGGACTGCTCAGCAGCCTTGCGCTCAGCAATCGTCTGTCGTTTTGCTGCCTCACGGCTGCTTGCCGCGCGTTTGGCCGCACTCACACCCGTTGGCTCGCGGAACTGAGCCCGTCCGCGGTAGACGGCGCCAAGGGCCTGTGGGCTCAGACCGCTCCAGGGGTGACCGTCGCCGAAGAACTTGGTCTTCGACAGCAGCTGCATCAGCGGGTGCGTGAAGAGCATGACCACGAGCAGGTCGATGAGGGTCGTGATGCCGAGCGTCAGGGCGAAGCCCCGAACGTTACCGATTGCCAGGACAAACAGCACAGCGGCGGCCAAGAAGTTGACGGTATCCGACGCAAGAATCGTGCGGATTGCGCGCTTCCATCCCGCCTCAACTGCGGAACCGAGCATCCTGCCATCGCGCAGTTCGTCTCGAATGCGCTCAAAGTAGACGATGAACGAGTCCGCGATGATGCCGATGGCCACAATCAGACCGGCAACACCGGCCAGTGAGAGGCGGTAGCCCTCTCGCCAGGACAGCAGGTTAATAACGAGATAGACGATCACTGCCGCGACTCCAAGCGAGGCGACCGTGACCAATCCCAGTGCCCGGTATTGGAACAGTGAGTAGACAACGACCAGAACAAGCCCGATTACGCCGGCGATGAGCCCGCTCCACAGCTGGCTCTGGCCGAGCGTTGCGGAGATGTTCTCGATGCTCTGAACTTCGAAACCAATGGGCAGGGCGCCGAACTTGAGCTGGTCGGCGAGAGTCTTCGCCGTGTCCTGCGTGAAGTTGCCCGAGATCTGCGGCTTGCCGTTCGTGATCACGGCATTGGTTGTCGGAGCCGAGATAACAGCCCCGTCAAGCACGATCGCGAACTGGTTTTGCACACCAGTGAGCGAGTAGAGCCGCGTGGTCACGTCAGCGAACTGCTGAGTTCCTTTGTCGTCGAAGACGATGTTGACGCCCCACTGCCCAGTGCTAACGCCCTGGCTGTTGGAGACGAGACTGTGCGTGGCGTCGGAGATTCGCTCCCCCGACACCTCCACGGGGCCGAGAATGTACTTGATCGACCGGGTGTCGTCACAGGTGACGAGAGGCTGGTCGGCTGGAGCAACGTTCGTCGCCGCGTCGTCGAGCTTTGCGCAGTCAAAGTTTGTGTAGGTTTCGCGCAGCTCGGGGGTGATCCAGTTGAGATCGCTCGCGTCGGTGGGGCTGACGCTCGGCGTCGCCGCTGGCGCGCTTTCGGCGGGCTCGTCAGATTCGCCTGCGTCCGGTGACGCGCTCGGCTCTTCGCTGCCCTCAACGGTCGCGGGAGTCGCTGCGCTCGCCTCTAGCACCGGTCGGAACTCGAGCTTTGCCGAGGACTCGATGCGGTCGAGAGTCTCCTGATCGGGTGTTCCCGGAATCGACACGACGATGTTCTGCGCACCCTGCGTGTTGATCTCGGATTCCGAGACACCGGCGGCGTCGATGCGCTGGCGAATGATCGACACAGCTTGGTCGAGCTGCTCGCTTGTTACTTCTTGGCCGCTTTCAAGCTGAGGGGCCAGGATGATCTGGGTGCCGCCCTCGAGATCGAGCGCGAGCTTGGGGGTCCACCCAGAGCCCTGCCAGATCACTCCTGCGACGTTGAACCCGACCAGCGCGACGACGATGACGCCGAGCCATGAGAGGGAACGCCAAGCCTTCTTGACCGGGGTCGATCGTTGTGCCACCTAGGAACTCAGCTTTCTACTCCGCGAGACAACATCTCGAGGGAGGTCAGGTCAGGAATCGCGGCCACCGTCGGTCGCGCACACAGAAGACTAGTGGCTAGTCGTTGCCCTTGTCGGCAGCACGGCCGTCGACGCCCTTGGCATCGCCATCCGCAGTCACCGTATGGGTGTCGTCAGATGCGGAGTCAATAGCGATCGGTTCGTCGATCACGGTCTCGTCTGTTGCGATGCTGTCGGCCTCGGCTACGTCGTTTTCGACAACCTTGAGGATCGTCTGACGGTGGACGCGAAGAACGGTGCCGGGGGTCGTTTCGAGCAGAGCCTCGTTGGACTCCTCATCTACCGAAAGCAGCGTTCCGTAGACGCCGAACTGCGTCATAACTTCAGCGCCGGGAACCATCTTTGACTGCAGGGTCTCCTGCTCTGCGCGGCGCTTCTTGGACGTACGGAACTGGAAGAAGATAAAGACGGCCAAGAGGGCCATCATGACAATAAGTAGCGGATCCATGCGGAGGGGCCTTCCAGAGGGAAATCTGCGCACGACGGTGCGCACGATGGTCGTTAAATTATAGGCCATCGCGGAAGAGTGCTGACTCCCGCTGCGCTATTCCTAGGTGTTCCCAGGCCTTCCGAGTGGCGACCCGACCTCGCGGGGTTCGCGAAATTAATCCCATTCGCACTAGGAATGGTTCGGCGACCGACTCAATCGTCTCCGCTTCTTCACCGACGGATGCGGCAAGCGTGCCGAGCCCTACCGGCCCTCCCCCGAACTGCTGAATGATGGTCGAGAGGACCGCTCGGTCTAGCCGATCGAGGCCAAGATCATCGACGTCATAGAGCTTGAGCGCCGCCTGGACGGCCTCGAGCCCCTCCCGTCCATTGACGAGTGAGAAATCCCTTACCCGCCGAAGCAGGCGATTGGCGATTCGTGGTGTGCCTCGGCTCCTCCCAGCGATCTCCCCCAGTGACTCTGAGTCGATCTCGAGTTCCAGAAGGCGACTGGCGCGGGAAATGACATGGGCGAGCTCGTCATCGGAATAGAACTCCAGATGAGCGGTAAAGCCGAAGCGGTCACGCAGAGGATTCGGCAGCAGGCCGGAGCGGGTCGTGGCACCGACTAGCGTGAACGGCGCCAAATCAAGGGGGATCGAGGTCGCCCCAGCCCCCTTGCCCACCATGATGTCGATGCGGAAGTCCTCCATAGCGAGATAGAGCATCTCCTCGGCGGAGCGGGCCATCCGGTGGATCTCGTCGATAAACAAGACCTCGCCGGGCACCAGTGACGAGAGCAGGGCCGCCAGGTCTCCCGCATGTTGAATCGCCGGCCCGCTAGACATGCGCAGCGGGCGATCGCTCTCATGAGCCACGATCATCGCAAGCGTCGTTTTACCCAGCCCTGGAGGACCCGCGAGCAGAATGTGGTCGGGCGTGCGCGACTGCAGGGCGGCAGCCTGAAGCAAAAGTTCAAGCTGCGCGCGGACCTTAGTCTGTCCGACGAACTCAGAAAGCGAGCGTGGGCGTAGTGCCCCTTCGAAGGCTAACTCTGCCGTCGACTCCGGCACGGGCACCACCACGGACTCCACAGAACTCCGCTCAAAACCAAACGCTTCTGAGCTCATCGCGCAGCACCCTCGCGCACGGCGGACGGGCCGAGTTCGGAAAGCGCGAGACGCAGAAGCGCCGGAACACTCTCCCGCTGCGCTCCCGCAGCGCTTGAGATCGCCTCGTCAGCAGCATCCTGGGCTGCCTTCTCGTTCCATCCGAGACCAATAAGCGCCTGCACTACGCTGTCGCGAACAATTGGCTGCGGGGCCGCAGCAGACGGGGACGGCGCCACGGCCACGAGCTTGCCCGCGAGGGAAAGCACGATCAGCTTCGCCGTCTTGGGGCCGATCCCCGACACTTTGCGGAACGCAGAGTCATTCTCGGAGTTGACGGCCCGAGCAATCTCGTCGGGCGTCATGGCTGCGAGGACCCCCATTGCCGATTTTGGCCCGACTCCGGTGACTCCCCGCAGAAGGTCAAACACCGAGAGTTCATCACGGTCGGCAAAGCCGTAGAGAGAGAGATCATCCTCGCGAACGATGAGCGCGGTGTGGACGGTGACCTCGGATCCGGTGCGCAGGCTTAGGGCATGCTGGGGCGTAATGGCGACTGCGAGACCGATGCCCCCGACCTCGATAACCGCGACGGAACCCGCGAGAGAAAGCAGAGTGCCGCGCACAGAAGAGATCATGTATCCAGCCTAGGAGCAGCCTCGGACTTTCGGCCGGAGCGCTCGGCGGCGCGCCACGCCTGCTGGGCTGGTGTCGTGCTCGTCGCCCCGCCAATGCCGGAGGGGATTCCGCGCCAGGCATGGCACAGCGCGAGGGCAAGGGCATCCGCCGCATCAGCGGGCTCTGGCGGCGCGTCGAGCCGTAAGATGCGCGCGACCATCGCTGCTACCTGCTTCTTATCGGCGGATCCGTATCCGGTCACAGCCGCTTTAACCTCAGAGGGAGTGTGCAGCCCCACGGCCAGCCCGCGCCGGGCAGCGGCAAGAAGAACGACGCCGCTCACCTGCGCCGTGCCCATCACGGTCCGCAGATTATGCTGCGCAAACACTCGCTCAAGCGCAACCGCGCTCGGGGAGAACTCGTTCATGATCGCATCGAGCTGTTCGCCGATGATGAGCAGTCTGCGCTCGAGGGCGAGATCGGGAGGAGTCCTGATTACCCCCACCTCGACGAGGGTCGCGGCGCGCCCCTGGGCCAGATCGATGATGCCCACGCCGCAGCGCGTCAGCCCAGGGTCTACGCCGAGCACCCTTACGGTCACAGGAGATTCGACCTACTCGTCTTCGTCGAGTTCGGCCTGAGTCTCGGCAGAGACGGAGAAATTGGCGTAGACATTCTGCACGTCTTCGCTGTCCTCTAGGGCATCGATGAGCTTGAAAACCTTGCGGGCTGTCTCTGCATCGATCTCGATCGTGAGGTTGGGTACGAACTCCGCCTCAGCAGAGTCGTAGTCGATTCCCGCCTCCTGCAGCGCCGTGCGAACAGCGACGAGATCAGACGCCTCGGAGATGATCTCGAAGCCCGCGCCGCGGTCGATGACCTCTTCTGCACCCGCGTCGAGGACGGCAAGAAGGACATCGTCTTCCGTGAGCGAGTCGGTCTTCATCACCGAGACGACACCCTTGCGGTTGAAGTTGTAGGCGACGCTGCCCGGGTCAGCCATGTTGCCGCCGTTCCGGTTCATCGCCGTGCGAACCTCCGCAGCGGCGCGGTTCTTATTGTCGGTGAGACACTCGATCAAGAGCGCCACGCCACCCTGCGCGTACCCCTCGTACATGATCGTGGAGTAGTCGATGACCTCACCAGTGAGGCCAGCACCGCGTTTGACGGCGCGGTCAATGTTGTCGTTCGGAACCGACGTCTTCTTGGCCTTCTGAATAGCGTCGACCAGTGTGGGGTTGCCGGAGAGGTCGGCTCCGCCAATCTTCGCCGCTACTTCGATGTTCTTGATGAGCTTGGCGAACGACTTTGCCCGACGCGCGTCAATGACGGCCTTCTTGTGCTTAGTGGTTGCCCATTTGGAGTGACCTGACATAGAGGCCATTCTAGCGAGGCGAGCGAGCCTGTCTCCTCAGCGCGCCAGCATCCGTTGTCTTACGCGGTCAAGAAAATATCGATGAAGCCGGTAGTCGTCTGTCACCTCGGGATGAAACGAGGTCGCGATGATGTTCGCTTGCTCGACCGCGACGATCGTGCCATCGACGAGGGATGCCAGAACGGAGACCCCCGGCCCCGTCTCGACGACGATGGGGGCTCGAATAAAGACGGCGCGCATGGGGTGCTCCCCCAGAACCGGGATCGCCAACGCGGTTTCGAATGACTCCGTCTGCGAGCCAAACGCATTGCGTCGCACCGAAACATCCAACCCGCCAAATGATTGCTGGGTTGCTGCGCCGTCGAGGATGCGGTCCGCCACCATGATGAGCCCGGCACACGTGCCGTAGACGGGGAGGCCGCCGGAGATTGCGGCTTTGATCGGGTCGGCGACTCCGAATGCGCGCGAAAGCTTGTCGATCACCGTGGATTCGCCGCCGGGGATGACGAGCCCGTCGATCCCGGCGAGGTCGGTCTCGCGCCGCACAGCGACGGTGTCCGCGCCGAGCGACTCCAGCACCTGACGGTGCTCGCGGAAGTCGCCTTGGAGGGCGAGGACACCGACGCGAGGCGCCGCCGGTACGGTCGGGTTACCAGCCACGTTCTGCGAGGCGGTGCGGAGCGGCGAGGTCTGAGACGTTGATGCCGACCATGGCCTCCCCCAAGCCGCGCGACGTTTCGGCAATGACCGCTGGGTCATCGAAGAATGTCGTGGCCTTGACGATGGCAGCGGCGCGTTTCGCCGGCTCTCCCGACTTGAAGATGCCGGATCCGACAAAGACGCCGTCAGCGCCGAGCTGCATCATGAGCGCCGCATCGGCAGGTGTTGCAACTCCGCCGGCGGTGAAGAGCACAACGGGGAGCTTGCCCGTAGTGGCGATTTCGAGGACGAGCTCGTAGGGAGCCTGGAGTTCCTTCGCCGCTACATAGAGTTCGTCGGCGCTGAGCGATGTCAGACGGGCGACCTCGCGCTTGATGGTGCGGATGTGCTTGGTCGCTTCAGAAACGTCGCCGGTGCCAGCCTCGCCCTTGGATCGAATCATCGCGGCACCCTCATTGATGCGTCGAAGCGCCTCCCCCAGGTTCGTTGCGCCACATACGAAGGGAACCGTGAAGTTCCACTTGTCGATGTGGTTGACGTAATCCGCCGGGCTCAGAACCTCTGATTCGTCGATGTAGTCGACTCCGAGTGACTGGAGAACCTGGGCTTCGACGAAGTGGCCGATGCGAGCCTTGGCCATGACCGGGATCGAAACGGCGTCGATAATGCCGTCGATGAGGTCGGGGTCGCTCATGCGAGCCACGCCGCCCTGCGATCGAATGTCTGCGGGAACGCGCTCAAGAGCCATAACGGCGACCGCGCCGGAGTCTTCGGCGATCTTCGCCTGATCGGCGTTGACGACGTCCATAATGACGCCGCCCTTGAGCATCTCAGCGAGTCCTCGTTTGACA
Source organism: Salinibacterium hongtaonis (assembly GCF_003065485.1). Classification (GTDB taxonomy): domain Bacteria; phylum Actinomycetota; class Actinomycetes; order Actinomycetales; family Microbacteriaceae; genus Homoserinimonas; species Homoserinimonas hongtaonis. Next base: position 1,425,428 of record NZ_CP026951.1, read on the forward strand.
CGAGCCGTTCCGTGCGTGGTTGACATCATCACTCCTTCGTTTGACATAGGCCAAACCGTAGCATGGCATGACCCATAGACTGACAGTGTGACGATCGGAGACACGCGCGTGAGACTCGGCCTCATCGCGGGTGAGACCGCGGCGGAGATCGTCGAGAGTGTCCGCGCGCTCATTGATCACGGAATCCTCGCCCCGGGCGACGCGCTGCCTCCCATTCGCTCGCTTGCGGAGGAACTCGGCATCAACCGCAACACGGTTGTCGCTGCGTATCGACTGCTCAGCCGCACCGGCACCGTCGAGACACGCGGACGAGGAGGCACCCGAGTTGCGACGCGCTCCTCAGTGCCACTCGAAGGCTATGCTCCGGACTCGGTTCTCCGAGATGTCGCGAACGGCAACCCCGATCCCGCCCTCATTCCCGACCTCTCCCCCGCCCTCGCGACGCTCGCTGGCCGACCCGTGCTGTATGGCGAGCCGACCATCGACCCATCGTTAGAGGAGTGGGCGCTTGCGTGGATGTCGCGGGACCTAGGCCCGCGGCCCGACCTGCGCCTCACGGTTACGGGCGGTGCCGTCGACGCCCTCGAGCGACTATTCGCGGACGCCCTCTCGCGGGGCGACCTGGTAGGGCTCGAGGACCCCTGCTTTCTCTCCGCTCTGCGGACAGTTCGTGTGGGAGGCTACCGGCCGCATCCGATCCCGGTAGACGGTGATGGGATGACGGTCGACGGACTCCGGGCTGCGTTAGAAGCGGGGGTGCGCGCCATTGTGTGCACGCCGCGCGCTCATAACCCCACAGGCGCGAGCCTCACCGAGGAGCGTGCCGCAGCGCTGCGAGAGGTTCTTGTCACGCATCCACACGTGCTGGTAATCGAAGACGATCACTTCTCGATGCTCTCGCGCCGCCCCTATGTTTCGATCATCGGGCCGGAGCATCGCCGCTGGGCCCTCATCCGCTCCGTCTCCAAGTTTCTCGGCCCCGACCTCTGCCTCGCGCTTACGGCAAGCGACGCGGAGACCGCCGACCGGCTGGGGCAGCGCCTGAGCCCCGGCTCCACCTGGGTGAGCCACCTATTGCAACGCCTGGTCGTAGCCCTCGTGGGCGATGCCGCGGTCATGGCAGGGGTCGAGCGTGCGGCCGAGCACTACCGTGCACGAAACGCCGCGTTTGCTGAGTACGCCCTCGCTGCAGGACTGCCGTGCCGTCCCGGCGACGGGCTGAGCGTGTGGCTGCCGCTGCCGGCGCCGGCGCGTGCCGTCACAGAGCAGCTCATGCGGCGCGGGTGGCTGGCCCGTCCCGGCGACGAGTTTCTTCTTGCCGACGATGCGACCACCCGGCACCTTCGCCTCACCGTCCATGATCTCGACGATGCCGACGCACGCCAGCTGGCTTCCGACATCGCCGCCGCTGTCCACGCCGTTCTCCGCACCGCCTGACCCGTCCGTTATTCACAGGAGCCCTAGTGAAGATTCTCTCCATCCAGTCCGCAGTCGCTTATGGCCACGTCGGCAACTCCGCCGCCGTCTTTCCGCTGCAGCGAATCGGCGTCGAGGTCTATCCCGTCTACACCGTCACGTTCTCAAACCACACGGGTTACGGCTCCTGGCGAGGACCGCTCATCAGCCCAGACGATGTCCGCGACGTGATCTTGGGAATCGAAGAGCGCGGGGCGTTCAAGGACATCGACGTCGTGTTGTCTGGCTACCAGGGCGGCGAAGGTATCGGTGACGTCATCCTTGACACAGTGGCGCGAGTCAAGTCCGCCAACCCCTCCGCCGTCTACGCCTGCGACCCGGTCATGGGCAACGCGAAGTCCGGATGCTTCGTCGCCCCCGCCATCCCGATTCTGCTGCGGGAGCGCGTCGTACCGGCCGCCGACATCATCACCCCCAATCAGTTCGAGCTCGGCTTTCTTACCGGCACCGACCCGGCCGATTTGGAGTCCACGCTGGACTCTGTGGATGCGGCCCGCGCACTGGGCCCGAGCACCGTACTGGTCACCAGTGTCGAGCGCCCCGAACGTCCCGAAGGGACGATCGAGATGCTGGCCGTCGATGACAAGGGCGCCTGGATCGTGCAGACACCACACATTCCAATGAAGGCGAATGGATCGGGCGACGTCACTGCAGCGCTCTTCACGGCGCACTACCGGCAAACCGGCGACGCCGCAACGGCGCTCGCCCGGACGACCTCCAGCGTCTACGACCTACTGCAGAACACCTACGAGGCTGGATCCCGCGAGCTGCTTCTGGTTGAGTCTCAGGAGACCTACGCGCACCCCCGACTGCAATTTGCGGTCACGCAGGTGCGCTAGCTTCTCCGCAGGCTAACGCGGGCTGGTCACGACCGTGGCCACGCGTTGGCAACCTCTGCCCGGACATCGCCCAGAAGCCGAGGGACTGCCTTTGTTCCCGCGATTATGGGGAAGAAGTTTGAGTCGAGGGCCCACCTCGGCACAATGTGCTGGTGCAGGTGCGCAGCGATGCCCGCCCCCGCGATGCGACCCTGGTTCATGCCTATGTTGAAGCCATCGCACGACGACGTCCCCCGGAGAACCCTCATCGCTATCTGAGTGAGGCTGCCGATCTCGGCGACCTCAGCATCCGTTGCCTCGTCGTAGGTTGCAATGTGGCGATACGGACACACCAGCAGGTGGCCCGAGTTATACGGGAATAGGTTGAGAAGAACATAGGCGTGTTCGCCCCTAGCGACGATCAGGGCGTCCTCATCGCTCTTCTCGGGAGCGAGGCAGAAGGGACAGTCGTCCTTGGCCGGCTGTTGCCCATCCTCGATGTAGACGAGCCGGTGAGGCGTCCAGAGCCGCTGATAGGCATCCGGTGCCGCAGCGAAGGACGAGGCAGGCTCCGCAGGAATGCCGGCGAACTCGTCTTCGCTGTAGGAAGCCATCAGACTTGCGCCTTAGAGCGGATCGCCTCGAGGATGCGCTCAACCGCGTCGTCAACAGGAATGCCGTTTTCCTGATGACCATCGCGGAAGCGGAAGCTCACGGCACCAGCGGCGCGATCCTCTTCTCCAGCGATGAGCTGGAAGGGAACCTTTGCCTTGGTGTGCGTGCGGATCTTCTTGGGCATCCGGTCACTCGAATCATCGAGCTCCGCGCGAACACCATGCTTCTTGAGCCGGGCAACGACCTCTGCGAGGTACTCGTTGTATTCCTCGGCAACAGGAATTGCGACAACCTGAACCGGGGCGAGCCATACGGGGAATGCGCCCGCGTAATGCTCAAGCAGGATCGCGAAGAACCGTTCGATGGAACCGAGCAGCGCCCGATGAATCATCACCGGCTGCTGGCGAGACCCGTCTGATGCCGTGTATTCAAGCTCGAATAGTGCGGGCTGGTTGAAGTCAAGCTGAACCGTCGACAGCTGCCAGGTGCGCCCGATGGCGTCTCGCGCCTGAACGGAAATCTTGGGGCCGTAGAACGCGGCTCCACCCGGGTCGCTGACGAGCTCAAGGCCCGATTCGATTCCCACCTCGCGGAGAGTATTCGTTGCCTCTTCCCACTGCTCGTCCGTGCCCACCGACTTCTCGGGGTCGCGGGTCGACAGTTCGAGATAGAAGTCATCGAGGCCGTAGCCGCGGAGGGTCTCAAAGACGAAATCGAGCTGGCGCTTGATCTCGTCCTTGACCTGCTCAGGAGTCACATAGATGTGAGCGTCGTCCTGGGTGAGGCCGCGAACACGGGTGAGCCCGGAGAGCGTTCCGCTCTTCTCGTAGCGGTAAACGGTGCCGAACTCTGCAAGCCTTAGGGGAAGCTCTCGGTAGCTGCGTCCACGGGCCCTAAAGATCAGGTTGTGGAACGGGCAGTTCATGGGCTTCAGGTAATAGTCCTGGCCCTGCTTAGTGATGTTGCCCTCGGCGTCGTGCTCCTCATCGAGGTGCATTGCCGGGAACATGCCGTCCTTGTACCAGTTGAGGTGCTGGCTGGTTTCGAACAGGTGGCCCTTGGTGATGTGCGGGGTGTTGACCAGTTCGTAGTCGTTCTCGAGCAGGCGCTGACGCATGTACTGCTCGATCTCGTGCCGGATGATTCCGCCACGCGGGTGGAACACCGCGAGCCCCGAGCCGATCTCGTCGGGGAACGAAAACAGGTCGAGCTCGGCACCCAACTTGCGGTGGTCTCGCTTGGCAGCCTCTTCGAGGCGAGTCGTGTATGCCTTGAGCTCGTCCTTGGTCGGCCACGCAGTGCCGTACACGCGCTGCAGCTGCTTGTTCTTCTCCGAACCCCGCCAGTAGGCGGCGGCCGTGCGCATGAGCTTCCAGCCGTTGCCGATCATGCGAGTGCTCGGCACGTGCGGGCCGCGGCAGAGGTCCTTCCACACGGTCTCACCGGTTTTGGGGTCGACGTTGTCGTAGATCGTCAACTCACCAGCGCCGACCTCGACGGACTCGTTGTCGCCGCCCTCAGAAGCCGAGCCCTTGAGGCCGATCAGCTCGAGCTTGTACGGCTCCTCGGCCAGCTCGGCGCGAGCCTCATCCTCGGTAACGACACGACGAACAAAGCGCTGTCCCTGCTTGATGATGCGCTCCATCGCCTTTTCGATCGCTTTGAGATCGTCAGGGCCAAAGGGAACCTCGACATCGAAGTCGTAGTAGAACCCATCCGTGATGGGCGGGCCGATGCCCAGCTTCGCCTCGGGGTTGATCGTCTGAACCGCCTGAGCGGCAACATGAGCGGCCGAGTGGCGCAGGATGTTGAGCCCATCGGGAGAATCGATCAGCACGGGCTCGACCGTGTCTGAATCAGTGACTGTCGCAGCCAGGTCCTTCAATTCACCATTGACGCGCATCGCGACCACGTTGCGATCGGTGAAGAGCTCGAATCCGTCGGCCACGGGCACACTCCTTGAATCAGTTGCAGAACCCCACCAACTTTAGTCGGGTCAGTGGGCGGCCGAGTACGCCAAAGGCGAGCGCAACAAACGAAAAAGGCCCGCCAGGATTCCTGACGAGCCTTTTCACAATCTGAGCGGATGACGAGATTCGAACTCGCGACCCCAACCTTGGCAAGGTTGTGCGCTACCACTGCGCCACATCCGCATTGTGTTGAAGCGGTCCGCCCTGCGACGAACTCACTTCGAACGAGAAAAGCCCCGGCGAACCGGGGCTAATTCTTGTGGGCGATACTGGGATCGAACCAGTGACCTCTTCCGTGTCAGGGAAGCGCGCTACCGCTGCGCCAATCGCCCATTGTCCTGCTTGTCTTGAGTGGAGGTGGCGACGGGATTCGAACCCGTGTGGACGGCTTTGCAGGCCGCTGCCTCGCCTCTCGGCCACGCCACCATGGTGGGTCCCCACGACGCGTGAGACTTCACTCGAGCGGATGACGAGATTCGAACTCGCGACCCTCACCTTGGCAAGGTGATGCGCTACCACTGCGCCACATCCGCATTTACTCGCATTTCTGCGTGCTCGAAGACTCTATCCGATGAATAGCGCTCAGACCAAACCGACGAAACCCGGGCGAGTCTCAAGGGATCGTCATCTCTGTAATGTGCAATCGGATGCTGCAACCTGTGGCAAGATTATCGGGCGGGCGATTGGCGCAGTTGGTAGCGCGCTTCCTTCACACGGAAGAGGTCATCGGTTCGAGTCCGGTATCGCCCACCATGCAGCCTTTTTTGGCCGCCCTTATCCAGGCGGCGACGAACACGCCGAGTGGGCCCTTCGAGCCACCGAACGGATCACTGACCGCTCCCGGCGCCTGAGTAGGTGCCCGACCCGCCCGTGCTATCGCTCGGTGAGCTCCGCGCGGAGTTCTCGAAGGAGCTCCGCCGTCTCGGCGAGACGCGCCCCGTGCGTGCGTGCGAAATCATTGACCAGGGGGCGGCGAGCCTCACGCGCATTTCGGGCCAGCTCTCTGCCGTGTTCCGTGAGTTCGAGCACCACCGCACGCCCGTCTGTGGACGACCCGGTACGGACGACCAGCCCGTCAGTTACCAGCCGGGAGACGAGACGACTGGGATGCCCGGACTCCGCGACGAGATGCGCTGCGAGTTCTTTGAGAGACACCGGCCCGAGTGCGTCGAGTGCCATGAGAGCTTCCGCCTGCACGCAGCTCAATCCGAGTGGACGAAAGAGGACCGCAAGCGCGGCATTGAGTTCCGTGGTGAGCCTCTTGAGCTCGAACGAGAACGCGAGCACCGCGTCCTCGCAAGAAGTGCGTGACATGTCATCCATCTCCGGTAGTCTGATTTACATGATAAGTCACATATCTGGCGTCGCGCCCGAGTCGTGGGCCATGCGGGTTGCCCCGTTCGGAACCGTACGGGAGGAAGCGACACGGAAAGACGCGCTCCGGGTGAGTCGGGGTCGAGCTCTCGTTCGGATCACTCACGCTTCGGTAGGCGTCACCGACGCGCTCGCTGTTCGCGGCGACTATCTCATGCAGCCAGTGCCGAGGTTCGTGCCCGGCTATGACTTCATTGGCATCATCGAACACCTCGGCGCTGCCGATCACCCGCGATTGTCAGTCGGCCAGCGGGTCGCGGGAATCCTGCCGCGCATGGGCGCGCATGCGACACGCATTTCGGTTGCGCAGTCACTCTTGGTACCGGTGCCCGACAGCCTCGATCCGGTGATCGCGGCAACGGCACCGCTCGACGCGGTGACCGCACAGTTCGCACTCGACGCACTGGACACAAAGTCCGGCTCGGTACTCGTCCAAGGCGCGGGCGGGGCAGTTGGTGCATGGGCGGTGCAGCTCGCCGCAGCGCGTAACCTGACGGTCTTCGGCACTGCATCCACTCGTACCCGAGCCGTTGCTGAGTCATTCGGGGCACGGGTGCTCGACTACCGCAATCCCGAATGGATCGACGCTCTGCGCAAGATGACGAACGGCGGCGTCGCAGGGGTAATCGACCACACCGGGCGTAGAGACCTCCAGCGGGTCGTCATGCCCGAAGGCCGCATCGTGCGAATCGCATTCGAGGGAAAACAGGGGCACCAACGGCGGGCTACAGCGGCAGGGTTCGCAGCCGCGACGTTGCGTCGCTACGCGCGCCCGGCCGAGCGGATCTGCTCGACACCGATGCTCGTAATGCTCCACCGCTTCGCGTATCGCGCGGCGCTCGGAGACATTCTCGACCGTCTCGACTCCGGAACGCTTACGCCTCCGCAACCGCGTAGCTATCGCTTTACGGACTATCGGAAAGCGGTGGCAGACGTAACATCGACACCACCGGGAGAGAAAAGTGTTCTCGTCATGGGCCACTAACCCGCAGTCGGGCCATGTCGCTCATCTCAACCAGGACACCAGATGCGCTCGCCCCAAAATCACCCCGAGGACAGATCGAGGGGTCCGGTATCGCCCACCACGAAAAATCCGCGGAGTTGCGCGAGCGTTTTCTCTCAGCCCCTCTCAGCGTCAGTGGCAATTCGCTGGGCGGTTTTACCGTCGAAGAAATCCGGTGAACCTGATGAGAGCGGCGATGACTCCGCACGCGAGGGCGGCAAAAACGGCCCCGACACAAACTAGTTGCACCTGAGTCAGAACAAGTGTCGGTTGACCCGAATAAAAGAACCCCGAAGACCTGTCGAGAAGGCCGAGAGACAATAGTCCGAGCACTCCACCGGTCGCGGCGGCAGCACTCAAGGCAAGCTCCCCCGACGCCGTTCGGCGGAGGGTTTGTATCGCGACCGCGTGGCCGAGAACGGCACTGACGATGCCCACGGCGCCCGACGCGACGACGCCAACATACGCGGCGGCACCTACAGCGGCCGCGAGCGCAGACACCACTGCGGCGAGCGTTGCCCACGGTTGCGGCCGTCGACGCCGCAGGGCGCGCAGAAGAAGACTGGTCGCAACAGCACAGCACGACATCACGACCACGCTCACAGCGCCGCCGATCGCGTAATCATTGAGCTGGCCCTCTGCCACGACGAGCCAGCCCGCGACTGCGCCCGTACTCGCGAGGATAGCGACGGCGGAACTCGCCCAGCGGAGACGAATGACCGGCGACGGGCGCGGAGCAACGGGGTGCTTCTGCCGGGCCGAGACGAGAGCCATCATGATGCCGCCGATGCCGATCGCAATGGCAAACGGCATCGCGCCGGCGTAATCCAGTGACCCAGCCACCCCGATCAGGGACGAAGACGGAGAGAGCCACGCCCACGCCAGAGGCGCGAAGCACAGCAGGAACCATGCCACCGCGTAGAAGACGGCTGATCGGCGAGGGCAGCGGTCAGCGACGATAAGAATCACGGCACCAGCACCCGCGGCGCCCATCAGGACGACCGCGACCAGGAATATCCATGGCAACGACTCCATCACCCCTCCTCGGCCACATGAACCTTAGCGAAAACCAGGATGAGCAGTCATCTGGCACACGAAAACGGGGGCACAGTCCGTAGACCATGCCCCCGCGTACAGCTAAGCGTTATGCGTTCTCGAGTGCGTAGCCTTCTTCTCCGTGCACGATGGTGTCGATGCCGGCGACCTCGTCTTCGTTCTTGACCCGGAATCCGAGCGTCTTCTCGATTCCGAAGCCGAGGATGCCCGCGACGACGAAGGAGTAGATCATGACGCCGCCAGCCGCGATGGCCTGAACAGCAAGCTGCCCGAAGTCGCCGCCGGTGAAGAGGCCGGTGTCGATGGCGAAGAAGCCCAGGTACAGGGTTCCGATGAGACCACCGACGAGGTGGATTCCCACGACGTCGAGCGAGTCATCGAAGCCGAGCTTGAACTTGAGTTCGATTGCGACGGCACACACGGCGCCGGCGAGCAGACCGAGCACAATTGCCCAGCCGGGCTCAAGGTTGGCGCAGGCGGGGGTGATCGCGACGAGACCCGTGACAGCACCGGAACCGGCACCAACCGCCGTGGCCTTGCCATCCTTGACCTTTTCGACGACCAGCCAGCCGAGGATTGCCGCAGCGGTAGCACCGAGGGTGTTGATGACGATCAGGCCGACGCCCTCAAGACCGTTGGCGAACTCGGCGCCAGCGTTGAAGCCGAACCAGCCGAACCAGAGGATTGCGGCGCCGAGGAGCACGAGGGGAACGTTGTGCGGCTTGTGGGCGCCCTTCTGGAAGACAACGCGCTTGCCGAGGACAAGGGCGAGAGCAAGCGCAGCGGCACCGGCGTTGATGTGCACCGCGGTTCCGCCGGCGTAGTCGATAACTCCGGGGAGGCCGAGAGTCTCGCCGAGGTTAAGGATCCAGCCGCCACCCCAGACCCACGCGGCCACCGGGAAGTAGACGAGGGTCGCAAAGAGGCCAGCGAAAAGCATCCACGAGCCGAACTTGGCGCGGTCTGCGATGGCACCGGAGATGAGGGCGACAGTGATGATCGCGAAGGTCGCGCCGAAGGTCGCGCCAACGAGGGTCTCGTTGTCAGCACCCGCGAGGCTGAAGTTCGAGAACGGGTTGCCCGCGAAGTCCCACACGCCCTCGACCGCGGACATGTTGTAGCCGTACAGGATCCACAACACGCCAACCAGGGCGAGGGAGCCGAAGCTCATCATCATCATGCTGACGACGCTCTTGGCCTTGACCAAGCCGCCGTAGAAGAATGCGACGCCCGGTGTCATCAGTAGAACTAGGGCGGTGGCCGTAATGGCCCAAGCAAGTTCGCCGGTATCCATAGGAGTTACCTATTACCTCTCTTAATTCGCAAAGGGTCTAACCTCTGCCGCTCACCAGATGAGGCTGCGACTTCGGGTACGACGCTCAGTTTCTTGCGAGAAGGTTTCGGCGGGACTGTTGGCACGTTTCGCTTAAGTTACGCGCATCGCGGCAACGTAAACAGCGTGTTTCGTGCCGCAGTGGATTGCCCGTGCAAACCCCAGAAAGCGAGCGGAAGCGCCTACTCGGGAGCTCCCGCTGTCAGCGCCGTGAGCCGTGACATGGCGCGCAGGTACTTCTTGCGATACCCGCCGGCGAGCATTTCATCGGGGAACACCTGATCGAGAGGAGTGCCCGTCGCAACGATGCGCACCTGCGCGTCATACAAACGGTCGACGAAGGCAACGAAGCGAAGAGCATCCGTCTGGCCAGCAAACGGGTGAACGTCGCGAAGCGCAATCTGCTGAAGCCCTTCGACGAGCTTGACGTACCGTGACGGATGCACCTGAGACAGCAGCCCCAGGACGTCGTCGAACGAATCGACGGTAAACCCGCCCGAGAGTGACCGCAGCGTTGTCTCGAACTCATCGTCGCCAACGCTGATTGCGTGGCCGGAATTTTGGCGATGACGATAGTCGACGCCATCCACTCGCAGAGTCAGGAATTGGCCAGACAGCGCGTCGATCTCTCGCAGGAAGTCCTGCGCAGCGAACCTGCCCTCCCCCAACGCGTTCGGCGGAGTGTTCGAGGTGGCTGCGATGCGGGTCCCCGTCGCCACGAGTTCGCCCAACAGTCGCGTCATGATTCTGGTGTCGCCGGGATCATCAAGCTCGAACTCATCAATACAGATAACGGACGCGCCTTTGAGAGCCTTGACAGTATCTGCATACCCCAGGGCACCCACGAGCGCTGTGTACTCAATGAAGGTGCCGAAGTACTTGCGGCCCTTGGCGAGATGCCAGAGCGACGCGAGGAGGTGAGTCTTGCCCACCCCGAAGCCCCCATCGAGGTAGATGCCCGGCTTCGCATCGGGCTCTGCCTTCCTGCGCGAGAAGAACCCCCCGGACTTGACGCCGGGACCGGTGATGAAGTTGCGAATAGCTGCGACGGCAGCGCCCTGGGAGGGGAAGTCCCGATCGGGTCGATAGTTATCGAGCGAAGCGGCCAGAAACTGGCGCGGTGGCACGAGATGAGCCACCATCTCAGCGCCCGTGAGGCGGTCATCGCGATCCCGAAGACTCGGATACGCCGGGGTTGCCGCTGTGTCGTGCTGAACAGTCAAGGAAGGCCTGTCTTCTCATCGTGCATCTCGCCGAGCGACGAGCGACGAACGACTCGAACTCTTACGGCCGCGATGTAACACGGTCGGCGGAACGCCTACAGTCTTGAGGGGAGGCTCCCATATTAACCCGCGCCAGCTGCGGGGAATCACCGCCGCGTCATTCAGGAGGACACGATGAGCGTTCAGGTAGACACCTCTGACAAGTTTGCCGAGTATGCGCACCCGGAACGCCTCGTGAGCACTCAGTGGCTCGCTGAGCACTTGGGAGAGCCAGGGCTCGTCGTTGTCGAATCCGACGAGGATGTGCTGCTCTACGAGACCGGTCACATTCCGGGCGCGGTCAAGATCGACTGGCACACGGACCTCAACGACCCCGTCGAGCGCGATTACATCGACGGAGAAGCGTTCGCCAAACTGATGCAAAACAAGGGCATTAAACGGAACAGCACTGTCGTGATTTACGGCGACAAGAGCAATTGGTGGGCCGCCTACGCACTCTGGGTTTTCTCCCTCTTCGGGCACAGCGATGTGCGCCTTCTCGACGGAGGTCGCGCCAAGTGGCAAGCGGAGGGCCGGGAGTTCACTACCGAGGAGACCATCAGCGAGCCCACCGACTACCCCGTCGTCGAGCGCAATGATTCGGGCATCCGTGCCTTCAAAGACGATGTTCTCGCCCACTTGGGCAAGCCGCTCATTGATGTGCGCTCCCCCGAGGAGTACAGCGGTGAGCGAACTACGGCTCCCGCCTATCCGGAAGAGGGCACGCTGCGCGCTGGTCATATTCCGACGGCCCAGAGCATCCCCTGGGGCAAGGCAGCAGCGGAGGACGGCACGTTTCGTCCGCGCGCCGAGTTGGATGCCCTCTACCGGGACGGTGCCGGCATCAACGACGGCGACGACGTGATCGCGTACTGCCGAATCGGCGAGCGGTCGAGCCACACCTGGTTTGTCTTGACCCACCTTCTCGGTCTCGATTCCGTGCGCAACTACGACGGCTCGTGGACGGAATGGGGTTCCGCAGTTCGGGTGCCTATCGTCACCGGCCCGGAACCCGGGACGGCCCGCTCCCGATAACCGCCGCCCTCTCCCCCAGCGCTGCGACTACGAAAGCCACAGCCCGAAGTGAGACAATAGCGACGATGAACGCCGATACTCTTCCCCCTGCGCTCGCCGAGATCCGTGCCGAGTTTCTCGCCCTTGAGCAGAAGGAACGCCTGCTCCTCCTCCTGGAGTTTTCGAACGAGCTGCCTGACCTGCCCGCACGATATTCCGAGCATCCGGATCTATTCGAGCGCGTTGAAGAGTGTCAGGCGCCCGTCTATCTCTTCACCGAGGTCGATGACGACAACGTCGTCCACCTTTTTGTCACGGCGCCCCCCGAAGCCCCGACCACCCGCGGCTTCGCCTCGATCCTCGTTCAGGGGCTTGACGGGCTCAGGGTGGAGGAGGTGCTCGCCGTGCCGGATGACTACCCCAACACCATCGGGCTCGCTGCGGCGATCAGCCCTCTTCGGTTGCGCGGCATGTCGGCCCTGCTCGGCAGGGCCAAACGCCAAGTGCGCGAGCGCCGGGACTCGAGCGCAGGAGCTGGCTCAGTCCGCTAGCGAACGCCGCTTGTAGACCGGATCCATTCGGCGATCCGTGCAGTCCACGCGTCTGAATCACGGTTCCAGATTCGCGTGTGCCCGGCGTGGTCGATTGCGGGGAAAGTAACGATATCCGGACGGGCTGCCGCGAGGGCCGCCGACGCCGTCGGTGGCACATAGGTATCTCCCGTGCTGTGCAGGAGCAGGATCGGCCTGGTCAGCTCCCTAGCGCGACTCACAAAGTTGAGTCGCTCAAAGTCGATGGGAGCAGACTGCCCCGTCACTAGCCGACCCCATGGACGGGCAAGGGCGCCAAAGACGATGACTCGAAGAAACCGCGGAACACGAAAGAGATCCGCCTGGTGCTCCAGCTCGGTCACCCAGTCCACCACCGGCGAATCGAGGACCATTCCGACAACCTTCTCGGCATGACGGGAGCGAGTGATGGTCTGCAGCACGACGGCTCCGCCCATCGACCATCCCATCAAGATAATGCGGGACGCACCGCGAGCGACGGCGTAATCCAGGGCGGCATCGACGTCCCTCCATTCGGTGTCTCCCAGGGACGACCTTCCGTCGTCACTCGCCGGCGCTATGCCATCGTTGCGATACGAAACGAGAAGGCTCGTAAAGCCGGCGTCACGAAACACCGGCACCGCCCTAATGCACTCTCTGCGGTCGACTCCGCGGCCGTGAACTTGGATCACCCAGTGCGATCCAGGAATGCCGCCGTCGTTAACCGCCTGCGGCGCGGGATCGATGCGCCAGGCAGGAGCTGGCCCGAATTCGGTGGCGATCTCAACATCCTCCACGGCGTACCCGAGCTCCGCAGGATCGCGATAGAACCAACTCGAGAATCTGCAGTGGTCGCCGGGGATGGGCGCGCCTTCGTCAATCGAGATAATCCGCCGCGTCACGGACCGTGCACCCAGGCGCACGATCTCACCGACCTTGAGATAGCCGGCGTCTTTCCCAAACCAGACTCCGAATTTTCCGTCGAAAACTGAGTTGGCGTGCACCGTGAACGAGATTAATCCACTATCTCTGTCGACGGACAAGATGCGGATGTCGTTGTTGGGGCGGCGAGGCGGCGTCACGATCAACCGGGCAAAGACCAGGGCGAATACTCCCGCGATCGCGGCAGCGGCCGTTGCCGTACTTGACGCAGCAATGGCGAGCCGCGCCCACCCTCGATGCTGCCGTGCGGCGTGCCTTCGTGAATCCGTCATCGTGAAACTTTAGTCTTCACATGTGCCCACCACTGACGCAGAGTCGATCCCGAGTCCATTCGCGGCCGCTGTCGGGTCATTGCGTCGTGCGCAGCTGAGATCGGAACTCACGGTCTCCGACCTCCCTGCGCCCAGTTCGGTGGCACCGTTCTCTTTTGCTCTCTCCGCAGATGTGCTTCCCGCTCGTCACGACGAAGATTCCGAGCTAGGCACCGGGCGATTCGTGCTTTTTTACGATCCCAGCGCGCCGGAGGTCTGGGGCGGCGCGTTTCGCGTCGTCTGTTTTGTGCAGGCTCCTCTTGAGACCGACATCGGCATCGATCCTTTTCTTGCTGATGTCGCGTGGTCGTGGCTGATCGACGCGCTCGATGCCCGTGGTGCGAAATATCTCAACCCGTCCGGCACAGCGACAAAGATTCTCTCCACCGGCTATGGGAGCCTTGCAGAGCAGGGCGATGGGGCCCAGATTGAGCTTCGGGCGTCGTGGACGCCAGCAGAAAACGACGTGGCGAGCCACGTTGAAGGATGGGGAGAATTGTTGTGCATGTTAGCCGGGCTTCCGCCCGCAGAGGGAGTGAGCTCACTCTCGACCAGACGGGGAAATCGTGACCGCTGACGACAAACCGACGTACCGGGTAATCGACAATCGCGAGGAATACCTGAGCGCCGTCGAGAAAATCGCGGCAGGCGAAGGCCCCATCGCGGTGGATGCTGAGCGAGCATCCGGATACCGCTATTCCCAGCGTGCTTACCTCATCCAGGTTTTTCGCCGAGGAGCAGGTACCTTCTTGTTCGATCCTCCCGCCGTGGGGAGCTTCGCCGAGCTCAACGAGGCGATCAAATCCACGGAGTGGGTATTTCACGCTGCGAGCCAGGATCTCGATTGCCTGCGCGAGGTCGGCCTCGATCCGGAGCTCATTTTTGACACGGAACTCGGCGCGCGTCTCGCGGGTCTCCCCCGTGTCGGCCTCGGCACGGTAGTCGAGTCGCTTCTCGGTGTGCACCTTGCAAAAGAGCATTCGGCAGCGGATTGGTCGACGCGGCCACTGCCCGACTCCTGGCTTGTTTACGCCGCATTGGACGTCGAACTGCTGATCGACCTTAGGGATGCTGTCGCGGCCCTGCTCGAGGAGCAGGGCAAATCGGAGATCGCTCGGCAGGAGTTCGCCGACGTTCTGACGAGGATTGCGCGCCCCAGCTCTCGCGGTGAGGGCTGGCGACGCCTCTCTGGAGTGCACTCGGTCAAGGGCGGGCGCAATCTCGCCGTTGCGAAAGAACTCTGGGAAGCCAGGGATGCGTTCGCGCGCGAGACAGATATCGCTCCGGGCCGTCTTGTCCCCGATTCGAGTCTTGTGGCCGTAGCGAAAGCCCTCCCTGCCAACAAGCGAGAGCTCGCGGCCATAAAGGAGTTCACGGGTCGCGCGAGTCGAAGCGAACTGGGTCGATGGTGGGATGCCGTCGAGGTAGGGCTTGCCGCCACCGAGTTGCCGAGCCTGAGGACGCCGGGTGGAGACACTCTGCCGCCCGTTAAGGCGTGGTCCGATCGCAATCCGGATGCGGATCGCCGACTCAAGGCTGCGAAGGCGGCAATGACGGAACTCGCAGAAGAGCTAACGATCCCCCTCGAGAACGTGCTGACACCAGTGGTCCTGCGCGAAATCAGCTGGGATGCACCCGATCCGCTCACGGAGGAGGGTGTCGCTGCTTCTCTCGCGCAGCTGGGAGCGCGGCCGTGGCAGATTGAAGCTTCTGCACACATCATTCACCAAGCCTTTGTGGAAGCCATGCAAGAGCCCGAGCAGGCTGACGAGACTGCTTCGTAGGAACTGGCAAAGGATTCCTGGCCCATTTTCGGCCCCTCTAGGATCGGGAAGGACCTGATACGTAGGAGGCATTGTGGCCGAGAGTCAAGAAGTCGTGTTCGTGGATGGGGTCCGCACCCCGTTCGGTCGAGCAGGCGAAAAGGGCATGTACTGGAACACCCGTGCGGACGATCTCGTCGTTAAAGCGATGATCGCCCTTTTGGAGCGCAACCCACAGCTGCCCAAGGACCGCATTGACGAGGTCGCCATCGCGGCGACTACGCAGACGGGAGACCAGGGTCTGACGCTCGGCAGGAGCGCCGCGATCCTCGCCGGACTGCCCCAGAGCGTGCCCGGATTCGCCATCGACCGAATGTGTGCCGGTGCCATGACGGCCGTGACCGCACTCTCCGGTGGAATCGCCTTCGGCGCGTATGACGTTGTCATCGCCGGCGGTGTCGAGCACATGGGTCATCACCCCATGGGGCAGGGTGTTGACCCCAACCCCCGGTTCGTCGCCGAGAAGCTAGTTAACGCTGAGGCGCTCAACATGGGAAACACCGCTGAGCGCATCCACGACCGTTTTCCCGAGCTGACGAAGGAGCGTGCCGACCGGTTCGCCCTGGGAAGCCAGAAGAAGTTCGCTGCCGCTGTTGCTGCCGGAAAGATCCAGCCGGACCTGGTCCCCATCGCCATCAAGACGGCAAACGGGTGGGGCCTCGCGACCCTGGATGAGGCTCCGCGGCCCGACACGACCATTGAGGGCCTCGCTGGTTTGAAGACCCCGTTCCGTCCGCATGGCCGCGTTACGGCTGGCAACTCGTCCGGGCTGAACGATGGCGCGACGGTCGGACTGCTCGCGAGCGCTGCTGCCGCTAAAGAACTGGGACTCACCCCTCGGATGAAGCTCGTGAGCTTCGCCTATGCGGGCGTCGAACCCGAAATCATGGGAATCGGCCCCGTGCCGTCGACGGAGAAGGCCCTGAAGAAGGCCGGACTCACGATTGACGACATCGGTCTCTTCGAACTCAACGAAGCCTTCGCCGTTCAGGTGCTCTCCCTGCTCGACCATTTCGGCATCGCCGACGATGACCCCCGGGTCAACCCGTGGGGTGGGGCAATCGCCGTCGGGCACCCGCTTGCCTCTTCTGGGGTTCGCCTCATGATCCAGCTCGCCCGTCAGTTCGAGGAGCACCCGGAGGTGCGCTACGGCCTCACCGCAATGTGCGTTGGCCTCGGCCAGGGTGGATCCGTCATCTGGGAGAACCCCAACTACACCGGAAAGAAGAAGTAAATGTCGACAGACTTCACCGAGCTTCGCGAACTCTCCACCGACGAGGTCGTGACGCACTCTCTCGTCTCCGACGTTCCTCTTTCTCAGGGTCGCGTTCTTGCCTTGATCACGCTCGACAACGGACGCGACCACACGAGGCCCAACACGTTCGGGCCGCTCGGCCTCATTGAACTGGGCGAAGTCCTGGATGAGCAGAAAGCGCGGGCTGCACGCGGGGAGATCGCGGGCGTCGCCATCACGGGCAAGCAGTACATCCTCGCGGCCGGTGCAGACCTCAGCAAAGTGGGCGAGATCCCGAGCCGCTCCGCGGCAAAGCAACTTGCTCAGCTGGGTCACGCGACCTTCGCCAAGCTTGACGAGCTCGGTGTGCCGTCGTTCGTGTTCATCAACGGTCTGGCGCTCGGCGGTGGCCTTGAGGTCGCTCTCAACGCCAACTACCGCACGGTCGACCGCTCGGGAGCAGGCATCGCCCTGCCCGAGGTCTTTCTGGGCCTCATTCCCGGGTGGGGAGGAGCCTGGCTCCTGCCCAACCTCATTGGCATCGAGAACGCCCTCAAGGTCGTTATCGAGAACCCCCTCAAGAACAACACGATGCTCAAGCCGCAGCAGGCGTTCGAGATGGGCATTGCTGACGCAATGTTCGAGCCCGCCAATTTCTTAGAGGAGTCGGTGAAGTGGGCCGATGGCGTGCTTAAGGGGTCCATCAAGGTCAAGCGGCCCAACGAGCCCGGCAAGATCGAGCGCGCGGTCAAGTGGGATATCGCAATCGGTATTGCCGAGAAAATGCTCAAGAGCCGCATTGGAACGGTTGCGAAGTCGCCTTACGCGGCACTTGAGCTGCTCAAGGCGGCCAAGAACACCGACAAGAAGACCGGCTTCGCTGCAGAGGATGAGAAGCTCTCTGAACTCATCGCTGGCGACCAGTTCGTGGCGAGTATCTACGCCTTCAACCTCGTGCAGAAGCGGGGCAAGCGCCCGGCTGGCGCACCAGACAAGGCGCTCGCCAAGTCCGTCACCAAGATCGGTGTCGTCGGAGCCGGCCTCATGGCTCAGCAGTTCGCATTGCTGTTCGTGCGCCGCCTCAAGGTCCCCGTGGTGATCACCGACATCTCTCAGGAGCAGATCGACAAGGGCCTGGCATACATCCACGGCGAGCTCGACAAGCTACTCGCCAAGGGAAAGCTGTCCCAGGATGATGCGAACCGCCTCAAGGCGCTCGTCTCTGGCACCACGGACAAGGCTGACTTCGCCGACGCCGACTGGATCATCGAAGCGATCTACGAGAACCTCGAGGCAAAGCAGAACGTCTTCGCCGAGATCGAGAAGTACGCTTCTGACACTGCGGTGCTCGCCACGAATACGTCGTCTCTCTCAGTGGAGCAGATCGGCGCCAAGCTTGCTCACCCCGAGCGGCTCGTTGGCTTTCACTTCTTCAACCCTGTTGCAGTAATGCCCCTCATCGAGGTCGTCAAGACGCCGCAAACCGACGATGCAACGCTCAGCACTGCAATGGTTGTAGCCAAGAAGCTGTTCAAGACTGCGGTCATTACGGCAGACACCCCGGGTTTTGTCGTCAACAGAGTGCTCGCAAAGGTGCTGGGCGAGGCGATGCACGCTGTCGACACCGGAACCCCGTTCGAGGTCGTCAATACGGCAAGCGCGCCACTCGGCCTGCCGATGACTCCGTTCGAGCTGCTCGAACTCGTCGGCCTGAAGGTCGGCGCTCATGTGCTCGATACGCACCATGCAGCGTTCCCTGACCGCTTCTTCGAGAGCCGCAATCTGCACTCCCTTGCGGAGCACGGCCGCATCTTCGAGCGGGACAGCAAGGGCAAGATCAAGGGCTTCGACAAGAAGGCCGTCGAGATCGTTTCTGGCGGTACTACCCCGATGACCGCCGACGAACTGCTGCGCCGCCTCGAGGACGGATTGGCAGACGAGATCAAGCAGATGCTCGATGACGGTGTTGTCGCGGCAGCAGAAGACATTGACCTCTGCATGCTGCTGGGCGCTGGGTGGCCGTTCCAGATGGGCGGCGTAACGCCCTACCTTGACCGGGTTGGTGCTTCGCAGAGAGCCTTTGGTGGAACGTTCCACACGCCCATGCTTCGCGGGGTCGGCAACAGCTAGACGAGCTTCACTAACAAGAAGGGCCCGGGAGGAATCCCGGGCCCTTCTTTAGTTCTCGGCGCTGCTTAGTTCTCGGCGTCGACTTGGTCCTGGGGCGCAGGCTCACGCTCCTGGCGTGCGACGGGGATCTTGCTGCCGAGCACCTGGGCGACGACGTCCCGGGCGATCTTCTGGGGGGTGAGCCCCACCTGCTCCATAATCTGGGCGCGAGTGCCATGATCGAGAAACTCATCGGGTAGACCGAGCTCGGTGACGGCAGTGTCTACGCCTGCAGCGCGCATGTCCTGCCGGAGCCGCGTGCCAATACCAGCAACCCGCACTCCGTCTTCGATCGAGATCACGAGACGGTGTTCTGCGGAAAGTTCGATCACGCTCGAGGGAATCGGGACCACCCAACGCGGGTCTACAACCGTCGCGCCGATGCCCTGCTGCGCAAGCCGGTCTGCGACGGCGAGGCCAAGCTCTGCCATGGGGCCAACGGTCATGATCAGGACGTCTTTGGTTTCAGCCTCGCGCAGAATGTCGACGCCGTCGACGGTTCGACGGACAGCAGCGATCTCCGCTCCTACGGTTCCCTTCGAGAACCTTACGATCGTGGGGCCATCCTCAACCGCGACCGCCTCGCCCAGCTCCTCGCGCAAGCGAGTCGCATCACGGGGTGCCGCGATGCGGATGCCGGGAACAACCTGAAAAACGGCCAGGTCCCACATGCCGTGGTGACTGGGCCCGTCGGGGCCCGTAACGCCAGCGCGGTCGAGCACGAACGTAACGCCGGCCTTATGCAGCGCAACATCCATAAGGACTTGGTCGAACGCTCGGTTCAAGAAGGTCGCATAGACCGCAACCACCGGATGCAGTCCGCCAAAGGCAAGGCCAGCCGCTGAGGTCGCTGCATGCTGCTCTGCTATTCCGACGTCGAGAACCCGCTCAGGGAACCGGTGGGCCATCTTGTGCAGACCCACGGGGCGAAGCATCGCGCCCGTAATACCCACAAGACGCGGATTTGATTCTGCGAGCGAAACGATCTCATCAGCAAAAACCGAAGTCCACGACGCCGCACCGGCAATCTCGACCGACTCGCCTGTCTCAGAGTCAATCTGCCCTACGGCGTGGAACTGGTCTGCCTCGTCCGCAAGCGCGGGTTCAAAGCCCTTACCCTTCTGGGTGATGACGTGAACGATCACCGGCGCTGAATAGGCCTTGGCCTGGGACAACGCTTTTTCGAGGGCGGTTACGTCGTGGCCGTCGATGGGTCCGAGGTACTTGATATCGAGGTTCGAATAGAGCGCTTCATTATTGGTGAAGCGACTCAAAAATCCGTGGAGTCCGCCGCGCACGCCGCGGTAGAACGCCCGAGCGGGCGCACCAAGGCGATCAAAGAGCTGACGGCTGCCGACATGAAGCGTTCGATAGGTGCTTCGAGTGCGCACATCGTTGAGAAAGCGCGCCATCCCGCCGATAGTCGGCGCGTAGGATCGGCCGTTGTCATTGACGACGATGACGAGGTTGCGGGTGTTGTCGTAGCTGATGTTGTTCAGCGCTTCCCACGTCATACCGCCCGTGAGAGCGCCATCGCCGACGACCACGGCGACATGGCGGTCATCCTGCCCAGACATTTCGAAGGCGCGGGAGACCCCATCCGCCCACGACAGCGAGCTCGACGCGTGCGAGCTCTCAACGACGTCGTGCTCAGATTCGGATCGTTGCGGGTAACCGGCAATGCCGCCCCGCTGTCGGAGTGCGCTGAAGTCTTGTCGCCCTGTGAGCAGCTTGTGCACATAGGACTGGTGACCCGTGTCAAAAATGATCGGGTCGTTTGGGGAGTGGAACACGCGGTGCAGCGCAATGGTCAGTTCTACGACACCGAGATTTGGTCCCAGGTGCCCACCGGTCTTCGACACTTGCGTGATAAGAAAACGACGGACCTCCTCCGCCAGCTGCGAGAGCTGAGCGGAGGAGAGTCCGTCGAGATCACGAGGACCGTGAATGGTCTCGAGAAGGCTCATTTGACCAAGCTTAGACGAGGCTCCTGAGCACGTACTGCAGGATTCCCCCGTTGCGGTAATAGTCGGCCTCTCCCGGCGTGTCGATGCGAACGATCGCATCGAACTCGACCGGCTGCTTGCCCTCGGGAGAGTGCTCGCTCGGCACAGCAACGACCTTGACGGTCTTGGGCGTGCGGCCCTCGTTGAGCTCGGTCAGGCCGGAGATGCTGATGACCTCGGTGCCGTCGAGTCCCAACGAATCTGCACTCTGCCCTGCGGGGAACTGCAGCGGTACTACGCCCATACCGATGAGGTTGGAGCGGTGAATTCGCTCGAACGACTCCGTGATGACCGCCTTGACGCCCAGGAGACTGGTGCCCTTTGCCGCCCAGTCACGTGACGAGCCCGAGCCGTACTCCTTGCCGCCCAGGATGACGAGCGGGGTGCCCTGCTCCTGATACTTCTGCGACGCGTCGTAGATGAACGACTGGGGGGCATCCGCCTGCGTGAAGTCGCGGGTGTAACCACCCTCGACGTCATTGAGAAGCTGGTTGCGGAGACGGATGTTCGCGAACGTTCCGCGAATCATGACCTCGTGGTTGCCACGACGCGAGCCGTAGGAGTTGAAGTCCTTGCGGTCAACCCCGTGCTCCACGAGGTACTGGCCTGCGGGGCTGTCACCCTTGATCGAACCGGCGGGGCTGATGTGGTCGGTCGTAACCGAGTCGCCCAGCTTCGCGAGGACGCGAGCTCCCGTGATGTCGACGACCGGGGTCGTCTCCATGGTCATTCCGTCAAAGTACGGGGGCTTACGAACGTAGGTGGACTCGGGAGCCCACTCGAACGTTGCTCCCGCGGGGGTGGGAAGCGAACGCCACCGCTCGTCACCCTCAAACACCGATGCGTATTCGTGGTTGAACATCTCGGTGTCGATCGAGCTGTCGATCGTGGCCTGGACCTCGGCAGCGTCGGGCCAGATGTCCTTAAGGAACACCTCGTTGCCGTCGTTGTCGGTGCCGAGCGAATCTGATTCAAAGTCGAAGTTCATCGACCCTGCCAGCGCATAGGCAATCACAAGAGGCGGGCTTGCGAGGTAGTTCATCTTGACGTCGGGGTTGATACGACCCTCGAAGTTACGGTTGCCCGAGAGAACTGCGGTTACGGCAAGGTCATTGTCGTTGATCGCAGCGGAGATTTCTTCGGCCAGCGGGCCGGAGTTACCGATGCACGTGGTGCAGCCGTAACCGACCGTGTAGAAGCCGAGAGCTTCGAGGTCGTCAGTGAGCCCAGCCTTCGCGTAGTAGTCGGTGACAACCTTCGAACCGGGGGCGAGCGTGGTCTTGACCCACGGCTTGGCCTTGAGGCCCTTCTTCGCCGCGTTGCGGGCCAGAAGGCCAGCGGCCAGCATGACGGAGGGGTTCGACGTGTTGGTGCACGAGGTGATGGCCGCGATGGTCACAGCACCGTGGTCGAGAACGAAGTTCTCTCCGTTCTCCAGCGACACCGAGGTCGGCTTTGACGCCGTCGACGGGGCATGGCTGCTGTGAACGTGAAAGTGCTGGCTCTCGGCGCTCTCGGGGCTGTTTCCGGGCGGGTCCGATGCGGGGAACGACTCCGCGATTTCAAGGTCAACAAGGTCGTGTTCTACCGACGCGTAGTTGTTGAGGTCCTTCTCGAACTGGGCCTTGGCCGAGCTGAGCTCGATGCGGTCCTGAGGACGCTTCGGTCCCGCGATCGAGGGAACAACCGTCGACAGGTCGAGCTCGAGGTACTCGCTGAATGCGGGCTCGACCGACGGGTCGTGCCACAGCTTCTGGAGCTTGGAGTACGCCTCCACGAGTGCGACCTGCTCGTCGCTGCGGCCCGTGAGGCGCAGGTAGTCGAGGGTGACGTCGTCGATGGGGAACATCGCCGCAGTAGAGCCGAACTCGGGGCTCATGTTGCCGATCGTGGCACGGTTGGCCAGCGGCACTGCGCCGACGCCCTCACCGTAGAACTCCACGAACTTGCCGACGACACCGTGCTTGCGCAGGATGTCGGTGATCGTAAGCACAACGTCGGTAGCCGTAACACCAGCGGGGATGCTCCCCGTGAGCTTGAAACCGACAACCTTGGGGATGAGCATGGATACGGGCTGGCCCAGCATGGCCGCCTCAGCCTCGATACCGCCAACGCCCCATCCGAGTACGCCGAGACCGTTGACCATCGTCGTGTGGGAGTCGGTACCAACACAGGTGTCGGGGTAAGCGCGAAGGGTGCCACCGACCGTGCGAGTGTAGGTGACCTTGGCGAGGTGCTCGATGTTCACCTGGTGCACGATGCCGGTTCCCGGGGGAACAACCTTGAAGTCTTCGAATGCGGTCTGACCCCAGCGCAGGAACTGGTAACGCTCACCGTTGCGCTCGTACTCGATCTCGACGTTGCGCTCGAGTGCGTCCGCGCTGCCGAAGAGGTCAGCAATCACGGAGTGGTCGATGACGAGCTCTGCCGGTGAAAGCGGGTTAACCTTCTCGGGGTCGCCGCCGAGGTCGGCAACAGCCTCACGCATGGTCGCAAGGTCCACGATGCAGGGAACGCCGGTGAAGTCCTGCATGACCACGCGGGCCGGGGTGAACTGGATCTCGGTGTCAGGCTCTGCCGTGGGGTCCCACGATCCGAGCGCTTCGATCTGCTCCTTGGTGACGTTGGCACCATCTTCGGTGCGGAGCAAGTTTTCGAGGAGCACCTTCAAGCTGAAGGGAAGCTTCTCGTGGCCGGCGACCGTGTCGAGACGGAACACCTCGTAGTCGGTGGATCCGACCGAGAGCGTGTCCCGGGATCCGAAACTGTTTATTGACGACATGGTGTCGACTCCCTTTGCTGAGCTATGTCCGGCGTGCCTGCGTCCGCCGCTTTTCGGTGGCAATCTTTGCGCTCTGTGCCCGCCATTACTAGCAAGGCAAACCTAAGTCGGCCTGCGTCGGCCGGCGGTGAGCTGCACGCAGAAATTTATCTTGATGTCGAGATAAATATACCACGGTGGGCACGCTCAACCGTGCCCCCACACCGGGTGATCGCACCAGGAGTTTGCGAGAATTAGGGCGAAACTCCCACGCTCGGCTCCGCCGCTGGCCGCGTGAACGCTGCCCGGACAAGAAGCCACGTAACCCAGAGCATCGCGGCATAGAGCGGAACACCCATGATGAGCTTCGCTCCCCCAAGAAGCTCCGGTTCTCCCGCGAAGTACAGCGGGGCTTGCACGAGCAGGCGTGCGGCAAAAAGACCGACCCACAGCCAGGTGGCCACAGTGAGAACCCTGCGCTTGGTGCGATCGTCCCGCCACTCCGTGAGTTCCCCCGTGAGTACGCCGACGATCAGGCCAATCAGCGGCCACCGCACCAGGATGCTCACGAGCAGAACGGTCAAAGAGACCACGTTGATGATGAGACCGGGCAAAAAGTTGTCCTCCGCGCGCCCCGTCATGAGCGCCAAAACTGCCGAAACCCCGATGCCGATGAGACCAGCGACCGCCGGCATAACCATCGACTTCGTGGCGGCCCTGACAACAACGAAGGCAACAGCGACCACGAGGGGCACCGAAACGGAGAGGAGAAGGTCTTTCGTCAGCGTGTAGACAACGAGAAAGCCCAGCCCGGGAAGGATTGACTCGATGAGGCCTCGCACGCCGCCGACAGCAGCCAGCAGCGACTTGGCCGTCGGGACCTCTCCAGGCGTCACCGCACCGATGCCTGCGCCGCGAGCGGCGTCGCCAAACGCCGTCTTCAGGGCGTCACGAGCGGACGGCTGAGCGTCGTCTGCAGGCTCTGGGGGGAGCGCGGATGTCACGGTTACACGGTCTCCGATGGATT
Organism: Salinibacterium hongtaonis; assembly: GCF_003065485.1. Taxonomy (GTDB): domain Bacteria; phylum Actinomycetota; class Actinomycetes; order Actinomycetales; family Microbacteriaceae; genus Homoserinimonas; species Homoserinimonas hongtaonis. The sequence goes on from NZ_CP026951.1 coordinate 1,450,170, forward strand.
GGGCTGAACCTGAGCGCCGGTCTTAGGCATCTGCAGCGGGATCAGGTCGCGCGGAGGCATCGGGCTCGATCCGCGAACCACAACGATGCTGCGGAACAGATCCTCAATCTTCGCCGCCGCTTCAGGATCAACGACGCCGTCGCCGGCGATGACGCCCCGAAGGAACCAACGGGGACCATCGACGCCCACAAAGCGAGCTAGCCGCTTTGAACCAGGCTGCCCCGGTGCGTTCGCGGGAATCTCAGCAAGAAGCTCTGGGCCGAAAACTCCGGCCGTCAGCTTGGTCGTTCCGCCCTGTTTGGCAATCTGCTCCGCGATCTGCTGGCGAATCTCGTGCCACAGTCCCGTCGATCGCGGCGCGGCAAACGGCTGCACCTGCAGCGTCGAACCGGCGTAGTCGAGGCCGACAGCCACGACGCGCTTGCTGCCCTCCTCTACCTCAAGACGCAGCTGAAGCCCCTCACGAGGGAGAATCTTGATGCCGCCAAGGTCGACATACGGGCGAACGGGATTGGCCTCGCTCTCATCGAGCGGGCCGTCGGTTTCCCGGTCGGCAGGAGCGGACTTGGCCTGCTGAAGAACCTCGTCCTCCATTGCTTCACCTGATTCGCTCACGCGCTGTCTCCTTCCCGTGCCGCGAGGCCGGTGGATCCGAAACCGGATTCACCTCTCACCGTGGCATCCAATTGTTGAATACTGCTGAATGCCGCTCGTACGACCGGCATGATGATGAGCTGAGCGATGCGATCGCCTTCAGCCACCGAAAAAGGTTCGCGGGGATCGGTATTGAGAAGTGTGACGCGGATCTCGCCGCGGTAGCCCGCATCTACTGTGCCGGGCGCATTCACAATGGTGATGCCGTTGCGTGCCGCCAAGCCGCTCCGCGGCATTACGAACGCCGCATATCCGTCGGGGACAGCAATGGCGACCCCGGTGCCGACCGTTGCCCGCTCCCCTGGGCCCAGCACGAGCGATTCAGCAGATCTCAGGTCCGCTCCAGCGTCGCCGGGATGGGCATAGGCGGGCACATATTCCGCAACAATCGGGATCTCGAGGCTTTCAGGCACGTGACGAGGTTAGTGCAGCGACGGGATCGCGCGAAAAGTCTGATCGAATAGTCACATGATCCTCTTTCGCGAACGACTGCTTCCCTCGCGAGGCCTTCTCGTTGCCCTCCTGCTGCTGATTCCCGCAACGCTGTTGGTGTTTCTGCCCATCAATCAGACTGTCGGCGTCGTCGCGGCGATCGCGCTTTACCTCGCCAGCTGCGGCACCCTGATTGCGATCTCTCCGGTCGTCGAAGTGACACCGGAGCGAATCACAGTCGGGCGGGCCAGCCTTCCCATCGAGTTCGCCGGGGCGCCCGAGGCCTACTCGGGCGGCGAGGCGACGGCCGAGCGCGGCGTGCGCCTCGATGCTCGTGCGTGGATCGTCTTTCGGGGCGGAATCGCTAGCGTCGTCAAGATTCCGGTTGTTGACGAAAAAGATCCGGCCCCCTACTGGTTGATTTCCAGTAGGCGACCGGATCAATTCGTCTCTGCAGTGTCCGAGGCTAAGCGGCACACTCCAAGCAAATAGAGCCGAGCTTCTCTGTGTGGTCGATCTGCGAACGGTGCTTCACAAGGAAGCAGCTGATGCAGGTGAATTCATCGGCCTGTGGGGGAAGCACGACGACGTCGAGCTCGAGATCTGAGAGGTCCGCACCCGGCAGCTCAAAGCCACCAGGGTTGTCCGCGTCATCCGAGTCGACAACGCCAGACATCTTGTCTGGGACTCGCTCCTTCAGTGCCTCGATGCTCTCGGAGTCATCGTCGGTCTTTCGAGGTGCGTCGTAGTCGGTTGCCATGCCCATCCAGTCTTGATATGAACCGATCATTCTCAATCGGCGGCGACAGTTTGCCTTATTAGTTTGTGAATAGCAAACGCGCTTCGCAGCAAGCGCATCTGCGTTGGAACCAACTTGCGGCACGCCCTGTCTATTCCCCGCTTCGGGGCACACCTCGTGAGAATCTAGAAGCGAATCATGACGGCCTGAGAGGCGATCAGCATGCAAGACCTGAGAGTCATCGCACTTGAGAACGGTGTACTAACCGCCGCGGCGGACGATGGGACCCGTTACCGGATCACCATTGACGACGAGACGCAGGCAAAACTGCGCCGAAGGTCCCCCGTCAACGCTGCCGAGCGCAAGGTGGGGCCCCGGGAGATCCAGTCCCATATCCGAGCAGGGATGTCGGCCCAGGACGTGGCCGATCTCACGGGAGCAGAGCTCGACTATGTCGAGCGGTTCGAGGGCCCGGTATTGGCGGAACGAGAATTCATCGTGACCGCCTCCCGAAGCGTGCCCGTGAACACCGCGGCCGATGTCGAGCCGTTAGGCGGATCGACCTTTGGATCAGCAATTGACGAACGTCTCGACGAGCTTGGCGCCTCCGACATCGCTTGGGCGAGCTGGAAAGACCCCGAGTCCGGTTGGGTCGTCAAACTGACTTTCACGGCCAATTCTGTTAGTCATGACGCTCGCTGGCAGTTTGATCCGAAAAAGTCGACACTGGCCCCCACAAACTCAGACGCGACGACCCTGAGCCAGCAAGGTGAATTGCCCGGCTCCCTCATACCCCGCCTTCGCGCGGTCACTGACACGAAGTCACCCGATACCTCACGCTTTGACAGCGGAGCCTTCACGGATGAACAGCTCAGCCAACGCGACACCTCGCCCTACGGTGAGGCGATCCCCTTCATGCGCTCGGGGATCTCTCCCGCCGCCGTCAACCGCGACGCTGCGGAGGATGCTTCCGGGGTTGGCCACACGGCGGATCTCCTCGAAGCCCTTCGTCGTCGTCGCGGTGAGCGCGAGTCGGCGCCCAGCGAGGATTCGTTCGACGAAGCAAAAGCCTCGCACCCGTCGACCGGCAGCATCCGAGTGATCGACGTTCCTCTTTCAGCGTTCGACGACAACTCGCCGAGCGAATCACCCTCCGCCGCTCCCCCCGCTCCGGTCGCCCCCACCGTTAATTCCACTAGTTCCACGCCGGGACTATCGAAGCCCGCCCGCAAGGGTCGCGCCTCTATGCCCAGCTGGGACGACATTGTGTTCGGCGCGAAGTCCGACGACGACTAGCGTCACAGCGCAAAAGCGCCGAATCTGAGCAGGGGAACCATTGTCTCTTCCCCGGTCAGCGATCCATGCTGTCCGACCATGCCGCGTCCCTTCGCTGATTCCGACGTGTAATACGCGACGCCTTTCCTGGCCGCTATGAGAACGTCTCCGATTCGAGGCGCAACTTCAGCATCGACCGGGCCGAACCATCCGGCACCGATCGCCTCGTCCCGCGTCACCACCCACGAACGAGACTCTTCTGCCTCCCGCCAGCGCTGAATGATGTGCTGCTTCTGGGCAGCGCCAAGTGACGGCTCCCAGTGGAGGTGGAGGCATCGTGGTTCGCCCGCGATATGACGGATGCCCTCGCGTAGTGCAGAGCTCTCGTCGACAATGACATGGTTGCGGTCGGGCACATCAACCATGCCGTGGTCGGCCGTAAGGATGATTCCCTCGTCTGCGGGAGCGGCGGCGAGAAACCGAGCCATCGCAGAATCGAGATCTTCGAGCGCAGTCAGCCAACGGTCAGAAGCCCACCCAGAGCGGTGCCCGGCCTGGTCGAGTTCCGGCACATAGACATAGGCGATTCCCCCCGCTGCGGCAAGGTGTGCCCTCGCCGTGTCTAGACGCTCGGCAATGCTTGCCCCGACCGCGAACTCGGCGCCACGCAGCACCGCACGGGTAAACCCGGAGTCTTCATAACGGGCAGCACCGACCGCGAATGACGGGATCGAGAGAGTCGCGGCAACTTCGAACTGTGTCGGCATCCTCTGCCAGGTGAGCGGATCGAGCGTGCCCTCCCACCCGCTCAGCTGGTTCACGACACGGTCATGGGCCGGATCGAGGACGGTGTACCCGACGAGGCCGTGCCGCCCCGGCAGCGTTCCCGTTGTGAGGGTCGCGAGGGCCGACGCCGTCGTTGTGGGAAATCCTGAGGCGATGGAGGCTTTGGGTCCTGCGGCGGCGGCCAGTCGCCGAGCATGCCCGCCCGACGCCTTGAGCATGTGGCTACCGAGTCCATCGGCAACCACCACGATCGCCGATCTCGTCGGGGGAAGACGCAGTGTGTTGTCTTGGCCCCGAACCGACGCGAGCAAACTCGGCATCACATCGGCGAGGCTAAACCGGTGAGAATACGGGGCCGGTAGCATGGCAGCAATCTTATGACTACTCCCGCCAACCGTATTTCAGACGAGCCCCACGAGCGCATCGACGACGTCGACCTTGCCAGCGAGATGGAGGGCTCCTTTCTCGAGTATGCCTACTCCGTTATCTACTCGAGGGCACTCCCTGACGCGCGCGACGGACTCAAGCCCGTTCAGCGCCGCATCCTCTTTCAGATGACCGAGATGGGGCTGCGGCCCGACCGCGGGCACGTTAAGTCCGCACGCGTCGTCGGCGACGTTATGGGCAAGCTGCATCCGCACGGCGACGCGTCGATCTATGACGCCATGGTGCGGCTCAACCAGCCGTTCATCATGAGGGTTCCCCTGATCGACGGCCACGGGAACTTCGGCTCGCTCGATGACGGCCCCGCGGCACCCAGGTACACCGAGGCCCGACTCGCGGCTGCCGCGATCGCGATGACGGCAGATCTCGACGAAGACGTCGTCGACTTCGTGCCGAACTATGACAACCAGATAATGCAACCAGAGGTATTGCCTGCGGCATTCCCGAATCTTCTCGTCAATGGCGCTACCGGCATCGCGGTCGGCATGGCGACGAACATGGTTCCCCACAACCTCATCGAGGTGGTGGGCGCAGCACGGCACCTTCTTGAGAACCCCGACGCAACGCTCGACGACCTGATGGCTTTTGTGCCCGGTCCCGACCTGCCGACCGGCGGCACCATCGTCGGACTCAGCGGCGTGCGCGATGCCTATGAATCCGGTCGCGGAAGCTTTAAGACTCGCGCGCGTGTCTCTATCGAGCCGATCACCGCCCGCAAAATGGGGCTCATCATTACCGAGCTGCCCTACATGGTCGGTGCCGAGAAGGTCATCGAGAAGATCAAGGATGGCGTCGGTTCGAAGAAGCTGAACGGCATCTCCGATGTCGCAGATCTCACCGATCGCAAACGGGGCATGCGCCTCGTCATTGGCATCAAGACGGGCTTCAACCCCGAGGCAGTGCTTGAACAGCTCTACAAGCACACTCCTCTCGAAGACCAGTTCAACATCAACAACGTCGCCCTTGTAGACGGGGGCCCTCGCACTCTGGGCCTGCGCGAGTTGCTGAAGGTCTACGTAGACCACCGCATCGCCGTAACAACGCGTCGGAGCGCCTACCGTCTTGCTCGGCGGCGGGAGCGCCTTCACCTTGTTGAAGGTCTCCTTATCGCGATAGTCGACATCGACGAAGTGATCCAGGTCATCCGCACGAGCGATGACAGCGAGCAAGCCCGCGCGCGACTGATCGACGTGTTTGATCTGAGCCATGTGCAGTCCGAGTACATTCTCGAACTGCGACTTCGACGCCTGACCCGTTTCTCCCGCATCGAGCTAGAAGCCGAGCGCGACCAGTTGGCTGCTGAGATCGCCGAGCTTGAGAAACTGTTGGCCGACCCCGCTCTCGTCCGCGCACTGGTGAGCCGAGAGCTCGACGAGGCTGCGGAGAAGTTCGGTACGCCTCGCCGCACGCTGCTCACAGAAGCGCGCGCCAGCATCGCCACCTCCGGTCGTTCGAAGGCTGCAACACCCAATCTCGAGATCGCGGATGTTCCCTGCCGCGTGATTCTGAGCACGACGGGGCGGCTGGTCCGTGTCGATTACGTCGACGGTGAGGTTCACCCCATCATCGCTCCGGCGCGCCGCAGCAAACACGACGCCGTACTCAGCGAGGTTGTGACGACGAGCCGCAGCGATATCGGCGCCGTGACCAACCGCGGCAGAGTGGTGCGACTCTCGCCCGTCGATCTTCCCGTTGTGCCCGACAACTCCGTGCAGCTCGCCGCGGGTCGCAAGGCTGCAGATTACATCGGCCTAGACGCCAAGAAGGAGCGCGTCCTCGCGCTCGTCGCCCTCGAGCCGGACATGCCGCTCGCCCTGGGCACCAGGGACGGCATCGTCAAGCGGGTATCCCCGTTCGATATTCCGAACAAGCCGGAGTTCGACATCATCTCGCTCAAAGACGGCGACGAGGTCGTCGGTGCGGCGATTGCGTCGGATGATGCTGAGCTCGTCTTCGTGACGTCTGATGCCCAGCTTCTTCGTTTTGCTGCCTCGGCTGTGCGCCCCCAGGGCCGCTCGGCCGGCGGCATGGCGGGCATCCGTCTCTCCGCGGGGGCATCCGTCATCTCGTTCTCTGTTGTTGAGGATGCCGATTCGGCCGTCGTCGTAACCGTCTCTGGTTCGTCAGCGACGATCGCCGAGACCGATCCCGGCCGCGCGAAGGTATCCGCGCTCTCGGAGTTTCCCGCCAAGGGGCGCTCAACCGGTGGCGTGCGTGCGCACTCGCTTCTCAAGGGCGAAGACTGCCTCATGCTCGCATGGGTCGGCCCTCAGCCCGCGATGGCCTCGGGGTCGGACGGAAGCACCAGAACGCTGCCGGAGCCTGGAGCGAAGCGCGATGCATCCGGCACCCCACTCCCCGGTGTTCTCGGCTCTATCGGCCGCTCAATCGGCTCCTAGACGTCGATACGGTCTCGGCTCAGCCCGGCCGAGCCCTCGATGATGAACTCCTTGCGGGGTGCCACATCGTTGCCCATGAGAAGATCAAACACCTTTTCGGAGCGTGCGGCATCCGAAATGTTCACGCGGCGCAGCGTGCGGTGTGAACGGTCCATCGTGGTCGTGGCCAGCTGGTCGGCATCCATCTCGCCGAGTCCCTTGTAGCGCTGAATCGGATCCTGGTAACGCTTGCCCTGCTTCTTTAGCTGGGAGAGCACCGCCTGAAGTTCCGCTTCGGAGTATGTGTAGAGGATGTCGTTGGGCTTCGAGCCCGGATTCATTACGACTACACGGTGCAGAGGGGGAACTGCCGCGTAGATGCGGCCGTCCCTGATCATGTCGGGCATGTACCGGAAGAACAGAGTCAAGAGCAGGGTCCTGATGTGCGCGCCGTCGACATCGGCGTCGCTCATGATGATGACCTTGCCGTAGCGTGCGGCCGACAGATCAAAGCTTCGCCCCGAGCCAGCACCGATCACCTGAATGATCGACGCGCACTCGGCATTGGAGAGCATGTCAGAGACGGACGCCTTCTGCACGTTGAGAATCTTGCCTCGAATTGGCAAGAGCGCCTGATATTCGCTATCCCGGGCGAGCTTTGCTGTTCCCAGCGCAGAATCACCCTCCACGATAAACAGCTCGCTGTTGCCGACGTCGTTGCTGCGGCAATCCACCAGCTTTGCCGGAAGCGTCGAGTTTTCGAGTGCGTTCTTGCGGCGCTGAGTCTCTTTATGGGCGCGCGCAGAAACCCGCGACTTCATCTCCGCGACGATTTTGTCGAGGACGAGAGCGCTCTGCGCCTTGTCGTCTCGCTTCGGCGAGGAGAAGAGTTCCTTCATCTGCTTCGTGATGACGCTGGCCACGATCGCCCGCACTGCGGGCGTGCCGAGGATCTCCTTGGTCTGCCCCTCGAACTGCGGTTCGGGAAGACGAACGGTCAACACCGCGGTCAAACCCGCCAGCACGTCGTCCTTCTCCAGCTTGTCGTTGCCGACCTTCAGCCGACGCGCGTTGAGCTCGACCTGCGACCGCAAAAACTTGAGCAGCCCCTGCTCGAAGCCCGCCTGATGCGTTCCACCCTTGGGGGTCGAAATGATGTTCACAAAACTGCGAAACACGGTTTCGTATCCGGTGCCCCAGCGAAGGGCGATGTCGACCTCGCAGTGGCGCTCAAGCTCCGTTGCCACCATGTGGCCTCGTTCGTCGAGAACCGGAACGGTCTCAGTGAACGTGCCAGAGCCGGTCATCCGCCACGTGCTGGTGAGCGCCGTGTCGGGCGCAAGAAAATCTACGAACTCCGAAAGACCGCCCTCAAATGTGAAGGATTCCGTGACCTCGTCGTCGCCGCGGCGATCGATGACCGTGAGCGTGAGCCCCCCGATGAGAAACGCCGTCTGCCGCGCACGGGAGAACAGTTCATCGATCTGAAAGTTCGCTCCACGTGTGAAGATCTGAGGGTCAGCCCAGTACCGAACCCGGGTCCCCGAAACGCCCTTCTTGACCTTGCCGATCTTGCGAAGTTCGCTCTTTTTTTCAAACGGAGTAAAGGGCGCGGTAGGGCTCGGTTCGCCAGAGTCGGCGAAGATGCCGGGTTCACCCCGGTGGAAGGACATCGCCCAGGTCACGCCGTCGCGATCGACCTCAACATCGAGGCGCTCGGAGAGTGCGTTGACGACGGATGCTCCCACACCGTGCAGACCGCCCGACGAAGCATACGATCCGCTCCCAAACTTGCCGCCGGCGTGGAGCTTGGTGAAGACAACCTCGACGCCGGACAGCCCCGTCTTGGGCTCGATGTCTACGGGGATTCCGCGCGCTTTGTCACGCACTTCGACACTGCCGTCGGGGTGAAGAATCACCTCGATGGTTGACCCATGACCCGCAAGAGCCTCGTCAACCGAGTTGTCGATGATCTCCCACAGACAGTGCATGAGACCCCGTGAATCGGTAGAACCGATGTACATACCTGGGCGCTTGCGAACGGCCTCAAGGCCTTCAAGCACAGACAGATGGCGGGCGGAGTAGTCAGAACTCGACACCGGGACTCCTTCTAAGACATGAGGGGGATGGCAGGCGGATGGCCACACCGACTCCCCCTTAAGCCTACGGGTCGCTGATGCGCCCATCCCGCAACAACACCCCTGAGCCTCAGTGCGGCTTGGGCTACGCGGTGAGCGAAATGATCGCCCCCAATACGTCACATTCAGCTGAGCCGTGCTTGTATGGGTATCAGGTCTCATGACCTAGAACCATCCACCCAGGAGGAGGAACCCATGTCTCAGATTTCTACCGAGATCGCGGAGAGTGACTCCTACCAGCTCACCGCATCCGACCGCTGCGACAGCTGTGGAGCCCAGGCTTACATCCGCGTTGCGATCGGCGATAGCGAATTGCTATTCTGCGCGCACCACGGTCGCCGCCACCAGGAGAAGCTCGAAGCAGTCGCCACAGAGTGGCTTGACGAGTCGCGCAGGCTTGAAGAGAGCCGCGCCTAGGTAGAGTTCGCGTCGCCTACGTAGCGGCGCGCTACCCGGCTGGAGATACGTGTGACGATCTCATCGCCCAGTGTCTGGGTGAGGTCGCCCCACTCGCGAACGGTCTGCTCTCCGGCCGCCCCCGAACCAAACAGAGTTACCTCGTCGCCGACGGCGACATCCGCAGAATCTTCGATGACTACATAGTCGTTTCCGACCGAGCGGATGCGTCGGCGACGACCACGGATGGCCACGTCGAGCAGGCCAGCCGCACGCACCGGCACGCCATCGGCGTATCCAAGTGGGACCTCGGCAAGGTCACCTTTTACCGCCGTAACCTCGCTCCGGAGCGTCATCACCGGGATCAGCCCCATGTCGCTGGCCGTTACGCCATCGAAGGACGGAATACCCCAGGTGTGCCCGCCCATCCGCACCATGTCGAAGCGCACGTCGTCACGCCGGAACCCAGCGGAACTCGCGGCCAGGTGACGGAACTCGAACGTCACGCCCAGACCAGCCGCAACGTCGACGGCGGCAACAAACCGATCAACCGCCGCTGAGTCTGCGTCTTCTGATGCCTCAGCCAAATGAGTCCAGATGCCGACGATCGCAACGCGCCGCCTAGCCTGCAGTTCACGGGCAGCGACTACGAGCGCTGGCCAATCGTCGGCAGTAGCCCCGTTGCGCATGAGACCGGTATCGATCTTGAGGTGGATTCGAGCAGGGGCAGCCCCGGCCGCAGCAGCGACGGCCTCGAGCTCGGTAATCGTGGAAACTCCGAGATCGATATCAGCCTGAACCGCACGGTCAAACCGTTGGTCAGGCAGGTACTGCCACGCCATAATCCTGATCCCCGGGTCGATGCCCGACTCCCTCAGGCGAAGCGCCGAGTCAATGTCAAGAACACCGAGCCAGCGTGCGCCTGCTGCCACTGCTGCGGCACCCGTCTCGGCTACTCCATGCCCATAGGCATTGGCCTTCAGCACGACCATCAACTCTGCGGGGCGTACGACTGAACGGAGATGGCGCACATTGTGGGCAAATGCGCCCAGGTCCACGATCGCTTCGGATGCCACTAGACCCACATCCTGTTCACCCTGTCGGTGAGACCAGCGACGATCGCCGCACTCGGCATGCTGAGCGCAGCGGCCCACTCCTGGGCAGTAGGTTCTCCGCCCTCACCGGAACCGAAGAAGACCACCTCATCGCCGATCGCCACGGCGGCATCCTGGATGTCAAAGACGCTCGCGTCCATCGCGACCCTTCCTGCGATAGTGAACCGTTGCCCTGCGATCTGAGCCTCGACGGTATTGCCAGCCGACCTATCAATGCCGTCGCCATATCCGAATGGCACGAGGGCCAGCGTCGTGGACGTGCTGGTGACGTAGGTATAGCCGTAGCTCACTCCGATACCGGCTCGGGCGTGCTTGAGGGACAGCACCGGGGCCGTGAGACGTGCGGCGGGAACGACACCGGCAGGCGCCTCGTCAGATTCACTGAGCCCGAACACGGCCGCACCCAGAACCGGCAAGAAACCGCCATCGACGGTCAAAGGAAGTCCCGCGCGAACGTAGATCGCATCGATAGCAAGGTCGTGAGCACCCAGCGTGTTTGCCGCGTCATCCGCGTGCGACGGCGAATCCGCTATAACCACGAGACTTCTCAGCTCGTTGTGAGCCGGATGAAGCGAAATCGATGCGGCGATGGCGACGACATCGTCCGCCGAAGCACTTCGCATCCCGCTGCCGTGCGAAATCCCCAGAGACGCAATACCGGCATCGAGCGCTCGAATCGCCAGCGAGTCGGTCCCCGCAACAACACCGATCCCGCGTTCGGCCAGTGCCGGCAGGCTGTCGTCCGTGGCGATTCGAGTCACCCAGACGGGCCCGGTGAACCCGGACTCACGGAGCGCAATGGCATCATCAGCGTTCGTCACTGATATCGCCCCGGCGCCCGCAGGAACGACGGTAATCGCAGCCTCGACGAGACCATGCCCATACGCGTTGCCCGGCAGCTCTACCATCGCGCTCGAAGCGTTGGCGGCCTTAAGGAGGGCCGCAACGTTCTTGCGCACGGCCGCTCTGCTGACGTACAGACCTCGCCACGGGGTGCGGGATGCGCCATCAGTCATGCGAGGTCCGTCCTAGGCTGCGACGGGCCCGGCAACCGGGATTCCGGCACCGCGAGCCAGAATTGCGCGACAGTCAGAAGCCAGCGCATCGAGGCGGTGGTGGGCTTCGGTCAACTCGTAGCGCAGGCCGGCGCGAGACGCGGCGATCTCAATAAGGTGATCGGCCAGAACGGGGTTCATTGCAAGAGCAGGCCCCTGAATATGAGTGCCGATGGCGTTGGCGACATGAACGCCTTCTGTTCGCCCGTCGTTGCCCACCCCTGTCGCAACCGTGCCGAAAGCGGAAGCTCCGTCGGTGAGCGTCGTGCGGGATCCGTGGTTCTCGATGCCGATCAGGCGGCCCAGCTCCGGTACATCGACGGCGAAGCAGTTGGTCACCACCCGAGCAGCGGTGGCATCCGTGTGGATGGGGAAAAGCCCCGCACCTGCGACCGCAACACCGTTCGGGAGAGCGATCGTGGAGCCAAGAAGCTGCATTCCACCGGTTACCGCAAGCATTGGCACGCCGGCGTCGCGCCAGGCAACGAGCTGCTGAGCGATCTCAGCAACCGCAGGCTCCAACACCCGCTGCGCTGAGACCGGCCCGGTACCCACAAGCACCATGTCGACTGATGCGGGAAGCGCATCGCCCGGGTTGTGCTTCACGTGAACGCTGTCGATGCCAGCCAGGCGAAGCCTCTCGCACACCACAATGACATTGCCCATATCGCCGTTGACTGCCAGGTGCTCAGGAAAGAGCTCGAGGATGGTCAGGGTCGTCATGCGGCACCGCTCTCAAGATCGCTGTGGCCAAGGTATCGGCGTCCGTGGATCATCTGGTCGTAGTCGAGGATCAGTGTCCGCTTGCCGTCATCGGGCAACTCGGAACCCAAGAACTGGTCAAGAGCCTTCTCAAGATCCGGCTCGACGACGCCATAGTCGATACCGGCGTAACCCAGGCGAAGGGCCATGAAAGCGGCTTTAGGGCCAGAAACCACGTCAACATGGTCGAACTTCGATACGTCCGCTGCGTAGAGCCAGGACAAGTCCTTGCTCCCCTCATCGATCGCGATCATGACCGACTCTGGTGCCCCGTCGAGGTAGTCGACGTTCATCTGGAAGCTGGCGAGGTTCTTGAGAAGCAGGATCTCAAGATCCTGCCCTTCGTGACGGACAACCTCGCCCCGGCCATAGACGGGCTTGGCCGACTGCAGCGCATCGATCGAAGTTTGCACAGAGAACTTGTCGCCAAGCACTTTGTGCGCCAGAGAAATCGCCGCCGCAGCGTCGACGGCGTAGTGGAGACCACGCCCAGAAAGCCGAACCTGGTGGATAGCGCCGCCGATCGACAACGTGGCAACGGCGCCTTCTACAGCGACGACCTCGACGAAAACATCGCGGGCGATAGCGGCAGGAGACCCGGTCTCGTTGGCATAGTCGCGCGCGATAACTTGCCCGTGAGGCGCAGCGGCGATTGCCGCATCCGTCAACCCAAAATAGCTCGTGTCGACGCGACCCTCGGCCTCAAGTGCCGATCCGAGATTGGCGAGAAAGTGATCGTCCCTGTTGAGCACGACAATCTCGCTGACCTCGGCCACGATGTCGCGGAACATTCCAGCGACGCGCTCGGGTTCGAAGAACCGGTAGATCTGATCGATCTGCAGATTGAGGATTACGGCGGCCGTCGGCTTGAGTGCCTCGGCAATCACCTTGCCGAAAGCCTCGTCGACCTCGATTACGCCGATGTCGGCATTCAACCGACCCGTCGCAGAGACCTGACCCAGAAGCGACGAGGCAATGCCCTGAGGAAGGTTGCCGCCGGACGGGTTCGTGAATACCGAAAGGCCATGGGCCCGCATGATCGACGTGAGCATGTGCGTCGTCGTCGACTTGCCATTCGAGCCGAGAACAAAGATGTTTCCGTGCTCGAACTGCCGGGTGATGTCGTGCAAAAACTCTGGCGCGAGCTTGAGGGTGGCGTATCCCGGGAACGCCGAGCCGCCGCCCCGTAGCCGAGCTGCTACGCGAATCGCCTTTCCCACCATGATCGGAAGGAAGTAGCGAAGAGCCGAAGGACGAGCACCCAGCGGACGGTGCTCCTTACTCAAGGTAATCCCGCAGCGACTGCGACCGCGACGGGTGGCGAAGCTTGGCCATCGTCTTCGACTCGATCTGGCGGATGCGCTCACGCGTAACGCCGAACGTGTCACCGATCTGGTCCAGAGTCTTAGGCATACCGTCGCCTAGGCCGAAGCGCATACGAATAACTCCTGCTTCGCGCTCGGAGAGGGAGTCAAGCAGGCTTTCGAGCTGCTTCTGAAGCATTGTGAAGCCCACGGCGTCGGCGGGAACCACGGCTTCGGTGTCCTCGATAAGGTCACCGAATTCGCTGTCGCCATCTTCACCGAGCGGTGTGTGCAGAGAGATGGGCTCGCGACCATACTTCTGAACCTCGACGACCTTTTCTGGGGTCATGTCGAGTTCGCGGCTCAGCTCCTCCGGCGTTGGCTCGCGGCCAAGGTCCTGAAGCATCTGACGCTGCACCCGGGCAAGCTTGTTGATGACCTCGACCATGTGCACGGGAATGCGAATCGTGCGGGCCTGGTCGGCCATGGCGCGAGTGATGGCCTGACGGATCCACCAGGTCGCATAGGTCGAGAACTTGAAGCCCTTCGTGTAGTCGAACTTCTCGACTGCACGGATCAGGCCCAGGTTGCCCTCTTGAATGAGGTCAAGAAACTGCATGCCACGGCCCGTGTACCGCTTTGCAAGCGAGACTACGAGTCGGAGGTTAGCGCCGAGCAGGTGGCTCTTAGCGCGCTGCCCGTCCTTGGCGACCCACTGGAGTTCGCGCCGCTGCGTCGGAGAGAGCTTCTCGCCCTCGTTCGCGAGCTTGTCCTCGGCAAAGAGACCTGCCTCGATGCGCATGGCAAGCTCCACCTCTTCAGCTGCGTTGAGGAGGGCGACCTTTCCAATCTGCTTCAGGTAATCCTTGACAGGGTCAGCGGTTGCGCCCGTAATGGCGGCTGAGTACACGGGGACTTCGTCGTCCTCGTCAGCCATCGACAGAACGATCGCACCGGTAGGCAGCTTTTCGTCCTTCGAGGTGTCCTCGGTGTCGCTCTCGTCGCCGTGTTCGGCGTCGGCGTCGACCTCGGGCTCTTCGTCAACCTCAGGTGCCGCAGCCTTCTTGGCGCGAGGGGACTTGGCAGCGGTCTTCGCCGCGGTCTTGGCGGGTGCCTTCTTGGCGGCAGCCTTGGCCGGAGCCTTTTTAGCGGGCGCCTCGGCGACCTCGACCTCAGGGTCAGTCGTTGCGGCTTCAGCAGTCGTCTTGCGGGTAGCCATGAGGTTACCTTTCATTCAGGAGGGTCGTGCCTTCCCTATCGGGGCAGCACTAAGACCCATGTCAAGTCCTGGGGGCGCTCATCACAAAAGACATGCGCAACCCAGTGGACGTCGAACGGGTCTCAGTTGGCAATTATTGCACGGTTTACGGGTCTCTGTTCGCACGGAGAGCACCGTCAGGAAGATTTGCCGCGATTCACCGCATTCATGGAGGTAGTGCGGCAACTATTCGCGCCTGCGCCTGGTGATTGCTCTGGAGAGTGCAACCCACAGAGGGGCCACTTCTATTCCCTCATCGAACTTCATACGATGCCGAGTCTTGCGCCGCGACAGCACCAGGAAGACAAAGCCGATAGCCATCACGAAAAATTGTGAAGCGAACGCTACCCGGAAGGTCTCCCAGGAGTAGAGGTCGACAGGGTTGCCGGCTGCGGAATAGAGATTGGAAGCCAGATCGAGACTCACGCCGATCAGGTACATCATCACAAAAGCAGCAACGAATCCCCCAACATTAACAATCCCCGTCGCCGAACCGTGGCTCCGCAGGGGGTTGAATGCGCGCGCAAAGTCGAAGCTGATGAGGGAGCCGGGCCCGCCGGTGCCCAAGACGATGATCAGCAGGACCACGAGCCAGAACGGCGGCGGATCGTTGCGGATGAGTACGTAGGCCCACGTCAGCGCCGTCGTGAGCACGATGCCGATCACCATCGTCGACCGACGCATGGGGTAGCGCGCCGAAAGCACACCGAGAATCGGTCCTGCGATGAGGCCGACCACGAGGAATACGCTCAAGAGCGCTGCGGCCTGAGCCGTGGAATACCCCAGAGCACTGACCATGAAAGGGAATCCCCAGAGCAGGCTGAAAGTCGTACCGGGAGACTGAGTAGTGAAATGCGACCAGAACCCGAGCTGAGTGCCAGGGCGTTTGAGCGCATCACGGGCAAGCCTGAGCGCACCACCCCAGGTCTCGGGCCGGGCAGCGGTCTCTGCACCATCGGGCGCATTGTGGACGATTGCCAGCGTGAGCAGAAAGACAACAAGGGACATTAGCGCTGCTGCACCGAAGGCCGCCGACCAGCCAAAATCGTGCAACAACCAGGCGAACGGAACCACCGAGAGGAGCTGCCCGAGCTGCCCGATGTTGCCCGTCCACTGCGAGACCTGGGGAAGAATCTTGCCGCCGAACCAGTTGGGCAGCAGTCGCAGCACAGAAATAAACGTTGTCGCATCGCCGGCACCAACCAGCATCCTGCCAATGACCGCAAGCGCGAAATGGTCGGAGAACGCCACGAGAAGCTGGCCGGTGAGCATAAGCACAGCACCGCTGGCGATGAGGACGCGGGAGCCGAACCGATCGAGCAGCACACCAACGGGTATTTGCAACGCGGCGTAAACGACGAGCTGCACCACGGCCAGCGTGGAAAGCGCAGAGGCCGAGATGGTGAAGCGGTCCGTGGCCTCGACCGCTGATACGCCGAGCGACGAGCGCTGCATGACCGCGACGATATAAGCGAAAAGAGCAGCGCCCCAGATAATCCATGAACGCCGAGAGTTCACGCCACGCCTTTCATTTGTCGATCCCTCGACGTTAATTCACTCGACGCGACTAGCGGTCGGAACCTTCATCATCATTTCGGGGACGAGACGCAAGAAACTTTTCAAGCTCGGCGGCGATCTCATCGGCCGTAGGGAGCTCACCATCCTCATCCGTCAGGGGTGAGGGAAGGGAATTGCCCTCCATATATGCGTCATGCCGTTCCTCAAGGGCACCAACAAGACGAGCCAGCTCGAGGTTCTCCCCCACCTGGTCGTCGATGCGCGCCACAAAGTCGCGCCCGTCCTGCCGGAGGCTGTCGGTCGGGAAGATGAGCCCGGTGGCGGCAGTCACGCACTCAAGTGCCTTGACTGCGGCATCCGGATACTCCGTATCCGCCAGGTAGTGAGGAACAAGCAGCACGAATCCGCAGACCGATTCGGCCGACTCGTACAGGGCGTGCTCCACCAGGTGCAGCACATTGGCCGGCACATGGGTGTGCGGTCGCCACACGGACATCGACTCAATAAGTTCTGTGCGATTGCCGCTCACCGTTACGCCGATGGCGCGGGTGTGAGGAACCGGCATGGGGATCGCGTGGACCCACGTCGTGGAGAGAGCGCCGAAACGCTCGACCAGCCCGAGCACCGCAGCAACAAACCGCTCCCATTGAAAGTCGGGCTCGTACCCGGAGAGGAAGAGAAACTGCTGTCCGACATCGTCGGTAACCAGATCGAGCGAGAGCCGGGCTGGCCGATAGTTGTCCAGATGGTCCTGGTCGAAATAGATCATGGGGCGGCGTGCGCGATAGTCGAGGAGCTCGTCATTCTCGAACAGGGCGATCGTCTCGAAATCGAGCGACTCCCTCAGGTACTCGCTGAACTGTGAGATGGCGGAACCGGCATCGGCAAATCCCGTGAGCGCCGCGACGAGGGGCAGCCCCGCCGGCACGGATACACCGCCGGCGAGTTCATAGAGGCCCTCAGGAACTTTCATACTCCAATGCTAGCGATCGCGGCTGCATCCTAAGCACGAGGGCGCCAACCGGCACTCCTGCCGCTTTAGCATGGGCAGTATGACCGTTCCCCAGCTGACAATCACCACAGATAACCCACTGAGCATCGACTCCGACGTGCTCGTGCTGGGAGTGCTCTCGACCCCGGACGGCGCAGCTCTGGCCGTAGACACCGCCGAGTATGCCTCCATTGGTGCAGCGCTGGAGGCCGTCGGCGCGACCGGCTCCCGCGACCAGCTGATCCGGCTTCCTTCGATAGGAGGGTCTGCCCGCAGCGTTGCCCTCGTGGGGCTCGGTGTTTCTGAGCCCAACTCGCAGGCACTGCGGTACGCGGCCGGAGCGGCCGTACGCCTGCTTGGCGGCGTGGAGACGGTGACGTTCCACTTCCCCGTGGCCTCGGATGAGGATCTCGATGCCATTCTCGAAGGTGCGGCCATTGCCGCATATTCGTTCACCCGTTACCGGGCTGCGTCGCTAGATAAGGAGAAGAACCCGCCCAGCGCGATCACTGTTGTGGGCGAATCGACCAACTCAGACGCCATCGTCGCCCGCGCACAGGCGATCGCCGATGCCATTCACCTGGTGAAGGATCTGGTCAACACTCCCCCCATCGATCTCTTTCCGCAGAGCTTCGCCGACGCCGCGATCGAGGCAGTGGCCTCGGATGGCATCGACGTGACGGTGCTCGACGAGCAAGGCCTCTCCGAGGGCGGCTACGGCGGCATCCTCGGCGTTGGCATGGGCTCCGCTCGCCCGCCGAGAATGGTGCGTCTTGAGTACTCCCCCGCCGGCGCCACACGGCATCTCGCCCTCGTAGGCAAGGGAATCACCTTTGACTCCGGCGGGCTGAGCCTCAAACCTGCGGCGTCGATGGTTGGCATGAAGTACGACATGACGGGGGCCGCAACGGTGCTCGCGGTGGTTCGTGCGGCATCCAGACTCCGCCTGCCCGTCAAGATCACGGGGTGGCTGTGCCTCGCCGAAAACATGCCATCGTCGACGGCGCTTCGGCCGAACGATGTAATCACGGTGCGTGGTGGCACCACTGTTGAGGTGCTCAACACCGACGCAGAAGGCCGTCTTGTTCTGGCCGACGGACTCGTTGCCGCAAGCGAAGAGATGCCCGATGCCATCATCGATGTCGCGACCCTCACTGGCGCAGCGATCGTGGCACTCGGCAACCGATACGTGCCGATGATGGGCGACGAGAATCTGTTGGCACGGATCAGCAAAGTCGCGGATCAAGTCGATGAGAAGGTCTGGCCAATGCCCATGCCCGATGAGCTGCGTCCGGCGCTCAACTCTGACGTGGCCGATCTCGCCAACGCTCGAATCGGCAACTCCGCGGGCGGCATGCTGCTCGCTTCGGTGTTCCTCAGGGAGTTCATCGGCACTGCAGACGGCGCGGAGACGCGCATCCCCTGGGCGCACCTTGACATCGCAGGCGCCGCGAATAACTCAGGGGGCGCTTACGGATTCACGGGCAAAGGTCCGACCGGCGTCACGGTGCGAACACTTGTCGCACTGGCACAGGAATTCGGCCAGGCATAGTAGGGTTTTTGTTACGACGATTATGCCGCTGGACTCGCATCACCACCCCCCTTTGCGGGTCTCGCACATTCCTCATCCACAAGGAGTTGACGGGTGCCCGAACAGAACTTTGACCTAGTAATTCTCGGCGGCGGAAGTGGCGGCTACGCCGCTGCCCTGCGCGCAGTGCAGCTCGGATCTTCCGTAGCTCTCATCGAGAAGAACAAGCTCGGCGGCACGTGCTTGCACGTCGGCTGCATCCCCACGAAGGCGCTCCTTCACTCGGCAGAGGTCGCCGATGTCGCACGCGAATCCGCCAAGTACGGCGTGAACGCGAGCCTCGAGGGCATCGACATCGCCGGTGTGACCGCCTACCGGCAGGAAGTGGTTTCCAGCAAGTTCAAGGGACTCACCGGCCTGATCAAGATGCGTGGCATCACCGTTATCGAGGGTGAAGGCAAGCTTGTCGCCCCCAACGCCGTTGAGGTAGCGGGCAACCGCTATGTCGGCAAGAACGTGATCCTCGCTACGGGTTCTTACTCGCGCAGCCTTCCCGGTCTGGAGATCGGCGGGCGCGTCATCACCTCGGAGCAGGCCCTCGAGCTCGACTTCGTTCCGAAAAAGGTAGCCGTCCTCGGCGGTGGCGTCATCGGGGTCGAGTTCTCTAGCGTGTGGAAGTCGTGGGGTGCCGACGTCACCATCATCGAGGCGCTCCCCCATCTCGTCCCCAACGAAGACGAAGCCATCAGCAAGCAGTTCGAGCGCGCATTCCGCAAGCGCGGCATCAACTTCAAGGTTGGCGTGCGCTTTCAGGGCGTCACCCAGAACGATGACGGCGTTGTCGTCACCCTTGAGAACGGCGAGACCATCGAGGCCGAGCTTCTGCTCGTTGCCGTTGGTCGCGGACCGTCGACGGCGGGTCTCGGTTTCGAAGAAGCCGGCATCACCATGGACCGTGGATTCGTCCTCACCAACGAGCGGCTCGCCACGAACGTTCCCGGCGTCTACGCCGTCGGCGACATTGTTCCCGGGCTGCAGCTCGCACACCGCGGGTTCCAGCAGGGCATCTTCGTGGCAGAAGAGATCGCCGGACTCAACCCGGTCGTGATTAGCGACACGAACATCCCCAAGGTCACGTATTCCGACCCCGAGGTCGCCTCTGTCGGGCTCAGCGAGGCAAAGGCCAAGGAGCTGCACGGCGCGGACAACGTGTCGAGCTACGACTACAACCTCGCCGGCAACGGCAAGAGCCACATCATCGGCACGTCCGGCCTCATCAAGGTCGTTCGAGTTAACGACGGCCCCGTCGTCGGCGTCCACATGATCGGCGCGCGCGTGGGCGAACTCATCGGCGAAGCTCAGCTCGTTGTGAACTGGGATGCGCATCCCGAAGACGTAGCCCCGCTCATCCACGCACATCCCACGCAGAACGAGGCGCTCGGAGAGGCCTTCCTGGCCCTCGCCGGCAAGCCCCTCCACGCAGTCTGATCCGGCCTGCACATATGCTGGACCTACAGAATTCACATAAGGAGCACCCCTGATGAGCCAATCCGTCAACCTCCCGGCACTGGGTGAGAGTGTCACCGAGGGCACGGTTACGCGCTGGTTGAAGAACGTCGGCGATCGGGTCGAGGTCGATGAGCCTCTGCTTGAGGTCTCAACCGACAAGGTCGATACCGAGATTCCGTCGCCCGTAGCCGGAGTCATCGAGGAGATCCTCGTTGCTGAGGACGAGACCGTCGAGGTTGGCGCTCCGCTCGTGCGCATCGGTGACGGCAGCAGCGACGCAGCAGCCCCGGACGCCACCGAGCCTGCAGCAGAAGCGGCTCCCGCCGCAGAAGCTCCAGCGCCTGAGGCGGCACCCGCTGAGCCTGCAGAGGCTCAGTCCGCGCCCGCCGAGCCCGTCTCCGCGGGTCAGCCCGTTGCCGAGCAGGCTCCTGCTGCCGAGTCTGCCCCGGCTGCGGATGCTCCCGGCCAGTCAGTCGTTCTCCCCTCGCTGGGTGAGAGTGTCACCGAGGGAACGGTAACCCGTCTTCTCAAGAAGGTCGGCGACACTGTTGAGGTGGACGAGCCTCTTCTCGAGATCTCCACGGACAAGGTCGACACCGAGATCCCGTCGCCCATCTCCGGGATCGTTCAGGCGATTTTCGTCGAAGAAGACCAGACGATCGAAGTGGGTGCAGAGCTTCTCCGCATCGGAAGCGGTGCAGCGGCCCAGTCCGAGCCTGAAGCGCCCGCCGAGCAGGCAGCACCCGCCGAGGAAGCAGCTCCCGCCGAGGAGGCAGCTCCCGAGCAGGCAACTTCCGAGGAGGCAGCTCCCGAGCAGGCAACTTCCGAGCCCGCTGGGGAGACCGAGTACCTCCCGTCTGAGGTTCCCGCTCCGGCAGCTCCGGCAGCTGAAGCAGCACCTGCGGATGCCGCACCCGCCGCAGCACCTGCCGAGGCTGCACCCGCCGCAGCAGCTGCACCCGCAGCGCAGCCTGCAATCAACGCCGGGTACGTCACCCCCCTCGTTCGCAAGCTTGCGAACGAAAAGGGCGTCGACCTTAGCTCTCTCTCCGGCACCGGTGTCGGCGGTCGCATCCGCAAAGAGGATGTGCTCGCAGCGGCAGCTCCTGCTGCTGCTCCGGTAGAAGCATCCGCTCCTGCTGCGGTTCCTGCCGCCACGGCGACCGCTGTGGAGGTTTCTGAGCTTCGCGGTACGACGGTTCCCATGACGCGCCTGCGCAAGGTCGTTGCCGAGCGCGCGGTTATCTCGATGCAGTCGTCTGCTCAGCTGACGACGGTCATTGAGGTCGACGTTACCAAGGTCGCTGCTTTCCGCACGAAGGTCAAGGACGAGTTCCTGGAGAAGACGGGTACGAAGCTTACGTTCCTGCCGTTCTTCGCTCTCGCAACAGCCGAGGCTCTGAAGGCATACCCGATCATCAACGCGACGATCGACGGTGAGAACATCGTCTACCCGCCGCAGGAGAACATCAGCATCGCGGTTGACACCGAGCGTGGCTTGCTGACACCGGTCGTGCGCGACGCGGGTTCGCTGGACATCGCCGGCCTGGCTGCACAAATCGCTGATCTCGCGGAGCGCACCCGCGAAAACAAGCTCAAGCCAGACGAGCTCGCTGGCGGAACGTTCACGCTAACCAACACCGGTTCGCGCGGCGCTCTGTTTGACACGCCCGTTGTGTTCCTGCCGCAGTCGGCAATCTTGGGCACCGGAATCGTGACCAAGCGTCCCGTCGTCGTCTCCGACAGCGGCAGCGACAGCGACGCGATCGCCGTTCGATCGATGGTTTACCTTGCTCTCTCGTATGACCACCGCATCATCGATGGAGCAGACGCTTCTCGATTCCTCGTGATGATCAAGAACCGCCTCGAGGCTGGTGACTTTACGAACAACCTCGGCATCTAGATTTCGTAGATATCGCGGATCTTCCATACGGCCTCGCTCCTGACTATCAGGAGCGAGGCCGTATGACTGTATCCAGGCTCCGCCCCGGCACCGAGCTGGTTCGCGTCTGATTGCGAGACTGCTGGTTCGCGAAGCAGCACCGCCGACCCCATCTGATCCACAAGCTCAAGGGCATTCGGAGCCCATGGTTGGGAGCCCCGGTCGGTACGACTGGCCTCGCCTCGCTGAGTAGCCATAATCGTCTCGGCGTCCGAAAGGAGAACGGGCGACTCGCCATGCACTATCGCTTCGAGGCACGTCACCGACCCCTCCGCAATGCATGCGGAGCGAACCCGCAGTAGCTCAACACCCGCTGCTGCGGCATCGTCGCCGCTGAGAATGGCCGCCGAGTCGAGATTCGGCGGGGCGTCAGCACCGTCAACAGTGCCGCGGTCCTCCGCCGGCGCCTCCTGACGAGGCAAAGCTTCCGCGGGCACCACCGCGGCGGATTCGTCTGCCGCCGTCTCGGCATCCTCCTGGTCCGCGACAAGGAGCCCGACTGCAAGCGCTCCGCACAGCACGGCGACGCTGCCGAGCAAGAAGTACCGTCGGCGAACAAGGGCGAGTGCCTGCCATGCGGCTCTGGCGGCCCGCACAACCGAATCCACCGCAACATCGGCGGCATCCGCAAGAGAACCGGGCACGCCCAAAAACCGTAGGTGCAAGCCGTCTCGGTGCTCCTCTGCTTCTCGACTGATGGTGGCGCTCATCTGCCCGCGAAGCTCGAGAGGCCGTGCTCGCGCGGCATCCGGCGCCCTGTCTGTGTACGACACCGGCGAGGGGTCGGCGAGATCAAACAACCGATCGGCGAGTTCTGCGGCAAATGCAGGACTTGCCGTGGCATCGGATGCCAACCAGTCTTCGAGGCCACCGGCCCCGCGCTCCCCTACGACTTTGCCGAGGAGCACTCTTGTCAGGGCGGAGAGAGCGAGCCGGTCTCCGCGGAAGTCTTTGTCAGATGCCAGCACTGCGGGGGTCGCAGGACGGCGGCCATCGATCTCCTTCGCGGAACCAAAACCCACAAGGACGGGAGCGCCATCCTCACTCAACAGCACAGAGCCCACACCGATCGAACCGTGGCTGACGAGCGCATCATGCATCTCACTGATCGCACTGCAGAGCGGCGCAACCACGGTGACAACCTCGCCTATGTGCAAGGCCTCCCGCGCCGAGAGCAGACGAGTGAGGCCGCCGGGCTCGTACCTCGGAAGCACAAGGCAGGGCGCCAGCGCAGCCGTGGTGGCAACATCGAGGACAGGCACAATGTGCGGATGGTCGAGCCGCAACAGCACCCTGAGTTCTGAGTCAATACTGGCCGCAGGCACCTCAGGGCGAAACACTTTGAGAGCCACCAAGTCGGAACCGAACTCTGCGTCATCGGCCTTACCGACGATGGAGCCGGCTTCTCCTCCGGATTGATCGGCCAGGGGCCTGCCCAGCCAGACCTCGCACCTGTCCCCCGCGCCGAGGCGTCGAAGCGTGCGATACCCGGCGATGAAAGTCATGCTGCCTAGGCTCGCAGGGGACCAGGACGACTCCGTCCCGCTGTGAAAAGGTTGTGAGCGAGAGCAGGTAACGGCAACTGTGTGGGATCGAGGTGTCCGCACAGGCCCTATTCTTGATGCATGGCACGCCGAGACAAATCAGCCCCGAAGACTCCCAAGGAACCGGGCCGCATTAAGCAGATGTACCAGGTCTTCAAGATGACCAAACGGTACGACCCCAGCTCCGTTTGGTGGATGCTGCTGGCCTTTGTCGGCCCGCTCGCCGCCGTTGTCGTCACCGGTATCTTCATCTCTGGCAACAACGTCTTTGGCCTAATCCTCTGGATTATCTCCGGCCTTCTCGCCGGCCTGCTCGTCTTTCTCATAGTCCTGAGTCGCAAGGCAGAGCGCGCTGCATATTCGCAGATCAAGGGACAACCG
Source organism: Salinibacterium hongtaonis (assembly GCF_003065485.1). GTDB lineage: Bacteria > Actinomycetota > Actinomycetes > Actinomycetales > Microbacteriaceae > Homoserinimonas > Homoserinimonas hongtaonis. The sequence goes on from NZ_CP026951.1 coordinate 1,474,322, forward strand.
GGCGCTGTCGGCGCCGTGCTCAAGAGCTCACTTCGTCGCGGCTGGACCGCAAGCGAGATTCCTGTCGCTGTGAGCCCTCGCACTCAGGATGCCGTCTACCGTGCCGTTGGCCGCGGTGGGATCGTCTTGATTGGCGAGGGCCCCAAGACGCGAACCACTCGCATGCTCGAGGACGAGCGCCGCAAGGTCGCCAGAGTTGCGGCCAATGTGCCGATTCACATAATCCACGTAGGCCCCGATGAGGACTCCGTGCCGCTCCACAAGATCGCCAGCACGCTCGGTAGCTACAAGAAGGCCCTCACCAAGGCCGAGGTCTATGCCGTCAACAACCGTGTGACATCGCTGACGACGAAGACGGGGCTGGCGATCCCCAAGGGCATCGACCCGACCAAGGTTCGCGCCCCGCGCCCACGCTAGTTGCTGGACCCGGGCAACAGACCGGGCTAGCAGGCATAAAGGAGGGGCACACGAATACCGTGTGCCCCTCCTTTATCGCTGTCGTTTCGCGAATGTCTACCGCACCCGCACAAGCACCGTTCCGGTGATCTTGTCGTGAAGACCGCGCTGGTCGGCATCCCAAATAAGCGCAGGGATTACGAGCGCGAGTAGTAACGTCCGCACGAGGGGGCGCCAGATTCCCACCCAGCCTCCGCGAATAGGAACGACCCTCAGGCCGACGCAGAGGTGGCCGATTCCGCCCGAGGTCAGCGGGATAAAGAGAACCTGGGTCGCCATGAAGATCAGCGTTGACGCCCACTGCTCGTAACCGAAGAACACGGCAGAGAGTAGAGCCGCGAGGGCGAAGTCAATGAGGAGGGCCGCAATCCGCCTCAGCGGCCTCGCGACCGAACGCGGGCCCGTTTCGGGGAGGCCGAGCCGCTGACCCGGCCATGAGGAGACGGACGGCGTGGCCTGAGTTGCTGATGGCATACATCCAGTCTACGAGGCCAGTGACGCGTAACATGGGCGAAACAAAGGTGACACCGTGGGGAAACCCCGCACAAATAGCCTCCCCTTGTCTGCATTTGCAGGTGTCACTTCCACCTTCGCTCATTGGAGTCCAACGCATGTTCACTGATTCGTCCGAGGTGCTCAAGTTCATCAAAGACAACGACGTGAAGTTTCTTGATATCCGCTTCACCGACCTGCCTGGTGTGCAACAGCACTTCAACATTCCGGCGTCAACAGTGGACGAGGACTTCTTTCGCGATGGCCAGCTCTTTGACGGCTCGTCGATCCGTGGCTTTGCCTCGATCCACGAGTCCGACATGCAGCTGATCCCCGACGTCAGCACCGCATACCTGGACCCGTTCCGCGCAGAGAAGACCCTCATCATGGTCTTCGACATCTACAACCCCCGCAACGGCGAGGTTTATGGCCGTGACCCGCGCCAGGTAGCCAAGAAGGCCGAGAAGTACCTGGCCTCCACAGGCATCGCCGACACCGCGTACTTCGCCCCCGAGGCCGAGTTCTACATCTTCGATGACGTCCGCTACGAGACCAAGCAGAACTCCAGTTTCTTTTCCGTTGACTCCGAAGAGGGCGCCTGGAACACCGGACGCGTCGAAGAGGGTGGAAACCTGGGCAACAAGACGCCTTACAAGGGCGGCTATTTTCCCGTCAGCCCCGTCGACAAGCAGGCGGACCTTCGCGACGACATCAGCCTCAAGCTGATCGACGCTGGCCTCATCCTGGAGCGCGCACACCACGAGGTGGGAACCGGCGGCCAGGCAGAGATCAACTACCGCTTCGACACGATGGTGCACGCGGCCGACGACATCCTCAAGTTCAAGTACATCGTCAAGAACACGGCGAACGACTGGGGCAAGACCGCAACGTTCATGCCCAAGCCCCTTTTCGGTGACAACGGATCGGGCATGCACACCCACCAGTCGCTCTGGAGCGACGGTAAGCCACTCTTCTACGACGAGGCTGGCTACGGCGGGCTCAGCGACCTGGCTCGCTGGTACATCGGTGGCCTGCTCGCGCACGCCCCCGCCGTTCTCGCGTTCACGAACCCGACACTCAACTCGTACCGACGCCTCGTGCCCGGCTTCGAGGCACCCGTCAACCTCGTGTACTCGGCCGGTAACCGCTCTGCGGCCATCCGCATCCCGATCACGGGTACCAACCCCAAGGCGAAGCGCATTGAGTTCCGCGCGCCCGACGCCTCGAGCAACCCGTACCTCGCCTTCGCGGCGCAGATGATGGCTGGCCTCGACGGCATCAAGAACCGCATCGAGCCGCTCGCCCCGGTCGACAAGGACCTCTACGAGCTTCCCCCCGAGGAGGCCAAGGGCATCCCGCAGGTTCCTCGCGGACTCGCGGAGTCGCTTGAGGCTCTTGAGGCTGACCACGAGTTCCTTCTTCAGGGCAACGTGTTCACCAAGGACCTCATTGAGACGTGGATCGCGTACAAGCGTGAGCAGGAGATTCTTCCCGCCGCGCAGCGCCCGACCCCGATCGAGTATGAGCTGTACTACGGCGTCTAATCGCTAAGAGATAAGGGCCGCAGAAGCGATTCTGCGGCCCTTATCTGCGTCTGGGGCCCAACGGGCCGCCCGTCGCTAGATCGTGGGGCTAAAGGGCTTTTCCACACCGTAGAAGCGGCGTTCGAAAACCGCCCGAGAATGCCGAGTCGTGCGAAGGTAGTCCTCCTCCAGATCCGTGGCAGATCCCGCAGGATAGCCAAGGATACGGGCCACCCCGTCGAGCTGCTGGCGGTCGGTGGGCAGAACATCCGAAGTCTTGGCGGACCACAGGGTGATTGCCGACCGGATGCGCGAGGCCAAGATCCACGCTTCGCGCAGCATATGCGCGTCCGACTCCGTCACCTCTTCGGCAACGACCGCTGCGGTCAGGGCATCGAGCGTAGACGGCGTGCGCAGCCCGGCATTCTTTGCTCCGAGCCTCAACTGAATGAGCTGCACGAACCACTCGACATCGCTGAGCGAACCGCGCCCGAGCTTGAGATGACGAGAGGGGTCAGCGCCCTGCGGGAGGCGCTCCGATTCGACCCTCGCCTTGATGCGTTTGACCTCGCGCACCTCGGCCTCCGAGATCGACTCCGGGTAGCGAACCGCATCGGCAACGGCCATGAAGTCACGAAGGAGTCCGGCATCTCCCGCAACACCTCGCGCCCGGAGAAGCGCCTGAGCTTCCCATGTGAGGGACCATCGGGCGTAGTAAGCCCGATAAGACTCCAGCGACCGGGCGATAGGACCATTGCGACCCTCGGGGCGCAGATTGGCATCGAGCTCGAATGGCAGCTGCGGATCTTCTGTCAGCCTGATGAGGTCCGACACAATCCGCTCCGCGCGCCGCTGCGCTACCTCTGGCTCCACAGTGGTCGGACGGTAAACGTACATGACGTCGGCGTCTGATCCGAAGCCGAGTTCGCCCCCGCCGTAGCGCCCCATGGCGATGATGCCGAATTCGATTCCGTCGGGCTCGCGGCGAATCGCCGACAGCATGCCGTCGAGGAACATGCTGTTGATCTCGGACAGCCCGCGGCCGAGATCCTCGATGGAAACGATATCGAGCATCGATCCCAGAGCGAGGCGCAGCACCTCGCGGCGGCGGGCCGCACGTAGCGCGGCCGCGACGGGCTCCGCCTCGGAGTGGCGGCGCAACAATGCCGAGGCCTCCTCGCGCAGCAAGGACGGCATCCTCGGGCGCAGGTCGTCGTCGTTCTCAAGCCATGCAGCCGATTCAGGAAACCGCTCAAGCAATGCGCCGACATAGCGCGACCCCGAGAGAACCTCAGTGAGGCGTTTGGCGGCCCCGGAGGAATCCCTCAACATGCGCAGGTACCAGTACGACTCCCCCAACCGGTCGCTGAGCCGCCGGAACGCGAGCAAACCGTAGTCCGGGTCAGCCCCCTCGGAGAACCACTGAAGCATGACGGGGAGCAGATTGCGCTGAATCTGGGCCCGCCGGGAGACACCGGTCGTCATCGCCGCAATGTGGGCGAGCGCACCGCGGGGATCAATAAAGCCGATCGCAGCGAGTCGTGCTTCTGCCTGCTCGCTGCTGAGCGCCAATCCCGCCTCGGGCAGTGCTGCTACCGCAGAGAGTAGCGGGCGGTAAAAGAGCTTCTCGTGCAGGGTGCGCACGGCTGCCTTGCGGGCCGCCCATTGCTCAAGAATGCCGGCCGCCGTCGTCGCGAGCCCGCTGGCCCGCGCCAGCACCCGAAGGGCGCCCTCGTCGCGCGGCATGAGGTGGGTCCTGGTGAGTTTGGCGAGCTGCACTCGGTGCTCAAGCACTCTCAGAAACTGGTAATCGTGAGCGAACTCCGCCGCCTCGGCACGGCCGATGTAGCCGCCCTCGGCGAGGGCTTCGAGCGCCTCGAGGCTGCCTCGCTGCCGAACCTGCGGATCTGAGTTGCCGTGCACAAGCTGCAGGAGCTGAATCGTGAACTCGATGTCCCGGATGCCTCCGGGGCCGAGCTTTAGCTGAATATCGACTTCGTCTGACGGGATGTGTTCCGTGACGCGTTCGCGCATTTTTTGCACGCCGCCGACGAAGTTCTCGCGCGACGAACTCCGCCAGATGAGAGGGGCTAGGGCCTCTTCGTACCGGCGGCCAAGCTCCGTGTCTCCCGCCATGGCACGGGCCTTGATCAGAGCTTGAAATTCCCAGCTCTTGGCCCACCGCTCGTAATAGGCAACATGCGATTCGAGCGTGCGCACCAAAGCGCCGTCCTTGCCCTCTGGCCGCAGGTTGGCGTCGACATCCCACAGGGCAGGCTCGCCCGCGAGTTCGGTGATGCCGTGCATGGTCTGGATCGCAAGCCGCGTGCCGATTTCGACGGCGCGACCCGTCTCGATCGACGAAGCCGCTTCGACGACAAAGATCACGTCGACGTCGCTCACATAGTTGAGTTCGCGTGCGCCAGCCTTACCCATGCCGATAACGGCAAGCTTGGTGGCGGCTACCTCATCTGCGGGGAACGGCACGAGAGTCCTGGCGATAACCAGCGAAGCCTCGATGACGGCGGCGGCAAGATCGGCGAGGGCACCCGTGACAGCGGGGATGCCCGCCAAAGGGTCGCGCAGTCCGAGGTCATAAGCGGTGATCGCGGTGACGTGACGGCGGTAGCGCACGCGGATCGCGTCCCACGCGCGCTCGCCCTCGGCGGAATGTGCGGCCTCGACGAGATCATCCCGATACCGTTCAGCGGTCCATGGATGCTCCAGAGCGGATTCAAGAACGTCCAGCTGATCCGGATGCCGCCGCAGAAAATCTGCGAGCCCCAGGGAGGCTCCCAGCACCCGGATGAGTCTCTCGGCACCGCCGGGCGAATCCAGAATCACACGGGTTTCGCTTGGGGCAGTCTCGAGTAACCCGAGCAACAGAGTGAGCGCCTGATCGGGGTCAGCAGCCTTGGCGAACTCCGGCAGGAGCTGCGCCCCGGAGTCCCCCAGGAGCTCGAGCCGATCCCGCGCCTCCCCTAGGCGCGCGAATCCTATGCGGGCAAGGTCGGTAAGAGAGGTGCGTTCGCGTCTCATCGGTCGGGCTAGAGCATCTCCAAATTGCGATTCAGCTCGTAGGGGGTGACCTGCGAGCGGTACTCGCGCCATTCCTGGCGCTTGTTGAGCAAGACGAAGTTGAAGACCTGCTCCCCCAGCGTTTCCGCGACGAGTTCGGAGTCTTCCATGATCGAGATCGCGTGATCCAGGCTGGCTGGCAGCGCACTGTAACCCAACGCCCGTCGCTCAGAATCACTCAGTTGCCAGACATTGTCCTCGGCCTCAGGCTGGAGCTCATACTCGCCTTCGATGCCCTTGAGCCCGGCCGCCAGCATGAGCGAGAAGGACAGGTACGGGTTTGAAGCAGAGTCAATCGCGCGGTATTCGACCCGGGCACTCTGACCCTTGTTGGGCTTATACAGCGGCACTCGCACGAGCGCTGAGCGGTTGTTGTGGCCCCAGGTGATGAAGCTCGGCGCCTCGTCACCGCCCCAAAGACGCTTGTAGGAATTGACGAACTGATTGGTGACGGCCGTGATCTCCGGAGCGTGCCGCAGCAGGCCGGCAATGAAGTGGCGTCCCGTCTTGGACAGCTGGTACTTGGCACCGGCCTCATAGAAAGCGTTCACATCGCCTTCAAAGAGCGACATGTGGGTATGCATGCCGGATCCTGGGTGATCGGAGAGTGGCTTCGGCATGAACGTGGCGTAGACGCCCTGCTCGATAGCAACCTCTTTGATCACCGTGCGGAACGTCATGATGTTGTCTGCCGTCGTCAACGCATCCGCGTAGCGAAGGTCGATTTCGTTTTGACCGGGGCCCGCCTCGTGGTGACTGAACTCAACGGAGATGCCCAGATCTTCGAGCATGCGCACCGAACGGCGACGGAAGTCGTGCGCCGTGCCACCGGGAACGTTGTCGAAGTAGCCCGCAGAATCCACAGGCTGGGGTCCCTTTGGGCCGAACTTGGAGCTCTTGAGAAGGTAGAACTCAATCTCGGGGTGCGTGTAGAACGTGAACCCTGCGTCAGCAGCCTTGGCGAGCGTGCGCTTGAGCACGTTGCGGGGATCAGCGACCGCTGGCTGACCGTCGGGCGTCATGATGTCGCAGAACATGCGTGCCGTGGGATCAATCTCTCCACGCCACGGCAGAATCTGGAAGGTCGCCGGGTCAGGATGCGCGAGAACATCGGCCTCGTACGACCGCGTTAGCCCCTCGATCGCCGAGCCGTCGAACCCGAGACCTTCGGCGAAGGCGCCCTCGACCTCTGCAGGCGCGATAGCGACAGACTTGAGCGTGCCGACTACGTCGGTAAACCACAGGCGAATGAACTTGATGCCGCGTTCTTCGATCGTGCGGAGTACAAAGTCCCTCTGCTTGTCCATTGGCCCCTCGTCATGTCAGCAACCGGTCGACCCCCGAAGCCGGTGGCCGTGCGCTATTAGGCTACTGGCTATGGGACGACTTCGCTTAGCACTGGCGCAGACCAATCCGGTACTCGGCGACCTCGCCGCGAACAGCCGGCAGATCCTCGATGCCGCACGGCAGGCCGCGGCCCAGGGCGCTGATCTGATGATCACGGGAGAGATGGCAGTTACCGGCTACCCGATCGAGGATCTCGCCCAGAGGCCCAGCTTTTTGGTGGCATCCCTCGACGCGACTCGCACGCTCGCCAAGCAGCTGCTCGACGAGGGACTCGGCGACCTTGTCGTCATCGTCGGGCACCCCGACGGCCCCCACGAACCCCGCCTGCTCGGCACAAGCAATGCTCCGACAGCGATTGCCCACAATTCTGCGAGCGTGCTTCAGCACGGCCACATTAAGGCCACCTACGCCAAGCACCACCTGCCCAACTACTCCGTCTTCGACGAATACCGCATCTTCATCCCGGGTGACGAGCTGTTGGTAGCTCGAGTCAACGGCATCGACGTTGCGATCGTCATCTGCGAAGACCTTTGGCGAGACGGCGGACCCGTTTCGCGGGTGCTTGAGGCCGATGCGGGCGTGCTCGCCGTGCTCAACGGCTCACCGTTTGAGCGAGACAAAGATGAGGTGCGCCTGCCCCTCGCGACTCGTCGCGCCATCGAAACCGACACGATCGTGGCATACGTAAATCTCGTCGGCGGCCAGGACGACCTGGTCTTCGACGGAGACAGCGTCGTGGTCGACGGCCACGGCACCATCCTGGCTCGCGCTCCTCAGTTTCGCGAGCACGTGCTCGTGGTGGATGTTGATGCGGCAGACGCGACCGACACCGATCTGCCCGACAACGTTCGCCGCATCGACCTCACAACGCGCAACCACCCGAAACCTGACCTCGCCCCGGATGTCGCCGAGCTACCCGACGACCGCGAACAGCTTTGGAACGCTCTCGTTCTTGGACTGCGCGACTATGTGAAGAAGAATCGGTTCGCGAGCGTGGCGCTCGGCCTCTCTGGCGGCATCGACTCCGCCGTGTGTGCCGTTCTCGCCGCCGACGCCATCGGGGCAGAGCACGTCTACGCAGTCTCTATGCCCAGTCGCTACTCCTCGGACCACTCTCGGTCTGACGCAGACGACCTCGCCGAGCGAGTCGGCATCCACTACACGACCGAGCCGATCGCCGACCTGGTGATGCCATTCGAAAACGAGCTGGGGCTCACGGGGCTCGCCTCAGAGAACCTCCAGGCCAGGGTTCGCGGTGTGATTCTGATGGGCCTCTCCAACATGAATGGTCACCTCGTGCTCACCACGGGAAACAAGACCGAACTGGCAGTCGGGTATTCCACGATCTATGGCGATTCGGTGGGCGGATTCGCGCCCATCAAAGACGTTCCGAAGACGCTGGTGTGGGAGCTCGCTCGGTGGCGCAACGAGTTCGCTGCCTCGCGAGGAGAGATCGAACCCATCCCCGAGAACTCGATCAGCAAGCCGCCGTCGGCCGAACTCAGCCCGGGCCAGGTCGACCAGGATTCCCTGCCCCCGTACGACGTACTTGACGCGATTCTCGACGCATATGTCGGTCAGAAACTCGGCGCGGAGGACGTTGTTCAGCTCGGATTTGATCGCGCGACTGTCGACGAGGTGACGCGTCTTGTCGACCGCGCAGAGTGGAAGCGACGGCAGGGAGCAATCGGTCCGAAAATCTCGGGCATGGCCTTCGGCCGAGACCGACGACTCCCGGTCACCTACCGACCGACCCGAAACATCTGACGCACAGGAATAGAGTGTCGACATGAATGATTCCGATGCTGCCGCTGCGCAGGCGGCTCTCAAGCGCGTACGCACCCGCCACTTTCAGTCGGCGAAGGAGAACGGGATCCCCATCACGGGGCTCACAAGCTACGACGTGCAGACGGCCGGAATTTTCGATCAGGCGGGCATCGACTTTCTCCTCGTCGGCGACTCCGCCGGCAACACAGTGTTCGGGTACGACACCACTCTGCCCGTCACGATCGACGAACTGATCCCCCTCACTAGAGCCGTTGCCTCAGCCGCGACGCGGGCCTTCGTCATCGCCGATCTGCCCTTCGGTTCGTACGAGGTCGGGGCCGAAGAGGCTCTGCACTCCGCGATTCGGTTCATGAAAGAGACCCATGCCCACGCCGTGAAGCTTGAGGGCGGCGTGCGAAGCGCAGAACAGATCCGTCGCATCGTTGAGGCCGGAATCCCCGTGATGGGTCATGTGGGGTTTACGCCGCAAAGCGAGCACGGGCTCGGTGGGCACATGATTCAGGGCCGCGGCGATCAGCTAGACAAGCTGCTCGCTGACGCCCACGCCGTCGAAGACGCTGGCGCTTTCGCCGTTGTGCTCGAAATGGTGCCGGCCGATGCGGCTGCGCACGTAACAAAGGAGCTGCGCATTCCGACCATCGGTGTCGGCGCTGGCCCCCATGTCGATGGCCAGCTTCTGGTCTGGACCGATTGGGCAGGTCTCACTGCCGGTCGCATCCCCAAGTTCGTTCGTCAGTACGCCGACCTACGCGGTATTCTCACGGAGGCCGCGCTGGCTTTTCGTGCAGATGTCGCCGACGGAACCTACCCCGGCCCCGAGCACAGCTACTAACGAACTGCTCACCCGCCCACTCGAGAAAGCCCCTATGCACTCCGTACTCTCCCCTGCCCTGACCGGAATCTACGATCGAGCCGTCGCTCGTAGCACCGGCGAACCCGAGTTTCACCAGGCACTACGGGAGGTCTTGGAATCCATCGCCCCCGTTGTCGAACGTCATCCCGAGTACCTCGAGACCGGCGTCGTCGAAGGGCTCGTCGAGCCAGAGCGCCAGATCATGTTCCGCGTGCCGTGGGTCGACGACCAGGGCACGGTTCATGTCAACCGCGGCTACCGCGTGCAGTACAACTCAGCCCTTGGCCCTTACAAAGGCGGGCTGCGCTTTCACCCGAGCGTCAACCTCGGCATCATCAAATTCCTTGGCTTCGAGCAGATCTTTAAGAACGCTCTCACCGGCCAGGGCATCGGCGGCGCAAAGGGTGGATCGGACTTCGACCCTCATGGACGCTCCAACAGCGAGATCATGCGGTTCTGCCAGAGCTTCATGTCTGAGCTCTACCGGCACTTGGGTGAGCACACCGATGTGCCCGCTGGCGACATCGGCGTCGGCGCTCGCGAAATCGGCTTCCTCTTCGGGCAGTACCGCCGATTGACCAACCGCCACGAATCCGGCATGTTCACGGGTAAGGGTGTTCTCTGGGGCGGCGCGCAGGTGCGGACCGAGGCAACCGGATACGGTGCCGTCTACTTCATGGAAGAGATGCTCGCGACCAAAAACGAGGGCATCGAGGGCAAGACCGCGATCGTTTCCGGCTCGGGAAACGTAGCGATCTACGCGATCGAAAAGATTCAGCAGCTCGGCGGACGGGCGATCACCGCATCCGACTCCAGCGGATACATTGTCGACGAAGCGGGCATCGACGTCGAACTGCTCAAGCAGGTGAAAGAGGTCGAACGCGGTCGTGTCTCTGACTACGTCTCCCGTCGGCCCGGCTCGCGACTCATTACTGATGGTCGTGTGTGGGATGTTCCGGCGCAGTTGGCGTTCCCGTCTGCAACGCAGAACGAGCTTCTGCTGAGCGACGCTCAGCGCCTCATTGCCAACGGCGTGATCGCCGTTTCTGAGGGCGCCAACATGCCGACCACCCCGGATGCCGTGGAGCTTCTCCAGGAGGCCGGCGTTCTCTTCGCCCCCGGAAAGGCCGCAAACGCCGGAGGCGTCGCGACCTCGGCCCTCGAGATGAGCCAGAATGCCTCCCGTCAGCGCTGGGACTTCTCCCAAAGCGAGGACCGCCTGCACAGCATCATGAAAGACGTACATCGCTCCGCGTACGAGGCAGCCGAGCATTACGGCGCCCCCGGAAACTACGTTGTCGGCGCCAACGCGGCGGGATTCCGCCGGGTAGCAGACGCAATGATCGCTCAGGGGCTCATCTAGCCCGCAGAGCAATACCAGCGGATGAATCGCGCGAGAATCACTTATTCTCGCGCGATTCCTCTTCTGCCCATTTGCGCGCTCTCTCGGCGATTACGGCCGGAGCAGCCAGCGCCTCTTCTTTGGTAGCAAAGGGGCCAGCGCGATCGATAGCAGGCGAAACCATACCCTCTTCAACCTCGCCGGTGCGGGTGTTGTACCACCATTCGGACATGGGACCTCCCGGAGTCAACCTAAGATCGATCTTATGCCCACGGATTCACACGGTCACCTGATCCCGGGAGTGGTCTCCCCCCAACGACAGGTGCCGGCGAGTATCCCTCGGCCCGAGTATGTGGGCAAAGCAGCTCCCACAAAGCACACGGGCGGCGATGTTTACGCCCCCGACGAGATCGCCCTCATACGGGAATCCGGTCGCATTGCCGCTCAGGCAATTCAGCTCGTTGGCGAGAGCATCCGCCCCGGTGTCACGACTGAGGAGCTCGACCGTATCGCTCATGAGTTCCTGGTGGCCAACGAGGCCTACCCGTCGACGCTGGGCTACCGCGGGTTCCCCAAGTCGCTCTGCAGCTCGGTCAACGAGGTCATCTGCCACGGCATCCCCGACGACACCGTGCTCGACAACGGCGACATCGTGAACATCGACATCACCGCGTTCAAGAACGGCTTTCACGGCGACTCCAACTACACCTTCATCGTCGGAGAAGCCTCGCAAGAGGTGACAGATCTGGTCGCCCGCACGCAGGAGGCTCTAGCGCGGGGAATCAAGGCTGTCGCGCCAGGCCGTCAGGTGAACGTGATCGGTCGAGCAATCGAGGCCTACGCCAAGCGATTCGGTTACGGCGTCGTTCGGGACTTCACGGGTCACGGGGTTGGGGCAGCCTTCCACTCGGGGCTGATCATCCCGCACTACGATTCAGCGCCCCAGTTCGATGACATCATCGAGGTCGGAATGGTCTTCACCATCGAGCCGATGCTCACCCTCGGCACGCACGAGTGGGACATGTGGCCCGACGATTGGACAGTCACGACCAAGGACAAGAGCATCACGGCACAGTTCGAGCACACGCTCGTGGTGACCGAGCGTGGCGCCGAGATACTGACCCTTCCCTAACGAGTCTCAGGACCCTGCGACAAGGAGCCTTTCTGATGCACGACATCGCCCTCGGAATCGACATCGGCGGCACCGGCATCAAGGGTGCCGTCGTTGACCTATCCACCGGAACGCTCGTCTCTGAGCGGCTCAAGGTTGCAACCCCGCCGGGCGGAGCGCCGAACGACATCGTCAATGCAGTTCGCGAGATCGTGGATCAGGTAGGTCATCTTGAGCCACAAACCCCTGTCGGGATTTGTTTTCCTGCCGTGGTCTCGCACGGCCGCACGATGTCTGCGGCGAATGTGTCGCCGGAGTGGATCGGGCTCGAGGCAGAGAACCTCTTCGAGCAGGCGCTCGGACGAGACATCCACTTCATCAACGACGCAGATGCTGCTGGCTACGCGGAATCTCGGTACGGGGCTGCGCGGGGCGTGAGCGGGCTCGTGATCATGACGACGCTCGGAACGGGCATCGGTACCGCCTTCATTCATGACGGCACGCTGATTCCCAATATCGAACTCGGTCACCTTGAGATTGATGGCATTGACTGGGAGACGGTTGCCGCAAACTCAGCCCGGGAACGTGAGGGGCTGGGCTGGCAGGAATGGGCCGATCGGCTCCAGCGTTTCTACGAATATCTCGAGCGGTACTTCAGCCCGAGTCTCTTCATCGTGGGCGGGGGCGTATCGAAGTCGGCAGAGGAATTCCTGCCCCTACTCTCGCTTTCGACGCCCATTGTCGCCGCGACCCTGCGCAATAACTCCGGAATCATGGGCGCGGCCGCTCTCGCCCGCAATCCCACGTAGGAGAGCGACACGGGGTAAAACGAATGGGCCGGCTGATACGCCGGGTTCTGTTCACGCCGAGCCAAAGCCCCGCGCTGGACGGCCATCTATCTCGTGACTACGTTGCCGCAGCCCTCTAGCGGTCTACCCGAAAGCTGGGCGGGCAGCCCTAAGCGCTTTCTGTCTGACCTTGCTCCGGACGAGGTTTACCCAGCCAGCCCGATCACTCGGGCTGCTGGTGGTCTCTTACACCACCGTTTCACCCTTACCGCCGATGCTTCCCGAAGGGAGCGCCGGAGGCGGTCTGCTTTCTGTTGCACTTTCTCGCGGGTTACCCCGGGTGGGTGTTACCCACCGTCCTGCCCTATGGAGCCCGGACGTTCCTCGGCAGTCTGGTTCCGAAGAACCAGGCTGACGCGACCGTCTTGCCGACCCATTCGCGCTGCCAGTCTACCGGGCAGCGCGACGGCTCAGATCAGATGCCGGATTCGTCGGTGCGAATCAGGATGGCCTCAGAATCGGGGCACAGGATGACGTCGTCAGGCGCTGCGGCACGGATGCGTGCCATGTCGTTCTCGTTGAGCTTCACACCACTGGCAGAGGAGACTCCTCCGCGCAGCAGCGACGCACCGAGACCGTAGCGCGAACGCTGGCGCTCATAAAGCGCGAGAAGATCCTCAGGAATCTTCGTTGCGATTGTCTGTCGGTTTGCGGCAGCGTGAACCCGCTCGCTTGCCAGAGTCTTGAGTGATGCATCGCGCTCGGCCTCAACCTGACTCGCCGTAGCCTTCAATTCGTCAAACTCGGCCTTGGTAGCTCGCGCCGTCGCTTCGACTTCTTCGAGACGCGTCATAACAACGAGCTGAATGTCTTCGAGATCGTCACGGCGTCGGCGCAGGGAGGCGAGCTCATGCTCCAGGCCTGCGACGTCTTTGACCGAGGCGGAGGTCTCGAGCCGTGCCGTGTCGCGCGCAATACGCGCCTCGACCACGGCAACATCGGCCTCAATGCGTCCGAGCTCCAGGCGCGCGTCTTCAACGGCTCCCGTATCGGTCAGGAGTCGCTGGCGGAGTGTCTCTAGGGACGACGCGAGTTCGGCGAGCCTGGCGTTTTCTGGCAGCGCCTTGGCTTGGTGATCCAACTGGGCAAGACGCGTATCGCTAGCCTGCAGGGCAAGAAGTTGGGCTTGGGAATCGGGACTGGCTTTCAATGCCATCGCGGTTCTCGCTTTCTCGGTAATTGAGTTGAATGGGCTAGTGAGCGATTGGGGCGAACGAAATACTGTGCCGCGCTATTGAACAATGACGAAGTCCCACGGGTCGGTGCGTGCATCGCTCACCGTGACCGTGACGCCGGGAAGCATGGCGCGAAGCTGCTCGGCTGCGGTTTCGAGCCAGAGCCATTCACTCGCCCAATGAGAGATGTCGATCAGAGCCGGAGCCCCGCCGAGACGTGCTGCTTCGCGAGCCTCAGATGCAGGATGATGGCGAAGATCGGACGTGATGTACACGTCCGCTGCCCTCACAGCCGGGTCGCTCAGAAGTGAATCCCCCGCGCCCGCGCAGAGGGCAACGGTGGAGATCTCCCGCTCGTAGTCGCCGGCGACTCGCACACCACTGGCCGTCGGCGGCAGGATCTCGGCAAGGATCCGGGCAAGTCTGCCCAGGGTAATCGGCGAGCCGAGGGTGCCGACACGGCCGAGCCCTCGAGACTCGGGGGCACCTACGACGATGGGGCGCATCGCCTGGAGGCCGAGCCGTTCCGCGAGCACAGCAGAGGTTCCCGTCTCAACGACATCGGCGTTGGTATGGGCGGCGAGCAGCGCGCAGTTGCTGCGGATCAACCGGGCGATCAGTGCGCCCTTGTAACGGTCTTCGGCGACGCTGGTGACTCCGCGGAGAAGGAGCGGATGGTGCACGATGAGCAGGTCTGCACCGGAGGCGACCGCCTCTTCTACCGTGTCGGCGACGGCGTCGACCGCAAGCAGAATTGATTCGACGGGTGCCGACGGGTCTCCCACGGCAAGCCCCGGCGCGTCCCAGTCCTCGGCGCCGCGCGCTGGCCAGAGTTGCTCGATGACGGCGGAGACCTCGGCAACAGTTACAGACACCTCCACAGTCTACCGACGGCAGGGCATTCGAGCGGAGCGGCTCAGCGCCTCAGCGGGTCAGCGCCTCAGCGCCTCAGCGACTCCTGGCGGCGAATAGCGGGGATCCCTGTCGCGAGAGCGACAAGAAGCCCGAGGACCAACGCCATGAGCACGCCTACATCGGTGGACGCCGCAGGCGAGGCGGGGGAAACCCCCACCACCTGCCAGAGGTACCCCTGCCAGGCGAGCCCGGAAAGCTCGGCCGTCGTAAAGCCCCACCCGAGAGCCGTCACGCCGATGAACGTCACCAGATTGAGGGGAACCACGTGCGGGTATGCGCCGCCCCTCCGCATTAGGGAGAGGCCGTCGAGGGGCCTGCGGCGCAGAAGGAAGTCGGCCCCGACAATTCCGACCCACGCGGCCATAGGAACCGCGAACGTCGTGACCCCGTCGCGGAACCAGATGCCGAATCCTTGGGAACCCAAGCTCAGCGCGAGAGAAGCTGCGAGGGCGAGCACCGACGCCACGACCACAGCGATCGGTCGCGCAACCGTGAGGCCTGCGGCAGTTAAACCGAACCCCGCCGAATACAGCGCGATCGTAACGCCACACACCAGGCCCCCGACGAGCAGTACCAGCAGTGGCACGAGGAACATGCCGGGCACAACTGCGGCGAGACCCTCAGCAGGATTCGCGGCTAAGGCAGCCGAGGCATCCGGCACGGAGAAAGCAAGAATCGCGCCATAGCCGATCACGATAACTGCGGGAATCACACAGCCCGCCATCGCCCACGCCAGTGCTGGCGCACCCGAACCGACAGCGCGTTGGTAGCGGGCAACGTCTGCGCCGCTCGTGGCCCACGCCAGCCCGACGACACTGAAGACCACGACAGCGGCCGAAAGGGTCACAAGCCACGAACCGTCTGGCACCGAAAGAGCCTGACCCACATCAAGCGACGGCAAAGTGAAGGCTACGAGCGCCCCAACGAGCACTGCCGAAAGCACTCCGACAGCGACCGAGACCCGCACGATGACGGTGTAGCCAACTGCGGCTACAAGACCGCCGACCGCCAGGGTTGCCGCAGCAGCGACGATGCCAACCCAGGGGGCATCGAAACCAGCGACTTGCTCGACGATCGCAGCAACTCCCCCGCCAGAAACCACGGCGAGAGCGCAAGCCCACAAGATGCGCGTAGCCACAGAGATCACGGCGGGAAGAATGTTGCCCACGACCCCAAAGACAGCACGAGAGGCCACCATCGCCGGCTGCCCCGTTGAACGGCCGGCGAGCGTACCCAGCCCCAGGGGAATCATCGAGAGGGCGACACCCACGAGCACGGCGACGAGCGACTGACGCAGGCTGAGCCCCAGCGCGAGCATCGAGGCTCCGACGGCGACCCCGATGACCGAAGAATGGGGCGCAAACCAGAGCCAGAACATGGTTATGGCGCGGCTTGTTCGCAACTCCTGGGGCGTCGGTTCGCCGTCATTGCGCTCAATGATCGAAGTTCGCTGCGTCTCGGGCCCCATGTCTGCGGCCGCTGCGGCACCAGCGGCGGTCGCCGCTAACGGAGCCGCTTCTTCAGCCTGCTGAAAAGGAGGACTAGGGAACGAGTCACTGGCGAGGCCACGTGACGCCGCGCTGACCGGCAGCCATTCAGGAGCCAGATTGAGCTCGGCGGATGGCTCATCGTCCAGGTCGGACTCGTCCATGGCTGACGGAAACTGGGGAGGTTCCACCACGGGGTTCGGGGCCTCAACCGGAGCTTGCGGAGGCATCAGGCGCGCTGCCCGCACTCGTCGCGCCTGCTGAATGGCCTCGAAAGCACCAGGGGAACCGATTGCGAGCATTGCCCGCTCCCACTCCTCGAAATCCCGCGCCTCTTCGATGCGCAGTTGAAGCTGCATCTCGAGCTCAGCCAGAGCGCCGCTTGTTCCCTGCGAACTCTGCACGACAGAAACGAGCTCATGGTCGGCGAGAGAGCGGTGGCGAGGGGGGTCAGGCAGTGCGAAATCGCCAGCGGGAATGACATTGGACCCCGGCATGGGCGGCGGAGCGGCGGTGAGGAAGAAACCCTGATGTGGCGACCCGGAAGGTTGCGCGGGGGTTGACGGTGGTTCGACCAGTTCGGGGATCGCTGGCGCTTGCGGTTCGGGCTCAGGCTCCGGCTCCGGCTCCGGCTCCGGCTCCGGCTCAGGCGCGCGCTCAGGCGCGCGCTCAGGGGCGGGCGCGAACCGCGACGACACTGGCATGGCGAAAATGTGGCTGGGCACAGGCTCCGACGGGGCAAACGTGGGCGGCTCAACGAGTGCGGCCGGCTCGTCGTAGGACGCAGGTTCGTGGGGGGACTCTACACCGCCAAAGACCGACTCATCGTAGAACGCTGGCTCAATCCAGACTGGCTCGAAATCCGTGGTCGGGTCCTCGTCGACTGCGACCTCGTCGAGAGGTATGTCGAAGGCTTGGGCTTCTTCGTGATGTGCGGTTGAGGCGAACGAAACCGACTCGGTGCCCCGTGATTCCGCGTCCGCAGCACGGGCATCCGCTGCCCCCGTCTCTCCATCGATGTCGCCCATCAAAGCGGCAAAGAGATCGTCGCTGGTTGGCGACACAGCGCGGAGCATCGCCGACGTGATGATGGGAATAGATGACGTTGCCTGGGCGAGTTGCCCTTCAATCACATCGGCAAGCTCATCGTCTTCTAGCCCTGCCGAGCTCTGTGCTGCGCTGACCCCCTGCGCCTGATCGTGGGCGAAATCGGGGGAACTGATGGATGCGTGAGGCACCGGCTCATTGCCGAGTTTGCCGCTCTGATCGGCGGCGTGAAGGTCATCCATGGCCAAATACTAGCGACACGCTCCGACCAAGCGAAGGAAACTTCAGATGTGCCGAATATCCGGGTTAGTCCGGGGTGAACTGCTCGACGGCGGTTCAGAAGAGTGGATATCCACGAGCGATGTCGGCCGCTGCTGCTGCGCGTGACCGAGGCAACACGACGGGCGCGCCATTGTCTGGGTCGGCAATGACCCTGCATGGCATGCCGAAAACCTCTTCGACGAGTTCGGCGGTCACAACATCGCGAGGGTGACCCTCCTTGACGATGCGCCCGTCCTTCATCGCAATGAGATGTGAGGCATAGCGTGCGGCGAGATTGATCTCATGCAGCACGGCAACCACCGTGCGACCCTCTCCGCGAAGTCGCTCAATCAGATCGAGCAGCTCGACCTGATGCGCGATGTCCAAAAAGGTCGTGGGCTCATCGAGCAGAATCAGAGGCGTCTGTTGCGCGAGCACCATCGCCACCCAGACGCGCTGACGCTGGCCGCCCGACAGCTCATCGAGAAGCCGCCCCCTTAGATCAGAAACGCCCGTGGCTGCCATGGCCTGCTCGACAACCTCTTCGTCCTCTCTCGACCATCGCGATAGCAGCGATTGGTGGGGAAAGCGGCCGCGTGCGACGAGGTCTTCGACCGCTATTCCGTCGGGGGCGATCGATGATTGCGGCAGGAGCCCCAGGCGACGAGCCACCTCGCGGGACGGCAGTTCGTGAATGGCACGGCCGTCGAGGGTTACCGTGCCCGACTGGGGTGCGAGCAGCCGGCCCAGTGCCTTGAGAAGTGTCGACTTGCCACAGGCGTTCGGCCCCACGATCACCGTGAAGGAACCATCGGGAATAGCGATGTCGACATCCTGCACCACTCGACGATCGCCGTAGCCGATGTCGAGGTGCTCGCCGTGCAGTCTGGTCATGCGATCTCCTGGCAGATCCTTCGCGCCTAACCGACGGATGCCCCGGTCGGGTGACCGGGGCATCCGCATGATTCCTGGTGCTGAGGCGAGGGTTACGCCTCGCTCATAGCGGTCTTCTCGGCCTGACCCTTTGCCGCGTAGTACGCGGCGCGGGCGGCGATGCGGCGAGCCTGCTCTGCCTGACCTGCATCGAGAACCTCCTGAGGTACCTCGACGTTGGGAACTCGGCTCACGCCGTTGTACTTCTCGATGTAGGCGTCAAGCTCGGGGCCGGACTCCCACGACGTGATGAGGCAGTAGCGCGGCTCGGTGCCGTTGTGGGTGACGGCGTGCCACAGGCGCTGCGTGTCGACAATTACCTGCGCGCCGGCGGGCAGCGCAATGCGGTACTCAACGCTCGGGTCAGTGCGGTTCTCGCGCAGAACGAAGTAGCTGTCCTTGTCGTCCGACAGGTTGAAGAAGCCGCGAACTACCCAGCCAGTGCCGTCGGGGTTCAGACGGTTGTTGTCGTCCTGGTGAAGGTTGTAGAGGGTGTCGGCGTAGGTGTTCGGCATGAGCTCGATCACGCGGCAGCGGCCGACGTTTGCACCGGGCTCCAGAGCGCGCTCTACGAGCGTGGGAGCCTTCTCTACCTGCGACGGGATCCAGACGCCATCCTTGTCGGTGCGCGGCGGCTTGTGGTTCCAGAAGCCGTTGACCTCGATCTCACCCTTGGCGCTCGCGAGGGGCGCAAAGCGGGTCTCTCCCGAGGACTTCCAGTCGACATATTCGATGTCGTGCCATTCCTTGGGATCGATTGGCTTGTTGTAGCGGTCGAGTACGACATAGCCGGTCTCTTCGAGAGCGGCGGACTTGATGTAACCCATGAGGCGGATCATTCCCTTTCGTATGGGGCCAGCACGTTTTAACAGGCCCAACTTAGGTAAGCCTAACAGCCGACATCCACTTACACTGGGAAGGCCAGCACCTGAGGAGCTAAACATTCAGATGGATACCGCCACGAACGTCGACGCCACCGCTGTCAACACAATTCGATGGCTTTCAGCCCCCGCCACCACGATCATCGTTCCCGTCTACCAGCGGCAATACCGCTGGGACATTGGTGGATGCGAACAACTGCTCGCCGATATCCGCGCGGTCGCCGATTCCGAGGACCAGCAGACTCACTTCTTGGGTTCAATCCTCTCGACCTCGAGCAACGACGGCTCCGCTGGCGACCTCGTGCTTATCGACGGCCAGCAGCGCATCACGACGATCATGTTGCTCATCGCGGCGCTCCACCACACGGTCAAGAACGTCGACCCTGAGCTCGCATCCCACCTTGAGGCCGTGCTCATGCGCAACGCCGGCGAGCCGGGCACGAAGCTCCGCCCTCACCGCGAGTGGGCTGACGTCTTCGAGAGCGTCGTGCTTGACCGACGCCCCGCCGACGCCGAGCTGCGCGACTCTCGCTTCGACAACAACTACGCGTTCTTCCGCAGCCAGATTCCGGCCGAGGAGGTGCCGCGAATCTGGTCTGGTTTGCAGCGCCTTGAGCATGTCTCAATCACACTCGGCACCAATGCCAATGCACAGCAGACGTTCGAGAGCCTCAACTCGACGGGTGAACCGCTGCGCGATCATGAGCTGATCCACAACTACGTGCTGATGGGTCTTTCGCACGCCGAGCAGAGCGAAATCGAAGATAGTTTCTGGCTGCCCATCGAACACAACACGGGCGACGCAATCGGCGCATTCTGGCGGCACTTCATGATCATGACGACGGGTCGCGAAATCGACGCCGCCGACGGTCGAGGCGTCTACGACACGTTCCGCCACCGTTTTCCACGGCTAGACCTCCACATCCTCCGCAAGCAGGCCACCGAGTGGCGCGAGTTTTCGGAGGTCTACAGCGCGCTGCTCGACCCGACGCACGAGCCGGATGAGGAGATCGCCCGGCAGCTCGGCTACGTCAACACGTTTGGCCGGGGTATGTACCCCCTCGTCATGCGGGCCTACTACGACTACCGCCTGGGCATGTCGGCTCGGGATGCTCTGATCAACACACTCGAGAACATCCAGTCGCTGCTGCTGCGGCGCACTGCCGTCGGCCTCAAGAATGGCCGCCTCGTCGCACGGTTGTGCCGCGCTAGCGCGCACGGCCCCTCGGTATTGGCCTCCGCGAGTGCGCGGATCACCCCGTCAGATGAGCGGGTGCGGGTTGCGCTCAAGTACGGCGCCCTCCCCCACCCCGCATACGTGCTCGACCGTCTTTCCAACCACGATCGGGTTGCGGATCTGGATGTTGAGCACATCCTTCCCGTCACTCCCGGCGATTCTTGGTCGGGCGATGGCGTGCGCTCCTGGTCCGAGTTCAGCGAGGACGAGCAGAACAGCTACCGTGCCCTCTCGCAGACTCTGGGTAACCTCGCTCTTCTCGAACCGCACCTCGCAATGCGGGCGGGCAACGAGCCCTTCGCCGTGAAGCGCGACACGATCTATTCGCAGAGTGGCGTCGCCGCGACCCGCGAACTCGCCTCTGTTGAAACCTGGAACACGGCAGCCATCTCGGAGCGCACAGCGCGCCTCACGACCGAGTTCCTCCGCATCTGGGCTCGCCCAGCATCCGGTGAGATTGACGATGACGATCTGACCCCCGTTCTCGACGCCAAACGCCGCCGCGGCTGGCCACGCGGGTGGGAGCGTGAGTTTGACTACGTTGAGTACCGCGGCGAGCACTGGGAAGTGCACGACGTCAAGTACCTTTTCAATCGAGTATTCAAGCGGCTGTGGGCCGACTCCCGCGACAGCGTTGTCGCCTTCAGCGCCCGGCGCGGCGGGCCTATCTTCGACGCGCAAGCGTGGAACGGGCAGTGGGATGCACTGGATGATTCCCACTTTCTCTACATGGGCTGGGACTCCAAATACATGCTGACGGCCGTGCAGGGAGTGCTCGAAGAGTCTGGACTCGCATCCGATGTCTTCGTCAAGTACTCCTACATCGGCGACGCAATGTAGCTTCTGCTAGCGCTCGCTCGCCGGCACCGCCAGCACGTTGCGAATCGTTCTCGCACTGGCATTCCCAGCGAGATTGGCATTGGCTGGCCAAAGAACGGACAGGGCCCGCTCGGCCCTTGGTGAAGCGAAGAGGTCACGAGATGCGCGGTGTAATGATGTACGCCCCAGGGGATGTTCGCGTCGAGGACCGCCCCATGCCCTCCATCCTCGAACCCACCGATGCCATTATCAAGGTCGCCGCCACGTGCATATGTGGCTCCGATCTATGGCCATACCGTGGGTTGGAGCCGCTTGCGGCGGTTCCGCAGCCGATGGGTCACGAGTACGTCGGAGTGGTTGAGACCGTCGGCGACCAGGTGACGAGCGTTCGCCAGGGAGACTTCGTCGTCGGCTCATTTGTGGCCTCGGATAACACGTGCGAGATCTGTCGATCCGGATATCAGTCGCGGTGCATTCACAACGTGATGATGGGGTCGATCGGCACTCAGGCTGAGTACGCGCGCATCCCTCTCGCCGACGGCACCCTGGTCGCAACCCCCGCATACCCCGCCGATGACCTCATTGCCCCGCTGCTGGCCGCATCCGACGTTCTTGGTACGGGTTGGTATGCCGCGGTCGCCGCGCAGGCCGGCCCCGGTCGCACCATCGCCGTCGTCGGTGACGGCGCGGTGGGGCTCTGCGCGATCCTCGCCGCACGGCAGCTGGGGGCCGAACGGATCATCGCCTTCAGCCGCCATCCCGAGCGGCAGGCACTCGCGCGTGCGTTTGGAGCAACCGACATCGTCGAGGAACGTGGCGACGAGGGCGCAGCGAAGGTGCGAGAGCTCACTAACGGATATGGAGCGCACGGCACTGCCGAAGCGGTAGGCACACAGCTCTCTATGTCGCAGGCGATTCAGTCGACCCGGCCCGGCGGGTACGTGGGCTATGTCGGGGTCTCGCACGGCGTGGAGCTGCGGGGCATCGACCTGTTCTTCAGAAGCGTGCACCTGCACGGCGGCCCTGCTCCCGTGAGGCATTTTTTGCCGACGTTGATCAAGCTGATCGGCGACCGCAGCATCGACCCTGGCAGGGTGTTCGACGTCACTTTGCCCCTTGAGGATGCCGCCGAAGGGTACCGGGCGATGGATGAGCGCCGCGCCATCAAAGTCATGCTCACGCTGTAGAAAATGCACGCTGTCGAACTCTGCGCAACCAAAAACCCCCGCACACTGTGCGGGGGTTTTCTGTGGTGGGCCCTACCGGGATCGAACCGATGACATCCACGGTGTAAATGTGACCGGGACCCGATTGGCGCGAGCAGAAGCCCGGAAACATGCGGAACTTTCGTTCCTGAGGCGAGCGCCGTTGACTCCTGACCTTCCACGAGGAGGGCTGCGATGGCGGCTTTGAGCGCCCGCCTGGCTTCGCCAGGGTCGAAGCCACGCGCGAGCGTTGGCTCTATCGCCTCCGTCACCTGCTGGGGCAACGTGCGAGCATCCCGCGCCTGCCGACCGCTCAGACCGACTCGCCGCCGATTCCGTCCATCCATCTCAGCGGTCCCGTCACGGTCGCCCATCATGCCGCGACGTCGCCGTGGGCCAGCCCCGGCGACTCTAGGCGGACGCTTGACCGTGTTCCGACAACACGGTGTTCGCTGAACGTCATGAGAAACGAGAACGCGCGAGGTTCACGTCCGCGCCAACGATACGAGCAACATCGATCAGCGAGATCGCGAGGAATCGAGCGATGAAACCCATTCGAGTCGCGCTCCTCGCCGTCATCATCTTTGCCTGGGTGATCGCGGCAGGGAGCTTCGTCAACAGCATCGCCGACGTCTCCAGTTTTCCTGGCGGCGTGCGGAGCGTGCTCGGGCTGTGGCCGGATGCGGACACCGTCGCCGGCACAGCCGTCCGGTTCGGCGCGGTGGCGGTGCTCATCGCCGGGATCGTCGGCTACAGAGCGCTCGGCAAGCGGGTCAAGCGCCGGCAGGCGCTCCCCGCGGACGCCGACGCACGATGACGTCATAGCCCGAGGCAAAGACCGAGCTTGAACAACGGACCGCTGAGATCCGGCGTGGCGCCGGGAGCGGCCACAAGAGAGGAGATTTCCATGGATGCGTTCGCGATCGGTGACACGTCCGGTGATGACAGCGGCTATTCGGACGCGCGCCCCTCGTCGGCCGGCTCGGCATCGCGCTGCTGCATCTGCTCATGCGCGAGCCGGCTCGCCCGGACGATCACGTCGAGCTGCGCTGGGTTGTAGAGGGCGACTCCTTCGAAACCGGGAGGCAGGTCCGTCACGGAAGAGCCGATGAGGATCGCACTGATCTCAGCGCGAGCACGCTGAAGCCGCTCGATGCTCTTCGCGAGATCCGCATCAACCGCCGTCAGCGCTGCAGTGGGAGTGTCGTCGCCGAACCCCACCTGCTGAATCCGGTCGACGGGCACTCCCAGGTCGCGCAGGCGGCGGATCTGCAGGAGTCGGATCAGATGCCGGACCTCGTACTTCTTGTACCCGTTCGACATGCGATCAGGTTCCTCGAGCACGCCCACGCGGTGGTAGTGGCGGACGGTGTTCACGGCCGCTGACTTCAGGTCTGCAAGAACCCTCGCTCAGCTGAACAGGCCGCCGAACAGGAGGGAGACCATCATCGCGATTACCACCGAGTTGAAGACGAACGCGATGATCACGTTGGTGCGTACGACGCGCCATGCTCGGCGCGAATTGAGCTGAGCGGGTGTCGTGGCGGCCATAGTGGAGAGCAGCACGGCGAGGGTCACGTAGTCGCCGAAGCGTGCCCGCTCGGGAAAGTGGAAGCGCACGTGTTCGCCGTCGTCGGCAACCCCGAGGCGCAGGTAGGTCTGCGCGAACGAGAAGACCATGAGTATCCAGGAACTCGCGACCATTGACAGGGCTGCGGCGATGTAGACGGCTTCCCCGCGAAACTCGGGGCGCTGCCCGATCACCACGGTGACGACGACGGCGACGACGGCGGCCGAGATGGTCGTGTTGGTGGTGCCCGTCAGTCCGAGCAGCCGGGACAGCAGGCGTCGCTCGCCTTCATCGTCGGCTGCGATTACCTGCGCGAGGGAGGCGTGATCGAGCCGCGAGTACACCCACGACCCCCAGGCGACGTAGACGAGTGTGTAGGTGGGCCAGAGGATGACGAAGGCCGTCACTTGCATCTGCAATGTTTCGCTCAGGTCGACATCGGTGAACCGGATGATGGCCAGCAGGACAAGCGCCGTGACGAGCGTGGCCACCACGGTGCTGACGGTCACCCGCACGAAGTCGGTTTTCCAACGAAATGCCGGCGCCGTGCGCCGTGCGCCCTCCCATGGTCGGGGCCGCGCGTGCTGTGGGCTCATACCGCCATCTTTCAGGATGCTGGCTCGCGAGGAAAAGCTGAAAGCCTCGATCGGTAGGGACTTACGGCTGGCTCTGCTTTAGTTCTGCACAGATAGGCTCTGCGCATGACCGGCAGAGCGGGTACGTGCACTGATTCAGCAACGGTCCTCATCCTCGGACGCGTCATGCGATCGCTCACGCATCGCGACGCTTGAGCGTCACGATCGCCACGCTGAACAGTACGACGACCCAGACCACGAGGCCGAGAGCGCCCTGCCACGGTTCGAGGACCCAGAGACCATCGGCTCGGTTGAGCGGTGAGCCCGGTGCAACGAACTCGGCGTAGCCCGGGTGGCTGGTGAGGGCTCGGCCCAGGTTAAACGGGAGCAGCGCTACGAGGTTCTGCAACCAGACCTGCGACGCGGCACCACCGGCCACGAGGCCGAGCCCGAGCGGTACGACGAAAACGAATCCGAGTGCCGTGGCGATGCCGCTGGCGATGCTGCGCAGGCACGCGCCGATCGCGAAGGCAATGAGCCCGACCATCACGAGGTAGCCGACGCTGCCGATCATGGCACGCCAGTAGTGCGGGTCGTCGAGGCGGATGTCGATGCCGTTCCCGGCGAGAAGCGGGATGGAGATCGGGATCGTGACGGCCACCGCCATTGCACCGATAAGGAAGGTGACGACGGCGAACACCAACGCTTTGGCGAGCAGCGCGGGAACCCGACGCGGTACAGCCGTGAGGGTGGACCTGATCATTCCGCTGCTGTATTCGCCAGAAATCACCAGCACACCCAACACGCCCACGATAAGAACGTTGATATCGGTGCTGAGATTGATGACATTCACGCCGGCGTACTGCTGGCCTGTCTGTGCGACCTCTCCGTCGAACCAGGCGAAACTCGTCGAGGAGGACATCTGAGCTCCCACACCGACGGTGATCGCGACGATGGCGGCGTAGATCCACCAGGTCGATCGGATGCTGCGGAGCTTGATCCACTCGGAGTGGATGATCCCTCCGATGCTGAGGTTCTGTCCTGTGGCCGTGAAGACTGGAGTGGTGGTCGCGCTCATCGGGTTCCCTCCGAAGGGATCTGAGTGGTCGTGTACTCGGCCTCATCACGAGTCAGTTCCAAGTACGCCTCTTCGAGAGACCTCGTCACGGGCGTGAGCTCGTAGACGATGATGCCGGCTCCGGCCGCGATCTCCGCGATTCGCGCCGCGGCGACCTGGGTGACCGAGAGGAGGCCCGTCTCGGCGCTGGTGACGCCGGCGCCCTGCGCGGCGAGCAGCGCGCCGAGACGGGCAGCATCGTTCGCACGCACCAGCACGGAGTCCCCCGACGCCTTCGCGATGATCTCGCTGACAGGTGCATCAGCGAGCACCCTTCCGCGCCCGAGCACGATCAGATGCTCCGCGGTTTGCGCCATCTCGCTCATCAGGTGCGACGAGAGCAAGACCGTCCTCCCTTCCGCGGCGAGGGAGCGGGCGAGTCGGCGCACCCAAACGACGCCCTCGGGGTCGAGCCCGTTGACCGGTTCGTCGAGGATAAGCGTGGCGGGGTCGCCGAGCAGTGCGGTGGCGAGCCCGAGGCGCTGTCCCATTCCCAGCGAGAAGCCGCGTACGCGCTTCCGCGCCACCGAGTCGAGACCGGCGAGGCGGATGACCTCGTCGACGCGCTTCGTTCCGATGCGGTGCGTCGCCGCCATTGCGAGCAGATGGTCGCGGGCGGTGCGCCCTGGGTGCACGGCACGCGCGTCGAGGAGCACTCCCACCTCGTGCAGCGGCGACCGGTGGTCTTGGTAGGGCCGCCCGTTAATCGTTACCGTGCCGGAGGTGGGGCGATCGAGCCCGACGATCATGCGCATCGTCGTCGACTTGCCCGCCCCGTTCGGGCCAAGGAAACCGGTTACTCGTCCCGGAGCGACCGAGAAGTCGATGCCGTCGACGGCGGTCTTCGGTCCGTAGCGTTTGGTCAGGGACTGAGCGTGAATCATACGACTCCATTCTCTGCGGTGCCGCAGGTCGTACTGCCGAGCGAGAAACTAGCTCACCTAGTGGAAACTATGTGGCAGGGACAGTGTCAAGAGGGACACCCCCGTGCTGATCGCGACTTCGTCCATCGCGCGGCAAGTGGCGGGCGCGGGTCTACGCCAGCGGGCGCATATTCTCGACTCGCACGTTCACGCTCAAGACCGACGCCCGCACCTAGGAAGCCGAGCAGGTCAGGCAGCTGGCGATGGGCACCTACGTTCTCACGAGGGCTAACCTGAGAGTCGCCCAATGAGGAAGCCCCGGTCCGCAAGACGATGCTGACCGGGGCTTTTCTGTGGTGGGCCCTACCGGGATCGAACCGATGACATCCACGGTGTAAACGTGGCGCTCTACCAGCTGAGCTAAAGGCCCTCATGATTCGCGATGCGAACCGGTCACCAATACTAGCGTGCCGCACGCGAACCGATGACCATGCTATGCGATTGCGGCGAGTGCTTCGCGGTAGGCGGCGAGGTCGCGGGCCTGCCCTGGTGCCGTCTGGAAGGCGGCGCGAACGACGCCGTCGGTGTCGATGAGGAACGTGGCCCGGGTGGCAATGCCAGCTTCTTCGATGAACACGCCGTATTTGCGGGCGACTTCACCGTGCGGCCAAAAGTCGCCGAGAAGCGAAAACTCATAGCCCTCCTGCTCCGCAAACACGCGGAGGGTCGCCTTGTTGTTAACCGAGATAGCGAGGAGTTCAACATTGGCGTCGGCGAACATTGCGATGTTGTCGCGCAGCTCGCACAATTCGCCCGTGCAGGTGCCCGTGAACGCGAGCGGGTAGAAAACCAATGCGACGGGCTTCTTGCCAGCAAATGCCGACAGAGACACCGACTCGCCAAACTGATTCTGCAGCTCAAAATCTGGGGCGACGGTACCGACATCAACTGTCATAGTGCATCCTTTGCGTGGGCGTGAATCGGAGGGGAATCCTCGCGACATGGTAGCCATCGCTGTGGGAACCATCCAAATGAAAGCCCGTTTGAGTTACTAGGATGAGGGAGCCGCGCAAGGCGGAGACCGTGACAAACGGACTCGCAGTCGGCATCGAATGTACTCAATAACCAGAACGAGGCAATCCGTGTCAATTCACGATCAGGACCCGTACTCGATGAACCATGTCGACTCGGATCCCCAAGAGACAGCAGAGTGGCAGGAATCCCTCGACGGGCTTGTTGAGGCCCAAGGGCGGGGTCGCGGCCGCGACATCATGCTGAGCCTTCTCAAGCGCTCCAAAGACCTTCAGCTTGGTGTTCCGATGGTTCCCACCACCGACTACATCAACACCATCGCTGCCGAAAATGAACCAGAGTTTCCCGGTGACGAAGACATCGAGCGCCGCTACCGCGCCTGGATTCGCTGGAACGCCGCCATCACGGTGCACCGCGCCCAGCGGCCCGGCATCGCAGTCGGCGGTCATATCGCCAGCTACGCCTCTGCCGCATCCTTGTACGAGGTCGGCCACAACCACTTCTTCCGTGGCCAGGACCACGAGTCCGGCGGGGACCAGATCTACTACCAGGGCCACGCCTCCCCCGGCATGTACGCCCGTTCCTTCCTCGAAGGACGCCTCGGCGAAGAGCAACTTGACAGCTTCCGCCAGGAGAAGTCTCGCGCCCCCTACGGCCTCTCGTCGTACCCGCACCCCCGTCTCATGCCGAACTACTGGCAGTTCCCGACGGTCTCCATGGGCATCGGCCCGATCAACGCCATTTATCAGGCGCAGACCAACAAGTACCTGACCAACCGTGGCATCAAGGACCTTTCGGATGCCCAGGTTTGGGCCTTTCTCGGCGACGGCGAGATGGACGAGGTCGAGGCTCGTGGTGCACTGCAGCTCGCCGCCAACGACGGGCTAGACAACCTCAACTTCGTTGTCAACTGCAACCTGCAGCGCCTCGACGGTCCCGTGCGCGGCAACGGCAAGATCATTCAGGAGCTCGAAAGCTTCTTCCGCGGCGCTGGCTGGAATGTCATCAAGGTGATCTGGGGCCGCGAATGGGATGAGCTGCTGTCTCGCGACAGCGATGGCGCCCTCGTCAACCTCATGAACGTGACGCCTGACGGCGACTACCAGACCTACAAGACCGAGGATGGCGCCTATGTGCGCGAGAACTTCTTCGGCCGCGACCCGCGCACGCTCGACCTGGTCAAGGAATACACCGACGACCAGGTGTGGGGCCTCAAGCGCGGTGGCCACGACTACCGCAAGGTTTATGCGGCGTTCAAGGCCGCGACCGAGCACAAGGGCCAGCCCACCGTGATCCTGGCGCACACCATTAAGGGCTACGGACTCGGCAAGTCGTTTGAGGGGCGCAACGCGACCCACCAGATGAAGAAGCTCACGCTGCCCGACCTCAAGCAGTTCCGCGACGAGATGCGCATCCCGATCACCGACGCTCAGCTCGAGGCGGACCCCTACAAGCCGCCGTTCTACCACCCCGGCAACGACGACGAGGCCATCCAGTACCTGCACGAGCGCCGCCGCGCGCTCGGCGGCTATGTGCCTGAGCGTCGGTCAAAGTACACGCAGGTGAGCCTTCCCGAAGAGAAGACCTACGACGTCGTCAAGCGCGGTTCTGGCAAGCAAGAAGTCGCCACCACAATGGCGTTCGCTCGCCTCCTCAAAGACTTGCTGCGCTCCAAGGACTTCGGTCACCGCATCGTGCCGATCATTCCGGATGAGGCTCGCACGTTTGGTATGGACGCCTACTTCCCCACCGCCAAGATCTACAACCCCAACGGCATGCATTACACGTCTGTGGACCGTGAGCTTCTTCTGGCCTACAAGGAGAGCGTGCAGGGGCAAATCCTCCACGTTGGCATCAACGAAGCAGGCGCTGTCGCGGCCTTCACCGGGGTGGGCACGTCATATGCCACCCACGGCGAGCCGCTCATCCCCGTCTACGTCTTCTACTCGATGTTCGGGTTCCAGCGCACGGGCGACGCCTTCTGGGCCGCCGGCGACCAGATGGCTCGTGGCTTCGTCATCGGCGCGACCGCAGGCCGCACAACGCTTACGGGTGAAGGCCTGCAGCACGCCGATGGACACTCGCCGCTGCTGGCATCCACGAACCCCGCTGTGGTCAGCTACGACCCCGCCTGGGGCTACGAGCTCGGCCACATCGTGCGCGCAGGACTTGAGCGCATGTACGGGGGAACGCACCCCGACCCCAACGTCATGTACTACCTCACGGTCTACAACGAGCCGCTTCTGCAGCCCGCCGAGCCGGAGAACCTGGATGTTGACGGCCTGCTCAAGGGCATGTACCTGTTCAAGAAGTCCGAGGCAGCGGGCCCCAAGGCTCAGCTGCTGGCCTCCGGCGTTGCCGTGCCGTGGGCGCTTGAGGCACAGGAGCTTCTCGAAGCGGACTGGGGCGTTTCGGCCGATGTCTGGTCGGTGACGTCGTGGAACGAGCTTCGCCGCGATGGCGTTGCCGCAGAGGAGCACAACTTTCTCCACCCGCAGCAGGAGAAGCGCGTTCCCTATGTCACCGAGAAGCTTGCCGGTGCCGAGGGGCCGATCGTTGCGGCTACGGACTTCATGCACTCCGTGCCTGACCAGATCCGCCAGTTCGTGCCCAATGACTTCGCCACCCTTGGGGCCGATGGGTTCGGATTCTCCGACACCAGGGCTGCGGCGCGACGCTTCTTCCACATCGACGGTCCGTCGATTGTGGTGCGCACGCTTCAGTCCCTCGCCCAGCGCGGTCTCGTAGAGGCCGATGTCCCGCTCCGCGCGATCGAGAAGTACCGTCTTCTCGATGTCACCGCGGGCACCTCCGGCAACGCCGGCGGCGAGAGCTAGGCGCAAACACCCGATGGCCGCACCCCGCACCAAGGAGCAGACGCTCGCCTGGCTCAAGACTGTGTCAGGCGAGCTCGCCACCGCGACTCTCAAGCGACTTGAAGACACCCTCTCCTGGTATGGCGACATGCCACCGGGGCGTCGTTCGGCCGTGGGCATGGTGGCGCAGAACGGCATCACCTCGTTCATTCATTGGTATGACGACCCAAGCTCGACGCCGTGGATCGCGGCCGATGTGTTTGGGGCGGCCCCTCGGGAGCTTCTTCGCTCGGTGAGTCTCACCCAGACTCTTCAGCTGATTAAGGTCACGGTCGAGGTCGTCGAGGAGCGGGTCAAGGGCAAAGACGAGTCGCTACGCGAGGCGATTCTCTTGTACTCACGCGAAATCGCCTTCGCGGCAGCCGATGTGTATGCCCGTGCGGCTGAGGCTCGTGGGTTGTGGGATGCCCGTCTCGAAGCCCTTGTCGTCGACTCGATCTTGAGTGGCGAGTACGACGACGAACTGCCCAGCCGCATCGCTGCCCTCGGGTGGCATGGCCACGGTGAGGTCTCGGTTCTTGTCGGCACCGCCCCCAAGATGCTCGATGTCGACATGCTTCGGCGCACCGCCCGCCACCTCGATTCGGATGTTCTCATCGGGGTGCAGGGAAGTCGCCTGGTGCTCGTAATCGGCCGCTCGACCCCTGCGGCATCCGCACCTGTGGAAGAGGGCGGAACCCCGCGGGTCACCTTCTTAGAAATCGCGAAGGCCCTTGAGCCCGGATTCGGTGATGGCTACCTCATCCTCGGCATTGAGGTTGCCTCTTTGGTCGAAGCCTCCCGGAGCGCAAAGGCCGCGCTTGCGGGATTCGCGGTCGCTCGGTCATGGCGCAACGCCCCGCGACCGGCGCTGGCCGACGATCTGCTGCCCGAGCGCGCTCTCGCTGGAGACCCGCTCGCGCGGTCGACCCTAATCAACCGCATTTACAAGCCTTTGCAGGCTCATTCGACTGAGCTTCTCGGCACCCTCTGGTGCTACCTCGATAACGGCAGGTCGCTTGAGGCAACGGCCCGCGAGCTCTTCGTGCACCCCAATACGGTGCGGTACAGGCTCAAGCGGGTTTCCGAGGTCATCGGCTGGGATGCGACCGGGGCGCGGGAGTCGCTCATCCTCCAGGCTGCCCTCATCGTGGGGTCGATCGCGGAGACAGAGCACCTTCCCCGCCGTCGCTCCACGCACTAACCCACCGAGTGGAGCCGCGGTAGTGTGACTCCGCACACAAAGCTTTGGCGTGATCTTCGTCGAAATGCGCAGCATAAATCTGCTCAGGATTGGGAAACTAGATAAGTGATTGTCATCGTCTGCCCGGGACAGGGCTCCCAGACCCCCGGATTTCTCGAGCCCTGGCTCGCAGACTCCCGCTACGCGAGTCAGCTAGCGCGATACTCCGAGGCTGCTGGAATGGATCTCGCCGCCCACGGCACGACATCCGATGCCGACACCATTAGGAACACCGCAGTGGCCCAGCCGCTGATCGTGGCCGCGGGCCTCCTGGCGCTCGGCAGCATTCTGGAGCAGCGGCGCGACGCGATTGGCGGAATCGCCGGCCACTCCGTCGGCGAGTTCACGGCAGCAGCCGGAGCTGGCATCCTCAGCGACGACGATGCCATTCGGCTCGTCACAGAACGCGGCGCTGCCATGGCGGATGCTGCTGCGGCCTCGCCCACCGGCATGAGTGCGGTGGTGGGCGGCGACGAGACAGAGCTTCTGGCACGCCTCTCGGAGCTAGGGCTCGCTCCCGCCAACTTCAATGGTGGCGGACAGATCGTCGTCGCTGGCGATCTGGCGGCCCTCGAAGCACTCAAGAGCGACCCGCCAGCAGGCGCCCGGGTCATTCCGCTTCAGGTTGCCGGGGCCTTCCACACTCAGCACATGGCCCCCGCCGTCGACCGCCTTCGCGCGGCAGCCGCATCCATCACACCGCACGCCCCTACTCTGCCCATCTGGACCAATCGCGACGGAAGCACCGTCGACGACGGCACAGCCTTTGTCGACCTCCTTGTCGGCCAGGTGTCATCTCCCGTGCGTTGGGACCTCACGATGGAGACGCTGGGTGCTACCGGCGTCACCGGCATCATCGAGGTTGCCCCAGCGGGCGCTCTCGTGGGACTCGCCAAGCGCGCCCTTCGCGGTGTTCCGACCGTGGCCATTAAAACCCCTGACGACCTCGCGGCCGCCTTCGACCTCATCGACGGGAAGTAACTCGTGCCTACTCTTATCCAGTCAACGGGCCCCCAGTTCACCCGCATCCTGAGCTACGGCGCGGCCAGGGGCGATGTGTCCGTGCCTAACGAGGCTCTCATCGGCCCCATCGACTCCAGCGACGAGTGGATCCAGCAGCGCACGGGAATCGTGACCCGCACCCGCGCCTCCGTCGGAATCCTCGCAATAGATCTGGCAACAGAAGCGGCTCAGGAGGCGATCGAGAAGTCCGGCATCGCGCCCGACCTCATCGACCTCGTGATCATCGCCACGGTCAGCAATGTTCAGCAAACCCCGTCGATGGCCGCAGTCGTGGCCGACCGGGTGGGCGCTAATCCCGCTGCCGCCTACGACACCAACGCCGCCTGCGCAGGTTTCAGCTATGCGGTGACGCAGGCGGATGCTCTCATCCGCAGCGGGGCTGCCCACTACGCCCTGGTGATTGGCGCAGAAAAACTCTCGGACATTGTGGACCCGACCGACCGCTCGATCTCCTTCCTTCTCGGCGATGGTGCCGGGGCTGTCGTCATCGGTCCGAGCGACTTTCCTGGAATCTCGGCCCCTGTGTGGGGCTCTGACGGCTCCAAGGCTGCCGCGGTCGGCATGAACGCGACCCTCGTTGATTACCGGGACGGCGATGCCAAGTGGCCGACGCTGCGCCAAGAAGGGCAGACGGTCTTCCGCTGGGCGGTATGGGACATGGCCAAGGTTGCCCGCAAGGCGCTTGAGGTCGCCGGGATCACTGCCGACGACCTGGCTGCATTCATTCCTCACCAGGCAAACATGCGCATCATCGACGAGTTCGCCAAGCAACTGAAACTGCCCGAAACCGTGCTCGTTGCCCGCGATATCGCCACGACCGGAAACACCTCGGCAGCGTCGATTCCGTTGGCCACCCATCGCCTGCTGCAGGAGCATCCTGAGCTCAGTGGTGGCCTCGCCCTGCAAATCGGATTCGGCGCTGGGCTCGTCTTCGGCGCCCAGGTCGTGGTTCTGCCCTAAACTTGCCCACGGTCAAACGACACCCTCAAGGAGAAAAACACATGGCATTGTCCACCGAAGAAGTTCTGGCCGGCCTCGCCGAGCTGATCAACGATGAGACCGGAATCGCAACCGACACGGTTGAGATGGGCAAGTCGTTCACCGACGACCTCGACATCGACTCCATCTCGATGATGACCATCGTCGTCAACGCAGAAGAGAAGTTCGACGTGAAGATCCCGGACGACGAGGTCAAGAACCTGAAGACCGTCGGCGACGCCGTCAACTTCATCGTCGCAGCCCAGGGCTAGATCCCGACGTAGCGCGGATCGGCCCGGGGTTACTCGGGCCGATCACGCCGCAACGCCACAGATACAAGCCGATTGAGAGTTTCGTAATGACCAAAAAGATTGTCGTCACCGGCCTCGGAACGACCTCCCCTCTTGGAGGCTCCGTCGGTGACACCTGGAAAGCCCTTCTGGCCAAGGAATCCGGCGTTCGTCCGCTCGAGCAGGAATGGGTGGAGAAGTACGAGCTGCCCGTCTCGTTCGCTGGCCAGGCCCGAGTGCCCGCCGCCGATGTGCTGGAGCGAGTCGAAACCAAGCGTCTTGACCCGAGCAGCCAGTTCGCCCTGATCGCTGGTCGCGAGGCCTGGGCAGATGCGGGAGCACCGGATGTTGACCCCGAGCGCATTGGCGTCGACTTCGCGACGGGAATCGGTGGCGTTTGGACCCTCCTCGATGCGTGGGACACCCTGCGCGAAAAGGGACCCCGCCGCGTTCTGCCCATGACTGTTCCCATGCTCATGCCGAACGGCCCTTCGGCTGCCGTGAGCATGGAAATCGGCGCCCGCGCCTATTCGCGCACTGTCGTCTCGGCCTGCGCCTCTGGCACGGAGTCGATTGTCAATGCTTATGAGCACCTCCAAGCCGGCTACGCCGACATTGTTGTTGCAGGTGGCTCAGAGGCCGCCATTCATCCGCTGCCGATCGCGGCATTCGCTGCCATGCAGGCGCTCTCTAAGCGCAATGACTCCCCCGAGACCGCCTCTCGCCCCTACGACCTCAGCCGCGACGGCTTCGTGCTCGGCGAGGGCGGCGCAGCACTCGTGCTCGAAACCGAGGAGCATGCTCTCGCCCGTGGTGCCCGCATCTATGCGGAGCTCACAGGAGGCGCCGTGACGAGCGATGCGTACCACATCACAGCGCCAGACCCGGCGGGTTCTGGTGCGGGCCGTGCCATGCGCGCTGCAATCGAGCAGGCGGGCGCGTCGATCAGCGACGTCACCCACATCAACGCTCACGCCACGAGCACGCCGGTGGGCGACATCGCGGAGTTCAACGCCATCAAGGCGATCTTCGGCGAGCACACTGCGAACATCGCGATCTCGGCGACGAAAGCATCCACCGGTCACCTCCTCGGCGGCACGGGGGCTCTCGAGGCGATCTTCACAGTGCTCGCGCTTCACGAGCGCCTCGCCCCTCCGACTCGCAACCTCACGGAACAAGACCCTGCGATTGAGCTAGACGTGGTCACGGAGCCTCGCGCCCTAGGAGACGGCCCCCTCTTCGCGCTGAGCAACTCATTCGGCTTCGGCGGCCACAACGCCGTCGTCGCGTTCCGCAGCTACTGAGATAGGCGCGGGCCTCTATGCGCATTGCGATCGTTAGCGACTACTTTCTCGACTACGTCGGTGGAGCGCAAACATCGATGCAGCAGCAGAGGCTCGCCCTGCTCGAAGCGGGCCACGAGGTGGTGATGGTTTCCGCCGTTCGCGGCGGATCCGGACGGTATCACCGCACGGCAGAGGGGCTTACGATCAAGCCAGCGTTTACGCTGCCTGGCCTGCGGCTGCCGGTAATCCCCAACAACGACGCAACTCGGCGCAGACTCCGTGCCCTCTTCATTCACGAGCGCATCGATGCCGTGCACGTGCAGACGGAGTTCGGCCTCGCCCACGCTGCTGCAGATGTCGCTGCCGAACTCAAGATCCCTGCCCTGCACACCGTTCACACGTTCTATTGGGCGAGCGAGGGAGCCAACGCCGCCGTCGCACCCGTCATCCGTTACCTCCTCGGTCGCCTCACGGGCACTCGACTTCCTCGCGTAGCGCTCAGCGATCGCGCGTCGGACAACGTGCTGCGCAACCTCACGCTCTCCATGGCTCAGCGCGCAGACGTTGTGATCTCGCCCTCTGCTCACCAGGCGCGAGATCTCACTGCCGCGGGGGTCACGAGTGAAATCCGCATCGTTCCCAACCCCATTGCGACATCGGCTTTGCCATCGGAGGCGCTCGCGCCCGAGGCCGCGGTTCGGCCCTCTTTTCTGTGGGTCGCGCGCTGCGAAGCGGTCAAGCGCCCCCTCGTCTTCGCCGAGGCCGCTGTTGAGGCCCTTCGGCGCGCGCCGGGAACATTCAGTGTCGACTTTGTCGGTGAGGGAGTCGAACTGCCGGCTCTGCGCAAGTTGACCGCTGGTATCAGCGACATTCGAGTTCACGGCAATCTGCCACACGACCAGGTGCTTCGCCTCATGGACGAGAGCGCCGCCGTGGTGCTAACGTCCGTCGGTTTTGACAACCAGCCGATGACGATCGCAGAAGCCGTAAGTCGGCAGCGAGGGGTGCTTTATTGCGATCCGAAGCTGCAAGAGGGTCTCGGGGAGGCGGGATTCCTCGCGGAGTCTCCGGATGCCGCGGGCCTCGCTGACGCGTTGGTGGCCCTTTCTACGGCTCCTGAGCCGCTGCTGGCACTCTCCGAGGGCGCTGGGCGGGAACGCACCCTGTTCGCGCCAGAGACGTTCGTGGCGCACCTCGAGTCGATCGTGCAGACGGCGCCGGAGCGCAGCTAAGCCCTACGATCGTTGCGGCGGCTAGCCGACCTTGTGAAGCCAGACAACCTGGTTGCTGTCGCTCGCGTGACGGAACACCTCAAGCTCGTCGTCCCACGCCTGACCCAGGGCAAGGCGGAGCTCGCGGTGCAGCTCGAAAGCGTCTGACCCGGCCATCTCCATTGCATAGCGGATGCGGTCTTCGGGGATCACGACATTGCCCGCGGTATCGGTCTGGGCAAAGAAGATTCCGAGATCCGGCGTGTGAAGCCAGCGACCGCCATCACTGCCCGGGGTCGGGTCTTCCGTCACTTCGTAGCGCAGATGCTCCCACCCCCGCAGAGCGGATGCCAGAGCGGCCCCCGTTCCCTGCTCGCCCTCCCAATAGAACTCGGTGCGAAGCGCACCCTTGAGGACGGGTTGGTCTGACCAGGAGAAGTTCACGGCACGATCAATGGCGCGACCTGCAGCCCACTCAATATGTGGGGCGAGCGCGCGAGGAGCAGAGTGCACAAAAAGCACTCCGCGTGCGGTTGCTGCAGCCACTTTCTCTCCATTTCGTTTGGTTCGACTTCCCCATCGACCAACGAAACTCGGGTGGCTCTCGGCAACGAGATATGAAATTAACGAAGCAATGCTTCTTCTCGCATTATGCCTGATCAGCGCTGGTTCTCACAAGCGACTCACGGCAAACGCTATTTCGCCTCGCCATAGTTGTCGACAACGGCAACGGTCAGAGGGAACGTGACGGGAAAATCGGCAAACAGGAGCCGGCCGGCAGCCTCGGCAGAATCGCGCACCAGGGCGTCAACCGCC
This sequence comes from Salinibacterium hongtaonis, assembly GCF_003065485.1. Classification (GTDB taxonomy): domain Bacteria; phylum Actinomycetota; class Actinomycetes; order Actinomycetales; family Microbacteriaceae; genus Homoserinimonas; species Homoserinimonas hongtaonis. The sequence continues at coordinate 1,511,979 of NZ_CP026951.1, forward strand.
GCAGCATGTTCGGCCGGAGCGTGGATCACTACCTCGTCGTGCAAAAAGAAAGCGAGATGCGGGGACTCCATAAGAGGCGACTCGCCCCCGAGCGCGTGAAGCCGTGAGCGGATAAACGCCATCCACGCCAGCGCCCACTCAGCAGCTGTGCCCTGGACAACGAAGTTTCGGGTGAAGCGTCCCCAACTGCGCGCAGCGCCCCGCGCGCGATCCTGGGCAGCAGCGGACGCGCCATCTGCCGAGGCGAGCGATTGAGCGTCATGCCAATCGGAGGCTGGCACCGGTGAGGTGCGGCCGAGCCACGTGGCAACGGGGTCTCCCCGTTCGCCTGTTCGCGCAGCATCCTCCACAAGCCCCAAGGCACGGGGAAATGCGCGAGCGAGCCTTGGAAGTAGCCGGCCGCTCTCCCCCGTCGTCGCCCCATACATTGCGCCGAGCATGGCGACCTTTGCCTCGTCTCGCGTGGTCACTGCGCCAACCTGCACGATTCCCGCATACAGATCACCAGAAGCCCCCGCGGCCGCCATGGCCCGGTCAGCGGCAATCGCGGCCAGGATGCGCGGTTCCAGCTGGGAAGCATCGGCCACGATGAGCTTCCACCCCGGATCGGCCACAACAGCGGCACGGATCTGGCGGGGAAGCTGAAGCGCGCCCCCTCCTCCCCTGCTCGACCACCGACCAGTGACGACTCCTCCCGGCACATAATCCGGGTAGAAACGCCCGTCTCGCACGTTGGTGTCGAGCCAGTGCCAACCGTTTGCGCTCATCAAGCGCGCTAGGCGCTTGTATTCGAGGAGCGGCGCGATGGCCGGGTGATTGACCTCGCTGAGCTCCCATTTGCTGGTGGAGTTGACCATGAGGCCTGCCCTACGCAGAGCCTTGAGCGTGGCCGCGGCGGAATCCGGGTTCAGATCCTGAGCGTCAAGCGCCTCTCTCACCTCGCGGGCGAGCCGCTCCATTTCGACAGGGCGGTCACCCAGCCGAGGACGAGGCCCGAGCGTGCGGGTAAGCAGGTCGTTGTGAATCTCCGCGCGCCACGGCAGCCCTGCGTGCCGGATCTCGACCGCAACGAGGGCACCGGCCGACTCCGCCGCCAGCAAAAGGGCAAGACGCGGGGTCGTCGCCGCCTGCTGACGCTGAAACTCCGTCAATGGGTCAGGTGCGGATGCCGCTGCCTCGTGGTCGTCGAACTCAAAGAGGGCGGCGCCGGCGGGGGCTGCCACCGCTTCTTGAGGCGCAGCATCCCAGGCGTCAAGCGGTAGCTCCGAGGGCGAGAAGGCTCCCGAAGCGTGGGTGTTGCGCAGAATCGCCCGACACAAGCGCAGGTCGTGGCACCGGTCAACCCGCACGCCCGCAGCGAGCAAGGCGGGGTACCAGTTGTTGGTGTCATCCCACACCCATCGCGGCCGTGCCGCCTCGTGAGCACGCACGGCATCCCCAAAACCGGCGCGAGACACGATGGTCGCACCACCAATGGCTCCCGAGTCGTCGACCGGGGTAATCGACACCGCGTCGACGAGGGCGGAGACGATCAGATGCACTGACCCAGTCTGGCGCACACCACCGACACCGTTCGCACGAGCGATGCCGCCGTTAGTGGAGGAGCCCGCCACCCTTAGCGAGAACGTTCTTCTCGCCAGCCTCGATCGGCACGCTGAAGCGGTTCTGCAGCGGAGGCATCGGGCAGTTGAACGCATACGAAAAGGCGCACGGGGGAAGCACTGCGAGGTTGAAGTCAAGCGTAATCGTGCCGTCGGGCTGTGGCGCCACGAAGAGAAAGCGGCCAACGCTGTAGGTGGAATCACCGCTTGTCGCATCAGAGAACACCAGCTGGAGTGCCCGGCCAGAGCGGAACGCCGCGAGGTTGTATTCCTGGCCGTCTTTTTCAAAGCTGATCTCGCCAGGGACAACCATCTCCCTGGTGCGCCCGTCGTCCTTGAGATGCTCGAAGCCCACGGTCGTGCCGCCCTCGATCTCGCGGAACTGCGCTGTGATTACCCAGTCCGGGTTGTAAGGAAAAGCGTCGATGCCGCCAAACGACTGGATCGCCTCCGAGTTTGAATCCCACACCCGCAGCGCATAACCGCCCTCAACGGAGATCACAAAGCCCATCACCGTGTCGCTGAAGCGGATCTCTCCCGGTTCTGCAGAATCCTTTGCCGCCACTACGACTGAACCATCGACCAGCTCGCCGCTGACCGTGATTCCGTCGGACGCCTCCGCAGTGAGCATCACACCAGACTCGCCCGCCGGCAGCGGTGCCCAAACTCCAGGAACGCCCCAGACCGACTGCTCCGAGTCGATGAGCTGAGTCGTCGTAAGCGCGAGGCTGCCCTGTGGCTGCACCACCGACTGGTCCCGGCGCGCCCGAAAGGTTGCGAGGCGGGCTTCGGGGGTTGCTGTTGCGGTCTCAGTCATGTGTCCATCCTTGTCGAGGTCACCTGGGGGAACGCGGATGCCGCCCCGCGTGTTCCCAGGGTCGCCAGAAATCCCGGGGTGTTGGGCGGCGGATGAGCGCGAGAGGGCAAAGAAAATCGGCCCCCACCGTGAGGTGGGGGCCGATCAAAGTCTCACACAATCCGAATTATCGGACGGTCAAACTAGATGGGGCGGATGTTCTCCGCCTGCGGGCCCTTGGGGCCCTGAGCCAGGTCGAACTCGACCTTCTGGTTCTCGTCGAGCGAACGGTAGCCGTTCGACTGGATCGCCGAGTAGTGTGCGAACACATCGGGGCTGCCGTCTTCGGGGGCGATGAAGCCGAATCCCTTTTCAGCGTTAAACCATTTAACGGTTCCTGTTGCCATTTTTTATTCTCCTTCAGGAGCTCTTCGCGTGACTCCGACCTCCGGAGTCACTCGTCGCGGTGATCATCGTCCGCTCCCGAAAGAAACCCGGCCGTAGCCGGTCAATCAAGATCTGCGAGGTACTGCAACTTGCTTTCATGACACTACTGCACGGTTCGGCCAAAAAACAGAGTTGAGCGTCTTTTGGCGAATGATTCACAGGAGCGTAACTTCTGGGTCACCCGAAATTCGCCTCGGCATCGTCACAGAAACGGCCGCCGCGACAAGCATGAGAGCGGCTGCTGACCCGAAGGCTATTGGCCAGGAGAAGGAATCGAGCAAAGCTCCCACAACAAGCGGTCCGACGATCGCCCCCGCGTCGGAGAATGCAGAAAAAATTGCGACCGGCCGGGCGTTTCGCGCACCGGCGGCATCGCCAAGCGACGCCGCGGGCGCAGTTCCCATGAACGCCGCCGCTGCTCCGTAGAGACACAGCAACACCGTGAGAACCGCAAAATTGGGCACAACGGAGATCGCCATGAGGAGAATCGCGGCGGCCGTGAACGCGCCAACCATCGCCGGGCGCCGCCCCACACGGTCGACAAATCGCCCCGCTGGGCCGAGGCAGAGCGTCTGCACGACAGCGGCGATTGCAAAGGCAACGCCAGTCCAAGCGGAGGTGCCTCTCAGGACTTCGACGACCAGCACGGGGATCAGGGCGCTCCTCGCTCCCATCGATCCCCATCCCTGAGCAAAGTTGGCGACACAGGCCGCAACGAAACGGCGATCACGCAGGACCACGCCGAGCGGAATCTGGGGCGGAGCATCCGCCGTAATGACGGCAGTGGGCTTGCGCAGAAGCACGAGCCCGATGATGCCGGCCACGATCAGCGTCGCGGCGTAGAAGAAGAATGGCGCACGCAGCGAGAACGCGGCGAGGACGCCGCCGACGGCAGGGCCAGCCATTCCGCCGACGAGAAAACCTCCCTGGTAGAAGCCGACGGAGCGCGCGCGGCTCTCGGGCGCCGCCGTGCTCAGCAGGAGCGTCATTGCCGAGACTGAGAACATGGCGGAGCCGATGCCCCCGGCACCGCGGAGCATGAGAACTTCTGCATAGCTCCCGGCGATTCCGACGAGACCGCTCGAGACGGCGACAATGCCGATTCCGATCGCCAGGATGGTGCGCTCTCCCCCGCGATCGACGAGTCGGCCGACGAACGGAGTAGCAATCAGGCGAAAGAGAGCAAATGCCGAAACTACCGCGCCGATCTCGACGAAACCCACATCGAAACTCCGCACGTAAACGGGCAGCACGGGAATGACAACGCCAAAACCAAGCATGACGAAAAAGGCGATGATGCCCAGAACGATGACGTCGCGGTCGAGCCGCTCGTCGCCGCGACGGGAGAACAGACGACGGAGGCGGTGCACCCCTCAAGAATAGAGGAGCACGAACCCCCGCTCAGGGCGTCGGGGTCAGTCTCGGGCGACCTTGGCTAAGAAATCGAGGGTTGCCTCCAGGGCCTCCTGCGCCTCATCCGTTTCGAGGTTGAACTGATACTCGTGCGGCAGGGCAGGCTCGTGACTGGCCTCCCAGAACAGCGTCGTGACATCCACCCCCGCTTGCTTCAGCTGATTCGCCATGGGAACCGACTGAGTCCAGGTGAGTCCGTCGCCGTTTCCGCCGGAGATGTAGGTGGTCGGAAAGCTCTCGTCTACAAAATCAATGCTCGACATGGTGAGGCTCGCATACGTTGACGACCAGTCCCTGGTGCCGGTGTATGCCCAGAGCGATGCCTTCATCCCCCACGCCGTTATGCCGTTGAGCGCCCCCATCGCGGGGATATCGAAAACTCCGCAGTTGAGGATGATGGCGTCGAGCTGATCGGTTGTGAGCGCGGGAGTGAGACCCATCAGGTCTGCGTAGTCGCTTCGCGTCGTGAGCACGGCGAGCTGACTGGCCAGCTGTGCACCTGCAGAGTCGCCGGCAAGGATGATGCGGTCGGGGTCGATACGAAGCCCCTGCGCATTGTCGAGGAGGTGCGCGAGCGCATCGTTGAGCTGGGTGACAGCGACCGGATACTCGACCTCTGGCCCGTAGCCATAGTTGAGGCCGACCGCGGTGTAGCCGTGTGAGGCGAGAATGCGCAGATATGGCGCGACATCGGCCTTCGACCCCGAAATCCAGGCACCGCCGTGAATCCAGACGATCGTGGGCAGCGGATCTGTTCCCTCGTTAGGGGTGAACACATCGAACGTCGTCGAGGCACCCTCGTCCGCGTAGGAGAGATCGAGCTGCTCACTGATGCCGCTCTCGGGAACGAACGGCTCCATCTCGTCCACGGTCGCCTCGGCCCCCATCGTGAAAACCCAGCGAATGAGCATCGCAGAAGGCCACGGCGAGATCGCGCTAACGAGCGTGATTGCCACCACCCCTGCCGCCACGGCGAGGATCACCTTCTGACCGCGGGTCCACTGGGCACGGCGTAGGGCTTTCACATCGCTCATGGTGCTAATCCTAGGGAGCGACGGAGCCGCCACCGCGCGTCGTAGCGAGTCGGCTCACGCGGCGTCGAGGAACGGCTGATAGCGATACCCCTCGGCATCAACTATTGCGACCGTCGACTCCGGAACTTCGGTAAAGACGCCGGGCAGATCGTTGAGAGGTTCGGAGACTACGAGACGGGCATGGGATCCGAAGAGCGTGAGCCGCTCGGCATCCGGATACATCTCGCGCAAGATGTCGATATCAACCGAGTGAAACAGAGTTCTGGTTCGCCTCGCAGACGAGTAGCGAAACGCCCAGATCGTGACACCGTCGGTGACGGCAACCGTGCCCTGCATCGGAAACGGGATTCCATGGTCGTGCCCGACGGATTCCACCATCCTTACGGCTTTCTCCATCGCGGCAATCGGATCCTCCTTGAGCCCGAGTGTCAAGGCCAGGTGGAACAGCACCTCCGAATCCGTTGTACCCCGTATCTCTGGATACAACGAAGGGTCGACCGCAAAGGTGAGGTCTCGCTTGCTCTTCTCGAAATCATCGAGAGCACCGTTGTGCATGAACATCCAGTTCTCATGCCGGAACGGGTGGCAGTTGGTGCGCTGAATAGGCGGCCCCGCTGCGGCTCGAACGTGGCTAAAGAAGAGCGGGCTTCGCACGCTGCGGGTCAGCTCCCGCAGGTTCTCGTCGTTCCACGCCGGTTCGATGCTGTGGAAGAACGCCGGGCCAGAGTGCGGCGCGGATTCCTCCGGATACCATCCGAACCCAAAGCCGTCACCGTTGACGGTCTCGTGGCCGAGGGGCGAGTTCAACGACTGCGCCACCAGTGAATGCTGGGCATCGAGAATCACCGTCGAGGCCAAGAGTGGTTCGCCTACGTAGGCCAGCCATCGACACATCGTTTCGCCTGCCTTTCATGGGCCGAGCGGGATGAGCCGACAGTAAACCCGCATGGGCGATCAGAGCATCATCCGATCGGGATGATGCTCCCCTTGGCCGGTGATTCTTTGCGCGGCGATGCGGGTGTTCCGACCCCGCGGGCTGCAGCATCCAGCACGAGCTGCACGGTTCGCTCATCGGCAAGGATGCGAAAGTGCCCGCCGATCGAGAGGCGCACGTTGTCGGCTCCTGGCAGATAGCTGCCCTCAGGAATGTGCGGATCAAAGATTCCGAAAATCGAGCGGATGCGCGAGTTGACCTTATGTTCCCGGGCCAGACGCAGCGTCGTCGGCGCATAGGGCGAAAACGCTCGGAGACTCGGCGCAAGCATCCACAGGGCATACCTCGAGCCAGAGAACGGCGTCGACACCGCCACCATGCCCGAAACACGTTCGGAGACCGCGGGATCGAGCATCACGGCTTTGCCTATGAGCCCACCCTTGCTATGGGCGACGATCACCACGTCGCTGAGATCGTTTTCGAGCAGATAGGACGACACGAGCCGCGCGGTGTCTTCGACGGGTCTGCGATTGTGGTGAAGGGTGGGAATGACATGGACGGGATGCCCCGCCTCATGCAGGCGCGAGATCAGCGGCTGCAGAAAGCGCCATGTTTCATAGACGCCCGGGACGACGACGATGGGCCGCCTCGGCCCGTCAGCAAAGCTCTCCGGCGGCGACCCGGGCAGCACGCTTCGCACCTGCCACCATCCCGCGTAGGCGTAATCGCGCACCCACCACAGCCATCGGGTTAGAGCGCCGGGTTTCGCCGAGCGCTCCGGCAGACGGGAGCCGGCTGCGGGCACCCCCTCTGCGAACCGCGCGATCGCAGCGGCGACAGACCGCGGCGCGGAGTGCTGCACAATGTGGGCGTGGCCCGGCATCTGCAGAAGACTGCCGTTGGGCGCGGCGTTGGCAAGTTGACGAGAAAAGCCTTCACGGGCAACGGGGTCTTTCTCGCCCCGAATCACGAGCACGGGGCAGGAGACCTCCCGCACCCTCTCGAGGGTTGGATAGCGCATCATCGACGGCAGTGTCTGGAGGTACCACCTCGGGCCGCAGCGCAGGTAGTCACTGAGGACGAGAGCATTCGCCACAGGCGGCTCCAACAGGGTGTCTGCGGCCAGGGCAGCAGCCTGTTGGAGGACCGTACTCCGCTGAGGGTCAACAACCGGACCGATAAGAACAAGCCGATCGACCAGGTCGGGCCGTTGCCGGGCGAGTTCGATCGCGAACTGCGCACCCATCGAATGCCCTACGACCACGCAATGGCGCACATCCAGCGCGTCGAATGTCGCCCCAAGCACTCGGGCATGATCCTCTACCGAGAGCGGCTGCTCGGGCCGCGGGGTTGCCCCGAATCCGGGCAGATCGATCGAGTGAACCGTGCCGTTTGCTGCGAGTTGCTCCTGAAGGCGTGCGAGAGAGCGGTGAGACATGCCTATGCCATGGAGCAGAACAAATTCAGTGGCGGCCGGATGCGGGGCCATCGAGAACACGTCGACCTCAACGTCTGACTGGGCTCGATCGGGGTCTCCGACCTGCTCGGCGGTGACGGTGAGCCGAATGCGGGGTAGGTGCATGTGCCGAGGATACGCAGAAAGTCTGGCCGCCGACGGCGGCTCGGCTAGGCGAAGTACCTGGGGGCTCTCTGCGGGGAGCCGCTCAGCGCCTTACTGCAGGGAGATTGCTGGCATACCCTGACGGCGTGAATTACACGGTGAGTGTCATTTTTCGGGCTATACCCCTCATGATGATGGCGGTCTGTGTGGGATACGGGCTTTACGTGTGGAATGCGGCAGATTCCACCGGCAATTTCGTGGCGGGCCGGGTAGTCACAGCGCTCGGGATCATCTGCCTTTGTCTCTTTTGCACTGCGGCGACCATCATCCGCCAGTTGATCGGTCGTTACACGAGTTTCGACCGGTTCTTCTACCCCAGCATCGGATACCTGGCGGCCACTGCTGCCGTCATCTACGGGACGACGCTGTTCATTGGTGCCACGAACGCCGAACAAGCCAGAGAATATGTTGCGGGTCACGTCATCTTTGGGGTCGGACTCGTCAGCGGATGCGTTGCCACCGTCGCCACCGCCTCCACCAAGTTCTCGCTGATCCCGGTCAACGCTCATTCGCCGGCGAACGATACCCAGATCCCGTCGACGGCATTCCGCCGTAGCACCGTTCTGGTACTCAGCGCGATTCCTATTGCACTGGCGTTCGTCGCATGGGTCGTTGCAATTACAAACCTCGTGTTGCCCAGCACACCAGAGCGTTTCACGGTCGGCCACGTCGTTGGTGGCTTGGCCATGATCTGCACAAGTCTTATCGGACTGGTTCTGACGATTCTCCACCAGGTGCAGAAGTCTTATTCTCCCCGAGAACAGTTGCTGTGGCCGGTTCTCGTGATCGCCATGGGCTCCCTTAGCCTGATCTGGGGGATCATCTTGCTCGTGCTTCACAGCGAGTCCTACTTTTGGACTCCAGGATTCGTGATGATCGGATTGGGGCTTGTCTGCTTCAGCATCCTCAGCAAGGTCGGACTACTCGCCCTCGTGTGGCGTAGGACCTTTCCGCTCGCAAACCGGGTCCCCTTGCTCCCCATCACTACAGCTCTGGCGTGCCTCTTTCTCGCGGCCTTTCTGTTTCAAGCCGCCGTGGTCGATTCGAACGTGTTTATCGCCGCGCACGTGCTCGTAGGGCTCGGGGCCATCTGCTTTTCGCTCTATTCCATTGTCAGCATCCTCGAAAGCGGCACGTCGTCCGCAGGCTAACTCCGTGGGCGGGGACGCCGAAGGTCGAGGCCGATCAGGCAAGAAGGCGTTGTCTTGTAGGGCGGACGGGACTTGAACCCGTGACCGACGGATTATGAGTCCGCTGCTCTAACCAGCTGAGCTACCGCCCCGAGTCGTGAGGAAAGCGGCTAAGCCGATTCCCCGAGCGACACGTCGGTCGCCGGATCGGTGACCGATTCACCACGATACAGGCTCTCGAAGGTCGTGAGCGTGCGTTGGATGTCGTGGGGCACGATGAGTTTGAGGCTGGCCTTCTTGAAGGCGAGAACCTGATCCCACGGCATCTCGAGCACGCGCGTGAGCTTCTCCGCGAGATCGGCGGCGTCGCCGGGCGTAAAGAGAAAACCGTTTTCGCCATCGTGCACGAGGTGGGGAAGCGCCATAGCGTCGGCGGCCACGACGGGAAGGCCGGATGCCATGGCCTCCATCGTGGCGATGCTCTGAAGCTCTGCGATTGACGGCATAGCGAAGAGCGACGCCCTGGTCAGGATCGACCTCAGCTCCTGGTCGCTCACATAGCCGGTGAAGTCGACACGGTCGCGGATTCCCAGGGACACAGCAAGCTGCTTGAGCGCAGAAAGCTGGTCGCCTCCTCCCACGATGTCGAGCTTGACGTCGAGACTCGGGTCGAGCGTAGCCACGGCACGCAGGAGCACGTCGATGTGCTTCTCCCCCGTGACCCGGCCCACGAATACGATGCGGTTCTCGGCCGGCTTATCCATGTTCTGCGAATAGAGGCTCGCATCGATGCCGCACGAAATGGCGTGGACATCCGTCAGTTCCGTCTCGCTCTCGAGGAACACCGCCGCCTTGCGCGTTGGAGTTGTTACCGACTCGCACAGCGCGAACGTCTTGGAGGCATCCTTCCACGCCATGCGGATGGCGGGCTTGCGCACGAACTTGGGCAGGAGCGTGTGCTCGATCATGTTCTCGGGCATGAAATGGTTCGTGGCGACGACCCGGATGCCACGCTTTACCGCCTGCCGCGCAAGCCCGCGCCCGACCAGGATGTGCGACTGAATGTGCACGACATCGGGCTGGAACGAATCAAGAATGCGGGCGGCATTAGCCTGGCTATTCCACGGCATGGCAAATCGCAGCCAGTCGTGCGGGTACCACCGGAGAGAAAAGAGGCGCTCGACCGCGAACCGGGAACCGTCGTGGTCTTCGATGAATCTGCCGCGCTTGCGACTGAAGGCGGGGGCCACCACCAGAACCTCGTGCCCGCGCTCCGTGAGGCCAGCCCCAAGTCGGGAGGCGAAGTTGGCGGCACCATTGATATCAGGGGGGAAGGTGTCGCACCCGATGAGGACCTTCAGGGGTGCTTGAGCACTCTGAGGAGCAGCGGAAGTATCAGACAATGTGGGTCAGTATCCCTTGCGATGAGGGCCGAGCGGCGAAGCGGGTGCCAGGCTCAGGCCGGAATCAAGTACCTAACTTACCTCAGTCGCGAGACTGAGGGTGGTGCCGCGCGAGCTGGAAGACTCCCCTGACCGCGAGAGCCCCGGCGACGACGAAGACGATGATGGCGCTCCAGTGCGCGCTGCTCGCTTCGCCGAGAACCGTGATGCCGATCGTCACGGCAACAATCGGGTCGATCACCGTCAGACCAGCGATGACGAGGTCGGGGGGGCCAGACGAGTAAGCATTTTGCACGAAATAACCGCCGAGCACCGTGGCGATGAGGAGCGCCACAACACACACGACGACGAGCCAATTAAAATCGCCCGTTTTGATGCGATCGAGCACCACCTTGGCGAGCGTCGCCACGAATCCATAGAGGATGCCCGCACCCAAAATGTAGAAGATGGCCCTGAACCGCGCACGATAAATGGCGAAGACCACCGCGAAGGTAACGGTGACCACCGCGAGGATGCCCAGAATAATGAACAACTGGCGATCGGAGACGCGATGAGACTCGGTGGTGAACGCGGCGACGCCCACAAAAAGAGCGACACCGACCACACAGAACGTGATGGCCCTGATGCTCACAGCATCCAACCGCACCTTGGAGACCCTCGCGTTGAGCACCGCCGTGATGACGAGCGCGACCGCACCGAGCGGCTGCACGAGGGTGATCGGTGCGAGATAGAGGCTCGTGAGCTGAAGTACGACGGCGAGACCCAGCATGACCGTGCCGATGAGCCAGGACGGTCGCTGCGCGAGAAGCACGATCTGGCGGAACCCGAGCCCTGCGCTCTTCGCGAGCGGGGCGATCATTCCCTCAGAGCGGGCCTTTTCTTCTGCAATGCTCAGCTCGCTGGCCTCGACCTTGCTCACCCCGCGATGCTGCAACTGAGCACCCAGAGCTAAGAACACCGCGCCGAGAAGCGCAACGGGGATGCCCAGATACTGCAGAGGGGTGAGACTCTCTACAGCGAGTTGGGTCATGTCAGGCAGCACAAAACGACCCTACCGGCTTACGCAGGTATTCTGGGCGAATGGCCGTGCTTCCCATCGTTATCACTGGAGACCCCGTGCTCCATACCCCCGCCCGCGACGTCACGGAGTTCACTCCCGAGCTGAGGACGCTCGTCAACGACATGTTCGAGACCATGGATGCTGCGCCAGGAGTTGGCCTCGCAGCCCCGCAGGTGGGCATCGGTCTTAGGCTGTTCGTTTTTGGCTGGGTGGACGAGGAGGACGTGGAGCACCGAGGCGTCGCGATCAACCCCGAACTGTGGCAGAGCCCGCTCGCAATCGAGCCGCTCGACGAGGACCTTGAGTCTGAGGGCTGCCTCTCCGTGCCGGGCGAGCGCTACCCGCTGCGCCGCGCAGACCGCATCATGCTGCGCGCCACCGACCTGGACCAGAATCGGTTCGAGGTCGTGGCTGAGGGCTGGCTTGCTCGCATCTTCCAGCACGAGTACGACCACCTTGACGGCGTGCTCTATGTCGACCGGCTTGAGCACGCGCACCTCAAGGCCGCTAAGAAGGCGGTCAAGCGCTCAAGCTGGGGTGTGCCTGGCCTCACCTGGATGCCAGGAGTCGACGACCTCGACGCCTAGCGGCTGACGGCAGGCACGCCATTCTCGGAGCGGAGCGCGGGGAAGGCTGCAGAGACCGAAAAGCCGACGCCGGGAACGACATAGGCGTTGAACACCCCGCCAAAGAGCTCGGTGCGCTCCCGCATCTCGGTGATGCCCGGCCCCGTTGGCGTTGACGTCAAGGCGGCAGCATCGTCGTCGATCGTGTAGCCGCCCCGGCGCGAAACGCGATTGGGGTCGTCTCCATCACGCCGAGTGGATGCTCGGATTCCGTCGTCATCAATGAGCACGTTGAGGCCCTCGCCCGACCAACGGAATGTGACCCGAACCTCGGTGCCCTCTCCCCCGTGCTTGAGCGAGTTCGACAGCGCCTCCTGCAGAATGCGGAACACCGCGACCTCGGCCCCCGGCTTGAGATCGAAGCGGTCGCCAATGTCTTCGAAGCGGATATCGAGCCCCGCGTCGCGCATGACACGGAAGAGTTCCCGAGCCGTGCGGATCGCAGGCTGAGGTGAGGCGTCAGCCTCGCCCTGACGCACAATCGCCATAATGCGGCGCAGATCGGCCAAAACGGAGCGAGCATCCGCAGCAATAACGGTGGCGGAGCGCACGGCTGCCGCTGGGTCGGCCTCGCCTTTATATCGAGCGCCATCGGCCTCGGCCAGAATCGACGCCATCGAATGAATCGCGACCTCCTGAAGCTCGCGGGCCATGCGCATGCGGGCTGTTTGCTCAGCGAGGCTGAGCTCTAGCTCGATGACCTCACGGTCGGCCTGCTCGAGCTGACGGACAGTAGAGCGACGCAACGACATCGCGACAAGCCAGAGCACGACGCCGGCAATGCCGAGAACCAAAAGGATGCCGGCACCCACGAGGGCATAGTTCGGAACCAGCGACTCGTCATTCAGCCAGGACTGCACAGCAACTCCCAAGATCAACCAGACACCGCCGCAGAGGAGCTCTGCAGGGCCGAGAAAGCGGAACATCGTGATAGTTGCACCGCACGCCGTCCGCCGCAACACAAAAGCCCCCACCGCGAACGGTGGGGGCCTAATGCTCCCCGAGTTGGACTCGAACCAACAACCTGCCGGTTAACAGCCGGCTGCTCTGCCAATTGAGCTATCGAGGATCGCTGAAGCAGCTTGTTTACTTTACCAAGGAATCACCAGCCACCAAATCGAGCGTCACCGCTCGCGCGTGTCACCGAGAAACGTGGGGGTCGGAACCGCCGTACTTGCCGCGAATTCCGGCATTCCGGTTGCGGCATCGATCACGAAGGCGGCAACCGAGTCTGAGCGTTGATTGCAGACAAACAGCACGTCATCAGCCACGACCAAGTGCCGCGGCCAGTCACCCGCCGACGGCACAGAGCCCACCGGCTGCAGCGTCACCGCATCAACAACGGCAATTCGGTTGGTGCCCCGCAAGCCGGCGTAAAGAAAGCGCCCGTCGGCGCCTGCAATAAGGCCTGCGGCTTGGTCTGCGTCGCCCGGGTCGGTGACGATCGGTGCGTCGGCGACCACAGCATCCGTGGTCAGTTCGAAAATGCGCGAGCCAAACTCGGCCAGCACAAGCACGCGCTCGCCCAGCGCCACGAGGTCGCGGGGACCTGTACCCAGCGGGAGCTGAATCGACCTGTCGCGCGTCAGCGCCCGCGCGCTGCCCCGATGCACGTGGACGTGATCGGTGCCCAGATCGGCGCTGAGAACGACCCCAGGGGCCGCGGCAAGTGTGCTGTGGGCGTGCGGACCCTCCTGCTGAGGACGAGGGCCCGAACCGTGGGCGCTGAGCGGTGGGAGCGGCCGCCCCAATGAGCCGTCACTCTCAAGCGGAATGACATCGATGGAGCCGCCCCCATAGTTCGACACGACAAGGGTTTCGTCAATTATTGCGATGTGGCACGGGTGCTGACCGCTCGTGGCTTCGGAGCCGATGAACCGCAACGATTCATTCTCGATGCGGAATGCACTGACGAGGCCGGCGGCTTCGTCAGCGGCATAGAGCGTCGACCCCTTTCGGGCGAGCCATGAGGGCGACGATGTTTCGGCGATAGTTCCGCCCCACACAAGCTCGGCGCCATCCCAGGTGACCAGCCCGATTCCGTGGGCAGAGCCGCCCATCGAGGCGGTGTATCCGCCGCTCCACAGCGTAGTCAGCGCCGCATTGGTCACCGGCGCATTGGTCACCGGCGCAGTGGTCACCGGCGCAGTGGTCACCGCCGCAGGCTCAGGCGGCACCGCTCTGCCGCCTCCGCTGGTCATGCACCGCGGCAAGCGACCTGAGATACGGATGCTGCGGGTCGGTGAACACCGTGTCGATGGGACCGATTCCAATGAGGAGGCCTCGGTCGAGCACGGCGACTCGATCGGCAACCGTCGAAATGACATCGAGGTCGCTGCTGACGATGAGGGCCGAGAACCCGCGTTCGCGCTGAAGCTCGCGCAGAACGTCGATCACCCCAGACCTCACGGTGGCATCGATGCCTCGTGTTGGTTCATCGGCGACCAACAGCGTCGGCTCGAGAATGAGCGCTCGTGCCAGGGCCACTCGCTGACGCTGCCCGCTGCTGAGCTCGTGCGGAAGGCTATCGAGCACGCTCAGCGGCAGCTGCACGGAGTCGATCAGCGTCGCGACGGCGGTCATCGCCTCCCTCTGGTTGAAGCGACGGTCACGCAAAAAAATCGGCTCGGCCACGTTCTCCGACACCGTCAGCTGCGGGTTGAGACTGACAGCTGCTCCCTGCGAAAGGTAGCCCGTCGACAGAGTGAGGCGGTCACGCCGCCGCCGCGTCAATCGCCGGATGTCGGTGTTGCCCACCCGAAGCGAACCACCGCAAATTTCGGCGGTTCCCGAACCTGCTGTGCCGCGCCCGGCCTGCGCCGCGATCGTCAAGGCCAGGGTCGATTTGCCGGAGCCCGACTCCCCCACGACTCCGAGAACCTCTCCTGGAGCGAGGTCGAACGACACCCCAGAGATGGCCTTGTGATACGACAGCGCATCGCGCGAGACATAGTGGATCGACAGATCCCGGGCAGATACAACCGGCTCGCCCACCCTATTCGCCGTCATGAGCAAATCCCCTCACGCGCTCAAAGAACGTCAGTCGCTGCGGAGCGCTCTGCGCTCCTGTTCCACGGCAACAAGTTCTCGCTGCAGCATTCCATAGCGACCGGCGTCGGCGACGGAATCCGTGCGCTGCAGCCGGCCGAGCAGCTCCGCCTTGAGACGAAGCAGGTCACGATCAACAAGCGAGGTCGTGATGCCCTCACAATAGGCCCGAACATCATTGGAGCGGTCTGGGAGTGGGGCTATCGCCAGCTCTGTGACCAGACGGGAGAACGGAGCGGGCACCTCGCGAAGAACCCGGTCGAGCCAGGCGGCAGAGGCGAACGCGTCGTTGCCGCTCTCGTCGATCATGAGCGCGGCCGCGATAGCGTCGCGCACGACGGCAAGTGAAGGGTGAGAAAACGACGATTGGCTCGCGCGCACCGCAAGATCGCGATCAATAGCCTCCGGATGCTGCAGCAAGGCCATGAGCGCATCCCGCTCTAAGCGGGTGGCCGGGTCTGTCGGCAGCTGCGTGATCGACGGCCCGGAATCGTGCTCCGGCTGCTCGACGCTCTGGTCTGCCATGGGCCGTGACGGCGCTCCGGATTGACGCTGGTCCGGTGTCGCTGAGCTCTGCGGCCGGGCACCGGGTCGTTGCTCGCCCACGGCCGATGCCTTGTGTTGGGCTGCCGACACCGCCCGCGATACCTCTGAAGGGTCAACGCCGAGCCAGCCCGCAAGATTGCGCACGTATCCCGTGCTGAGGGCACGATCGCGGATGCCCGCGACGACGGGCGCGGCAGCACGCAGAGCGGCCACTCGGCCCTCGACGGTGTCGAGATCGTGCTCGGCGAGCACCCGGCGGATCATGAACTCGAACATGGGCTTCTTGCCCGAGATGAGCAGGCGAACAGCCTCGTCGCCTCGGGTAAGGCGCAGATCGCATGGATCCAGGCCATCCGGGGCGACGGCGACGAAAGTCTGGGCAGCGAAGCGCTGCTCCTCGGCGAAGGCACGACTCGCAGCCTTCTGCCCTGCCTCGTCGGGGTCGAAGGTGAAGACGACCTCGCCGAGGGCTGTCGAATCGGCGTTGTCGAAGTCGCCGAGCACTCGGCGAACAACCTTGATGTGGTCCACCCCGAAGGCCGTGCCACAGGTTGCGACCGCGGTCGTAATCCCCGCAAGGTGACACGCCATGACGTCGGTGTAGCCCTCGACGACCACGACCTGCTTGCCCTTGGAGATGTCGCGCTTGGCGAGGTCGAGCCCATAGAGCACCTGGGACTTGTGATAGACGGGAGTCTCCGGCGTATTGAGGTATTTGGGGCCTTTGTCGTCGTCAAGAAGACGACGAGCGCCGAACCCGAGGGTCTGACCCGTCACATCCCGGATGGGCCACACGAGTCGGCCGCGAAAGCGGTCGTAGGCACCGCCACGCTCACCCGTGCTGAGGAGACCAGCGGTGACCAGCTCGGCCTCCGTAAAGCCGAGGGAGCGCAGGTGGGTGGAGAGGGCATCGAAACTCTTGGGTGCAAAACCGACTCCGAACCGCTCGGCGGCCGCGGGATCAAACCCGCGCTCGCCCAAAAAGCGTCTCGCCGGCTCCGCTTCTGGCCGCACAAGTTGCGAAACAAAGTATTCGGCGGCGGCCTTGTTTGCTGCGAGCAAGCGGGCACGATTGCCGTAGTCGCGGTTGGCCGTGCCGCCATCTTCGTAGTGCAGCTCGAAGCCGATGCGCTCCGCCATGCGCTCGACGGCCTCAGAGAATGAAACATGATCCATGCGCTGCAGAAAGGTGAAGACATCGCCGTCTTCACCGCAGCCGAAGCAGTGATACCGGCCCACCTGCGGACGAACATGAAAGCTCGGGCTGCGCTCGTCGTGGAAGGGGCACAGCCCCTTAAGTGAGCCGACCCCGGCACCCTTGAGAGTGACGTAATCGCCGACGATATCGACGATATTCACGCGCGCGCGAACCTCATCGATATCGTTTCGTCGAATGAGGCCAGCCATGTAGTCAGTCTACTGAGGGCAGCACGATGCCCAGGCCGTCAGCTGCCGAGCAACCGCTCGTGCCAGGCCATCGCCGATTGATCGGTGAGGCTCGCCACCTGGTCGACAACGACCCTGCGGCGCGCAACGTCGTCGGCGGCCTCGGCCCAATCCGCGGCGAAGCCAGCATCAAGGGCGGATGGCCCTGTTGCATAGAGGACATCGGCCAGGCTCGTGAGAATCTCGCGTTGCTGTGCGTAGATGGGCTGGCGGGTGTTCTTGGACATCACGAACGCCGCCACGATGCCCTTGAGCACCGCAATTTCGGCCCCGATGTCCCGCGGAATCACGATGTTGGCGGCGAAGCGGGCGAGGGTCGGCTGAGGATAAGCCTCTCGGGTCGCCTGTACCGCTCCCCCGGCGAATCGCCCGATCAATTGGCTCGTGAGGTTCTTGAGCCTGGCTTGATCGAGCCTGCTGCCATCCCATGTATCGATCCACACCGGCAAGCTGTCGAGGCGGTCAAATGCAGCGATGAGCTCGTCGTGAGTGAACTCGCCGCCGATCCACTCGAACATCGAATCCACGAGGGCATCGTGATCGACTCGTGCGCCCAGCGCGGCAACGTCGAGGTAGCCGCCCACGATCGCATCCTCAAAATCGTGGACGGAATACCCGATGTCGTCGGAGAGATCCATGACCTGCGCCTCGATGCAGAGGCGCCCCTCTGGAGCCCCGCGGCGAAGCCATTCGAACGCGGCGACATCGTCTTTGTAAAAACCAAACTTGGCGCGTCCGCTCGGGTCCGCCACCGACCGGGTATCCGGCCACGGGTACTTGCAGCTCGCGTCGAGGCTCGCGCGCGTGAGATTGAGGCCATAGACCCGGCCGTCATCGCCGATGACCTTTGGCTCAAGACGCGTGAGCAACCGCAGCGTCTGAGCGTTGCCCTCGAACCCGCCTATCTCCGCCGCCCACACGTTGAGCGCCTTCTCCCCGTTGTGTCCGAACGGCGGATGCCCGAGGTCGTGGGCTAGGCAGGCAGTGTCGACGACATCGGGATTAAGCCCGAGCGACGTGGCGAGCTCGCGGCCCACTTGAGCGACCTCGAGCGAGTGCGTTAGCCGATTGCGGGCGAAGTCGAGGCCCTGGGTCGGGCTGAGCACCTGAGTCTTGGCCGCAAGGCGGCGCAGGGCGCTGGAGTGCAGCAGCCGGGCACGGTCGCGCGCAAAATCACTGCGCCGCGAATAGTGCTCCTCTGGCAGAAAGCGGGCCGTATCGTGCTCGCCATAGCCCTGCGCGGCGAGGTCGGACTCACCCACCGCTGGAATCCAGCTCTGCTCCGGCAACCTCGCGGCTCTGGGCCTCGTTGAGCTCCTGGCTGTCGAGCCAGCCGTCGGGCAGCGCGGGGCGCTTGGGGTGGCCAGCGCGGCCGCGGGGGCCCTCCGCACCGACTCCCGGGTACGGCATCTCCCAGTCGAGCTGGCCCAGGAGGTCGTCCAGGTGGTTCAGGCTTTCGACCTTGGCGAGCTGACTACGCAGGTCGCCACCGACCGGGTAGCCCTTGAAGTACCAGGCCATGTGCTTGCGGATGTCGCGGCAGGCCCACTCTTCACTGTCGAAGAATTCGGTGAGAAGCTCGGTGTGGCGGCGAACCGTCGCGGCTACGACGCCGAGGCTCGGCTGGGCAACATCTTTCTCGCCGTTGAATGCGGCCACGAGATCGCCGAATAGCCAGGGGCGACCGAGACATCCGCGGCCTACGACGACGCCATCGCACCCCGTCTGCTCGACCATGCGCACGGCATCCTCGCCCGACCAGATGTCGCCGTTGCCGAGCACCGGGATGCTGGTGACGGTCTCTTTGAGCTTGGCAATCGCCGACCAGTCGGCCTGGCCGCTATAGAACTCAGATGCGGTGCGCGCGTGGAGGGCGACCGCGGCAACCCCGGCACCCTCGGCAATGCGACCAGCCTCGAGGTAGGTGAGGTGATCTTTGTCGATGCCTTTGCGCATCTTGATGGTCAACGGCAGGTCTCCCGCGGCCTTGACGGCGCCTTCAACGATGTCGCGAAAAAGCCGCGTCTTCCACGGCAGCGCTGAACCGCCGCCCTTGCGGGTGACCTTGGGCACAGGGCAGCCAAAGTTGAGGTCGATGTGATCGGCGCGATTCTCTGCGACCAGCATCGTCACAGCATCCGACACGGTCTTGGGGTCGACGCCGTAGAGCTGGATGCTGCGGGTCGTCTCCGACTCGTGGTGCTGAATGAGGCGCATGCTCCCGGGGGTGCGCTCGACAAGGGCGCGACTCGTGATCATCTCACTCACGTAGAGCCCGGCACCGAACTCCCGGCACAGCCTGCGATAGGCCGTGTTCGTGATGCCGGCCATCGGTGCGAGCACCACGGGAACATCGAGTTCGAGCGGACCAATACGCAGGGGCGCGCCACCGGCAGCGGCAGCGGCCGGGCGGGTAACGGTGGCGTCGAGAACGTTCATCGTCTCATTCTCCCAGATCGGGAGCCCCGCCCGTAATTCCGCCGGCGCCGCACCCGATTGGTACGAGATTCACGCCAAGAAACCTCTCAGCAGCGCCTCCGAACCCGCGATGTGCTCTTCCATCGCCCTGGTCGCCTCCTCGGGATTGCCGCGAAGGATCGCCTTCACGATGGCTTCGTGCTGCTCGTTCGAGTGGATGATGTTCGGCGCGAGCAAAGGGATGCCGTCGAGCAGCTCGTTCACGCGCATCCGAATGTCGGCGACCAAAGGCACAAGACTCGGCGAGCCGACGAGTTCAGCGATGAGAAGGTGCAGCCGGGAATCGCTGCGACGATAGTCGGAAGGCTCCGCGGCGGAACACTCCTGAAGCGCCTGCCACAGGCTGTCTCGCTGGGGGCCGGTCAATTCGCTGAGCGCTGCCTGTCGCGCCGCCCCGACCTCGAGGATCGCGCGCAGCACGAGGGTGTCTTCGAGCTCGGCCCTGGGCACCGAACGTCGCGGGGCGACACCCTCTTCCGTTACGACCGGCGTGAGTTCGGGCAGCGCGTCCACAACAAATGTGCCGCCATAGCGCCCGCGCCGAGAGGCGAGGTACCCGGCATCGGTGAGCGCGGCGATCGCGTCTCGCACGGTGTCGCGGCTGACCCCGAGCATCGTGGCGAGCACCCGCTCGGCAGGGAGTCGCTCCCCCGGGCCGATGAGTCCGAGCCGCACCGACTGGAGCAGCCGCTGCATCGTCTCCTCGAACACGTTTGCCGACCGCGCGGGCCGCAGAAGCAGCTCGGCGGCAAGCAGCTCCTGGGGCGCCTCGTCGAGCGGCGCCCGCTCAGCAGCGCCGTTCGGCTCCTCGCCATTGGCCGCCATCACAGCGGGGTCACATAGGCAGAGCTGATGCCGCCGTCGACGAGGAACGTCGACCCCGTGATGAACGACGAGTCATCGCTCGCGAGAAACGCGACCGACGCCGCAAGCTCCTCGGGTTCGGCGAATCGACCGAGAGGGATGTGAACGAGGCGACGCTGGGCGCGCTCCTGGTCTTTGGCAAACAATTCCTGCAGAAGTGGCGTGTTGACGGGGCCTGGACACAGGGCGTTGACGCGAATACCCTGACGCGCGAATTGAACTCCGAGCTCGCGGCTGAGGGCAAGCACTCCTCCTTTGGAGGCTGTGTACGAGATCTGCGACGTCGCCGAGCCGAGTACGGCGACGAACGAGGCGGTGTTGATGATCGACCCCTTGCCCTGCCGCGTCATATGCCTCAGCGCCGCGCGGCAACAGAGGTAGACAGACTTGAGGTTGACGTCTTGCACTTTCTGCCAGGCGGGCAACTCGGTCGTCTCGATCGAGTCGTCATCGGGCGGGGAGATGCCCGCGTTGTTGAACGCGATGTCCACCGAGCCATACGTCTCAGCGGCGGTGTCGAAGAGCGCATTGACCTGCTCTTCGTCCGTGACATCAACCCGCACGAACAGCCCACCAACCAGTTCGGCGGCGGCCTCCCCGCCGACCGCATCCATGTCACCGATGACGACCGTGGCCCCCTCGGCGGCGAACCTCTTGGCCGTTGCTAGGCCGATGCCGCTCGCTCCCCCCGTGATCACGGCAACACGCCCCGCTAGGCGCTGCGTGAGGTTGATCGTCTCAATTCCCGTCATGGCTCTTCCCCTCTTAGACAACGATGCTTGGTCGATCTCAGTCGACAGCGATAAAAACGTTCTTGGTCTCGGTGAAGCTCAGTGGGGCATCCGGCCCCAGCTCGCGCCCGAGACCGGACTGCTTGAACCCACCGAACGGCGTGCTGTACCGAACGGATGAGTGCGAATTGACCGAGAGATTGCCCGACTCCACGGCCCGCGCAACCCGTAGCGCACGACCGACATCGCGGGTCCAGAGCGAACCAGACAGCCCGTATTCGGTGTCGTTGGCCAGCGCGATCGCGTCGGCCTCGTCGTCGAAGGGAAGCACCGTGACAACGGGCCCGAAGATCTCCTCCCGCACCGTGCGGTCATTGCGACCTGGCGTAAGAACGGTCGGCGCCAGCCAGAAGCCCGGGCCCTCCGGCGCGCTGCCCCTGAACGCAACCGGGGCATCGTCTGGCAGGTAACCGCACACGGAATCGAAGTGAGCGCGCGAGACGAGCGGCCCCATCTCTGTCGACTCGAGCATGGGGTCACCGACGGCGACGCCGGCGACGGCAGGTTCCAGTAACTCCATGAAGCGCTCGTAAGCGCTGCGCTCCACGAGGATGCGGCTGCGCGCGCAGCAATCCTGGCCGGCGTTCTCGAACACGCCATACGGCGCCTGCGCCGCGGCCTTCTCCAGGTCGGAATCCGCAAAAACGATGTTGGCGCTCTTGCCGCCGAGTTCGAGGGTGACGCGTTTGACCTGCTGCGCGCATCCGGCCATGATCTGTTTTCCTACGGCTGTCGACCCGGTGAAGACGACCTTGCGCACTGTCGGGTTCGTGACGAATCTCTCGCCGACGACCGAGCCGCGACCAGGCAGCACCTGAAAGAGCCCCTCCGGCAGGCCGGATTCGAGGGCGAGCTGGGCGAGACGGATGCTTGTGAGGGGCGTCCACTCGGCCGGCTTGAGCACGACGGCGTTGCCTGCGGCAAGTGCGGGGGCGAACCCCCACGCCGCAATGGTCATCGGAAAGTTCCACGGCGTGATCACGCCGACCACACCGAGCGGCTCGTGGAACGTCATATCGATGCCGCCCGCCACCGGGATCTGTTGGCCAAACAGCCGCTCGGGCGCCGCCGAGTAATACTCGAGCACGTCCCGAACGTGGCCGGCCTCCCAGCGCGCCTGACCGATCGGATGCCCGGAATTGCGCACCTCGGTGAGCGCAAGGTTCTCAAGGTCGCCGTCGACGGCGGCCGCAAAGCGCCGCAGGGCCCTCGCCCGGTCCACGGGCGCCACGGCGGCCCACGCCCGCTGGGCGACGGACGCGGCGGCGATCGCCTCGTCCGTCTGCTCCGCGCCCCAGTGCTCGACGGTCTCAACGACCGATTCATTGGCCGGATTGATTACGGTGTAGCTCATCGCCCGCTCCCCTGTTCTCGCTGCCTGGCATGCTCCCGCGCCGCCTCCACCAGCCCCGCGAAGAGCCGTCGGTCTTCGACATTTTCTTCGGGATGCCACTGCACCCCGATTCCAAAGCCGTCGCCCTCGATCTCGACCGCCTCGATGACGCCGTCTTCACTCCTCGCAGTAACAGTGAGCCCTGCCGCGACCTCATCGATGGCCTGGTGGTGGTAGACGTGCACCGAGAGCGGCTCCTCGCCCTGTCGGAGCAGGCGTCCGATCTGAGAGTCAGGCTCGACCGCGACATCCTTTCGACCGAATTGGCCGGGGGCAGGCTGATAGTCGTCGCTCCCCACAACGTCGGGAACATGCTGATGCAAGGTGCCCCCGAGCGCCACGTTGAGCATTTGAACACCCCGGCAGATCCCCAAAAACGGCACTCCGGAGGCAACCGCCTCACTCAGCAGCGCGTCTTCCCACGCATCACGATCATCCCTCGGCAGACCCGTTCGTTCGTGGGGCTGCTGGCCATAGAGCGCTGGGTTCACATCGGCACCGCCGGAGATGATCAGCCCGTCGAGTCTCGACAGCACTGCGCGGGCGATGCTCGGGGACGACGGCTGGGGCGGCAGCAGCACGGCGACCCCGCCAGCCTCGGTGACCCCGTCGATATAGACCTTGGGCAAGAACGCCGCCTGAACATCCCACACGCCTGTTTGGGCCTGTTCCAGGTAACTCGATATGCCGATGAGGGGAGGCGCTGCGGCGACCTGGCGCCCCGGCGCGTGATCAGAGTCGTTCAAAGCCGCGAAACCTCTCCCAATCGGTGACAGCGGAGTCGAAAGCACGCAGCTCGACCCGCGCATTGTGCACGTAGTGATCGACAACGGCATCGCCAAACGCCGCCCTGGCTATCGCCGATTGTTCGAACAGGTCGGCGGCCTCCCGCAGGCTGGTCGGGACACGGGGGGCGTTGCCGGTGTAAGCATTGCCCGTGGTCGGAGGCTCGAGTTCGAGCTCGTTGTCGATGCCGTGAAGGCCTGCGGCGAGCAGGGCGGCGACCGCGAGGTACTGATTGACGTCGGCACCAGGAACGCGGTTTTCTACCCGCAGGGCGCCAGGACCGCCGACCACGCGGAGGGCGCAACTGCGATTATCGAGACCCCAGGCCACGGCGGTCGGAGCAAAGCTCCCGTCAACGAATCGTTTGTACGAGTTGATGTTGGGGGCAAAGAACAGGGTGAGCTCCTGCATCGCCGCGAGTTGGCCGGCCACGAAGTGCCTGAACACCTTCGACATGCCGAACTCTTCGGCTTCGTCATAGAAGATCGCCTCGCCACTCTCGCGGCGGAGCGAGACATGGATGTGGCAGCTACTGCCCTCTCGCTCGTTGAACTTGGCCATAAACGTGAGGCTCTTGCCATGGGCATCGGCTATCTCCTTTGCCCCGTTCTTATAGACCGAGTGGTTGTCGCACGTGGTCAGCGCATCGGCATAGCGAAAGCCGATCTCCTGCTGGCCCAGATTGCATTCGCCTTTGACTCCCTCGCAATACATGCCGGCTCCGTCCATGGAGCGTCGGATGTCGCGGAGCAGCGGTTCCATGCGCGTCGATCCCAGCATCGAATAGTCGATGTTGTAGTCGCTCGCTGGGGTCAGGTCGCGATAGCCGCTTGCCCACGCATCGCGATACGGGGTGTCGAACACGATGAACTCGAGCTCGGTGGCGGCGAACGAGACGAGCCCTTGGGCGGCGAGCCTGTCGAGCTGGCTAGTGAGTATCTGTCGCGGAGATTCAGCGACGGGTGTGCCATCGAGCCACTGCAAATCGGCCGTGACCATGGCGGTCGCCGTGAGCCACGGTGCGCGCCTCAGCGTTGCGAGGTCGGGGATCATGGCCATATCGCCGTAGCCACGATCCCAGCCAGAAATGGCATAGCCGTCGACCGTGTTGTTATCGACGTCGACGGCGAGGAGATAGTTGCAGCATTCGGCGCCGTGGGTGGCAACCTCTTCGACGAAAAGCCGCGCCGATACCCGTTTTCCTACGAGGCGTCCCTGCATGTCGGTGAAAGCAACGATCACGGTATCGACATCGCCAGCCGCGACCTGCTCGTGGAGTTGCTCGAGGGAAAGGGGTGCAGATCGTTGACTCATGCGCGGCTCCCGTAACGGTGGCTAAACACAGCATCCCGCCCGCCAATGGGCGACATGCAGACCATTACAGCACACGCGGTATCGATCTGAGCGTCATCTTGCGGCCACAATGGTTGTTCCGTTCGGCCAATGAAAGCCCTATAGTCACCCCAACGAACCCACAGGCAGCTCGAAGCCCTGAAAGTCGCGGGCATGAGCACCGACGCAAAGGAAAACGGGATGACAAAAGACACCCTGCGAGTCTCGGGCGTGAAATATACGAGCGCTGCGAGCGGCTACTTCGAGAAACGCCAGCTCAAGCGTTCGGCGGGGGTCTGGGGGTTGTGGGGCCTCGCCGTCGCCGCCGTCATCTCTGGCGACTTCTCCGGCTGGAACTTTGGCATCGCCTACGCCGGGTTCGGGGAATGCTCATCGCCTTTGCTCTGCTCGTCATCATGTATTACGGCATGATCTTCTCCATCGGCGAGATGGCGTCAGCGATGCCACACACGGGCGGCGCCTATTCGTTCTCGCGCGCGGCCATGGGGCCATGGGGCGGCTTCGTCACTGGGCTCGCCGAAACGATCGAATACGTTGCAACCACGGCCGTGATCGTGTTCTTCTCGGCGTCATACGCCGACGGAATCACGCAAGAACTGCTCGGCTTTAGCATGCCTCCCTGGGCCTGGTGGCTCATCCTCTACGCCCTGTTTATCGCACTTAACACCGCGGGCGCAGCGATCTCGTTCCGCTTCGCGATCATCGTCTCGATCATCTCGATCGGCATTCTGCTGGTGTTCGCAGCCATGGCCGTCTTCTCTGGCCTCTTCTCGTGGGACAACCTGTTCGACATCGCGCCCGACGCCGGCCAGAGCGAGTTCTTGCCTCACGGGGTGCTGCCGATTCTCTTCGCCCTGCCCTTCGCAATGTGGTTCTTCTTGGGAATCGAAGAACTGCCGCTCGCGGCAGAAGAAGCTCACGACCCGGTGCGGGACATTCCCCGCGCGGGGCTCTGGGCCCGGGGAACGCTCATCGTCACAGGCCTGCTCGTGCTCTTTCTCAACACCGGAATTCTCGGGGCTGAGGTCACGGGAGCCGCGAGCGAACCGCTTCTCGACGGCTTTCGGGTGATCGTGGGCGACGAGCTAGCAGCAGTGCTCGCCCTGTTCGCTCTCGTCGGTCTCTTTGCCTCGCTGCAGGGCATCATGTTCGCCTACGGACGCAACATGTACTCCCTCTCCCGTGCCGGGTACTACCCCAAGTTCCTCTCCCTGACCGGCAAGCGACAGACCCCCTGGGTGGCTCTGCTCGCCGGGGCGCTTATCGGGTTCGTCGCGCTCTACGTGGTCGATTTTCTCGGCAGCATCGATGAAGAAGGGGCCGGTGCCGTAGCCGGTGCCATCGTGCTCAACATCGCCGTCTGGGGCGCTGTGCTCGCCTACCTGTTGCAGATGATCTCGTTTGTGATTCTGCGCAAGCGATACCCCAATGCGAAGCGGCCCTACCGCAGCCCATGGGGTGTGCCGGGCGCTGTCGTCGCAGCGCTGCTCTCCGCGCTCATCTTCTTGGGGTTCCTGCTCAACCCCGACTTCCAGCCCGCGGTTATCGCTATCGCCGTCGTCTACGTCGTCATGCTCATCGGCTTCGCCGTGTGGGGACGCAACCGCCTCATCCTCTCTCCGGAGGAGGAATATGCGGTCTCGGGAGGCCTGCACGGCGACCCCCAGGCGGAGGGGTATGGAGGCACAATCGAGGACGAGTTGCTGGCGAAAGACGGCAAAGACTAAAGGTCGGAATGAGGCGCCGGGGTTTCGCAGGCAGCGACACCCCGGCCCCGCAATCGTGCATACTGACCCCGCACAGACGAAAGGTTAGTGATGTCACCCTCTGCCGAGCCATCCGGGCGAAACCGGGTCATTGACGACGCCCGCAACCGTGGGCTTTCGGTCGAGATCGTAGAACGTGGCCCGGCGGCCAGCCTTGCCGAAGCGGCCACGGCACTCGGCATCCACCCCTCCGACATCGTAAAAACGCTCGTGGTCAAAAAGAAAGACGGCACGTTTCTTTTTGCGCTCGTGCCCGGTGACCGCCAAATCTCCTGGCCCAAGCTGCGTGCGCTCGTCGGCACCAACAAACTGTCGATGCCCGATCAGCACACGGCGTTCGAGGCGACGGGCTACGAGCGCGGCACCATTACGCCGCTCGGGAGCGTTACCGCATGGCCGATCTACGCCGACGAGCGGATGAGCGGCAAACGCATATCGCTCGGCGCAGGAGAACACGGCGTGAGCCTATTCGTCGACGCCGATTCGCTGATCAGCGCATTTCGCGCCATCGTGGCCGACCTCACCGACCCGATCGACTGACCGCACGCACGCGGGCTACGTCTGCAGGGGCACCGCCGGCACAATGCAGGTGTCCCCCTCGCAGGCGACCGCGCTGGGGTCTCCCAGCATGGTGAAAGTGCCTGAGGGAGCATCCGCCTCGGGTGCTGTGCTCACTCTGCAGCCGCCTTCTCATCGCGCACCTGCTGGAGCACCTGGGCAAACGTCGCGGCGTCCTGGGCTCCCGAGACGCCATACTTGCCGTCGATCACAAAGAAGGGAACGCCCTGGATGCCGTAGGCAGTGGCCTGCGCGACATCCGCTTTAACCGCAGCGAGGTATTCGTTTTCCTCGAGCGAGCGCACGACATCGGCACGGTCGAAGCCGAGTTCGGCCGCGATGTCGGCCAGATCCTGGATGCGGCCGACGTGCTCACCGTTGACGAAGTATGCCTTGAGGAGGCGCTCCTTCATCTCAAGCTGGCGGCCGTGCGCCTTCGCGTAGTGAAGGAGTTCATGCGCTTTGACCGTGTTGGTCTGGTGCACGGAGTCGTAGTCATAATCGAGGCCAACCGAGGCCGCCACGTTTGTGACCTGCGTGAGCATCTGCTCGACCTGCGCCAGCGGCATGCCCTTGCGCTCGGAGAGGTATTCAGCGGGCGATCCGGCGAAGTCGACGGGCGTATCGGGGGCCAACTCATAGGAGTGGTATTCGACCTCGACGTCGCCGCCAAACTGCTGCGCGCCCGATTCGAATTTGCGCTTGCCGATATAGCACCAGGGGCACTGCACGTCGGACCAGATATCGACCTTGATGGGGGCTTTTGGCTTATTCGATTCGCTCACATGGACCCCAACGACAAGAGCGCCCGTGGCATTCCCGCCACGAGCGCTCTTGAGGGGTAAGGGCTAACCGATGAGCTTCTCGGCGAGGTACCCGCGAATGCGATCGAGGGATACCCGCTCCTGCTGCATCGTGTCGCGCTCGCGCACCGTGACGGCCTTGTCGTCGAGAGTGTCGAAGTCGACGGTGATGCAGAACGGCGTGCCGATCTCATCCTGGCGACGGTAACGGCGGCCGATCGCTCCGGCGTCG
This sequence comes from Salinibacterium hongtaonis, assembly GCF_003065485.1. Classification (GTDB taxonomy): domain Bacteria; phylum Actinomycetota; class Actinomycetes; order Actinomycetales; family Microbacteriaceae; genus Homoserinimonas; species Homoserinimonas hongtaonis. The sequence continues at coordinate 1,540,108 of NZ_CP026951.1, forward strand.
TCGAAGTCGATGTTCCACGACTTGCGGAGGTCGGCAGCAAGGTCCTTGGCCAGCGGCGACAGCTGCTCGTTGCGGCTGAGCGGCAGCACCGCAGCCTTGACCGGAGCCAGACGCGGGTCGAGGCGCAGGACGGTGCGCTTGTCAACGCCGCCCTTGGCGTTGGGCGCCTCGTCCTCGTAGAACGCGTCGACGAGGAAGGCCATCATCGAGCGGGTGAGACCGAACGACGGCTCGATCACGTGAGGCGTGTAGCGCTCCCCCGTTGCCTGGTCGAAGTAGCTGAGCTCGGTGCCCGACGCCTTGCTGTGCGCGCCGAGGTCGAAGTCGGTGCGGTTGGCGACGCCCATGAGCTCGCCCCACTCTGAACCCTGGAAGCCGAAGCGGTACTCGAAGTCGATCGTTCCGGCCGAGTAGTGAGCACGCTCATCCTCTGGCACATCGAAACGACGCATGTTCTCGGGCTTGATGCCGAGGTCAATGAACCAGTTCCAGCAGGTCTCCACCCACTCCTTGAAATAGGTGTCGGCCTCATCCGGTGCAGTGAAGTACTCGATCTCCATCTGTTCGAACTCGCGGGTGCGAAAGATGAAGTTGCCGGGAGTGATCTCGTTGCGGAACGCCTTGCCGATCTGGCCGATGCCGAACGGGGGCTTCTTGCGCGACACTGTGAGCACGTTGTTGAAGTTAACGAAGATGCCCTGGGCGGTCTCGGGGCGCAGGTAGTTGAGCCCGGCCTCGCTGTCGACGGGGCCGAGGAACGTCTTCATAAGCCCTGAGAAGAGCTGCGGCTCGGTGAACTGGCCGCGCGTTCCACAGTTGGGGCACGCGATCTCGCTCATGCCGTCCTTGGGCTCGCGTCCCTTCTTAGCCTCGAAGGCCTCGATCAGGTGGTCCTGACGAAAACGGTGGTGGCACGAGGTGCACTCGACGAGCGGGTCAGTGAACGTCGCCACGTGACCGGATGCTTCCCACACCTGCTTGGGAAGAATCACCGAAGAGTCGAGGCCGACCATGTCTTCGCGTCCGCGCACGAAGGTCTGCCACCACTCGCGCTTGATGTTCTCCTTGAGCTCCACACCGAGGGGCCCGTAGTCCCACGCTGAGCGGGAACCGCCGTAAATTTCACCCGCCTGAAAGACAAAGCCCCGGCGCTTGGCCAGGGAGATAACGGAATCGAGGGGTGAGGCGTCGGCCACGTGATGCTCCAAAGGTCAGCCGCACTGGATGCGCGGTCGAAAGAAAGTGATACCCCCAGCCTAGTTGCCCGCGGGGTCTTCACCTGCCGAGGATCTCGGCGACCTGCTGCACATCGCTTTCGTCGTTCCACAGGTGAAACGCGGCACGTGCCCGACCGGCTCGACCCGAAATGCGCACCCCCGCCTGCGTGAGCTTGGCGACTTCGCTGCCATCGGCATCCGCCCACGTGACGATGGCCTGGTGTTGCTGTGCGATGCCCAACAGATCGCACAGCTGGTCGCCGAGTGCACTGCACCGCTGCCAGATCTCGGCGATATCAAGGTCGGCGAACATGCGGATTGCTGGCTCGGCACCGACCCAGCAGGGCCAGGCCGGCGAGACGTCGAAACGGCGCGCGTCAGGGGCCAGCGTCATTGCGGGGCCGTAGATGGACCCCCAAATCTGCTCGCCGGCGTACCACCCCGCCTGCACGGGGACGAGCTGGCGGGCGAAGTCGTCGCCAACCGCCATGAACGCCACCCCGCGGGGAGAGCAGAGCCACTTGTAGGCGTGGCACACGGTTGCATCAAATCGGGTCGCATCGACGGGATGGACCCCGGCAGCCTGGGTGACATCGCACAGTGTGAACGCCCCCGCACGCTGCGCCGCGTCCTCGATGGCATCGACATCGGCCACCTCGCCCGTCTTCGATTGCACGAGCGAAAACGCGACGAGCCAGGTCTGCGGGCCGATCTCGCCCGCTATGTCGCGGAGCGGAACGCTGCGCACCCTCAGGTCGGAGCGCTGCAGAAAGGGAAAGACAATCGACGTGAAGTCGTTCTCAACGCAGAGGATTTCGGCGCCGCGCGGTGCCGAAAGCGCGACGACACTGGCCATGACCGACGTCTGCGACCCAATCGCCACCTGCTCGCGTGGGACTCCGATCAGTCGCGCAAAGTGCGCTCGAGTGCTCTCGACGGTCGGCTCATAGCCCATCGGGTCACGCTGGCCCGACTGCCACAGCTCTTGATCGTGTGCCATCGCAGAAACCGTGTCGGCGGTGGGTATCCCCATCGACGCGGCCGCGAGGTAGCCCCGGGCTGCGGACGGAGCGAACTGGGCGATTGCCGCGCTGAGTTCGGGCGAGGGCGACAGAAGCGTTGAGGCCATGCCCCCATCCTGCCTGTCGAACGGCCACGATTCGGCATTGGAATCTGCTAATTCGGTCGAGATACGCCGATTTCTTGCACGCGGACGACGGCAGTGCGCACTGCCGACGCCACCTCAGCCATCTGGCCAGCATCCGATTCGTGGCCGAGGGTGAAGCGCACGGCCGTGTGCGCCACATCGGGGTGATTCCCATAGCGGTGAGCGCGGTCGATGGGTCGCTCGACCCCGCTGCGCATGCGGAACCGCTCGACACGATCACCCCCAGCTGCTCAAGCTCCAGCAGCACGGCCTCGCCGCTCGTGCCCTCGAAGCAGAACGATGCGGATGTCGGCAGCCTCAGCACGGAATGCCCTGTGAGCCGCGCACCCGGCACGGTGGCGAGAACGGCCTCAATGAACTGGTCCCTGACCACACTCAGGCGCGCGCCAGCAACGGCACGATCCGCCTCAGCGAGCGTCAGTGCGGTGGCGAGTCCCACGGCCCCTGCCACGTTCTCCGTGCCGGAGCGCCGGCCGCGCTCCTGACCGCCGCCGTGGATAAGGGGTTCGATCGGTGTACCCGCTCGAAGGATAAGCGCGCCGACTCCCTTGGGCGCGCCCAGTTTGTGGCCTGCGATGGTCACCGCAGAGGCGGGGAGTCCGCCCCGGCCGAGACCAAGCCACCCCGCTGCCTGCACCGCATCGGTGTGAAAGGCCGCGCCCTGACTCCGGGCTACATCAGCAATGAGGGCGACCGGCTGCACCGTGCCCACTTCGTTGTGGGCGTATATGACGCTCACGAGCGTGGTGTCTGGCCGCAAAGCTTCTGCAACATCGTCGGCGTGAACCAACCCGTCGCGGTCGACCCCGATCTCGGTGACCTCGAACCCGTGCAGCCGGGCAAGGTAGGCGCACGACTCCAGCACAGACGGGTGCTCGATCGCTGAGACGACGAGGTGACGACCGCGCGGATTGGCCAGGGAGATGCCCTTGATCGCCAGATTGTTCGATTCCGTACCGCCGCCCGTGAAGATCACCTCGGCCGGTCGACATTCGAAGATCGAGGCGATCTGCTCGCGAGCCCAGAGGAGGGCTCGCGACGCCGACTCACCCACCGAGTGATGGCTAGACGGATTGCCGAACTCGGTGCTGAGATACGGCCACATTGCCTCCAACACCTCGCGGCGCACAGGAGACGTGGCGGCATGGTCGAGGTAGAGCGTCATCAGACCGTCACTCCACCGCGATGTCGAGACCGAGGTCGAGGGCCCGAACGCTGTGGGTCAGCGCGCCTACGGAGATGATGTCGACCCCCGTTGCCGCGATGTCTGCGACCGTTGTGAGGTTCACTCCCCCGCTGGCCTCAATAATCGCCCGGCCGGCGATCATCGCCACCGCCTCGCGGAGCTGCTCGAGCGAGAAGTTATCGAGCATTATCGTGTCGATTCCCGCGGCCAGTACAGGCTCGATCTGTTCGATGCGATCAACCTCCACCTCGAAGTGCACCGTGTGTCCCACCCTCTCGCGGGACTCCCTCAGCGATTCAGTGAGGTCACGCCCTCCCCGCGTCAGCACAGCGAGGTGATTGTCTTTGGCGAGCACGGCATCCGACAGCGAGAAGCGGTGATTGCTCCCGCCGCCGCAGCGCACCGCGTGGCGTTCGAGCACCCTGAGCCCCGGCGTGGTCTTGCGTGTGTCGACGATCGTCGCAGCGGTTCCCGCGACTGCGGCAACATAGCGTGCCGTCTCGGTGGCGATTCCGCTCATGCGCTGGGCCAGATTGAGGCCAACGCGCTCCGCCCGCAATACCGCGCGAGCATTGCCCGTCACGGTCGCGAGGACGGCCCCCGCGCTGAACCCGTCGCCGTCGGCGGCATGCAGCTCAACCCGGGCATCCGGATCTGTCGCGTGCATCGCTGCGGTAAATACACCGATGCCCGCGAGCACTCCTGCCTCCCGAGCCACGAGCGTTGCCGTCGCTACGGCGTTGGCGGGAATGAGGTTGTCGCTCGTCACGTCTCCCCATGGAGCATCCTCGGCGAGGGCACTGTGAACGACGGAACCGATTGCGGCGGGACTCAGCACGAGACGGCCACCTTTCTTGGGGCGGTGATCGTGGACATCAGCCAGCAGGCCTGGCTGCGAGCATGCGCTCAAGTGCGATCTTGGCGGTGGATGCGACCCCGGGTTCCACCGTGATCTGGTTGAGAACCTCGCCTCGCACAAGAGCCTCGAGCACCCAGGCCAGGTATCCGGGATGGATGCGATACATGGTCGAACAGGGGCAAATTACGGGGTCGAGGCAAAAGATGGTGTGCTGCGGGTATTCGGCGGCGAGCCGCGACACCATGTTGATTTCGGTGCCAATCGCGAACGTCGTCGGCTCAGTGGCCGCGGCGACCGCCTTGAGGATGTAGTCGGTCGAGCCTGCCTCGTCTGCCGCATCCACTACGGGCATGGGGCACTCGGGGTGCACGATCACGCGAACACCGGGGTGGTCGACCCGTGCGCGGTCGATCTGGTCGGTCGTGAAGCGCTTGTGCACCGAGCAGAAGCCGTGCCAGAGCAGCACCCGCGCGTCGACCAGTTGCTGCGCCGTATTGCCGCCGAGGGGCTTGTTCGGGTTCCACAACGGCATCTGCTCGGGCGTGATGCCCATCGCCTTCGCCGTGTTGCGGCCGAGGTGCTGGTCGGGAAAGAACAGCACGCGCTGCCCGCGTTCGAACGCCCACTCGAGCACCGTCTGAGCATTTGACGACGTGCACACGATGCCACCGTGTTGCCCACAGAAGCCCTTGAGCGCCGCGGACGAGTTCATATAGGTGACGGGAACTATCGGCTGACGTCCCTGGGCGTCGGGCTCGGTGCCGTAGATGCGCTCAAGCTCGGCCCACGCCGAGGCCACCGAGTCGATGTCGGCCATATCGGCCATGGAGCATCCGGCTGCGAGGTTGGGCAGAATCACCGACTGCCCCGTCTGGGCCAGAATGTCGGCTGTCTCGGCCATAAAGTGCACGCCGCAGAAAACGATCGCTTCGGCCGACGGCACGGTCTGGGCAGCATTCGCCAGTTGGAACGAATCGCCAACGAAATCGGCGTAGCGGATGATCTCATCGCGCTGGTAGTGATGGCCCAGAATCACGAGCCGGTCACCCAGCACGCCCTTGGCATGACGGATGCGACGGTCGAGTTCGTCGGCAGACGCCGTGCGGTATTCCTCGGGCAAAACGCCCTGGCGCGGTGCCCCTGTCGGGATGACGTCGCTCATGGATGAACCGGGTCCGTAGCCGGGCACCGCGTCGAAGTTCCACGGTGATTCCACGAGGTCGGTCGTGCACAGGGCATCGCTCGAGGATGGCTTGCCCGTGAGGCGAATGCGCTGAATTGTGGTGTCGACTGAGGTCACGGTGGCTCCTGGCGGGTTGCGTCGCGATGCTGAGAATGCGCGTAATGGGGGCGGGCTGGCTCGTTATGACAAAGACGGGGAGGACGCGGCGTCGTCGAGCGGACTGCTGTCCACGAGGCTCACGGCATCGTTGTAGCGGTACAGGCGTGGCGGACGGTGGCGGCCCCCTGTGAGCACCTGGTCGGTGGCCACGACGCTGCCGGAGGCTTCGATCTGGCGGCGAAAATTGGCGGGGTCGAGCTTTGTGCGCAGCACTGCCTCGTGCACTTCTCGCAGTTGAGCGAGGGTGAAGGTGTCGCCGAGCAGGGCGTGGGCGATGCGGCTGTATTCCATCTTGGTGCGCAACCGCCACAGGGCGTATTCAACGATTGTGGAGTGGTCGAAAGCCAGGTCGGGAACCTCATCGGCAATAAACCACCGCACATTGTCACCCTCGGCCACCCGGTCTGCTTCGCCGGCGTGCACGAGAGCCCAGTAGACGATCGAAACGACGCGGGCGCCGGGGGAACGATCGGGTTCGCCAAACGCATAGAGCTGCTCCAGATAGCGCGGCTCGAGACCCGTGGTCGTCTTGAGGTTGCGCGCGGCGGCACCCGAAAGACTTTCGTCCGCGAGTAGCGGACCGCCCGGGAGCGCCCAGCGGCCGAGAAACGGCTCACGGATGCGGCGAACCAGCGGAATCCACAGAGTGGGAGACCCGCCATCTGGGTCGGGCCGCAGTGCGAAGATCACGGTGGAGATCGCGAGGCTGATCTCGTCGCCCATCTGCATCACCGCCGGAGGAGTCTGTAAAGGTCACTGTGACCTGAACAGATCCTAGCATTGGGGGCGCCGATGCCCTGAAATGTGTCGGTGGCTGCCGGTTAGGCAGAGGGAGCGTCGATTGCGCCGCCGAAACGGCGGTTGCGCTGGGCATAGAGCGTGATCGCCTGCCACAGCTGTTCCCGCGTGAAGTCGGGCCACAACGTGTCGAGAAATACCATCTCGGCATACGCGCTCTGCCACAGCATGAAGTTGCTCGTGCGCTGCTCCCCCGAGCTGCGCACAAAGAGATCCACATCGGGCAGTTCCGGCGCATAGAGATTGCGGGCGATCAGCTTCTCACTGACGGCGGACGGCCTGATCTTGCCTGCAGCGACATCCTCTGCGATGCGGCGCACGGCATCCGTAATCTCATTGCGACCGCCGTAGTTCACGCACATCGTGAGCGTGAGGGTGCTATTGCCAGCCGTCAGCTGTTCGGCGAACTCCAGCTCCTTGATCACGGAGGACCACAGGCGCGGCCTGCGTCCCGACCAGCGAACCCGAACTCCCCAGTCGTTGAGCTGATCGCGACGGCGGTGCAAAACGTCGCGGTTGAAGCCCATCAGAAAGCGCACTTCCTCGGGAGACCGCTTCCAGTTCTCGGTGGAGAACGCATAGACGCTGAGGTGCTTGACGCCTATCTGGATGGCCCCAGCCACGACATCGAGCAGGGCCGCCTCCCCCGCCTTGTGACCCTCCACGCGGGTGAGACCACGAGCGTTTGCCCATCGACCGTTGCCATCCATGACCAGCGCAACGTGGTCGGGTACAGCCCCCTTGGGCATGTCTGGCGGATAGATGCCGGTCCAGTCAATCGGCTTGAAATCGACAGCATCGCGGTGCGTCTTAGAAACTCGGCTCATTCAGGTGACCCTTCGGATGAGACCGACCGTCGCGCAATCGGCGCGGAACGGTCGACGTGTTCAAGGGAGCGAAGCTTGCGCTCCATATGAAACTGCGCATAGGCGGCAACGATGCCGCTGGCCTGAGAACGGGTGCGTTCGCTCGCGAGCTCCGCTGCCTCCCAGTCTCCCGCCAGCAGGGCGCTGAGCAGAGCGAGAGTGTCTCGATCGAGCCGAGGAGCCCCGGGAGGTGCAACCTCGTCGGCGACGACCCCACCGAGATGCACCACGAACGCGGAGTGCGGCCCCGGGGCACCCGTCATGGCGCAATCGACAAAGCTCGGCGACCATCCGGCGATGGCCAGGGCCCGCAGCAGATAGGAGTCGAGCGTGAGCCCGGAAGGATGCTCCTGCCGGGCGAGGGAGCGCAGAGCACCCACCAGAAGCAGAAACTGCTGGAGGCTACCCTCATCCTCCGTGAGCTTGTCTGCGGCCTCGACCATCGTGCTCGCCGCGGTATAGCTGCCGTAGTCGCTCGTGATCGCCGCCCCGTAGGAGCCAAGGGACTCGGCCTGTGTGATCACGTCGAGCGTGCGCCCCTCAAAGAACTGTGCGTCGGCCACCATAAACGGTTCAAGCCGCGCACCGAATTTGGAGGCGGTGCGCCGAACGCCTTTGGCCACTGCCCGGATCTTGCCGTGCTGGCGGCTCAGCATCGTGACAATACGATCCGCCTCACCCAGCTTGTGGGTTCGAAGGACGACAACTTCGTCACGATAGAGGGGCACCCATCAAGTATCCCCCGCCGCGGGCCTGCCACCGTGAATGCCGCGTGCTACAACTACAGCATGGAGCAAGCCTTTTCGATCCCGCTCTGGGCGGATCTCATCGCCGTATCAGCCGGCTCCATCATGGGGGCCATGTATGCGGCGGGCTTCACGAGCCGCCGCATCGACCTTTTGGGGGTCGCCGTAATCGGCATCGTCACGGGCATCGGCGGCGGAATCATGCGAGACCTCATGCTCAACGAGCCTCTCGCGGCACTTCAGACGAACTGGTATCTGCCCGTCGCGGTCGCCACAGCGCTGATTGGCATGCTTCTCGAGCGTACATTTCACCGCCTGCGTCATGTGCTTACGGCGGTCGACGCTCTTTCGCTCGGGCTCTTCGGCGCGATCGGCACAACAAAGGCCCTCGCCGCTGGCCTTCCAGCGATCCCCGCGATCTTTGTAGGGATGCTCGCCGCGGTCGGCGGCGGCCTTCTGCGCGACATGTTGCTCGCGACCCCGATCGCGATCATGCAGGTGGGGTCGCTCTACGCGGTCGCGGCCTTCTCGGGGGCAGGACTCATCGTGCTGCTCGAAACAGCAGGAGTCCCACCCCACATCGCAGCGCTCAGCGGCGTCGTTCTCACCTTTAGCGTGCGCATCCTGGCCGTACTCTTCAACTGGAGCCTGCCCGAGCAGAGGCGCCTCACCCAACTGCCACGACTACCCAGAATGTCGCTCGGCAAAGCGTGGCCCCGGCGCACATGGCGCCAGAGCAAGCCGGGTGTCAGCGCGCCAGAAGAGGGCTAGACGGAGGCAAGCTCGCGGTCGTCACTCGCCGTGCGGACGGCCCGGTTCACGGCTGAGACGATGGCCTTGAGAGACGCCGTCGAAATATCGGCGTCGATGCCAACACCCCACAGGGTGCGACCGTTAACGCTCAGTTCGACATACGCTGCGGCGAGGGCGTCGCCGCCCGCGCTCATGGCGTGCTCCTGGTAGTCGTACAGTGCGACATCGACGCCGCCCTTTTCGCGCACGATCTTAAGGAACGCGGCGATCGGGCCGTTGCCGGTGGCTTCGACCTCACGCACGTCGTCGCCTGCACGGAGCTTGACCTGCAGCGCAACGGAGCCATCCATGTCGCTCGATGTGCTCGTGCGCAGAATCTCGAACCGACCCCACTTTTGCTCGGCGTCATCGGCCGGCAGGTATTCGTCTCCGAAGATGTCCCAGATCTGGTCGCTCGTGACCTCGCCGCCCTCGGCATCGGTCTTCGCCTGCACTACGCCGCTGAACTCGATCTGCAGCTTGCGAGGGAGGTCGAGCGCGTGGTCGGTCTTGAGCAGATAAGCGACTCCGCCCTTGCCCGACTGTGAGTTGACGCGGATAACCGCCTCATAGCTGCGACCCAGGTCTTTGGGGTCGACCGGCAGATACGGGACCGCCCAGGTGAGGTCATCGACCGAAACACCCTTCTCGGCAGCCTCGGCCTCCATGGCCTCGAAGCCCTTCTTGATGGCGTCCTGATGCGAACCGCTGAATGCCGTGTAGACGAGGTCGCCCGCCCACGGGCTGCGCTCAGGCACGGGGAGCTGGTTGCAGTGCTCCGCAGTGCGCTTGATGCGGTCAAGATCGCTGAAGTCGATCTGCGGATCGATGCCCTGCGTGAAGAGGTTGATGCCCAGAGCAACGAGGTCAACATTGCCGGTGCGCTCACCGTTGCCAAAGAGGCATCCCTCGATGCGGTCGCCGCCAGCCATGTAACCGAGCTCGGCCGCAGCCACTGCTGTGCCACGGTCGTTGTGGGGATGCAGGCTCAGGATCACGTTCTCGCGGTGGTTAAGGTTGCGAGACATCCACTCGATCGAGTCTGCGTAAACATTGGGGCTCGCCATCTCGACCGTGGCGGGCAGGTTGATGATGACCTTGCGCTCCGGGGTCGGCTCGAGCACTTCGAGCACCTGGTTGCACACGTCGACGGCAAACTCGAGCTCGGTGCCCGTGAAGCTCTCGGGCGAGTACTCGTAGTAGATCTCCGTGCCCTCGGCGATGGATTCGGCCGCACGGCACAGGCGGGCACCCTCAAGCGCGATGTCGATGATTCCCTGCTTGTCGGTGCGAAAAACCACGTCGCGCTGCAGGATGCTCGTGGAGTTGTAGAGGTGAACGATCGCCTGCTTGGCACCCTTGATCGACTCGTACGTGCGGTTAATCAGGGACTCACGGGCCTGGGTCAGCACCTGAATCGTCACATCATCGGGAATCAGGTTCTCTTCGATGAGGCTGCGGACGAAGTCGAAGTCGGTCTGGCTCGCCGAGGGGAACCCGACCTCGATCTCCTTGTAGCCCATCTCGACGAGGAGCTCGAACATTATGCGCTTACGCTCGGGGCTCATCGGGTCGATGAGGGCCTGGTTTCCATCGCGAAGGTCGACGGCGCACCAGCGTGGTGCCTCCGTGATGCGCTGGGCTGGCCACGTGCGATCGGGCAGATCGACCGCAATCATCTCGTGGAATGGGCGGTACTTGTGGATCGGCATACCCGAGGCTTTTTGTGTGTTCTTCATGTCCTGTAGTTCTCTCTCGCTTGATTAGGTCAGCCGACGACGAACACCGCGACGAGGGAGGCCTGGAACTAGGACTCGTCGCGGCAGCTAAGGAGAAGCAGACCGAACAGCACGAACTCAGGTTATCACCCCTTTTTGCGCCGTTATCAAATCGAGAGGGCAACCCGGCCAGCCGGGTTGCCCTCCCCTCTCAGTCAGTCGGCGGCGAGAGCCAGCACCGGCGTAACCGATGTGGCCTTGCGCGCCGGGATTTGAGCCGCCGCGAGCGTGAGCAACGCGGATCCCACAGCGAGGACGATGAGGAGGAACCACGGAACTGTGGGCAAGACGAGTCCGGGGCCGCCGAACATGCTGCCCAAAAGCGACTGCGCACCCGCCCAGCCGTACAGCACACCGAGCACGAGGCCGATTCCCACACCCGTCACCGTGAGCTGAGCGCTCTCGGCCACGACCATCCCGCGCACCTGCCGACCGGTAAAGCCCAGGGCCCTCAGCAATCCGAGCTCTCTCGTTCGTTGAATCACGCTCAGCGAGAGGTTGTTGATCATTCCAAACGCCGCGATGACCGCAGAGAAGCCGATGAGTGCCGTGAAGATCGCCATCGTTATGGCAATCACGTCGTCGGTGCCTGCATAGGCCTCTGGCTCGTTCTGCTGGGCCGCCGCGATCATGTCTGCGTAGCCCTGTGCCGCGACAGAGAACGTGGTGATGAGGGTCACACCGATGACCAACCCGATCGTCGTTCGCGCGCTGCGCTCCGGATACCGCGTGCTGTTCTCCGCCGCCATCTGAGCCGATGCCGACGACCCAAACCAGCGGCCGGTGAGACGCAGAAGCGGAGGAATAACGAGGTGAGCGCCGATGACGACGCCCGTGAACGAAGCGATTCCGCCGAAGAACGCGACGATGAAGCCGAGCCCGTTGACAAGCCCGAGAACCACACCGACGCCGAGCGCGACAAGCCCTCCGAAGAAGAACAGCGCTGCGACACCATTGCGCACAGGGCGGCGCCGCGTCTCTTCGCGTGAGCGCTCCTGCGCGGCACCCGTCGCCTGGATCGGGGTCACGACGAGAACCCGGCGCGAGCCGACCCACGAGGCACCCCACGTCGCCACAACCACAACACCTGCGGGCATAACGATGAGCGGGTCGATGGCGCCGTAATCGAGATCAGGAACCGCCCCTGTGGCCCGCGCCAGCTCGAGTGCGGCGGTAACGATCACGAGGCCGACCGCTGCGCCGATAGCCGCACCCACCGCCCCGACCGCGAGGCCCTCTCGTGCAACCGAGAGACGCAGAGTCTTGGCCGTCGCGCCGACAAGTCGCATGAGGGCAATCGTGCGGGTGCGACCCGCGATGATCGTGGCGAACGTGTTGGCCGTCACAATCGAACCGACGTACACCGCGATCAGGATGAAGACGGAGGCCACCATGGCCAACGCCAGCTGAACCGAATTGCGAGCCGAGATGTCGTTCTGCGCCACTATCGCCGTGAGATAGCCCGTCGTTTGAATAAGTCCGACCCCAAAGGCGGCGCTCAGCGCCGTGACGATGAGACTCGATGTGTGGTCTTTGAGTCCACGGCTGTGTGATGTCGAGACCGTCACTTGGCCAACTCCATACCGAGCATGAACGAGCTGATCTGCTCGGGCGTGCTGCGCCCGTGTTCGGCCACAAGTCGCCCATCGGCGAGAAAAACGATGCGGTCGGCATAGCTTGCCGCAATGGGGTCGTGGGTCACCATGGCGATACTCTGCCCATACCCCGTGCACGCCGCGGCGAGCAATGCCAAGACCTCGCGGCCCGTGCGCGAGTCGAGGTTGCCCGTGGGCTCGTCAGCGAAGATGAGGTCGGGGCGGGTCGCCAGGGCGCGGGCGATAGCGACGCGCTGCTGCTGCCCTCCCGAGAGTTCATGAGGACGGTGCGTGAGCCGTGGCGAAAGCCCGAGCGAGTCGATGAGGTCATCGATCCACTTCTTCTCCTGAACAGAAGGGCGGCGGCCGTCGAGCATGAACGGAAGGTGGATGTTGCCGCTTACGTCAAGGGTCGGCACCAGGTTGAAGGCCTGAAACACGAATCCGATGCGCCGTCGCCGTAGCAGGGTCAGTTCGGTGTCGCCCAGGCCCGTTACCTCGGTATCCCCGATCCAGGCGGAGCCCGACGTGGGCGAATCGAGGCCAGCCATGATGTGCATGAGAGTTGATTTGCCCGATCCGCTGGGCCCCATGATGGCGGTGAATTCACCGCGACGAAGCTCGAGCGTGACGCCGTCGAGTGCCGTAACGGTCGTTGCTCCTGATCCATACGCCTTGGTGACGTGAGAGACGCGCGCTACTGCCGCGGATGATTCGGTGCGCGACCCATCGGAGGGGCCGGGATTGGCAGGTGTGATTGTCATAGACCCACGCTATTTTTTGCGGGGCCTCCGGGGCATCGGGCTCAAGTAGCTCCCGCATCCCTCTTCAGGATGACCTTGCAGCGCCGGCGTACATCTCTGGCCACCGCGCGAACCTCTGGCTATCAGTTGCCCGTGAGCTCGTGCTCGAACGCGTAGACAACCAACTGCACACGATCGCGTAGCGACAGCTTGGAGAGGATGCGACTGATGTGTGTCTTGACGGTCGCCTCGCTGAGAAACTCCTGCTGCGCGATCTCGGAGTTGCTCAGGCCCCGCGCGGCCAGCACGAAGATGTCTCGCTCCCGTGAGGTGAGGTTCTCGAACTCTGCGGGGGTCGCCGTGACTGCTGATGCCCCGCTGAAGTGCTCGAAAAGCTCACGAGTCGCCGAAGCGGCAATCACGGCGTTGCCCGCGTGAACCGTGCGAATTGCGGCAAGCAGAAACTCGGGGTCGGCATCTTTCAGCACAAAGCCGCTTGCGCCGCCCCTAATTGCCCGGGTCGCAGCTTCATCCAGATCGAATGTCGTGAGAACAATCACCCGAGGAGTGGCAGAGCCGTTCTTAGCGGCGTTCGCCACAATCTCGGCTGTCGCGTCAATGCCATCCATGATCGGCATACGGATGTCCATGAGCATCACGTCGGGGCGCTGGGCCAGAGCGAGGGCGACACCTTCTTGCCCGTTGCTGGCCTCCCCCACGAACTCAAGGTCGGGCTGTGATGAGACCAGCATGCGGATTCCAGCACGAAAGAGCGACTGGTCGTCGACGAGCGCCACTCTGATCTGATCGGTCATGACGACTCCTTGAGGGTGGGAGCGGTGGTGGTCGGCACCGAATGGGGCAACGAAAGCGAGACCACGAACAGCCCGGATGTGGGCCGGGCGGTCAGGTCGCCGCCCGCAAGCACAGCGCGCTCCCGCATGCCCGCAAGGCCGTGACCGAGTGGCGGGGCCAGTTGCGCATCCGCGCGCATGTGGTTGGTCACCGTCACGTGCAGCCCGAGCGGCGACCAGGCGATCTCCAACTCGACGGGCTGGTCGACATCCCCATGGCGGAGCGCATTCGTGAGGGCTTCTTGGATCACGCGATACGCCGCGAGCTGCTGCCCCTGCGCCAAGGGCAGAGGCTCACCGGTCTCGCGAACCTCGATAGAGAGGCCCGCCTGGCGAAGTTGCCCCACGAGCCGGTCGAGATCGGCAAGGCTCGGCTGCGGCCCCTCGGCCTGATTGTGTCGGAGCTGCGAGAGCAGGAGGCGAACATCGCCGAGCGCCTCTCGCGCGGTCGAAGAAATGGTTGTCAGGGCACCATCGACAGCGGTGGGATCTGTGAGCCTGGCGTAGCGGGCGCCGTCTGATTGCGCGATGACGACCGCAAGGGAGTGCGCGACGATGTCGTGCATATCCCGCGCGATGCGGTTGCGCTCCTGTTCGACAATGACCTCGCGCTGAGCGATGCGCTGCTCCGCCTCGGCCTTAGCCTGGGCCGACCTGCTCTCGCCGGCGAGGCGCCGAGTGCGCGCAAGGAGCCCGAGCGTCCAGCTCAGTCCGAGACCCACGAGCGCGAAGATCAGGATGCCCGCGAACACCTGAATCACTTCGTTCAGCGGCGCGCCCCTGAGAAAGACATCGATCGTGAGGTAGATCGCGATCACGAGGGAACCCGCTATCGCAGAACCAAGGCCAGCCCACTTGAGAACCCGGCCGCCATAGGCCGCTGTCGTGAACAGCACTGCGAGGATCGCGAGGTTGGAGACGTCGGGGCCGAGCTGGGCCACAAGCTGAAAGCCAGCGCCAACCCAGGCCACAACCAGAGCGAGCGCAGGGCTTGCCCGGCGCAGGGCAAGCGCCGTCGCCATGATGATGACGACGACATACATCGCCGGTTCGGCCACCGTGATCGCAAGCCGCAGCAGAACGCAAAATATGGCCAGCGAAATATCGAACACCAGCTGGCGCCTGGTGATCTCCCGAAAGAGATTCACGCCGCTAGAAGCCGAGCCGGCCGAGCTGCTTGGCGTCACGCTGCCACTCCTTGGCCACCTTCACCCGGAGGGAGAGAAACACCTTGCTGCCGATGAGGGGCTCGATCTGCGCCCGCGCCCGTGCGCCGACCTCGGCGAGACGGGAGCCCTTGTGGCCGATGATGATGCCCTTCTGGCTGTCGCGCTCTACGAACAGGTTGGCGTAGATCTCAACGAGCTCTTTGTCGTCTCGCTCGATGATGTCGTCGATCGTAATGGCAATCGAATGAGGCAGCTCGTCTTGAACGCCCTCAAGTGCTGCCTCGCGAATGAACTCGGCAATGCGGTCTTCCATCGCCTCTTCGGTCACGGTCTCGGCCGGGTAGAGAGGCGGGGATTCTGGTAGCAAGGCAATCAGTTCCTTGGTCAGAACATCCAGCTGGATGCTCGTGAGCGCAGAAACGGGGATGATGGCCTCCCAGTCGCGCAGCTGGGAGACAGCAAGCAGCTGCTCTGCGACGGATGCTTTTGATGCCGCATCGACCTTGGTGACAATGGCGACCTTCTTGGCGCGGGGAAACGAATCTAGCTGCTCATTGATGAAGCGATCGCCCGGGCCGAGCTTTTCGTTGGCAGGCACGCAGAAGCAGATCACGTCGACCTCGCCGAGCGTGTCTTGCACGACAGCATTGAGGCGCTCACCCAGGAGCGTGCGGGGGCGGTGCATGCCGGGCGTATCGACCAGGATGAGCTGGCCAGATTCCTTGTGCACAATGCCGCGAATGGCGCGGCGGGTGGTCTGCGGCTTGCTGCTCGTGATGGCGACTTTCTCGCCGACGAGTGCGTTGGTGAGCGTCGACTTGCCGACGTTGGGGCGACCTACAAAGGTCACAAAGCCCGCGCGGTGCTGGGTGTCGGTCATGGGGTGTAACTCTCGCTCTCGCTGTCAGATTCTGTGTCGCTCTCGGAGCCATCATCGCGCACGACCCGGGTATCGGGCTCGGCAATGAGGGTGACGAGGCGTTTGCGCCGGCCATCGGTTCTCTCGGCCGTGAGGGTGACTCCGTAGACGTGGACGGTATCCCCCGGCTCTGCGAGCCTGCCCAGCGCCTTGGTGAAAAGCCCGCCGACCGAGTCGACATCGTCGTCATCAAGGTCAAGGTCAAAGAGCTCTCCGAGTTCATCGACAGGGAGCCGAGCGGCGACCCGAAAGCGGCCATCACCGAGATCCTTGACCTCCTGGAGCGCCCGGTCGTACTCGTCAGAGATATCGCCGACGAGTTCCTCGATGAGGTCCTCCATCGTGACGAGCCCGGCGATTCCGCCGTATTCGTCCACGACCATCGCAAGATGGTTCGATTCGAGCTGCATCTGGCGCAAGAGGTCGTCTGCCTTTTGCGATTCCGGCACAAACAGCGCGGGGCGCACAAGCTGGGCCGTGGTGAGCTTGGTGAGGTCGGACGGCCGCTCATGACTGAGACGGGCGACGTCGCGAAGGTAGAGAACGCCGAGCACCTCGTCGACATCTTCGCCCACGACGGGGATGCGCGATACGCCCTTGCCAAAGAACAGCCCCAGGGCTTCCGCGAGAAGCGCAGTTCCCTCGATCGTCACAGCATCGGTACGGGGCACCATGACCTCGCGCACGACCGTCTGGTTGAACTCGAAGATCGAGTGGATCAGCTCTCGGTCTTCCTCCTCGAGCACGTCTAGCGCGGTTGCTTCGTCGACCATGCTCAGCAGCTGTTGTTCAGAACTGAATGTTGCCGTCTTGGGGCGACCAGGAGTGACCCTGTTGCCCACCGCCACAAGCGCAGCCGCGATCGGCCCCAGCAGCACCCTCAGCGCGTGAACCAACCACGCGGTCGCAATCACAATGGGGCGCGCATGTTCCCGCCCAACGCTGCGCGGGCTAGAACCGACGAGCACGAATGACGCGATGATCATGACGAGTGCCGAGCAGATGAGGGCAAGCCACCACTGTCCGATCACGGTCGTAAAGCTCATCGTGACCAAAACGGCAGCTGTTGTCTCCGCCGCGATGCGCATGAAGTTGACGGCGTTGAGGTGCGGGCCGATGTCAGCGGCGATCGCCAGAAGCGACTTCTCGCTACGGGATCCCTGTGCCATCTCCTGCAGGTCGTTGCGGGAGAGCACACCCAGGGCGGCGTCTGCTGCCGCCAGGAGTCCGCCGAATGCGACGAGCACAACGGCGACAATCGCAAAGATCACGGTCATCGAGAACTCCGCAGCTCAGATGAATGTGGGCGGTTCATCACTGAGGGTTGCGTCATCACTGAGGGTCGCGCTCCTGCACGGCAAAGCCGGCGAGAATGTCGCGCTGCAGGCCGAACATTTCGCGCTCCTCATCAGGCTCGGCGTGATCGAAGCCGAGCAGGTGAAGAATGCCGTGGGTGGTGAGCAGCAGCAGCTCGTCCATGAGGGTGTGTCCGGCCGTTTCGGCCTGCGACTGCGCGACCTGAGGGCACAGCACAACATCGCCGAGCAGACCAGCGGGGGTAATGGCGTCTTCTGTGCCGGGCCGGAGCTCGTCCATGGGAAAGCTCAGAACATCCGTTGGGCCCGGCTCGTCCATCCACTGCACATGGAGCTGCTCCATGGCTGCCTCGTCGACCAGCACGATCGACAGCTCGGCGTCGGGATGCACGTGGAGCTCGTCTAGCGCGTAGGTCGCCAGGCGCTGCAGTGCGGTCTCGTCGACCTCCACAACTGACTCGTTGTTGATCTCGATGCTCATAGTGCACTCTCTCCGCGCCCTGTGGCGTCTCGTCGGTCTGCGCGAACGCGCTGCCGGTCTTCGTCGTACCGGGTATAGGCATCCACGATCTGGGCTACCAGCGTGTGCCGCACAACATCGTCGCTCGTGAGGTACGAAAAATGGATGTCGTCAAGGGTGTCGAGCACCTGCGTCACGAGAGTGAGACCACTCGTGCCCGTCGGCAGGTCGACCTGCGTGATGTCGCCCGTGACGACCATGCGCGACCCGAATCCGAGACGCGTCAGGAACATCTTCATCTGCTCCGGCGTGGTGTTCTGCGCCTCGTCAAGGATCACGAAGGAGTTGTTCAGCGTGCGCCCTCGCATATAGGCCAGCGGGGCGACCTCGATCGTGCCGATGGCCAGGAGCTTGCCCACGACCTCCGGGTCCATCATCTCGTTGAGCGCGTCGTAGAGGGGTCGCAGGTAAGGGTCGATCTTGTCAGTCAGCGAGCCGGGCAAGAATCCAAGACGCTCGCCAGCTTCGACGGCCGGCCTCGTGAGGATGATGCGGTCGACCTCCTTGCGCTGCAGGGCCTGCACCGCCTTGGCCATCGCCAGGTAGGTCTTTCCCGTGCCGGCGGGGCCGATGCCGAATACGACGGTGTTCTCATCGATCGCATCGACATACGCCCGCTGCCCTGAGGTCTTGGGCCTAATGCTCTTGCCACGGCTCATCAATATCGTCTGCCCGAGCACATCCGTCGGCCGCTCGCCGGAGCTGCCCGCGATGATGCGGGCAGACTCGGTGACGTCACGATCGGTCAGCTCGTGGGTTTCGCCGGCCAGAGCGAGAAGCTCCTCGACAAGCGTGTTGGCTGCGCGGACCTGCGCTGCGGGCCCCTCAAGCGCGATTTCGTTGCCACGAACAAATACCGAGACAAGCGGATGCTGATCCTCGATCGTGCGCAGCAGTCGATCCTGCGGCCCCAAGAGGTCGACCATCGAGACGGTATCGACATGGATCACCGTGCGAAGCGAGTCGCCGCTTGCTCCGCCGGTCCGTGCAGTGTCAGTCGCCAAGGGAGCCTTCCGAGAGGGTGCCGCCCAAAACGTGAGCGTGCACATGGAATACGGTCTGGCCGGCGCTCTCGCCGGTGTTGAATACGAGGCGGAACTCGCCTCCACAGTGCTCATCCGCCAGGGCCTGCGCCGTCGCAACCATCTCCGCAAGCAGAGCCGGATCGCCGGCCGCAAGTTCTGCGACGTTGCGGTACTGCGGGTCGCGGGGAATCACCAGCAAATGCACGGGCGCCTTAGGCGCAATGTCGCGAATGGCGATAACACGCTCGCCGTCGAACACGACATCGGCAGGAATTTCACCGGCGATGATGCGGGAGAAGATCGATGGTTCGGCTGCGGCAGACATGCCACAAGCTTAAGCGCAAACGCCTGAGGCGGTGGCTACCAGCGACCAAGCTGCGCATTGAGCACAGCGATCGCGGCAGGCCCGGCAGTGCTGGTGCGGAGGATGCCGTCGCCGAGCTTGACGAGAACAGCGCCTGCGTCGCGCAGGCTTGAGAGTTCGCCATCAGCGACGCCGCCCTCAGGGCCCACGACCAACACGACCTCGTCGTGCCTCTCAAGCTCATCCCTGCTGAGCTCCGTGAGCCGCTTTTCCGCGGTCGGTTCAAGGACCAGGATGAGCGCGCTGCCGCCCCGCGCCGCCAGTTGTTTGGTCGTTGCCACCTCCCCAACAGCGGGCACCCACGGGCGCATCGACTGCTTGCTCGCCTCGCGCACGATCGAATGCCAGCGTTCCCTGCCCTTGGAGGCCTTGGCGGCATCCCAGCGAACGATCGACCGCTGAGCCGCCCACGGAATGACGGTGTCTACCCCGAGTTCCGTCGCCGACTGCACCGCGCTCTCATCCCGCCCGCCCTTGGCGAGGGCTTGGGCGAGAACGAGCGCCGGTGTCGGCCGAGGAAACTGCGTCACGGTCTGCGCGACGACGCTCAGCAGATCGGGCCGAGCCTCGGTCACCTCACCGGTGACGACGAGACCGGCCCCGTTGCCAATCGACAACGACTCCCCGACCCGGATGCGGCTCACGCTAACGGCGTGCTTCGCCTCGGCACCCGTAACCGACACGGTCGCGCCGACGCTGGCAGAGGCAAGGGATTCTGCGAGGTAGAAGTGCGCCATCTACAGGTTGAGGAACCGGTCACGGAGCTTCTGAAAAAGTCCCTGCTGAAAGTGCGACAGGTGCGGAGGCACAGAATGCTGCGAACGGGCAAGCTCCTGCACAAGCTCGCGCGACTTGGAATTGAGCTTGGTCGGGGTGAGCACCTGAACGCCGATCTTGAGGTCGCCACGGCCAGCGCCGCGAAGGTGCGTGATTCCGCGGTCCTTGACCGTAATGACCTCGGCGCTCTGCGTTCCCGGCTTGACCTCGACCTCGACCGGGCCATCCAGCGACTCAAAGACGGCGGTCGTGCCAAGAATGGCATCCGTCATCTGCACCTCAAGCGTCGCGAGCAGGTCATCGCCATTGCGGCTAAAGACATCGTGGTGGCGCACCTTGATCTCGAGGTATAGGTCGCCGTTGGGGCCTCCGGCAGCGCCGACCTCCCCCTGCCCAGGCATCTGCAGACGCAGCCCCGTGTCGACTCCGGCGGGAATGTCGACGGGGATGCGGCGACGGGCGCGAACGCGGCCCTGACCGGAACACGTGGGGCACGGGTTCGGAATGACGGTGCCGTAACCACGGCACGTTCCACACGGACTCGAGGTCATGACGTTGCCGAGCAGGCTGCGCACAGAGCGCTGGATGAGGCCGCTACCACCACAGATGTCACACGTGGCCAGGTCGGTGCCCGGCGCACAGCATGAGCCACCGCACGTCTTGCAAGTGACTGCGGTATCGACCTCGACCTCGTGCTGGGTGCCGAAGATGACATCGGCGAGCTCGATCTCTACGCGGATGAGCGCATCCTGGCCGCGCTCCGTGCGGGAGCGCGGAGGGCGGGTTCCGCCCCCACCGCCGCCGAAGAACGTCTCGAAAATGTCTCCGAAACCGCCGAAGCCACCGCCGCCGAAGCCCTGCTGGCCGCCCATGTCATAGGACTGTCGCTGCTGAGGGTCCGAAAGAACGTCGTAGGCGTGCGTGACCTCTTTGAAGCGTTCCGATGCGTCGGGGGCCGAATTCACGTCGGGGTGCAACTCACGCGCAAGGCGACGGTAGGCCTTCTTGATCTCCTCGGGGGTTGCCGAGCGCTCGACGCCCAAAACTTCGTAGTGGTCTGCCAATGTTGTTCCTCAATATGATCGTGCGAGACCGACCAGGGTCGGCCTCCTCTGGAGAAGTCTTAGTTGTCGCCGAGAAGCTTGGATAGGTAGCGCGCTACCGCCCGAACCGCCGTCATGTTGCTCGAGTAGTCCATGCGGGTTGGGCCCAGAACCCCGAGCTGAGCCAGCTCGCCGCCCGAAGCAGCGTACCCGGAGCTCAGAACGGATGCCTCGGCGAGGCCGTACTGTTCGTTTTCCCGCCCGATGCGCACCGAGATCGAGCCGACCTCCTGCTCCATCTCGCCAAACAATCTGAGCAGGGTCACCTGCTCCTCGATCGCCTCGAGAACGGGAAATATGCTGCCGCTGAAGTCGTCACCGGTGCGCGCCAGATTGGCTGCTCCGGCCATCACGAGCTTGTCCTGGCGGTTGGCGAGGACCTGCTCAGACAGGCTTTCGGCGATGAGGCCGGCCAGGGGCCGCTGCGCTGGTTCAAGGCCGTCGGCGAACGAGGTGAGATGAGCCGCAGCTTCCGTGAGGCCGAGACCTGTCAGCTCGGCATTGAGGCGGGCGCGAATCGTCGCGATATCGGCTGCGCTGCCCGTCGTCGTCAATTCAATGATGCGCTGCTCGACGCGACCAGTGTCGGTGATCAACACCGTCATAAGGCGGGTGTCGCTCAGCTGGACGAGTTCCACATGGCGGATGCGCGACCGACCCAGCGACGGATACTGCACGAGCGCCACCTGGTGTGTCAGCTGTGACAGCAATCTGACCGTGCGGGCGAGCACATCGTCGAGATCGGCGGAATCGCCCAAGAACGCTTCGATCGCATGACGCTGAGCGCTCGACAACGGCTTGACGTCGGCGAGCTGGTTGACAAAGACGCGGTACCCCTTGTCGGTGGGAACCCGCCCTGACGACGTGTGAGGAGCCGTGATGAGCTCCTCTTCTTCGAGCTGCGCCATGTCGCTGCGGATGGTCGCCGCCGACACCCCAAACGAATGCCGCTCCACAATGGACTTGGAACCAACGGGTTCGCGGGAGGCCACGTAGTCCTGCACGATGACGCGCAGCACATCCAGGCCGCGATCCGACACCATGACTAATCCCTCCACGTTGGCACTCTTGTGCCTCGACTGCCAATTGTATCGCGCCCGGGACGTGCCTCGCATTGCAAGCGTGAGCATCGACCGCTACCTTATCCATTGCCTGCGTCGCCCTGGATCAGGGGCCATTGGCCAGCACTCGCCCTGGAACGCCCCGGGCGACAGTTCCCGAAAGGCACGTGCAATGACCGATCAGACCCCCACCGCCGGAGCACCGGCCACTCCCCTCAGCCAGCAGGAAGACCGTCAGTGGGCATCGTTCGCTCACCTCGGAGGCATCCTCTGGATCCTGCCACCCCTCATCATCTGGCTCATCTTCAAGGACCGCGGCCAGTTCACCAACTCCGAGGGCAAGGAATCCGTGAACTTTCAGATCACGGTGACCATCGCACACGTGGCCATTACGATCGTCAACGCAATCCTGACCGCCGTCACCTTTGGCATCTGGACCCTCTTCGCAGGCCTGCCGACGTTTGCCCTCTGGGTCGTCACCATCATCTTCTGCATCCAGGGCTTCGTGAAGGCCAAGGATGGGCAGTCCTACCGTTACCCGTTCGCCCTGCGCCTCATCAAGTAGCGCAACCTCACGGTTCAGATGGCCGGGGGCTAACGCCCTCGGCCATTCGCGTTAACGCGCCGCAATGCCCAAATTCGCCCAGTGGCTGTTTAATGGCGAGCATGACGAACCCACCTCCACCCCCCGCCGGCGGATATCAGGCAGTACAGCCCATGAATCCGAGCGACGAGAAGATGTGGTCGACCCTGATTCACCTGGGCGGCATCATCTTCGGAATTTTTCCCTCGCTCATCGGCTATCTCGTCCTTAAAGACCGGGGGCCGTTCGTACGTGCGCATACGCGCAGCGCACTGAACTTTCACATCTCGCTGATCATCTACCTCGTGGGCGCGGCGATAATTCTCTCCATCGTCGGCGTGCTCACCTTCGGAGTGGGATTCATCTTTCTCTGGGTCGCCATAACCGGCATCGAGATCGCCGCGATCATTTTTATGATCATCGCCGCCATTAAGGCCAACGACGGGCAGTACTACACCTACCCGCTCTCGATCGAGTTCGTTAAATAGCGGTAGCGGCCCGGGTCTGGCTGCCGCGCGCTAGTCGGATTCGGGCAACAGCCGCCGCACCACGGCGTCGGCGAGCAACCGACCGCGAACCGTGAGCACGATCGAGCCGCGCACCGCGGCAGCGCCATCCACGAGACCATCGGCGATGAGGCCGGCGACGGCAGACCGAGCGCCAGCATCCAGATCGGCAATCACGAGGCCGTCGCGAATGCGCGACAACAGCAGGATGCTCTCAGTGCGGCGCGTCTGAGCATCGAGCGTCTCGCGCCCGGCCGCCGGCGAGTGACCCGCCAGCACCCTGTCGGCATACGCCGCAGGGTGCTTCACGTTCCACCAGCGAACCCCACCAACGTGGCTGTGGGCACCAGGGCCGACCCCCCACCAGTCATGACCGCGCCAGTACGCAAGGTTGTGACGGGAGGCATGCTCAGCACCCCTGGCCCAATTGCTCACCTCGTACCATTCAAAACCGGCGTCCGTGAGCATCCGATCCGCAAGCTCATACATGTCGGCTTCGAGATCGTCGTCAGGCTGCGAGACCTCACCGCGACGAATCTGCCGGGCAAGCTTCGTGCCGTCTTCGACGATGAGCGCGTAGGCCGAAAGATGGTCAGGATTCTGGGCAATGGCGTGCTCAAGCGACCGCCGCCAGTCGTCGAGCGACTCCCCCGGCGTGCCATAAATCAGGTCAAGGCTCACGTCGAGACCCGCCTCTCGCGCCCACTGAACAACGAGCGGGATGCGCTCGGGGTCGTGCGTGCGCTCAAGCGTGGCTAAGACGTGCGGAACAGCGGACTGCATGCCGAACGATACCCGCGTGAACCCCGCACGTTTGAGAGTGCGGAGGTAGTCGAGGTCGACGGAGTCGGGGTTCGCCTCGGTCGTAACCTCGGCTCCCTCGGCAACACCCCAGGCCGAGCGAACGGCGTCGAACATCGATACCAGATCGGATGCCGGCAGCAGCGTCGGAGTACCGCCGCCGAAGAACACGGTGGTCGCCTCTCGCCGGGGAAGACCTGCCTGCTCAAGAACTCGCGCGCCCAGTTCAACCTCGATCGCGGCCTGGCTCGCGTAGTCACTGCGTTTGGTGCCGCGCAGCTCCTCCGCCGTGTAGGTATTGAAGTCGCAATACCCGCACCTCACCCGGCAGAACGGAACATGGAGGTAGACGCCGAAGTCGCGGGTCGACGCGCCCTCGAGCACGGAGGCAGGCAAGAGCCCGTCGAGAGGCGCCGGATCGGCAAGGGGAAGCGCTGAGGGCATCCCCCCATTCTCCCCCAGCGCGGCTGAGTCGGCGGCGCATGTGGTGGCCGCAGTAGAGGCTGTAGCGGAGCTGTAGCGGAGCTGTAGTGGAGTCCTTAGTCGACGGGTCCGGAGAGCGCCTTAAGGTAGCGCCCCCGCAGCACCCGCTGCGCAATGGCCAGCGCGGGGGTTGCCGCCCGCCACCATCCCTCGGCCGGTCCGGTGAGCGAGCGCAGGGTGAGCCACACGGAACCGTCCTCCTCACGATCGACGAAGAACGCTTCTTCTCCCGTGAGCGGATGACCCGGCAAGGTGCCCAGGGCGATGCCCTTGCGGTCAGCTTCGTCGATGACGAAGATCACCCGCACGGGGAATCGCAGCTTGAGGGGGCCCCACTGCCATGCCAACCACACGGAATCACCCGGCGTGCCCAGCGGCAAGCCGTCTGGTCCATAAACCGTTTCGACCGGTTCGCCGGTGACCGCGGGGGCTATCGGGGTTCCGTTGGCATCAAACTCCACGGGAGTGTAGGAGCCCTCCCGCACCTCGCGGGGGGTCTCCGTGAGCTCGACCGTGAGCCCGCTGCGGATGGGGATGCCCCAGCCGAGAGCCGCGTGCCACGCAAAATCCCAGCGCGCGGGACCGGTGCCAATGCGCACCCTCCGCTCATACGAACGAAAACCTCGCGGAGGAAACCCGACGATCTCGGGCGACTGCGTCGCGCCCACTGCCGCATAGTTGACCGGGAGCTCCCAGAGCTGCCGCCGCGACACTACTTCTTGTCCTTCTTCTCCACGTCTCCCGAGAGCGCGGCAATGAACGCCTCCTGGGGAACCTCGACGCGGCCGACCATCTTCATGCGCTTCTTGCCCTCCTTCTGCTTCTCAAGGAGCTTGCGCTTTCGGGTGATGTCACCGCCGTAGCACTTGGCCAGAACGTCCTTGCGGATGGCGCGGATGCTCTCGCGCGCAATGATGCGGGATCCGATGGCCGCCTGGATGGGCACCTCGAACTGCTGACGCGGGATGAGCTCGCGCAGGCGGCCCGTCATGAGAACGCCATAGGCGTAGGCCTTATCGCGGTGCACGATCGCGCTGAAGGCATCCACCTGTTCGCCCTGGAGCAGGATGTCGACCTTGACGAGGTCGGCCTCCTGCTCGCCGGCGGGCTCGTAGTCGAGGCTCGCGTAGCCGGCGGTCTTGCTCTTGAGGTTGTCGAAGAAGTCGAACACGATCTCGCCGAGCGGCATCGTGTACTTGATCTCGACCCGATCCTCGCCCAAGAAGTCCATGCCGATGAGCGTGCCGCGGCGGCTCTGGCAGAGCTCCATGATCACGCCGACATAGTCCTTCGGGGCCAGGATGGCGGCCTTGACAATGGGTTCCTTGACCGAGGCGATCTTGCCGACCGGGAACTCGCTCGGGTTCGTGACGGTGACGGTTTTCTTGTCGTCGGTCGTGACCTCGTAGATCACTGACGGCGCCGTCGTGATGAGGTCGAGGCCGAACTCGCGCTCGAGGCGCTCCGTGATGATCTCCAGGTGCAGGAGGCCGAGGAAGCCACAGCGGAACCCAAAGCCGAGAGCAACGGATGTCTCCGGCTCATAGACCAGCGACGCATCCGACAGCTTGAGCTTGTCCAGCGCCTCACGCAGCAACGGGTAGTCGCTGCCATCGATCGGGTACAGGCCGGAGAAGACCATGGGCAGCGGCTCGGTGTAGCCGGGCAGTGCCTGAGTTGCAGGCTTGGATGCCGTCGTGACGGTGTCACCAACCTTCGACTGGCGAACATCCTTCACGCCCGTGATGAGGTAACCCACCTCGCCGACGCCGAGACCCTTGCTCGGGGTCGGCTCGGGCGAGCTGACGCCGATTTCGAGAATATCGTGGGTGGCGCGGGTCGACATCATCTGAATCTTCTCGCGAGGGTTCAGATGACCGTCGATCATTCGCACATAGGTCACAACGCCGCGGTAGCTGTCGTAGACAGAATCGAAAATCATGGCGCGGGCGGGAGCCTGCGCATCGCCCTTCGGCGCGGGGATGAGCCTGGTCACGCGATCGAGAAGAGCAGGAACGCCAACGCCGGTCTTGCCCGAAACGCGAAGAACATCGTCGGGGTCGCCGCCGATGAGGCTCGCGAGCTCCTTGGCGTACTTATCGGGGTCTGCGGCGGGAAGGTCAATCTTGTTCAAGACGGGAACAATCGTGAGGTCGTTCTCCAGCGCCAGATAAAGGTTCGCCAGCGTCTGTGCCTCGATACCCTGCGCAGCATCCACCAGAAGGATTGCGCCCTCACATGCGGCAAGGCTGCGCGACACCTCGTAGGTGAAGTCGACGTGACCCGGAGTGTCGATCATGTTCAGCGCATAGCTTTCGCCGTCAAGAGACCACGGCATGCGAACGGCCTGGCTCTTGATGGTGATGCCGCGCTCGCGCTCGATATCCATGCGGTCGAGGTATTGCGCCCGCATATCGCGGTCGCTCACGACACCGGTCTCCTGCAGCATGCGGTCGGCCAGAGTCGACTTGCCGTGGTCGATGTGGGCGATAATGCAGAAGTTGCGAATGAAGGCGGGGTCGGTCGAAGCCGGCTGAAGGGCCTTCTCTGCTCTAGGGCTCACACATACCTCAGTCGAGATGTAGCGGAGCGGCCGAAGCCGCGCCGGAAAACGGTTTTCTCGATTGTCCCATGACGGAGCCCCGCTCCCCAATCGTGCGGCACGCTGCGCGCCGCAAGGTTTGTTGAAAACGGCCTCCGACTGGTAATGTTGCCTGTTGGCTTGCGCACCGCGTTCATCCCCCACGATCACCCGGTGCGAAATGCAGTCAGATCTTCTGTCGTTGCCCTCTACTTCGACGCTGGTTGTGGCTGTCACACACCGTCCGGAACAACAGAAAGTTACCTACCTTGGCAAACATCAAGTCGCAGATGAAGCGCATCCTCACCAACAAGAAGGCGACGGAGCGCAACAAGGCTGTCAAGAGCGAGCTCAAGACCGCCGTTCGCGCAACCCGCACCGCCATCGCCTCGGGTGACAAGGCTGCTGCCACCACGGCACTCCAGCTGGCCTCCAAGAAGCTCGACAAGGCCGTGAGCAAGGGCGTCATCCACCAGAACCAGGCCGCCAACAAGAAGTCGGCGATCGCCAAGAAGGTTGCCGCTCTCTAAGCAGCACCAACTTACGCAAGAACCCCGCCTCAGTGAGGCGGGGTTCTTGCGTTAAGACGACTGCACATGGTGCCACTTCTGTGGCGTGCCTCTGCGACGAGGCTAGCCCCGGCGCTCCCCGCGGGAGGCGATAACGCTGACCATGCGCTCAAGGGCGAAGACGGGATCGCGCTGGGCACCCTTGACCGCCGCATCCGTCTCCGCGAGAGTCTCGATGCACCGGCCTAGGCCTTCGTCGCTCCAGCCCTGAAGGTCGCGCCGTGCTCGGTCGACCTGCCACGGGGCAAGCCCCAGCTGAGAGGCGTTGGCCCGGGAACCGGAGACTTTGGCCATGGTTCGAATCTTCATAGCGAAGGCAGCGACGATGGGAACGGGATCTGCCCCCGAGGCCAGCGCGTGCCGCAGCATCACGAGCGCTTCGCCCTGACGCCCGGCGATCGCAACGTCTGCCACCTTGAAGGCCGAGGTCTCAACTCGGCCCGAGTAGTAGTTCTCGACCGTGACCTCGGTGATTTCGGCTGCGGCATCCGCGATGAGTTGCTGGCAGGCCGAAGCGAGCTCGGCGATGTCGTCCGAGAACGCCGCCACGAGCGCGCGGACGGCGCCGGGAGTCGCTCGGCGACCAGCCTTTTTGAACTCGGCCGAGGCGAAGTCGACCTTGTCTTGCTCCTTTTTGAGCTCCGTGCACACGACCTCAACCCCGCCACCGAGGCCGCCCCGGATAGCGTCAAGAAGCTTCTTGCCCCGGACGCCACCACCGTGGCGCAGCACGAGGCAGGTGTCGTCGGCCGGAGACTCTAGATATCCCAGCGTCTCGGTGATGAATGCGTCCGTGCACTTCTCGACATTGATGACCCGGATCATGCGAGGCTCACCAAAAAGGGATGGGCTCGCCACCGTGAGTAGCTGCCCCGGAGAATAACCGTCGGCCTCGAGGTCGCTGACCTCAAGGCTCGGGTCGTTGCGCTTGAGTTCGTCGCGGAGGGCTCGGATCGCACGATCGGCGAGGAAGCCCTCTGTGCCTGATACGAGAACCACGGGCGCTGGCCTAGCCTGCGACCACGGGAGCTGCGGAATCGTGACTTTGGCCGATGCCTTCGCCGGCGCCTTGGACGCCGATTTGCCTGCTGGCCTGCCTGCCACGGATCTCCACTCGGGTCGGAACGAACGTGTCTGATCAAGCCTACCCAGGCCCGCCGACGCGCGCGGTCGGGTACTAGCCGCCCCTCTCCCTCCACAGCACCATTTCGCCGTCGCGAAACGCGACGAGTACTAGCCCGTCACGGTCCGTTCGAGCTGACGCCGTGCCCAGGGTGCGAAGTGTGGCGAGGATATCTGCCGTGGGGTGCCCGTAGTCGTTGCCTGCCCCCACTCCGATGACTCCCACTCGGGCGTCGAGCTGTTCGTAAAGAGTCGCCGCCTGGTCACGAGAACCGTGGTGGGCGACCTTGACCACATCGACCGGCGCGAGGCTCGCCAGCTCTGCCCGATTGAGCGCGCCGAGCCGCAACTGCGCCTCCCGGCCCAGATCCCCCAGAAGCACCGACGTCAGACATGTCTCGCAGGCCGGGCCGCCCGTAAACGCGGTCACAACACTCGCGTCGTTGCCGGGCCCGGGTGATGCTGAACGAGGGGGCCAGAGAACCGTCCAGCGATGCTCCCCCAGGGTTCCCGCCAGGCCACGAGTAGCCATCAGCACTTCGGAGCCGGACTGCTCAAATCGCTTAAGCAGTGCCTCATCGCGCTGACCATCAGGGGGGCCCGCGAGGACAATCTTGACCCGGCCGAGCACCGTCTCGGCTCCGCCGACATGATCGGCGTCAAAGTGGGTCAACACCAAAAGGTCGATCCGGTCGACGCCGAGCCGATTGAGGCACGCAGAGATCAACTCGGGCTCTTGTCCGGTATCAATAAGCGCGACTTCTCCTGCGCTTCTGATGACCATTGCATCCCCCTGGCCAACGTCGCACGCCGCGAACTGCCAGTCCTGCGGAGTCGTGGCCGCACTACGCAGCGCGCTGCCCGCAGTCGACCCTGCTGTAACAATCGCGATGCAGGCCAGAGCCATCGCCGCAGACGATCGCACAGCTCTCCGACGAACGAGAACCGCCATAAGAGCGCACGTGGAGACCGCCGCACAGGCCGCAAGCCCTGGCACGCCCTCCCACCACGGGATCTGCGAGTTCGGCAGACCCGCGAACCACGACGCCACCGCGGCGATCCAGGCTGCTGGGACCCACGCGAACACCGCAATGAGCTGCGCGAGAGGGGGCGAAAGCCCCGCCACAATGCAGGCCGCAAGGCCAACGACGGTGGCCACGGGCGCAGCCGGGGCCGCGAGGATGTTCGCCACCACTCCCCAGACGGGGATGCTCGGCGAAAGCAAGATGATGACGGGCTGGCACGCGAGCTGAGCAGCCAGGGGCAGGGCGATTACGGCCGCGATAGGGCGCGGCAAGAACCGCCCAAGAACCTCGCTGAGCGGCGCCGCCAAGACGAGCAGCCCCGCTGTCGCGAGAACGGACAGGGTGAACCCCAGGTTCCTTGCGAGCCACGGGTCGATGAGGAGCAACACGAACACGGCCAGGGCGAGGGCGGGGAGCCCGCCTGCCCCGCGACCCACAAAACGCCCGGAGAGCACAGCAAGGGCCATGACCGCGGCGCGCAGCACGCTCGGCTCGGGAGTGACCAGCACGACGAACCCGCAAAGCACCGCGACCGCTGTGACGATTCGCAGGCCTCGAGGCCACCGTAGCCTTGCACCCAGCGCCATGACGAGCGCAACGATGATCGCGCAGTTGGCGCCCGAGACCGCGGTGAGGTGGCTCAGTGCGCTGAGCTTCATTGCCTCGTCGAGGTCGTCGCTCACGAGCGTGGTGTCTCCGATCGCCAGCCCCGGCAGCAAGCTGCCGCCGTCGCCAGGGAGCGACCCGACGACATCGAGAAACCTCGCGCGCATGCCCGCCGCGGCAGAGACGATTCCCTCTCCTCGCTCAACAACTTCGGCATCATCCGCGGAGAAGATACGATACGCGGCACCATCGCCCGGCTCTCCGGCGATCAGCGACCCTGACACCCGCACCGTGTCTCCCACCGCAGCATTGCCGCCGTGCACGGACCCGAAAATCATCACCGGAACCGAGAAGGTGCGCTCATCGAGGGCCGACTCTGAGGCGTTGTGCCCAACGGCAAGTCGCGAGACCGTTGCCCGGAAGGGCTCTGGTGCGGCGCCACGCCAGTTCTCCGCAGTAGGCGTGATCTCGTTCGCAATGCCCCCGTTCTGGTCGGCAGAAGCGGTTTCGGACCCTAGGGGACGGTGCACTGTCTGGGTCACCGTGGCCACGACCGTCACTTGCCTCGACTGCGCCGCAGCATCCCGAAACTCGGCAGGCTTTCGCACCTCGGCCGCGCCGCTGGCGCTGAGGAGAACCGCTCCGATAGCCAGAAGGGCGAGCGAAGCGGCGGCCCAGACCGATCTCCGACGGCTGTCGACAAGAGCGACCGCAACGAGAGCAAGCGATACTCCCGTCGTGACCCACGCCGCAAGGGCGGGGAGCGCATCGATTCCGATCGCGATAGCGGCTACCGCCCACGCGGCGGCGGCGGGCACAACCAACCTGAGGTCTCTGCCGGGAGGCGCCTCGGTCACACTGTCACGAGCGAGCGAAAGCCATCCAGGGTCTTCTCCCCGATGCCCGGCACCGCCAAGAGGTCGTCAACGGTGGCAAATCGACCGTTGGTATCGCGCCAGTCGATGATGCGCTGGGCTACGGCAGGTCCTATGCGCGGCAGCGTCTCGAGGGCGGCCGTATCGGCAGTGTTCACATTGACGAGGCCGGACCCCCCGGATGAGCCGCCCGCCGCAGATGCGGCCGGGGGCACGGCGGTTTCGCCGACACTCGGAACGTAGATCTGCTCCCCGTCACTCACCGGGCGGGCCAGATTGAGCTGGCTACGGTCGGCGTCGGCGGAGAAACCGCCCGCTGCGGCAACGGCATCGACCCCGCGCGCGCCGTCGTTCAGACGGTAGAGCCCGGGAGCAGCCACCGCACCCACGACGTGCACGTAGACGACTACGGCGCTGGAGCTGGAGGATGCCGACGGCGGTTGATCGACGACGGTCTGGGTTTCTCCTGCGGCCCCGAACGCACTCGCGAGCACCATCGCCGAAACGCCCAGCAAGGCGAGAACGATAACAATCCCCAGCCGCACCTTCACTCGCGGTGGTGCCGACGTCAACGCCCCGATGCCGCCGGGCACGACCCCGTTCGACACGCGGCTGTACTGGCCGTCCGCCGCGCGCTCTGGCAATCCCATGAGACGAACTTAGGAGCGGAGGCTCGCCGCACTGGCGACCTACCGGGCAAACGGGGAAGGCTCCCCCGCCGGACACCGGTGGAGGAGCCTTCGCGCTAGGGAGAGCTACTTCTTGGTCGAGATGCTCACGATCTTAGGAGCGCGCACGATCACATTGACGATCTCGCGGTCTCCGACAGCGCGGATAGCACCGGCCGTTGCCAGGGCGAGAGCTTCAAGCTCCGCCGGGTCAATCGTGGGGCTCACCTCAAGCTTGTCGCGCACCTTGCCGTCGACCTGCACGACGGCAGTGACGGACTGCTCCACGAGCAGCACCGGGTCGGCCTTGCGCCAGCCGTACGTGGCCACGGAGGCCTCGTAGCCAAGCTTCTGCCACATGTCCTCGGCGGTGTACGGGGCGAACAGGCTCAGGCCGAGAGCGACCGTCTCCGTGGCCTCGCGCACGGCAGCATCCGCCCCTCCGACACCGCCATCAATCGCCTTGCGGGTGGCGTTGACCAGATCCATGATGCGGGCAACGACAACGTTGAACTTGAACGCCTCGATGAGCCCGGGTGCGTCGGCCAAGAAGCGGTGGGTAACGCGACGAAGTGCTTCGTTGCCCGTCTTCCACTCGACCTCGGGTGCGCTCGTGACATCGCCAGCAAGGCGCCAGGCGCGAGCCAGGAACTTGGCAGACGAGTGAGGCGAAACATCCGCCCAGTCAATGTCGTCCTCCGGCGGGCCAGCAAAGGCCATTGTCAGACGAACGGCGTCGACACCGTGCTTATCGAGCTGCTCGCTCAGCTGAACGATGTTGCCCTTCGACTTGCTCATTGCCGAGCCATCCATGAGCACCATGCCCTGGTTGAGCAGGGCGCTGAACGGCTCCGTGAATGACAGGTAACCGAGGTCGTAGAGAACCTTGGTGATGAAGCGCGCGTAGAGCAGGTGCAGGATGGCGTGGGTCACGCCGCCGACGTACTGGTCAACGGGGGCCCACTTCTCTGCCTCCTTGGGGTCGAACGCCTGGGTGTCGTCGTGCGGGTTAAGGAACCGCAAGAAATACCACGAGCTGTCGACGAACGTGTCCATCGTGTCGGCGTCACGGCGGGCAGGAGTGCCATCGATCGGGTTGGGCACATTGACCCAGTCCTCGGCGGCACCCAACGGCGACGAGCCCTTCGGCTTGAGGTCGAGGCCCTCAGACGGCGGGAGGACGACGGGAAGCTGATCCTCGGGAACGGGGATCATCGACCCGTCTTCGCCGTGGATGATCGGGATGGGTGTGCCCCAGTAGCGCTGACGGGAGATGAGCCAGTCGCGCAACCGGTAGTTGCGGGCAGAGCGGCCCTTTCCATCGGCCTCAAGCTGCTCGACGATGCGCTTGATCGCGTTGGCCTTGCTGAGCCCGTCGAGCGGGCCCGAGTTGATCATCCGGCCCTCTCCTCCGAGCGCCTCGCCCGTTACTGCAGGGTCGGTCTCCGGGAGATCGGGCAGAACCGGGTCGCCATTCTCGTCGGTCTCGATGACGGGGATGGCCCCGGTGACGGGAGCGTTGGTATCGACGACCACGCGGACCGGCAATCCGAAGGCGCGGGCAAAATCAAGGTCGCGCTGATCGTGCGCGGGAACGGCCATGATGGCGCCGGTGCCGTAGTCCGAGAGCACGTAGTCGGCGGCCCAGATGGGAAGGCGTTCTCCGTTGACAGGGTTGATGGCGTAGCGGTGGAGAAAGACGCCCGTCTTCTCCTTAGTCGCATCCTGACGGTCGATCTCGGTCTTCTTCTGCACCTGCGTGAGGTAGGCGGCGAATTCGGCCTTGACCGCATCCTCAGCACCATCGATCAACTCTGCGGCGAGGTCGGAGTCGGGGGCGACGACCATGAAGGTCGCGCCGAACAGGGTGTCGGGCCGGGTGGTGAAGACGGTGACAGGCTCAGTGCGGCCCTCGATCTCGAAGTCGACGTCGGCACCGATTGAGCGGCCGATCCAGTTGCGCTGCATTGCCAGCACCTTGGACGGCCAGCTGCCCTCGAGCTGGTTGAGATCGTCGAGCAGGCGGTCGGCATAGTCGGTGATGCGCAGGTACCACTGCGTGAGCTTCTTCTTCTCCGCCGTCGCGCCGCAGCGCTCACACGTGCCGTCGACAACCTGCTCGTTGGCGAGAACGGTCTGATCGTTGGGGCACCAGTTAACCCACGATGCCTTGCGGTAGGCGAGGCCCTTCTCATACATCTTGAGGAACAGCCACTGGTTCCATTTGTAGTACTCGGGGTCGCTTGTGTGGATCGTGCGGTCCCAGTCGAACGACGCTGCGTACAGCTTCATGCTGCGCTTCTGCTGCTCGATATTGGCGTAGGTCCACTCGCGCGGGTCGATGCCACGCTTGATCGCGGCGTTCTCTGCCGGCAGACCGAACGAGTCCCAGCCGATCGGGTGAAGCACGTTGAAGCCCTGCTGGCGCCAGTAGCGGGCGATGACGTCTCCCAGGGCATACGCCTCGGCGTGGCCCATGTGCAGGTCGCCCGACGGGTAGGGGAACATGTCGAGCACATACTTGCGCGGGCGCGTATCGCTAGCGTTCTCTGTGCTGAACGGCTTCAGCTCATCCCAGACGGCCTGCCACTTCTGCTGGATCTGCGAGAAGTCGTAGTCGTTGGAGTCTTCGTGCTGCTGGGCCACAGGTCATCTCAATTCGTTGCGGGAGTCGGTGCCGGCGCCGCGACGATCATGGTCGTCGCCCTCAATTCAGCCAGGGGGGAAGGCCGAACGGGGCTCGTGGGCGTTGGCCGCGAAGCCAGCGCGCACGGCGCGTCTTCCAGACTATCGAACCAACGCGCTGCATGCGCTCCTCGGCAGCAGCTCCAGCGCTACTGCCCAGGCGAATCCACGTGCCGCAGATGGGGCCAACGCGGGCTAAGCCCGTCCCCTGACGACGTGCCCGTGACCCTCCGCTTGACCCACGGTCCAAGGTAGTTCCAGGCCCAGGCAGCGTCGTCGCGGAGTGCTTCGATCCTCCGCCGGGTCGGCAGCGGGTCGAACTCCGATGCTTCGACCACATGGTCGGCTCGAAGCTGCGCCATTACACGGTTCGCCATCGTGGCATGCCCCATGCTCGACATATGGAGGCGATCGATGTCCCACATTCGCGGATCGTTGTATTCATCGAAGCGCCAGTAGTCCACGATGAGCGCTCCGCGAACGTCGGCAATCTCGCGAAGCAGCTCGTTGTAAATTGCAGTCCGCCCGCGGGTACGTCGAAAGATCGGCGATTGTGCGGTATCAAAGCCCGTAAACAGCACGACTGTGGCCCCGGATGAGGTCAGCCGTTCGACTGCGGCATCGTATTCGGCCATGAGGTCGTCGATGTCGATAGACGGGCGCAGGATGTCGTTGCCTCCCGCGTAGATCGTGACCAGGGTGGGGTCGAGATCGATCGCCGGTTGCACCTGCTCGTCGATCACCTGTCGCAGCTTGCGCCCTCTGATGGCGAGGTTCGCATACTGCGTGTCTGGGTCGTTAGCAGCCAAAAACTCGGCCACCCTGTCTGCCCAGCCCCTGAGTCCATGGGGCAAACCTGGGTCGGGGTCACCGACGCCTTCTGTGAACGAATCGCCCAAGGCGACGTATCTGATGGTCACCCCGCCACACTACTTTCCTCCGCCTGGGACGTCGTCTCCCGGCTCGACGTGACGGCGCGGAGCAGAGCACGCGCCTTGAGCTTCACTTCTGCGAGCTCCTCGTGTGGATCAGATAGTGCGGTTATCCCTCCGCCCGCTCCGATCGTGGCGCCATTGGCATCAATCACAATGCTTCGGATGACCATGGCCAGATCGAGCGAACCGTCGAGGCAGAGCAGGCCGAACACCCCGGAGTAAATGCCCCGCGGTCGCGCTTCGAGGGAGTCGAGGATGAGCGTCGCCTCGCGCTTGGGCGCGCCCGTCATCGAACCAGCAGGAAAACACGCACGCACCGCTTCGATCGAATCGAGCCCTCGGCGCAACCTGCCCTCAATCGTGCTCACGAGTTGATGCACGTGCGGATAACTCTCCACCGCGAGAAGCGACGTGACTCTCACCGTGGCGGGATCGCACACGCGCGCGAGATCGTTGCGCATCAGGTCCACGATCATCAGGTTCTCGGCACGTTCCTTCTCGCTCGCGAGCAGTTCTGCGGCGAGCGCCGAATCCTCTTCGTGGCCGGATGCGCGCGGCCGGGTGCCCTTGATGGGGCGAGTAGTAACTTCGCCGTCGGCGCTCACTGCCAGAAACTGCTCGGGGGATGCGCTCAGCAGTGCGACGCCGTCTACTCGCAGATACCCGCCGTGGTGAGCCGGGCTGGTTGCTCTGAGGGTGAGGTAACTGGCGAGGGGGTCGTAATCGCCGGGTACCCGGGCTTCGTTGGTGAGACACAGCTGGTAGGCATTGCCCGCGGAAATGTGCGCCTGGCACTGCGCGATCAGGTCGAGATAGCGGGCATCTTCGCTGTGCCAGCGCGCAAGCTCCTCCCCCGGTTGCAGAGCTGGATCGGTGGGCATGACAACCGGGCAACGCTCGACACCGGCGAGCGCCTCACAAACCTCATCTCGCCATCCGGCAAGTTCACCCCACCAGTCACCATCGGAGTTCGCTTCGACGAGGGCTACGAGCGCTACCGTGTGGGCGGCGTGGTCGAATACGACGGCACGATCCACAAACATCCAGGCAGCATCCGGATGCTCGGAGCGGTGCTTCACCTCTACTCCCAGGGTCTGGCCGCGCAGTTCGTAGCCGAGCCAGCCGACCCAGCCGAGGCCGAAGCCATCCGCTCCCGGCTCGGTTGCTGCGCGCGTTTCGCGGAGCTCCTCGCTCAGGGCTTCGAGGATGGGGCGATCCTGAGCATCTGAGAGAACGCGTGACGAGGCTCCCATAGCGCTGCGACCGCTCGATGCGTCGATTCCGCTATCGAGCCAGAACGCGGAGTGGGCATCGGCAAACAAAGCGAGAAACACCTGGGAAGGGTCGATCCACTCCCCTAACGGATGTTTCATAACTCTGCGACGCATACGCTAACCCTATGAGTGCGCAACCGAGTCTGCTGTGGTCGGGAGATCGTCTCGTAGCGGATGATCGCCCTGGCGAGCTGGCTCCCCTCGTCGTTGCCGACTCATGGCTCGTGGTGGACGGCCGCGCTCGAGCCCTCTCGCTTCACCGGGAACGCTTTGTGTCGTCGGTGAGCACTGTCGCAGGCGATGGCGCTGCGGATGCCGCCGCGGCGGTGTGGGAATCAGCGCTCGCCGAGTTGCCACCCCGTGGTGCATGGTTCCCCCGCGTGGAGCTCAGGGGCACCGGTGCCGATAGGACTTTTCGGGTTCTCGTGCGGCCGGCTCCCACACTCACCCGCAGCGTGACACTGACAACGTTCGAGGGCGACGACCCACGCACTACTCCGTCAATCAAGGGTGCCTCCCTTGAGGCGCTCGAGGCCCTGCGAGCGCAGGCTCGCGCCGACAGCGGAGCGGACGACATTGTGCTGCTCTCTCCCCTCGGTCACATCGCGGAGGGTGCCGCAACTGCACTGCTGTGGTGGCGGGGGGACATCCTGTGCCAACCCGCAGAAGAAATCGAACGTGTTGACAGCGTGACCGCGAGATCGATTACCGCCCTTGCCACGGCGCTGGGCGTTTCCCTCTCGTGGGAGACGACAACTCCGGGCGAACTCGACGGTTTAGAAGTGTGGGCGGTCAACGCTCTCCATGGGCCGAGGATCGTGAAACGATGGGTAGACGGGCCTCCGCTCGCGGAATTGCCCGGCAGACTCGCGCTCTGGAGCAAACGACTCGACACCCTTCGCGCAGCACTCGCGCCTGCACCCGAGCTAACGACTCCGTGATCGGCCGAAAGACACCGCTATGAACGAAATACTCGACTGGATTCTCGAAGTGGTTCAGTCGGTCGACCCCGTGCTTCGCACGATCATTGCCGGCATCGCGATTCTGCTCGAAACCTCCGTGCTCGTAGGCCTGGTTGTTCCGGGCGACACTGTAGTGATCGTTTCGGCAACGGCAGTGAGCAGCGTCGCTGAGTACGTGTGGTTGCTCGTCGCCGTCGTGGTCGGAGCCCTCATCGGTGAGTCGATCGGGTTCGCCCTCGGCCGCTTCTTTGGCCCCAGCATCCGAACGAGCAGAGTGGGCCGGTGGATCGGCGAGAAACACTGGGTCTCTGCGCAGAACTACACGGACCGACGGGCGGGTATTGCGGTATTCGTCTCGCGCTTTCTGCCGGTTCTTCACTCGCTTGTTCCCCTGACCGTGGGAATGAGCACGATGCGGTATCGCACCTTCATCGCCTGGACCGCTCCCGCGTGTGTGCTGTGGGCGACGGGATACATCACGGTGGGCTGGCTCGCGGCTGGCTCCTACCGCGAACTCTCCGAGCAACTGCACACCGCCGGCTACATCTTCGTCGGCATCATCGCCGCGTTTCTCCTGCTGGTGGTGGTGGGTAAGCGGCTGCTACACCGACTCGAGCGGCGCTACATGCAGCATCCGGGAGACGGCGACGCCACGACGGTCGACGAAGACCCCGCAGACACCAACGATGCAGCCGCTGACGATGCAGACGCTGACGATTCGGCGCGCTAGCGGGGCTGATGCCACTGCCGCTGCCGCCCGCCGAGAAGCCTCTCGCGTTAACGACTGAACGCCGCCCATCCTCTCGGATGCGACGGCGTTCAGGAATCGCGTAGCTTATGCGGCGAACTGGGGGGCCAGGTAGCCGTGAACTGCGGTGCGAATTTCGTCGATCACTGCCTGGTCTCCGTTGGCATCGAAGGCGAATGCCCTCGCGAGAAGTGCGTCGATGATCTGGAGGGCAACCTCGATGCGCAGCTGGAGCTCCGACTCGGGGGAATCGACCTGCTCAGAGATTGCCGAGACGATGACGGCGGCAACGACAGCGCCGTTGGTGCGGTCGCCCTCGCGGGGGCGAACGTCGATGACGTCACCGAAGCGAAGCGAACGGAAGCCCGGCTTCGTGGCGAACGACTTGACGGCGGTCTCGATGACCGCGTCCATTGCTTCGCTCCAGCCGGTGACGGTGTCAGCGCGAAGAGCTTCGCCGACCTCCTGCACGAAGTCGGTCAGAAAGCGAACGCTGAGGCTCTGGAGAACCGCGATGCGGTCGGGAAAGTAACGGTAGACGGTGCCGATTGAGGCTCCGGCGCGCTCGGCAACCATGGCGGTTGTAAGGCGCTCGTAACCGATTTCATCGATTACTTCTGCGGCCGAGTCGAGCAGACGGGTGAGGCGGGCGGCGCTTCGCGCCTGGACCGGTTCGTTGCGCAGAGATGCGGTCGCATTCTGCAGGGTCGAGTCCAGATCGGGGTGGGGCAAGGTGGGGGCTCCTCTAAAGATTGTTCAGCTTCAGATTCTATCGCGCCCCCGAGGTGGGGGCGTGCGGGAGCCAACTTCCAGCGAATGTCTGGGCAAATTATCAGGGTGCCAACGACCCAAGCAGCATGCCCCCAGCATCCCTCGCGCCTGAGCGTGACAGACTGGGGTTATGCCACGGCTCCACACAGCGACATCGAGCGCACTAGGGACCGGCACAGTTCCGCACCTCGCCTCTCGCATAGAAGACACGATTCATGAGTTTCGCGAGCGCAGCGCCCGTCGCAGAGGACACACCCCCACGGTGATTCCGTACTCCGGGTACGGCGCTCCCGGCTGGGTTCGCGTGCTGGGCAGGGTCCTGCTCTCCAAGCCGGGCTCCGCGTCTCGCTACCGCAAGATCAGGGGATGGCGGAGCTTCACGAGCGTGCCTCTCAACGACGTCGAGGTGACGGTCACGATCGGCGGCGTTAGCCACACGGTCACCGCAGACCGCGGCGGAGTCATCGATTCGGTGGTCGAGGCAGATCTCGCACCGGGCTGGCAGACGATAACCATTGGCATCGACGGCGGCGAACCAGCGGAGGCCCCGGTGTTTATCGTGGACCCGGATGTTCGATTCGGCCTTGTCTCAGATGTGGACGACACCGTCATGGTCACCGCACTGCCTCGCCCCTTCCTCGCGGCGTGGAACACCTTCGTGCTCGACGAGCATGCGCGCCGACCCGTACCAGGCATGGCCGTTCTTTATGAACGAGTGCTGCACGACCATCCCGGCGCCCCCTGCTTCTACCTGTCAACGGGGGCGTGGAACGTGGCCCCCACTCTCACGAGGTTCCTGGCCCGGCACCTGTACCCGAGCGGTCCCCTGCTGCTCACCGACTGGGGTCCGACCCACGATCGTTGGTTCAGAAGCGGCCGAGACCACAAGGTGCACAATCTCGAACGCCTGGCCTCTGAATTCCCTCAGATCCGTTGGCTCCTCGTGGGCGACGACGGCCAGCACGACGAAGAAATCTATTCGGAGTTCGCGGCAGCGCACGCGGGCCAGGTTCAGACCATCGCCATTCGACAACTCTCCACGGGTGAGGCTGTGCTCGCGGGTGGACGAAAGAGCGACGACGACGCGAGAAGCCCCACCGAAACGCGGCGCATTTATGCGCCAGACGGTGCGGGCCTCGCCGAGCAGCTTTTGGGGCCAGACCCGCGCTGACAAACGGGTCACGCGGGTGTGCCGACTAAACCGCTGAGTCAGACTCATGGGCTAGCGTGGATAGTTGCGATCCCATCGCAGATGTGAACGAAAGAGGCACCGATGATCGAGCACGGCCCCGTTGAACGCAACGAATTTGCCATCCGCACCCTTACGGTTTCGCGGGTCACCCGCATCGGGGCATCATTTGTTCGCATCACCCTCACGGGCGACTCGCTGGCCACCTTCTCGAGCACGGGCCCCGCGGATCACGTCAAGGTCTTCTTCGCCGACCCCGCCACGGGCGTGTTGAGCGTCCCCGTAATGACCCCGGAGGGCCCACGTCGCCCCGAGGGCGGCGTGGTAGTCAGCCGCGATTACACCCCGCGCGCGTTCCGGCCCGCGACAGAGGATTCGCCAGCGGAACTCGATCTCGACTTTGTTGTGCACGGCAGCGATGCCCCCGCGAGCTCATGGGCCGAGGCAGCAGCCCCCGGCGACAGCCTCACCATCGCGGGGCCCCGCGGCTCGCGCCCCGCTCCCACCGGCATGAAGCGCGTCGTGCTCGGAGCCGACGAGACCGCGCTCCCCTCGGTCTCTCGCTGGATTTCACAGTTGCCCGAGTCCGTCGAGATCTTTGCGTTCGTCGAGCTCTCTCACGACTCCGATGCCGTCTACCTCTCCCCCGCAGATGTCAATCGCGCCCACGTGATCTGGCTGCCCAAGGGCGAATCTGCCCTGGAGCGGGCCATCCGTAACCTCGGCCCGATCGAGGATGACACCTACGTCTGGGTCGCGGGCGAGGCGGGGGCGCTCGTGCCCATCCGCCGCTACCTGCGCCGAGAGCTTGGTCTGCCCGCAAGCCAGGTCAAGGTCGACGGATACTGGAAGAGCGGCGAAGCCGGACGTGATCACCACGCCCCCATCGACGAGAGCGATCCCGAAGACTAAGGTCTAGCCATGCCGATGAGGATCGAAGATTACGCCCTCATCGGAGACCGCCACACGGCCGCCCTCATCGGTCGCGACGGCAGCATCGACTGGCTGTGCTTTCCTCGCCTCGACTCGCCGTCAATGTTCGGAGCGCTTCTCGGGTCTGAACAGCACGGCCGATGGCTCCTAGCGCCAGCTGACCCTGTGCTCGAAACGCACCGTCGATATGACGGCGAGACGTTCATTCTCGTGACCCGCTGGGTGATTTCGACCGGCGAAGTCGAGACGACCGAGTTCATGGCGTCGGGCGATCGACGTGCCGACATCATTCGACGCGTGCGAGGCATTCGCGGCACGGTGCGGATGAAGCAAGAGCTGCGAGTGCGCTTCGGCTATGCAAGCGCGATGCCGTGGATGCGCCAACAACCGGAAAAACGTAATCACGCGCTCGTCGCGGTGGCCGGCCCCGACGCCGTGGTTGTGCGCGGCCCCAAGCTCACCGCCGTCGATCACGCGCACGCCGGCGAATTCTCGGTAGCCGAGGGTGAGACCGTTGACCTGAGCCTGATCTGGTACCCCTCACACCGGCCTGTCCCTGGCCCGGTCGACGTGGACGGCTCGCTGCGCGAGACCCGCGCATCGTGGACGACGTGGGCAGAGTCGACCGAGGTCTCTGGCAGCTATTCCGCTGCGGTACGCCGCTCGCTGCTGGTGCTGAGAGCACTGACACACGAGGACACGGGCGGAATCGCCGCGGCTGCGACCACGAGCCTGCCGGAGACCTGGGGCGGCGTTCGCAACTGGGACTACCGCTTCGTCTGGCTGCGGGATGCCTCCCAGACGGTGGAGGTGCTGCTCAGTCGCGGGTTCAGTACCGAGGTCGAACCGTGGCGCGGGTGGTTGCTGAGGGCAATCGCTGGGGCCCCCTCAGACGTCCAGATCATGTATGGCCTTGGGGGCGAACGTGAGCTCGCCGAGTCTGAAGTTCACACCTTGCCCGGCTACCGCGGAGCGGTGCCCGTGCGCCGCGGCAACGACGCTCACAAGCAGTTTCAGGGTGACGTCTTTGGCGAGGTGATGTTCGCGCTGCACAGGGCCCGAGACAAGGGCATCACCGAGGGGCGTTTCTCCTGGCCCCTGCAACGCGCCCTCATGGCCTTCGTCGAGGAGGTATGCCACCGCCCCGACAGCGGTATCTGGGAAATCAGGGGCCCCAGCCGCCACTTCACTCATTCCCGAGTCATGATGTGGGCGGCATTCGACTGCGCTATTCGCGGGGTGCGGGAGCACGGCCTCGACGGGCCTGTCGATCGCTGGGAGATCGCGCGCCAAGAGCTCGTCGACGAGATCGAGACGCAAGGATTCAACGCGGAACTCGGCAGCTACGTGCAGTTCTACGGCAGCACTGAGGTGGATGCCTCGCTGCTGCAGCTCGCCCAGGTGGGCTACCTCGCCCACGATGACCCCCGGATGCTCGGCACGGTCGCAGCAATCGAACGCACCCTCATGAGAGACGGGTTGCTGCTCAGGTACCGCACCGAAGCCGGCATCGACGGGCTCCCACCCGGCGAGCATCCCTTTCTCGCCTGCTCGTTCTGGCTGGTCGAGCACTATGCGCTCAGCGGTCGGCTGGACGAGGCAATCACCCTGATGGATCGCCTGGTCGGATTCAGTAACGACGTCGGGCTGCTGTCGGAGGAATACGACGTTGAGCAACGCTGTCAGGTCGGCAACACCCCGCAGGCGCTCTCGCATCTCGCCCTCGTGCGTGCTGCCGGGGCCATCGACACCGCAACCGCGATGACAAGCGCCTGATGGCCACGACAACGACACTGTCGCGCCGGGACGCTGTGCGCCTCTCCCGGCTGCGCCTAACCGCGCAGAAGGTCGCTCCTGGGGCTGGCCCGGCTCTCACTCCCTCCGCTCTCGTCCGCCATCTGTTCGCGCTGCAGGCTCAAGATCTTGCTGCCGCCACATGGGCGGTGGCAGTGCGAAGCCCCGGCACCACCGAAACTGACGTTGGTGAGGCTCTTCGCGAGGGCAGCATCGTGCGGTCGTGGCCCATGCGCGGAACGCTCCATCTGGTCGCCCCGGAGGACCTCGATTGGATGCTGCGACTGACCGCGCCGCGGACGATCGCCTCGGCCGCGCCGCGATTTGCCGAGACAGGGCTGACCGCGAGGATGCTCGATCTGGCGGCGCAGGTGGCCCACGACCGGCTGGCAGGGGGGCGCGCTCTGACTCGGGCAGAGCTTGTCGCTGCTCTGGCGGAGGAAGGGGTGCCCACGGCCGGCCAAGGCGGCTATCACTGCCTCTGGTTTCTTGCTCACAGCCGCGTCATCTGCGCCGGACCACCGAGCGGGAAGCAGCAGACGTTCGTCCTGCTCGACGAATGGGCACAGAACCCTCGGCGTATCGAGGGCGACGAGGCCCTCGGCGAGATGGCCGCCCGGTATTTCGTAGGGCACGGCCCGGCCACCGTGCGAGATTTCGCCTGGTGGGCGTCTCTCACTCTCGCCCAGGCTCGCCGCGGTCTCGCGGTGGCCGAGGCAGGACTGGCCTCCATCACGGTGGGCGATACCGTCTACCACCTCTCCCCCGAACTCTTGGATTCGGGGCCGCTGGCGTCGGCATCCGGGGTCTTTCTCTTGCCCAGCTTCGACGAAATGTTGCTCGGGTACCAGGACCGCAGCGCGACTGTGCCGCCAGAGCACCTCACCTCCGTCGTGCCGGGCAAAAACGGCCTGTTCCTGCCCGTCATCGTGGCAGGCGGCACCACGGTCGCCACGTGGCGGCGCACCATCGCACGAGATCACGTCGATATCATCGCGGCGCCGTTCACGACCATGTCGTCCACGGTGAAACGAGGCTACGAGAGGGGTGCCCGCGCGTATGCGCGATACCTGGGTGCCTCCCTTATGCCCTCGGCCTACTACGGTGTCGCCACGCCGTAACGACCCGGGTGCTTGACCCTGTGTTGGGCGGCTGATAACTTGCGAGCTGTCGGAATGTCGGGGCCACCCACCCCGCCGACACGACGGATGTTTGCTCCACCCTGAGCCGCATCCCGTCGCCGCTTCCCTACCCGAGTTTGTTACCCGAGAGCGTTACCCGAAATGTCTCTTCCGCACGCAGAGTTCGCTGCTGCCTACTCCGCGGCGCCCGTCAGCACGATCGCGACGGTCATCGTCGCTGGTGTCGTCCTGCTCGGCGGAATCGGCATGTACCTTCGTCACATCCACACATCGGCCGGGCTCTCGAGAACCCACACGATCGGGGCTATCGTCAGTGCGTGCGCCGTCACGGTCGCGACGCTCACCCTGACGGTGTCCCTCGCCACGGTGCCACCGGCCTCTGCCGAGCCGCCGACGCTCACAACAGACGACACCGAGGC
The DNA here is from genome assembly GCF_003065485.1 of Salinibacterium hongtaonis. Classification (GTDB taxonomy): domain Bacteria; phylum Actinomycetota; class Actinomycetes; order Actinomycetales; family Microbacteriaceae; genus Homoserinimonas; species Homoserinimonas hongtaonis. Next base: position 1,584,977 of record NZ_CP026951.1, read on the forward strand.
CGTGCAGCCCAGTGACGCACCAGGGCTCCAGCTGCCCACACTGTCGGTCGAATAGCGCCCCACCGTCGCCAATCAAAGCGGCTACGGTGAATACATGAGACCGTTCGCCACTGTGAGGGCCACGGCTCGAGCCCCCGTCATTCAGGTCGTCAAGACCTCGGTCGCCATCATCGTTTCGTGGCTCATCTGCGCACCGCTTCTCAGCCAGCCCCTGCCCGTTTTCGCCGCGATTGCAGCACTGCTGGTGATGCAGCCGAGCGTCACCCAGTCGCTCTCCAAGGGCATTGAGCGCAGCCTCGGAGTCATCCTCGGGGTCGTGCTCGCCTATGGCGCTGGGCTCCTTTTTGGGCACTCGAGCTTCGTCGTGCTCATCCTCATCGTCGTGGCAATCGTGCTCTCGTGGGCCCTGCGACTCTCGCCGGGGTCGGCCAATCAGATCCCTATCAGCGCGATGATCGTCCTCGCCGTCGGTGGGGGCGATAACCCTGCCTACGCTGCCGAGCGCATCATCGAGACCATTATTGGCGCTGTCGTGGCCCTCATCGTAAATATGGCCATCGTGCCTCCCGTGCAGGTCGCGCCCGCCGTCACGAGCGTCAAACGCCTTGCAGCACAGGTTGCCGAATCACTTGATGCGCTGGCAGACGCGCTCATGACGGTGACTCCCCGGGACCAGCTCTCGGCGATGCTGACCCACGCGAGATCCCTGCGCCCACTTCAAAAGAGCGCGGCAGAAGCCATCAGCAACGCTGAGGAGAGTCTTCTGCTTAACCCCCGGAGCGCGAAGCATCGCGCCCAACTGGCGCGTCTGCGTGATCTGCTATCGCGACTCGACGTGCTCGTGACGCGGGCCATCGGCATGACGAGAGCGGTGCACGATCACTACGATGCTGGCCTGCCCCAGGAACCCATCGCGGCATCCATCGCCCGTGAACTCACCAGAGCTGCCCACGATCTGAGGCTGCTCGCAGAAATTGCCACCGCCTCGGAGAAGGCGCCAAGCCCCACGGTGGTCGAGCCCCCGGCGCTCACCTCGCCGCTCTCGGTCGCGGCCCCGCATCCTGAACACTGGATCTTGATCGGTTCTCTACTTGAGGACCTGCGCAGGGTTCGCGAGGCGATAATCGACGAGGCCGACTCGTAGCGCCTACAGGTTCCAGTTGAGGGTTGCGAACTCCTCGAGAGAGATGCCCAGCTGACCCGCATGGTTGGCTACAGCGGACCGAGCCTCGAGGGTCTCCACATCGTCCCGGACCAGCACGTTGAGGCCGGCCGCCATCACGACGGTCTTGGCAAATCGAACCACCAGCAACCCGCGCTCCGGGCTCGTGCCCGCGACACTCCAGCGCGTGGCGACCGGTTTGCGAAGGCCCTCTCCCCGCCACACGAACTCTCCGCGCACGAAGCGTGACTTGCCCTTGATCAGACGGTGCCGTCCGTCCGCAGCGTCGAACTCGATCGTTTCACTGATGACGAGCGGGTTAGCCGACGCGACGCCGTAATGATAGCGGGGCCCAGTGGCCCGCCCGCGCGTCCAAAACGGCACATTGCTCGCCTCAAGCCGCCACGAACCGGGGAGCGACTCGGCTAGTTGGTGAACTGACGGATTGGTTGGCATGGCAACACCCTAGCGATGCTGGATGGATGCCGCATGCCCGGGCCCAGGCCAGCTCACAAGCGCGAGACCTCGGTGATGCGAACGACCGCCACGCCCTGCTCGTCGCTCTCGGCGAGGTCGACCGTCGCGCTGATTCCCCAGTCGTGATCGCCGTCCGGGTCGTCGAAGATCTGGCGCAGACGCCAGACTCCAGGCTCCTTCTCGACGATGAGCAGAGCGGAACCGCGGGCATCCGCACCCGTCAGCAGGTCGTCGTGGTCGGCCCAGTAGCCGTCCATGGCCTCGCGCCACGCATCGCTTGTGAACCCACTTGCCGCATCCAGCTCGCCGAGCTGCTCGTAATCTTCGCGCTCGGCGAGGAGCACACGGCGGAACATCTCGTTGCGCACCAAGACCATGAAGGCTCGCTCGTTCGATGTGACGCCCCTCGGTGTCGGGGGCAACGCCGGCGCGGAACTGTGATGCTCGGGGTCGGGGTGGGTCATCTCCTCCCATTCGTCCAGCAGGCTCGAATCGACCTGCCGCACCAACTCCCCCAGCCACTCAATAATGTCGCGAAGCTCGTCGTTCTTGAGTTCATCCGGGATCGTCTGCCGCGCGGCCTTATAAGCGTCGGACAGGTAGCGCAGCACAAGCCCCTCGCTGCGAGCGAGCTTGTAATAGCCGATGTAGTCGTTGAACGTCATGGCTCTCTCGTAGAGATCCCGCACGACCGACTTTGGCTTGAGTTCGAAGTCGCCAACCCACGGTTGCGACGCACGATAGGTGGCGAATGCAGCCTCGAGCAGCTCCTCGAGGGGCTTCGGATACGTCACCGATTCCAGCAGCTCCATGCGCTGGTCATACTCGATTCCTTCGGCCTTCATCGCGGCCACCGCTTCACCGCGTGCCATCGACTGCTGGGCGGAAAGCACCGGCCGCGGGTCTTCGAGAGTGGACTCCAGAATCGAGATGATGTCGAGCGCGAACCCTGGCGGGAACTCCCCCACTGAGCCGTCGGCGTTCTCAGCCGGGCTGATGAGGTCGAACACGGCAAGCGCGAACGGCGAGAGCGGCTGATTCAGGGCGAAGTTGGGCTGCAAATCGACCGTGAGCCGGATGCTTCCCCCGCCGTCTTCGACCACCCCAGCGGTGCGCAGGGTGCGATAGATGGCGAGAGCCTGGCGCAGCAACGCCAGCTGCTTGAGCCGAGGCTCGTGGTTGTCTTCGAGCAGCGCGCGGGTCTCGGCGAACGCGTCTCCGCCCCTCGCGATCACGTTGAGAAGCATCGAGTGGCTCACATTCATCGTGGACGTGAGCTTCTCGGGCTCGGCACCAATCAGCCGTTCGAAGCTCGGCTGCCCCCATGAGACAAACCCCTCCGGCGCCTTCTTGCGCACGAGCTTTTTCAGCTTCTTGGGGTCGTCCCCTGCCTTGGCCACGGCCTTCGCATTCTCTGACTCGTGCTCGGGCGCCTGAACGACGACCGTGCCGGCCGTGTCGAACCCCGCACGCCCCGCGCGCCCCGCGATCTGATGGAACTCCCGCGCAGTGAGCTGGCGCATCCTCGTTCCGTCGAACTTGGTAAGACCCGTCAGCAGCACGGTGCGGATGGGCACATTGATGCCGACACCGAGCGTGTCGGTGCCGCAGATCACACGAAGGAGGCCCCGCTGGGCAAGCTGCTCAACGAGCCGCCGATACTTGGGGAGCATGCCGGCATGATGCACACCGATGCCCGATCGAACTAGTCGAGAGAGCGTGCGGCCAAAGTTGGTGGTGAACCGAAAATCGCCGATCGCCTCGGCAATCTCGTCGCGTTGCTCCCTGCTGGCAACCTTGATGCTCGTGAGGGCTTGAGCACGCTCGAGGGCCGCTAGTTGCGAAAAGTGGACGATGTAGACGGGTGCCTGGTGGGTCTGCAGAAGCTCCTCGACCGTCTCATGCACTGGTGTCGTCACATATTCGAAGTGGAGAGGAACCGGGCGATCGACCCCCGTGACGGTTGCGGTCGGTCGACCCGTTCGCCGGCTCAGGTCGAGGGCAAGCCAATCCACGTCACCGAGGGTCGCCGACATGAGGATGAACTGCGCGCGGGGCAGCGTGAGCAGAGGCACCTGCCAAGCCCACCCGCGCTCGGGCTCTGCATAGAAATGAAACTCGTCCATCACGACCTGGCCGACATCGGCATCCGCACCCTCGCGGAGGGCGAGATTTGCAAGGATCTCGGCCGTGCAGCAAATGATGGGGGCGTCGGCGTTCACACTCGAATCGCCCGTGACCATGCCCACGTTCGCTGCCCCGAAGATCTCGACGAGGGAGAAGAACTTCTCTGACACGAGCGCCTTGATGGGGGCCGTGTAATAGCTGCGTTGCCCCTGCGCCATCGCCGCGAAATGCGCTCCGATTGCCACGAGGGACTTGCCAGACCCCGTCGGTGTGCTCAGGATGAGGTTCGACCCGGAGACAATCTCGATGATCGATTCCTCCTGCGCGGGGTAGAGCGAAAGCCCCCTCCCCTCTGCCCACTCAGAAAACGCATCGAATGCGGCGTCGGGGTCCCACGGGCGAGGGGCGAGCTCCGGCAACAGGCGGGTGGTGGGAGTGCTCGCATCGGAATTCATCGTGGTTCGATCCTGCCCTACTCGCCCGGGAGTTTCTCGCGGCCCGCGGCGACACCCCGCGGCGTTATCCGGGCTAGCGCGGTCTAGACATACGGCGGCCGCGCGGGGGCAACCCGGGGAATGCGGCCAAGCCACGGTGCAAAAAACAAGATCGCGGCCGCGACGCCGCACACGATGAGCCAGCCCGGCTGGAGCCCCGCCGCAGTCAGCGCGGAGATGGCGCTCCCGAGAAAGACTCCCCTCAGCACGGTTCCCGCCCACCACACCGACTCAGCCTTGAGCGGAGGTTCACCATCATTGCGCTCGGTGGCGAGCGCCGACGATCTGCGCCAGGCCACCATTGCGCCGTAGCGCCGCCATAGCAGTTCGTTGAGCCACAGCCCGATCGCGGCGAAGGCCACCGCAACCACATATTTGTTCACCCCGTCGGCGCCGAGAAGCCAGCCCAGCCAACCTGCCTCGCCCACCTGCCCCAGAAGGCCCCTCAACGAATCCAGAACCGACTGCGCGAAACCGGCCGTGATGCCCGGGCCCAACGCAACAAGGGCTGCGCTGAACAGCACGAGCACACGATTGAGCCCGAGGGCGCGCACACCCTCGACATGAAGCTGCGTGCGCAGAAGCTCACCCGTTGCCTTCGCCGCATCGCGGGTTATCGCGCCCGTCTGCGCTGGCGATGATGGCCCCGTCGCCGTGGAGGAATCGAGCACGAGGCGCGCCAACGGGTCGATGACCTGCACGATGTTCTGGGCGTAACTCTGGTGGTCGGTGAGAGGAAGAGCGGTGTTGTGCAGCGGATGCTCCTCCGGCCCCTTCGCGGTGGGGGTGCCCCGTGGTTCCAGCCCGAAGCTCTCGTACCAGCGCTCCCGCCGTGCTGCCCCATCCGTGGAGATCGGCCCCGCCGCGAACGGGTCCCAGATGCCCCAAAAGTTGAGCCATCGAATCTGCTGAGCGGCAAGCGACCATCCCTGCACAGGATTAATGAGCACGGGTGTCTTGCCGATTCCGGCCGCCGCCACCGCGCCAGGGCGAGTCGCTCCCTTCACCCACTGGGCCTCGCCAAGCAGGGTGATCGCCGCACCCACGGTGAGGAGAGCATCGACGCGAGGTGGTTGGATGCCGTCGGGTTGGTTGAAGAGCAGATCGGCCGTGATTGCCGCCCCCTCCGAGTGAGCCACCACGATGAGCCGCGTCTCAGCAGTTGCCGGGTCTGGGAGACCTTCTCGTGCAGCGATGAGCGAGTCTTCCACCGCCTGCCGCATTGCCGCAGCCCTCACGGGTCTGCGAGTCCACACCGCGACGTCACCGACAAAGTCGACGACGGCATCCACCATCCCCTGCAGAAGCCGTCCCAGCCCCGGCAAAAACAGCAGCGGGCCGATCACGAGCAAAGCCACGCTGAGCACGAGAGACGCAACGAATAGAAACCACCAGAGCGCGGCCACAAGCACCGCGACGAGCGCCCCCACAATGAGCGTCCAGATCCACCGCACTAGCCAGAGAATGCGCCACCCCACTCCGACGACGCGACCGCGCGGCAGGGCCTCGCTGACGAGCAAGGCCATGTTGCGCGAAAAGTGCCCGCCGAGACGACCGACGGTCCGCCAGAGAAACCCCAGCCCCCAGCTAAAAATCTCTCCGCGCTTCATCGCGAGAAAAGAATCAGACCAGCGCGCCTCAGTGACGGTGAGATCGAGGATTCTGCGTCGGCCGCTCTCGTCGAGGTATTGGGCGGAAATGCTCACGCGTCCTGGCTGATCGTCACCGAGCACAACATCCGAGAACCGCACACCCTGGCCGACACCCAGCCTCCATTCGATGCGGCGCACAAGCGGCTCCGCCCATTCCAGGAGCGTCTCAGACGACTTCTGATGGCCCATGCCGTGCACGACGACGAGCGCGACGCTGTTGACTGCGCGATCATCGCTCGTCATGGCGTTCCTCCGCACCGTCATCGGGGGTGAACAAAGCTGGCCTGGCGTTTTCACACTACGCCCGTCATGAGCATTCCACAGCCCGCGCGGCCCCACCCTCGCGGGCCCTACTCCGCAGCGGAATTGCAGCGGCAGCCAGGTAGAATCGGCCCAATGACCGCAGCACCCGAATCGTCGACCGACCTGCCCGAGGTCGCTATCGATCCCGACGACCTCGCCACAACGCTTCGCGTTCTCGCCTCGATGGATGACATCGACGAGGAGCACCCCGACTTCATCACCGTCCGCCAGGCGACCGCACGCATGTTCAAGGCCGTCAAGCGCAACCGACGGCTTGAAAAGCGCGCCGTCATCGCGGAATCCGATCGCGCCGTTGTCGCGGCCACCGCGACGGGGGCTCCTGACCGCATCGACGATGAAACGCGAGGCGTTCCCCTCGAATCCGGCACGGAGGCTCCCGTCGCCGGGCATCTCATCAAGTCCCGGGCCTGCTACATCTGCAAGCAGCACTACACGCAGGTGGACGCGTTCTACCATCAGCTCTGCCCCGAGTGCGCAGCGTTTAGCCACTCCAAGCGCAACGCTCATGCCGATCTCACCGGCAAACGGGCGCTTCTCACGGGCGGGCGAGCCAAGATCGGCATGCACATCGCCCTTCGCCTGCTTCGCGACGGCGCCCACACCACCATTACGACCCGGTTCCCTCGTGATGCCGTCCGCCGGTTCTCTTCACTTGAGGATTCCGGCGACTGGCTGCACCGCCTGCGAATCGTCGGAATCGACCTGCGCGACCCCGCCCAGGTCATCGGCCTCGCTGACTCGGTTGCGGCGCAGGGCCCGCTGGACATCCTTATCAATAACGCGGCCCAGACCGTGCGTCGTTCGCCCGGTGCCTACAGCGCCCTCGTCGACGCCGAGCTTGCCCCGCTGCCCGACGGCCCGCTACCGGAGCTCGTGACCTTTGGGCACACTAATGACGCGCATCCGCTCTCGATTGCTGCGTCTGTGAGTGCGCATCCGCTGCTCGCCCGCACTGCCGTGGACGCCGATAAGAAGACTTCGGCCGAAAACCTGGCAGCAGAGGCGATGATGGCCGGTTCATCGTCCCTCGAACGGCTGGCCGCTGGCACGGCAATCGATGCGGGAGGCCTCATCCCCGACGAGGATCACATCAACAGCTGGACCCAGCATGTTCAGCAGGTGGAGCCGCTCGAAATGCTTGAGGTGCAGCTCGCCAATGCGACGGCACCGTTCTTGCTGATCAGCCGATTGCGCGCCGCGATGGCCGCATCGCCTTCTCGCCGCAAGTACGTGGTCAATGTCTCTGCCATGGAGGGCCAGTTCGCTCGCCGCTACAAGGGGCCGGGGCATCCGCACACCAATATGGCAAAGGCCGCTCTCAACATGCTCACCCGCACCAGCGCGGGAGAAATGCTCGAGACCGACGGCATCCTGATGACCGCCGTCGACACAGGGTGGATCACCGACGAGCGCCCCCACCACACCAAGATCCGCCTCGCCGAGGAGGGTTTTCATGCGCCCCTCGACCTCGTGGACGGAGCCGCCCGCGTCTATGACCCGATCGTTATGGGCGAGGCGGGCACCGATCTGTTCGGCGTTTTTCTCAAGGACTACAAGCCAGCAGCGTGGTGACCGACCTTTCCACCCTTGAGCTCGGAACCCGCGTGGTCGTTCGCTCGCGTATCGATGGCGGGTTCACCGACGCTGTCGGCTTTCTTCGGCAAACGGATGCAACGCACTGCGTTATCGAGACCAAACGCGGGCTCGTTTCTATTGCGTTAGACGACATAGTCGCGGCCAAAGAGGTTCCCCCTGCCCCGCAGCCACGGTCGCCGCGACGCTGAATAACGCCGGAGCACGGCAGTCCCTTATCGTCCGTGCTGGTAACCGTGCTCCCCGATGAGGGGAACGAATACCACCCCGAGAAGGCTCTCCTCAGCAAAATCGTCGCCGCTTCTTGTTGCCCGCATGAGTTGTTGATGTCCGCGGCGGCGCTCCACCGGCATGACGATACGGCCACCATCAGCAAGCTGCTCAAGGAGCGGGGATGGTATCTCGGGCCCCGATGCCGTGACCACGATGGCATCAAACGGTGCCTCGTCGGCGAGGCCCACCGTTCCATCTCCCACGTGGACCTGCACCGTGTCGAATCCGACCCGCTCCAGGGTCTCGGCCGCCCGCGCCGCGAGGGTGGCATGCCTTTCTATCGTGTGGACCTGGGCCGCGAGGCTCGCAAGCACTGCCGCACCGTAGCCAGATCCGGTGCCGATCTCCAGCACCGTGTCGCCAGGCGTGATACGCGCCGCCTCGGCCATGAACGCCACGATGTAGGGCTGGGAGATGGTCTGGCCATCGCCGATCGGCAGGGGGTTATCGTCAAAGGCCGAGGCGCGCGAATGCTGCGGAACAAACTCCTCGCGTGGCACCCGCGCCATCGCAGCGAGCACCCTCTCGTCTCGGACTCCCCTGTCTCGCAGGTCGTGGTCAACCATGCGCACTCGTTTGCTTTCGGTCGTCATCGTGGTGCTCCCGTTGCTTTAGCGCCCTCCCAGTTTCCGCGCGCCCTCTGAAAGACCGCAGGGAACTCCACATCGCGAGTTTCCCATCAGAGTGGGCGCGCGAAGGGGACCATGAATGCACCGTTCGTTCACAGTACGATGGCGGAAAGCGCCCCCACAAATGTGCGAGCATCCGTCGCCTACACTGGCCACGATGTCTACATTCCCTCGCCCGGCCTGGTTCTCGCCGACTGCCTATGACTCCGCTACCACGCACGAGCTTATGAGTTCTGGTGCGCGCATCAGCTATCGCACCGGCGGCAGCGGGTCCGGCCCCCGATTCCTATTCGTCCACGGCGGGCGAGCGCACTCAACCTGGTGGGCCGCGGAGGTCGCTCTCTTTGGTGCCAACACCCCCAAGTGGGCCGCTATGGACCTGTCTGGACACGGTGACAGCGAGTGGCGCGACAACTATCCCGCCAGCGCCTGGCTCGGCGAGCTCGAGGCAGTGGCCTCCGACCTCGCCCGTGACGACAGTCTCATTCTCGTGGGTCACTCTCTCGGCGGAATGCTCTCGCTTCTCCTCGGAGCTCGCGGCACGGTTCCGCGCATTGAGCACATCGTCTCCGTCGACGCCGTGCCGCTTGACCCCGCCTACGCGAGTGCTCAGGCCGAACCGTCGACCAGCAAGCCGTTTTACCCCACCATTGCCGAAGGAGCCGAGGCGTTCAGTTCGCGCTCAGCACGGGCAGGTTGGCCCTCATGGCTCGCCGAGTTCGTGGGCGAGCGCAGCCTCAGGCCACAGGATGGCGGCTGGGTGTGGAGGCACGACAATTCGTCCCGCACCATCGAGAGGCCGGTCCTCACCGAGCTCGGGGCGCTCGATCTCTCTCGCGTCACGCTTGTTTCTGGCTCTCGCTCGCCCTACGCTGCGTCGCTCAATGCCTCCGGTTTCGTGCAGATGGCGGGCAGTGCGCTCACCCATGTCCGTCTCGAAACAGGGCACGACGTGATGATGGAGAAACCAGCTGAGTTTCATCGCACCCTTATGGATGCCGTCGGCCGATAGATCGCGGCGGGATGGGTGTCCAGGGCGCGGCATCGAACCTATCCTTTTCTCGAACGCCACACGGCGGCCGCCGCGGCCATCCTCGTGACAGCGGCTCAAGGGAAGGAATCGAAGCATGGCTAACGAAGATTCGATCCAAGCGGCACCACACACCACGGCAAAACTCGCAGCAGAGTTTTTCGGCACATTCCTACTCGTCCTCGGCGGCGTCGGAACCGCCGTGTTCTCGGCGAGCTTTCCTGATTCAGAAAATCCGCTCGGCGTCGGGTTCCTCGGCGTCGCCATCGCGTTCGGACTCACGGTACTCATCGGCGTTTACGCGGTCGGCCACATTTCGGGCGGGCATTTCAATCCCGCCGTCACATTGGGCGTTGTGCTCTCTGGCCGAATGCCGTGGAAGGACGTTCCGGGGTACTGGATAGCCCAGCTCGTGGGCGGAGCGCTCGCCTCGACTGTCATATACGCGATCGCGGCCGGCGGCGCCGACGGCTTTCTCGATAACGCCGTCGAAAGCGGCTTCGCCTCCAACGGCTACGACGAGCTCTCCCCCGGAGGCTTCAACCTGATTTCGGTCATCGTCGCAGAGGTCGTACTCACTGCGGTATTCCTCTATGTGATCCTCGGAGCAACATCGGGGCGCGGGCCAGCAGGCTTCGCGGGAATCGCGATCGGCTGCACCCTCACGCTCATCCACCTCATCTCGATCCCGATCAGCAATACGTCCGTCAATCCCGCCCGCTCACTGGCCGCGGCCATCTATGGCGGCCCGGAGGCGCTCGGGCAAGTGTGGGTGTTCTTCGTCGCACCGCTTCTCGGGGCGCTCATCGCGGGTCTCACCTACAAGGTATTCTTCGAGAAGGTCATTGAAGAGAACCGCTAGGTTCTGGCTGCGGCTGGATGCTGAGGCACCAGCCGCAGCCGAAACAAACGGACCTCACGCCCCGACTCGCGCTCATATGCCCGGTATCCCGGCCACTGACCCTCGATCAGCTGCCAGGCGAACTCCCGATCTGGCCCCAGAAGGCGCTCCGCTCGCACCGGCATACGCCTGCCCCGCACCGTGATCTCTGCATCAGGATGCGCCAGCAGGTTATAGGTCCAGGCCGGGTGCTTTTCTCGGGCGAAACTCGTGCCCGCAACGATCGCGTTGCCCCGCCCGTCGGGCGTGTACATGAGCTCCGTGTCTCGAGGCAGCCCAGATTTCGCGCCGACCGTGTGCAGAACAAGCGAGGGCACAAGCAACCCGCTCAGTTGCGCCCTGCCGCCAGAAATTTTGCGAATGACGCGCTCTGCCCGCGGCATGACTCTGGGCGCCAGGCTGCGAAAGATCCGGGTTCTGGTGAGCGGAGCGATGCAGCGGCGAACCGTGCGCACAACAAAAGAGGCCATGACGACAATTGTGTCGTCATGGCCTCCCTTATCTCGCGTCATCGCGACAATTAGCCGATCGGGTCGAGAACTGTGTGATCGTCAATCCGGGCGGCAAGCCGGTCGAGGTGAAAAGTTTCGTCCCCGATCATCTGGCCAATCGCAAGGATGCGGCTTGCATAGTGGCCGACCGAGTACTCCGCGGTCATTCCGATGCCGCCGTGCAGCTGGATCGCATCGAGCGCGATGTGGCGACCGGCTCGGGCCACCTGCAGCGCCGCGTGGGATGCTGCTGCCGCAACATCCTCTGGCGTCGATCCCTCGTCGGCAGCGACAATCGTTGCCCAGGTGATGGCGCTGCGGGCGAGCTCGAGCTCGACATACATGTCCGCAGCACGAAAGGTGAGTGCCTGGAACTTGTTGAGAGTTACGCCAAACTGTTTGCGGGTCTTCAGGTACCCGACGGTGATGTCGAGCGCGACTGCCATCGCACCGAGCGCCTCGTGGGCATATGCGATTCTCGCCAGGTTGAGGGCATGCTCAAGCGCGGCGAGTGCGTCGCCGCCGTCCCCGAGTGCCACGGCGGGAGTGTCGGAGAAGGTCACTGTCGCGGCGCGGGAGCCATCGTGAGTGCGTTCCGTTTCGGTCGCGTAGCCGTCGGTAACCAGGAACAGCCCCGTGCCACCGTCGACCGCCGCCGAGACCACGAGAAGGTCGGCGCGGTCTGCCTGCACGACTGTCGACTTAACGCCGTTGAGCTTGCCATCGGAGTAGGTAACGGAGACGGCCTGAGCAGACCATCCGCGATTGGGTTCGAGCCAGGCGAGCACCGGAAGGGTCTGTCCCTCCGCGATCGCGTCGACGAGCTCGCTTTTCTGCTCGTCTGTGCCGACGGAATTGATCAGCCCACCCGCGAGAACAATGCTCTCCACGAAGGGGTCTGGTGCAATCACTCTGCCGAGCTCTTCCGCGGCAAGGGAGACCTCGGCGGCCGTTGCCTCGAATGGCAGGCTGAGAACGCCCATTTCAGCGAGCTGATCCCATGCCGCAAAGCCAGGCTCAGCCTTGGTCACGGCGCGGCGAGCCTCGGATGAGTCGTAGGTCTTGCCAACGAGCCCGCGCACAGCCTGCACGAGCGACTGCTGTTCTGTATCGATTGTGAATTCCACTGTTATAGCCCCAGAATCGTGCCGGCGATGATCGTGCGCTGGACCTCATTGGATCCACCGAAGATCGACACCTTGCGGTTGTTGAGAAAGACGCGAGAGTTCCAGCTTGTTGTGGCCGCAGGTCCTTCGATGTCCATGAGCAGCTCCGAGACGGCCTGGATGAGCACCGAACCCTTGATCTTGAGCACGCTGGACGCGGGATGCGGCTTGCCGCCGTCAGAGTGCGCCGCGACCCGCAGTGCGGTCGTTTCTAGCGCGAGAAGCTCGCTTTCGAGCGAGACGATGCGAGAAGCGAAACGATCGAGAACTCCCCGCTCCTTGGCGATCTCTTTGGCCGTCGCGAGGTGCCTCTGCGACGCGCCAACCTGGGCAATGCCGACACGCTCGTTGCCGAGCAAGAACTTCGCATAGGTCCAGCCAGCATTCTCTTCGCCGACCAGGTTGCCCACAGGCACCCGCACGTTGTCGAAGAACACCTCGTTCACCTCGAAGCCTCCATCGATCAACTCGATGGGGCGGACCGTCACGCCAGGGGTCGTCATGTCGATCAGCAGAAAGCTGATGCCCTGCTGCTTCTTGGGCGCGGCCGGGTCGGTACGCACGAGCATGAAGATCCAGTCGCCGTACTGGCCGAGTGTGGTCCACGTCTTCTGCCCGTTGACCACATACTCGTCGCCCTCGCGAACCGCGGTGGTCCGCAGCGACGCAAGGTCAGATCCCGCGTCGGGCTCGCTGAAGCCCTGCGCCCACCAGATGTCGAGATTCGCCGTCTTGGCCAGGAAGCGTTCCTTGAGCTCCTGCGAGGCAAAGTTTGCAATAACAGGCCCGACCATCGACGCATTGAAGGCGAGCGGCTGGGGCACGCCCGCGAGCTGCATCTCTTCGTGCCAGATATGACGCTGCAACTGCGACCAGTCTTTTCCACCCCACTCGAGCGGCCATCCAGGTACCGCGAGGCCGGCAGCGTTCAGAATCTGCTGGCTCTCCACCATCTCTTCTTTGGAGAGCTCTTGGCGGGCGATCACTTTCGATCGAATTCGTTCGGGGATCTGCGTCGTGAAAAATTCGCGCATCTCCTCCCTGAACTTTTGGTCTTCAGGGGACAACTGCAGTCTCATAAGGCTCCCTTGCACTCGGCTGTCATCACACACTAGGGGTGATGCACTCCGCGTCCGAGAGGATGCGCGAATCCGCCAGGCGACGTCGCATGATGAGCGCACGCCATTGGTCGGGCCTACAACCCGGGCCGCATCGCGGGAAAAACACGAAAGGGTCTGCTGCACGGGTAGGTGACAGTTTCTAGTCACGCAGCCAGTGCGGCTGGCGTGTTCATGATGGCCTCGAAGTCGATCGGGGTCAAACGTCCTAGGCGGGGTTGGCGACGGCGCCGATGGTAGGTCCGCTCGATCCAGGTCACGATCGCGATGCGCAGTTCTTCTCGGCGGGCCCAGGAGCGGCGGTCGAGGACGTTCTTCTGGAGCAGGCTGAAGAACGATTCCATGGCGGCGTTATCGCCGGCAGCGCCGACTTTGCCCATTGATCCGACCATGCGGTGATGGTTGATTGCGCGCAGGAACTTCCTGCTTCGAAATTGCGATCCGCGATCCGAATGGATCACGCAGCCGGCGACATCGCCGCGCATCGCAACGGCGTTCTCCAGCGCCCGGACGGCCAGGCTCGACTTCATCCGAGAGTCGATGGAGTACCCGACGATCTTGTTCGAGAACACGTCTTTGATCGCGCAGAGGTAAAGCTTGCCCTCCGCGGTTCGATGCTCGGTGATATCCGTCAGCCATAGCTGGTTCGGAGCGTCGGAGGTGAACTCGCGGCCCACGAGATCGTCATGGACCGGCGGGCCGACCTTCTTGCCGTTCTTGCCCCGCTTCTTCCCGAACGCGGACCACCAGCCGTTGTCGGAGGCGATCCGCCAGGCGGTCCGGTCCGCCATCGACTCCCCGACCTCGCGCGCCTCGTCGGCCAGGAGCCGATGCCCGAACTCGGGGTCGTCCCGGTGCGCATCGAATAGCGCGTTCGCGCGATAAGCCTCGACCACTTCAGTGTGGGTGACGGGGTTCGCCAACCACCGGTAGCAGGGCTGGCGAGCGAGCTTGAGCACCCGGCACGTCACCTTCACGGGGACCCCCTCAGCGGCGGGCTCAGTCACGAGCGGGTAGAGCCTTTTCCCGGCAAGTTGGCCTGCGACAGATACGCCGCCGCCCACCGCAGCACCTCGTTCTCCTGCTCCAACAGCCGGATCCGTCTGCGCGCCTCTCGCAGTTCGCCCCCCTCGCTTCGGGCCTGACCGGGCCGGGCGCCCTCCTCCACCGCGGCTCGCTGCAACCACTTCTCCAAGGTCATCGGGTGGACGCCGAAGTCTTTCGCGATCTGCTCGATCGTCACTCCGGGGTCGCGGTTACGCGCGACGCGCACGACATCGTCACGGAACTCTCGGGGATAAGGCTTCGGCACAATGACATCCTTCCAGCCCACCCTCCCGGGCAAGCCAACTCAGATGTCACCTATCCGTGCAGCAGATCCAAAGCCCCGCAACTAGGTTGCGGGGCTTGTCTGTTGTGGATCCAAGTGGGATTTGAACCCCTGACCCCCTGTTTTCTTCAGTGAGTTTGGGACTCGTCTCGTCTGAGCCAACGATTCGACATTTCTCGGAGAAAGTGCTGTTCGGCCGGTCTTTTCCAAAACCAAGCTTCTGTGTTGCGGTCCTCGATTCTATCGCAATTGGGCAAATTTCGACCAGTCTCGATGTCGCTGAAGTGTCGAATAAGTGTCGACCGCTCGCGCAGCGCGATGTGCTTGCAAAGTTGGCTGGCGTTTGGCTCCTGTGCAGCCAAGTTCACAACCAACCGAGGTAGTTCCTAGCGTCAAGCAACAGCCAGCGAACAGATGGCTTTCCAGACGTGACGGCCGTGCCCCTACCTGGTTGTAACGAGGCCGCCCAGAAGTATTGGGGCCATCGACAGGATCCTTGTCTTTCCCTCCGCCCCTCGAGCAGCTACTCTGGAACGAGCAGGTACTCACGTTAGATCGGAGCAGAAATGGCGATGCGTTCACAGCAGCCAGGCGACATAGTGATGCCCTCGAACTTCATCAGAGCAGCGCGCGAAGCCGGTTACGTTAGCATCTCGACCGCCCTCGCCGAACTAGTCGACAACGCTATCGAGGCGCAGGCCAGTGAGATCTTTCTGACCCTCACTCGCTCGGAAGCGAGCGGATTGCCACAGATCCAGGTGGAGGACAATGGAGTCGGGATGGACCACATTGAGTTGAGCAACTGCTTGCGATTCGGGGGATCCTCTCGGTTCGGCGGCGAGGGCTCATTTGGGCGATTTGGGATGGGTCTCCCGTCCGCTTCGCTTAGTCAAACCCGCACGATCGAAGTCACCGCCTGGCAACGAGACTTCCCAGCCCAAACGGTCTGTCTGGATGCCGATGAGATCGCGTCCGGACGGCCCGCGGACTTGACCCCCACGATCGGAATACGAGGCGCCACCGATTCGGGTTGCCGGGTTGTTTGGCGTGATTGCGATCGGATCGACTACCAGCGTCTAGCCTGGCTCGAGAAAGTGCTCCACCGCGATCTTGGGCGGATGTATCGACGATTCCTCGTCGGGAAATTGCGCCTCACTATCAACGGCAGGGCGGTGGCGCCCGTCGATCCGACACTCTTGACAACGGAGGTGAATGGGATCACAGCGCATCTGGCCATTGAGCCCCTCAGATATGAAATTTCCGTCGGCCCGGTCGACACGGCTTTCGTGACAGTTCGATTCTCAATGCTGCCGGTAAGCCATTGGCACGCACTCGACAACCTCACGAAGCGTCGCATTGGCATCGTGGGTAAGGGCGGAGTGTCGATCCTTCGCGCGGGTCGAGAGATAGCCAACGGCTGGCTCCTGATGGGTGCCAAACGAAAAGAGAACTACGACGATTGGTGGCGCTGTGAAGTTGAGTTTGATCCAGTGCTTGATGAGCACTTCGGAATTACGATCAACAAGCAAGGAGTTCGACCCTCTCGCGCGCTTCGCGAGGCACTGGAACCGGAACTCGAGTCCATCGCACGAATGCTGAACAATCGTGTGCGCCAGTTGTTTGAAGAAGTGAAGTTCAGTGCCGCGGCTGCTGACTCCTGCCGCATCGCGGAGACGGCCGATGTCGATCTGCCGGTCTTGGCGGGCCGCGGTCGCTCGAGTGGCCCGGTGCGTTACGAAATCCGATCAAGTCAGATGCCCATCGACTCGATGTTTCGGGCTGATTTTCATCAGCACACACTTACTCTCACGCTCAATGTCGACCATCCGGCGTTTGGTGCTCTCTACAAGCCACTTCAGGGGTTGCAGGAGCAGTCATCATCGGAAATGCGAACTGCGCTTGAACTGTTGATAATCTCATACGCACGCGCCACCCTTCAGATCGGTGCAGACGGCGATGATGTTCTTCGAGCATGGAGCGCAACATACGGACGGATGCTTCAGCGGTCATGACCAAGGAACCTAAGTACATTCCGCTGAGCTTGCCGCCAAAAGCTACGCGTGTTGAGCGACTGGGCTTCGCTCGACTAGCCAAGTACCTTGCGGGCCTTGACCCAGACTCTGTCGGGTCTGGCCTCGATCATGATGAATGCATGAAGCGCGCGAAGCTTGGTGAACTATACGAGCATCCCGCATTGTCCGCGGCGTCCCACACACTGATCGATCTTGTGGACCAAGGTTGGACCGTTACCGTCGATCAGTTAGGCCCAATGCTCAGCCCGCCTGAGGTCAGCGGCAATAAGGACGTAGAGAGGGCTCGCGTTCGTCGCCAAGAGCACGTCAGACGTGATGAACAACTGCGGAAACCGAGCGTTCGCAGATTCTTAGAAAGGATGGAGCGACCACATCAACACTTCGGTCAGGCGATTTCAGTATTCAACTTGATGCGCGATGGGCGGGAGCTGTCGGATTCTTTGACGTCGACCAAAGACCCGAGTTCGGTGATCAAGCCGTATGTGCAGATCGTCGATGATTCGATCTGCGACATCACTGGTTTTCGCCTGCACGACATCTGGCGATACTTCCGTCATACGTGGTCCAACGCCTATTCGACGGTACCTGGCCGTTCGATGCCGATCCTAATTCGCGATGCCGCGACGCCACACCACGCGATTATCGGACTCGCCGCAATCTCGAGTCCGGTCGTACAGATCGCCGAACGTGACTCTTGGATTGGTTGGGACACCGATACCTTCCTAGCCAGCCTTGACGCCAATCCGACTGAGAAGGCCGGGCAATGGTTGATGCACCGGATCAAGACTCAAATCGACGAAATCTATGTTGAAGATCTCATTCAAGCGGGAATCGTCGAGCCGCGCGGGCGAAGCAGCGATCTAGCTGAGACGGTTGCGCGTCTGCGAGCCGACGCCGAACGCCATCGACAGAAGCACCATCGCGCCAGCACTGTTCGCGAGGTTCGCAACATCGTGAAAGATGCGTGGATCGAGCGAGCCGAGTCTCATTTGTTTCGCAGCAAGCGGTCATCAGTTCTCGCTGATCTTCTCGAGATCTCCGACACCCTCGCCACATACTTTTCTGAGCAACCAACCGCCAGCGACGCACTCACACTCGCCTTGCGTGATTCTAAAGCGCGATCTCAGATCCGAAAGGTGATTCGCCGGGCGCGCGGTGAACGAGTTGGAACAGTCATTGCAGATCTCACCGTGTGCGGGGCCGTCGCTCCGTACAACGCCCTCGCTGCTGGCAAGCTCGTCGGCGCGTTAGCGGTGTCACCAACAGTGCTGTCTGCATATCGAGCCAAATACACGCGCCCTAGCGAAATCGCCTCGGCCATGGCGGGGCGCGCAATCGAGCGCGAGGCGCGGCTTTCATTTATCGGAACGACGTCCCTCTACGGCAGTGGCTCCAGCCAGTACAACCGGCTGTTCTGGCCTTCGACGGTCATGGGAGGATCGGGCAACGCCAAGATGGGGTTTTTTGAGCTCGGCCGCTCTCGATCGTTCGGTACGTCGCACTTCTCCGAACAGACGGTGAGCGCGCTTGTTCGCGTGTCGCAGATCGGCGGGTCATCGGTGCGCGTCAACAGCATCTTTGGCGAGGGAGTCAGCCCTCGACTGCGCAAGGTGCGATTAGGACTGGCCGCTCTGGGCTGGCCAGCCAATGACCTTCTGCAGCATGGGCGCGAACGCATACTCTATGGCGTACCGCTCGTTGAGAATCTACAGGACTTCTCGCTTGGTCTCGATCCTGAGCCCGAATATCTTCTGGATCCTGAACTGACGAACGCTGACGAACGAATCGCCACGTGGTGGCTGGGCCGGTGGGCAATGAATCGAGCGGCGCAGCCCGCGGTACAGGATTCGATGCGTGCCAATCGTCTCGTCAGACCGGTTTGTCACGGAGCGCGAGTGCAACGTCCACAAGAACTTGAATCAGAACACGAGATCCCGGATGCCGAGGCGGCAGGCAACTAGTCGGTTCGGTCGTCTAGAACGACGAATACCTCCGACCCCATCGTCAGCGTCGCAACGACCGCCTCAACGTCCGGATCAGCGTCTCGACGAATTCCGAGCAGCCTGACTCGCTGCCCCTTAGAAAGCGAAGTCTGAGCCGACGCCGTTCTGAGAAGCACGACCGGCCGTGTGCCTGAAAGATCGAGCATCCACCAGCTGTTCGCTCCATTCTGGGCACCGACGATTCCCTCGAAGTCGAACCACGCGTCGGGTGCGACCGAGGATGGAACCGGGATTACGGTTGTCCAATAGACGGTGCACACGCTTCGAACGGGACAACGCAAACATTGCGGCCCGGTCGTTGCAGCCGGCACGTCGACTTCGATGCGCCGGTCCGCCTCCAGGACGCGAGCCTTGATGGATTCGGCAAAGCTTGCCAGATCACTCCCGTCTAGAGCGTCGATCGAGACATCACGGTTCGGATAGGCCAGCGTCAATTTACGCAGCGTCGTGCGTCTGGGATTGGCAACGAGGTCGTGCATCCAGAGCGCTCCGTAGAAGCGAAGTTGGTCGAGATGTGCTGGATCTTCGAGGCCAGTTTTGTGATCAGTGATATCGGCACGATCACCAGTGATGGTGAGAACGTCCAGACGCCCCTTCATACGAAGTTCGTCAGCCCACAGAGCGACCTCTGCGTAGGTTCCGGGAAGCAAAGCATGGCGTGAGTACTCAGCATCACCAGAGCGCGTCTCGTTGGACTCAGCGCGGCTGAGACGCGGCTCTAAGGTCATCCGGCTGAGAAGAACTTGAACCGCTCTGCGTGCCTCCGGAATTCTGTCTTCGAGCTGTCGTTGGACTTGGACGCGCCGAGCGGCGCTCACTCTGGGATTGGCCTCAAGCGCCGTGATGCGCCGCTCCAACGCTGAGAGGACAAGCGCCGAGTAGCCCCGAGGACACGAAGGACAGCGACAGCATCGGGGGAGCTTGACGTTGTGCACCCAGCCTTGACCAGAGCTCGGACTACATGTTCGAGTGCATCGTGGACGACGTCGCCGAAGAGCGCGGAAGGCTGCACTGCTCGTGGGTATGCGTACCCGTCCCATAATGAGGGATACGTTGCCGTTGCCAACGAAAACCGCAGCGCACACGTTTCGACTTCCTTGAGCGCGGAATAGCTCCAGTGCCTAGGGGTGTCTTGTAGCACGGCCGCGGACTTCTCAACTCTGGTGTCGAGGACTCGCTGGCTACCGCTCATGAAAGTGCCTTGATTACCGAATTGGTCGCGAAAGGCAAGTTGCGCGAGATCACCATGTCGTCGATGAGCGGTACTTGCAGGCCGCCGTATTCCTTCGCGTCGTATAGATCCTGCGTAGGCGCTACGTCGAGCGTCAACGGACCGTGAACGCCAATAATCCAGGTCTGACCTGACCGAGTTGCGAGGATCGGGGCGGTGATGCGTCCTAGCCCAGGGACTTCGACTACCTCGTTTCGCTTGAAGACGGTGTCCGGAAGGTCTCGGCTCTCAAGGTCCGCGAAGAGCTTGTCTGCCGAAAGGTCGAGTCTCGCTTGATCTAGGGTCGGAGACTCGCCGAATAGAAGATAGCGGAGCAAACTCGCGCCCACTTTGCGATCAAGCAACCCGTGCTCGAATCTGTTTCGGAAACTTCTCAAGCACTGATAGCAGGACTCATCGCACCCCGCTGGGCAGTTTTCGAGTCGATCGAGCGCATCCGTGAAAATCGACACGCCGAATTCTTGTACGCGCCGAGTGAATCCTGCGCCCCCGGCGAGCGTGTCATAGAGATAGATCTCGGCCTCTTCGCCCTTGTGTCCGAGTGGTGTTAACGCCGGCCGGTATTCGGCCTGTATTTCTGAAGCCTCGATCCCAAGTTTCTGCGTAGCCGCAATCGTGAGCGCCTCTGCCAGAGTACGAAGCGCGACATGTGTTGACAACCACTCAGGACGGAGTCGTACCGGCGAGTCAACACGGAGCCGAACGAGGAGCACGTCCGATTTGAAATCAGTACCGAGCACCAACCCCTTGGAGGAACGAGAGCCTGGGCAGTCTTGATTCTTCTCGTCTGGATAGGGCTTCTTGTGCGAGCCAAAGACCTCACCGCTGGCATTTTTCACGGGCTCAATGAGCCCACAGATCGTACAGTAGTTGTAGCCCTCGTTGTTCGGACCCGTATTGGTAACCAGGAGCGTAGAGCGCTGGTACGCCTGAATCACACGATCGCTGAGTCCAGCCCACTTCCCATCTTCACCCGGTCCCTCGGCGACAAGCTTGGCCCTCGTTGCGTAGCTGACGGCTGGCGCGTCATCGGGGCTCGTTCCCGGGTCCTTTGTCGCGCGATGCGCGAACCCTGGCGGCCGCATCCAGTTCATAGCTTTGCCGAAGGATTCTGGCGTTCCGCAGGCGGGGCACTCGCGTTCTTCGCCCTTCTCTGCTTCGGTCGACCTAACATGCATCGCGTAGTGACAGACAGAGCATTCGAAATAGAGCCATCGCTCCTGCCAGGCCTTAAATCGATCGGCCTGCATCGGTGAGTAGATCGCGCCGGAGGTCCATTCCTTGTTGTCGATCCAGACCACTTTGCCTGGCGCGTACTGACTCAGCGCTACGTTGAGTCCTTGGCTCGGCGTGTACTGATAGGAGGTGTTGAACCGTTCGGACTTGTTGACGTCGAAGACGTGGAACGACACGACGTCGGTCGGGAACGCATAGCGAGGAAGGACTCCCTCGTAAAGCAATCGGTCGAGCAGATTAGTCTGGCTTCGTTCTTCCCCTGGCAGCTCGGCCCCGTCCTCCGACGGGCCATCGAGTTCCACCTCGTTCTGCTTCGGAGCCAGATCCCCTTCGGATGCTTCCGGTGTGCTTCCATGCGCATCGATCTTCAAGGCTCGATCGAGTTCCTTGAGAGTCGCGTTTACGAAGTTCGCGAGGATCTCCGCACGCAGTTCAGCCAACTCGGACGGGAGCCAGTCATCGATCTCAACTCGGAGCAACGCCTCGTTTACCTTGAGCCACTCTTCGAAGTCTGTGCGGTTGAGCTTCGAGGTCGTCCCCACAAAGCCAGGAACGGTTCCAAGTACCTCAAACAACTGCTTCTGCTCATCGGGGTCGATGTTGGGAAGTCGATCTTGGTGATATCGCTGCAGCAGGTAAGCCGCGACGTGTCTGCGCGCGATCTCATCGTTGTCCATAGTGAGCCGCGGATCCTCGACTTTTCCGCGAATCATTGCAGCAGGGTTACGGAAGTACTGATCGTCGTGCGTATCCGCGCTCCCGAACGCGACCACGGTGGCCACTGCGTTCCCACGACGTCCCGCGCGACCAGCGCGCTGCTGATAGTTGGCACGCGAAGGCGGCATGTTCCGCAGTGCAACTCCGCTCAGGCTGCCGATGTCAATTCCGACTTCCATCGTTGTCGTGCACGACAGCACGTCGACGGCTGGATGTTGCTCATCGTCCTGGCCCGGTAGTGAAACGTCGATGTCTTGGAAGAGCAGTTCGTACTGCTCAGCTCGGGAGAACACTTCATCCGATTGCGCTGCGTTCAGCTGCGCCGTGTGCTCTCGCGCGACTATTCCCATTGGCGCTTCAGGCAAAGCCTGCAGTGCGCGAGCGGCGCTTGCTCGGTAATAGCCCTTTCGCGCTTGAAAGACAGGGTCGCTGTTGGGATTTAGAACGCGAACTGCGTTCTCGCGGCAGTTGACACACTTGGACGAGCCAGGAAAGGGGCGTTGCGTGTAGCGGCAGTGCTCGCAATAGCCCCATCCCTCTGAGATGTCGAGCGCGACGTTCTCCGCAACCAGTCGATACTTGCCTCCGATCGACTCGCAGAAAGTCGCCAACAGGATCGGGAGCCATTCGTCGTTGAATTGCTTCTTCTTTGGCTTCGTTTCGAGCCACTTGGCAAGACCGTCGAATTTTCCAGCGTGGGGATGAACGCCTCCCTTTACCTTCCACCACTCGCCCTCCTGCATCGACTGGAACCAGATTCCCTTGGTCGCCCAGAAGCCGAGCCAGATCCGAACGAGTGCCAGCTTCTCCTCATCCGTTTTGGCAACACCCTCGATGTCTGGGAGCTTGGGAAGCAGGGCCTTGCGTTTTGCTCCTTTCTCACGGAGCGTGGCGAGCCCCAGCGACGAGAGTCCGTAATACTTATCTGTCAGAGTCGCGTACATCGCGCGGAGCAGCGACACCGGGGGTGTCGGCTGCAAAATCATCAGTCCCAACAGCTGCGAAGTTTCCCCAGTCAGCGCACCCGCAGCGACCTTCGCGACGACCTCATCCAGAATCTTCATTGACTCTGCCGGTCTAAGTTCCGGCCGTAGTCGCGCTTTCAGCGCAGTCGCTCCCACCATCGTCGCCAGGAACATCTGCTGCAGGCTGAGCTCGTCGCGAATCATGTCCTGAGCATCGAGATCGGTCCATCCGCGAAGTAGAAGTGGGCGGATCACGTCTCGCATCGAGTAGTTCTGAAGATTCGGTGCAAGGCGTGCTGCAACTTGGCGCGAGTCCGAGAACGCAAGCACCTTCCGACCCCGCAGTGGTGCGAACTCGCTGTATTCCCGGCTCGGAGGTTGCACTTCGATCTGTCGGGTCACGAGCGCTTGGAATGGCTGGTCGCCCTTGGTCTGGTGGTCCTGAACAGAAGAGCGCCCGTACCCAGCTGAGCGCTCGCAGACTCCGCACGGCTTGAACTCGCCATTCGCATTTGTTTGATCATGCTCATCGTCGTCGCCCTCGGTGGTGATAAGTTCGCCGCCGCGAAGTTCGGGTAGATAGACGCTTCGGACTCTCGTGCCTAGCTTCTTAGAATCGAGCGCGCCGGTGACCAGGTCAAGGTCGGCAAGCTTCGTGTGGATCGTCGGGCTTTCGAGTAGGAGGTCCAGAGCAAAGAGTTCGGGAACAGATCCTGCTGCTGCCTGGAACGCTCCGCCTTGCTCATGCCACAAATACGACGGTTCGATTAGGTCGTCCGTGTAGGCGCGCGCGTATGAGGAACCACAATGGCGGCACGTGAAATATTCGAAGACTCGAGCTCCGCAGGCGCAGGCGGAGCGCGGCTGGTGATAGAGCTTTCCGATAGGACCGGTTCCGCGCAGGCTCTCGTCAAGCGCGTCGCAGTCAGGGTCAAGGCATGCCCACAAGCCGGGAAGCCCGCGAAAAAAACCGTGCACGCGGCACGGCAACAGCCCTGGCTCGTCGGGACTCTGGCGCGCCGCGCTCCCGAGAGCCAATAGCGTAGACGCTGCCCGATCAGCGATCGCCCGCTCCACCAGGGGAAACACCTCTGCGCCCAGTTCGCTCACGGGCTGCGCCTTCTGCATCGTTGCGTTCACCAGAAGGGCCAGAGGCTCAAAATCATGGAGCGCCTCGTACAACAACTCAGCAAGTGGACGATCGCTAAGCGCAACACCTCGATAGTTGAGCAATCCCGCAATCGCGACAACCTTGTCAGCGTCTGAGTCGGCTTCGTAATAGTCCCGAATCGGGAGGGACATCAGCATTCCAGCATCAGCGGCGGTTCCCGTCGCAGCCGGAGCTCCGAGCTTGAGCTCACCCTCGACGGTCCGGAAGTCTGCAATGTCTTTACCGCTGAGCTGCGCCGCAAACTCGCGCGCGTACTCCGCGCTGGCAAAGCTAGCGCTGGTTGTGATCACCTGCAGACGTTCCGGGGTGATGCCAAGACGAGCCCGGAGACGCCTGAGCAGCAATGCGACTTCTGCACCTGCCGCGCCCCGGTACAAGTGAGCCTCATCGACGATCAGCATGAACCGTTCTTGCGGATTGTCCGCAAGCCATTTGCGCGTCTCATCAAAGACTGGTCGCTCGAGCGGCCGCATCAGCATGTACTCCAACATTGAGTAGTTGGTGATGATGACGTCTGGAGGCGACGCGAGTACCTCATGGCGAGTCAGCAGCTCTGGGTCATCAGGTTGCATAACCGCCCGAATGAAGTTGCCATCCTTGTCCTGCCAACGACTTCCTTTGTCGCCGAACCACTTCTTAATGTCGGGCTTTGCTGGCCATTTCCCCCTCGCCTGAAGCTTCTCAATCAGCGCCACTGCCTCGGAGTGCCATTCGGCTTTTGGATTTTCAGCGCGATCTTGAAGGAGTACGTAAAAGTCTTCGATTGAGCCCAGCCGGCGCTGATCCCTCTCTCTCGTGCGCACTCCGGGGTACAAAGTGCGGCTCGTGTAGCGGGCGAACCGTGCCGGTCTCCCTGCCCAAGCGTTGAACTGGGTGGTAACCCGAGGGTCGCCTAAGAGTCGCCGGAGACGCCCGAGTTGGTCGTTGACAAGAGCGTTCATCGGATAAAGGATCATCGCGCGGACCGCGGGTGCAGCAAAAGATTGCGGTCGATGTGCTGCTTCCGTCGCAAGTTTTGCGACCATTGGCAGGAGAAAGGACTCTGTCTTGCCGGAGCCGGTACCAGTGGTCACGGCCAAGCTCGAGCCATCCCGACATGCCCATTCGAGGGCGTTTGCTTGATGGGTGTAGGGAGGGTCGAACAGCAGCGGGTCGAGCCCGCCCACGCGCTGCGTGAGCGCTGCGAACAGTTGTTGCACTGCGGCGTCGAGTTCGAGATCAGAGAACCTTCGCTCGGTACGATACCGCGGCGTGCTCTCGATAAACGGCTCGCGAAAGATCACCCCCTCCTTGTTCAGCAGCTCACGACGTTGTTCGATCACCATCGGATGACCGACGTGGTAAGTCGCCTCGATGTAGTCTCGGAGAGCCGCCTGGATATCGTCGATCGTCTCGGCAATCGTTGGTGCTTCGCCTGTCAAGGTTTCCCTTCCAATGAGTTTGACTTCATCCAAGTCATGTTGGTGAGTAGTTCGATCACCCCAGGCATCGCCCCGGTCGGCACCCGATAAGCAAACAGAGCGCCCGTCGCCTCGAGGGCAAGGCCGACGAGTTGGAGGTAGCGTTCGGCGAATCCGGGAATCGGGGAAAAGAACTTGACCACAACCGCGGTCCCTGATCCGAACGGCTCGACAGCGAATCGCTGGGGCTCGCCGCGCACGGCATCGATGGCCATCTGAAATCGCCAGGCCTCATCTCGACCTGGAACGACCGAATTGTCGATCGGGAATTCGATCATTCGTTTGGGGACCCCGTCGTCCAGTCGCACGACACACCAGAGGTCCGCCCCATATGCCTGGGGCCGGCGGGCCGTGAAATCTCCAGTGTCGGCTGCTTTTGGTGCTCGCCAACGGCCTCGGTAGTACCTCACGTTTGAACGTGGGTCGATCACCTGGAGGCCTTCGATGCCACCAGAGGAGGGTGTCGCGTCTATGCGACTCGTGATCCGTCCTATCAATGAGTCAGCTGATTCGGTCGCAGGCGTGGCGACCCAGCGCCCACGTTCGATTGGACGGAGTCCGGCATCCGCGAGCCGCTCAGCCGCGTTCACCGGGTCGATTCGAATAGCGCGAGTGTGGCCCTCTCGCTCAACAAGCGGCGCGAGTTCGAAATCGACGAGAGACACGCCAAAGGGACGAACTCCCGAGATGAGATACGTTCCTGGTTCTCGCTCGATGTACGAAGGTGGACCAAGGTATAGGAGTCGGACTGAACGATCTTCGTCTCGTCTCAACTCAAGCAGATCCCCTGCCGCCACCAACAAGTCGAGCAGATCTGTCAGTCTCTCGCGAGTAACTTCGCCATCACTTGAAACTGGGCTGACAGCGCCCAGAACCGCGCTGACGAGTCGGCTGGGACTGGTGGGGCACATAAATGATGCAGCACGTCTGAGCGATGCGGAAAGCCCCTCTCGGCTCGCGAGGCCGACCGTTTCATGGTCGAGTCCAAGGATCCGAACCGACAGTGCGGACGCCTCAGCCGCGCTTAGGTTGGATACAGCCATCAGAAGCCTCTCCCGACGAACTGAGGATCGTTGAGCGCGCGAGTCCCAAGCACCGCAAACCGCGCCGCTCGCAAGAGCACAGGCGAGTCGATGACATTACGGAGAAGAGCAACCCGGTCGTTCGCCGACCAGGCGATAATGCGACCCGGCTGGCCCGCGAAAGTTAGGAGAAAGCGAGCGGCAGACGGCTGGTTGGCTACCCCGTTCTCTTTCAGAGTGGATGCAAGTACCTCGTCGAAACCAGAAACAAAACTGACTGGCTCTGACCACCGATACAAGTTCCGACCTATGTCTGCTGCAAGGGACTTATGGCTCGCGGTGATGCCCACCGACTCTTGCATCTCCTCAAGATAGTCAGCCGGTTCCTCTGCCCGCGCCAGCTTTCGTTCCAGAGCAGCCCAATGAGATCCGCCAAGAACGCTTGCATTCGCGCGTGCAATCGCGTCAAGCACGTCACCCTGTTCGTGTACAGCGAACGCATCAGCGGGCAATTCGGCCCTGGCCCACATGTGGTGTGCGTCGACGTAGCTCATCACTCCCGCAATCGTCTTACTCAGTTCCGGGACGGATGGATTCGCTCTTCCGAGGGCCAGAACTGCGTTCGGATTGGTCGGAGCGAGCGCTGCCAGTCGTGCGTCGCCAGCTGTGGCACACAGCAGTCCACCGCGGGGCAAAAGCGGAACCGGGTTTCCCCGCTCGCAGACAATCCCTTTGAATGGAGTTTCGACCGCGAAGTAGGTGACTTCCGTATCACCGCCGTCAGTCCGGTCGTGGAGCTTGGCTATCTTCTCATCACCTCGACCACGTTTCAGAAATTGCCATCGAAGGGGTCGAAAGCCGCGTTCAAAAGTCAGAGATGCCAAGCCAAGGCCGTCACGGTGCGCTTCAATCACGCACACTTCAGCATCCTCGTACGCGTTTCCAAAAAGTCGATCTGCACGAATAATTTCGGCAAGCGAAGCCCACTCGTCGCCATCGATCGGCAGCACGACTTTTCGACGGATCAGCGCAATCTCGGCGTTCTCTGCATTGCGGAGACGTACGACAATCTCTGCCGATGCGCCCGGCGCACAATCGACCGTGATGGTCGCGCGCCCGTCCCAAAGTTCGGCCAACGTCGGGCGTGCCGGCGATGCCAGCATGCGAATTCCCTCACCCTTACTTGCGTTCTCGGGTCGAACCAGCGGATCACGTACGGTGATGGCCAGCACGCCGGTCGAAAGTTCACGATCGTCGGCGCCGATGACGACGGCGCTAATTGAGTGCGCACCCACTTCCAACTCGTCAACGGCAAGGATCAGCTCAGAATGCCCCTCTGACCACGGCACAAAGTGGGGATGTCCGTCGACTGTTACGAGACAGCGGACTGGTATCAGCTCTGATCGGATCCCGATGATTGCGGACTCACCGGCCAGCCATTCCGCCGCGCCCTCACCATCCCAAGAACTCGCGACGATCCCGACAGGGCGAACTGTGATCGTGGAAAGCGTTGACAGCCCTATGGAGACAAGAAGTGCAGCGTCATTCTCGCTTAGTTGCTCCGGGACATCGAGTCGATACGCTGCAGCGCCCGTCGCGCGCAAGGGAATGGGTTCGCACCAGGGCAGAGGTGGAGGAGCCTGCTCAATCGCTCCAACGAGAATGTAACTGTGGCTCGGTCGGAGAAATCCCCCCTTCACCTCGACCGCTAGTCCAGTTCCCTGGGTTCGGTATAGCCACCACGGCCCTCGGGAAATTACGCACTGGTCGGCGAGGATGGTGTTGACGGCGCCAGAACCTCGCTCGAGTGTCACGAACGGTTGCAACGGATCAGGCCACGAGTCGAATCGAACTTCTTGCCCTGGGAACACGAGGCCGCCTTTAGGCACTGGCCTACTGGCACCAGTCACGACCCCTCGGCACGACCGAAGTTCTTCATAGACGTGCGGGAGGCGCTCGCTGAGAGAGGTCATGTCCGGCAGTTCTGCGTAAGCGTTCCAAACACCATCAAGCAGGCGCATAAACAACTTGGGATCCGTGGCGAGCGGTTGTCGTGCGAGCGTGGCAGTCTTTCGGCCAGTCATCCGGCTTCCGCCGAAGCCACTGGAGCGAACACGACTGGCCGCCTGCCGCGCCGAAGCGAGCCATTGCCGAGACTCTCTTTCTCTCGAGAGACCTTCTACCAGCCGGTCAAGTGTCGACTTCACCAGATAAGGCGACTCTTCTTCTTCGCCCGACAGCAGTGCCGCAGCTACGCGCCCCAGCAAAGCAGTATTCTGGCAAAAGATGCGGAAGCGGTCGCTGTATAGGTGAGCGCGCACTGCTAGGCGCTCACCCAATTCATCCAGGTCATTCAGCAGCGTCGATGTTAGACCTGCCCGGAATTCGAACAGAAGTTGCGCGAGTTGCCGCTGCAAATAGACCGGCAGGACAGCGTGGCTAAGCGGCCAGGAAATAATCGTGAATGTCTTAGCAAACGCCCCGGACGGTACTACGCCGCCGTAGTCGTGGGCGAACTTGGAAAACCAGAGTTTGATCCAGTGGCGCTGGTCAGATTGCCAGCCCGGCGTTGCGGTCTCAAAGCTCGTCCAATACTCGTTGCCGACGTAGTCGTAGCCGGACTCGGCGGCGTAGACCACGAAGGGCAGCCACCAAGTCCGATACTTCGCGCCGAGCCCGCTCGAGATAGCCGAGCGGACGCTGCTTTCGAGAAGCTGATAGTCGGCCTGACTTAGAGCGTGTTCCAACGCAAAGACCGGAGAAGGCGGCGCCAACGAGTCGCGCTTGCCGTGGAGATCAGTGAAGTGCTCGTGAAGCTTCTGATGGAGGTATGCCAGCAAATCGATGGTAGTGGTGGCTTGAACGATCGACATTCGAACATCACCTCCCCCAGGTCATGGCGGCGAAACTTGCCACTCCCCTCATCTTTGTGGGAGCCACCGACATTTTGACACGACAGTTCCGACGACATGAGAATTGTTGCATCTTCTTCGCACCATACACGTCGACGGGAATGCTGGGGATTGCAACCAGGATAGCTACAGCGCGCTCGCACGGGCGGTCTCCGAACACGCAGCATTCACCGAAATGCCGTGATCAGAATGGTGCCAGTCACGACCACGCAAGAATCACTATGCGCGTCCGAGCCTTCCCGTGGTCGGGTCGGCAGGGCCATTCGGTGCCAGCCTCGCTGCGGGCTCGGTGGCGGTTACAGAAAGCAGGTCCCGGAGCTTCGACGCCTGGTAGGCACGCCGCATGTCACCAAGTGTCAAGCGATCGGTGGACGCATCTGCTGATACCTCTTGGAGGGCGAATCGAACCACCGTCGGCGGCAATTTGTGGTCTGCCGGCATGGAACCGAGCCCGATTCTCGATAGCGGCATCCGTTTCTAGACGACCGCGATGACGGACTGCATGCGACAGTCATCGTTACCAGCAACTCCCACTGCTGTTCTCGTTCCACTCGGTGCACCGTTGCCCTCGAACTGCGCACCCCAGCCGCGACGTCTCGACTGGTCAACAGATGCATGCCATCCAAGTGTGCCAGGACGAATTCAACAGCGGGCCCAGGTAGTGTCCTCTAAAGCAATCGGAGGAAGCCCCGCGCGCCCGTGGATTGCCGAGTAGGACTGTGCGAACGCGCGCATCCGAGGTCCGTTCTCGAGCACTGCTTGGTCAGCGTCTCCGTAAAGATGTCGGCCTGTCGCACGTGCTCGGTAAGTCCCGGATCGTTGAAGTAGACTTCGGCTGATTTTTCGCTGGCTCGCCGTTCGGCGACGGCTGCCGGATGAAGCTGTTTCGGCGGAAGTCCCGCATTCTTGAGCCGGCGCTTGCCGAGGCCTCGAAGTCCTTCCCAGCCACCTCCCAGGGCGGTGTACCTTGAGCACTGTAATAGCGAGTCAGCGGCGTCGACAGCGAGCGTTTCCCGTCCCCAACCACGACCGTGCGAAGCAGGTACCTGTACCCGTCCCCGGCACTCATCACCCGCATCGACACCGTCACGGCACCCTCCTCCGTCATTGCAGAAGAGGTGCGCCACCTCGATCTGCAAGAGGAGTGGGCCGTTCAGAGGGCTCCTACTGTTAAGTTTGCCTCATGACATTTACACGAGCAGCGATTGGCGCGGCGGGTGAGTTCGGCGTCGGCCAACGGGTTCTCAACCTCGGATGGATATTTCGGTCTCAGAAGGAACTCGACTATGGGATTGACGCGCACGTTGAAGTAGTCGACGACGGTAGGCCTTCCGGACGACTGATTGCGATTCAGATCAAGTCAACCGAGGACACCAATTCCGCGCGCCGACAGAGGCGTGGGTTTGTGGTGCCAATCTCTCGCGAGCACGCCGATATGTGGCTGGATCATTCTCTTCCCGTGCTCATGGTCGTGCACGATGCACCAGAGGCGTCGATTACTTGGGCGCTGGTAGAGCTGGCCGCGCTTAGTAAACCGGCTACTCCGTCCCCCGATCGCTACTTCGAAATTGTAGTTCCGCACGATCAGCAGCTTGAGAAAGAAGCGCTGCCCGCCCTCAGTAGCATTGCAAAGCGAGGACCGGTGCCTGATCAACTACACGCCCTCTGGGTTACAACGCCCAAGCTGTCCTCCCAAGACAAATATTCGGGAACTGCACGAGTGACCGCTGAAGGCGATCTTTCGATGACCGTTTGGGAAAGCGACGGTCGAATCTTTTCGATATTCGATCGATTGCGATCTCCTGGACAGGACGAGCGGGAAAGAATAGAAGAGCTGCTCCCCTGGGCGGAGCTAATAGACGGTGACTTTTACACAATTCGCGAGGACGAGATCATCGAGCCGATCCAAGCGCTACGGCGTCGTTTCATCAAGTCACCGTTAGACGCTCACACTGCAAGCTTTCGATTTCAGTTTCGGCTCAACGGCCTAGGCAGAGCCATGGAGACACTGCAGTCCCATATCCATTGAGCGTTGCAACGGACAAAGGTCCGCTGTGTCAGGCCGACACTGCAGTGGCTATCCGATGCTCTCCACGGCTTTTACCCAAGAAAAGATGGCCTCGCGCCAGCGCTCGCGATCCGAGTACCAGGTCATCGTGTGATCTGCGTCGAAGACCTCGAGGTTGACGAGGCCCACACGCAAAAAGCTAAGACGAGCAGCCAGCTCAACCGGTGACGACGTATCTCCACGTCCGTGGACGATGAGTATTACAGCGGTCAACTCGTTGGCTCGCGCGAGCCACGCAAACCGTCGCAAGTTGATCGGGTTTTGGAGACCGGTTGCGCGTGACAGAGTCCGAGAGCAGAGCCATGGCAATGCCAACAGCGTAATCCACTCGGGGAGTCCAGCTCGTGCACAGTTCGCCTTGAGCGTGGACACCCAATCCAGGATGGGCGATTCAAGTATCAGCCCGGCCACAACGTCGAGAAATTCAGGCTCATCCGCGAGCTTTAGCGCGATGGCAGCGCCCATCGACCAGCCGAAGAGGATGACCTGGAGCCCCGTTTTCACGAGCGAAGCGGATAGCGGCTCGCACGTCCTGCAACTCAGCCGCACCAAGCTCCGAGCGCCCGGTACCTACGGTGGGACCTTCCCCGTAGTTCCTATAACTCACCACCAAGGAGGTCAATCCGGCCCCGATAGCGACCTGCACCCCCCGAAGTGTTCCCGCTCGAGGGCTTCCGAGTCCGTGGATATGGATCACCCACATGCTCGAAGAGTTCTCCGGACTGGGGGTCAGCCATGCTGGCGCTGGGCCCTCGGTTGTCGGTACATTGACGTCCGTAGCTTCGAGCCCGGCATCCTGTGGACTCAAAAAATTGATGCCACTCCAGGATGCCCGCATCCCCGGTAGGAACTGCTGAGCGAGAGCATCCCGGACCTTCCAAATCCCGGGCGATTCAGCAACCGTAGTTTGAGGTTCGCCTTGGCTGCGGATTGGGACTCGGCCCGTGCGGTTACTACCCCTTCGGCGTCCCTGTATCGTGTGGCGACAAGGAACCGGCCGGCGTGGCGGCGAACACCGATCAGCCCGTAGGTGCCAATAGCCGTGTGAGGCCGACCGGCCATTAGCCTCGCCCTAGCCGCGATCGTCGTTCGTCGTCTTCTTCCAAACGACGAAGCCACGCCTCAACTTCGGACACCCGAAATTTCAGCTCCCGGCCGATACGGAAGACGTGGGGACCTCGACCATGATGACGCAGGTCGTAGATCGTCTGGATCGGAACGCCGAGACGTGCCGCCAGCTCGGAGATAGACAGAACCGACTCGAAGTCGCTGGAGAGAGAAGTTTCACTAGTCATACCTACGAGGTAGGCAAGCGACCCCGAACCCACCCGGGAACACCTCGAGGGCATTCGAAAATAGTGGGTACGGAAGCAATAAGTGTCGAATAAACGTCGAACGGCCATCCCAAATCCCTTGTTCGGGTTTTGGAATGGCCGTCTGACCAGTACTTTCTGTGGATCCAAGGGGATTCGAACCCCTGACCCCCTGCATGCCATGCAGGTGCGCTACCGGGCTGCGCCATGGACCCTCGGTGTGTGGCTTCTCGCGAAGCAACTTGTCAAGAGTACAACAAAGCGCCGTCCGCCAGAAATCGAGTTCTGTTCGTGTCTTGAATTACGCGCTGCCGCGCACATCCGCCGTCGCATCGACGCTGCCCACCAGCGCACGATATCCGCGAATGGCCGAGCGAATCTCTTGAAGATGATGCTGCGGCTCGAAGCGCTGGCTGAGCTCCCCCAGGTCCGCTGCGGTGTCGCTCACCCCCACGGTCTCCACGGCGAGGTTGTGACCAAGACCGAGAACCTGCACGGCGCATGCCGCCTGGTACGGCACATAGCTGGGCGTCGTGATCACGAGGACCGATGTCTCATGGGGTTGACGAATTCGCTCCGCCCAGAACTCAAGCGTGTCGACGGTGTTTGCCCGTCGCGCCAGCGGTTCAGAGGACGGCGCCGCGACTACGCCCAGCCTGGGGCCACCACCGGCGCCCTGCCAGGTGGAGTGCCGCCAGCGCCCCAAAGGATGTGCAGACGAGCCCTCGCGCACGACCGCCTTGTCGGCACGACCGAATTGGCGCACGAGCCCCTGTTCCATCGCATCGACCTCGTCCGTGCCCGAGATGCCGAGCGCCAGCGCAGTGGCGGATTCGTCGCCCGCAAACGGCCGAAACGCGCCCAAAAAGACCACGGAATCGATGTCAACGCCCCGGGCGCGAAGCTCTGCCGCATAGCGCGGCTTCACCACACCCGCCCGCACCATGCCGCCCGTGAGCAGCGCTACGTCGTAGTGGTCGCTCCGAGGGAGCGAAGGCCGCAACCCGAGCTCGAGCGCCGAATGGAGCGCGCGGTCGCACTGCCGAGGAGTCAGCACAGCGTCAGAGGCGAGATTGCGCTCTCGCCCCTTGCGAAAATCCCACTGACGCTCGGAGAAGTCGTCAAGCCAGGCCAACAATCCCCGCAGCGGAAGCGAGGGCAGCTCTCCCCCAAAACTTTGCACGAGACGGGCGAGCGCCGGACTTGTCGCCCACGCCTCGATGCCCCCGAGCGTTTCTGCTGCGGCGCCTAGGCGGCTCTCAGCATCCGAACCCCCGACCCACCGGGGCGCGTCGAGGGCCACGCCTTACTCCGTTGCTTCGGCCACACCATCCTGCGGTTCGGCACGCTCCGCGACCTCGATGGGCAGCGCGGGGCAGTCCTTCCACAAGCGCTCGAGCGAGTAGTAGACCCGCTCCTCTTCGTGAAAGACGTGAACGATGATGTCGCCAAAGTCGAGCAGAATCCATCGACCCTCAGCGCGACCCTCACGGCGAAGCGGCTTGCTCCCCGCCTCGATGAGCTTGTCTTCGATTTCGTTAGCGATCGCGATTACGTTGCGCTCATTGCGGCCGGTGGCGAGAAAAAACACATCCGCGAATGGAAGCGGCTGAGAAACGTCAAGGGCGACAAGGTCGGTCGCCTGCTTGGAGTCGGCCGCTGCTGCGGCAATGGCGAGAAGGTCGATGGCGTGCTGTGATGCGGTCACGGATTCCTAAAGTGTGAAGATGTGTCGTCGAGACACGGGTCTAGAAGGTGCCGAAGATGAAACCGACGACCACCAGTACGGTGACGCTGACCATCATTGTGCCCGCAGTAATCGCGAGGACGATGGGAAGACGGTTTCCCTCCGACTTGCGCGACATCGAGATGACGTCGCGCGGAGAGGTGTGTGTGCTGACGGCGCGGATGGCGCGCACAGGGGCGGAGTCACCCTCGATGTCATCACGGTCGGCCGCATCGATGATGGCATCGAGGTCGGAGTGGTCATAGCGAGCGGGATGGGATCCCGTTGTGCCAAGGGTGGATGGCAGGCTGATGGAGCCCGTAATGAGAACCTCACCCGTCGCCGTAGCGAAGGGCACGCTCAGATCGGCACCGGTCGGGATCGACGGCATGACCAGAGCATTGCTGGTGATCGGGCCGGTTGCCGTGCTTAGGTCGCGCGAGGTGGGCGCAGTTCCACCCTGGGTCACGTCGTCGATTGCCTGCTGCATCGTCCAATGCCCGACGGGGGCCGAATGTGGAGCCTGAACAACGTCGACGCCGCGATCGGATGCAATGGCATCGTTGAGGGGGGTCGGCGCCGGGTAATCCGCGAGCGAGAACTGAGGAACAAACGCCGCAGGCGCCTCGGGAGCGGGGGCCTCGGGAGCAGGGGCCTGAAGAAACGCCTGAGGCTCCGCCGGAGCGAGAAGCTCAGCCAGAGTGGGCAGCTCGGTCGGGGATGTGCCGAGGGGGCTGCCCGTGGGCGGGGCAAGGTCACCAAGAACGACCGGCGCCTCAGGGGGCGCACTGAGGTCAAAGCTGTGCTCGAGCACAGGTTGAGCGCTCGGCTCTTCGGCGGGGAGCAGTTCACTGGCGACAAAGGATGCCTGAACGACCGTCTCCGGGGCAGGGGCGAAAAGGATTGGGGGTGCGAAACTGGGCTCGGATTCTGGCTGAGTCGGTGCCGACTCTGCCGTCTCCCTGGCTGCCTCGAGGGCGCGAAGTTCTCGTCTGGTTAGCGGGCGACCCGTGGGCAGTTCCGCAACCGATGATGTCTCGTCTGGGGTGTCTCCCGCGACCGCCGTCTCGGATGACTCGACAGCGCCAGAAGACAGCTCACCATGCGCCGCAAGGTTGTGGTCGCCTTCAGCAACAGCGGTCTCGGCACGACCGTCATCGGCGGGGGTGGCGGACGGCAGAAATGCAAGTGCCGACGGCAACCCTTCTGGCATTAACGGCCTGAGGGGTGTGGCAAAGCGTGGGAGGGAGTCGGAGCTCGCATCGTCGGCGACGGCTGGCTCTTCGCGAACACGAAATTCCCGAACACGAAACGAGCTCTCGGCCTGTGCTGATTCGGCAGCGAGGCGCAAGGCCCGTCGCCCGCCGGGCACGATCGGATTGCTAACCGTGGGAGTTTCTGACGAGTCGAAACGATCGGGTTCGTTCATAGCTGAGTTCTCGGGATGTGTGCTTCCGAAGCTTGCCAACGGAGCCTCCTCCGTCTGAATTCGGGCTGCAGAAAAGACCGCGTCGGCCTCGGCCTCGCGTTGGCTGTTCCTGACCTGCCTCCGCGAAAGCGGCTGCCGGTCATGCCACGCTGTCATGTCTAACTCCGATACAGATGGTGTTTGGCGATGTATTGAACTACTCCGTCGGGAACCAAATACCAAACCGGGAACCCCCGACCCACCCGGCTGCGACAATCCGTCGACGAGATTGCCAATGCAGGCACTTCGAGCAAGCTTACGTCCTGCTCGGGCAATCCGGAAATAGTGAGGGTGTGACCTGGCCGTGAGACTGCCACGAAGTGGGCAAGCTCAAAAAGCTCGTCCACGTCTTTCCAGTCGAAAATCTGGGCTATGGCATCGGCGCCCGTGATGAAGAACAGCTCCGCATCCGGGCGCGCTGCCCGGAGGTCCCGCAGAGTGTCGATCGTGTAGGTCGGCCGGTCTCGGTCGATATCGACGCGGCTAACCGTGAAGGAGGGGTTCGACGCGGTAGCGACCACCGTCATGAGGTAGCGGTGCTCGCTCGCGGTCGCACCCGGCTTTTGATACGGCTGCCCGGTTGGCACGAAGATGACCTCAGACAGGTTGAAGTGCTGCGCAACTTCGCTGGCTGCAACGAGGTGCCCGTTGTGGATCGGGTCAAACGTGCCACCCATGATCCCGACGCGGGGACGCCTGAGGTCGGGATCGACCGCGGTCATCGTTGGGGCGTTCGCCTAGTGGTGATCGCCGGCGTGGGGCGCCGAGCCACCGGTCTTGTGCTGGTGACGGTTCGCAACGTCGCGGAAGCTGTAGGTGACGAGGCCCAGAACGAGAAAGACTCCTGCGGCGATGATGGGGAACCAGATCGGATCCATGATCATCGGAGCGAGCTCGTGGTGTTCTTCAGCAGCAAAGACGGCAAGGAATGACATTTGTTCTCCGTTCAGTGGCCAGGGCGCGGCACTCCCCCTAATCTACCGCGTGCGACAGGGTCTAGCTGCGCACTTGGCCAGAACCGCGCACGATCCACTTGGTGCTGGTGAGTTCTGGCAACCCCATCGGGCCGCGCGCGTGAAGCTTCTGAGTGGAGATTCCTACTTCGGCGCCGAAGCCGAACTCTCCCCCGTCGGTAAAGCGAGTTGACGCATTCACCATGACGACCGCTGAATCCACCTCAGCGAGAAACCGCTCACTGCTGGTCAGATCCTGCGTGATGATCGACTCTGTGTGGTGAGTTGAATAGCGGCGGATGTGATCCATCGCGGCATCAATGTCGTCGACTACGCGCACAGCAAGATCAAGGCTCATGTATTCGGTAGCCCAGTCGTCTTCTGTCGCCGGCACAACATCGGCAACGATTGCGGCGGTTCGTTCGTCGCCGTGAATCGTGACGCCGGAATCGCGGAGCCGGGCCAGAACGGGCGGCAGAAGCCGCTCGGCAGAATCGGCGTGCACGAGAAGCGTTTCGAGGGCATTACACACGCTCGGCCGGTGGGTCTTGGCGTTGTGAACAATGGCGACCGCAGTGTCGAGGTCTGCCGAGGCGTCGAGAAACACGTGGACGACTCCGGCGCCGGTTTCGATCACGGGAACCTTGGCTTCTGTGACAACCGTCTGGATGAGGCTGGCACTCCCCCGCGGAATCAACACGTCGACCAGCCCGCGCGCCCTCATGAGGTCCTTCGCCCCTTCACGACCGAACTCATCGATCGTTTGGACGAGCTCGGCAGGCAGGCCCACCGAAACGATCGCCTCCTGAATGAGCTCGACCAGCACACCATTGGAATTCTGCGCCGCACTGCCGCCCCGCAGCACAACCGCGTTTCCGCTCTTGAGAGCAAGGGATGCGATGTCGATCGTGACATTGGGCCGGGCTTCGTAGATGGCGCCCACCACGCCGAAAGGAACTCGCACCTGGGTGAGGTGGATGCCGTTGGGCAGGGTCGACCCGCGCACAACCTGGCCGACCGGGTCGACCAGGGCAGCGACGTCGCGCACAGCATCCGCCAGCCCTTGCAAACGAGCGTCGGTGAGCCGTAGGCGGTCTTGGAGTCCCTCGCTCATGCCGCTTTCGCGGCCGTTAGCCACGTCGAGTTCATTGGCGGCGAGGATTCGCTCTGCGCCCGAGAGCACCGCGGCGGCAATGGCTTCGAGGGCAGCGTTCTTGACCTGCGCCGTAGCCGTCGCCAGATGCCGAGACGCCTCACGAGAGGCAACCAGCTTGTCGGTGATGGTAGGCGCAACCACGCTCTGCTCAGTCATGCTCCCCATCGTATCGCCGGGGAACGATGACCGATCGACCTACTTTTCGGGCGGACCCGCTGCGAACCACGTTCCGATGTCGGCGCCTCTCAGCGCCTCGTGCACGAGGCCCGTCGCCGTGAGCAAAACGGGAGTTCCGGCGCCAGCGGCAAGCCGCGCGGCGGCAACTTTGGTGCGGGCGCCCCCCGTTCCAACGCCAGCCTCCCCGATTCCGCCGAACTCAATCGAGCTCAACGGATCTCCGAAGGCCACATCGTGGATGGCCTCCGCTCCGTGCTCCGACGGCGGCTTCGTGTAGAGGCTTTCGACATCGGAGAGCAGCACAAGCAGGTCGGCGTTGATGAGTCGAGCGACTCGCGCGGCCAACGAGTCGTTGTCACCGAACCGAATCTCCTCTGTGGCAACGGTGTCGTTTTCGTTGACGATCGGCAGAATCCTCAGGTCAAGCAGACGCTCCATCGCTCGTCGAGCATTCGCGCGGTTTTCGGCGAGCTCAAGGTCGCCCGCGGTGAGCAGAACCTGGCCAGCCACGATGCCGTAGCGGCGCAGGCTCTCCTGGTACCGAAAGACGAGCACGTTTTGGCCGACGGCAGCGGCAGCCTGCTTGGTCGCGAGATCGGTCGGGCGCCCATCGAGCTTGAGAAACGGCAGCCCCGTCGCAATCGCCCCCGACGACACCAGAACGATCTGGGTTCCCCGGGAGTGCGCTTCGGCGAGAGCGTCGATCAAATGGTTGACCTGACCGGCGTTCTCGCCGCTGATAGACGAGGACCCCACCTTGACAACGACCCGACGTGCATTCGGGATATCCCGACGTGCGGAGACGAGGCTCAGAGTCGGAATGCTGCTGGTGGAGGGGTGCGCTGTCATCAGTCCTGAGTGTCGTCCGAATCGGTTGTGTGGTCTGAGATGCCGTCCGCGCCGCGGTCGCGGTCGACGGCGAATCCCTCGTCATCATGCCAGAGACCGCTTTCACGCTCACGAATGAGCTCGGCGCGCGCAGCGGCCTTGGCATCCATGCGCTCGAAGTAGGCTTCGCGACGGGCATTTCGGGTGGGCCGGATACGTTCGCCGAGACGATCGTCCGTGCCACGGGGGCCGGTCAAGAGCTCGGCCGCACTCGTCATCGTCGGCTCCCAGTCGAAGATTACGCCCTCGCCCGGTCCAATGATCACGGTGGAGCCGGCGATAGCGCCAGCCTTGAAGAGGGCGTTCTCGACACCGGCTTTGGCAAGGCGATCCGCAAGGAATCCCACGGCCTCGTCGTTGGTGAAATCGGTCTGGGCAACCCAGCGCTCCGGCTTGCCACCGATGATGCGGTAGATGTTGCCGTGCGTTCCGCCCTCCACCTTGACCTCGAACCCTGCGTCGTTGACGGCGCGGGGGCGAAGCACGATGCGCTCGCTCACGGGCTTGGCGGCCAGGGCGGCGCGGTTTTCGTCTACCAGCGCGCCGAGCGCATAGGACAGCTCGCGGAGACCCTCGCGGCTCACAGCCGACACCTCGAAGACGCGGTATCCCCGCGCCTCAAGCTCGGGCCGCACGAGGCTGGCGAGATCCCGACCATCGGGCACATCAACCTTGTTGAGCACGACGACCTGTGGACGCTCAAGGAGCGGAGTCTGACCCGCGGGTACCTCGTAGGAGCTGAGCTCAGAGAGGATGATGTCGAGATCACTCAGCGGGTCGCGACCCGGTTCGAGGGTTGCGCAGTCCAAAACATGCACCAGGGCGCTGCACCGCTCGACGTGCCGCAGGAACTCGAGCCCGAGGCCCTTGCCCTCGCTGGCGCCCTCGATGAGGCCAGGAACATCGGCGATCGTGTAGCGAGATTCCCCCGCCTCCACAACACCGAGGTTCGGGTGAAGCGTGGTGAACGGGTAGTCCGCAATCTTGGGCTTGGCAGCCGACATCGCCGCAATCAGGCTCGACTTGCCTGCGGACGGGTAACCGACAAGCGCCACGTCTGCGACGACCTTGAGCTCGAGAAGGATGTCTCCCTCCCAGCCCGGAGTCCCGAGCAGAGCGAATCCGGGAGCCTTGCGCTTGGTGTTAGCAAGAGCAGCGTTGCCGAGCCCTCCCTGACCACCAGGGGCGACAACAATGCGCATTCCTGGCTCGTTGAGGTCGACGAGAACCTCGCCGGACGCATCTTTGACCACGGTGCCCACGGGCACCGGAAGCTCTTGCTCTGCGCCGGAGAGGCCGGCACGGTGATCGCCCATACCGGGCTGGCCGTTGTCAGAAGTGCGGTGCGGAGAGCGGTGGTAGTTCAGGAGGCTCGTCACCTGGGCGTCGCTGACGATGACGATGTCGCCGCCGTTGCCGCCGTTTCCGCCATCAGGGCCCGCGAGAGGTTTGAACTTCTCGCGCTTTACTGAGACACAGCCATTGCCACCATGACCCGAGCGCAGGTGCAGGGTCACTTGGTCCACGAAGGTTGCCATTGCGTGATCCTTATCTGTTCGGGCCGTGAGGCCAGTGGAGAAACACGTAAGGGCGAGCCGAAGCTCGCCCCACGTGTGAAGTGTTGAACGCCTTAGGAGGCGGCCGCCACGATGTTGACAACCTTGCGGCCGCCCTTCGCGCCGAACTCGACTGAGCCAGCGGCAAGAGCGAACAGGGTGTCGTCGCCGCCACGGCCGACGTTGACGCCGGGGTGGAAGTGCGTGCCGCGCTGGCGAACGATGATCTCGCCCGCGCTGACGACCTGGCCGCCGAAACGCTTTACGCCGAGGCGCTGTGCGTTGGAGTCGCGGCCGTTACGAGTGGACGATGCGCCCTTTTTATGTGCCATTTCTCAGCCCCTAATGCTCTCGGATGACTTACTTGATGCCGGTGATCTTGACGCGGGTCAGCTCCGAGCGGTGGCCCTGGCGCTTCTTGTAACCGGTCTTGTTCTTGAACTTCTGGATGACGATCTTGGGGCCACGAAGGTCGCCGAGGACCTCTGCCGTGACCGTGACCTTCGCAAGCGACTTGGCGTCGTGCGTGATCTTGTCGCCGTCAACGAGCAGCACGGGTGCCAGCTCGATGTTGCCGTCTTTGTTGGCGGCGATGCGGTCCAGGACCACAACGGTGCCGACCTCGACCTTTTCCTGCCGACCACCGGCGCGCACGATTGCGTAAACCACTTGGGAACCCTAACTACTTGAAAGAAGCGTCTCGATTTCACACGAAGCTGTCGCTTCGATGAAGAATTCGGCGTTGAAAGCGGGCTTTGCCAGCGCACGCCAAGGATCAATGCTAGTCGATGCAGTTCTGCCGGTCAAACCGAGTCCAGCATACCCGAAAGCGGACTACCCCACCGGTTGCAACAGAAGCCACAGCCAGGGAGCGTGCCCGCAAGCACGATCAGAGGAACGCCAGAGACGAACCTCACGCAATAAGAATAGACCGAGTTTGCGGGTTCTGCTGCGAGACGCGCCCTTATCCCCTTCTCTGGGAGCCGGATTCAAGCGCGGAGGGCGGCCGCGGCCTACTCTTGTCGGGGAAATTACGACGACACGAGGTGCCTGTGATTCTGATCGATCAGCCCATGTGGCCAGCGCACGGCACCCTGTGGGCGCACGTCGTCAGCGACTCGACACTCGACGAGCTACATGCTTTCGCAGCCAAGGCTGGCCTCGCTGCCCGGAGCTTCGACATCGATCACTACGACGTGCCAGCCGAACGCTACTCCTCGCTCGTTGAGCTGGGAGCTCATCCCGTGAGCAACCGGGAGCTAGTCACAAGGCTCCGGGACAGCGGGCTCAGGGTCAGGCAGCGAGATCGCCGTTTGCCCCCGCAGTGAGCGAGCATCGGATGTCGCCGAAACCGCTTATCGCGCCCACTCCACGCCGAAGCCAGGCGTCTCGCGCACAACCTCACCCGTTGCGACATCAACAAATCGAGTGACGATGGACGTCGCCCTGGCATAGGGGTAGTACGCATCGGAAACCATAGCGGCAACATTGGGAACCACCTCGACGGCCACCAGCTGGCCATCGGGAGAGACGGAAAACCCGTCGATGCCTTCTCCCTCGGCGGCGGCATAAAGAACC
This sequence comes from Salinibacterium hongtaonis, assembly GCF_003065485.1. Classification (GTDB taxonomy): domain Bacteria; phylum Actinomycetota; class Actinomycetes; order Actinomycetales; family Microbacteriaceae; genus Homoserinimonas; species Homoserinimonas hongtaonis. The sequence goes on from NZ_CP026951.1 coordinate 1,627,377, forward strand.
CGAGGGGTGGCTCCATCGTCAAGCACGATCATCGAGTCGACGCGTCCACTCTCGGGGTCAACGACACCGATCTTGTGGATGCGCTCGGGGCCATCTCCCAGAAACTGGACACTGCCGCCGAAGACGCTTCGCTCATCGAGCGGAGTTGGCCCAAACGGAGTCCCCTCCCGGCTCTCGGACGAAGCATCGGAGAGACCAAGCAAGACGGTGTCGTGATGGTCGCGCACGATTGCGGTGAGACCGTCGCTGGCGACCGCCTCGAGCCCCTCCCACTCACCGAAAGACTCGAGCACCGCGTTGTCGACCGGGTCGAGGAGCACAAGCTCCTCATCGGAACCCACGGCGAGCATTGTGGCATCGCCGCTCCACAGCCAGGCCGCCGTCTCGATCGGAGCTCCCCCTTCTCCCTCGACAACCTGCGGGGCGGCATCCGATTGCGGATCGAACCACATGAGCGTTGCCGCGTACTCGCGATCCAGCGGATCACCGGCGCTCGTAAAGGTGAACCCGACGAGGCCGCTTTCGCTCGCGCTGAGAAGATCGATTGTCCCGGCGCCAGGTAGCTCAACGGGGCGCGGTGAGCCTCCCGCTGCGCTCACGATCTCTAGAGAGTGCTCCGAAACGACCCCTGCCCCATCCGGCACGCCAGTGAGGACGACGAGATCGCTTGCCGCGACGGCGAAGTCGATGATGTGTGGAGCAGAAAAGACAGGCTCTTCACTGCCGTCTGGGCCGTCGAGGGCGACTCGGACGATCGCATCGTCGCCGCCGTCTGCCGGGTCGGCACGATCAAGAACGTACGCAGTGTCGACGGCAGGTGTTTCGGCCGGTGACGCCCCGTCTGAGCTCGAGCCACGCATCCACCAGGTGACCGCGACAATCGCACCCACAAGCACGGCGACGCCGAGCACCGCGATCACAATCGCGGTTGCTCGGCGTCTAGGAGAAGCGCTCATACCTCACTCGGCGGTCAGCAGCAGCGGTCTAGTCCTCTGCGGTAACGGTCTGAGCTGTCCCAGCCTGAACGACACCGGCACTCGAAGCCCTGCGAGAACCGCGCGAGCGGCCCTGGCCTGGCTGCTTGGGCTCAGGAAGAGCGTCAAGCAGGCTTCCGAGAATCTCCTCGGCATCACGGGTACTGACGCGCTTGGCCGTGCTCGTGGACTTGACCACGGGGATGTCCAAGATCTCGACGACCTCGACGCTTTCGACGCTTTCGCGGTGGGAAGCGCTCTGTGTGGCATCTGCATCCTGCTTCATGGCCGGAGCTTCTGCCGACTCGGCCGGCGACTCGCTCGCTGCTGGAGTCGACGCCTTCGAGCGTGATCGGCGGGATCGACCGGACTTAGCCGGGGCCTGCTCCGGTGTTTCGCCAGCGTTCTGCTCAGCAGAGGCGCCATCGTGAGCGGTCCCCGCTTCGATCGTGCCAGCAATGGTGCTCGCGGCGATCTGGGCGAGAGCGTTCTTGACGTCCTCCGTGATCACGTGGGTCGGGCTGGTCTTCGGGGCAGCAGCTGCCGCGGCGCCTCCCCCTTGCGGGCCGCTGGAGTTGCCACCGTTGCCACCGTTGTTATTGCCGCCGCCGTTGTTGCCCTTGCCGCCGCGGCTGCGACGCGTTTCGGGCTGGGGCGACTGGCGGTGCTTGACGACGGGGTCGTGGTGAATGATGATGCCGCGGCCAGCGCAGGCCTCACAGGCCTCGCTGAACGACTCGATGAGACCGAGACCCAGCTTCTTGCGGGTCATCTGCACGAGCCCGAGGCTCGTGACCTCCGCAACCTGGTGCTTCGTGCGGTCACGACTCAGGCACTCGACGAGGCGGCGAAGAACGAGGTCTCGGTTGGATTCGAGCACCATGTCGATGAAGTCCACGACGATGATGCCGCCGATGTCGCGCAGGCGGAGCTGGCGAACGATCTCTTCTGCGGCTTCGAGGTTGTTCTTGGTGACGGTCTCTTCGAGGTTTCCACCCGATCCGACGAACTTGCCCGTGTTGACGTCCACAACGGTCATCGCCTCGGTGCGGTCGATGACGAGCGAGCCTCCTGAGGGCAGCCAGACCTTGCGGTCGAGCGCCTTCTCGATCTGCTCGCTGATGCGGTACTGGTCGAACGAGTCGCGGTCACCCTCGTACTTTTCGATGCGGTCGACGAGGTCGGGCGCTACGGCACTCAGGTAGTTGGTGATCGTGGCGCGAGCTTCTTCGCCATCGATGACCAGCTTGTGGAAGTCCTCGTTGAAGACATCACGGACGATCTTGACCAACAGGTCGGGCTCGCTGTGAAGGAGCGCCGGTGCCGAGACGGTTTCGAGGGCAGCGCTAATCGAGGCCCACTGCGACGTGAGGCGATTGACATCGAGCGTCAGTTGCTCTTCGGTGGCTCCCTCGGCGGCGGTGCGCACGATAACGCCCGTGTTGTCGGGGAGAACCTCCTTGAGAATCTTCTTGAGGCGCGCACGCTCGGTGTCGGGCAGCTTGCGGCTGATCCCATTCATCGAGCCGTTCGGCACGTAGACGAGGTAACGGCCGGGCAGCGAGACCTGGCTCGTGAGACGGGCACCCTTGTGACCGACGGGATCCTTTGTGACCTGCACGAGCACCTTGTCGCCCGGCTTGAGGGCGAGTTCAATGCGGCGCGCCTGGTTCTTGCCCTCGGCGGAATTCTCCGCAGCAGCATCCCAGTCGACCTCACCGGAGTAGAGCACGGCATTGCGCCCGCGCCCGATATCGACGAACGCAGCCTCCATGCTCGGCAGAACGTTCTGCACGCGACCGAGGTACACATTGCCGATGAGCGATGCCTCGGCCGACTGTGCAACATAGTGCTCAACGAGCACGCCGTCCTCGAGAACACCGATCTGGATGCGGTTGTTCTTTTGACGAACGACCATCGTGCGGTCGACGCTTTCGCGGCGAGCAAGGAACTCGGCCTCGGTGACAACCGGACGGCGGCGACCCGCATCACGGCCATCACGGCGACGCTGCTTCTTGGCCTCAAGGCGGGTCGAGCCGCGCACCTTCTGCGGTTCGTTCGAAGGCTCCGGCTGCACCCGTGGCGCGCGGGTGCGAGTTACGGTCGCGGAGCGCTCCGACTCAGGTGCGTCGTCCTCGCTGGAACGGCGCCGAGTACGCCGACGAGCCGACGACGATGGCTCCTCGTCCTCATCATCGTGGTTGCTGCGCGCAGGGGAATCCGACGGAGGAACCATCGTCGGCAGATCTGGCGCTTTAAAGAACAGCGAGGTCGTGGAGCGGGCAACGAGCGGGGCCGTCGCTTCCGTGGGCGCAGCTGCGTCATCTGCCGAAGCGTCAGGGCTCACTTCGCTTGATTTCGCCTTGCGCGGGGCGCGGGCACGCGTAGTCTTCGCCTGAACAGGCTCAGGCGAAGAGGAATCAACTTCCGCGGCCTTCTCGACTACCGGAGCCTCGACTGCCGGTGCGGTCTCGTTGGTGGGCTGCTGAATGGGCTCGGCCACGATGGCCTCCTCAACGATCGCAGGAGTCGTGCTCGGGGCGGTCACTGTCTTCTCGGCAGCCTTTCGGCGCGAACCGAACAGTCGAACTCGCTTGCGAACCCCATCCTTCTGTGTGCCGTCATTGTTTTCGTTTGTATCCACCATCGCTGGTGCACTCCTAGCCGAACCAGGCAGCCGCGCTACCCTTCGGAAATCTCTCGCGTCAACTCGCGCTTCACGAATTGGCGCTAATCCTTACGTAACAAGCGGGGCGGATCAGTGCGCAGCGCCTGCGGCTCCTGCCGACTCTGCGGCGAACTCACGGGTGCTGCTGCGACCGGATGGGCCCTGTCTTGCTCGTCTTCTGTCACATCTGTTCGGTGCTGCACGAGCGGTGCGTCTAGCCTGCGACGGTAAGTGTCGCCAGGTGCCAGATCGAACCGCGGCCCGCAGACCGGAAAGCTTTTCTTGGTTGCCTCTCCGAGCGCGGCTCGGAGTGGACTTCATCAAATTATCGCACGTTGGGCCGAGAGTGGTGCATTCGGAGTCGCATTGCTATCGCGCCGCACCGTGAACGCTCAGCCGAACTGCGAGAATGTTCGACATGTCGAAGCCCCATATGGCCCTAGTCTCACCCTCGCGAGGCCTAACGGTGGGGCTCGTAGTTGCCGCAATTGCGGGCGTCTGCGGAGTCGTGCTCAGTTTCGTCAGCGCCGTGCGAGAACTGTCTGAGCTTGGCGTAGGCGATTCGCCGTCTACCGTGCTCGGAGTGCCGTGGTCTGTCGTGGGCATCGCGGTTTTTGCGGCGATCCTCGGCTTCGCCGTCGTTTTGCTGCAGCGCGATCCCTCCGCTGCACCACACCGGCGTGTTGCCATGGGAACCACGCTGATCATCGCGGGCATGATCGGTCTCTGGGCCGGCTGGGCACTCACCGCCGACAAAGTCATAACCGTGACGAGCCCCCAAGCCGACCTCGATTGCAACTTCACGCTTCTGGTGCAGTGCGGCGCCAACCTCACCTCGTGGCAGGGCTCGATTCTGGGCTTCCCGAACCCCCTGCTCGGCATCGGCGGGTGGGTCGCCGCGCTCGTGATGGGCGTCGCACTCGTTAGCGCCATTCCCCTCCGGCGGGCCCTGTGGGCGTGGTTCACGCTCGGAGTCACGGGGGCGATGGCCCTGGTGATCTGGCTGATCTCGCAGAGCATCTTCGTTCTCGGCACGCTCTGCCCGTGGTGCATGGTCACCTGGGCCGTGACGATCCCCGTCTTCTGGCTGTGCTGGGCGGAGCTACTGAGACGCTCACCGCAGCGCAGGCTGGCCGCGGCCGCTGGAGCCGTGTTGGGCTGGATTCCGCTGCTCACCGTGGCGAGCTACCTTGTGGTGGCGATCATCGCCCAGCTGAGGCTGGACGTGATCGCCTACCTATAGGCGGGTCAGGAGAACCAGAGGGCCAGTTCGCGCGCTGCCGACTCCGGCGAGTCGCTGCCGTGCACGAGGTTCTGCTGAACCTTGACGCCCCAGTCGCGACCAAGGTCACCGCGGATCGTGCCGGGTGCAGCGGTCGTCGGGTCTGTTGTGCCGGCGAGCGAACGGAATCCCTCGATCACTCGATTGCCTGCAACGCGGATCGCAACAACGGGGCCGCTCTCCATGAACTCGACGAGGGGCTCATAGAACGGCTTGCCCTGGTGCTCCGCGTAGTGCTCCGCGAGAAGTGAACGGTCGGCCTGAACGAAGCGGATGTCAACGAGCTGGTACCCCTTGGCCTCGATGCGGCGAAGGATCTCACCGGTGAGTCCGCGGGCGACGCCATCCGGCTTGACAAGCACGAGAGTTTCTTCAATGTCGTTGGACACGGTTTCTCCTTAGTTGGTGGTGGGGTTAAAGAAGGCGGCGTTGCGACGGTCGAGCCTGCGACCGACGACGAAACAGTACGTCCAGATCGCGACAAAGATCACGCCCGTCACAAAAAGCGCCGGGTGCACGAATCCGAGAAGGATGAGGGCAACCTGCAGCGCCCAGCCGACCCAGAGCGCCCACTCGTGACGCAGCATCCCCGATGTGAGCAGCAGCAGGATGGCGAAGACCGCCCCGCCGCCGAAGGCCACGCCAGCGGGCAGAAGCTTGAGCGCGAACACGGTGAGGGTGACAAAGAAGATCAGAACGGCTTCGAGGCCGAGCACGATCGAGAGAAGGCTCTCGGTGGCTCCCCTCCTGCGCTTGACGGCGCTCACGGCTTCCACCCCTCTTCGCTCGCGATATCGATTGCCTCGCCAACGAGGGTGATCGACCCCGTAACTACCACAGCGCGCTTGGGTTGCTCGGCGGCCCATGCCCGGGCCGCAGCAAGGGCCTCAGAAGCCTCGTCGTACTCCCACGTCGAGTCACTGTCGGCGATCTCCTTAACGATGTACGCGAGGTCGTCCGATGACACCGCGCGATCGGATGCCGACTGGGTCACATAGAACCGGGTCGCCTTCGGTGCCAGAGCAGAGATGATGCCCTCGGCATCTTTGTCCTCAAGCACGCCGACGACAAACGCGATCTCATCGAAATCGAAGAACTCCTCCAGAGCGCGAGTCAGGCTCTGCGCACCGTGCGGATTGTGGGCTGCATCAACGATCACCGTCGGGTCGATGCCGACGAGCTCGAGCCTGCCTGGCGAGGTTGCCGTGGCGAACGCCTCCTCAACGACATCGAGCGGAAGCGCCTGCGTTCCGTCGCCGAAGAACGCTTCTACCGCCGCAACGGCAACCGCAGCATTCTGGGCCTGGTGGGCACCATAGAGCGGGAGAAAGACGTCGCCGTAGGTTGAGGAGCGTCCCCGAACGGAGACGAGCTGGCCGCCGACCGCCATCGTGCCGGCGGCGACATCGAAGCCGTCTCCCTGGCGGACAATGGTCACCCCGAGGGAAGCGGCTTTGGCAGAAAGCTCGGCTGCAGCGGCGGGGTCCTGCGCCGCCGTGACGACGACACTGCCTTGCTTGATGATGCCAGCCTTGGTGCGCGCGATCTCGGCGATCGTCGAGCCGAGGCGGTGAACGTGGTCCAGTGCAATGGGAGTGAACACCGCAACATCGGCCGTGGCAATGTTCGTGGAGTCCCACTCCCCGCCCATTCCGGTCTCAAGCACGACCACATCGACCGGAGCGTCGGCAAACGCGGCGAAAGCCAGCAGGGTGAACGTCTCAAAGTAGGTAAGAGGCGCCTCGCCCTCCTGCGCAAGCGCAGCATCCGTCATGGTCACATACGGCTCGATTTCGCTCCACGCCGCAATGAAAGCCTCGTTGCTGATGGGCTCGCCGTCGATCATGATGCGCTCGTTTACGCGCGACAGGTGCGGGCTCGTGAGCAGTCCCGTGCGCAAACCGTGCGCCCTCAGAAGGCTGTCGATAATGCGGCTCGTGCTGGTCTTGCCGTTGGTGCCGGCAATGTGAATGACGGGGCTTGCCGCTTGCGGGTCTCCGAGGAGGGCGGCAGCACGCCGCGTCGGCTCAAGTCGGGGCCGCGGCGACGACTCCCCCACGCGCGAAAGCAGCTGCGCATAAACCTGATCGGCCCTCGGCTGAAGGAGAGCATCGTCGCTGAGTTCGGGGTCGTCAGACAGCTTCTTGTTGCGCGGTGAATTCTCAGACATCGATCGATGCTCCTTGCTGTGATCCCTCGATGCGAGCGACATCGATGACGATGTCCCCCGTGTTGGCGTACTTGCCTGCCGGCACAGTGGCGCGGTGGGCACCTACAGAGCCGGCGAGTTCAGCGCCCGGTCCGGCGGCAACGCCCGTAGCCACCGCGAGAGTCTCCTCCGCGATGATCTCGATAAAGCTCTCGACCGAAGCAGCCTCTTCCTCCGACGCAAAGAACAGGTCGAGACGGATGCGATCGCTCACGTCGAGACCAGCAGCCTTGCGGGTGTCTTGCACGGCGCGAATGATGTCACGGGCCAGCCCCTCGGCCTCAAGCTCGGGCGTGGTCGCGGTATCGAGAAGCACGAAGCCTCCCGTGGCGAGAAAGCTGATCGCGCTCGATTCATCGGCCGCGGTCAGCTCAAGCTCGAACTCTGAGGGCAGGAGTTCAAGGCCTCCGACGATGACGTTGTCTCCGTTGGCGACCCAGTCCCCGCGCTTTGCTGCGGGGATAACCTGCTGCACGGCCTTGCCGATGCGCGGCCCAGCCGCACGAGCGTTCACCGTGAGCTTGCGCTCAATGCCGTACTCGCCCAGGCTGCCCTCCACGAGCGGCTGCAGGTTCACCCGCTTCACGTTAAGTTCGTCGCGCAGGATGTCGCTGAATGCCGCCAGTCGCTCACTGTCTTCGCTCACCACCGTGAGGCTTGCCAGTGGCAGACGAACTCTCTTGCCCGTCGACTTGCGAAGGGCAAGGCCAGCGGATGCGATCTCCCTCACCCGATCCATGGTGCTCGCGAGGTCATCGTCCTCGGGGAAGGCCTCGGCATCGGGCCAGTCGAGAAGGTGCACGCTGCGCCCTCCAGTCAGACCCTTCCAGACGCGTTCCGTCACCAACGGTGCCAGTGGCGCGGCAAGACGAGTGAGGGTCTCCAGCACGGTAAAGAGCGTGTCGAAGGCATCGCGCCACTCGGCACCGCCGTTCTCTCCCGCCCAGAAGCGGTCGCGACTGCGACGCACATACCAATTGGTGAGGACATCGGCGAAGTCGCGCAGAGACTGCGCAGCAAGCGGGGAATCGAGCGCGTCGAGGTGGGCCGTCACGTCGATGATGAGCTGGCGCATCTTGGCCAACAGGTAGCGGTCGAGAACGTTCGTGGAGTCAGTGCGCCACGACGCAACGTAGCCACCCTCCTGGGCTGCATTGGCGTAGAGGCTGAAGAAGTAATAGCTGTTCCAGAGCGGCAGCAAGAACTGCCGCACACCCTCCCGGATGCCCTCCTCGGTCACGATGAGGTTGCCACCGCGGATGACGGACGACGACATCAGGAACCAGCGCATCGCATCCGCGCCATCGCGATCGAAGACCTCGTTGACATCGGGATAGTTGCGCAGCGACTTGGACATCTTCTGGCCGTCGTTGCCGAGCACGATGCCATGGCTGATCACGTTCTTGAACGCGGGACGGTCAAAGAGCGCGGTCGACAGCACGTGCATCGTGTAGAACCAGCCGCGGGTCTGCCCGATGTACTCCACGATGAAGTCGGCGGGGCTGTGTGAGTCGAACCATTCGCGGTTCTCGAACGGATAGTGAACCTGCGCATAGGGCATCGAGCCGGAGTCAAACCACACGTCGAGCACGTCTTCGATGCGGCGCATCGTGGAGGTGCCCGTCGGGTCGTCGGGGTTGGGACGCGTGAGGTCGTCGATGTAGGGACGGTGCAGATCTACCTCGCCGTCGGAGTTGCGCGGCAACGTTCCGAAATCGCGCTCAAGCTCTTCTAGCGAGCCGTAGACATCGATACGGGGGTACTCGGGGTCGTCGCTCTTCCACACCGGAATGGGCGAGCCCCAGTAGCGGTTGCGCGAGATCGACCAGTCACGGGCACCGGCCATCCACTTGCCGAACTGACCGTGCTTGACGTTCTCGGGAACCCAGTTGATCTCTTCATTGAGGTCGACCGCGCGGTCACGAAACTCCGGAACGCGGATGAACCAGCTCGAGACCGCCTTGTAAATGAGCGGCTGGCGGCAGCGCCAGCAGTGCGGATAGCTGTGCTCGTAGCTCTTCTGCTGCAGCAGCCGCCCCTCGGCCCGAAGCAGCTGGGTCAGCGGCTTGTTCGCGTCGAAGACCTGCATGCCTGCCACGGGCTCGACGCTCGGCAAAAAGCGCCCGCCGTCGTTGACAGAGATGACCACGGGGATTCCAGCGGCAGCACAGGTGATCTGGTCGTCCTCGCCGTAGGCCGGAGCCTGATGCACGATGCCGGTGCCCTCACCCGTCGCCACGTAGTCAGCGACAAGGATCTGCCACGCATTCTGCGTGCCGTACGTTTCGGCATCCGCATAAAAGTCCCAGAGGCGGTCATATTGCACGCCTCCGAGCTCGGCACCGCTGATCGTGCGGGAGATCGCGTCACGCGCAGCTTCTGCACTCTCGTAGCCCAGCTCTTTGGCGTACGCGGCAACCGTGTCGCCCGCGAGAAGGTATTCGGCGACGCCCTCCTCTGCCCCGTCGCCTCCCCCGAGGGGTCCGCTCGGCACGACCGCATATTCGATCTCCGGCCCAACGGCCAGGGCCAGGTTGGTGGGCAAAGTCCACGGCGTCGTCGTCCAGGCAAGGGCCCTTACTGCGGTGAGGCCGAGCACTTCGGCCTTCTCTCCGACGAGCGGGAACGTCACAGTGACAGTCTGATCCTGCCGCATCTTGTAGACATCGTCGTCCATGCGCAGTTCGTGGTTGGAGAGCGGAGTCTCGTCGTTCCAGCAATAGGGAAGAACGCGGAAGCCCTCGTAGGCGAGCCCCTTATCGTGGAGCTGCTTGAACGCCCAGATCACGGACTCCATAAAGCTCACATCGAGCGTCTTGTAGTCGTTCTCAAAGTCGACCCAGCGTGCCTGACGGGTCACATAGTTCTGCCACTCATCGGTGTACTTGAGCACTGAGGCGCGGGCTGCGGCGTTGAAGGCGCCGATGCCCATTTCCTCGATCTCTTCTTTCTTAGTGATTCCGAGTTGGCGCATTGCTTCGAGCTCTGCCGGCAGCCCGTGGGTGTCCCAGCCGAATCGGCGCTGCACCTGCTTGCCGCGCATCGTCTGATAGCGGGGAAACAGGTCCTTGGCGTAGCCGGTGAGCAGGTGGCCGTAGTGCGGCAGACCGTTGGCGAAGGGAGGGCCATCGTAGAAGACCCATTCCTCGCACCCCTCGCGCTGATCGATGGATGCCTGAAAGGTTCCATCGCCCTTCCAAAACGCCAAGATTCCCTGCTCGATCGCGGGGAGGCTCGGGCTCGGCGTGAGGGGCTCGGCGTGAGAACCGTCGGCGTCGGGGCGAGGGTAGGTCATTGGGTCTCCTGGGCAGTCATGACTCTGCACGAGGACGACGGATGATGAGAATCACCTGCCGCGGTACCACCCCGCTTGCCCTCTGCGTCGCAGTGAACGCATCGAGCCGCTTGTTCCTTGGCGATGACGGGCCAGCCCCGTTCGGTTCTACCAGGCGGGCATCCAGGATGCCCACCGTTCTTCCGAAAGCTCCCCGATGATGGTCGGATCACAGCCTGTGACATAAGGATACCGCGAGCGGGCTGGGGGCGAAATCGCTAGCCCTCTATGGTGTTTCGCGCTTTCGGAGATGGGGTTCCAGGCGAAAACGACCGGTTCCGTCGCGGCGGCTCCGACGAGTTCGCAGACGATGCCCCCTCGCTCCACGAGGATGGTGAGCGGAGGCTGCAGCGACAGGGTCGGTCTGATCGACGCCCGTCTGCCCCGTGCAGCCCGACAGGGTTCAAGCGGCGGGGTGTTCGATGACTCCTGCGAGCACAGCGGCGCCCGTTTCTGCGTCGTCAACCGTGACCACAAAGCGCTTGCCACTGCGGCGCTCAACCTCGATCGCTGGCCCCTTACGCATGACGACACCAGAGCGACCCTGGGCATCCCAACGCCAGCCCCACCCTCCAAAGTCGGCGGTGGGGTTGACCTCGACGACGCGCACGGCGACGATTTCGGCCGCCGGGATGGTGGTCTTGGGGAATCCCGCCACGCTGCGCACGGTGAGCCCACGGTGATCGGCTGAGACCCTCCACCACGACATGCTCACCAACAACAGCGCCAGCACGAGAACGATGCCGACAACGAGGGGAAGCATCTTTGGCTCACTCGCGGATGCGACCACTCCTCCCGCCGCGACCGCGAGGATGGCAATACACACGAGGACGATGCCGCCCCGAGCCATGGAGACGTTGCGAGTCCACGAAACACGCTCAGTTGACGCCGCGACGATGGGGGTCGGCTCGATACCGGCGACCGGGGTGCGATCAACGGGCGGAAGGACGAACCATGCCAGCCCTGCGAGCGCGAACCCGACGATGAATCCCAGCAGGAGGGCTGGCCCCGCGTCAGGAACATCATGCGCATCAGCGAAGCCACGCTGAATCGCGAGCGATCCGCCCACGCCGATTGCGATAATGCTCGCTAGCCATGGACCCGTGACCGCGATGGCCTTCTGATTCGCACTGAGTAAACCCGCATCCGTTGTCTTCCATGTCGAGGTGGCAGCAAAAACCGCGAACCCGACCGGGACAACAAACATGATGAACACCAGTTGCCAGGGACTGCCGAACCCGTCTGGGCCAGACCCAGACCAGTGAATTGCCGCCGGGTTGGGGACCTCGGGAATCCAGGATGCCGCAACGGCCGCGCCGATGAAGCCGACGAGAGCAGGGAAGACCCCGCCCACCAGGGTCGCTCGGATGCGGGTGTTGTGGATGCGACGGGCAAGGTCGGTGGTGCTATCCGGGGTCACTGGTAGGCCTCTCTGATGAGTGCGGCGAGCGCCGCGGGGGGAAGATCAAGTTTTTTCGCCTCGGCGACGGCCACGGCGATGGCGGCGTTGAGGGCGTCGTAGCTGCGCGGGGAGGCCACGATCACGGCGCCTCTGCCGCGCCTCAGCTCGATAAGGCCTTCATCACGCAGCTCCTGGTACGCCCGGAGAACCGTATGCACGTTGATCGCGAGCGATTCGGCGAGTTCGCGAGCTGATGGCAGCCGCTCTCCTGCTTTAGCTTCGCCCGAGATGACGGCAGCCCTAACCGCAGTGGAGAGCTGCTCGAAGAGCGGTGCCTCTGCGGAGGGATCGACACGAATGAGCATGCCGCCACTCTATTGTTCTAGTTGAGCTAGATCAAATCGACCATCGCGCTGTGGAAAATTCGCACGCAACCGCGGCGAAATTACTACGGTCACAGCATGCCTGCGCCCGCCGCCTCACGCTCTCGCCTGCTCGGCGCTATCGCCGCAACGGCTGCCGTCCTGGCACTCATCGGCTGCAGCACGGAACCGACTCCGCCCACTAAGCCATCCCACTCCACCGCCCCGCTCTTTTCTTCAGACGACGAAGCCCTCGCGGCAGCAGAAGCGGCGCTCACTGCCTACTGGGACATGAGCAACCTGATCTCGCAGGAGGGAGGCGTCAACCCGGAGCGGATGGCCGCGGTAGCCAGCCCTGACTGGACAGCGCTTGCGATCACGGATTTCGCTGCGTTGGCATCCAAAGGCTGGATCCAGCACGGCAGCGTCAGGTTCGATTCGGTTGAACTGCAGCAATGGTTTACCGGCCAGAAAACCGCGACGGTGATTGTGACTTCATGTTTCGACTACTCATCGAGGTTTTACCTGAACGGCGAAGGCGCCCAAGTGGATCTATCAAACGTTTCGAGTCGACGCCCTTTCGAAGTCGTTCTGGACCGCTACGAGGCCGAACAGGACTTCATTGTCGACTCAATAGAACCCTGGAGCGATAGAGAATGCTGACGGGTCGATCGGCTGTCTTGTCCCTGCTAATTATCCTCATGGCGCCGGCATCGATGGCCACCGCAGCAGATCAAGCAGACGTGTGTACATCGTTCGGGCAGTCCCAGGGTTACTGCGAGTCGAGTGTCGGTGCATCGACGAGGGCCGGAGAGTTCATCCTTGACGCCAAAACTTCAGGGTCCGCTGTCCCCGGGTCTGAATCCTCTGGCGGAATCAAGCAAGAGACCCTCGAAGAGAGATATGCCAGAACATGTGGTTCTCGGTGCGGTGACCTGTACGTTGCCACTGTCATCAGGGCCACGGACTTTGAGTCGTTCCGGCCCCGAAAGCCGATCGCGCTGTCCGAACCCGTCTCATGGGCAGCGGTGGGGCTGCCCGCGAACTTCTACGCCGAAATCGAACCCCACACCATCGAGGGCACCCTGCTGGGCAGGCCTGCCGTCGCGCGATTCACACCGGCCTCCTATCGATGGAACTTCGGCGACGGCCACAGCCTGACCACCCGCGGCAAGGGGTCCCAGTGGAAGACACAGTCACTCAAGGAGTTCTCCGACACCGCTACGAGCCATACCTTCGACCGACCTGGCGACTACAGCGTCACCCTCACCGTCAATTACTCGATCGAGTACTACTACGAAGAAAACGCCGATGGCGGCTGGGAAGAGTTCATCGGTTACCTGCCCATTGCATCCGAACCCATCCCGATGCACGTCGCATCCGTTAAGACCGTGCTCGTGAGCAAGACCTGCCTGCAGAACCCCACCGGCCCCGGCTGCTAACCCTCCCGCAAACCCCCGGCGCAGTGCGATGCTGTGGGCATGCCTGTTCATGCAGAACCACTGGACGCTCTCCGCCGTCGCACCAGCGTCAAATGGCGCGCGTACCCCGACGATGTCCTCCCCCTTTTCGTCGCAGAAATGGACTTTCCACTCGCCCGGCCCATTGGCGACGCAATACGGGATGCCGTCGATCGCTCCGACACCGGGTATTCAAGCGGAGGGCGGGAGTTGCCTCACGCTTTCAGCTCCTTTGCCGAGAAGCGGTGGGGCTGGGCGGTTAACCCCGACCACGTGCGCTCCACCGCCGACGTGAGCATGGGAATCCTCGAGGTTCTGCGCCGGGTCACCCAGCCGGGCGACAGCGTTGTGGTAACCCCACCCGTTTATCCACCGTTCTACGCACTCATCGATGAAGCACGCTCCTCTGTCGTTCGTGTTCCCTTGCTCGACGATGGAGCATCCATCGCGCTCGACCTTGAAGGCATCGATGCGGCCTTCGCCGCGGGAGCAACAGCGATGGTGCTGTGCAACCCACATAATCCGCTGGGCTACCCGCACACACCCGCGGACCTTATTGCGCTTGCCGAGATCGCCCAGCGGCACGACGCCACCATCATCAGCGACGAAATACATGCGCCGCTCACCCACAGCGACGGGCACTTCACTCCCTTCCTCACCGTGAGCGACGCCGCCCGCGAGCACGGCGTTTCGATCACCTCGGCGAGCAAAGCTTGGAACCTTGCCGGGCTCAAGTGTGCGCTCATGATCACGGCGGCACCCAGGATGCATGCCGTGATTGACGGAATGCACGACGAGGTCTTCTGGCGCACCAGCCATCTTGGAGTGCAGGCATCGATCGCAGCATTCCGTGAGGGCGAAAGCTGGCTCGACGACGTGATCTCGAACCTCGAGGCCAATCGCCGACTGCTTGACGATCTGCTCGCCGAGAGCATCCCCGGTTCTCGCTATCGCCAACCGGTCGCAGGATATTTGGCCTGGATCGATCTGCGCGATGCGGGGTGGGGCGACGATCCGGCGGCCGGAATTCTCGAGCGGGCCAAGGTCGCGCTCACCTCCGGCCCCGCTTTTGGTCGCGAGGGCACAGGATTCGCCCGTCTGAACTTCGGATGTTCGCCAGAAGTGCTAACGGAAGCCATCGAGCGGATCCGCGCCGCTAGGCTCAGCGACCATGACTGACACGACAACGCCGTCGCCCGCGATTGTGCTCTCCGTCACCGACGGAATAGCGAGAGTGACCCTGAACCGTCCGTCTCGGCTGAACGCCATCGATCAGGAATCAGCCGAGCGGTGGCGCGATGCCGCCCACGAGATCGCCCGTCGCGACGACGTTGTCGCCGTAATCTTCGACGCGGCCGGCTCAGCGTTCTGCGCCGGTGGCGACATCCATGCCATGAGCGGCAACGGCTCCTACGACGGCGCGGCTATTGCCGCGCTCGCCGACGTGATCCATGAGGGACACCGCGTGTTCCGTGAGATGCCCAAGCCCATCGTGGCCGCCGTTCAGGGTGCGGTTGCCGGGGGCGGCCTCGGGTTCATGCTCGTGGCCGACTACATCGTGGCGTCGGATTCTGCTTTCTTCGCCAGCCGGTATTCCGCAATCGGGCTGACGCCCGACTGCGGCGTGAGCACCCTTCTACCCGAAGCCGTGGGCATGCGACGCGCCCTCGAACTCACCCTCAGCAGCCGCAGACTCTCGGCCGCAGAGGCGCTCGACTGGGGGCTCGTGACCGAGGTCGTTGCCCCAGAAGAGCTCGCCTCCCGCGTCGACGCGGTCGCACTGAGCTGGCGCTCGGGCGCGGCAGGGGCCTTCGGCCAAGCCAAGCGGCTCATGCGAGCGAGCACCCAGCGCAGCTACCAGGAGAACCTCGATGATGAAGCCCGCACCATCGGCGCGTCCATCGAAACCCCCGACGCCACTCGCCTGATCGCCGCTTTCACCGCGCCCCGCTCGTAGAGAGACATCCACAACGTTTCTGCCGGGGTTCTGTAGACACCGCTGCGTGGCGAATTGTGAGCCATGCGTAGTATTGGCACAGATTCCCGACCAACACGGAAAGGAGAGTCGCGATGTCGACCCTCACCCTGCACCTCGGCCGCCCGACGCTCGCAGACCGTTTCTTCGCCCGCAGCATTGCGACCGACATCGTGCTGGTCTCGGCTGGCGCCGCTGTCACGGCGGTGGCCTCGCAGCTGTACATTCCCATCCAGCCCGTGCCGATCACGCTGCAGACCCTTGCCGTGATTCTGGTCGGAAGCACCCTGGGTGCCACCCGCGGCGCGCTATCGATGGTGCTCTACCTCGCGGTAGGCATGCTCGGCATGCCCGTGTTTAGCGAGGGCGCATCCGGCACCTCGGTAGTGTTCGGCGCAACAGGCGGCTACATCGTGGGCTTCATTTTCGCGGCTGCCCTCACGGGATGGCTCGCGCAGCGGGACTGGGACAAGAAGTTCCTCGGCGCCGCAGTCTCGATGGCGGCGGGCACCATCATGACGTTTGCCATCGGTCTCCCCTGGCTTGCCGTCTCCCTCAACGCTTCGCTCGCGCAGACCCTTGAGTGGGGCCTCTACCCCTTCATCATCGGCGGAATCGTCAAGTCGGCTATTGCCGCCGGCCTGCTCCCCCTCACCTGGAAGTTCGCCGACCGGCTGGCTGCACGCCGCGACTGACGCGTGCGCAGCGCCCTCCGACATCCGGGCGATTCGACATGTCGGAGCGCAGGACTATGATTAATGGACTGAGTGCAACTAATGCATTCGGTCCATTTTTCATCGCCCGTTAGTTCGCACCCACAGCTGAGGTCAGAATGATTCGCGCCGCCCGCTCTCTTTCCATCGGCGGCGTCGCCGTCGCCTCCCTTTCCCTGCTCGTGGCATGCTCGGCGCCCGGCGTCACCTCCACCGATCCCGTCAGCGGTGGAACCCTCGTGTACGCATCGGGCGATGCCGAGCCGAGTTGCCTCGACCCGCATGTTGGCGGCAACTTTCCTCAGGCTCTGCTCGCGACGCAGTACATCGAGTCCCTTGTCTCCAAGAACGCCGGTGGCGAGATCCTGCCGTGGCTGGCCAGCGACTGGACCGAAAGCACCGACGGCCTCTCGTGGGAGTTCACGATTCGCGACGACGTCGCCTTCACCGACGGCACCCCCCTCGACGCGGCGGCCGTTGCCGCGAACATCGCCCACCTGCAAGACCCCGCAACCGCGTCGTCGACCGGATACCTCGCTGTGGCCAAAATCACATCAATGGATGCCGATGGCCAGACACTCACGCTGACCCTCTCGTCGCCGGACAGCGCACTGCTCGACTCGTTCTCGCAGCCCTGGGTGGGTATCCAGTCCCCCACAGCACTCAAGCGCACTCAGGAGGAGAACTGCGCTTCTCCCGTCGGCACCGGACCTTTTGTGGTCACCGAGTGGAAGCGTCAAGACTCGGTCACGCTTAAGCGCAATGAGGACTACACGACGCCCCCGCAGGATGCCGAGCACGACGGAGTGGCCTATCTCGACGCCATCGACTGGCGGTTCATCCCCGACTCCGCCACGCGGTATTCCGCCCTCCAGTCGGGGCAGGTCGATGTGATCGACAACGCTCAGCCCGACTCGATCGCCGCAGCAGAAGGCGAATCTAACCTCAAGGTCATCTCCGCCCCTCGCCCCGGCGCCTCAAATCGCATCGAACTCAACTCGGGCAAGGCGCCGTTCGACGACGAGCGGGTTCGTGAGGCGTTCATTCGGGCCGCGTCCGTCAACGACGGCATTTCGAGTCTCTTCTTCGGAACCGCCGACCGCTCCTACTCGGTGCTCTCGAGCGTAGAAGCGACATCCATTGAAGCGCCGGAGTACTTTGACATCGATGCGGATGCCGCGGGCGACCTTCTTGATCAGGCCGGCTGGGCGCAGCGCGACGCGGAGGGTTACCGGGTCCGCGGCGGCGAGCGGCTGACCCTCACCTTCCCCGTGAGCACAAACCAATCGATCCCCGCTGAGCAGTCACTCTTCGAGCAGATCCAGGCTGCGGTCAAGCCTGTCGGGTTTGAGGTCGTGCTTGAACCGCTCGACCTTTCGAGCTGGTACGGCGCGCTCGCTGCTAACGACTACAACCTGGTCAGTGCGCCGTATACCAAGGTGGGCCCCGACGTGCTGCGCATCCTGTACCACTCCGATTCGATCGTTCCTGCGCCCAGTGGCTACTACGCAAACCTCGCGCAGCTGAGCGACCCGGCCCTCGACGCGCTGCTAGCGGAGGCCAGTGCGACGCAGGACGCAGAGCAGCGCGCATCGCTGTACGAGCAGGCGCAGGAGATCATTCTGAGCGGCTACTACGTGCTGCCTCTCTACGACCAGCAGAACCACTTTCTCCACTCGACGGCCGTTTCGGGCATGCGGGCTCTCCCCACCGTGTCGGCACCCACGTTCTACGACGCGTGGGTGAATCGCGCATGATCACCGGGTAGCGGCATGAGTGTTCTGCGGTGGAGCGCGGCCAAGATCGCTGGTGGTGTCTTCGTGCTCTGGGCTATCGCAACCGCAATATTCTTTGCGCTCCGGCTGATCCCCGGCAGCCCCGAGCAGGCGCTTCTCGGGGGCCCCGGCTCGCAGGCTTCAGAAGAGGCACTTGCCCTGGTGCGGGCCGAGCATGGACTCGATCAACCGCTCATAGCTCAGTACCTGATGATGCTCGGCAGACTCGTCACGGGCGACCTGGGAACCTCATACTCGCTCAAGTCGAGCGTGGTCTCCCTCATCGCGGAGCAGTTCTGGGGCACCCTCCTGCTTACCGTTCTCTCGCTCGTGGCAGCGTGGATAATCGCCCTGGGGCTGGCGCTCTGGTCGACGCGTGGTGGGCGAATCGCTAGGGGCATCGCCTCGGGGCTTGAGATAGCGGCATCCGCTGTCCCGCATTTTTGGCTCGCATCGCTGTTCATCCTCGTCTTCAGCAATGCTCTGGGGTGGCTGCCCCCGGTGAGCGTCCCCGGCCCCCTGGGTCTGGTGCTGCCGGTTCTGACTCTGGGCATCCCCCTTGCCGGGTTTCTCGGTCAGGTCATGAGGGAGTCGATGCTCGATGCACTCGAATCTCCCTTTGTTCTCTCGGCGAGGGCGAGAGGAGAAGGTGAGACGGGGATCCGGCTTCGTCATGCGATTCGGCACGCGGCCCTGCCGGCGATATCGCTCTCCGGCTGGGCATTCGGGTCGCTCTTGAGCGGGGCGGTCGTGGTCGAGACTGTGTTTGCGCGGCCGGGGCTCGGCCGCAGCCTGATGAGCGCCGTCACGGCCAGGGACATTCCCATGGTCACGGGAATCGCCCTCGTCTCCGCACTCGCGTTCGTGCTGGTCACGATTGCCACGGACGCCCTGGATCGTGTTGCCGACCCGCGACTTCGGGCGCGCAAATGACGGGGGCAGCATGACGGGCGCACTCAGCACCGTGACCCTACGCGGCAACTCTCGGGCACGCCCGGGGGCTCGGGTCACGCTGGGAGAGGCGCTGAGTGGCGGCATCCTGGCGCTTCTGCTCGTCGCCGCCATCGCACCACAGCTGCTGGCGCCCGGCGACCCGCTCGCGGTTCATCCGCTCGAGTCGTTTCGCCCGCCCTCGTGGGGTCACCTCTTCGGCACGGACGAGTCGGGCCGCGACATCTTTACCCGGGTAGTGCATGGCGCGCGGCCGTCGCTTCTCATCGGCCTCGCCGCGACGGCGATCGGCGTCGGGCTCGCGCTCATCCTCGGCACGCTGGGGGCCCTCAGCAACCGGGTTGTCGACTTTGCCACGACCCGCATTGTCGAAGTGCTCTTTGCGCTGCCCGGGCTGCTGCTGGCCCTTGTGTTCATCGCAATTGCCGGCCCGGGCATCCTCACGACGACGATTGCCGTGGGGCTATCGACAGCTCCCGGGTATGCCCGCATTATCAGGGGCCGCATCCGGGCCGTTCGTGAATCGGAATACATCGATGCCGCTGTCGTACTCGGGCGTTCCCCGTGGTTTATTACGTCCAGACACATCATCCCCAACGCCCTGGCCCCCGTGTTCGTCTTGGCCACTCTCGGCGTTGGGCAGGCCATCGTCTGGGCATCATCGCTGAGCTATCTGGGGCTCGGAGCGGTGCCACCAGCAGCGGAGTGGGGCGCAATGCTCTCGGCCGGGCGCACCTATATGTCGGTGGCATGGTGGATGACGGTGTTCCCCGGGCTGGCGATCGTGGCAACGGCCGCCGCCGCGACGACTCTCGGGCGCAGCATTCAGGCGCGCACCAGGCAGGGGCAGAAATGACGGCGGATGCGGTGCTCACGATTGAGAATCTGCGAGTGCGGTTCGGTGCGGCCGAGGT
The DNA here is from genome assembly GCF_003065485.1 of Salinibacterium hongtaonis. Classification (GTDB taxonomy): domain Bacteria; phylum Actinomycetota; class Actinomycetes; order Actinomycetales; family Microbacteriaceae; genus Homoserinimonas; species Homoserinimonas hongtaonis. The sequence continues at coordinate 1,647,396 of NZ_CP026951.1, forward strand.
GGTGCGCGGCATCTCGTTGTCGGTGGCGGCGGGCGAGTGTGTCGCGATCGTGGGGGAATCGGGCTCCGGCAAGAGTGTGACGGCCCGGGCCCTGCTCGGGCTGGCGGGGTCCGGCTCCACGGTCACCGCCGACACGATGCGTCTGTCGACAGACTCGGGGGTGCGCGATCTACTGCGGGTGCGCCCACGAGCTTGGCGGCGCATCCGCGGGGGCGAGGTGGGTCTCGTGCTGCAGGATGCCCTGGTATCTCTCGATCCGCTACGACCCGTAGGGCGCGAGATCGACGACGTACTAAGGCTGCACACAAGCCTTTCGCCGCGTGAGCGCAGATCTCGGGTGCGAGAGATCTTGGCCTCTGTCGGCATGCCCGACCCTGAGGAGCGGGCGAGGCAGCGTTCTGGTGAGCTTTCTGGCGGCCTGCGCCAACGCGCCCTGATTGCGAGCGCGATAGCCGCCGATCCCCCTTGCTCATCGCCGACGAGCCGACTACGGCGCTCGACGTGACGATCCAGGCTCAGATTCTCGACCTGCTCGCTGAACTTCGTCGTGGCGGAACCGGGCTGCTCCTCATCAGCCACGACCTCGCCGTTGTTCGCAGCGTTGCCGACCGCGTCGCCGTGATGCACGACGGTGTCATTGTGGAACAGGGGCGAACCGATGAGGTGCTCTCCTCCCCGCGGCACGAGTACACCCGTCGGTTGCTGCGGTCGGTGCCCTCCGGCGCCGCGCGGGGCGAGCGTCTCTCGGAATCGCTCACGATCACCGAGCGCGCGCCGGCACCTCAGTCCCACGAACCGGTTGCCCTCATGTCCGCGAGCGGCCTCATTAAGCGCTTCGGGTCGTTCACCGCAGTCGACGGCGTCTCCCTTCACCTGGAATCCGGCCGCACTCTGGGGCTCGTCGGCGAATCAGGCTCCGGCAAAACCACTGTTGCCCGCATGCTCCTGGGGCTCACCGAACCAGACTCGGGCTCGGTCAGCCTCCTGGGCAGCCCGTTCAGCTCCGTGCCAGAACGCGAACGGCGACACCGCCGACCCGCTCTCGGTGCCATCTACCAGGATGCGCTCAGCTCATTTGATCCGCGGGCGACCGTCGCCGACATCCTGCGCGATGCGGCGGGCGGCGGCTCGGCGCGCGGGGTGAGCGGCCGCAGAATTGCCGACCTGCTCGACTCGGTCGGTCTGCCATCAGACGTGCTAACCCGCCGCCCGCTGCACCTCTCCGGTGGTCAGCGCCAGCGAGTTGCTATTGCCCGAGCGCTCGCCCCATCGCCGCGGATCATCGTGTGCGACGAGCCCGTGTCGGCGCTCGACGTCTCGGTGCAGGCACAGGTGCTCGACCTGCTCGACGACCTTCAGAGAGAACGCGGGCTCGCCTATCTCTTTATCTCGCACGACCTGGGCGTAGTTCACCACATGAGCGACCGTGTCGCCGTGATGCAGGGCGGCCGTATCGTTGAACAGGGTGAGGCGGCAGAGATCTTTGCTCGCCCGACACATCCTTATACCCAGACCCTTCTTGCTGCGGCACCGACGATCGGTGAGCCGCGGGGCCACCTCGACCGGAGCACACTATGACCCCCGCCTCAGCATCGGGCCGCGGCCGACCCCCCGCGGCCTCCCGCGAGATGCTGCAGGATGCCGCGTTCGAACTGTTCTTGGAGAACGGCTACGCGGGCACGACGGTTGAGCACATTGCCCAACGCGCGGGAGTCAGCCGAAACACCTTCTTCAATTACTTCGATGCCAAGGGCGACGTGTTCTGGGTGGAGTTCGATGAGGCCATCGACGCGGCACAGGCCGACCTCGCATCGACCCAAGCCAGCGACCCCCTCGCCGCGATTCGCCATGCACTGCTGCACGCCGCTGCATCGCTGGGGCCATCGCGGGTGCCGTTTGCGCTCACGCAGCACGACCTCATCGGCAGCACGCACGAGCTGCTGTCCTCGGGCATCGGCCGCGTCACCAGGCTCGCGGCCATTCTGCGGGATGCCCAGCTGGCGTGCGGTGAGCAGAAAGCTACGGCAACGGCGTATGCGCTCACGGGAGCCGTCGTTGCCGCAGCACAGCTCTGGGCACGCGCGGGATCGGAGCGCGGAGCGTTCACGCCGTTCGTCGAGGCCGCCATCGACCCGGTTCTGGCGGGTTATGCTGCGACCGCTCACGGGTCGGTCGGCTAACATTAGAGTCGCCTCACACTTAGGCACTTCACCACTGACGCGGTGCCGCATATATCGAATCGGAGTTCGTTGTTGTCTGCCATTCCAGAAAAGCCCGCCCTTGAAGGACTCGAGCAGAAGTGGGGCCCCCGGTGGGAGTCCGACGGAACGTTCCGCTTCGATCGCGCCAATGCGACCCGCGAGAACATCTTCTCGATCGACACCCCGCCCCCGACGGCATCCGGGTCACTCCACATCGGTCACGTCTTTAGCTACACCCACACCGATGTCATCGCCCGCTTTCAGCGGATGCGCGGCAACAAGGTCTTCTACCCGATCGGCTGGGACGACAACGGTCTGCCCACCGAGCGCCGCGTACAGAACTACTACGGCGTGCGCTGCGACCCGACTCTCCCCTACGACGCCGGCTTCGTGCCGCCGTTCGAGGGCGGCGACAACAAGAGCTCCAAGGCCGCAGACCAGCTGCCCATCAGCCGTCGCAACTTCGTTGAGCTGTGCGAGAAGCTCACGGTAGAAGACGAGAAGCAGTTCGAGGATCTGTGGCGCAAGCTCGGCCTCAGCGTCGACTGGACTCAGACCTACCGCACGATCGCGCCCGAATCGCAGGCCGTCGCCCAGCGCGCGTTCCTGCGTAATCTTGCCCGCGGCGAGGCGTACCAGGCCGATGCCCCCACCCTGTGGGACGTGACGTTCCGCACCGCCGTTGCGCAGGCAGAGCTCGAAGACAAGGAGCAGCCGGGCGCCTACCACCGCCTCGCGTTCCACGCTCCCGACGGCACCGACATCCACATCGAGACGACCCGCCCCGAGCTTCTGGCCGCGTGTGTCGCGCTCGTCGCTCATCCCGATGATGAGCGGTACCAGAAGCTTTTCGGCACGACCGTTCGCACGCCCCTCTTCGATGTCGAGGTTCCCGTCGTTGCGCACCACCTTGCCCAGAAGGACAAGGGATCGGGCATCGCCATGATCTGCACGTTCGGCGACCTCACCGACGTGATCTGGTGGCGCGAGCTGAGCCTGCCCAACCGCGCCATCATCGGCTTCGACGGCCGCATCATCAGCGAGGCCCCTGCGGCCATCGAATCGGAGGCCGGCAAGGCCGCCTACGCCGAGATTGCCGGCAAAACGGTCTTCAGCGCGAAGAAGACGATGGTCGACCTTCTGCAGGCTTCTGGCGAGATGATCGGCGACGCCAAGCCGATCATGCACCCCGTCAAATTCTTCGAAAAGGGCGACAAGCCCCTCGAGATCGTCTCAACCCGCCAGTGGTACATCACCAACGGCGGCAAGTCAGAAGAACTGCGCGACCGCCTCGTCGCTCTCGGCAGCGAGATTGACTGGCACCCCGACTTCATGCGCGTTCGTTACGACAACTGGGTCAACGGCCTCAACGGCGACTGGCTCATCAGCCGCCAGCGGTTCTTCGGCGTTCCGATCCCCGTCTGGTATCCGCTCGATGGCGACGGCAACCCCGTCTTCGACTCCCCCATCGTGCCGTCCGAGGCGCAGCTACCCGTCGACCCGTCGTCGGATGCCGCCCCCGGCTTCGATGAGTCGCAGCGCAACCAGCCCGGCGGCTTCGTCGGCGAACTGGATGTTATGGACACCTGGGCGACGTCGTCGCTGACCCCGCAGCTTGCCGGCGGCTGGGAGAGCGACCCAGAACTCTTCGATCTGGTGTTCCCCTACAGCCTGCGCCCGCAGGGTCAGGACATCATCCGCACGTGGCTGTTCTCGACCGCACTGCGCTCACTCCTTGAACACGACGGCGTCGCACCGTGGAAGCACGCGGCGATCTCGGGCTTTATCGTTGACCCCGACCGCAAGAAGATGTCGAAGTCCAAGGGCAACGTCGTCACCCCCGCCGGGATGCTCGACGACCACGGCTCGGACGCCGTTCGGTACTGGGCGGCGTCGAGCCGCCTGGGCACGGATGCCGCGTTCGACCCGCAGAACCCCAAGCAGATCAAGATCGGTCGCCGCCTGGCGATCAAGGTTTTGAACGCGGCCAAGTTCGCATACTCGTATGAGCTGCCGAGCGGCGACTTCGCGGTGAGCGCCCCTCTCGACGTCGACATGCTCGCCGAGCTGGACGCCGTCGTCGCCACCGCCACCAAGGCGTTCGACGAATTCGACCACGCGCGAGCGCTTGAGACGACGGAGCAGTTCTTCTGGACGTTCTGCGACGACTATCTCGAACTCGTCAAGGAGCGCGCCTACGGGGCATCGACTCCCGCTGGCCAGGCCAGCGCGGTACTCGCACTCCGCGAGGCAATCGACGTGATGCTTCGCCTTCTGGCCCCGTTCTTGCCGTTCGCGACAGAAGAGGTCTGGTCGTGGACCCACGACGGATCGATCCACACGGCGGCGTGGCCCGTCGCCGCCGGCAGCCAAGCGCGCGGCGTTCTACCCGCCGTCAGCGCTGCGCTCATCGGAATTCGTCGAGCCAAGACGGACGCGAAGGCGTCGCAGAAGACGCCCGTTGTCTCGGCCGTGATCTCCGCTCCCGCCGACACTCTCGCGCTGCTGGAGCAGGCGGCGGATGACCTCAAGGCCGTCGGACGCATCGAATCACTCGAGTTCGTGGTCGGCGATGAGCTCGCTGTCACCGACATCGTGCTCGCCGAGGTAGAGGCCTAAATGCAGCTCGGAACGCGGTGGACGCTCGGGGCTCCTGCTCCCGAGCGTCTGCCGCAGACCGTGCGCGACGCGATCGCGGCAGTGGATGCTGAAGTGCTGGCTTTGTCGTCGGCCGACTTCGACCCTTCGGGCTGGCGCTGGACCCTGACCTGGCTTGAGGGCCGCCCAATCGCCGAACTCGACGACGGCACTGTCGTCACCTATGACGCCGTGGCAGATGAGGCTGTCGTCACTCAGCCGAACTAGCTGCTGCCGAACCAACCGCTGCCGCACGAACCGCTGTCGAGGCCACTGCTATCCCAGGTAGAACTTGCGCGCCCGCTCGGCGATGTGCAGCTCATCGTGGTCCGCGTCGAGCTGCAGATCGTGGCGTGTGCGAGGGTCGTTCTCGACTCTCGCACGTGAGAGCTGACGGTCGCGGCGGCGATCAGCATCGCGCTGAGCCCAGCGGTACAGCGCGACGCCCACCTGCGCAGCCACACGGTCGATGCCCCGGGGCTGAGCATGGTGTGCCCGACGAATGTCGGGTGAAATTGCGGTCATTGCCCTCACCTTTCGTCGCCATTAACGCTAGCGAGAGGCGCCGACATTCTCGCCGGCACCAAGGCCTTTCTCGCCATCTCACAATGTGATTGGCAGAGAGGCGCGAGCGAACTACTAGCCGCCCAAGTTCCAGACGCGGTAGGCGTCCGATTCGCGCCGCGCTCGCTCTCGCTCGGTGGCCACTGCCCTGGTGTGGCTCTCCATCGCCAGGTCACGCCGACGAGCTCGGCTTCGGCTCCACCGGATGAGCGCCCGACCCAGCAGCTGCACCCGCAACGGGCTAGCTGCAGCACATTCCGGTGCGCAGAGCTAACCGCGGGCGAGAACCTCTCCATGGGGCATGCCCATCCACCCGTCGCTGTCGTCTGCCCAGTCGCGCCACGCATCCGAAATCTGCTGCAAGTCTGCGCGCGTAGCTAGCCCCTTGCTGATCGCATCCCCCGCGAAGGCAGACTCAAGCACCCTCGTCTGCCACATTCCGCCCCACCAGTCACGATCATGGTCTGAGGCGAAACACCAGATGTCAGCGGAACTCTGCACAGTAGCAAAGCCGGCCTCACGTGCCCACGCCTTGAGGCGGCGACCGGCGTCAGGCTCTCCCCCGTTTGAGCGGTGCACCTGTTGATACAGCTCTGCCCACCTCTCAAGTCCCGGGCTCGTCGGATACACCATGGTCCCCGCATAGTCGACGTCGCGAGCGGCTACCACACCGCCCGGCTTCATGACCCGGCGCATTTCGCGAAGCACCGCAACGGGGTCGGCAACGTGCTGCAGCGTTTGATGGGCGTGCACAATGTCGAAAGAGTCATCGCTGAATCCGGTGGAATAGGCATCGCCCACGACAAACTCGACGGTATCTACTCCCTCGTCATCGGCAAGCGTTCTGGCCTTCGCGATCACCTCGGCAGAGGCATCAAGGCCAATCACTCGGCCGGGGGCGACCCGGCGAGCGAGGTCGACGGTGATCGTGCCAGGCCCACAGCCAATATCGAGAACGCTGAGACCCGGCCGGATGCTCGACACCAGGTAGCCAGCGGAGTTCTCCACTGTGCGCCATGTGTGTGACCGCAGCACGCTCTCGTGGTGACCGTGGGTATACCGTTCCTCGTCAGAAGGCGCAGACTTCTCACTCATGCCGCCAGCCTATAGGCGGTGGCAATAAGCTCAACGGATGAGCAATCCGTTTCTCGCCCCGAGCACTCTGCCCTATGAGCTGCCCCCGTTCGCCGATATTCGCGACGAGCACTACCTCCCGGCATTCGAGGCGGGCATGGCCGAGCAGCTCGCCGAAGTAGAGGCCATCATCCGCAACCCGGAGTCGCCCACCGCGGGCAACACGCTCGTGCCGCTCGAGGCATCCGGGCAGATTCTCGATCGGGTCAGCTCCGTCTTTTACAACAAGGCGTCGGCCGACTCCACAAATAAGACGAATGAGCTCGAGGAACACCTCGCCCCCATCATGGCTGCTCACCGCGACGCCATCTCGCTGAACCCCCAGCTCTATGCGCGGATCAGTCATGTCCACTCCGAACGAGACGCCATCAGCGATGCCGAGACACGGTATCTGGTGGAGCGGTATTACACGGAGTTCACGCTCGCAGGCGCTGGGCTTCCCGAGGCCGACACGGCGCGGCTTCGAGAACTCAACCAGGAGCTGTCAACCCTCACGACGCGGTTTGAGAAGAATCTGCTCGCCGACACCAATGACCTGGCTGTCGTCATCGACGACGTAGCCGAACTGGATGGTCTCGGCACCGGCGAAATCTCCGCAGCCGCTGCTGCTGCCGAAGAGCGGGGGCTCTCGGGCAAATACCTCGTGTCCCTCGTGTTGCCGACCGGGCATCCGTGGCTAGCGAGCCTCACCAACCGGGACGTGCGCCAGCGCATCATGGCAGCTTCGCGCTCGCGCGGAATCCGGGGAAACGCCAACGACAATCGAGAACTCGTTCTGGCGATCACCCGCCTGCGAGCCGAGCGCGCCCGTCTGCTCGGGTTCGACTCCCACGCCGCCTACGTCACCGCCGACGAAACCGCGGGCAGCCCACGCGCCGTGGCGGACATGCTCGGCCAACTCGCTCCAGCCGCCGCGCGAAACGCCCTCGCCGAACAGGCTGCACTCGAAGCCCAAGCGGGCCATCCCATTGAAAGCTGGGACTGGTCGTTTTACACCGAAAAGGTGCGGGTGGCCGAATACAACGTCGACGCAGCGGCCATGCGACCATATTTCGAGGCCGAGCGCGTTCTCCACGATGGCGTGTTCTTTGCCGCAACGCGGCTCTACGGCGTGACCTTTGAGGAGCGCACCGACCTCGTCGCGTACCACCCTGATGCCCGTGTGTTCGAGGTCCGCGACTCAGACGGCAGCGGAGTAGGGCTATATGTGCTCGATCTGTTTACGCGCGATTCCAAGCGCGGCGGTGCGTGGATGAACCCCCTCATCTCACAGAACCGCCTTCTCAACCAGCCGGTAGTCGTCGTCAACAACCTCAACGTTCCCCGCGCCGCAGCGGGCGAGCCGACGCTGCTCACGCTCGACGAGGTCACCACGTTCTTTCACGAGTTCGGGCATGCGCTTCACGGCCTCTTTGCCAGAGTCACATACCCCAAGTTTGCCGGCACGAATGTGTTCCGCGACTTTGTCGAGTTCCCGAGCCAGGTCAATGAGATGTGGAAGCTCTGGCCCGAGATTCTCGCCAACTACGCTGTGCACCATGTCACCGGGCAGCCGCTGCCCCAGCAGCTCGTCGACAACCTCGTGGCATCCGAGCAGTTCAACGAAGGGTTCTCGACGAGCGAGTACCTGGCCGCCGCGCTGCTCGACCAGGCCTGGCACACCATCACCGCCGACTCCGAGGTGACGGATGTCGCGGCATTCGAACAGCGCGCGTTGAGCGATATGGGCCTCGCCAACCCGGCAATTCCCCCGCGATACTCGAGCACCTACTTTGCCCACACCTTCGCTGGCGGCTACGACGCCGGCTATTACTCCTACATCTGGAGCGAGGTGCTCGATGCCGACACCGTGGAGTGGTTCAGGAACAACGGTGGGCTCACGCGCTCCAACGGCGATCGGTTCAGGTCGCGTCTGCTCGGCGTCGGGGGCTCGAAAGACCCCATGGAGGCGTTCCGCGAATTTCGAGGGCGCGACGCCGAAATCCAACCTCTATTGCGGCGGCGCGGTCTCGACTAAGCCTCGGCCGACAGGGCGCGCCCGCAGCCACAGCATGAACAGGGCACCGGCGACCAGGCCCCAAAATGCCGAGCCGATGCCCAGCGCGGTGATGCCCGATGCTGTGACGAGGAACGTTGCGATCGCCGCCATACGGTGATCAGGCTCTTCAAGAGCCGACGCTATGGACGACACGAGCGCGCCCAGCACGGCGAGACCGGCGACCGCGATGATCAGAATAGGCGGCGACTCCGAGACGAGGGCCGTGGCAACCCCGGCGGCAAGGCCAATCGCAACGAACACAGAACCCGCGACGACTGCGGCGATCCAGCGCCTCGAACGATCGGGATGCGCCTCGGGACTCGCCGCTATTGCCGCGGTGATCGCCGCCAGGTTCACGGCATGGCCACCGAAGAATGCGCCAACGGTGGAGGCAACACCCGTGGATAAGAAGATTGCGCGTGATGGGGCGGGATAGCCGAACGACGACATCACCACGAACCCCGGCACATTTTGGCCCGCCATCGTCACGATGAACAACGGCAGCCCCAGGCTGACCATGACAAAGGGATCGAACTCCGGGGCGACGAATACCAGGGCGGGAGCAAGCGAGGCGCGCGGCAGCCAGTCTGTTCCCGCAGAAGCGACAATGACGATCGTGGCAACGAGCATCGCTGCGGGCACTGCCCATCGGGGAGCCACCCTCAGCAGGATGAGCCAGACGAGCACGATCGGGCCCGCGAGAAGCGGAAACTCTGCGACCGCGGCGACCGGGGCGAGACAGATGGGGAGCAGGATTCCCGCAAGCATCGCGCTGGCGACCGGTTTAGGGATCCGCGATATCGCACGGCCAAGGGCTGGCCAGAGCCCGCACACGACGATGAGCACACCACTCACGATGAATGCCCCGACCGCAGTGGAAAAGCTCGTGCCTCCGCTCGCAGCCGCCACCAGAACTGCGGCGCCGGGGGTCGACCACACGATCGAAATCGGTTGGCGGTAGGCCGCCGAAAGAACGACTGTGAGGATGCCCGATGCAAGGCAGAGTGTGAGGAGTCCCGACGAGCTCTGCTCCTGGGTGGCCCCGACGGCCTGGAGCCCTGCGATGACGAGCGCGAACGATGTGGCGAAGCCACTAATGGCGGCGATGAATCCCGCTGCAATGGGTTGGAGAATGGCCGCTCACCCTTTCCCGGTGCCCCCGAAGTTCCCGGCGCCCCGAAGCCCGCCTGCGCGGTTACGTGTGAACTCGCTGGTTACGCGGACTTTTCTTGCGGGGCGGCCGCGCGGGGAACGATCGTGGGTGCCGCGCCCGAGAGCACGGCGTCGCGGGTGACAATGACCCTGCCGATCGCGTCATCGGAGGGAACGTCAAACATGATGGATCCGAGCACTTCTTCCATGATTGACCGCAGACCTCGCGCACCCGTCTGGCGCAGGACCGCGAGATCCGCAATCGCCTCAAGGGCATCGCGCTCAAAATCGAGTTCGACATTGTCGATCTCGAACATGCGCTGATACTGCTTGACGAGCGCGTTCCTGGGCTGAGTGAGGATATCCATGAGCGCGACCTGATCGAGCGGCGTCACCGTGGTGACCACGGGGAGGCGGCCGATGAACTCGGGAATCAGCCCAAACTTGTGAAGGTCTTCGGGGAGAACCTCGCTGAAGAGATTGACGTTGTCGCCCTTGCTGTGCAGCGGCGCACCGAAACCGATGCCCTTCTTGCCAGCCCGCTGAGAGATGATCTCTTCGAGGCCCGCAAAAGCCCCAGCGACGATGAAGAGCACGTTGGTGGTGTCGACCTGAATGAACTCCTGATGAGGATGCTTGCGACCACCCTGAGGGGGGACCGAGGCGACTGTGCCCTCGATGATCTTGAGCAGCGCCTGCTGCACGCCCTCCCCCGAAACATCGCGCGTGATCGACGGGTTCTCTGCCTTGCGGGCGATCTTGTCGATCTCGTCGATGTAGATGATTCCGGTTTCGGCCCGTTTGACGTCGTAGTCAGCGGCCTGAATGAGCTTGAGGAGAATGTTTTCGACGTCCTCGCCTACATACCCGGCTTCTGTGAGCGCTGTCGCATCGGCAACAGCGAACGGCACATTGAGCCTCTTGGCGAGTGTCTGGGCGAGGTAGGTCTTGCCGCAGCCCGTGGGCCCGATCAGCAGGATGTTGGACTTCGCGATCTCCACGTCGTCCAGCGCTGCATCGGCAGAAGTGATCGTGCCGCGAGCACGGATGCGCTTGTAATGGTTGTAGACCGCAACCGAGAGAGCCTTTTTGGCCTTCTCTTGCCCAATCACGTACTCCTCAAGGAAGCCGTAAATCTCGCGCGGCTTGGGCAAGTCAAACTCGCTCGTGGCGGCTTCGCCAGCCTCGGCGAGGCGTTCCTCGATGATTTCGTTGCAGAGTTCTACGCATTCATCACAGATGTATACGCCGGGGCCCGCGATGAGCTGCTGGACCTGCTTCTGGCTCTTTCCGCAGAAAGAACACTTAAGCAGGTCGGCGCTTTCGCCGATTCGAGCCATGAGCCCTCTCCTCTATACCGTCGCGTCTGGTGAAAACGAGCCTAACCCGAGTCACCGACACTCACATGCATTCTTGTCGAATGCCGCGCAAAGTGTCTGAGTGCCGCCCAGCCTAGACTGAGATAACGGCACAGGCAGAAAGCGCGGATTACGACATGACGGAACGCTGGGCGAGGTTCAGCCGAGGCTGGCTCGTCGCCGGCTTCGCTACCTTTGCTGCCGCTTTCTCGCATGGTGCGGCAAGCGGCGCGCATCCACCCGCTTTCGCAATCGTGCTCGCTCTCGCTTTCTCCGGGCCCGTGTGCGTGTGTCTCGCCGGGCGGTCTCTTTCAGCTGCTCGCGTTGCGCCCGCTGTCGCCGTTAGCCAGCTCGCCTATCACGGCCTTTTCGCGTTCTTTGGCCCGTCCGCAGCACCCGTCACCGCACTCAGCGCGCATGTCGAAGGCCACGCACTCCACGACCACGGTGCCACAGCGATCGACGCTGCCCCGGTCGCGTCTGGGGTTGCGGCATCCGGATTCGTGATGGCAGACCCGGGGATGCTCTGGGCCCATGCCGGCGCTGCGGTGGCCACGCTCGCAGCGATTGTCTTCGCTGAGCGCACCGTGAAGAACATTGCCGCTGCGGCCGCTCCGCTTCTCACCTCGATCGTCGACACCGCGCTTCGCGCCCTGCGGGCAGTGCGGGCATCCGAGGCCCCGCCGCTCCTTGCATCTCTCCACGCCCTGCCCGCCCGGCACGAACGGATGCCCGTTGCGGCTCGTGCGCTCCTCATCGGATTCCTTCGCCACCGCGGTCCACCCGCGTCTGCCTGCGCTTAGTCGGCACCCGCCGCATCGCGCACGCACTCTCTGGCAACGAACATTCGGACACCCATGTCCACACAGTCAAGGAATCACTTGTGAAAGCTCTCACCACATCCACTATTACGGCTGCCGCAGTCGCCGCACTCGTCATCGCCGCGCCTCTTGCAGCCAACGCCCACGTTGGCGTCACACCTAGCTCGACCGCCGCAGGCAGCCCGTCCGTGCTCACGTTTTCATTCAGCCACGGCTGCGAAGGTTCGCCCACCACGTCTCTGACGTTCGGCATCCCCGAGTCGATTGAATCAGTAACCCCGACAGTGCACCCAGGATGGAGCATTGCTGAGACCCCCACGACCGTCACCTACACGGCAAACACCCCGGTTGCCGACGGACTGCGCGACACGGTTGCGCTCTCGGTCGTGCTCCCTGCCGGCGACGAGGGCGATACTGTCGCCTTCCCCGTGGTGCAGGGCTGCGTTGACGGCGAGCATGCCTGGACCGAGCTTGCCGAGGGCGACGCTGAGCCCGACAGCCCCGCCCCAACGATCACCCTCACCGCAGCGGACCCCTCCGCCGGTGGACACGGTCACGGCGCAGCGACAGACAGCGCAGAAACCGAAGAGCACGCAACGTCAGCCGAGTCGGCATCCGCAGAAGGTTCAGTGGATGTTGTCGGCCGTGGCCTCGGAATCGCTGGCCTGGTCGTCGGCGCCGTCGGCATCGTGATCGGTCTCACGGCGCGTCGCCGGGCGGTGCGCTCATGAGTGCCATGATCAGCGGCTGCCTGCGTCGCCCGCTCGCTGTTTTCGCGGCGATTCTCGCGATCATCCTCGCCTCGGTTGTAGGAATGGCCAGTGCGGCCAGCGCCCACAACTACGTCGTATCATCCACTCCAACCGAAGGGCAGACTCTCACCGAATTGCCCAAGGAGTTCATCGTCACGACGAACGATGTGCTGCTGTCGGCTGGCGCGGTAGCGATGGAAGTCACGGATGCTGACGGGCTGTTTTATGGCGACGGTTGCGTGACGATCGATGGTGCAAGCGTCACGATGCCGGCCGCGCTTGGCGCTCCCGGCAACTACACCCTCACGTGGCAGGCCGTCTCGGCGGATGCTCACACGATCTCGGGCGTGATCAGCTTTGCGTGGGCTCCAACACAGCCCGGTGACGAATCGGTCGGCCACGCGACTGCACCGCAGTGCGGCGTCTCCTCAGAAGAGGAACAGGTGGAGCCCTCCGCCACCGCAGAGGAGCCGTCGACACCGGCCGTTCCCGAAGAGGAATCGACGCTGCCCGTGGGGATCTGGATCGCCTCCGGTCTGATCGGCCTCGCGGTTATCGCTGTCGTCATCATGGCGCTTCGCCGCAAGCGCTAAACGCAAGCCATTCACAGAGCGAAGGCCCTCGTCGACCATCGACGGGGGCCTTCATTGTCGCGGGTGGCGAGTGGTTTACTGAGCTGCGGGTCGGACCGCGGTCACATCCATGGCGACGAGCGGCCCGGGCAGATCTGCCCCGAATACCGTGCGCACCGGGTAGGGCTGCGGGAACCGCCGGCCGTACACCTCGGTCACGGCCGTGAAGTCGGCTGCGAAGTTCTGCACCATCACGGTGACCTTGACCACATCACCCAGACCGAGGCCTACAACCGCCAGCGCCGATTCGATGTTGTCGATCACGCTCTCGGTTTGCTCTGCAGCATCCGATGACAACGGGGCGTTATCGGGTGTGAACGGCCCGATTCCTGCCGAGAATACGAAGCCGCCCGCCTCGGCGATGAAGCTGTATGCGCCCCGTGGCTCACCCAGAGCAGGCACGTCACTAAACCTGGTCATGAGCGAAGCTGACCGGGGATGGCGGAGAGCAGTTCTCGCGTGTAGTCATGCGCCGGGCGGGAGAGCACGTCATCGGCCGCTCCATGCTCAAGCAGATCGCCGTGACGCATCACTGCGATGCCGTCTGAGACCTGCCGAATCACGCCAAGATCGTGTGAGATGAAGAGGTAGCTCAGTCCAAACTCTTGCTGGAGATCGACAAGGAGCTGCAGAATCTGCTCCTGGACCGAAACGTCGAGCGCGGAGACGGGCTCGTCGAGCACAATCAATTCAGGGCCGAGGGACAGCGCACGAGCGATGGCAACGCGCTGCCGCTGGCCGCCAGAGAGCTGCCGCGGACGACGATCCGCAATCTCGACTGGCAGGCTCACCCGATCGAGCAGATCGTGTGCGAGAGTTCGTCTGCTGGCACGATCCCCTATCGAAAACGCGCGCAGCGGTTCGGTGATGATCCGCTCGATTGACATGCTCGGATCAAGGGAGCCAAACGGGTTCTGGTAGACAACCTGGATGCGGCGGCGAAGCTGACGAAGGCTCTCTCCCCTAAGCGCAGAGATGTCCTGGCCGTCGAACATGATGCTGCCCGAGTCGGCAGGGATGATTCGCGCCGCAATGCGGGCAAGGGTCGTTTTGCCCGAGCCGGACTCCCCCACGATCGAGAATGTCGATCCTCGAGCAACGTCGATCGAGACGGAGTTGACGGCCGTGAGCGTTGTCGCACCGACACCTGGCCTGCGCACCGAGTACGTCTTGACGATGTCGACCAGAGACAGAACGGTGTCGTTACGACTCTCCTGCGTCACCCGGTCGCGCAAAAAGAGCGGCACGGGGCGCGACTCGGTCGAAACCGTCGGCGTCAGGCGTGCGCTCGAGAGCCCCGGCGCCGCTGCCACGAGCTTGCGCGTGTAGTCGTGCTGCGGGTTGCCAAGAACCTCGGAGGCGAGTCCCTCCTCGACCACGCGGCCGCTCTGCATCACGACGATGCGGTCAGCCCGATCGGCCGCGACGGCCAGGTCGTGGGTGACGAGCACAACCGCAGTGCCATGCAGCTCTGCAAGGGCTTCGATGCGGTCGAGAACTTGCTTCTGCACCGTGACATCGAGAGCGCTGGTCGGCTCATCGGCGATGACCAGCGCCGGATTACACGCCCACGCGATGCCGATGAGTACCCGCTGTCGCATGCCCCCCGAAAGCTCGTGCGGGTATTGGGTAGCCCGAATCTCTGGCTCAACGATTCCCACCTCGGCAAGAATCTCGACTGCGCGGGCCGCAGCATCCTGTCGCGAGAGCCGCTGATGCAACCGAAGCACTTCGGCGATCTGCTCTCCCACGCGGATGAGCGGGTTCAGAGAGTTAGAGGGGTCCTGGGGCACAAAGCCGATCTGGGCACCGCGCAGCTTGCGAATCTCGCGCTCGCGCATGCCAATCAGTTCACGACCGTCGAAACGGATGGAGCCGCCGACAATGACGCCGCCCTCAGAGAGACGGTTCACGATCGACTGGGAAACGGTGCTCTTGCCCGAGCCGGATTCGCCGACGACCGCAACAACACCGCCGCGCGGCACAGAGAAACTGATCCCCTTGACCGCGTGGACGGTGCCAGAACTCGCACGGTAATCGACCAGGAGGTCGCTGATCACGAGCAGGTCGTCGGTCACTTGTCTCCTCCGAAGTAGCGGGCAACGCGGTTGACGGCAAGCACCACGATCAGAATGACGACACCCGGGATGATGCTCAGGTACGGCGCGATGGCAACGAAGTCGCGACCGGCAGATACGAGAGCACCCCACTCTGGCTCCGGCGGCTGGGCACCGAAACCGAGAAAGCTCAGCGCCGAAACGGAGAGCACTGCGGTTGCGAGCTCCAGGGCAGCCATCGCGATGACGGGCCGTGCCGCGTTCGGCAGGATATGGGCAAACACAATGCCGGGCCAGCGCACCCCGAGGGTGGCGGCCGCCTCAACGTATTCCTCGTTGCGCACTCGCACGACCTGAGATCGCATCACGCGCGCGAACGAGCCTGCGGCGCCAAGCCCTACGCCCAACGCCACCGACCATGGCCCAAAACCGAGCGTCACCACCACGATGAGGGCAAGCAGGATGCCTGGGACAGCGATGAGCACGTCGACAAAGCGCATAACGACAAAGTCGATGCGCCCTCCGATAAAGCCAGAGAGCAGTCCCACGATTGCTCCGACAACGACACCGACGACGACGGCGAGTCCGGCGGCGGCAATCGAGAGCCGCGCGCCATAGATAACGCGGGAGAAGAGGTCGCGGCCCAGGTGGTCGGTGCCAAACCAGTTCTCGGCGCTCGGCGGCAGGAGCTTCGCCGAGGCAACTGATGCATAGGGGTCGTGGGTGGCGAAGATGGCAGGGAACCCCACGACCAGCCCCGTGAGAACGATGACAGCCAAGGAGACGAGAAGCCCCGGCTTAGTGAGAAGCCTCATGCGGAGACCTCCGCCTTTCGTGCGGTCTTCGGTCGCGCAAGCGCTGGCCGGATGCGGGGGTCGATAAAGCTGTAGGACAGGTCGACAAGAAGGTTGGCGAGCGAATAGACGATTGCGACGACCACAATGACGCCCTGGATTACCGTCACGTCACGCGCCAGCACAGCATCCACTGTTAGTCGGCCGATGCCGTCGCGCGAAAACACGGTCTCGACGACGGCTGTTCCTCCCGCGAGGTAGCCGATCTGCAGACCGATCACGGTGATGGAGGGCAACAGCGAGTTGCGCAGCACATGGCGCACGAAGATGGTGCGGGACGAGAGCCCCTTGGCAACGGCCGTGAAGACGTACGGGCTCTCCATCGCCTCGAGAACCGCGGAGGAGAACACCTGAAAGAAGAGTGCCCCCACCGGTAGCGCCAGCGTTATTGCTGGCAGAACCACGCTCATGGGGTCGCGCGTACCGGAGGATGGCAGCCAACCGAGGCCGAACGAGAACACCGTGATAAGCACGAGACCGCTCAAGAACGCCGGGATCGCGACTCCGAGCGGCGGAACCTGCAGGAGCGTGTTACGGAGCCACCGCGGTCGAGAAAGGTAGGCAAGAAACGTGACAAGGGCGGCACCGAGGATACCCAGAACGAGGGCGAGAATGGCAACCTGTGCCGTGTTGGGCAGTGCGCGGCCGATGAGGTCGAGCACGGGAAGACCGGTAGAGATCGAGATGCCGAAGTCGCCGACGAGCACGCCGCCGAGCCGAACGAAGTATTGCTGCCAGAGCGGCCCATCGAGACCATAACGCTCTCGGAGAGCCTGCAGTTGCTCAGGGTCTGTCGTAGTGGCGTCCCCGCCCTTGGCAGCAAGCGCTGCAAGGACGGGGTCGCCGGGAAGCGCGTTGATCAGAAGAAACGTGACCGTATAGGTCGCCCAGATCACAAAGACGAACTGGAGAATCTTGGGCGCGAGAAAGAGAGCGGTGCTCTTGAGCCTCGACGGTGCCCCTGCTGATGCCATGCGCGTTCCGATTTCTACTGACAGGCTTCGACTAGCTGAGCTTCATGTCGAAGAGGTTGACGCGCGATGCGGAGTCGAACACGATTCCGCTTACCGACGAGGACGATGCGTGCAACTGAATCGTCTCGAGCGTCGGAATGACATAGGCCTTGTCGACGACGAGAGCCTGGATGTCGTCGATGATCGCCTGGCGGGCATCGGCGTCGGCCGTTGTTGCCTGCTCAGCAAGCAGCGCTTCGAGCTCTGCGTCGTCAACGATCGCCCAGTGCGACGATGCTTCCTGCGACAACAGCACGCGGAGCACATCGGGGTCCGTGCGCGTGAGACCGGCACCGAGGAACTCATATGAGCCGCTGGCGATCGCACCGAAGAAGTCACCGGGGGTAACCATGTTCAGCTGGAGGTCGAAGCCGATCTCCTTGAGCTGAATCTGCGCAGCCTCGAGCACGTCCTGAGCGTAGAAGCCCGTAACCGTTGCCGTGAGCTTCTGGCCCGCCTTTTCGCGGATGCCGTCGGCCCCTTCGACCCAGCCGGCTTCTTCGAGAAGGTCAATGGCACCGTCGCGGTCGAACTCCATGGCCTTTGCCTGGCTGGTGTAACCGGGCGTTGTGGAGGTCAGCACGCTGGTGGGCGCCTGTCCGCTTGCGGAGCCCGTGAGCTCATTGATCTCGCCGCGGTCGAGTCCGATCATGACGGCCTTGCGAACGGCTTCTTCTGCCAGAACTCCCGTGGAGGTGTTGGCGATGAGCGAGTTCGGCACCCCGGGGTTTGCTGCCGCATAGAGAGCGTAGTCATCCGTGGCAAAGCGAGACTCGTCGATGTAGGGCAGGTCCTGAATCACATCGAACTCACCGGAGGTGAGCCCACCCGTGCGAACGCCGTTTTCGGTGATGATCGGGAAGGTGATGCTGTCGGCGTATGCCTCGCCCGTGTGGCCGCGGAGCTCGGAGCCCCAGTCGTAGCCCGTGCGCTTGACGATCTCGAGCGAGTCGTTCTGCACGTAGGACTCAAGCACGAATGCACCGGAGCCAACGATCGACTGGCAGCGGGCCTCTGGCGTCTCTGTCGTCGTCTCGGCGGAGACGATGCCGAGCGTGATGGTCGATGCGCCCTGCAGGAACTGGGCGTTCGGGGCGGAGAAGTCCACGGTGAAGGACGACTCGTCGTTCACGGTGGTCGCCGTGTATCCCGCGAGGTACTGAGCAACGAGCGAGGCGCTGGCACCCAGCTGCATTGCGGCATCGAAGTTGGCGGCGACGACATCCGCCGTCAGCTCAGTGCCGTCGCTGAAAGTGACTCCATCGCGCAGCGTGAAGTCGAACGAGGTCAGGTCGTCATTTGCCGTCCATGACTCCGCAAGCCACGGAACCAGCTCGCCCGTCTTGGGGTCCTGGTCGAGCAGCGAGTCCACGAGCTGGCGGGCAACGTTGAGCCCGGTCGTCACGGTGACCTGCTGCGGGTCGATGCACGTGGGGTCTTCTTTGAGCGCGAAGATCACGTCTTGCGAGGATGCGGCCTCGTCGGTGGACGCTGCACACGAGGCGAGCAGAGCAACTGCGGCGACGGCGACAACCGGCACGCCGATGCGGCGACGCGCACGGAGGGAATTCAGGATCACTGTGGTCCTTTCAAGGGGTGGAGGAAACATGGTGCTGGATGTGTGCTGTGGTGCGGTGGTGCTGCGGTGCGGTGGTGCAGTCAGGTGAAGAAGATCACAGGGGCAGTTCGCCAGAGATGACGACTCCGCGGGAGACGACGGCGACGATGTTTTCTGAGCGGAGATCGTCGATGTTCTCCCAGGGGCGACCCTTGATGACGATGAAGTCAACGCCATAGCCCTCGCGCAGGGTGCCCACCTTTGATCCGAGACCCACGACATCCGCAGCATCCGAGGTTGCAGAAACCAGCGCACGCTCCGCCGACCACTCGAACATCGTCTTCATCATGCGAATCTCTTCGAGCTGGTCGCCGAACGTGACCATAGAGCCGTTGGCATCGGTACCGAGAACGAACCGGAGCCCGGCCGCACCAGCGCCTGCAAAGTTGGTATCCCGCTCTGTGACAACCTCCTGCGCCTTCTCCCGAGCTTCGTCGGAGACCGGGATGGTGCCATTCGCGAGACGGTCATTGATGAGCAGCGTGGGCGCAATCGGGATGTTGCGCTCGATAAGGGTGGGCCAGTGACGCTCGACGACACCGGTGCCATGCTCGATCGAGTCCGCGCCGAGGGCGAGCGCAATATCCACGCCCTCGCTCGAGTGCGTGTGAGCGGCAACGGGCATGCTGAGCGCGTGAGCCTCGTCGATGGTGGTGCTGATCTCGGCGTCGGTCTGATTGCGCCATCCCACCCGGTCGCCGATCGAGAGCACCCCGCCGCTCGTGTAGATCTTCACCCCGTGGGCGCCAGCCCTTGCCCACTGTCGCACGAGCTTGCGGCACTCGTCGGGGCTGTCTGCCACGGGGTCGCGGTGAGGGTAGTGGGGAGGGATAAAGAGATCGCCGTGCCCTGCCGTCATGCCGACCTGCCCGTGCACGAGCACTCGCGGCCCTGCGAGGATGCCCTCGTCGAACGCGCGGCTCGCAGCCAGTTGATGCTTGTCGCCCGCAAGATCGCGAAGCGTCGTGACACCGGCCTTCGCCGCCCGGATGGCGTTGGAGGCGATGTGGAGCGTGCGCTCCTCGCCGGGTGTCGTGATCGGCCACGATGCGAAGTCGACCTTCTTCTCACCCGCATAGGCCCCGAGGTGCACATGGGTGTCGACGAGTCCGGGGATGATGCTGTACTCGGCGGGCGAATCTCCGCTCGCCGAAACCGAGCTAATGCTGTCGCCTGCCCATTCGATGGAGCCAACGCCCACATAGGCGGTGCCGTCCCAGATCGCGACGTTGTCGACTCGGCGCGGGGTAATGACAGCAGTCATGGTTCTCCTTCAGTGCGGCAATGCAGGGCGCGGGGGTGCTGACGAACATGTGCCACAGCTGCAGGGAGACCCCAACGAGATGAAATCTCCGTGAACGTTCCAACAAGTTCTACAGGAACATGTTAACAAGTCACGACGAGTAAGACGAAACATGACGTTTCCCAGCAGGTTTGGTGCCCGTTTTGGTGAGAAAACCCCGCTTAAGGCGTGGGCAAAAGTCATGTTTCGCGCCACTTGTCAACAAGTAGCGCCGCGGAAGGGCGTACCGGCAGCCCCGCACAGCAGAAGGCCCCGTCACCGAAGTGACGGGGCCTTCTGAACGCCGCTGGGGCGAACTTGTTCTACTTGACGATTGCCGCCGGCAGGTTCTTGCGCGAGGTCAGAACCTGGTCAACGAGTCCATACTCAAGGGCCTCGTGGCCGCTGAGAATGTTGTCGCGATCGATGTCCTTGTTGACCTGCTCGACCGTGCGGTTGGAGTGCTTCGCAATCGTCTCCTCAAGCCAGCCGCGCATCCGCAGAATCTCACGGGCCTGAATCTCGATGTCCGAGGCCTGTCCGCGACCCGAGTCACCGGCAGAGGGCTGGTGAATGAGCACGCGAGCGTTGGGCAACGCAAGCCGCTTGCCCGGAGTACCCGCCGCCAGAATTACGGCTGCAGCAGATGCTGCCTGGCCGAGAACCACGGTCTGGATCTGCGGGCGAACGTACTGCATCGTGTCGTAGATCGCCGTCATCGCGGTGAACGAGCCACCCGGTGAGTTGATGTACATGACAATGTCACGGTCGGGGTCCTGGCTCTCGAGAACGAGAAGCTGCGCCATGATGTCATCCGCAGAAGCGTCGTCGATCTGCACGCCGAGAAAGATGATGCGGTCCTCGAAAAGCTTGGCGTAGGGGTCCTGACGCTTATAGCCATACGCCGTGCGCTCTTCGAAGGTGGGAAGGATGTAGCGAGACTCTGCTGGGCGAGCAACGCCCCCGGCCTGGTGTCCGAAGTTAGTGAATTCCATGATCTTCCTCGCCCTAGTCCTTGGCTTCTGCTTCTGAGGCCGCAACATCGGTTCCGCCGCCACCGGCGACGTCCGATGCGAACTCACGCAGGTGATCCACGAAGCCGTACTCGAGAGCCTCCTGCGCGGTGAACCAGTTGTCGCGGTCGCCGTCTTTGATGACCTGCTCAATGGACTTGCCGGTCTGCTCCGCGGTGAGTTCCGCCATCCGGCGCTTCATGTCAAGGATGACCTTGGCCTGAGTCTGGATGTCGGCCGCAGTACCACCGAATCCACCGGAGGGCTGGTGCAGCAGCACGCGGGCGTTCGGCGTGATGTAGCGCTTGCCCTTGGTGCCGGATGAGAGCAGGAACTGCCCCATTGAGGCGGCGAGTCCGATGCCCACAGTGACGATGTCATTGGGCACGAACTTCATGGTGTCGTAGATCGCCATGCCAGCGGTGATCGAGCCACCGGGCGAATTGATGTACAGGTAGATGTCACGCTTCGGATCTTCTGCGGCGAGGAGAAGGATCTTCGCGCAAATCTCGTTGGCGTTGTCGTCGCGCACCTCTGAGCCAAGCCAGATGATGCGGTCCTTGAGGAGTTGGTCGAAAACACTGCTGACCAATGCCGGTTGGGCCATTGCCTACGCTCCGTTTCAGTTATCGCGTATGTCGAATCTATCGGAGCCAACGCCCGCTGCGGCCTGCGTTCGCTGTAGGCAAAGAACCCAGCGTCAGAAGGTGGCGTCGAGAGCGGCCCGCAGATCCGCGAGAAGGTCGTCGACATCCTCCAGCCCGACAGAGAGACGCAGGTGACCCCACGTGCGGAATTCCTCCGGATAGAAGGCCACGCGCTCCCCCGCCGTTCCGACGTGCACGATGAGCGATTCGTCGTGTCCGAGAGAGACGGCCGAGGTGATGACGCGAAGGTTGGCCACGAACCGGTTCTGGGTGTCAGGGTCTCCCTTGACGGCGAAGGCCATCATCGCCCCGTAGCCCGAGAGAACCCGAGACGCCAGCTCATGTTGAGGATGCGACGCGAGACCCGGGTAGGCGACGTACGCCACGCGACCGTCGGAGGCCAAGAACTCGGCGACCTTCTGGGCGGATGCCACATGCTGCCGCAGCCTCAACGGCAGAGTCACCGACCCTCGAGTAATAAGCCACGCGTTGAACGGGCTGATAACGCCACCGACATCGACCATGGCGTCTGCCTTGATCCGCCCGATGAGCTCCGATGACCCCGCGACAGACCCTCCCATCGCATCGCCGTGGCCGTTGATGTATTTGGTGAGCGAGTGGATCACAAAGTCGGCACCGTCGAGGATGGGCCGCGCTAACGGCGGCGGCGTGAAGGTCGAGTCGACGCTGAGCAGGGCACCGGCCGCATGGGCGATCTCGGCGAGAGCTGCGACATCCGCCACCCTCGTCGTAGGGTTGGCCACTGTCTCCACATGGATGAGCTTGGTGTTGGGTTTGATCGCCGCTCGCACCGCATCCAGATCGCTCGTATCAACGAACGTGGCCTCGATTCCGTAGCGCTCGGGCAGGAGCTCAGAAAAGAGCCGAAAACTGGCCTCGTAGGTCTGATCGGCGACGATCGCGTGATCACCGGAGTGCAGGGTGGTGAAAAACACCGCGTGGAGCGCGGCAACTCCGCTGGCAAGCACGACGGCATCCTCGGCGCCATCGAGCAGGGCGAGCTTCTGCTGCAGGAGCTTCTGATTCACCGCACCATTGCGGGTGTACAGCGTCGCCTCCGACGATGACCAGCTCAGAGAACTGGGGTCCTCTGGCAGGGCGTACGAGTTGGCCAAGACTAGGGGCGTGCGCACAGCTCCCGTTGCCTCGTCCACCCGGTTTCCCGCATGCACCGCCTGCGACAGCTGGCCGAGGGTTGCGGGGTTCTTCTTGTCGGGGCGCTGGTTCATGGCATCAATCTAGCGGGGGGCGCTCCCATCCCCCGCGCCCGTGTCGGTGCATGACGAAGGCCCGCACGGATCATCCGTGCGGGCCTTCGTTGTAGCGCTAACGACTATGCGTGGTCGTGACCGAAGTGCTCGTCGCCCGCCTGGCGCCCGTGGCTGTCCGAGCCACCGGCCGGCATCTCGGCGAAGTCGGCATCACCATCGTTGTTGACACCGGCGGTGAAGGCCGACAGGTCGACCTCCGCACCGTTGGAGTCGACAACCTTGGCCTTGGAGAGAACGGAGGCGAGTGCCTTGCCGCGAGCAACCTCGCCGACCATTCCGGGGATCTGACCGTTCTGGTCGAGGATCTGGATGAACTCGCCCGGCTCCATGTTGTACTGAGCGGCACCCTGGATGAGGTACTGCGTGAGCTCGTTCTGGCCGACCTTGATCTCCTCGGCCTCGACGACTGCATCAAGAAGAATCTGGGTGCGGAACGTCTTCTCGCTCGACTCGGTGACCTCGGCGCGGTGCTCGTCGTCTTCGAGGCGGTTCTCGTTCTCAAGGTGACGGTTCACCTCATCCTCGACGAGCTTGGCGGGGACGGGGATCTCGACAGTCTCGAGGAGCTTCTCCACGATCTGGTCGCGAGCCTGCGTGCCCTGGCCGAAGACCTTGGACTTGCCCAGCTGCTCACGCAGGTCGGCCTTGAGCTCGTCAATCGTGTCGAACTGGCTGGCGATCTGAGCGAAGTCGTCGTCTGCGGTGGGGAGCTCGCGCTCCTTGACGGCGTTGACGGTGACCGAAATCTGGGCGTTCTCGCCGGCATTGTCGCCGCCGAGAAGGGGAGCCTCGAACGTGGTGCTCTCGCCGGCGGTGAGCGAGTCAAGCGCCTCGTCGATGCCGTCAATGAGCTCGCCGGAGCCGATCTCGTAGGAGATGCCCTTGGCCGTGTCAACCTCGTTGCCGCCGATGGTGGCGACCAGGTCGATCTGGGCGAAGTCGCCCGTCTTGGCGGGGCGGTCAACGGTTACGAGGGTGCCGAAGCGTGCGAGCAGGTTGTTCAGCTCGGTCTCGACCTCCTCGTCGGTGACCTCAACGGCGTCAACCGTGAGCTCAAGACCGTCGAGCTTGGGCAGTTCGAACTCGGGGCGCACGTCGACCTCAACCGTGATCTCCAGGTCGCCGGAGAAGTCCTTGAGCTCAGGAAGGCCCGTGACGTCGGCCTCGGGGCGACCAAGCGGACGGATGCCCTCGGCATCTGCAGCCTGACGGTAGAAGCTGTCGATTGCTTCACCAACGGCGTGGTTGAGCACCTCGGCACGGCCGACACGCTGGTCGATGATCGCCGGCGGAACCTTGCCCTTGCGGAAGCCGGGAATGTTGACCTGCTCCGCAATGTGCTTGTAGGCGTGGT
This sequence comes from Salinibacterium hongtaonis, assembly GCF_003065485.1. Lineage (GTDB taxonomy): Bacteria > Actinomycetota > Actinomycetes > Actinomycetales > Microbacteriaceae > Homoserinimonas > Homoserinimonas hongtaonis. The sequence continues at coordinate 1,671,815 of NZ_CP026951.1, forward strand.
CAATGCTGGGCTTGAGGTCTTCGGGGCTGATCGAGATGACGAGCTTGACGCGCGTCGGGTTCAGCTTCTCCACCGTGGTCTTCACGTTGCTGCTTTCTCCTGAGTTTTCATATTTCGACGTCTGTACTGCTGCTGTGTCGGGGCGACAGGATTCGAACCTGCGGCCTCTCGGTCCCAAACCGAGCGCTCTACCAAGCTGAGCTACGCCCCGATTGCCTACAACCCTCCACCACAAATCCATGGAATGAGGGGGTTCGGCCACCTCTGACGAGGGCGCAAACGCCACCGCATAAAAAAGGCCTCGGCAAGTCTAGCTGAGTTGCCCCGAAACCTCGCACCGCATCGGTGCCATTCGCGCAACAGCTGCCGGATGCGTTAAAACCATGCTCCGCGATGTAATAGGATTGCTGAGCACTCACGGCCTCCGGGTCGCGAACTGCGGGGATGTAGCTTAATGGTAAAGCCTCAGTCTTCCAAACTGATTACGCGGGTTCGATTCCCGTCATCCCCTCCATATGTGGGATCTGACTCCCTATTTCTTCTGATGCTTCTGCGTGTCATTGATGGCACGCTGATTCGACCGCCAATGCGCGAATCTGCTGCCCCCCGTCTGTGGGCCAAAACGTACCCCGTAGGCCATTGCCATGTCCCCCATAGAGGGGGCTAACATCAAGCAACCCCACCCGTGTATGCCCGAGCCCCCTCGGACAGCCTGCCCAACAGGAGTCACCCGATGTCTTCTACCGCAACTGTTACCAGCCCCGCTACGACCGGTGCCCCCGCTGGGTGGTATCACGACCCACTGGGCCTCCCCCAGGTGCGGTGGTGGAACGGCATGATGTGGACGAATGAGGTGCAGCCCCCTCGGCCAGAGATTCAGGTCTCGGCGGCCTATCGGACGCCGCTTGCCGGCCGCCCGTAGGGTTTCGGAAAAGAATCGCACTCCTCCTCCCCACTGCTCCTCCCCAACGGGCGACACGCGCACCAACCCCCCTTTAACCACTCTCATCCCCTAACCGCGCAGCACCTCGATAGTGTCGAGGCAACTATGCGGAAGGCACAGCGATGAGAGTGGAAAACGGCAGCGGTTGGCTCGGCGATGTTCGGGCTGAATGGCCCAGGAGTATCTCCGATCTCACCGACACCACGCGGTGCCCAGCGTGCTTCACTCCGTTGCGCAGCGCTGTGTGCTCGCGGTGCGGGCTCGATCTCAGCGGCGCTCACGCACGTGAGCTCGCCGATCTGTCGGGCCTGATTGCACGCCAACTCAACGACCGCGCGGGCCTTATCGGCCACATGGCCGAGGCTGCACAAAAGGCGGCCGTGCCAGCCCAGGCCGTGCCAGCCCACACCGTTCCCGCCCAGTCCGCGCCAGCCCAGGCCGCGCCAGCCCAGGCCGCGCCGATCACCGCCCCCTCCGCCCCCGTCGCTTCCCCACCTGCTGCCGCCGCACCCGTCAGGCCAGGCGCGACACCGCGGCGCTCCGGCGTGCAGATCGCCCTCCTCATCACCGGAATCTCGCTGCTTTCCGTCTTCGCCATTTTCTTTCTGATTTATGCGTTCATCAACTACGGGCTCGTCTGGCGGTCAACCATCATCGCCGTCGTCACGGTGGCGGCCTTCGTCGCGGCATCGATGCTTCGCAAGCGACGACTGACGGCGAGCGCTGAGGCGATTGCGGTTTTCGCCCTTCTCCTCGTATACCTCGATGCCTTCGCGATTCGAGCAAATTCGCTCGGAGGCGCGGATCGGATCGATGGGCGCGCGTACTGGGGACTCGTGCTGGTTGGCAGCGCCATCGCCTTCATCCTGTGGCACAGGGTGGCCGGTGTGCGAGCGGCGAGCATCGTGGGGTACTCGCTCTTTGCCCCGGGGGTTGGAGTGTTGGTCTCGGCCTTGAGCAGGTCAGGCGACAGCTACAGCTCCTCCTCGACAACCGCATTCATCATCAGCATCGCGGTTGCCCTGGGTTCGCTCATCCAGATGGCCGCACTTGCCGTGCCAGAAAAGCCCGGTCGAAGCGCCAGCCTCCTCCCTGAGCGGGTGATCGCTGGCGCGACTGGTCTCATCGCGCTTCTTCTCGCAGCACTCTTCGGACTCACACTGCCCGCATCCCAGATTCCGGCTCCCGTCCCGCTCGCCATCTGCGCGGGAACAGCACTGCTTATTGCCGTCGCGCACAGCGCCGCACTGAGGGCCCGCCCCAGTTCGCACTTCGACCGAGTGTCGTCCATAGTGTTCGCGGGCGCTTCAGGAGCGGCCCTCGCGGTGGGAGCCGCTACCTCAACCATCTCGGATCGCAGTGACGAGTCCATCACATTCATCGCCCCGGCCCTCGCCTTCGGGGTGACAGTCGTGCTGCTCCTCATCCGCAATGCCGTCACCGCGCAGCGGGCCCAGGCAAACGCGGCAGTCTTCGCGGCGGCCGGCGTGTCCGCCCTTGCCATACTCCCCGCAGCATTCATCGCAGTGGGCCACTGGGTCACATTCCTGGGCGACGCAGTAGACCTTGACCCGGTCTCATCGGGCGCCGCCGCGCGTATGCCCTTCGCCCTCGTACTGTATTCGGTCGCTGCGCTCACCCTCGCCGTCGCTACGACGGCACTCTGCCTGCGCCTGGTCGGCAGGTTCCGGTCGGCGTTGCCGTGGCTCCTACCCTCAGGCGTGGCGGTGCTGTTAGTCGCCCTAACACTGCTCCCCTCGGTCTGGTTCGTGCTCACCGCCAGCACCGCCCTCGGCACGGTCGGTCTTGTCGTCCTCCGTCGGATGCCTCGTAGCTACTCCGCGGCAGCACGAACAGCGGCGCTCGGCGGCTTTGCCACCACGTGGCTTGCCGGGTGGCTTGCCGACGACACCTGGCTCCCGGCGACGATCGTGACGGTGGCCGCGCTCGTCGTCGCTCGAATCATCGTGTGCTCCGCTGCGTGGGCTCGCGCGCTTGTCACAGGCGGAGCTGTGTCCCTCAGCCTCATCGGCATCGCCTACGGCGGATGGCTTCTCGCCCCTGCTGGTTCGGGCAACGCTGCACTCACGTCCGCCGCGGCGGTGGCCATTCTGGCCGGAGCGCTCAGCGCCGTAGCCGCGCTGGACCTGGGCTGGATCACCACGCTAGAACGACGTCTCGTGTGGTGGGTCACCTTCGCTGCCCTCCTCGCGTCGGCCATAGTGTGGGCCATCTATCCGGCAGAGAATGCGCCCCCCTCCATCTCGCTGTTGGTCTTTGCCGGTGCATCTGTGACCGCTGCCGCCACAGCGCTCTGGAGCATCGCCTCTCCCCTGGTCGAACGGTTCTGCGCAGCTTTGCTCATCGCACCCGCCTTCGCAGTGGCGCTGAACGCAGCGGCGCATCTGGCTGTTCCCGGCGGGCTGCCTGCTGGGCTGGACGCCGCCGTGGCTGCAGCGCTCATCGCTGCGCTTGCCCTGGTGTGGACTGCAGCACCCCGGCGTGGCGTGGATATCGGCGTCGCCCTAACAGCTCTGCTGGCGCTCACCGTGGCAATCGGGTCGCCCAACCAAACGGGCTGGATTGTGCTGCTTGTCTGCGCCGTGACCGCGGCGATCGCTGCCAGCTCACGCGATGGTCTCGTCAGCTCTCGGGCGCCTCGACGCCACCTCGGATGGCTTGCGCTGTTCTTAGCGATAGCCGCGCTCTGGTGGGCACTGACCGACGCCGGAATCAGCGCCATTGAACCGTTCGTCCTGCCCCCGGCCGCTTCTCTCATCGCCATCGCCGTTCTCATCCGGATCCGTCGGAACGCTTCGCTCTCAGCGGCGCAGCTTCTTTTCTGGGGGCTCGTGCTCGCGATCGTGCCGATCGGGCTCGCCTCCTCCGGCACCGACACGAGCGACCTGGTGCGGGCGGCTGTCGTTGTGCTCGTCTCCGCGATACTGCTGGTTGTCGGATCAGCCGTGCTGAGTCGCTCGCAAAACTCAGCCCCGACTACGGCCGACGCCGCCCTTGGGCATACTGAGTTCTCCCGGCTCGCGGCGGCAGCAGTTGCTAGTGCCGGGCTTGTAGGCACCGCTCTCGTCACCCTTCTCCGCGCCGGAGAAGCGATCTCCTCGCCAGCAGGGGTGCTGGAGATGTGGCTTGCACCATCGGTCTGTGCGCTCATCCTGTGTGCCGCATTCGTGAGCCGCCGGGAGCAGCTCACCGCGGGCAAAGTGACCATCAGCGGTCCAAAGCTCGGCCAGGCGCTCGTCGTCGCCGCGATCGCCACAGCCGCCCTTTACGAACTCGGTGCGGTGATTGCCACGCCCGAAGGCTCGCCTGTCGGCGCATCCCTCCGCGTCGTCGTGGTCGTCGCGGCGCTGAGCGCGATTCACGTCGCAGCATTCGCACGCCGCGTGCCGCTCGCCGCAGCGTTCGGCTCCCCTGCGGCCTGGACCGCCATCGGGTTTGCCGGGGTCGCCGCTCTCGTCGGGCTCGCCTACGTTGAGGCGCCGGAGATGGTCACAGCACCGGTGGCCTTGGCCCTGATCGTCACCGGAGCGCTACGCCTTTCTCGCAACCCCCGGAGCGGGAGCTGGCCAGCACTGGGCCCGGGCCTCGCACTACTACTGCTGCCCACACTCCTGCTCACGTTCACCGACCCCGTCGTCTGGAGGCTCGTCGCTCTCGGCATCGTCGGAGTCGCGACAATCGTCGCTGGCGTTGCGCTTCGGCTGCAAGCGCCGTTCATCATCGGAACCGTTGTGGTGCTGGTGCACGCCCTGAGAACGTTTGCGCCGCAGATCGTAGCGATCTACGAAGCCGCGGACTGGTATGTCTGGGCCGGAATCGGCGGAGTGCTGCTCGTGGCCATCGCCATCCGATACGAACACCGGATGCGGGACGTCAAGCGGGCCGTCGGCAGCATCGCCTCCCTCCGCTAGCAGCACGTAGCACGTCGCAGTGCGCGTGGTCAGCGCAGTGCGCGTGGTCACGGCTCCAGGGACGTGACTACACGTCTCGATGGGTGAAGCGCCCGGCCAGAATTGTCGCAGCAACAGGCATGCGTCTCAGATCGTCACCGGAGGCAGCCCAGGGGTCAGCATCGAGGACAACGAGGTCGGCAACCTCGCCTGCCCCAATGCGGGTGCGAGTGGATGCGAACAGCGCATCCCCCACCGAGATTGCTTGTTCGGGATGCCACGGCGCGCGGCCGTCGCGAGACCGCGCGACGGCCGCCGCGATGGTCACCCACGGATCAAGCGGCGCGACAGGAGCATCGGAGCCCAGCGCGAGTTCAACCCCGGCATCCAGCAGAGTCCGCACCATGAACGATCGCTGCGTTCGGCCCTCCCAGAATCGGTCGGCAATATCCCGATCATCCATCGCATGCTCGGGTTGCACGCTCGCCACGATGCCCAACTGCGCAAACCGCGCGACATCCGACTCCCGCAAAAGCTGTGCATGCTCAATGCGGCCGGGGATGCCCAACTGCTCATACGCATCCAACACCAGAGCATTCGCATGGTCACCGATCGCGTGAACGGTCGGCTCGATACCGGCGTTCACGGCACGCCGAATGAGTGGCATCACCTCGTGGGGCGGCAGGGTGAGCAGGCCGTGCGAATCGGGACCGGAGAGTCCCGGATATTCGTCGTAACAGAACGCTGTCCTCGTGCCGAGTGACCCATCGGTGACGACCTTGAGCCTGCCGACCGACGTCAGCTCGTCGAGCTGCTGGCCCGTGCGCAGCCCCAGCTCGATGGCGCGGTCGAGGTGCTGAGCGTAAATGCCGAATTCGATGCGAGTCGAATCGGATCCCGAGCGGCGGCGGCGCATCCAGTCGTCCAGGTTCCAGCGCATCTCCAAGTCGACGATGCCCACGATGCCCCTGGTTGCCGCTGATCGCAGCGCGCTATCGACCCAGCCATCGAGAACAGCGTCGGGCGCCGCCAACAGCCGTTGCGAGACAGCGAAGGCGTCGTCCTCGCGCAGGACCCCGGTCGGATGATCCGCGAAACCATACATTTCAAGAGCGACAGAGTTGAGCCAGACGCAGTGCAGATCATTGCTGAGCAGCACGACCGCCCGGCTCCCCGAGACCTCGTCGAGCGCCGTGCGATGCGGGGCATCCGGCCACAGGGCATCGTGAAATGCGGTGCCAACAAAGGGCGATGACATGTCCGAGCGATCGACGCCACCGCGCATTGCCGGCTCTGCCGCGAGGGCCCACGACACCATCTCTGCCGCCTGCCGGGCGGACGACGCTGCCGCAAGGCTCAGGGTCGAACTGGCAAAGGCCCACTGGCTCATATGCACGTGGTTGTCCCACAGCCCCGGGATCACGACGCGACCTTCGAGATCGACGGTTTCGGCGGAGCCGTCGTGAAGGCCGGGAGCAATGCGCGCTATCCGTCCGGCCTCGATGAGGATATCCGTGTAACCGCTGACGTTACTATCGGCGAGCCCAACATCCCGGGCCCCGCCGATGTTGGCATTCCGAAGCAGCACGCTCACCGTCCCTGCTCGCGCTTCATCTCTGCCGCCAAGGCTGGGTTGGGATAGTTGGCGCCCTCTGAGAGCTCGCCGATGACGGAATCCACGACGTCTGCCGGCTTGTTCTGGCTCAGTTTTGCCCTCGCCCCATAACGGCTGACGACAAGTCGAAAGCCCACCGTGCCCGACACGATGCTCCGCCCATATTCCTCGTTGTTTTCGAGCAGGTGGGGGTGCGGCATGGAGTCTTCGAAGTGATGAACAAGCTCCCCGAGCACGCGCCAGTTCTCTTCGTCGCTGAGAATCTCGGGCGTTCCATAGAGATGGGCAGTGACGTGGTTCCAGGTGGGCACCCCAGCCCCGGGACCGTACCAACCGGGCGACACATAGCCATGCGGCCCCTGGATTATCACGAGAATCTCGTGCTGCCCCAGTTCGAGAGCACGATCGTCGGGACGACCGACGTGGCTGACGATGCTGATCTCATCCCGGTTCTCTTCGAGCACCACGGGGTAATGCGAGGCGACAAGGCCATTGGCGGTATTCGAGACGATGGTCGCCCAGGGGTTCTCTCGAATCAGCCTCTTGACCTCGTGCGGATCAGTGACGACGAAGTGCGGGGTATGCCTCATCCGCTCATGATTGCAGAAGGCGGTGCCACTTTTTAACCCGTGGTGTAGCCCGTGACGCTCAGCGCTGACAGCTGAAGCCTCAGCGTTGGCAGTTAGGGCACCAATAGAGTTTGCGGGCCGCGGCCATAGCCATGGTGATGTGGGTTCCGCACACCCTGCAGGGCTGCCCTTCGCGGTGGTACACCCAGTGCCGGTCGTCTCTGCTGGCGAGCGCGGCGACATAGGCCTCGCCTTCCAGCCCATCCATCGTCATCATCTGACCCGTTTCGACACCGATCGAGAGCAGATGCGCCCAGTCACGCCACAGATTGCGCACGACCTCCTCTGGCACGAGCTTGCCTGGCGTATAGGGATCGAGCCGCGCCCTGAACAAAAGTTCTGCCCGGTAAACATTGCCTATGCCGCTCACGACGGACTGATCCATCAGGAGAAGACCGATGGGTGTCGCCTTCTTGCGCACAGCGGCGACGAAGCGCTCTTCCCCTTCTGCGGGGTCGCCGACGAGCGGGTCCGGTCCGAGTTTGCCGATCGAGACGGCGACCTCGTCGGGGGTCTGCACTTCACACGCTGTCGGCCCCCGGAGGTCGGCCACGGCATCCGTCGTGAGGAGGCGAACGCGCACCTGCCCGATGGGCGGCGGGGGAAACTCCTCAATATCCTCGCCCTGTCGCTCGGACTCCGACATGCGAAGCCGCGTGCGGCGGGGGGCGCCGATGCTGTGGAGAGATGCTTCGTTCTCACCGCGAGAGCCTGCTGCTCCCGGCACAACTAGGTCGTGCCCGGTGACAAGCTCGGCGACAGTGCCGCGCTGATTCGTCTGCCCCATGCGGCCTCCCGCAGAGGCGACCGTGGCATCCGCGGTGATGTCTCCCGCAAAATCCCAGGCGCCATAGAGCCCCAGGTGCACTCGCAACCACAGCCCGTGATCGAACTCAAGGAACATCTGCTTGCCTACGGCAAGTGCGTCGACCATGGTGTGACCATCGAGCTTCTCGGCACCAGCAGAAAAGCGACCCTGGGGCGAAGAAACGGCCACGGGCCTGCCCACAAAGTGCAATGAGAACTGCCGCGCGATGCGGTGGACGGAATGACCCTCAGGCATCGCTAGACGATCTCGTGCCCGGTGATGGCCCCCGTGGTCTCGTACTCGGCCAACTGCGCAATGCGGCGGGCGTGGCGCTCGTTACCGGAAAAGGGTGTGACGATGAACGTGTCGATGAACGCAACGGCCTCATCGACCGAGTGCTGGCGTGCGCCGACCGAGATCACGTTGGCGTCGTTGTGCTCGCGAGCGAGCTCAGCGGTAGCGATGCTCCACACGAGCGCTGCACGAATCCCCGTGACCTTGTTCGCGGCGATCTGCTCTCCGTTGCCCGAGCCGCCGAACACCACGCCGAGCGCCTCGACTCCCTCTGCCTGGTCGCGGGCTACACCACGAGCCGCGTTGATGCAGAACGACGGATAGTCATCCAGCGCGTCGTAGTGATCGGGACCGTGATCGACGACCTCGTGCCCCTGCGCGGCGAGGTGCTGCTGCAGGTGCCGGCTGAAGTCGAGTCCCGCGTGGTCGGTGGCGATGTGGATGCGCATGCTGACAATTCTATGAGAGGCCTAGTCGAACTGCGGGTCGCGGGTGCGCGAACGCTTGAGCTCAAAGAATCCGTCGTAACTCGCCGCCGCCACGACTCCGTCCCAGAGGGAGAGAGCCTGCTCACCCTTGGGCGCAGGCGAGATCACTGGGCCAAAGAAGGCAACTCCGTTGACAGCGAGAACGGGGGTGCCGACGTCTTGGCCGACACGGGAGATGCCCTCTGCGTGACTAGCCCGCAGCTGGGCGTCGTATTCGTCACTGTCGGCGTAGCGCGCCAGAGCGGGGTCGAGACCAAGCTCGGCGAGCGCACCGGCGATCACCTCGTCGACATCCCTCTGACCACCCGGGTGAATGCGGGTGCCCAGTGCGTCGTACAGAGGCTTGACGATGTGCTTGCCCTCGATCTCGGCGAGCGAAGCGACGAGTCGGGTGTACCGCATAGCCCGCGGAAGGAACGCCTTGTAGAAGTCGCTCAGGTCTTCTTTGTCTTCGTTGAGGACGGCCAGGCTCATGATGTTCCATGAAATGTCGAGGTCGCGGTGCTTCGCCACCTCGTCGACCCATCGGCTCGTCATCCAGGCCCAGGGGCAGGATGGATCGAACCAAAACTCGACGCGGGCGCTGTTCGTATTCGTCATACCGCTAGTCAACCGCACACCCTCTAACTTTGCCGACCTGACCGCAAGATGAGAGTTCGTAGGGACTCTCGCTCCAGCGCCCCCCTGGCACTGGTCTTCGGCATAAGACGGGCGCACACTTGATTCAAAGCGCATCCGTCTCGACCTGGAGGTAGCTCATGGGCGGCGTGACTAACGAGCAAATGCAGGGCATTCCGAACTTCGTTCCCGTGTTGTCCCGAGGCAGGCATCGGCGACCTAAGCAGGGTGCGTGCTTCATGGAATTCGCCTCGTATATGGCGGGCGAACGATGGAGCGATCATCCTGAGTGCACCCATCCCCTGCTGGCGTTCCTCGCCAGAGGAGTGAATGACTTCACGACGGATCGCGGCAGGCAAGAGCTTGCCACGCTTGTTCCTTCGGTCGTCGGTCTCAATGGTGACTCACCAGCGGTCGATATCGCCATCGCCCTGAGGGTTGCCGTGACGGCGCTCGGCTCTGTGAGCGAATCGCGGCAGCGCACTCTTGCTACGGGCGTGATCGCGTGTCAGCGAGCCCTGGATGCGAGCCAGAGTGACATCGTGTGGGCGCAGTCGCTCATAGCTCAGGCCGAACGTGAGGCTCCGCTGGCAATGCAGTGGGCGCGCGAGTTCTGCCAGAGAAACCAGCCCCGTGCACCGATCTCGTTTGCTCGGGCCGGCCGGGCGATCGTGAGCACCGCCGTTCTGGGTGCGGCCCAGGCCTGCATTGCCGACCAGGATGCGCTCTTGAAGGAGATGCTCGAGAGTGCAATCGCCGATTGCGAAGCCCTGCTCGGCAAGCCGGAGAGACACAGTGCCATGCCGGCACCGGCAAAGATCTGGAACGAGAAGAGGGTTTCCGCAGAGCTCTAGAGAGTCGACGGTTAGGCTTGCTGCGAAGCAATCGACCAGTGATTTGAGGAGCATCGATGCCCGGAGACAATCTCACCCGCCTAGAAGCACAGGAGCGCAGTGCGCTTGTCTCTGTAGAAAGCTACGACGTCACACTTGATGTGACCACGGGCGACGAGACCTTTCTCAGCACCACCGTCGTAACGTTCGCGGCTACCGCCGGTGCCTCGACGTTCATTGACGCGATCACCCGCACGGTGCGCTCGATCACCCTCAACGGTGCCGAGATGGCGACATCGGCCGCGGATGGCTTGCGCATCCAGCTCGACTCCCTCGACTCGCACAATGTGCTCACCGTCGTCGCCGAGATGGAATACACGAACACGGGCGAGGGGCTTCACCGCTTTGTTGACCCCGTCGACGGCGAGGTCTACCTGTACTCGCAGTTCGAGGTGCCCGACAGCCGACGCGTATTCGCGGTCTTCGAGCAGCCGGATCTGAAGGCCGAGTTCTCGTTCACGGTCATTGCGCCCTCGCGCTGGCAGGTTGTGAGCAACTCGCCCACGCCTGAGCCCGAGATCAGTGGTGAGGTGGGCACGTGGCGTTTCTCCCCCACCCCCCGAATCTCCTCGTACATCACGGCGATTGTGGCCGGGCCCTACGACGTGGTTCGCAGCGAGTTGACCAACCGCAGCGGTCGGGTGGTTCCCCTGGGTGTTTTCTGCCGCCGCTCGCTGAGCGAGTACCTCGACGCCGACTACATCTTCGACATCACTCGCAAGGGCTTCGAGTACTACGAGGAGAAGTTCGACTACGACTACCCGTTCGAGAAGTATGACCAGCTCTTTGTTCCCGAGTTCAACGCTGGGGCCATGGAGAATGCCGGATGCGTGACGTTCACTGAGACGTATGTGTTCCGCGGCAAGGTCACCGACGCCATCAAGGAGCGTCGCGTCGTCACGATCCTTCATGAGCTCGCCCATATGTGGTTCGGCGACCTCGTCACGATGAAGTGGTGGAACGACCTCTGGCTCAATGAGTCGTTCGCCGAATGGGCCTCCACTATCTCGACCGCAGAGGCCACCGAGTGGACCGAGGCATGGACGACCTTCCAGGCAATGGAGAAGAGCTGGGCGTACCGCCAGGACCAGCTTCCGTCGACCCATCCCGTGGTTGCGACGATTAACGACCTCGAAGATGTGCAGGTCAACTTCGACGGCATCACCTACGCCAAGGGCGGCTCGGTTCTCAAGCAGCTCGTCGCGTGGGTTGGCCGCGATGCATTCTTCTCGGGTGTTGCCGCGTACTTCAAGAAGCATGCGTACGGCAACACCGAGCTGAGCGACCTGCTCACGGAGCTTGAGACGACGAGCGGCCGCGACCTGTCGAGCTGGTCGAAGCTGTGGCTGGAGACCGCCGGAGTCAACACTCTGCGCCCCGAAATCGAGACGAGCGGGGATGGCCGCATCACGTCGTTCACCGTCGTACAGACGGCAACGAAGGACTACCCGACCATTCGACCCCACCGCTTGGCGATCGGGTTCTATGAACTCGCGAGCAACGCGGCCGATGCCAAGCTGACGCGCGTGCACAGGGTCGAGATCGATGTCGATGGTGAGCGCACCGAGGTTCCCGAGCTCGTTGGTCTGCAGCGCCCCGCGCTCGCATTGATCAACGACGACGACCTGGCCTACGCCAAGATCCGTCTCGACGAGCACTCCCTTGAGACGGCGATCGCACACCTCAGCAGCATCGGCGACCCGCTCGCCCGGGCCCTCGTTTGGGGCTCCGCGTGGGATTCCACGCGGGATGCCGAGACCAAAGCCAGTGACTACGTGCGCCTCGTTCTGGGCAACATCGCGACGGAGACCGAGAGCACGACCATCCGTACGACTCTGTCGCAGCTCCTCACGGTGGCTCGCAGCTATGTCGACCCCGCCACGCGCGCTCAGACGATCGAGACGGTCGGAACCGAGCTGTGGAACCTTGCCAAGGCCGCAGAATCGGGCTCGGATGCTCAGTTCCAGTTCGTGAAGTTCTTTGCTGCTATTCCCTCGACGGACGAGCACGCGGCGACTCTGTGCAGCCTGCTGTCGGGCGAGATCGCACTGGACGGGCTGGAGATCGACACCGACCTGGCATGGGAGCTACTCGAGGGCCTTGTGCTTCTCGGTGCTGCCGGCGAAGACGAGATCGCCGAGGCGCTTGCCAAGGACAACACGGCGACCGGTCAGCAGGCCGCGGCCCGCGCCAGGGCAACGATCCCCACGGCAGAGGCAAAGCTCGCGGCGTTCTCCTCGCTGCTCGACGACGACACCGTCTCGAACCTCATCGTTCGCCACACGGCGATGGGCCTGCAGCACGTCAACGACCCCGCGCTGCTTGAGCCGCTGGTGGGCCGTTACTTCGAGAGCCTCACGGATCTCTGGAACACGCGCAGCTACGGCATTGCCTCCTCACTGATCGTTGGTCTCTACCCCGCTCCTTTGGCCTCACATGAGCTCGTGATCGCGACGAGGGCGTGGCTCGCCGCCAATCAGCAGATCCCAGCGCTGCGACGCCTGGTGATCGAGAACCTCGACGGTGTTGAGCGAGCTCTCCGCGTTCAGGAGCGCGACGCACAGTAAGGCCACAAGCACTGAGCGACGTTCGGGTGACGGGTCAGGACCAGCGGCATTGCCTGCTGGCCCTGGCCCGTTTTCGTCGTTCAGTCAGCCGTGTCTCTGACAGCTGCTCCTAGACTGGTGCGGATGGAAGAGACACCTACACCTTTCGACTGGAACGCCTTCTGGGCCGGCGTCGGTTCTTTTATCGAGTTCTGGCAGGTGCCCCTCAAAGTGCTTCTGCTGACCGGAATTGCGGTCGCCGCGACCTGGGTTCTGCGCTTGGCCATTCGTCGCATCGTCAACCGCGTCGTGACGGGTGTCAAGAAGAAGGAGAACATCGACGACACCCAGGCGCTCTTCTCGTCGCCGCTTGCGGCGGTGCGCGTGGTGCAGCGAACCAGAGCCCTCGGCACGGTCCTCAACAGCGCGGTGACCGTGACAATTGTCATCATCACTCTGCTGTTGCTCGTAGATGTCGTGTTTCCCAACGCGACGGCTGCCTTTGGCCTTCTGAGTGCGGCGGTGGGTGCTGGCCTCGGTTTCGGTGCCCAAAACATCGTCAAGGATGTGCTCAACGGCATCTTCATGGTTGCCGAGGACCAGCTCGGCGTCGGCGATGTCGTTGACCTCGGCCCGGCAACGGGAGTCGTTGAGGTCGTCGGCATTCGGGTGACTCAGGTGCGGGACGTGAACGGCACCCTCTGGTTCGTGCGCAACGGCGAGATTCTGCGCGTCGGCAACACGTCCCAGGGCTGGGCCCGGGCGATCATCGACCTCGCTGTTCCGTATGACGCCGATGTCGACCTCGTGCAACAGCGCATCCTGGGGACCGCAGTCGACATGTACCAGAACTCGAAGTGGCGCAGCCGCATGCTTGATCGCCCCGAAATCTGGGGAATCGAGTCGATTTCGGCCGAAGCGGTTGTGGTTCGCCTTGTCGTCAAGACTCGCGCGGCGAGCAAAGACGATGTCGCCCGAGAGCTGCGCGCCAGACTCAAGCGCACCCTCGACGAGATGGGAGTGCGCCTCCCCGCCCTCAACAGCGTTGTGCTGCAGGGGTTCGAGGGTGCCACGAGCGTGGGAGGCGCCCGTCCGCCCAAGACTCGCCCCATCAAGCTCGACGAGGTCAAGGAAGCCACCGCGGCAGCCCAAGCTCGCAAGACTCCACCCTCACGAACTAAGGGAACCGAGAAGTGACAATGCCACCAGCAGCAGGCGACCCCGTGCGCAGCCCCATCACGCTCCGCACCACCGAATTCGGCGCGGCCGCAGCCCCCAGCTTTTATGACCGGGTAGGCGGACGAGCCACGTTTGAGAAGCTCGTTCGCGCCTTCTACGCCGGAGTTCGCGACGACGACGTTCTGTGGCCCATGTATCCAGAGCACGACCTCGAAGGCGCTATCCAACGCCTCACGGGTTTTCTTGAGCAGTACTGGGGTGGGCCAGGAACCTACAGCGAAGAACGCGGTCACCCGCGGCTGCGGATGCGGCACAACCCCTACAAGGTCAACCCCGATGCTCGGGACCGCTGGCTCAAGCACATGCGGGCGGCGCAAGACACCCTAAACCTGAGCGAACTCGACGATGCGACCCTGTGGGATTACTTCGAGCGCGCGGCGACGGCGATGCTCAACACCTTCGAGGAGTAGCGCCGGCCGCTACTGCGGTGCGTCGGGCTCACCCTGCGCCTCGGCCTCTGCAGCTCTCGAAGCCTCTGCCTCGGCGTAGGCCTCCGCGAGGCCTGTAGCCAGAGGGGTTGTCGGCCGACCGAGAATAGTGCTCAACGTGGGGTTCGCATCGGCGAGCGCACCGTCACGGGTGTTGGTATCGAGGGTGACCACGAATGCCGCCGTGCCCATATCGAGGCCCGCCTTGCTAAGAATCTTGCGGTGCTCCTTGTACGAGACACGCTTATAGGTAACCTTCCTGCCGACGATCTCCGAGACGACCTCCGCGAGCTCGTCGTACCCCCACGCAGTGTCCCCGGCAAACTCGTAGGTTTGACCCTCGTGCCCTTCTGCGACGAGAACCCGCGCAGCACCTTCTGCATAGTCGCGGCGACTCGCACTCGCGATGCGACCGTCGCCCAGGCTTGCAATGATGAGGCCCGTGTATTTGGCCTGTTCTGCAACCTGGACGTAGCTCTCGGTGTACCAGTTGTTTCGCAGCATGGCATAAGGGATGTCGGATGCTCGCACCATGGCCTCCGTCGCTTTGTGCTCGGGAGCAAGGGCGAGGGTTGAGGTGTCGGCATGCGGTGCGCTGGTATAGGCGATAAAGCCAACGCCGGCATGCTGGGCCGCGTCAATCACGTTCTTGTGCTGCTTTACGCGACGACCCACCTCGCTGCCCGAGATCAAGAGCAGCCGGTCGACTCCGGTGAGAGCCTCATCGAGCGCTCCGCGATCCGAGTAGTCGGCTGAGCGGGCAACAACTCCCTTCGCCACAAAATCCGAAACCTTGGCTGTGTCGCGTCCGATGGCGACGATATCGCCGGGTGCTACCCCGAGGTCGAGAAGCGAGTCGAGGACGAGTCGACCGAGGTGGCCGGTTGCTCCGGCGACAGCGAAAACCATATTCGGATTGTCCTTTCGGCTAAGCGATCTTCTTCAAGGGTAGTGTCAGGAGAGGACAGCCTCTCAGCGAAGGAATCTCCTATGAGCACCCCGCCGCTCTCCCCCGCAAGCTCCCCCGAGGCAGACGCACCGCAGCCGGCTACGCCCGACTCCGGGGCCTCCACCGTCACGGTCGGCGGTATCGCCGTTGCCGCCCTCGTTATGGGTATTCTCGCGTTTCTCGCGGGCTGGATTCCCATCGTTGGGGCACTGTTTGGCATCACGGGCCTCATTCTCGGCATCATTGCTCTCGTTCGTCGAAAGGGCCGGGGCATGGGAATCACCGCGGTGATCCTGTCGACCCTGGCGATAATCGCGAGCGTGATCACGACGGTTCTGGCGATCACCCTCCTGCCGCTGATGCTCGTGAGTTTCGCCAACATCTCTGACGACGTGACCGACGGGATCGCGGATCAGGTGGTGCCCCCGCAAATTGTCGAGACTCCGTGTTACGGCTTCGACGCCCCCTCCGGCTAC
Organism: Salinibacterium hongtaonis; assembly: GCF_003065485.1. Taxonomy (GTDB): domain Bacteria; phylum Actinomycetota; class Actinomycetes; order Actinomycetales; family Microbacteriaceae; genus Homoserinimonas; species Homoserinimonas hongtaonis. Next base: position 1,687,652 of record NZ_CP026951.1, read on the forward strand.
ATCAACAGCCAGTCGGCGGCAGATCAAGAGGCCTGCTGGACAACCCTTGAGCTGCGGGGCGAGCTCAACGAGAACGGCGAGTTCATCAACACCGGCGAGGGCGACATCTTCGGTTCCATCTATGTCGAACCTGTCGACAGTGAGATTGTGGCATCGTGGGGAGTCGGCCTCGGTGGCGACAGCGACGACCTCGACGCCGCTGTCACATACCTTGCCGACGCCTACTTTTCGCAGCTCGGCACCGTCACAACGCTCAACGAGCCCATGACCATTGATGGGGCAGCCGCTAACATCACGCGTCTCGACAATGGCGCGGGGCCCGACACCACCAACGTGGTGATCGCCACCTTCTCGCCCTCCACCTACGCGCTCGAGAGCGAATCAGAAACGAGCGAATCCAAGTTTTGGGTGATCACCGTAGCCACCATGGACGACGACGGCGACGACATTCTCGAACGCATGATCGACACCTGGCAGTGGCGCTAATATCCCTCCGCGTCACGCGTCACGCTGGGCGCGGCGAAGCGCTAAGCCGATGCGCGGCGCAGAAGCGCCTCTGCGTGGCGGATGACGGGTTCGTCGATCATCGTGCCATCCAAGGTGAAAGCGCCCTTGTTCGCGAGCGAGCCCTCCACAACACGGCGAGCCCAGTCGGCCTGGGCAGCATCCGGTCGGTAAGCGGAGCGGATGGTTTCGACCTGGGCCGGATGGATGCACGCTGTCGCCGAGAAACCGCTCTGGGCGGCATCCTCAGCCTCGGCCTGCAGTATGCCGAGGCTCGTGAAGTCCACGTTGATCGCGTCGATCGCCGCCTTGCCGTGAGCCCGGGCGGCGAGCAGGATGCTGGACCGCGCGTGGTCGATGACGTTGCGATAGCGGCCGTCGTGCCCACGACTGCTGGTTCCACCCAGCGACACCGTGAGGTCTTCCGCCCCCCAGAACAGGCCGACGACCTGGGGCAAAGCCGCAATGTAAGAGGCGTTTAACACTCCCTCGGCCGACTCTATGAGGGCGACTACGCGGTAGGCGGCCAGGTCAGCGAGCTCCTCGGGGCTCGTAACCTTGGGCACCATAGCCGTGCTGTATCCACTGCGGGCAAGCGTCTCGAGGTCGGCTTCGAACTCGGGGCTGCGCGTGCCGTTGAGTCTAAGAATTGTGCGCTCGGGGTCGAGCGACGAAGCGATGACCGCCTCGCGGGCCGCCGCCTTGTTTTCGGCACCGACGGCATCCTCTAAGTCGAGGATGACCGCATCGGCTCGATCGGCGGCTTTGGCGAAGCGCTCCGGCCGGTCTGCTGGGCAGAAAAGGATGGCGGGACCCATGGTGAACGTCATGTCATGCACCCGTCCAGAGTATTGCGAACGGCGGGCGCCGACGACCCCGGAGTTCGATCCAAGGCGGGGAGCGAGCTATCCAAGGCCAAGAGAGCGGGCGATGATCATGAGTTGCACCTCATTGGTGCCTTCGCCGATCTCAAGAATCTTGGAATCCCTGTAGTGCCGCCCCACAACGCTCTCGTTCATGAACCCGTATCCCCCAAAAATCTGAGTTGCATCCCTCGCATTGAGCATGGCCGCGTCGCTCGCCACCAGCTTGGCGATGGCCGCCTGCTCGGCGAAGGGCACACCGGCATCGCGTCTCCGCGCGGCATCATGCCACGCCAGGCGCGAGGTATGCACCCGCGACCTCATCCGCGCGATCGTGAAGGCAATGAACTGATGCTCGGCAATGGGCACACCGAAGACAACCCGCTGCTTGGCGTAGGTCACCGATTCCTCGAGGCAGCCTTCTGCTGCCCCTGTCGCCAGGGCCGCAACCGCAATGCGACCCTCGTCGAGCGTGCTGAGAAAGTTCGTGAAGCCCTTGCCTCGCTGGCCCAAAAGGTTCGCGGCGGGAACCCGCACGTTGTCGAAGGTGAGCGGGTGGGTGTCGGATGCCCGCCAGCCGACCTTGTCATAGGCGGGCTCGACCGTGAAACCCGGGGTTCCGGAGGGCACGATGATCGTGGAGATCTCGGCGCGGGGTTTGCCAGAGGCATCCGTCACTCTCGCGGTCACTGCCGAAACGGCGACGAAGCTCGTGATGTCGGTGCCAGAGTTGGTAATGAACTGCTTGGTGCCGTTTATGACCCACTCATCGCCGTCGAGCACCGCGGTGGTGCGGGTTGCGCCGGCGTCGGAGCCCGCCTCGGGTTCGGTGAGGCCGAATCCCGCCAGGGCTCGCCCGGAGAGCAAGTCGGGCAACCAGCGAGCTTTTTGCTCAGCGGTGCCGAAACGAAACAGGGGCATCGCGCCGAGCCCGACCGCCGCCTCCAACGTGATAGCGAGCGACTGATCAACCCTGGCGATCGCCTCGACAGCCAGACAGAACGTCAGGTAGCTCCCGCCCTGGCCGCCCGCCTCCTCGGGGAAGGGGAGGCCAAAGAGCCCGAGTTCGCCCATCCTGGCGACGACATCTAACGGCAAGGCGTGATCGCGGTCGGCCTGATACGAGATGGGGGCGATGACCTCGTCGGTGAAGGTGCGAACGAGGCCCGCGAGCTCATTCTCCTCGTCACTGAGCCCATATCCGGGGGCGGTGTCGTTCATGGCTGAACCTCTCTCAAGGGGGTCGGTTGGGCGGCGGATGAGCTGTCGGCGGCGATTGTGGCCACGCGATGGTCGGCCCGCACGAGGTCTCCCACGCGCACATCGATCGTGACGATGCCCTCGCTCGTAGCCAGCACGGTGTGCTCCATCTTCATTGCCTCGATCGTCACCAGCGCCTGCCGTGCGGTGACCCGGTCGCCCGAGGCGACGGAGACATCGACAACCGTGCCAGCGAGCGGGGCACGAACCTCGGGCGAGACGGCACCCTCCTGGCGTTCGAGAGCGGCGAGCTCACGCTCAAGTGACTCCTCACGAGACACTCGTCGCAGGGCTACGGATGCTCCGCCATGACCGATCCAGACCGTGTCACCGTCGAGCGCGACATCCCTCGGCGGGAGCACCGATACGGGTTGCGGCACCGCGACAGAGCGCCACTCGTCGCCATCGTCGATAGTGACGACCGCAGGCCGGTGCTCACCCAACCGCCATCCGTCGCGGCGTCGCCACGGCTCCGCACCATCGACGCGACCACAGAACAGCGATGCAGCGGTATCGAGCGCCACAGCATCCGGCACTCCGAACTCGTGCCGAGGCAGAAACCGCGCGATGAGGTCGGTGTCGAGGCTGCCCGACCGCACATCGGGGTCGGCCAGAAGAACTCGAAGAAGCTCGACATTGTGGTGCACGCCCAGAACGAGCGTTTCGGCAAGAGCACGGTCGAGCCGGTAGAGCGCCTGGGCGCGGTCATCACCCCGTGCAATGACCTTGGCCAGCAGAGGGTCATAATCTGCAGTGATGCTGCGCCCGAGAGCAAGCCCGCTGTCGACGCGGACACCCTCTCCCGCTGGCTCGTGCAACGCCACGACAACCCCGGTCGACGGGAGAAAGCCCTGCCGAGGGTCTTCTGCATAGATGCGGGCCTCGACGGCAGACCCGCTGAGGGTCACATCCTCCTGTGAGAAGCCAAGCGGCTCGCCCGCGGCGATGCGCAGCTGCTGTTCGACAAGATCTACCCGCTCGCCCCTCACCCGCGCGACCTCCTCGGTAACGGGATGCTCCACCTGCAGCCGCGCATTCATCTCCATAAAGAAGAACTCGTCCGGCGATTCGGCAGAAACGAGAAACTCAACGGTTCCAGCGCCCACGTACCCGCTACCTCTGGCAACCTCGCACGCCGCAGCGCCCATCCGTTCGCGAAGATGCGCGCCCTGCGGCGACTGCAGAAGCGGAGACGGAGCCTCCTCGATTACCTTCTGGTGGCGGCGTTGCAGAGAGCATTCGCGCTCCCCGAGGTGGACGACTCCCCCGCTCATGTCGGCCAGGATCTGCACCTCGATGTGGCGTGGTGACGTCACGAGGCGCTCCAACAGCAGAGCGTCGTCACCGAACGCGGCCTTAGCGATGCGGCGGGCTGCGGCCAGTGCGTCGGGCAGGTGCGCCGGATCCTCCACGACCTGCATGCCCTTGCCTCCACCACCGGCCGACGGCTTAACGAGCAGCGGAAACCCCACAGACCCTGCTGCTTCGATGAGCTCGGCGTCGCCGAGCGCTGGCCGGGACACTCCCGGAATCACCGGGACGCCCCGCTCCTGCACATGGATCTTTGCTCTGATCTTGTCGCCCATCAGATCAAGCGCAAAAACAGGGGGGCCAACGAACACCACGCCGGCGTCGGAGCACGCCTGCGCCAGCGGCGCGCTCTCCGACACGAAGCCGTACCCGGGGTGCACCGCCTGTGCCCCGGTCGTGCGCACCGCCGCCATAATCGCATCGACGGAGAGGTAGCTGTCACGGGCGGGGGCCGGCCCGATTCGCACTGCCACATCGGCGAGCGTCGTATGCGGAGCATCCGCATCAGCATCGCTGTACACGGCGATGGAACGGATGCCCAGCCGCCGAAGGGTGCGGATAATGCGCACCGCAATCTCGCCGCGGTTGGCCACAAGAACGCTCTCGAAAGGGGGCACGGCGGTCACATCCTAAACAGGCCGAAGGCCGGCTCTGGCAGGGGCGCCGACGCACACACCCGGAGGGCGAGCCCCAGCACCGTGCGGGTATCGGCAGGGTCGATGACCCCGTCGTCCCACAGACGGGCAGTGGAATAGTACGGGCTTCCCTGCTCTTCGTAGCGGTCAGCGATGGGCTGGCGAAAGTCTGCTTCGTCGGCCGCGGAGTAGCTTTCGCCTCGGGCAGCCATCTGCTCCCGCCGCACCGACCACAGCACTGACGATGCTTGCTGGCCGCCCATTACCGAAACCCTCGCCGCTGGCCACATCCACAAAAAGCGGGGCGAGTAGGCCCTTCCACACATGGAGTAGTTGCCAGCGCCGAATGAACCGCCGATCACGACTGTGAGTTTGGGCACCCGGGTCGTGGCCACCGCCGTGACCATTTTTGCTCCGTGCTTTGCTATGCCGCCCGCCTCAGCGTCCGTCCCCACCATGAAGCCCGAGATGTTCTGCAGAAAGACCAGGGGCGTGCCGCGCTGGTCGCACAGCTCGATGAAGTGAGCTCCCTTTTGAGCCGACTCGCTGAACAGCACGCCGTTGTTGGCAATGATGCCCACCGGATGCCCGTGGATGCGGGCGAACCCGGTGACGAGAGTCGTGCCGTACTCCGCCTTGAACTCATGAAACTCGCTGCCATCAACAAGCCTGGCGATGACCTCGTGGACGTCGTATGACTCGAGAACGTCGGTGGGAACGACACCATAGAGCTCGTCTTGCGGCACCCGTGGCGGCTCTGATGCGCTCACCTGCCAGGCGGCCTCGGCGGGCGGCGGCAGGGTCTCGACGATATCGCGCACGATCTGCAGAGCATGATCATCGTTGTCTGCGAGGTGATCGACCACCCCAGAGCGCCGAGCGTGCACTTCGCCTCCACCGAGCTCCTCAGCGGTGACAACCTCGCCGATTGCCGCTTTGACGAGCGGCGGGCCGCCGAGAAAGATCGTTCCCTCGCCCCGCACGATCACGGTTTCGTCGCTCATCGCCGGTACATAGGCACCGCCTGCCGTGCAGGATCCCATGACGGAGGCGATCTGCGGCACGCGCTGCGCCGACATGCGGGCCTGGTTGTAGAAGATGCGCCCGAAGTGGTCGCGATCGGCGAAAACCTCGTCCTGCATCGGCAGAAAGGCTCCCCCCGAATCGACCAGGTAGATGCAGGGGAGCCGATTCTCCAGGGCAATCTCCTGTGCTCTTAGGTGCTTCTTGACCGTGAGAGGGAGGTAGGTTCCGCCCTTGACGGTTGCGTCATTAGCAATGACCAGGACGGGGCGGTCGTGAACGAGGCCGACGCCAGCGACGACCCCGGCTCCAGGAGCTTCGTCACCATAAAGCCCCGTCGCGGCGAGCGGTGCGATCTCAAGGAACGGACTGCCCTCATCGAGGAGGCGGTCAACGCGGTCGCGGGCCAGCAGCTTTCCCCTGCTCTGATGACGCAACCGGGATGCTTCTGAGCCACCCAGCGCCGCCTCGGCGAGTCTCGCGCGCAGTTCGGCGACGAGCGCCTTTTGTGCGGTGGCGTTCGCCTCGAACGCCGCCGAGGTCACGTCGACCCGACTTTCCAGTGTCTTCATTGACTACCTTCTGAGCTGCTGTGGATGAGAGCGGACCGCTCCTCAAGCCAATTTCAGTTAGTCTCGACTAACTGAACTACAGGCTAACTCTCTCGCCATCGAAGGGGAACCCCCCGTGACAGCCCAGACTCCAGACCCGCCAGCCGACGGATCGTCTCGCACCAGGGCAAAGGCCGACCGCAGAACAGCGCTTCTCGAAGCGGCGGCGCGTCTCTTTGCCGAGAACGGCTTCGCCCAGGTCTCACTCGAGGAGCTCGGCGCCGCGGTCGGCGTGAGCGGCCCCGCCGTCTACCGGCACTTCGCCAGCAAACAGGCCGTCCTCGCCGCGCTGCTCATCGGCGTTAGCGAATCCCTGCTCGCGGGCGGTCGTTCCGTGATCGCGCAGCAATCCCCGGCCGCGGTGACGCTTCGAGCACTCATCGACTTCCACGTCGACTTCGCCGTGAGAGACCCCGACGTCATTCGCGTTCACGATCGCGACCTGCACAGCCTGTCAGACGACTCCCGCCACACGGTGAGAGAGCTTCAGCGGCGATACAGCGAGCTCTGGGTCGACGTTGCCGCTGAGCTGCGCACCGAGACCCGTCAGGAGCTTCGGGTTCGGGTGCAGGCCATTTTCGGCCTCATCAACTCCACCCCGCATACCGCAAGCGGAATCGCTGGGGATTCGCTTCGAGCCCTCTTGAGCGACATGGCGCTGGCAGCCAGCCTTTCGGCCTCGCAATAGTCCCGAGCTAATCGGCCGATGTGCAGATGCAGACCTCGTTGCCCTCAATATCGGCGAGCACCCACCAGTCCGGCGCGAACTCATCCGTGATGAGAGCACCGCCAGCGGCAAGAGCTGCGGCCAGCCGCGCTTCGGCATTATGCGCAGGAACATAAACATCGACATGCATGCGATTGCGCTCTGTGCGGGCAGCATCCATGCTCTGAAACCAGACCTTGGGACCGTCGCCGCGCGGGTCTACCAGGCTCGAAGAATCGCCGCCGTCAACGTCGACGTAGTCGAGCACCGCCTTCCAAAAGGGACGAAGGTTCCCGGGCTCTGTCGTGTCGATTGCGATCTCGTAGACGCTAGGAATATGGTCTGCCGGTTCGCCGCCGACGTGCACGGCGAGGGAATGAATATCCCGTGCCAGCTGCACGTCGCGCGAGGTAACGCCTCCGGAATCATGAGACGTGAGCACGAACTCTGCCCGGCCCCAACCCAGCTTCATATCGGGATGGTGGTTTAGCGACTCAGCAATCTCACCCGCACGCGTCACAATCGCCGCCGCCGTCACAAAATCGGGGGTCGTGTAGTTTGCCCTGAGCGCACCGGCGAGATGTTCGAACGCCGTACCGGCGAGATCCTCTGCGGTCATCTCGGGAGTGAGGAGCTTATGGGGGTCGACGCTGACTTCGCTCATGCGCCCACCTTCCCGCCGAGTTCCGTGGGCGTCAAGTGCCTGGAGGTGAGCATCTGGCCTGAGTTCACGAGCCTCTGTGGTGCTCGCTGCCTCATACGAGAGCGAGAACGCCCGCCGGGTCCCTCAGAATCGACCCCACCGTCGTAAGGAACTCAGAGCCCTGCCGACCATCGATTAACCGGTGATCGAACGCGAGCGTGAGCGTGACCACGCTGCGCAACTCGATTTCTCCGTCGTGCTCCCACGGCACCCGGCGAATGGCACCCAACGCAAGAATTGCCGCCTCCCCCGGCGGCAAAATGGGAGTGCCAGCATCCACGCCAAAAACTCCGACATTGGTCACCGTGAAGGTGCCATCCACGAGCTGGTGGGGCGTAGTCGCCGACTCCCGCGCCGATGCGGTGAGCGCGGTCATTGCATCGGCCAGTGCGGGCAACGAGAGCTCGTCGGCACCGCGGATGTTCGGCACCAGCAATCCTCGATCCGTTGCGACGGCGATCCCGAGGTTCACATGAGCGAACTGGACCACCTCCTGAGCGGACTCATCCCACCGACTGTTGATCTCCGGCGTGTGCTTGATCGCCACAAGGCACGCCTTCGCAACAAGAGTGAGAATTCCCATGCTGTGCTCGCGAAGACGCGGCGATTGCCTCAGCCGATCGAGCAGCTCAAGGCTCTGTGTCACATCGACCGTGAGGGTGAGGCTCGCATGAGGTGCCGTGAACGCACTCTGCACCATGGCCTCCGCCATCCGCCGACGGACCCCCGTGATGGGGCTGCGCACCTCCGACTGCTGCTCAAATGCATCTGTAGCGCCCGAGTACGCAGAATCGGCGGCATCCCGGGCCGCCACGGGCGCCGCCTGATGAGAGGCCAGCCACTCCGTTCTGCGGTGGCGTCGCCGGGGAAGCTCCCCCGTCTCACCCTTGGGCCCGTAACCCACGAGGACGGCGGTGCGGTTCGCCGCTGGGGCAACACCCTCGCTCACGCTTTCGCTCACGCCCTCGCTCACGCTCTCGGCAGCAACCGGCTCGGGGTCGACCACTGCCGCGGTAACGGCATCAGCGGCCTCGAGATCTGCTGCGGGCGGAGAGTCATCCCCGTCATCCGTCTCGATCGACACGATCACCGAGCCGACGCGCACGGAGTCGCCGGGGTCTGCGAGAAGGGAGCGCACCACGCCCGCGAAAGGCGAGGGAAGCTGCACGAGAGCCTTGGCGGTCTCAACCTCCGCAAGAATCTGGTTCAGCTCGACCGTGTCCCCGACCTGCACCTCCCACGACACAAGCTCTGATTCGGTAAGGCCCTCGCCGAGGTCGGGGAGGGCAAAGTCGCGAAGGCTCATAGTGTCCATCCGGTCAAAGAGTTTGCACGGCCGAGCACGCGGTCAACTGCGTCGAGAACACGGTCGAGATCGGGGAGAAAGTGCTCCTCTAGCCGTGAGGGCGGATAGGGGATGTCGTGGCCGGTGACACGCGCTGGTGCAGCCAAAAGGTGGGTGAAGCAGCGTTCGGTGATGCTCGTTGCAAGTTCGGCACCGAGACCGCCGAACTGTTGTGCCTCATGGGTAATAACGAGGCGACCAGTCTTGCGCACCGAGGCCTCAACGGTATCGAAGTCCACAGGAGACAGCGAGCGAAGATCAATAACCTCAAGCGAAATGCCCTCATCGGCTGCCGCGAGCGCCGCGTCAAGCGCCGTCGCCACGAGCGGGCCGTAGGTCACAATCGTGGCGTCGGTTCCCTCAACGACAACGCGGGCGGCCTCAAGCGGCGGTGCAGCATCGAGCGAAGCGTCAACCTCGCCCGTAACCCAGTACCTCCGCTTCGGCTCGAAGAACAGCACGGGGTCGTCGCAGGCGATGGCCTGCCGAATCATCCAATACGCATCCTGGGGGTGAGAGCACGCCACGACCCTCAGGCCGGCGGTGTGCGCAAAGTATGCCTCGGGCGACTCGGAATGGTGCTCGACCGCACCGATGCCCCCGCCGAACGGCACCCTGATGGTGATCGGCATGCGAACGGCGCCGCGCGTGCGGTAATGCAGTTTTGCCACCTGCGCCACGATCTGGTCGAACGCCGGATAGATGAAACCGTCGAACTGAATCTCGACCACCGGCCGGTAGCCGCGATAGGCGAGGCCCACGGCCGTGCCCAGGATGCCCGCCTCTGCAAGAGGCGTATCGATTACCCGGTCGGCCCCCCACTTCTTTTGCAGACCGTCTGTCACGCGAAAGACGCCGCCGAGACGCCCGATGTCTTCGCCCATCAGCAACACTCTGTCGTCGGCGGCCAGGGCGCCATCGAGTCCAAGCCCGATCGCCGCGCCCAGCGTCTTCTGCGCCACCGTCTTCTGTGCCATCTCGCCGCTCATCGCTCCTCCCCCAGCATGTCGAGGTACGCGGCGTACTGGCTGCGTTGGCGCAGCACGCGCGATGTCGGCTCAGTAAACACGTGATCGAAAAGTTCGAGGGGGCGAGGGTCTGGCAGCTCAAGGCAGGCGCGCCTGAGATCGGCGGCGACGGCATCCGCAGTGCGTGATGCCACCTCATGCACGCTGTGCAGGCCATTTAGCTCGAGATTGCGCTCCACTCGTGCGATCGGGTCGAGCTGAAGCCACTCATCGTGCTCGGCGGGGTCGGCATAGCGAGACGGATCATCGGATGTGGTGTGCGGCCCCATCCGATAGGTCACCGCCTCGATATAGCTGGGCCCGTCACCTCGCCGTGCTCGATCAAGCGCCCACCGGGTCGCCGCCATCATGGCAAGCACGTCGTTGCCATCGACTCGAATGCTCGGAATGCCGAACCCTGGGGCGCGGTCGGCGAGAGGCCTGCGCGCAACGAGACTCACGGGCTCCGAAATCGCCCAGTGATTGTTCTGGCAGAGAAAGATGACGGGGGCACGGAATGCGGCGGCAAACACCATCGCCTCCGAGACATCCCCCTGGCTTGTTGCCCCGTCGCCGAAGTAGGCGACGGCAACCGAATCTGCACCGTCTTTTGCACAGCCCATCGCGTAACCGGTTGCGTGGAGCGTTTGGGCACCGATGATGACGGCGGGCGGCGCCATCCCGAACTCGTAAGGATCCCAGCCGGATGCTGCCGTGCCCCGCCACATCGGCATCATCTCCTCGACACCAACGCCGCGGCAGTAGGCGACGGCGTTCTCGCGGTAGCTCGTGAAGACGAAATCGTCTGATCTCAGCGCCCTAGCTGACCCGATCTGCGCTGCCTCCTGCCCTCGAAGCGGAGGCCACAGCCCCACCTGCCCCTGCCGCTGCAGCGCGATTCCCTCGCTGTCGATACGGCGAACGACGACCATGTCTTCATAGAGTTCGGCGAGTCTCTCCGCCGTTATGTCACTCACCCACGGGTCGAAATCGTCGTTGGGGATGCGGCGACCGTCTGGGCCGAGCAAACGCAGAGGTGTCTCTGCCGGGCTCTGCACTGGGTCGAGAAACTCGGTTGCTGCCTCGGTCGCGTTCGGCTCACGGTTTTCAGGACCCTGAACTCGTCCCGTGCTGACAATCGCTGACGTCACAGCTGCCTCCTCGACCGGTGCCGACCGCAGCAGGTGAGCCAGGGTTAGGCACGATCCATCCAGCCCGGGCTTGTGGCTCAGGCTGATCGGGCTTCGTTGCCCGACGTAGGTGACGCTACGCACGGCGGGCTGGAAAATCAACCACTGCCGCGGCGCGTGGGAGCGCATCCCTTTCGGTCACCCCGTCGAGCCGATAGCCTCTGCCCAGACCCGACCGGCAGAGGAGCCCACGATGTCAGCAGCAACTCCCGCACAGAGCGATGCCATCGTGATCGGGGCTGGCCTTGCTGGGCTGGTCGCAGCGGCAGAACTCATCGACGCCGGCAAGAGAGTGACGATTCTCGATCAGGAGCCAGAAGCCAGCCTCGGCGGGCAAGCGTGGTGGTCATTCGGCGGCCTCTTTCTTATTGACTCGCCTGAGCAGCGTCGCATGGGAGTGCACGACAGCATCGACCTCGCCCGCGACGACTGGTACGGCAGCGCAGGCTTCGACCGAGACGATGAGGATGCCTGGGGGCGCAGATGGGCGGAGGCCTACCTCGATTTTGCCGCGGGAGAAAAACGTTCCTGGCTTCACGCAATGGGGGTTCGCTGGTTCCCCGTCGTTGGCTGGGCGGAGCGCGGCGGGTATACAGCGACGGGGCACGGAAACTCGGTTCCGCGGTTCCACATCACGTGGGGCACCGGGCCAGGACTCCTTGCTCCCTTCCTCGCCAGGGTGCGAGCCGGAGTCGAATCGGGGCACGTCACCCTGCTCTTTAGGCACCGTGTCGACGAGCTCGTCGTCGAGGACGGTGCCGTGGTCGGAGCACGGGGATCTGTGCTCGCGCCCGACAACGCCGCACGCGGTGCCGCCAGCAACCGCGACGTGACCGCAGATTTTGAGGTGCGGGCAGCATCCGTCATCGTGTCGTCCGGTGGAATCGGCGGCAACCATGATCTGGTTCGAGAGCAGTGGCCGGCGAGGATGGGCACGCCGCCCGTATCGATGCTGTCGGGCGTGCCAGCACACGTTGATGGACGGATGCTCGGCATCGCAGCGCAGGCGGGCGGGCGTCTCGTCAACGGCGATCGCATGTGGCACTACGTCGAGGGCATCGAGAACTACGCGCCCGTATGGGCCAAGCACGGAATCCGCATTCTGCCCGGCCCATCGAGCATCTGGCTCGACGCGACAGGTAAGCGTTTGCCCGTGCCGTTGTTCCCCGGCTTCGACACCCTCGGAACTCTCGAACATCTGCGCACGACGGGCCACGACCACAGCTGGTTCGTGCTCACGCAGAAGATTATCGAGAAGGAATTTGCCCTGTCGGGGAGTGAGCAGAATCCCGATCTGACCGGCAAGGACATTCCTCTGCTGCTGCAGCGGGTGCGCGCGGGAGCGCCTGGGCCCGTCGAGGCATTCAAGGATCGGGGTGCCGACTTTATTGTCGCCGACACCCTTGACGACCTGCTCGATCGAATGCAGCAGCTCACCCCCGACGTGCCCATCGATGCCGCACGGGTGCGGTGGGAGATTGCTGCTCGCGACCGCCAGCTCGACAACGAGTTCAGCAAGGATTCGCAGGTCAACGCACTACGACAGGCTAGGAACTATCGCGGGGACAAGCTCATCAGGGTTGCCTCGCCCCACAAAATTCTCGACCCCTCGGCCGGGCCCCTCATCGCCGTGAAGCTCCACATCCTCACGCGCAAGTCGCTGGGCGGGCTGCAAACCGATCTGGATGCCCGCGTGCTCGGCAGCGATGGGGCCCCGATCCCTGGGCTCTACGCTGCGGGCGAGGCGGCCGGTTTCGGCGGAGGCGGAGTCCACGGGTACCGCTCGCTCGAAGGGACCTTTCTTGGCGGCTGCCTCTTCAGCGGTCGAACGGCGGGCCGCGCCGCCGCAGCGCAGTAGCCGTCCGACCCACCGCTCACGGAGCGCACGAAGGGCCCGACGACTCCGCCGGGCCATTCTGTGAGCGCGCTTAGACGATTGCGGCCCGGAGAGCAGCTGCGGCCGCTCCGACATCGGGAGCACCATAGATGGCGCCGCCCGCTACGGCGACCTGTGCGCCGGACTGCTGAACCGAAGCGATTGTCGAGACGTTGATGCCACCGGCCACCGAGAACGGCACACCAGAGCTTTCGCCGTCCCGCAGCAGCGTGGAGAACGTGAAGCCCTCTTCTGCCTGCTCGTCGAGACCGGCGTGCATCTCGACGAACTCCACACCAAGGGCGACGACCTCCTTGGCACGGGCGGGCTTGTCGGCAACGCCGATGAGGTCAACGACGACACCCTTGCCATGCTTCTTGGCCGCTGTGACGGCACCGACGATGGTGCTGTCGCCCGCCGCACCGAGCACGGTCACGAGGTCGGCACCGGCGGCGAATGCGATGTCGGCTTCGAGCTCGCCAGCATCCATGGTTTTGAGGTCGGCGAACACGATCTTGTCGGGGTGCGCTGCCTTGATGGCCGTGATGGCCGAGAGGCCTGCGCTCTTGATGAGCGGGGTTCCCAGCTCAAGGATGTCAACGTAGGGCGCCGCGGCTGCGGCGAGTTCGAGGGCTGCCTCGGTGGTGAGGGTGTCCATGGCGAACTGCAGTTTCATGTGGTTCTTTCTGTTCGGTTGTTGCTGGGCTTGTCGTTCTGGCTTGCGGCGGAGTGGAGGAGGCCTATTCGATGTTGGCGTGGCGTGGCCACAGCTCGTCGGCGCTGGCACCGGAGCGCATCCACAGGGCATGAAATAGGGCGTCCCCGAACACGACGACGGTCTGCTCGAACAGGCTCCCCGCATATTGAGCGGATGCTTCTCCCGACCTGTCGAGCTTTCCCGCTGCAGGCACGGTGATCGTCGCCGACGCGAGAGAGGCGAGAGGGGAATCGGGATCTGTCGTGATTGCGGCGACTACCGCCCCGGCAGCAACTGCCGTCTGGGCCGCGCGAACAATGCCGCCCGTCGTTCCCGAACCGCTTGCCGTGAGCAGAAGGTCTTGCCTACCGATCGCCGGGGTCGTGACCTCACCGACGACGTGGACCTCAAGGCCGAGGTGCATGAGGCGCATCGCGGTCATGCGAAGCGCAAGACCGGAGCGCCCAGCGCCCAGAACGAAGACACGGGGGGCCTCGGCGACCAGCTCGACAAAGCCAGCGAGGGCAATCGGGTCGGCGTGAACGAGGTGATCGACAACGGAATCGAGTTCGCGAGCGATGCGGGTGAGGGAGTATCCGACACCGGTTTGCATGACATCCATTGCTCTATCGTTGGGGCTCCGCTGCGTTGAGCCCCCCACCCATGAGTCCAGTTTTTGCTACCCGAATGGGTAGTGCTCTCTATCCGGGTAGGTTCAAGGTATGAGCGCCGACGCCGAAGTCCCCACCCCCGCATCCCGCCGCCTTGTGCTCGACCACGCCCGAGTGGTTGCAGAGCAGGCAGATCGGCACGCCGTCACACTCGAATCCATGCTCGCGATCCTGCGCTCAATACGCCTGGACGACACGGCCGCCCGCACCATGGCGATCGACCTTGCCACGACGGCACTCGTGGGGCTTCGCATGGCCACCGACCAGCAGCGAACAAGCCTGCTCGAACCTGTCGTCGGGGCGTTCGCTCGGCTGCGGAACGACCTGCGACCACTCGTGCGATTCGGCGACCTCGAGGTGCAATTCGTTGAGCCGCCGACGACGGGGCGCGCCCTTCCGGGAGCTGTGGCCCATGCTGCTCGAGCGATCGTGCGCAGCGCCGTCTTGGCCTTCGTCGATAAGGGCGAAACCACGAAAGTGCGGATTCAATGGGACTGCGACGGCCTCAATCTGCTGATCGGCATCCGCGACGACGGCCAGGGCGATCTCACGGCAAAGGACGATTCGCTCAGGCCCATCGCCGAGCGGGTCAGCGCCCTGGACGGCACCCTCTCGGTTTCGGCGACTCCTGGCTGGGGCTCGTCGCTCGACATCCGGTTGCCCCTCGACCCGCCAGCGGAGCCGGAACCGCTCGTCGACGCCGTCGAGTTCTCCGCCCGCGAACGCGAGGTTCTCAAGCTCGTTGTAGCGGGCGCCCGAAACAACGCAATTGCAGAACAACTGGGCATCAGCGGCAACACGGTCAAGTTTCACGTCTCGAATCTGTTGCGCAAAACAGGGGCAACCAGTCGAGCCGAACTCGCGGCGCTCGCGCGCAGCTAGCGCTGCAGAGTCCAGCCTCTGCGGCGAACCAGGGTGTGGCCGCGCGGGGTGCTCAGGCGCGTCCACGGACCGGTTTCGAAGACAGCAACGGGCCCTGCGTCGATGAATCCCAGGCTGTATGCGGCAAATGCGGCGCCAGCCGGAACATATTCGAGCCCGGGAATGCCACGACTCCAGACTTCGGAGCGAACTCTGTTGACGA
The DNA here is from genome assembly GCF_003065485.1 of Salinibacterium hongtaonis. Lineage (GTDB taxonomy): Bacteria > Actinomycetota > Actinomycetes > Actinomycetales > Microbacteriaceae > Homoserinimonas > Homoserinimonas hongtaonis. Next base: position 1,703,138 of record NZ_CP026951.1, read on the forward strand.
TCTGCTCTCCCGTACCGGACGGGATCGTTTCGGCGACCTCGGCGATGCCGGCTCTCGCGGTCGACTCCAGAAGCGCTCCGTCGGTGTGGGGCAAAGCGCGCCAGCCGCCCTTCGGAGGCGAGATGGCCGCCCACGTCGCGGTGTTCACTTGCATCGGCAGCCCAACTGTGACGGGGGCATCCCGATCCCGATCCTGGCCCTGCAAACGGACAATGCGCTCCGCCAGCGAACGGATGGGCACAACGGCGTCGAAGGAGCCTCCGTCGCTGAGGGCGAAGGTTCGAAGCCCGAGCACGGTCGGGCTCTCGTCGAGTAGCCCGTGCGGAAAGATCACGCCGACGTAGACCGCGAGCACCCCGGATCCGGCGATTAGGCGCACGGAACCGTTCTCCACCCGGCCCGCGCGGGTCAAAAAGACCTGCAGGTCATCGAGGGAGAGGGAATCGGTAAGGGTGAAGTTCTGGCTCATCTGCAATCTAAACTACCTAGTATCGGCGGGCCTTTTCTCCACTTTGACTCGCTCCACGTATTGCGCCGGGGAGGCTCCATGTCAGTTGCACCGCTCGAAGGCCTTTTGGCCACCCTCGATCTCACCGATACCGGCGCCAGAACGAGCAACGACATCTTCACCGGCAAGAGTCAGTGGCAACCCGGCGGGCGCGTATTCGGTGGGCAAGTAATCGCCCAGTCGCTCGTCGCCGCCATGAACACGGTGGAGGAGGATCGGGTACTGCACTCGATGCACGGGTACTTTTTGCGGCCCGGCGACGCGTCAAAGCCCATCACTTTCTCGGTCGCGCGCATTCACGACGGGCGTTCGTTCTCCGCCCGCGGGGTCCAGGCCTATCAAAACGGCGAGCCCATCCTCTCGCTCATCAGCTCGTTTCAGACCCAGGTGACGGGCCTCGAGCACCAGATGGACATGCCAAGTGACATTCCAGACCCGGAGTCGCTCCCCCACGTTCGCGAGGTGCTCGCCGGAATCGAACACCCCATCGCTAGGAACTGGGCAGAGAACCGACCATTCGATCTGCGGTTTGCTCCCTCCCCCATCTTCTTATCCGTCGAGGGCGAGCGCACGGAACACCAGGCCGTGTGGCTCAAAGCGGTGGGCACAATGCCCGACGACCCCAATCTGCACCGTGCAGCCCTCGCCTATGCCAGCGATTTTTCGCTGCTTGAGCCGATCCTTCGTCGACACGGAGTTGCCTGGATCACCCCCGGTCTCAAGGTCGCAAGCCTCGACCACGCCATGTGGTTCCACCGTTTTGCTCGTGTCGACGAATGGCTTCTCTACGTGCAGCAATCCCCCAACGCCATCGGCGGGCGAGGCCTCTCTTCCGGTCGTGTTTACACCCGCGATGGCATGCTGGTCGCCACGGTGGCTCAAGAGGGAATGGTTCGGGTACCGAACCCCGCCGAGTTCGACTAACCACCATTCGATGCCCCGTCGATGTGGCCTCGATGGGTCCGAACCGTCGCGATATAACGTAATGGCAACGATCGGCACCCCGCCGTATCGCTCGCAGATCGCCGCAAACCCGGCTTCTGAGCGCCCAATGTCCCACATTAGGCGATACTTGCTCAACTCGGCGAACTCCCAGTCTGTGGCTATGGTGTTTAACGGTTCGCTTTGCTCTGACCCTTCAGCAGCATCGGACTGACCCAACATCTAGGCCGCGGACGTGGCCGGTTGCATCCCCGGATGAGACCGAGCGCGAGCGTATGGTCATCTGGTGGCGGGCCCGCCCCGCGGCGAGGCTCCCTCGCTGCATCTTGTTATTACAGCCCCGATGCAGGGTTGCACCAGAGACCCGGACCGTAACCCGAAGCACGAGCCTGTCGCCGCCACGCGGTGACCTGTGGTCGTCGCCAGGACAACGTGACCGAAAGTATTGCAGTCAAGGCCGAGCACCTTTATAAGGTGTTCGGAAAGAAATCCAGCGAGGCCGTTTCACAGCTAAAAAACGGTGCATCTCGTGCAGACGTGAGCTCGTTTGGAACAGCAGCGGTAATCGATGCCTCATTCGAGGTGAAGCAGGGTGAGATTTTTGTTGTCATGGGCCTCAGCGGCTCCGGCAAGTCGACCCTCATTCGCATGCTCAACGGGCTACTCGATGTGACTTCGGGGTCAGTGACCATCAACGGTCTGCCCACGACAGGAATTTCAGCCAAAGCGTTGCGCATCGTCCGCCGCAGCAGCGTGTCGATGGTCTTCCAGCACTTCGCCCTACTCCCCCACCGAACCGTCCTTGACAACGTGGCCTATGGCCTCGAAATTCAGGGCGTGCGCAAGGCCAAGCGTCTCGAACTCGCTCGCAAGACCATCCACCTGGTTGGTCTCGGTGGGTGGGAAGATTCGCTGCCCTCAGAGCTTTCGGGCGGCATGAAACAGCGCGTCGGCATTGCCAGGGCTCTCACCGCCGACACCGATGTGCTGCTCATGGATGAGGCGTTCAGCGCCCTCGACCCGCTCATCCGACGCGAGATGCAGGAACAGCTCGTTGAGCTGCAGGCTGTGCTCGGAAAAACCATCATCTTCATCACCCACGACCTCAACGAGGCCATGTTTCTCGGCGATCGCATCGCGGTAATGCGCGACGGCCGCATTGTGCAGATCGGCACCCCGGAGGACATCCTCACCGACCCGGCAAACGACTACGTCGCCCAGTTTGTGCAGGACGTCGATCGCTCTCGGGTGCTGACCGCCAGCAGCGTGATGGAACCCGCCCGTGCCATCGCAGCTATTTCGGCGGGCCCCCGCGCTGCCCTGCGCACCATGCGAGATATGCAAACTTCTGCCCTGCTGGTGGTGGGCAAATCTCGCAAGCTCGAAGGTGCGGTCCGTGACCACGAGGTGCTCGCCCAGGTGCGGCGCCGTGACCCCGACCTGCTGGGGGTGATCGATAGGTCAGTGACCACCGTTTCTCCGGATGCTCTGCTCACCGACATTGTCGAGGCATCGCTCGAAAGCCCTCTCCCGATCGCCGTCGTCGATGCCGACGGGCGCCTTATGGGAGTCGTCCCCCGCGTCACGCTCCTGGCTGCCCTGGGAAACGTCACCCCCACCACAACAGGCGAACTGCCGATCGTTGAGCCGCCACCCACAGTGCCGACCAGCGTCATCAGCGACACCCTTCGTGCCACGGCAGCAAAGGTCGGTGCATGATGGGCGACCTGAGAATTCCCCTCGGCGACTGGATGGAATCCGCCGTCAGCTTCACTACCGAAAACCTCTCTGGTTTCTTCGGGGTGCTGCGCGCAATCTTTCTCGCTCTCTACAACGGAGTCGACCTTGTGTTGTCGTCGCCGCCGTTCTGGGTGATCATCGTGCTCGCTGCTCTGGTGGGTCTCATGGCTCGGGGGTGGATCTTCGCGGTCGGAACCTCGCTCGCGCTGCTCGTCATCGTCGGTGTCGATCAGTGGGACAACGCCATGGATTCGCTCGCACTGGTCTTAGTGGCATCCGTCATAGCGATCATCATCAGCGTGCCGCTCGGCATTGGGGCTGCCAAGTCGTCGGTTTTCTCATCGATTCTGCGCCCTGTGCTCGACTTTATGCAGACGACCCCGGCCTTCGTTTACCTGATCCCCGCGCTGCTGCTGTTTCGCGTCGGCGTTGTTCCGGGAATTGTGGCGACGATCATCTTTGCCATGGCGCCCGGAGTCCGCCTGACGGAGCTGGGCATCCGAGGCGTCGACCGAGAGGTCGTTGAGGCGGGTCAAGCCTTCGGCGCGTCTCCTGCCCGGATCCTGCGCCAGATCGAGCTGCCGCTCGCACTGCCCACGATCATGGCCGGCCTGAACCAGGTGATCATGCTGTCGCTTTCGATGGTCGTGATTGCCGGGATGGTCGGCGCCGGCGGGCTGGGCGGCCAGATTGTTGCGAGCCTCAACCGCATCGACGTCGGGCTCGGCGTTGAGGCGGGCGTCTCTGTTGTCATTATCGCGATCATCCTCGATCGGCTCACTGCCGCATTCGGCACGGGCCGAGGGCTGTTCTCCCGCCTGATCGGCCGCTGGGGCTCACGCCAGACCCGCGACCGCACGAGCATCGCACCGAATCCCCCTCCCCAGGCGCTGCGCGCCTAACCGCGATTCGGGCGATGCCCGAATCCGCCCCCGTGCCCATACGGCGTATTTCGTCAACCCCGGCCGCGCATTAGCGCGCGCCCCAGAAAGGAAGACAGCATGAAAAATCACCTGAGGAACCCCCTCACCAAGGCCGCCGCTACCGTGGTGGTCGCGGGCCTCGCGCTCACCGGGTGCACCGCCGACACCGGATCTGCCGACGATGGCAAGCAACTCACAATCGCCGTGTTCAACGGCTGGGATGAAGGCATCGCCGTATCGGAGCTGTGGAAGGCAGTCCTCGAGAACGAGGGTTACGACGTGACTCTCGAATACGCCGACGCAGCCCCCGTGTTCAACGGGCTCGCCAGCGCCGACTACGACCTCACGCTAGATGTATGGCTGCCCGGCACCCACGCCGAGTACGTCAAGGAGTATGGCGACGACATCGTCGAACTCGGTGCCTGGAATGACGACGCCACGCTTACGGTTGCCGTCAACGAGGATGCCCCCATCGATTCGCTCGCCGAGCTAGCGGCGAACGCCGATCTCTTCGACAACCGCATCGTGGGAATCGAGCCGGGCGCAGGTCTCACGGGTGCGATGGAAGACTCGGTCATTCCGGGGTACGGCCTCGACAAGCTCAACTTCATCACCTCGTCGACGCCCGCCATGCTCACGGAACTGACCGCGGCGCTCGACAACAACGAGAACATTGCCGTTACCCTGTGGCGCCCGCACTGGGCCTACGACGCCTTCCCCATCAAGGATCTCGAAGACCCCGACGGAATGCTCGGAGGCACCGAGAGTCTCTACAGCTACTCGCGTACCGGATTCGAATCCGACTTCGCCGAGGTCGCTACCTGGATCTCGGCATTCACGATGGATTCCGAGCTGCTGTTCTCGCTCGAGAACGCCATGTTCAATGAATACGACGGCAGCGACTATGGCCCCGTCGTGGCCGAGTGGATGGCCGCCAACCAGGACTACGTCGATACATTGACGGCGTCCTAACGGGCTAGCGGCACCTAACGGGCTAGCAAAAAGAAGGGCGGCGACCACACCAGTGGTCGCCGCCCTTCTCTGTAGTTTCGGTTCTAGCGCATCCATCCAAACGGATCGCCGTCGGGGCCAGCCCACGAGTACTCCAGAGTGAAGCGGCCCGTGTAGCCGTTGGCGCGAAGTCGCTCCAGGTGCTCGATGACGGGCCTGCTGCCCGTGCCGGGTCCACCCCGGCCCGGCTCGTCGGCGACCTGAACGTGGCCGATCACTCGCCAGTTCTCGTCGAAGAATGTTGGAACGTCGTCGCCGACGTTGTACATGTGAAAGAGGTCGACCTGCATGCGGATGTTGTCGGCCCCGTTGACCGCAACGGCGCGCTCGATTGCCCCGAGCACGTCGGCAGCGGTCCGCAGGCCGTAGCCGGGAATGTGGGAGAGCTGCTCGATCGTGACCGTGCCTCCGATCGCACCCAGCTCCTGTGCCGCGTAGGCCGTATTGGCGGCGGCCAGGGCATCCTGCTCTGCGCGATCCACATCGGGCAGAATCGTTCCGTTGAGCACGTTGAACATGCGGCACCCGGTCGCCAGCCCAATGCGCTTGGCGACGGCGACCGTATCCCCCATCTCTTGCTCGAATCCCGGCCAGCACGCGATGCCACGGTTGCCTTCGGCCATCCCACCCTCATAGAGGTTCAAGCCGATGAGGGCGAGACCGGAGGCCTCTACCGTGCGAAGGAATCCGCTGACCTGATCGTCGGTCGGGTTCGCAGTCTCGAAAGGCCACCACAGCTCGACCTCGGTAAATCCGTGGGATGCGGCGAGAGCTAGCTGCTCATCGAGGGGAAGATCTCCCACGATGATCGACGTGTTGATCGACGTGAATTGCATGGGGTCCTCAGGGGTAGCGGCGGCGAAGTTCCGCCACCTGGTCAGCCGAAAGAAGCTTGGCCGCGCGGTCGCCGATCACGAAGTGAAGCCTGGCGGTCTCTTCGATCTCCTCCGCGGCAGAAGCGGCGGCGTCGAGCGAGCGACCTGAAACCAGCGAGCCGTGATTCGAAAGCATCATCGAACGGTGCGCCTGCGCAACAGTGCCGATCGCGGCGGCGAGCCCCTCATCCCCCGGGGGAAAGTAGGGAACGACGGGCAGGTCGCCCACCCGCATGATGAAGTACGGGGTGTATGCGGGCAGCGCGTTCTCGGGGTCGAGCCCATCAAGGCACGACAGCGCGCTCGCATAGGGCGAGTGCAAGTGAACGACAGCACGATCTTCGGGCCGGGCCCGGTAGACCGCGGCGTGAAACAGCGACTCTTTCGTCGGCTTGGGGCCTTCGAGGTGGCGGCCGTCGAGATCGACGATGCTCAGGGCATCCGGATCAAGAGCGCCCAGCCGTGCGCCGGTCGGCGAGACGATGATCGTGTCCCCGTGGCGAACGCTGATGTTTCCGGATGTCCCCGGCGAGTATCCGGCAGCGTCCAGCCGTGCTGCCGTCTCGACGAGGGCTGCGCGGAGCTCGGCTGATTCGCTCATCGCCCCTCCAACGCCTTCGTAAAGATATCGGGTGCCCCGAAATTGCCGGACTTGAGCAGGAGGCCAATCTGGGGCTCATCGACGGAGATGGTCCAGGGAACCCCGGGGTCAACCTCTTCGCCAATCTGGATCGCGCTCGTGCCAAGACCAACGACCACGGCACCGGAGGTCTCGCCGCCGGCGACAATGAGGCGGCGAACACCACTCTCGACCAAGCCACGGGCGATGGATGCGAAGGCATCCTCGATCAGACCGGCCGAGCGCGAAACACCCAGCTCTGCCTGCACTGCGGCGACCTGAGCGGGGTCGGCCGATGAGTAGATGAGGGGAACGGAGTCGAGGTTGTCGCGGGCGAAGGCGAGGGCCTCCCCTACGACGTCGTCTCCGGCCGCGAGACGCAGCGGGTCGATGAGAAAGCTCGGGTGGTCTTGGCTGTACAGGGCGACCTGGCCCTGGGTTGCCGTTGAGCAGCTGCCCGAGAGGACGGCAGCGGCGCCGACGGGCAGCGCGGGGGCTGGGGCAGAAGATTGCCCGGTGGCGGCAGCCCTGGCGGCGGCAAGTCCAACGGCCATTCCTGCGGCACCCGTGACGAGCTTGGCGTCGACGATCGCGGCACCGATCGCAATGAGATCCTCATCAGCGACGGTGTCGACGACGGCGAACGAAATGCCATCGGCTTCAAGCGCTGTGAGACGTTGCCGAACAGCGTCAGCGCCGGAACGCACAGTAGAGAGCGATACGAGACCGGTGGTCAACGAGCTCTGGGCGGAGAAAAGCCGGCCGAGGTCGGAATCGGTCATCGGGTTGAGGGGATGGTTGCGCATCGGCGACTCATCCAGAGGCTTTTCACCCACGAAGAGGCGGCCCTGATAGACCGTGCGGCCGTTCTCGGGCACAGCGGGGGCGATCACGGCGATTCCTGATCCAATTTCGCGGTGGAGCGCCTCCGCAACGGGGCCGATGTTGCCCGCTGCCGTCGAGTCAAAGGTGGAGCAGTATTTGAAGAAGAGCTGTTCAACGCCCTGGGCTAGCAGCCAGCGCGCCGCCTCGAGCGACTGCTCGACAGCATCCGCCGCATCGATGCTGCGCGACTTGAGCGCGACGACGAGGCAATCGGCCTCGGGAACAACCATGTCGTCCGTTGGCACCCCGAAGAACTGCACAGCGCTCGTGCCCGATCGCACGAGCATTCCTGCGAGGTCGGTCGCTCCGGTGTAGTCGTCAGCAATTACGCCCAGCCACGGTGCCATGGTGTTCTCTTCACAATCTTGGTTTTCCTACGGGGTATGGGGATGCCCGGCCGAGTCGCGGGGGCGACTCGGCCGGGCTAGTGCGCGTGAGCGCGATCGGGGGTGCTACTCGCGAAGTGCGAGGATGCGCTCTGCCCACTCCTTGACGGTCGGGTTGGCCTCGTCGACCATGCCCGCAACCGGTTTGCGCCACTCGGCGAGATCGATCTCGAAGAACTCGACACCGGCCTCTTCGAGGAACGTCTTGTTGGCCTCAGCCTCAGAGATCGAGGTGGCGCGGTAATCAGCAGATACCTCGTCAACTGCGGTGAGGAAGACTTCCTGAACCTCGGCGGGCCATGCGTCGAACGCGTCGCCCCAGAGCTGGAAGTGGAAGTTGCCGAACAGGTGGTTCGTCTCGGTCACGAACGGCGCAACCTCATAGAAGCTGCTGAAGCGAACGACGTCGATTGGGTTTTCCTGGCCCTCGATTGCGCCCTGCTCCATTGCGCTGAAGACCTCGTTGAGTGCCATCGGGGTCGGAGTCGCGCCGAGTGCGTTCCAGGTAGAGATGTAGGTCTGCTGGTTAGGCACGCGGAGCTTCAGGCCCTTGAGGTCAGAAACGCTCTCGATGGCGCGAACGCTGTTGAGCTGACGCCCACCGCGGTACATGTCACCAACAAGCTTGAAGCCGGAGTCCTCACGCACTGCGTCGAGGATCTCGTCGGCCATCTCGCCATCCCACACCTCGAAGAAGTGGTCAGCGTCCTCGTAGAGGAACGGGAGCCCTTCAATCGCGGCAAGGTCGGTGTAACGCTCGAGCGAACCGAGGCTCTCGATAACAATGTCGACAGACCCGATCTCCAGGCCCTCCTGCATTTCTTCCCAGCTGCCCATCTGAGCCGAGGGGTAAACCTCAAGCGTGATGGCGCCGTCAGATGCCTTGTCGAGCTTCTCAGCGAGCTGCTCGGCAGCACGGTGCTGCAGGCTGTCGACCGCGTATGCGTGGCCGAGGGTTAGGGTCATCGGCTCAATTCCGCCGTCGGCGGATGCCTCTCCACCTGTGCTGGAGCTGCAGCCCGTGAGGGCCAGGGCTCCGATGACGACCGAGCCGAGCAGCGCGGATGCGCGGCGGCCGTTACGCCGAGTCATGGATGACTTCATTGTGTACCTTTCGTGTTTCCCCGGGGGTGCAAACCGGAAGATGGGGCGGAATCCGGTGTGGGTTGTGAATGTGATTGCGTAGCTATGGGGCGTTTTGGGCAAGGCTGCGCCCGGGACGCTCTCGTGGTGGGTATGTTCTAGCTGGCGACGGGCGGGCGATCCCTCGTAGTCGACATGCTCGGGTTGTTGCCCAGCGTGCGGCGCAAACGCTGCTCGGCGCACTTCATGTGCCTGCGCATTGCGCTCTGGGCGGCACGCGAATCGCCGGCGACGATCGCCTTCAGAATCGCCTTGTGCTCGGCATTGGAACTCTCTGTTTCTCCCGCGGCCTCGATCGATCGCGTCATCCACAAACGAATCAGCGATGTGATGCCCGCGAGCGTGTCTCGCAGCGCCATGTTTCCTGCCGCTTCTGCGATCGCGGCGTGAAAGTCCACGTCGAAATCGATAAAGCCCGGCCGGTTCGCTTCTTCGTCCATGGCGTCAACCAGACTCTGCAGCTTCGCCACATCGTCGTCGCTGCGACGTCGAGCGGCGAAACCGGCTACGACGATCTCCAGTTGCTGACGGGCCTCAACGAGATCCATGACACGGCGCTCACCCAAGAAGAGGCCCCACTCGATGACCCGCGGCAACAGGTCTGACCCGCCGGCGCGCAAGTAGGTGCCATCGCCCTGCCGAATGTCTACGACACCCAGCAGACCCAGCGACTGGATAGCATCCCGCACCGCCCCGCGACTGACCCCGAGGGAGTCGGCAAGCTGACGTTCGGAGGGCAGCTTGCTGCCCGCCTGCACTGAGCCAGAGAAGAAGTATTCCGTGAGGGCCTTGATGATCTGAGCCGACAGTGATTCCCGATGGATCGCCAGAGGCGCGAGGCCACTAGCGGCGGCGCCGTTACCGTTGTCGGAATTCATCATCGTCTCCTGGAATCACATCGTTGTGCTGCGGTTAGCTATCCGCTGCCAGTTCCCGGCGCAGTGCACCGAGGGCAACATAGGCCTTGTCTCGGCCGGCGATGAGGCGGGCAGCCTCGTCTTCGCTCAAGCCAAGGTATCCGCCGCCGGTCTTGATGCCGAAGTCGCCGCTCTCGACACGCTCACGAAGGGAGTCCGGCACGGTGTAGCGCTCGCCCAGCTCGGCCTCAAGCGACTTGTACGAGCTCGCGTAGACATCGAGACCAGCCATGTCGCCGACCTGGAACGGTCCGTAGAGGGCGAGACGGAAACCAAAGGATGCCTTCACGACGGTGTCGATCTGCTCGGGCGAAACTGCACCCTCCTCGACCATCTTCACGGCCTCCTTGTAGAGGGCAAACTGAAGGCGGTTGCACACGAAGCCGGGGGTGTCTGGCACGACCGCAGGCTCTTTGCCCGCAGCCGTGAGGAGCTCCAGGATGCCGGGGATCAGCGAACGGTCGCTCTTTTCACCGGGGATGACCTCGACGCCGGGCAGCAACTGGGCAGGGTTGAAGAAGTGGATGCCGAAGAAGCGCTCGGGGGTCGAGAGCACCTCCGCCATGGCAGCAATCGGAATCGCGGATGTGTTCGAGGCGATGATGGCGTCGGGCCTGGCGTGCTTTTCGATCTCGAGCAACACGGGCTTCTTGACTTCGAGGTCCTCGAAGACGACCTCGAAGATCAGGTCGGCGGATGCGACGGAGGCGGCGATGTCGCCGGACCACGAAATGCGTGCCGCGATTGCCTCGGCATCGCCCTTGTCGAAGTAGCCCTTTTCTTCGAAGTCTGCTGCCTGCTCTACGACGCGGCGGTGACCTGCCTCGGCGGCGGCGGGGTCGCGGTCGAGGAGAACAACCGTTGCTCCTCCGCGAGCCAACGTTTGGCCGATGCCGCCGCCCATGTATCCGGCGCCGACGATCGCGACACGAGTGGTGTCGATGTTCATGTTTCTCCTCATCAAGTGGGCACCGCGAGCTGTAGCCCGCAGCTACGCCGACATTCGCGGGGTGCCCTGTTAACTCCCCCGCCCGCGTCGGGCCGCATCCCTGCAGTATTGCAATTACATATCCAGACGTCAACTGGTCAACCAATTCTCGGCAGATTTGGCGGAAGTGTTGGCATCAGTTAGGGTCAAGCGCGCATTTGAAACCTTGACTGGTTGACCAATTGTGTTGAATGAGCGGATACCCCCGCCGTCTAGCGATGGCCCGGCTTCCATGGAAACACGACATCAAAGGAGATCCCATGAAGGACGAGAGCTGGATTCCCGGCCATAAAGAACTGGGGGGCGGCATACTCGGCGTCGTCGACCGATTCGTCTGCTGGCTAGTGGCCGGCGGCCTCTTCTCCATGGTCGCGATCCTCATGATCCAGGTCGTTGCACGCTACGTTTTCAACGCGTCGACCGTCTGGTCCGAGGAACTCGCTGTAAGCCTCTTTGTGTGGGTGTCGATGCTCGCCATCCCCCTCGGCCTTCGCCGCGGAGAGCACCTCACGCTCGATATCCTCTCGAAGCGCCTGTCGCCGCGCGTCAACAAGATCGTCGCGATCGGCATTGCCGCGATCACGATCATCACCTTCGCGATCATCGGCTACTACGCCGCGAAGCTCGCACCCGCCGCAGACCGTCAGCTCCTCGCCGGCATCGCCGGTGGCCTCGGCATTCAGGCCAAGGTGTCGTGGATCTACCTCGCTGTGCCTGTCGGTGCAGCGCTCTCCATCATTTTCACGATCGAGCGTCTCGTGCTCATGCTCGCCGGCAAGGTCACCGTCATGAACGCCGACGCCGACACGACCTTCATCGAGCAGCTTGACGAGGAACTCGAATCGGCTCCTGCTGATTCGCCGATTCCCGGATCGCCCTCAGCTGGACTCCCGAGCCCGACGGCTCACAACACCGACCCCGCCGCGAACGACAAGGACCGCTGATCATGGGTTACGCACTTCTCATCGTCTTCGCCGCGCTACTCATCATTGGCGCCCCCATCGGTGTCTCGCTCGGCCTTGCGTCGATCGTGGGCCTCGAGTTCTTCTCCAACGCCCCGCTTGAGGTCGCCTCGCAGCGCATGATCTCTGGTCTGCGCAACTTCTCGCTCATGGCGATCCCGCTGTACGTTCTCGCGGGAACCCTCATGAACGCCAGCGGCATCACGCAGCGACTCATCGACTTTGCCTATTCGATCGTCGGAGGTGTGCGCGGCGGTCTCGCTCACACCACCATCGTGACGACGGCCATCTTCGGTGGCATCTCGGGTTCCCAGGTCGCCGACACCTCAAGCGTCGGCCGCCTGATGATCCCCCAGATGATCGCGCGTGGCTATAAGGCGCCATATGCCGTCTCGGTCATGGCCACGGCTGGTGCGATGTTCGTCACGATCCCGCCAAGCATTAACCTCATCGTCTACGGCGTGCTTGCCCAGGCGTCGATCGCCGACCTGTTCTTCTACGGTCTGCTCATTGGTCTTGCGTTCATCGTTGTGCTGCTTCTCGCCGCCTACATTGCGGCCGTCGTGAGCAAGCAGCCCAAGGAAAAGCGTGCCTCGTTCAAGGTGATTGGTCGCGCCTTCGTGCGCGCCATCTGGTCGCTGCTCATCCCCGTCGTCATCATCGGTGGAATCCGAATCGGCGTCTTCACGGCGACCGAGGGTGGAGCCGTCGCCGTGTTCCTCGCGATCGTCGTCGGATTCTTCATCCACAAGGAGCTCACGCCCAAGAAGTTCGTGCGCGCCCTGGTCGAATCCGGCATCCTCGTCGGTGTCATCATGCTCGTTATCGCGTGTGCTCAGATGTATTCCTGGGCCCTGGTCACCGGCCAGATTCCGCAGGCAATCACGTCGTTCCTCATGAACATCACCGACAACCCGCTGATGATTCTGCTGCTGATCAACATCCTGATCCTCATCATCGGAACCGTTATGGAGGGCAACGCGGCACTCATCGTGTTCGTGCCGATCCTGCTCCCCGTCGCCACCGCCGTGGGTATCGACCCCGTGCACCTGGGTCTGATCATGGTCGTCAACCTCGGAATCGGCCTGCTGACACCCCCCGTAGGAATGTGTTTGCTTGTGTCGTGCAAGATCGGAAAGATCACGATGGCGCAGGCGATACCGGCCATGCTGCCGTGGTTTGGAATCGCTCTCGCGTTCCTCTTCGGAGTCACCTACCTGCCGATACTGTTCGGCTGGTTCTAGCTCAGAAATACACAATGGGCGCCGATCTTCTTGAGAAGATCGGCGCCCATTGTCGTTAAGCCTGCAGCGCCAGTGCGCTGGAGAGTGGCCGCTTTTTACGGTCGTGACACGAACGCGACTGGTTCACCCAGGTACGGGCTCCAGGCATCCTTCTCATGCTGCGTCATGCGGCGGGGGCGGTAGTCCTCGCTCTCGACAAACACCATCGTGCTCGACGCCCGCGCGCACACGACGGTGGGGTCGGCCGCGAAGACTTCATAACCGATTGTCGCCCGAGCACCACTGAGACCTGAGAACCACATCTGCACGTCGAGAGGTGCTCTCTGGTACGCGATGGGTCGCAGGTACTCGATGCGGTGCCCCGAAATGAGACTGAGCGATGTGCCCGCCGAATCAAATACTGCGCTCGGCATGCGCTCCTCCGCCGGATCATCCGGGGCCCAAAAGGCTCGCACGCGAGCTTCTTCGAGCACCCGAAAGATCTCGACGTTATTGACGTGGTTATAGGCGTCGAGGTCGCCCCAGCGCAGATGAACGGGAACGTGAATGCGCAAAGGGCTCCTAGTCGCGCGTCAGCTTGCGGTACGTGGCACGGCTGGGCTTGGCAGCATCCGGGCCGAGGCGCTCGATTTTGTTCTCCTCGTACGACTCGAAGTTGCCCTCGAACCAGTGCCAGTACGACGGGTTGGCCTCAGTGCCTTCGAAGGCGAGGATGTGCGTTGCGATGCGGTCGAGGAACCACCGGTCGTGGGTGATGACCACGGCACAACCGGGGAACTCGAGCAGCGCATTCTCAAGGCTCGACAGGGTTTCGATGTCGAGGTCGTTAGTGGGCTCATCGAGAAGCAGCAGGTTGCCGCCCTGCTTGAGCGTGAGCGCGAGGTTCAAGCGGTTGCGCTCACCACCCGACAGCACGCCGGCCTTCTTCTGCTGGTCTGGCCCCTTGAAACCAAACTGCGAGACATAGGCGCGCGAAGGGATCTCCGTCTTGCCGACCTGGATGAAGTCGTGGCCGCCCGAAACAACTTCCCAGAGGGTCTTGTTCGGGTCGATGCCGCCACGCGACTGGTCGACGTAGGAGATCTGCACCGTCTCGCCGATCTTGAGCTCGCCAGCGTCGAGAGGCTCAAGCCCGACGATCGTCTTGAACAGCGTGGTCTTTCCCACACCGTTCGGGCCGATGATGCCGACGATGCCGTTGCGGGGAAGGGTGAAGGAGAGGCCGTCGATGAGAATGCGATCGCCGAAGCCCTTCTTGAGGTTCTTGGCCTCGATGACCTGCGATCCGAGACGCGGCCCCACGGGGATCACGATCTCTTCGAAGTCCAACTTGCGGGTCTTCTCAGCCTCCGCAGCCATCTCCTCGTATCGGGCAAGACGCGCCTTTGACTTGGTCTGGCGGCCCTTCGCGTTGCTCCGAACCCAATCGAGCTCCTCGGCCAAACGCTTGGCCATCTTCTGGTCTTTTTTGCCCTGGATGTTCAGCCGCTCGGCCTTCTTCTCCAGGTACGTGGAGTAGTTGCCCTCGTACGGGTAGAGGCGCCCACGGTCGACCTCGGCAATCCACTCGGCCACGTGGTCGAGGAAGTACCGGTCGTGAGTGACGGCAATGACGGCACCGTGGTACTGAGCGAGGTGCTGCTCAAGCCACAGCACGCTCTCGGCGTCGAGGTGGTTAGTCGGCTCATCGAGAAGCAGAAGGTCGGGCTTCTGCAAGAGGAGCTTGCACAGCGCGACGCGGCGCTTTTCACCACCGGAGAGGTGCGCGATCTGGGAGTCGGACGGCGGGCAACGGAGTGCATCCATCGCTTGCTCGAGCTGGGAGTCGAGGTCCCACGCGTCGGCCGCATCGATGGCCTCCTGAAGGGTGCCCATTTCGGCGAGAAGCTTGTCGAAGTCCGCGTCGGGCTCCGCCATCTCAGCGGAGATCTCGTTGAAACGGTCGACCTTGGTCTTGATCTCGCCGAGGCCCTCCTGCACGTTCTCGAGCACTGTCTTCGTCTCGTCGAGGACGGGCTCCTGCATCAGGATGCCGACGGAGAATCCGGGCGTGAGCTTGGCTTCGCCGTTGCTCGGGGTGTCGAGGCCCGCCATGATCTTGAGGATCGTGGACTTTCCGGCGCCGTTCGGGCCGAGCATTCCGATCTTCGCCCCTGGCAGGAATGCCATGGTGACGTCATCGAGAATCAGCTTGTCGCCGACCGCCTTGCGGGCGCGGACCATCGAGTAAATGTATTCGGCCACTCTTTTTCCTAAACTTTTCGTATGCCCGGCAAGCCCTGGCTTATCGCGAAGGATGACACATCGCTCGCATCATCGAGGATACCGGCAACTCTGGGGGCTCGCCGGGAGCCGAGACCTTTACCAGTCGATCGGGCGGGTTGCGCCGACCAAACAGGTGCCCGTAGCGAGAACGGGCATGAGCGAACTGGAGTATTCGCCGCCCCATTGGCCGATGAGGCACCCGTCGGGAAGGCGAACGGCCACCGTGATGGCATCCGTGGCATTCCCCAGGGGGGTCGTGTCCGGGGTGATCTCGAGCTGGTCCTTAGTCCACCCGGCTTGAACAAGAACAGCGACCACCGAAACTCCGTCCGTGGCGCCACCCTCTACAAAGTGCTTGCCTAAGACGTAGTCGAAGTAGTCGCGGTTCTCCCCTGCGCCGCCTCCAGGAAGAAACTCTGGTTTCTTCGCTGGGATTTCGGTGCTCTCTGACGGGACGCCGGGAGTCGAGGATGACGCGGGCTTTTCGACGGGTGCCGTGCACCCGACCAGAGTCAGAGCGAGCGCCGTCGCTATCGTGGCGACTGCCACCGCCGAGCGCTCGCTCGGTGTCATTCGCACCAGTCGTGACCGCACGTGGCTCCCTACGCCGCACGGGACTAAACCTGCCCGTGATCGAGACGATTCTAGAAGGCTCAACCGCTCGGGGGCTCCGCTGGAAGCCGGGCGCACCCGCCCCGCGTCTCGAAACGGGCCAGAGGCTCAGAACGGCAGCGCGTCGGCATCCGCCCGATCACTCGACTCCTGCCCCGGCGTGGCCCACCCAGAGGCGGTGCCGTTGGGCTCTGGAGCAAGCTCACTCGCCTCGGCGTCGGAGGATGACCCGACTGCGGCGTCACCGGCGACCAGCGCTGCGTTCGCTTCGACGTCTGCGGGCACCGAAACCACAACCGAGTTGCGACTGAACTGCGCGACTCCCCACGTGAGGTCATGCCCGAGAGAATCGGCCTCAATCTCTACCGTGAGACCTTTGCGATCTTCGCTGCTCCACTCACGCAAGCGAATGCGCCCAGCAACGAGCACCCGTTGCCCTGTTGCCAGAGACTGCGCAGCGTTTGATGCGAGCCTGCGGAACGCCGTCACGGTGTACCAGTTGGTGTCGCCATCAACCCAGGTCTGTTTTGCGCGGTCGTACCGCCGCTGGGTTGAAGCGAGCCGAAAACTCGTTATGGATAGTCCCTCGGCCGTTGTCACGACTTTGGGGTGGGTGGCCACAAGGCCGCTGAGTGAAATTGTGTCTGTCATGCGGCCCAGTCTCGACTCCCCTGGGCTGGCGTCTAGCGGCGGCTAACGCAGGCGGGGATGCGACGTGATGCGCAGGGCTGGGGAGGAGGTGCAGTCACGCAGCCGAAACTTTAGTGCTCCCGAAACTCTGGCCAGGGAGACCCAGGAAGGAGGGCCGCGTGGAGAGCGCTCTTGGCGATATCGAGGGTCGGATAGATGCCCCTGTAGTCGGGATCGCTGAGGAGGCGAAACGTGTAGCCGCCCTCGGCGGAATGAACAGAGCCAACGGCTCCTGCCGGGCCGAATGCGACCCAGGTTTTGCCGGTCGGTGTGACATCGCTCACGATTGCCCCTTTTTTCTCGCGGTGCCTCGACCCTACGACTCCCTCCCAGGTGTGGCCAGGATCTCAGCGCACTCCCAGCGAGAACGGGGGAAAACTACCCGTACGCCACGAGGCTACGAGGCTACGAGGCTACGAGGCGAGCACGTACTCCGAGAAGCTCTTGCGCACCTTATTAACCTTGGGCAGGGCCACGGCCATGCAGTACCCCTGACCGGGGTTCTTGGCGAAGAAGTCCTGGTGGTATTCCTCGGCGACAAAGTACTCCCCGAGCGGAACGATCTCGGTGACCACCCCGCCACCCCAGATTTCGGATGCTCGCTCGCGCGCCTCCTCAAAGAGCTCCCGCTGGGCGTCGTTCTGATAGAACATCGCGGAGCGGTATTGGGTGCCCACGTCGTTGCCCTGTCTGTTGAGCTGCCGGGGGTCGTGCAGCGTAAAGAACACGTCCAGGATCACCTGCGCGGGAATCACGGCGGGGTCAAACGTTACGGCGACCGCTTCAGCGTGCCCTGTCGCCCCCGTGCATACCGCCTCATAGCTGGGGTTGGGCACGCTGCCTCCCGTATAGCCAGATACGACGGAACTCACACCCTTGAGCGTTCTGTACACGGCATCCAGGCACCAAAAGCACCCTCCTGCGACGACGAAAGTCTCCATGGGGTCACCCTACATTTCACGTTAGACACGGGCTCACTTTGGTAGCGGCCTCACGGGAGGAGAACCCCGGCGGCCCTACTGTTATTCCGTGATTGATGTGGACGACTAACCGCGATGGGCTACCTCTACGCTCTGCTCGCCGCCGTGCTGTTTGGCATCAATGGCAGTGTGACCCGGGTCGTGATCGAAGCAGGGCTCACCCCCGCCCAGCTCACCCTGGTTCGAGTCGCCACGACCGCGGTGATCGCCGCAGCATTTTTGCTCATGCGCGACCGTGCCGCCTTTAAGATTTCGCTCCGTCAGGTGCTCATTCTGGCCCTCCTCGGTGTGACCGGAGTCGCCCTCCTCCAGTTCACGTATGCGACAGCGATCAGTCTGCTGCCCGTGGGAATCACCCTCCTCATTGAATACACCGCAGTGCTCATGGTGGCGGTGATCGCGTGGGCCTTCTTTAAAGAGAAAGTGCGAGCGCGACTCTGGATCGCCATCGCGCTCGTGCTCGCCGGCCTCACCGTCGTCGCCAGGGTGTGGGATAGCGAGCTCAACGCTGTGGGGGTGGCTTTCGCCTTCGCGGCAGCGCTGTCGTTGACGATCTACTTCTTGGGAGGCGAGCGCGAAGTCGCCAAGTCCTCCCCCATGGCGGTCGCCTTCTGGACGATGACGTTTGCCACACTTTTCTGGCTCGTGTTCAGTGAGTGGTGGACAATCGACCCCGGGCTTTTCACAACCCCGGTCTCTCTGCAGGGCAACCTTGACTCCGTGATGGTGCCGGTGTGGGTTCCGCTGCTGTGGAACATGCTTCTCGGGTCTTTCGCTCCCTTTTTCTTCTCCCTGCTCGCGCTGAGGTACCTGAGCGCGACGGCAGCGGGCATCGTTGCGACGGCGGAGGTCATCCTCGCTTTCTTCTTTGCGTGGGTGTGGCTCGGTGAAGGCCTCGACACGGTGCAGACCATAGGTGCTGGGCTCGTGCTGCTGGGCGTTGTTATCGCACAAACCGCGCGGCAGAACAAAGTGGTCGACGCCGACCTGGCCATCCCCGATGCCGCCCCGCCTTCCGCGACACGCAGCCGGTAGACCGGTACGTTCGCCCCGCGGCCGTTAGGCTCTGCCCATGCAATGGTGGAATGACACGATCGACTGGATCACTTCAACCGATGGGCGCGAGGTCATTACGACCGCCGTTCTCCCCTTCGTAGCGATCATCGTGGCCGGACTCATCGCCGCCCTCATCGGCAGGTCGACCTCCCGCCGCACGATCGCCCTGATCGACCGGGAGCACCGCACGACCGCGGTGACCGCAATCATCAGCGCAGCGCGCCGAGCAGCCAAGTGGAACACGCTGTCGTTGCCGGAGCAGCAGCACGCCGAGCACCTCTTTCATGAGGCCGACACGAGCATCCGTCTGCTGCCCCTTGCTGGCAGTGCGATGGCAGCAGACTGGGCCGCCCATGAGATCGACGAAATGAAGAAGAACTCGGTCTCCTTCAGCTTTCAGGCCGACCAGTCACTCATTGATTTTCGTGACCGCCTTGTCGAATGGCAGGGACGCCCGAGCCGTGCCAAGAAGCTGTTCAAGAGCGACCTCGAAACCTGGGCATACGAGTCGAGCCTTGCAGACAAGGACCTCGTAGCAAAGCAGCAGGAGTGGGCCAAGAACCAGGTCGAAGACGCGCTGCCCGCAACGTTCGCGACGCCGGTTGCGCCTGCGACAGCACCCGCCGCAACGCTGACTGCCCCCGCAACCACACCGACCACCGCGCCGGCCGACGAACCGGCCAGCGCACCCTCGCCGTGGCCTTCACGCGACTCGGCCGCCTGGCCCGCTTCATCAACTGCAGAAGCGACCACTGCCGACGTGCCCGAACCATCACAGAACACGAGTGCTGCGGAAACGGCGCCGGAGATTCCCAAGTTTGTGGTCCCCTCAGTGCGCCCGTTGTCGGTCGACGAGGGAAACACTCCGACCTCAGATGATGCGACCGCAGCCCCGGTATCGGCCGGAACCGTTCGTCAGCGCATCAGCCCCGACACCACCTACTAGACCGACTGCGCGGAATCTCTGCCGTATCCCTCCAGCAGACGAAGCCACACCTCGCTCATAGTGGGAAACGCGGGAACAGCGTGCCACAACCTACTGAGCGGTATCTCACCGACGATCGCGGTCGTGGCGGCGTGCAAGAGCTCGGCAACATCGGCACCGACGAATGTGGCGCCGACGATCACTGATCGCTCTCGATCGACGACCATCCGTGCCGCACCCTCGTAGTGGTCTTCGCGCAGGCTAGCGCCAGACACAGCCCCAAGGTCGTAGTCGATCACCTCAACGGTGAGACCGGCCGCGCGGGCCGTGTGAGCGGTGAGCCCGACGGATGCGACCTCGGGCTCCGTGAACGTGACCTGCGGTACCGCAACGTGGTCGGCCGTTGCCACATGTCTGCCCCACGGCTGATCGTCAATGGCAGTACCCGCCGCCCGTGCGGCGATCACATCCCCTGCCGCCCGGGCTTGGTACTTGCCCTGGTGGGTAAGCAGAGCTCTGTGGGTAACATCGCCGACGGCGTAGAGCCAATGATTGCCCTGCACCCGCATCGTGTCGTCGGTGGCGATCCACTCGCCGGGGGTCAACCCCACCGTCTCCAAGCCGATATCCGATGTCCGAGGCTCACGCCCCGTTGCCACCAGCAGTTCTTCTGCTTCGATGGTGCGACCATCCACGAGCGTCACCGTCACCGTGTCGCCCTCGCGATTCACCGAGTGCGTCTCGGCATTCTCGTGAATGACCACTCCCATCGCGCGGAGCGAATCGGCCACTCGATCCCCCGCGAACGGTTCCATAGTGGTCAGGATCCCACCCCGGGCAAGCATCGTTACTTCGGTGCCGAAGCCCGCATACGCCGTTGCCATCTCGGCCGCGACCACACCGCCGCCGATAATGACCAGGCTCGTCGGAGCCGTAGGCGCGCTCGTCGCCTCGCGACTGGTCCACGGCTGTGCGTCTGCCAGGCCCGCTATGCGGGGCATCGCGGCACGGGACCCTGTGGCAACAACCACTGCGTGCCTAGCGCGGAGCTTGCGCGCGCCCCCATCACCGAGGGCGACGGTGACCTCACGCTCCCCGCTCAACCTTCCCGCCCCCCTGATGAGGTCGATTCCTGCGCTTTCTAGCCACTCGACCTGCCCCGCATCCGCCCACTCGGCCGCAAAGAAATCTCTGCGCTCAAAGACGGCGTCGACGTCGAGAGGGCCAGTGACGGCATCCGCCGCACCCTTCACCCTCTGGGCAGCGCGCATCGCCTGCGCCGGCCTCAGAAGAGCTTTCGAGGGCACGCACGCCCAGTACGAGCATTCGCCACCCACAAGCTCCGGTTCCACGATGACGGCAGTTAGGCCGCCCTGCACCGCCCTATCGGCAGCGTTCTCGCCGGCAACGCCAGCACCAAGAACAATCACGTCGTACTCCGCGGTGGTCATCTGCGCTCCTCACCCTGTGGGGCGCTGGACGGAGCCCCTACGCAGTGCTTACCACCGCGCGCGGAGAGCGGGTTCAGGGAAAGGGGTGGCCAGCAGGAGCGAGCGGGCACCGGCGTCGTGTCGTGAATGGAGTGCTGTCACTTGCCGAGCTAGTCCGGAAAAGTTGACAACGGCGGAATGCCGAATATGCGGGCGACTCGATAGGAACTCCAGCCAGGGGTTTGACACTCTATTCCGGAAACCTCCGCTCGCCACCGCCCGCGGATGCTCTAAGCCAACTGAATCAAGTCATCGACGACGACTCCGCCTTGCTACCCGCAGCCCTCAGATGCAGCCACCTGTGTCACATCCCATGGCATACGAGACACGCAGGTTTCGAGACACATCGACGCAGGCTCGACCCGATGTTCGAGGGGGCGTCCTTGCCGAAACCAGACATTGGCTAGTCAATCTGCGACTCCAGGCGCCACACCGCATGCCAGATTTCCGCGTAGGGAGCACCGCGACACGATCGAATCTTCCTGCGCGTCGTTCCCTGCGGCCGCTACGGTGAGGTCATGGAGTCCCGCTCAGTTTTTACGCTCGGTGGAATAATCCTTGCTCTCTCGCTGACCGGTTGCGCCGGGACTGCAAGCGACGCCGGAGTCGCTGCGCGGAGTGATCCAGTTCAGACGAGCGCGCCAGCAATTCCGGAAACCAGGGATGCCGCTGCTGCCGAGCAAGCCCAGGCCTGGCTCGACGCCGCTAACCTTCCGCCGGGAGCCGTCCGCTCCGATGCAAGCGTCGCCCAGTTCACCTCCTACACGGGGTGGCCGTGCGGCCCGGTCGAGGAACTGGAAGCGTTCTGGTTTATTCCAGAAGCGAGTATCCATGACACGGCCAGTTGGCTGATGGACCATCCGACCGCGGACCTCATAACGACAGCCATTGGGCCGGTGTCCGACGACGCGGCGATCGATTCGGCGATCGTCGGCTACATCCCCGCTCCTGGCTCTCAGGAAGGGATTGTCTACACGATCACGAAGATGGATGACGGCGTGGCGGTGAGGGCCGAGGTCGCCGCTCAAGCCGAGTCCGCCACTTGTCCGCCGATCCCTGACGGCGGGGTGTACGGAGCGCCGGGTCACGGGTAGCTTCGCCACTTTATCAACCTGTACCGCCCTCGGAGCGAGTTCGTCTCATGTCGCGCACGCTGAGGTGACGGCGAGGCTGAGACCCTCGCTGGAACCGCGGATACTGGCGGAGTGGACACGATCGGTCCTTGGTTCGGCGACGCGCCAGATGTCGGTGCCCATGGCTCGGTCGTAGGGCTGCAGACCTGTTTCAGACCAGTGTGCGGTGACTCGTGCGAAGGCCGACTCGAGACCGTCGGAGAGGGAGGACAGCGGCAGGAGCGTGAAAGCGCGGATCTGCATACCTACCCCGTCAGCACAGCTCTCTTCGCGAGAGTCGACGTCAGCGGTACCTGCTGCGGCCAGAACGGTCTCCTCAAGAAAGCTGATCGCTCCGGACCTCTCCGCGGTGAGATTCGGGGCACTGGAGGGCTCCGGATTGCGCTGAGGTTCGTCATTCGGTGGAGAAGAGCCCAGGGGAAGGCCGAGCCAACCGGACACCCGCTCCTCGGAGTCCGCGCTCGTGACGGTGAAAGCTACTCGACGAGCCTGCCCGCGATCAGCGGCATCGTCTGGTGTCCTGGCGAGGGCCTCGGCCATCCGTCCGACATCATCGCTCATAACGTTCAGCGAGGCCCTTTCTGTGGGCGCGCCCGCAGCAAAGTAAAGGTGGGACACCGCCGGGTCGTCGCTGAGGGATTCAAACAGTGCGATCAGTGCGGCGCCCGGCTCGAGATCGGTGACGCTGATCGTGACGTCGGCTCGCGTCACGCTGAGCCGGTCGGTCCCGGCCGCGGGGCGCGCCAACGCGATACCTTCGCTCAACGATGCCTGGCGCTCAAGGTCTATGTTTCGCCGGAGGGGAGTCAGAGAAACATAGGCGACCTGTGGCGAGCGTCGGAGAGTGTCGGCGAACTCAACCTCAGCAGCATCCAGAGCGTCCACCACAGTCGCGGCCACCCCCTCCCCAGCAGGGAGCTCCAACGTCGTTGTGAGCTCCGCTCCCCTCACTCCGGGGACGGCTGCCTCCCTCAGAGCGCCTGCGAGCTCGAGGTCCGTGCCGACGGCCGTAACGAGCACTCGGGCCAGCCAGTCACGTGGCTGGTCTTTGGGATCGACCTGGCCGAGCGAAGCTTCAACCGTCGAAACGCCTGGCAGATCTCGGAACCGATTCTCGAGCTCGGTGAGCGACTCACGAGCCCCCTGGGGTGGCGTCGCCGGGGGAAAGCACGCGCTCAAGCACAGCGCTGCGGCCACGATCGCGAACACCCTGGTCCACCGCTTCGCCCCTCTTGGTTTCACGTCGCCAGCGTAGAGCCTTCGCTTGGGGACAATCAGCAGTGGAACCAGGGCGTTCAATAAATGCCAATGGATAAATGCACTAAAGGACCCTAAACGATCGTGCGGAGCGCCCGTCATCGTCGAACCTGCCGATCGAGCCAGCATCGAGTCTCCTTCTGAGGGCCCCGGCTCATGTGCGTTCTGTGGCTGGCCCTACAGTGGCGGGCTCGTATAGAGCCTCGTACTGCAACCCGCTTCTCCTGGCTCGATCCACATCGGGTCGAACCCAACCCTCTCGATCGCCCCATCGGCGCCACGGACAGCGACGATGCATTCGCGCTCGGATGGCACCCCGACAGCGGCGACGAGCACCTCTCCAACGGAGTCCGACTCGACGGTGATGAAATCTTGCGGAAATGCCACGCGCAGGTCGGCAGCCAAAGACCCCGACGTGGCGTACGTCAGCACGCGGGAGATGGTCGCCTGGGCGTCAGCCGGTAATGCGGGAGGCGGATCCGGGACCGGCAGGGCGGGAGCAGCGTCGTTGGTGCAGACAATTTCATCGAACTTGAGGGTGTCGTAGAAGCGGCTGCCAACGACGTGGTAGCGATAGCACCGCGTCGCCGAGCCGGGCCCATACGACGCCTCAAAAATGCGTGTCGCCGAGTGCGCGGGGACGTCAATAGTGATCCGAACGTCGATCTCGGCGCCGTCGCCGGACCCGGATGTGCCCGACCACGCGAGGGCCTCGACCCGTATCCCTCTCGAAGGGTCGTTGCTAGCTGCGATGTGTTCTACGACAAACCAGTCCGCCTCACGGGAGAAGATCACGGGCGGCGTCATGGCGGTGCCCATCTCCTCGGCGAGTTGCTGCGCCTGCTCCGCAGCTATTGAATCGCCGCGTGGCGGAGCGGATGCGCAAGCGGTGCTCGATGCCGCAGCCGCGGCCACGAGAACGATCCAAGCCGCACCGCGCGCCCAGGGCAGACGCAGCATTCTTCGCTCGCCGCTTCGCATGCGCACAGCGTAGCGGCGAACCCCTGCTGAAGTGCGCCCGCATTCGCCTCAAAACCCTTGAGTTCTGAGACAGCTGGGTTACGAGAACAACCATGGCCCTTTAGGCACAGGGCACCATGCGCCGAAAGTCCGGTGGTCTGCCGGCGCACTCTAGGTTGCGTGATCACCTAGGTGGCCTTACCATCTAGCCATGAATGACGATAGCGAGTGGCCGACGGACTGGCTTCGGGCCGTGTTGTCACCGGCCGTACTCAGGGTGCTGGCCGACGGTCCGACCTACGGCTACGCAATCTCAGCACGCCTGGAAGCAGCAGGCTTCGGGAAGGTGAAAGGCGGCACTTTATACCCACTTCTTGGGCGGCTCGAAGTCGCCGACCTCGTTCGTACCGAGTGGCGTGCGGGCGAAGCCGGACCTGGACGCAAGTACTACGAGCTCACTCCCGGCGGTAAAGCGAGCCTTGCCGAGCAAGCCGAGCGCTGGACCCGCTTCGTCACCGTCACTGAATTGCACTTACAGACCACAACGGAGGAACAGCATGACTGACCGCAGCCTTGAAGCGGAGTTTGCCCCGGACATCGATGCACAGTGGGCGGGGGACTTTATCCTCGAGGCGCGCCTTCTCGACGTGCCGGGTGACCGGATCGGTGATTCCCTTAACGACGTGAATACGCACTGCCGCGACGCGCGCGAAGCAGCGGATATAGCGTTTGGTGACCCCACGGAGTACGCGCGGGTTATAGCTGCGCAGAGCACCCCCTCGACCACCCGGTGGCTCCCTCTCCTAGGGCCAACTAGCTTGCAGATCATCGGCGTCGTTCTCGGACTTCACGGCGTCGGCGGTTGGGTCACGGGGAACGCTCATCCGCTTACCTGGAGCACAGGAGCCATGCTCATCGCACTCATCGGAGGCGTTTCGTTGCTCTCCGTTGCGCTCTCGCGTTCCCTGCGAGCGATCGTACGTCGCCCGTTCATCGGTGCACTCTTGGTTGGAGTTGCCGGCGCCCTCCTGTTCGCAGGGCCATATCTACTGCTTCTCATAGAGACGCCCCCGCTGCCGCTGCCTACGGGTCTCGTCTTCGCACTCGGCATCACCATTCTGGTGATCGGAATCGGCCTTGCCGTAGCGACCGCAAGAACAGGGAACGTCGATGACCCGATCAGTGCACCGGGAATAGCCCCACGGTCGCGACGAGAAAAGTACCTAGTTGCCGGAGCCCCACTGGCCTGGCTAGTCGTGGGGGCGACGCTCATCATCCTCTTCGCCCCACGCTAGAGCACCGACAACCTACGGGACAGTGTCCTGTATGCCGATGAGGACGCGCCATGTTTCGAAACCCTTGGGATGCGAGACGTCTCGGCGCAGGTCCGCGCTCGTGGGAGCCCGATCCTCTCCTCGCTGGCGCGACGATTCTCGTAACTATGGCGCATAACCGGTGGAAGCCTTTTCGGTACGCAACCTCAGTTACGAGACACTCGGGCAAGGAGACACGCCGCCCCGACTAGCCCCCGAATTCGGGTCAGCCGGCTCGCGCAAGCACGTGATCCCGATTTTCCAAACTAGGTGGCAATTTTCCGAACTAGCGTGACAAGTGACAGAGTGCCCCCGGCAGGATTCGAACCTGCGACCAAGAGATTAGAAGGCTCCTGCTCTATCCCCTGAGCTACGGAGGCGACCCCCCAAGAATACCGCAGTAGCCGGGGATGGTTTCCGCTCTCCGCTCCGCGGTGCGCTCCCTACTCCCGGTCTTCTGGGTCCTCGAGCGCTTCGCTGTCGCGCGGGTCGTATACATAGGTCACGAAATAGGTGCCGCCCACTTCTCGCCAGTTTGTTGCGTCATAGTTGATCATGCTCTCCGCGCCCGACTCGGACGCGAGAACGGTGAGCGAGTCATCCCATGTTCCATCGGTGCTGATGCGCCGCTCCGATTGCCCGTCGCTCGGGCCACCGGCGTAAACAACGATGTACTCATCACCCTTAGCCAGGGCAGGCCGTGAATCAGTCATGCTCTCTTAGTACCACCGCGCGCCGCTGCTGTCAGGGGCCAACGATAGGATCGAACAATGGCTAGCACCGCAGACCGACTCGTCTGGATCGATTGTGAAATGACGGGGCTCGACCTCGAAAACGATGAACTGGTTGAAGTTGCGGTGGTGATCACCGACTACGACCTCCAGATCATCGATCCTGGATTCGCGATTGTGATCAAGCCCGATCAGTCGGCGCTCGACAATATGAACGACTTCGTGCGAACAATGCACGAGAAGTCAGGGCTGCTCGAAGAGATTCCGAACGGAGTCTCTCTGGCCGACGCAGAGTTCGCGGTGAACGAGTACATCCTGAAGCACGTACCCACTGCGGGCAAGGCGCCCCTGGCTGGCAACACCATCGGCACGGACCGTGCGTTCATCGCCAAGTACATGCCCCGGGTCGACAGCCACCTCCACTACCGCAACGTCGACGTCTCCTCCATCAAGGAGCTCGCACGCCGCTGGTTCCCCCGCGTCTACATCAACGCGCCAGAAAAGAACGGCGGGCATCGCGCTCTGGCCGACATCCTTGAGTCGATCCGTGAACTCGAGTACTACCGCCGATCCGTGTTCGTTTCTGACCCCGGGCCCACGACCGAAGAGCTGCAGCTCGTGTCGGCCTCCGTGGTGGAGAATTTCGCCTCCAGGTTGTAATACAATCGTCTAGTTGCCTTTTTCGCCCGGAGAAATCCGCGGAGAAAGCACATGGTGGGCGTAGCTCAGTTGGTAGAGCGCTGGCTTGTGGTGCCGGATGTCGCGGGTTCGAGTCCCGTCGTTCACCCCATCGAGGTAAAACTCAGAGAAACGGCTCGGCTTCGGCCGGGCCGTTTCTTGTTGTGCACGGCCGGCCGGAGCGAGCCGACCAGCGCGAGCGTGCACGAGGCAGCGCGCAGAGCGGCGCGGCGTGTGTCAGGCTGGAAGCATGCCCCGCATTGCCGAACGTTCGCAGCCGACCCTGTCGGTTGCATCCGACACACCCTGGGTCGCAATCGTCTGGAACGACCCGGTCAACCTCATGTCGTATGTCTCGTACGTATTCCGCAGTTACTTTGGCTACACCGCGGTCGAGGCCGAACGGCTGATGCTCGCGGTGCACCTCGAGGGCAAGGCCGTTGTGGCGTCGGGCACCCGCGAAGAGATGGAGCGCCATGTCGAAGCCATGCACGACTACGGCCTCTGGGCCACGCTCGCGAAGTCGGGAGAGTAACCGGTGAGGCGATTTGAACGCGAAGCCGACGGGAGCTTCGTCGCGCTGGCAGATGACGCAGAAATCGGCGTGCTGACAACGCTGGCGCGGCAAATTGCTGAGCTGCTGACCGAGCGTTCCCCCAGCGACCCCGCCGTGCTGCGCCTGCTTCCGGATGCTTACGCCGACGACGCCGAGGCAGCATCCGAATTCCGCCGCTTCACCGAGGCAGACCTCGCTGCCCGCAAGGCCAGCAACGCCCAGACGGTCGTCGAGACCCTGGAGTCGACCGGCGATGATGGGCGCATTCGGGTCGAGGCATCTCAGGCAATCGCCTGGCTTAAGACGCTCACCGACATCCGTCTTGTGCTCGCCGTTCGCCTCGACATCGACTCTGAGGACGACGACGACGGACGCGAGACCGACCCCATGATGCGGGACGTCTATGACTGGCTGGGCTTCGTGCAGAACTCGCTCGTCGAGGCTCTCGATGCTTGACATGGGCGAAGACGAGTTCGAGAAGCTTGTTGTTGACGAACTCGATCAGCTGCCCGATGACATGGTCGATGGGCTCGACAATGTGATCTTTGTCACGGAGGCCCGGCCGCCCAACGGCACGCTCGACACGCTCGGCGTCTATGAGGGGGTCGCCCTGACGGAACGGGGGACCTATGGCTATGGCGAGCTGCCGGACCGCATCGTGCTCTTTCGGGAACCGCTGCTGGCGATCTGCGACGACATCGGGCAGCTCCGGGACGAGATCCATGTGACCCTGGTTCACGAAATCGCGCACTTCTATGGAATCGACGACGCTCAACTTCACGAACTCGGCTGGGGCTGATCGCGAGCCTCGCCAGTCGTGGGCCTGGCTAGTCGTGGGGCTCTGGCCGCGGCGCCTGGGGACCGCTGCGTGGCCGGCCCGTAAGCAGCGCTGCTGGCCGGATGCTGTCCCGCCCGAATCGGCGCGTCACCCCGTCGACCGTGCGCTCTGCATCCCGCCAGCTCTCGTCCGCATCCCACAGCGACGGTTGTGCGCCACCCGCCGGCGCGAGGTTCTCGGCCCGCACTCCGATGAGGCGCACGGGCGGATGCTGCCCCACCGCCTCGTAGGCGGCCCTGGCCTCGGCATAGATCGTGCGAGCGAGGTCCGTGGGCGCCGCCAGCCGTCTGGCGCGGGTAATGGTGGTGAAGTCTCCGTATCGAAGCTTGAGGGAGATGGTGCCCGCCTCGCTCCCGGCCGCGCGCAGCCGAGCGGCAACCTTCGTTGACATTCGGAGAAGCTCTCGATTGAGCACGTCGTCGTCGTCGATATCTGTCTCGAAGGTCATCTCATGGCCGATGCTCTTCTCAACCCGGCCCGGGCTCACGGAGCGCGGGTCGATTCCATTGGAGAGCTCATACAGTTTGGTGCCGAGCGCATCGCCGAGGGTGCGCCTCAGCACCGCGAGCGGCGTATGCGCGATATCGCCGATGGTGTGCAGCGCCTGCCGAAGCAGGGTCGCCTCGGTGGCGGCTCCCACCCCCCAGAGCGCAGACACGGGCAAGGGGTGCAAAAACTCAAGGGTATGTGCGGCCGGGATGACGAGCAGCCCGTCGGGCTTGGCCCGTCCCGAGGCGAGCTTGGCCACGAACTTGGTTGAGGCCGCCCCCACAGAGCAGGCCAGCCCCGTCTCGTCGCGAACCCGCTGCCGAATCAGCTGTCCGACCTCGGCCGGGGTGCCCCGCACCCGACGGGCCCCCGCGACGTCGAGAAACGCCTCGTCGATGCCCAGCCGCTCCACCAACGGCGTCATATCGTCGAAGATCGCCATGACCTGGGATGAGAAGTGCTGATACTTCTCGAAGTGGGGTTCGAGCACGACCGCACGAGGGCAGAGCCGCATGGCCTGGCTGAGAGGCATCGCCGAGCGCACTCCGAACCGGCGAGCCGGATAGTTGGCGGCAGTCACCACCGAGCGAGCGGATTTGCCCGCGACCACGACGGGCTGGTCGACGAGATCGGGCCGGTCGAGTAGTTCGACCGAGGCGAAGAACGCATCGAGGTCGACATGCAAAATCGGGGAGGTGGTGCTGTCGACGGAGGCAGCACTGACCTGCCGCGCCGAACCGTCTTGCTTACTCACTGATTCAGGCTAGACCAGCCCGCCGACATCCGGATCCATGCCGGATGCGGCAGGGCCTACCACCCACTACGGCGTCTAGCCGATGCGGGCAGCGATCCACGCATAGGGGTCAACGGAATCGCCGCCGCCGGGGTGGATCTCGAAGTGAAGGTGCGGGCCCTGAGCGTTGCCGGTTGCCCCCACCAGACCAATCACCTGGCCGACGCCCACGCTGTCGCCAACGCTGAGCGTCATCGATCCCGCCTGGAAGTGGCCGTAGACGCTTGTTACGAGCTGGCCGCCGATGGTGTGGCTAATGGTCACCGATACGCCCATGGCGCCGGAGGATGAGGGGCTAGCGCTGCTGACGGTGCCCGAGGCCATAGCGCTCACCGGCGTGCCTGCGCCGGGGAAGATATCCATGCCGTGGTGAAAGTTTGAGTAACACGCTGCGCAGTCGCGGGGTCCGTAGCCGCTCGCGACAGCGCTGCCGAGGGGCAGGGGATACTGCAGGCCAGCGACCATAGCGACCGCGGGCGCCTTGGCGACGGGGGCAGCAGGCTTTGGCGCGCTGACAGCCGTGTAGGTGTCGCGCACCACGGGAACGATCGGCGTTGCCGCCACCGCAGCGATCGAGAGCGACTGCGCTGGTGGCTCGACCGCCGCCACCGCGGGTTGGACGGGTTGAGCTGCCGCAGGAAGCGCGACTCCCGCGATCGCAGCTATCAGCAGCGCTCCGGTCGTTGCCGCGAGACGAGTGCGCAGAGTCTTGACGGCGTGTACGCCGTGGAGGCGCCTTTGAAGAGCAGGAGCGAGCCGCGGCGGCGTGATTCCGCGGTGACGTGCTGCGGCCTTTTCTTCCGCTGGCGGCGCGGACGGCGCAGCGGGCACAGTGGGATTGAGGGGCACGGGTAAGCAGTCCTTAAGATTGTCGAAACCGGGCCTTCGGGTGCCGCGGCGATCGAACAAGCCAACCCGACGAACCTCCGTGAAACCTGAGTAGCTCACAGACTTCCGTCGAAATAGGTTGTCGCAACAAATTTTTGGGCCAATCGGGAATGCTGGCGCAGTCGATGCAGTTGCATGAATTCATGACTACATCAACATCTCTGCACCCCCAGTACATCGTCGGCACGTGGGCAATCGACCCCACCCACTCGACCATCGCCTTCAGCGTCAAGCACCTGATGATCAGCAAGGTCCGTGGCACGTTCGACACATTCTCTGGCACGATCACCACCGCCGAGAACCCGGCAGAGAGCACCATTGAGGCCTCGATCGACGTCGCGTCGGTCAACACCAACCAGGCCGACCGCGACAACCACCTGCGCACGGGTGACTTTTTCAAGACCGACGAGTTCCCCACCGCTGAGTTCCGCTCCACGAGCATCACGTTCGATGGCGACGACTTCACGGCAATCGGCGACCTGACCCTTCGCGGCGTCACCAAGCCCATCACCCTCACGGGCGAGTTCGGCGGAATCACGACCGACGCATACGGCCAGACCAAGGCGGCGGCCAGCGCCACCACCAAGATCAACCGCCACGACTTCGGTGTCTCCTGGAACGCCGCGCTTGAGGCCGGCGGAGTGACCCTCGGAGACGACATCACTCTCACGCTTGACCTGCAGGTTGCACTCGCGAAGTAACAGCACCCCCGCACGAACACTTCGGGCCTCCGCTATCGCGGGGGCCCGTTGTTCGTTGCGCGGCTAGCGTTCCGCTGCACACAGAGGCAGAGAGGAAGGGCACTTTCGAGAGCTATGGATGCTGCTGCGGCTCCTGATTGGCATGTGCCTGCGGTTCAAGCTGAAACGTCGAGTGCTCCACGTCGAAGTGGTCGGCAAGGCACTCGTTGAGAGCGCCGAGCAACGCTGAGGCTTGCTCCCCCGACGAGAAGACAGAGTCTTCGACCACCACGTGAGCAGAAAAGACGTTCTGCCCGGGCGTGACGGACCACACGTGCACATCATGCACGTCAACAACGCCGGGCTTGGAGAGCACATGCTCGCGAATGAGAGCAACGTCTGTGCCCCGAGGCACGCCTTGACTCAAAACGGCAACAACGTCGCGCAGAAGCGAGAAGACACGAGGCAGGATTAGCGCGGCAATTACGAGCGAGGCGATTGCATCGGCGAGTTCGAAGCCCGTCGCAAGGATGACGATCGCCGAGATGACGACGACGGCAGACCCCACCAGGTCGCCGAAGACCTCAAGGTAGGCGGCCCGCATGTTGATGGTCGACCGTGCTCCCCCGCGCAGCACGAGCAGCGCGGCAGCGTTCGCGAGCGCACCAATCGCGGCCACGATCAGCATGGGAACGCCCTGCACTTCCGACGGGTGCGGCTCAACGAACCGCGATACCGCCTCGACGAGAACGTAGACGACCACAGCGGTGAGGATAACGGCGTTGAGGAACGCGGCGAAGACCTCGACGCGGCGGTGACCAAATGTACGGCGGGCATTCGGTGGACGGGCGGCGATGACCGTGGCGATGAGGGCGATGACCAGTCCGGTCAGGTCTGAGAACATATGGCCGGCATCTGCCAGCAGCGAGAGCGACCCTGAGAGCCATGCTCCGATCGCTTCGACGACAAGAAAGACCGCAACGATGACGATGGCAATGACCAACCGTCGGCGATCGGTTATTCCGGCGCCGTGACTGTGGTCGTGATTGTGGTGCGTCATCGTCATCACTCTAGGACGATCGAGCCACCTTCTTTTCCTTCTTCGGCGCAGACCCCTTTGCGGACCCCTTTGCGGACCCCTTTGCGCTGCCCTTGGCGCTGCCCTTTCCGCCGTTCTTGGCACTGTTCTTGGGGCCAGCTTTGGAGCCGCTCTTTGCTCCACCTGCCCCGCCGGATCTGCTGCGTTCAACGCTTCGGCGGAGCGCCTCCATGAGGTCGATGACCTCCCCGCCTTCTCCCTCGCCCCGCTTGCCGAAGGTGGCCTCCGAATCGAACGCGTCACCCTCCTTGAGCTTGGCGTCGATCAGCTCGCGGAGCTGGGCCTGATACTCGTCAGTGAACTTGGACGGGTCAAAATCGGACTCGAATGACTCCACCAACGCAGCCGACATTTCGAGCTCCTTGGGCGAGATTCGAACAGGCTTATCCAGGGATGGGAACGTCGCCGTGCGAACTTCGTCGTCCCACAGCAGCGACTGGAGGATGAGCACATCGCCGCGCACTCGCAGAGCCCCGAGCCTGCTCTTTTGCCGAAGCGCGAACTGCACGATCGCGGTGCGCTCAGTTTGCTCCAGGGTGCGGCGAAGCAGGGCATACGCCTTGGTTGACGACGAATCCGGCTCAAGAAAATAGGTGCGCTCAAACATGATCGGGTCAATCTGTTCGGTCGGCACAAACTCGACGACGTCAATCTCCCTGCTTTTCTCCACGGGAAGCGCGGCAAAGTCCTCGTCGTTCAGCACGACCGTCTGCTCGCCGTCGTCGAACGCCTTATCGATATCGGCATAGTCCACGACCTCGCCACAGATCTCGCACCGGCGCTGATACCGAATCCGCCCGCCATCGGCCGCGTGCACCTGGTGCAACGGGATGTCGTGGTCTTCGGTTGCCGCATATACCTTGACGGGCACGTTAACGAGCCCGAAGGCGATCGCACCCTTCCAAATGGCTCTCATGCGGCCCATTCTCGACCGTTTGCCGTGCATCCGTAGCCTTTCGCAGGCAACGCCAAGCTGACCCCGTGCCGTGCTTCTTTCTGCTGCGATGGCCCGATAGCCTCGGGTCATGACCGACCGCCGCGACCCTGCCCCGCCTGACGCCGCAGCGAATCGCAGCTTCCTCGTCACCGACAAGCCGCACACCCCGGCTGGCACGCTCGCCATCGCTCTTTGTGGTGGCGCGCTGCTGGGCGCGGTCGCGTGGGCGCTCGCTGCAGCGCTGCCCTTCCCCTGGCACACTCTCGCCACGACGAGTGCCCTGTGGGGTCTCGTCGCGGCAGGCTTCGTGATTCTTCAACGCGCCTCTGGCACGCTCGCCGTCGTGACGGGGGCGCTCGCTCTTCTTGGCATGACCGGCACGTATGCGCTGCTAACCCAGGCGCCGCTGCGGTCGGCGGTGATCTATCTGGTCGTCGGCGCGATGGCCGGTGCCCTCTTTGGGCTCGCGGCATCGGTGCTTTCGTCGACACGGTGGCAAGATCAGACGTTTGCTGCGGGGGTGTTGGGCGGCATCGTGGGCGGCGAGGGCCTCTATGGCATTGCCGTCATTGATTCTGCGGGCCCCCAGTGGTGGACCGAACTCGCTCTTGGCCTGATCATCGCGGCCCTTATCGGTCGCGGGCGGCGGCGGATGCTGTCGGTCGCGACCGCGGCAATGGTGGCAGCCCTGCTCCTCAGCGCCTATAGCGCCTACGACTCACTAATGGTGGGTTAGCGCAGCTGCGAGCCCGCCGAGGCTTGGAATACGGAGAGAAAACGCGACCGTAGAGCGCGGCCGGAGGCACGATGGCCTCATGGCGACCCGAACCCACGACGATGAGCAGACCGTAAGCATCGACGGCAGAAAGCTCAGGATCACCCGGCTCGACAAGGTGCTCTACCCCGAGACCGGCACCACGAAGGCCGATGTGCTCGACTACTTTGTGCGCATCGCCGACACGATGATTCCGCACACCGCCGACCGCCCGGCCACGCGAAAGAGGTGGGTTCACGGCGTTGGCACGACCGACCAGCCGGGGCAGGTGTTTTTTCAGAAGAACCTCGACGCGTCGGCCCCCCACTGGATTGCGTCGCGGGAGATCCAACACCGCGACCACACCAACACGTACCCTCTGGTCAACGACAGAGCCACGCTGGCCTGGTTTGCACAAATGGCCGCCCTCGAGATCCATGTGCCGCAGTGGAGGTTCGGCCGCACGGGAGCGCACAGAAACCCTGACCGCTTTGTGCTGGACCTCGACCCCGGCGAAGGGGCGGGTCTGCAGGAGTGCGCCGAAGTCGCCAGGATTGCGCGCAGCATCCTGGTCGATATGGGGCTGGACCCGATGCCCGTGACCAGCGGCAGCAAAGGCATCCACCTCTATGCCGCACTGGACGAATCCCGCGACTCCGACGCAATCTCGGCGGTTGCCCACGAACTCGCCCGTGCGCTGGAGGCCGACCATCCCGACCTCATCGTGAGCGATATGAAAAAGGCACTCCGTGGAGGAAAGGTGCTGGTGGACTGGAGTCAGAACAACGCATCAAAGACCACGATCGCACCGTACTCGCTTCGGGGGCGATCACACCCGATGGTCGCCGCGCCGCGGACATGGGAGGAGCTTGATGACCCCCAGCTCCGTCATCTTGACTACACAGAAGTGCTTGAGCGTGTCGCCACGATGGGTGACCCGCTGGCCGGCCTGACCGCAGGACACTTCGACTCGCTGGAGCCGACCGCGGCCCATATGGCCACGTTCGCCGCGACCCCAGAAACAGAGAACCGACTGGAGAAGTACCGGAGCATGCGCAATGCGGCGAAAACCGCGGAGCCCATGGGCGACTCCCCCACCGCGACCCCCTCACCCGATGCCCCCACCTTCGTAATTCAGGAGCACCACGCCAGGCGGCTCCACTATGACTTTCGCCTCGAACACGACGGAGTGCTGGTGAGTTGGGCGCTGCCCAAAGGGGTACCAACGGATCCCGCCAAGAACCATCTCGCGGTGCAAACCGAGGATCATCCGCTGGACTACGGCGCCTTCGAAGGAACCATCCCTGCCGGCGAATATGGAGCAGGTGACGTGACCATCTGGGATTCCGGCACCTATGACCTCGAAAAGTGGCGCGAGGGCAAAGAGGTCATCGTCACCATCGACGGCGAGCGCCACGGCCGTCATCGGTACGCTCTCATCCACACCGGCGCCGAGCCGCAGACCTGGCTCATCCACCTGATGGAGAAGAACGGTTCCGCCCCGGCACCCAAACGAGCCGCATCCCGCACCGCGGCGCCAGCCCCCATGCTGGCAAGCGTCGCCGATTCCGGGCAGCTGGGGATGCTCGCTCATGACAAAGACGACTGGGCGTTCGAGATGAAGTGGGACGGCATCCGCTGCATCGCCACGGTCGAGGACGGGGAGGTTCGACTCACGAGTCGCAACGGCAACGACCTCACCGTCACCTACCCGGAACTTTCGGAGCTTGCGACCGCGGTCGAAGGCGACGCCGTGCTCGACGGCGAGATCGTAGCTCTCAACCGAAAGGGCCGGCCCGACTTCGGCACGCTTCAGCAACGGATGGGGGTCACCCGAGCAGCCGAGGTCGAGGCGGCCCGGGAGAAGAACCCCGTGCAGTTAATGGTGTTCGATGTGCTGCGTCAAGGCAATGAGTCACTCTTGCCGATGACCTACGACGTGAGACGAGAGCGTCTCCAGTCCGCGGTGACAGAGAACTCGACAATTAGAGTTCCCGATGCCTTCTCGGGGGATCTGGATGCCGCCATGGCGACGAGCATTGAGCTCGGTCTCGAAGGGGTAATGGCGAAACGGCGCACAAGCTCATACACGCCAGGACGCCGGTCCCGCAGCTGGATCAAGATCAAGCATCATCACACCCAGGAGGTTGTCATCGGCGGCTGGCGCCCGGGCAAGGGTGCGAGATCGGGTCTTGTCGGGTCTCTTCTTCTCGGAGTCCCTACGGATGAGGGACTGCGCTACGTCGGCAGAGTGGGAACCGGATTTACTGAGAAGCAGCTCGAGGCCGCCGCTGCCAAAATGCGAAGGCTCGAACGCAAGAGCTCACCATTCATCGAGGTGCCAGGTGCGGATGCCCGAGATGCGCACTGGGTCACACCCTCACTCGTCGGCGAGGTCGAGTTCTCCGAGTGGACGGCCACACAACGCCTCCGGCACCCGACGTGGCGAGGCTGGCGGCCCGACAAGGACCCAGACGATGTGACGATCGAGCAGCCGTGAGTGCCCTGCATAGGCGACGGTGCGCCCCGCAGCGGCAACTAGTTAAAGCGATTTGCCCTGCTAGAGCAGCTGATCCCGCGCGCTCGCGAGCGAGGAGAACTCCCCCACGATGCGACCATTGTGGTCAGTGACGCGATAGCCCGCGCCCCACAGCTTCTCGATGAGGCCCGCAAAGTCGGACTGGCGCTTGGCCACCCACACGCCCGCACCCATCTCCGTCCACAACAACTCGCTCGGAGCGGCTGCGTGGCGAGGACTATCGGCTTCGGCTGCGCGCGTGCCCCTGATGCGATTCGTTTCAACTAGTGGCGCCATGTCCATCACCCTCATCCTCGCCGCCTACCCCGCACGGGCGCAGCCGAGACCACGGATTCAGGCACCTCTGCCAACCCAAGACTCGCCAACGCTGCCGTTCAGGTGCCGACCCGATTCGACACCGTGAGGCAAAAGTACCCCCGGATGGGGGCGATCGACAACCGGGAAGTGGCTGAGAGTAGCCCGCCGAATTGTGCGAGCGGAGGGGCACAGCGGGCGCTAATCCGGCACCGGTCGGCGAACCACCGTGGGGCGGCTAGCGTTAACGGGTGATTCCCTTTCGCTCCCCCGGTGCCCGCATCCGCCAGTCGATTGCGCGGGCGGCTGACCGTGCGGGGCACACCCTTGATTCGCACCAGGAAGCCGTCGCCGATGCGCTGGCCGAATTTGGCGCTGGGTTGCCGGCAGATCGCAGTGCCGGGTGGCAGGGGCTTTATGTGTGGGGCACGGTCGGGCGCGGCAAAACGTGGCTCGCCGACGCCTTCTTTGACGCCGTGGAGGTCGAGAGCAAACGCCGCGTGCACTTTCACTCGTTCTACCGTCAGCTGCAGCTCGACCTGTATCGCAATGGAATCCCCCAGCCCGGCGCGATCGACACGGCAATAGACGAACTCGTCGATGGCGTCGACCTGCTCTATTTCGACGAGTTCCATTTGCACGATGCCGGCGATGCGACCCTCGCACTTCGGGTACTTCGAGACCTCGAGACCCGCCGCGTTCCCCTTCTCGCCACGTCGAACTATCCCCCTTCTGGCCTATTGCCGGACGAGATGTTTCACCACCTTTTTGAGCCCGGGATCGACCTTATTGAACGCAACCTCACCGTCGTGGCCGTCGATGGCGCAACCGACTACCGCAGGGTCGAACGTGCCGACGACCGCCGCCACGGGTTCTCTCAGGGCTCATGGCAACGCTCAGCGCCGGAGCCGACCCCTGAGCCAGAAGAGCTGCAGGCGCTCACGAGTGGGGGTCGAACGTTCACGGCTCGACGGGCTGACGCCACTCAGCTGTGGTTTACGTTCGCGGATCTCTGTGAGGCCCCAACCTCGGCCGGGGACTACCTCTCATGGGCAGAGAGGTGGAACGACTGGGTTATCGAGGCAGTCCCTCGACTCACGACGTGCAGCCCGCAAGCGCGGCAGCGCTTTCTCAATCTGGTCGATGTGCTCAATGACCGCGGCATCCGCACGACGTTCGTCAGCGACCTCACCCCCGAGCAGGTGCTTGAAGGTGGGCCGAAACCGACCGTTCGCGGAGCGGCTGCCGATCGCGAAGAAATGGGGCTCGGCCTAGACGGTCTGCCCATAGATGTTGCCCGCACCGCGAGCAGGCTCGCCCTACTCCGGCGCGAGGGGTAGCCCCGCTCACGGCGACCGCCACCTCACACTGACTTAGAGTTGTCAGGTGAACCCGCAGCCCGCACAGTACGAAACCGCCCGTCCCTGGCTCGCCAGCTATGCCCCGGACGTGCCCCACGAAATCCCTCTCCCCACCGGTAGCCTCCTCGACATTGTCGAGAGTTCTGTGCAGGAGTTCCCCGACCTCGTCGCCCTCGAGTTCTTTACCGCGACCACGACGTATGCCCAGCTCGGCGAGCAAATCAACCGGGCGGCCGAAGGGCTCCGTGCCCTCGGAGTGAAGGCGGGCGACCCCGTTGCTCTCGTGCTGCCGAACTGCCCTCAGCACATTGTCGCGTTCTACGCGGTGCTCCGGCTCGGCGCCATCGTGGTTGAGCACAACCCGCTTTACACCGCCCCAGAGTTGCGCCATCAGTTCGAAGACCACAGGGCCAAAGTGGTTATCGCGTGGGACAAAGTGGTCGCGAACATTCAGAACTTTCCCTCCGACCTTGCGGTCGACGCGATCGTGTCAGTCGACATCACTCGCGCCATGCCGCCACTCACGAGGGTTGCCCTGCGCATGCCCATTCCGAGCGTTCGCGAGACCAGATCTGGCCTCACCACATCGGTCTCGGGCACTGTTGCGTGGCAGACGCTCGTGAAGTCCGACCCCATCTCTGCGGATGTTCCCAAGCCGTCGGTCAACGACGTCGCCGTCATTCAGTACACGAGCGGCACAACAGGGCGACCGAAGGGGGCCACGCTCACCCACCTGAACCTCAGCGCGAACGCCGCCCAGGCGCGGGCCTGGACCCCCACGATTCCCCGAGGAACGGCCGTGGTGTACGCGGTTCTGCCCATGTTCCACGCCTACGGCCTGACGCTGTGTCTCACGTTTGCCATGAGCATCGGCGCCCGCCTGGTCCTGTTCCCCAAGTTCGACCCGGCGCTCGTGCTCAAGGTCATCCGCAAGCATCCGCCGACCTTTCTGCCGGCGGTGCCCCCGATCTATGAACGACTGCGTGCCGCAGCGAATGAGACCGGCGCATCGCTCGACGGCATTCACATCGCAATCTCCGGCGCCATGCCCCTCACGACAGCGCTCGTTGAGCCATGGGAGGCCGCGACAGGAGGCTACCTCGTTGAGGGCTACGGCCTGTCTGAGACGGCCCCGGTGTTGATGGCGAACCCCGTGCACAGCAACCGCAAGGCCGGCACTGTCGGCCTGCCGCTGCCCAACACCGAGGTGCGCGTCGTCGACCCCGAACAGCCCACGATCGACAGGGCCAGTGGCGAGGCGGGCGAACTGATCGTTCGCGGCCCGCAGGTGATGAGCGGCTATTGGAAGAAACCCGAAGAGACCGCGGCCGTGTTCGTCGCAGACCCCCACGGCGGAGCACCCTGGTTTCGCACGGGCGATATTGTGGCGCTGGACTCCGACGGATTTGTGCGCATCGTGGACCGCATCAAGGAACTGATCATCACCGGCGGCTTCAACGTGTCGCCCAGCGAGGTCGAGGACGCACTCAAGAGCCACCCCGATGTCGTCGACGCCGCCGTTGTCGGCCTGCCGAGCGATCACAGCGGCGAGGATGTCGTCGCCGTTGTCGTGCTGCGCGCCGGTGCTGTTTTTGATGCCGAGTCCGTGCGCGACCATGGCCGCACACTGCTGACGCCCTACAAGGTTCCCCGCCGCGTTGTCTCGGCCGACGAACTGCCCAAGTCCCTGATCGGCAAGACGCTGCGGCGGGTGGTGCGCGATAACCTGCTGAAATGAGCAGCGAAGCCCAGACGCCCGAAGCCCGTTACATTCTTGCCATCGACCAGGGGACCACAAGCTCCCGTGCCATGATCTTCGATCACAGCGGCGATGTCGTGAGCGCAGGGCAGCGAGAGCACCGGCAGATCCTGCCCCGCGCTGGATGGGTCGAGCACGACCCCATGGAGATCTGGGGCAATGTGCGCGAGGTCATCGGGCTCGCCCTTGCCAAGGCCGACCTGACCCGCCACGACATCTGCGCAGTCGGCATCACCAACCAGCGCGAAACGGCCATCGTGTGGGACAAGAACACCGGCAAGCCTGTTTACAACGCGATCGTGTGGCAAGACACCCGCACCCAGTCGATCATCGATCGGCTGGCTGAGGATGGTGGCCTCGACCGTTTCATCGAGGCCACGGGGCTCCCACTGAGCACCTACTTCTCGGCCACGAAGATCGCCTGGATTCTCGAGAACGTCGAAGGTGCGCGGGAGCGGGCCGAAAACGGAGACCTTCTATTTGGCACCCCAGATACCTGGGTGCTCTGGAACCTCACGGGCGGCAGGCGCGGCGGGGTGCACGCCACGGACGTGACGAACGCGAGCCGAACCCTGCTACTCGACCTGCACACCCTGCAGTGGCGAGACGACATCCTCGAAGCGTTCGACATCCCCCGCACGATGCTGCCTGAGGTGCGGTCCTCAGCGGAGATCTATGGCCACGCGTCGTCGTCAAGCCTGCTCCGCGAGACGCCTATCGCCGGCATCCTCGGAGACCAGCAGGCGGCAACATTCGGTCAGGCTGCGTTCTCCGCGGGGGAAGCCAAGAACACCTACGGCACAGGCAACTTTCTCATCGTCAACACGGGAACCGAGCCGGTGCGCAGCACGCACGGGCTGCTCACGACCATCGCCTACAAGCTCGGCGACGCCGAGACCCACTACGCGCTTGAGGGATCGATTGCCGTTACTGGCTCCCTCGTTCAATGGCTGCGCGATAACCTCGGCATCATCGGTTCGGCACCCGAGGTCGAATCTCTCTCCCTCTCGGTTGACGACAACGGCGGTGCTTACTTCGTTCCTGCGTTCTCGGGGCTCTTCGCACCCCACTGGCGGCCGGATGCTCGCGGCGCGCTCGTTGGCCTTACGCGCTTTGTGAACAAGGGCCACATTGCCAGGGCTGCGCTGGAATCGATCGCGTATCAAACACGTGAGGTTCTGGATGCCGCAACGGCAGATACCGAGGCCACGCTCACAGAGCTCAAGGTCGACGGCGGTGCGACGGAAAACTCAACGCTGCTGCAGTTTCAGGCCGACATCCTGGGCATACCGGTGGTGCGACCAAATATCGGCGAGACGACAGCTCTGGGGGCAGCGTATGCGGCCGGTCTCGCGACGGGCTTCTGGAGCGACCTCGACGAACTGCGATCCAAATGGCAGGAGGGCCGCCGATGGGAGCCCACCATGGCTCCAGAGGAGCGCGACAGACTCAACCGCAATTGGAACAAAGCGGTGAAGCGCACGCTCGGCTGGGTCGACGACGACGTTCGTTAGCAGACCTCGGTGCGAGCGCTCTGCCCGTGGCGATCGAGCTGTTGGCGATCGAGCTGTTGGCGATCGAGCCGCCGTTAGCGA
This sequence comes from Salinibacterium hongtaonis, assembly GCF_003065485.1. Taxonomy (GTDB): domain Bacteria; phylum Actinomycetota; class Actinomycetes; order Actinomycetales; family Microbacteriaceae; genus Homoserinimonas; species Homoserinimonas hongtaonis. Next base: position 1,744,953 of record NZ_CP026951.1, read on the forward strand.
TCGAGCTCTTAGCGGTCGACGCGCTTGAGCACGTGGACGGGGATTGCCACGGCGATGGCCACCGCAATAATGCCGCCCAGGAACATGATGAGCTCAAAGCCGGACACTGCTGAGGCGTAACCCATCAGCGCGAGTCCACCGAGGAAGATCACGAAAGAAAACACGAAGGCGACGACGTTCATGCTTCGACTTTAGCGCCCCCTGGGGCTCTCGCAGACACAGAGGCGCGCGGATGGGCTATTCCTCGGTGACAAAGTCGATGAGTTGCTCGACTCGCCCCAGCAACACCGGCTCAAGATCTGCGTAGTTTCGAACGGTTCCCAGGATGCGCTTCCATGCCATGGCAATATCGGCTTGTTCTTCGTGAGGCCAGCCCAGGGCATCGCAGATGCCCTTCTTCCACTCGATGCTGCGAGGGATAACAGGCCACCGTTCCAGGCCGACCCTGGCCGGCTTCACCGACTGCCAGATATCCACGTAGGGATGCCCCACGACGAGAACGTTCGCACCGGACGGACCCCGCGCCACAGCGTCGGCAATGCGACTCTCCTTCGATCCCGCGACCAGGTGGTCGACAAGAACACCCAGTCGACGCTCTCGGGTGGGGGCGAAGTCGCGCACGATCGCGTCGAGATCGTCGACGCCTTCGAGATATTCCACCGCGACACCTTCGATGCGAAGGTCGTGACCCCATACCTTCTCAACGAGTTCTGCATCATGGCGGCCCTCAACGAAGATGCGGCTACCCCTCGCCACCCTCGCCTTGTGGTCAGTGACGGCAAAAGAGCCCGATGCGGAGCGCAGCGTGCCCGCAGCAGCAGTCTTCTCGGGGCCGTGAGCACAACAGGTTTGCCCTCGAGAAGAAATCCCGGTCCCAGAGGAAAGAGGCGCACCTTTCCTGCATAGTCCTCGAGCTGCACATGGCGACCATCGATGCCGACGACGGCTCCGCAGTATCCCGTATCGGCCCACTCGATGACCAAATCGTTGTCCGCGGCGACGCTCGGAACAGGAGCCGGGCCTCGCCGACGAGAGAAGTCCGCGAGCACGTCGGCGCTGTATCGATCGGGTCCGAAGTTATCGTCGTTCACCCTTTGAGGGTATCCGCTGGCCCCTTCCCGCAATATCAGCCACGGCCGGCCCACACCACCGAGCTCCCCCGCGAGCGGTCGCCCCTAGAACAGCGTCGGTTGCATCTCGCGCATGCGGGCGGCCATGGCCGGCGGCATCTCCTCCGCGATGAGCGACCCCTCGCTGCCGACGCCCTGTGGCGTGTCGGCCGCATTCCGGGCGCGACCCAGAGCGCTGGAGTGCACCCCGCCCGTTGCGGGGTCTTCTCTGCCGCGCTCGAGTCCGTGCGCACGAATCAGCGGCTTGACCTTGGCTGCCAGCCAGGATCGGTATTCCTTGGGCGCGTAAGCCCCCTTAGCGAAAAGGCTGCGATAGCGACCGACCAGATGCGGGTACTCCCGCTCTAACCAGGCGAAATACCATTCGCGAACTCCCGGCCGCAGATGAAGCGCCGAGTAGACCACGGAGGTCGCTCCCGACTCTTTAATCTGAGCGAGCGCGAGATCAAGGTGGGCGCGTGTGTCCGTGAGAAATGGCAGAATCGGCATGAGAAAGACCGTGCAATCGAGCCCCGCCTCGCGGGCAGCCGTCACGGTGGCGAGTCGGGCCTTAGCAGTGGGAGTCCCTGGCTCAACCGACTGCTGGAGATCGTCGTCGTAAATCGCTATCGACATTGCCAAATCGACGGGAACGTGCTCACTCGCCTCGACCAACAACGGCAGATCCCGCCTAAGCAGCGTGCCCTTGGTGAGAATCGAGAGAGGCGTGCCGGTGGATGCCAGGGCTGAGATGATTCCGGGCATGAGCCGATAGCGGCCCTCCGCCCGCTGATACGGGTCGGTGTTGGTGCCGAGGGCGACCGGATGATGACCCCAACTCGGCCGCGCCAACTCCTGAGAAAGCACCTCAGCCACATTCACTTTGACAATGATCTGGGTGTCAAAATCTTTGCCTGAGTCGAGATCGAGATACGTGTGGGTCGGGCGGGCAAAACAGTACGTGCACTGGTGGAGGCAACCGCGCATGGGGTTGATGGTCCAGCCAAACGGCATGTGGCTTTGACCCGGCACGCGGTTCAGCGCGGACTTGGCCAGCACCTCATGAAACGTAATGCCCTCAAACTCCGGAGTTCGCACCGTGCGCACCAGGTTATTGAGGCGCGCGAGGCCCGGAAGCACGTCGGCCTGTTCGCTGTTGATCTCTTGCCCACTCCATCGCATGGGTCTATTCGAACATAGTTTCGAACGGATCGCACGCCGCGAATCGCGGGCCGCGACACCTCGATGTTCACGGATCACTCATATAGACAGGTGATGATGGAGCCATGAGCGAGCCGACAGTAGAAAATGCCCCCGAGATCCACCACTACGTTCTTCGTCTCGACGGTGAAGAGATCGGGCATATCAACTACCGGGACCACGGAGACCGGCGCGTGATCTTGCACACCAAGGTTGACGACGCCCACACGGGCCACGGCTATGGCACGACCCTGATCGCGGCGGCACTCGACGACATCCGCGCTCAGGGCAAGCGGGTCGTCACCCTGTGCCCCATGGCCGCAGCCTATGTGATCAAGCACCGCGACTACGACGACATCGTCGACCCTCCGCACGTGCTTGAGGGCTGAGTTCAGCGGGCCCCGCGGCAGATTAGCGCTGGGGCGGCAGTAGAACTCCCGCAAAAACCAGCTCTCTGATGCTCGGCAGCGTTTCGACGAGGAGCGCTACCCCATCGACCTCGAGCAACTGAGCGATCGCGTCGACGATGGCGCGGATGCTGAGCTCGCCATCGCACGCACCGATCACGGCTGCCACGGCGGTGTCGAGCGGGTAGCTCCGCGCGAAGCCCCCTCCCTGGCGCAGCGTCATGACGGTGGGGTCCTCGGCACCGGGCCAGTAGTGCCGCTCTTCTGTGACATCGCCAGAGACGGTGAGACGAGCATCCGCAATTGCGTCGCCGACAGCGACAAGCCAATCGTTGGCAGCGAAGGACGCGGCGATTGTGGCGCCGAGGGCGCTTGAGCCGAGAGGCCCGTCGAGGCGCTCGAGGCGGAGAAGCGACGGGCTCCCCGAGACCGGCTTGCGAAGAGCGATGTAGCCAAAGCCAACGCGCGTGACGCCGCGCTCCTCAAAGTCATCGAGCCATGCCCGGTAGAGCTCATCGAACTCCGGCGTGCCAGAGCGGGTGCCACCATCCCGAATCCAGGTCTCTGCATACTGCTCGACCGACTGAACCTCGCGCTCGATAATCCACGCGTCGAGACCGGTTGCCTCGAGCCATTCGGCAATGCGGTCGAAGGCATCGGCGGTCTGCGTGTATTCCCAGTTGCCGAGCATCTGGGCGGTCCCTCCCGGCCGAAGATGAGAAGCCGTGCCGCGAATCACCGAGGCGACAAGGGCATCGCCCACCATGCCGCCATCCCGATACTCATAGGCGGGCACTCCCTCGGTGCGGGGAGTGATCACGAATGGCGGGTTCGACACGACCTGATCGACCGATTCTCCCGAGACCGGCTCGAATAGACTCCCGAGGCGAAACTCGATGCTCGGCACTCCGTTGAGCTCTGCGTTGAGCGCTGCAAGCTCAAGTGCGCGCTCAGAGATGTCTGTAGCGATGATGTGCTGCGCGTGCCGGGCCGCGTGCAATGCCTGGATGCCGCATCCAGTGCCCAGGTCGAGCACGGTTCCCACGGGGTCTCCCACCATGAGACCGCTCAGGGTCATCGACGCTCCTCCGACTCCGAGCACATGGTGCTCAGGAATGGCATGGCCGAGCGCAAGTTCACCCAGATCGCTCGCGATAAAGAACTCGCCAGCGCCGTGTGAATCGATGAAGCTATAGGGGCGCAGATCGAGCCGCGGCACGACCCACTGCGCTTCGTCCGATGACCCTGCGTAGTCAACGAGGCCCAGGGCGACCGCTCCGTCGATGCCCAGAGCAGGCATTGCTGCCGTGAAATCGGGAATCGTGACCGGAAGTCCGAGGATGAACGCCCTGGCTAGGGTGGCCAGCGGGCTGTCGACCGTCTCGATTGCGCGCAGCGCCGGAACTCGCTGGCCGCGAAAGAGGGCGGCATCCGCCTGTTCTCCCCAGAGCTCGGTCAGCGACTCAACAGAAAACTGGCATGCCTCAAGATCAGAGCGAAGCCTGGCTACCAGGGCCGCGTCTGCGCGAGACGTCATTCCGCGCCGCCGTTCGAGTCGTTGCCCGGCAACGCATGAGAGCGCAGCAGCTCCTCCATCTCGGCCAGGCCGAACTGGCGGGCTATCGCCTGCGCTGTATGACCGCCGAGGTCGGGGTCTGCTCCTGCGGCGAGCAGCGTGGTGACAATTTCGGAGTTGTTTCTAAACACGGCGCACGACATTGCCGTCTGCTCCATGTCGTTGACGCGGTTGACGTCGGCTCCTCGCTCGATAAGCGCTGCAACCGCTTGGGGATGCTGGTGATACGCGGCAAGGATGAGAAGGGTGTCCCCCCGTGAGTTGGTGAGGTCGACCGGGATTCCCGCATCGAGGAGGGGCGCCAGCTGCTCTACAGCCCCCGTACGCGCCATCTCGAACACCGACTCGAGAAAGTCGTGCTCTTCTGGAGTGAGTTCTGGGGTGGTGGTGTCGGCCATGGTGCTCCTTCGACGTGCGGAATTCAACGGTACCCGCTGCCGATGTCAGCAGCTCGCGTTACCGTGGAATGGTGATCGCGCACAACGACAAACCGATCCTCTATCTCGCCACGGCAGAGGAGTGGCAGGCGTGGCTCGAGGAGCACGGTGACACCTCTCCCGGTGTTCGTCTGCAAATGCGCAAAAAGGCCTCCACGAAGCCCGGCTTTCGCTATTCAGAGGCCCTGGATGTTGCCCTCTGTTTTGGCTGGATCGACGGTCAGCTCAACTCCCTCGACGAGGATTTCGTACTTCAGTCGTTCACTCCGCGACGTGCCCGGAGCATCTGGTCTCAGCGCAATCGGGAGCATGTCGCGCGACTCACAGAAGAGGGCAGGATGCGACCGGCCGGCATCGCCCAGGTCGAGGCCGCCAAGGCGGACGGCCGCTGGGCTGCCGCCTACCGCACAGCAAACGCGCCCGTTCCCGACGAACTTCAGGCTGCTCTCGATGCTTCTCCGACCGCTGCCGCGGCGTTTGAGGCCCTCAACGCGCAGAACCGATGGGGCGTGATCTTTCGCGTGAGCGGGGCAAAACGGCCGGAGACGCGCGTCGCACGCTCCGCCAAGTTCGTCGAGATGCTCGAACGGGGCGAGAAACTGTTCTGAGGCCCGTTACCGCGGAGCGAGCACCCTGCGCAGAATCGTGCGCTCCGCGAGGGTCCAGGCTGTGCTGACCGCGAGGTAAATCGCCGCCGCCAAGGGGACCACGGCCGCAAAAACGACGGTGATGAACGGCAGCCAGCTCATCGCCCCCATCGTGCGCACCATTGCTGGAGGCACATCCGGCGCCCCCTCGAACCGCGGCGCCGACGCGGCGAACGCGAGCCCGGTCATGCGGGTGAACCACGAGGTGGCAGAGATCACAGCGAGCACCGCCAGATACACGACGATCACGGACGGGCCCGCCCCTGCGCCGAGCGCGGCAAACAGGGAGTCCCCCAGCCGGGCGCCCCAGAGGTCTGCGCCGAGAAGCGCATTCTCATGACCGTTGATCTCGGTGAGAATGAACAGGCCGTACACAATGGAGAGAACCGGCGCCTGAAGCAGCGCGGGCGCGATACCGGCCAGCGGTGATGCCTTCTCTTCACGGTAGAGCTCCATGGTCTTCTGAGTCAGCATCTCCGGCTTCTTCTTGTACTTGAGTTGTAGCGCCGCGAGACGCGGGTCAATTCGTCTGCGGGTGTATTCCGACCGCACGAGTGCCGCGCCAAAGGGCACGAGAGCGCCCCTCACCCCGACCGTAACGAGCGCAATGGCTAGGGCTGCGGCGAGCGCTCCGGCCACAGGGTCAAGAAAATCCACGAGGGCAGTGATGAGGGTATAAGCCGTGTCGAGCACGGCGGCAATAGGGCCAAACGCGTAAAAATCCATGAGAAAGGTGTCCTCTGGTCGACGGATGCTGGGGCCATATGGCCGCGCGGCATCGACAACGACGACGCCCGTCTAGGGGCGCGGAGGGCTGCGCGGTGCGCTATGCGGCCGGGAGCTGCCGCGCCGGGGCACGCGAGCGGGTGCGTCCCGCCGTGTCGGGGTGCTGCGGTGAAGGGGTAACGCTCAGAGCATCCCGATGCTCTCTGGCCCGGTTGCCGATCGTGATCTCGTGCCCGACCAGGGCGAGGGCTGCCTGTCGCGAACCGAGCAGGGCGGAGATGGCCACCGCGGCGACAGCGGCGACGATGAGCGCAGACGGTTCGACCTGTGCGCAGGCAACCACGAGGAACGACAGGGTGAGCGCCATGATGAGATTCCGCTTGATCGTGGTCACCGTTCCCCCTCCCGTCGTGTGACCTCATCGTATTCGGTTGCCTCGATCTCGGCTACGCAGACCAGAGGTATGCCGCGGGCGGGAGCCGGGCTGCCTAGACTTCTCTGCATGCGTGCAACGGTTATCCATGGCGAACGGGATGTTCGCCTCGAAGAAGCCCCCGAACCCCAGCTGATTGCAGACACCGATGCGGTGGTGAGGGTTGTCGCAGCATGTGTCTGCGGCTCTGACTTGTGGCCCTATCGCGGCGTGACGCCGACCACTGAGCCGCACAGAATCGGGCACGAGTTCGTGGGCATCGTCGAGCAGGTCGGCGCGGCTGTCTCCACGGTTAGCCCCGGCGACTTTGTCATCGCCCCGTTCTATTTTTGCGACAACACCTGCGTGAACTGTGCGAACGGCGTGAGCACGTCGTGCCTTAATGGCGGATGGTGGGGCGCGGTCGACAGAAACGGCAACTTTGTCGACGGGGCTCAGGGCGATCGCGTTCGGGTTCCCCTCGCCGATGGCACGCTCGTGGCGACCCCCGAGATGCCAACCGACGACCTCATCCCGAGCCTTCTCACGCTCGCCGACGTCATGGGAACCGGCCACCACGCGGCCGTTTCGGCCGGGGTCACCGCCGGCAGCACCGTTGCCGTCGTGGGCGATGGCGCCGTCGGCCTCTGCGCCGTGCTCGCAGCCAAGCGTTTGGGAGCATCCCGAATCGTCGCAATGTCGCGCAACGATGTACGCGCCGCGATCGCGCGCGAGTTCGGCGCAACCGACATAGTGGCCGAGCGGGGCGACGAGGGTGTGGCCCGACTCAAGGAGATGATCGACGGCATTGGCCCCGACTTTGTGCTCGAATGCGTTGGTACGAAGGAGTCGATGGACCAGGCCATCCGCTCAGCCCGGCCCGGCGGAATGGTCGGGTACGTCGGAGTTCCCAACGGAGGCCCCGAACTGCCCATCCGGCGACTGTTCAACACGAATGTCGGTGTCAACGGCGGTGTTGCTCCCGTGCGCGGATACATAGAAGAGTTGCTGCCCGAGGTGCTCAGCGGCGCCATCAACCCCGGCCTCGTTTTTGACCTTGAGGTCCCGCTCACCGAGATCGCAGAAGCCTATGCAGCCATGGACGAGCGACGCGCAACCAAGGTGCTGGTGCGCCCATAGAGTTGGGTGAGTGACCACCGCACCCACCGTTCTCGCCGTACTCCGCAGCCCGCGGGCTCTCACCGTTGAGGTGCTCGCAGGAGTCGTCACGACTCTCGCGCTCATCCCCGAAGTCATTTCGTTCTCCGTGATCGCCGGAGTCGACCCCAAGGTGAGTCTCATCGCGTCGGTGGTTCTGGCGATCTCGATGTCATTTCTCGGCGGCAGACCCGCCATGATCACCGCGGCCGCCGGAGCAGTCGCACTGGTGGTCGCTCCCCTGGTCAAGGAGCACGGAGTCGAATACCTGCTCCCGGCCGTCGTGCTGGCTGGCCTCATCCAGGTGCTGTTTGGGGTGACAGGGCTCGCCCGCATCATGCGATTCATTCCCAGGTCGGTGATGATCGGATTCGTGAATGCGCTCGGCATCCTAATCTTTGTCGCCCAGGTTCCGCATCTGCTGGGTGTGCCCTGGCTCGTGTACCCGCTGTTCGCGCTCACCGTGGCAATCGTGCTCATTCTGCCGCGATTTACGACGGCGGTTCCCGCACCGCTCGTGGCGATCGTCGTGGCCACGGCGATCACCGCGGTCGCACATCTGAACCTGCCGACCGTTGCGGATCAGGGTGCGATCGGAGGCGGCCTTCCCGGCATCACTCCCCTTCTCGTGCCTCTCAACCTTGAAACGTTGAGCATCATCTGGCCGACCGCTCTGAGCGTGGCCTTCGTCGGTCTCATGGAGACCCTTCTCACGGCAAAGCTTGTCGACGACATCACTGACACCCGCTCGAATAAGGGTCGTGAGTCGTGGGCGCTCGGAATCGCCAACATTCTCGCGGGCTTCTACGGCGGCATCGCGGGATGCGCCATGATCGGCCAGACCGTGGTCAACGTCAAGCTGGGCCGGGCGAGAACGCGGATCTCTACGTTCGTGGCGGGAGTGTTTTTGCTTCTGCTCGTCACAGTGCTCAGCGGCGTGATGGAGCTCATCCCTATGGTCGCTCTGGCCGCCGTGATGATGATCGTGGCGATTCGTACCGTTGACTGGCACAGCGTGCGGCCGTCAACGTTGCGCAGGATGCCGCTCTCCGAGACGCTCGTCATGCTCACGACCGTGGCTATCGTTGTTGTGACGAGCAACCTCGCAATCGGCGTCGCCGCGGGGGCGGTGCTCGCGATGGTGCTTTTCGCCCGCCGTGTGGCGCATGTGGCACGAGTGAGCCGCACCGAGGCCGACGGCCGGGTGCGCTACACCGTCAGCGGCCCACTCTTCTTCGGCAGCAGCAATGACCTGGTCGAACAGTTTTCGTACGCAGACGATGCCGCAGAAGTCGTCATCGATTTCAGCGCAGCCCAGATTTGGGATGCCTCAACGGTCGCCGTGCTCGATTCGGTGCAGACCAAATATGCGGAGCATGGGTGCACGGTGACCTTCACCGGGCTCGACGAGCGAAGCACTGCGCTTCATGGGCGCCTCTCCGGATTTCTTTAGGAAACCGCGGGCTGAGCCTCTGCCGAAACCTGGAGAGCATCTCGCCGCAGGGCCGCCGCCGTTGCCGTAATGCGGTTGGCCATTCCGTTGAAGATGATGCCGTGAAACGGCAGAATCGCGAGCCAATAGAGCCTTCCGCTGAGCCCGCGGGGAAAGAAGATTGCACGCTGCCGGTAGAGCGCGCCATCGCCATCCGGAATCGCCTGCATCTCAAGCCAGGCGAGCCCCGGTACCCGCATCTCCGCCCTGAGCCGCAACAGCGAACCTCGCTCGAGCCTTTCGACCCGCCAGAAGTCGAGAGCATCGCCGGTCTGAAGTCGGTGCGGGTCACGGCGCCCGCGTCGCAGACCCACTCCCCCGACCAGTTTGTCCATCCACCCCCGCAGAGCCCAGGCGAGCGGGAGTGAATACCACCCGTTCTTGCCCCCGATTCCCTCAATCACGCTCCAGAGTTGCTCTGGGCTCGCGTCGGTGCGCCGCTCCTTCACATCAACAAAGACCGTGTGACCTGCCCAGTCGGGGTCGCTCGGCAGCGGATCGCTGGGGGCGCCACCCACGGAGGCATCTTGCCAGCTCGTCTCGACCTGATTCTCACGCATCTTGCCGAGCGCGAGCCTGACCGCCGTGCGGTAGCCGGTCAGCCCACCGGGGGGAGGCGGGATGACCTCATCGATGTCGTGCTCATGCACGACACAATCGTTTTGCAGGGAGGAGATGATGGGCACGGCGAGGCTGCGAGGGATGGGAGTCACGAGGTTGACCCACTGAGAGGCCAGCCACGGCGTGAGCACCGGAAGTGACGCAATAGCCCGCTGCGGCAGCCCTGCTTCGAGCGCGTAACCGTTCATCATCTGGCCATAGCGCAACACATCCGGCCCACCGATGTCATACGCCCGATTGATCTCCGGCGGCAAGTCTGCGGCCGCGAGCAGGTAGTACAGCACGTCTCGTACGGCAATCGGTTGGATGCGATTACGCACCCACCGCGGGGCCGGCATATAGGGCAAGACATCGGTCAGGTGCCTGATCATCTCGAACGACGCAGAGCCTGACCCGATCACGACCCCCGCTTGGAGCACGACGGTGGGCACCCCCGACTCCAGCAGGATGCGACCCACCTCGGTTCTCGATCGCAGGTGCGGCGACAGTGTCGCGCGCAGCGGATGGAGCGCCCCGAGATAGACAATGCGGCCAACACCAGCGGCGGCTGCGGCGGAGGCAACTGTCTCGGCGATGGCTCGCTCCGCCCGTTCGAAGTCACCCCTCGTTCCCATCGCATGTACGAGGTAATAGAGCACGTCGATGCCTTCGCACGCCCTCCGCACCGCTTCGGCATCCGACAGGTCGCCCTCAACGATCTCCACGCTGCAAGCCCACGGAACATCGACGAGCTTGAGGGGGTTTCGCACTAGAACGCGCACGCGATGGCCCGCCTCCAACAGCCGCGGCACGAGCCTGCCACCGATGTAACCCGTCGCCCCCGTGATCAGCACCATCTTGGACGTCGATTCAGGGGTCGCGGAAGAGTCGGTCATGTGCCGCACGTTAGCGCCGATCTCTGAGAATCGGTGCCGTCTCTCGATGAGAGTTACTGCTGGCTCTTGACCGAAATCGACCCGTTGCTGCTGCGGAGCTCGATCTCGTTGTCCGCATCCGGAGTGTCGGTGATGCCGATGTCGGTGCGACCGTTGCTCGTGGAGGCATCAACCCGATATTCGCCTCGCGGAACCGTCAGGTCGATGCCGCCATTCGATGTCTCGGCCCGAACGCTCTGCGGCGTCGAAAGGGCGAGCTCGATCGAGCCGTTCGACGTCTCGACGACGATGTCTCCGCCCGAGAGCCCCGTGCCTTTGATCCGGCCGTTGCTCGTGCTCGCCTCGACATCGCCGTCGATGTCAACGAGCTCGATCCGACCATTACTCGTGCTCACATCGACGTCACCCAGGTTCTGGAGCTGGATCAGGCCGTTCTCGGTGCCGCCACTGACGGGGATACCCGCAGGTACCTCGATCGTGTAGCTCACGTCGCAGCGAAAGCCGCAGCCCTCAAGTAGAAGTATGCCGTTGTCGACCGTCACAGTCGATCCCGGAGGGTTGCCATAGTGCTTGATCACGCGGTTGACCGTGATCACGTCGAGCCCCTCAACACCGGTAATCGAGACTGTTCCCGAGTCGCTGTCGATGACCACCGAATCCACTCGGTCATCAATGGATGCGTCGTCGCTGAACGTGGAACGTGGGAAGAAGACGCATCCTGATACCGCCGTGATGGTGAGTGCCGCGGCAGCGACAACGGCGAGAATGCGGGCGGAGGATGGCAATGAAGTGATCACGTCTTGAGCCTAGGGAGCGATGCGACCCGAAGGAATCGGGTGAGACCCCGAGATCGAAAGCGAAATACTCAGGGAGAACCCCGAGCGTTGCTCTCTACCCCGCCCGCTCGTCGTCGATCACCGACCGGCTCACCGCATCTGCGGCCGCCATCACGATTTCGGCCACTCTCTCGGGGTGGCTCAGCATCACAGCGTGCGAGCTGTTGATCTCCACCGTGGTCGCCCCAGCCCGACGCGCCATTGCATGCTGCGCAACGGGCGGAATGATGTTGTCGCGCGAGGCGAGGAGGTACCAGCTCGGGATGCTCCTCCAGGCCGCCTGCCCCGACGGCGTGCCGAGGGTAGCGAGCGATGCGGGCCTTTGGGCCGAGGCTAGCCAGGCCGCGTGATCCAGCGCGAGATCTTGCGCAAACAACCGGTGAAAGTGCACGGGGTCGAGGTAGGCCTCCGCCTCCACCTCGCCGGGCACCGATCTCATGATGAGGTGATCGGGGAGTTCGCTGCGCCCGCCGAGCGCAAGGGCTCCCACGACAGATTCCCCATCGTCGAGGGCGAACGCGCTGAGATAGACGAGGGCGTCGACACGGGGGTTGCCCACAGCGGCATTGGTAATGACCGCACCACCGTACGCGTGCCCGACAAGAACCACCGGCCCTGCGATCGTTGCCAGCACTGACCGGGTGTAGTCGGAGTCGCTCGTGAGACCTCGCAGTGGATTGGCCACGGCCAAGGTCGGATAACCCTGAGAATGCAAACGGGAGATGACCGCGGCCCAGCTAGACGAATCAGCGAAGGCACCATGAACCAAAACGATGGTGGGAGCGGAGGTGTCGGTGCGGACGTTGATGCCGGCAACGTCGTTGGGGCGGGCAGGGTCACTCATGTCGTCTCCTCAGGGGAACGGCTGAGGTATCGCCGAGAAATCCGGGAACGCCTCACCGTTGTGGGTGTCGCAGGAGGCCGACGCGCGTTCGGGCGCGGGTCGTCGCAGTGCCTCGGGGGTGCGAGGCGATTACGAGTGTGCGGCGGCTGGCTCACGTCGGGGTTCGCAAGCCACGGTGCCGTCGCGTGTGCCAACCACGGTACCCCCGGCTGGGCGCCGCGCCACCCGCACCCGCGATTTCTCATCTGCCTCGACGATCGAGGGTGAGGCTACTTCTTGAGGGCGCGCACGATCTTGGGGAGCGAGTACCCGGCGATGCACGCGAGCGGGATGCTGACCGTGAGCAGAGCGATGAGATTCGGCACGAAGCGCGGGCCGCGTGGGCCAGGCACATAGATGCCGACAGGAACACTCATGCCCCCTCCGCCACCGCCCGTACCCGAACCAGCATCATGCTCGCCTTCGTGCTGCATGTCTCCCGCTCCGCCGCCGAAGCCAAAGCTCACGAGCGCAACGGGCACAGCCTCGACACCACCGATGGTCACCTTGTCGCCGTAGCTGAGCCGGGTTCCGACGGACGAGGTCATACGTTCCGAAAGGGTTTCTACGTTGTTCGACATTCCCTGACCATACTCGGCCAGGGCACCCGCGCCAGGGCGTTTGCCTGGGAGTTGACCAGCGCATCGCGCACCAAGGCTTTCTCACATTGCCCCGCGCCCCGCCGACACCGCAGACTGTAATCGCACGAGCCGCCGAGCAGAGAAGAGCCAGCAGAATGGCCGAACCCACAGAGGGCCGCGTTGCCGTCTACATCGATTTCGACAACATCGTCATCAGCCGCTTCGATCAGATCTATGGCCGCGGTCACTTTCTCAAAGAACACATCCGCTCCATCACCGCCGATAGCGTGCGTGACGACCGCGATCTCGCATCCCGACTTGACCGCGCGACCGTCGACATCGGGGCCGTGCTCGACTACGCGTCGTCGTTCGGCTCGATCGTGATCAGCCGGGCCTATGCCGACTGGTCGATCGAGGTGAACTCCAGCTACCGCGGTCAACTCATGGAGCGCGCCGTCGATCTCGTTCAGCTCTTCCCCGCCGTGCGTTCGATGAAGAACGGTGCCGACATCCGGCTCGCGGTCGACGTGGTCGAAGACCTGTTTCGCCTGCCCGACCTCACCCACGTAGTGATCGTCGCTGGTGACAGCGACTACATCCCCCTCGCTCAGCGGGCGGCACGACTCGGGCGTTACGTCGTCGGCATCGGAGTCGCCGGGTCGACCAGCAAGTTTCTTGCGGCAGCATGCGATGAGTTCGCCGATTACGACGGACTCCCCGGCATCGCTGAGGATGCCCCATCGGTAGAGGTCGAGCAGGTGCCCGAGACGGGCGAGAATGCCGCCGGTGGCACCACCGACGGCGGCGATTCCGCGGCCGAAACCGGCAAAAAGGGCAGCCACCGCGCAAGCAGAAAATCCGCCGAACCCGCAGATGCTCGCGCAGCCGCACCCAGCAAGAGAGCAATGCAGGCGGCCCAGCAGGCGGCTTCTGCCCTGCTCGTGCGCGCGCTGCGACTGGGCCACGCCAAGAATGACGCCGAATGGCTGGGAAGCTCGGGAGTCAAGAACCAGATGCTGCGGATGGACCCGTCGTTTCAGGAATCGGCGCTCGGGTATAAGAACTTCACCGACTTCGTGAAGTCGCGCGGAAACATCGTCGAACTGAACGAAGACGGCCTCTCTCGGCGCCTCCGGCTGCGGGAGAACGGCGAAAAGTAGCGTTCTCGTTCTCCAGCTTTGTGTCGCATACTGTGCGACATGCTCACGATCGGTTCAATTGTGTGGGGTGTGCGCGACCTTGAGCGCGGCATCGAATTCTGGTCGAACGCCCTCGGCTACGGCCCGAGGGATGAGCCCGATGACGACTGGGTGATTCTGGCCCCTCACGACGGTGCTGGGCCGCAACTCGCGCTCAGTCTTGTGTCTTCTGCTGCCAGCACGCGGCGCCGCCATCACCTCGATCTCTACGCCGACGACCAATCGGCCGAGGTCGCCCGGCTGGTCAGCCTCGGGGCGCAGCGGGTCGAATGGGATTACGAAGACGACGCGGACTACGTAGTGCTCGAAGACCCTGACGGAAATCGATTCTGCGTTATTGAGGCGTCTGAGCAACTGGCGCGAGCATCGCACTGAGGCCACCGTGTGGGCGCTACACCCCCCTCCGGTGCCGTCCGACCACGATCGTCGCATCGCACGATTCGTCCCGTTCGATCACGCAGGTGAACCCTGCCGCGTCGAACGCGCCTGCCGTGAGCGGGGCCTGTCGTTCGCTTGTCTCGATGAGAAGCCAGCCCGTCTCGGTGAGCCATTCGGATGCTCCTGCCACGACTCTGCGCTGCACATCAAGACCATCGACCCCTCCGTCGAGTGCAGCGATGGCCTCGTAGACTCTGGCCTCCGTCGGCATGTATCGCACTTCGTCGGTCGGCACATACGGCGCATTGGCGACAAGCACATTCACCCTGCCTCTGAGAAAGGCGGGAAGCGCATCAAAGAGATCGCCCTCGAACACTCGGTTAGCCGCCCCTACGTTGTGCCGCGCTACGGCGGCGGCGACGGGGTCGATGTCTGACGCGTAAACATCGGCACCCGGCACTTGCGCTGCTATCGACGCCGCAATGGCTCCTGATCCACAGCACAGATCAAGCACGATGCTGCCGTCGCCGGAGAGGGCGATCGCACGCTCGGCGAGCCATTCCGTGCGACGGCGCGGCACAAAAACTGCGGGCGCCACGGCGATGCGCAGACCGCGGAACTCTGCCCACCCGAGAATCCGCTCGAGCGGTAGGCCCTCAACGCGCAGCCGCAGCATCCGTTCGAGATCGGCGTTGGAATCCGCCGACTCCCGCAGGAGTGCCGCTTCGTCTTCTGCGAACACGCAGCCAGCCGCCCTGAGCGCTGCAACCACATCGTCGTCGGTCATCATCCCTCAGCATGCAGCAGCCGTAGCCGCTGGCGCCAGACCTAGAGCGCTATCGGCGGTTCCTCGGCCAACTGCTGCCGCACTAGCGGAATCACCTGGCGACCATACAGTTCGATCGATCGCATCAGCTGCTCGTGCGGCATCGTGCCGTTTGCATACTTGAGGTCGAAGCGAGAGAGCCCCAGGCCCTTGGCCGCCCGAACGATCTTCGCGGCAACCGTCTCGGGGGAACCCACGAAGAGCGCGCCTTCTGCGATCTCGTGCTCGTACTCCGCGCGCGTGATGGGGGGCCAGCCGCGATCCTTGCCGATGCTGTCGCGGTTGGCCCTAAAGTGCGGCCAAAGTTCTTCGGCCGCCTCTGCATCCGTCGCGGCAATGTGACCTGGCGAGTGGGCGCCAATGGGCAACTCCTCGCGGCCGAATTGGGCAAGTGCACGCTTGTAGAGCTCGGCGTAAGGGGCGAAGCGCAACGGATCTCCGCCGATGATGGCGAGCATCAGCGGCAATCCGTAGTGGGCGGCCCGAACGACGGACTCCGGGCTGCCGCCCACGCCAACCCAGGTCTTGAGCGTGCCACTCTCAATGCGGGGGAACACGCTCTGATCGGTGAGCCCCGCCCGCAGTTTGCCCGACCAGGTGACGGGCTCGTTGGTGATGAGTGCGGCGAACAGATCGATTTTCTCTTCGAAGAGTTGCTGGTAGTCATTCATGTCAAAGCCGAACAGCGGGAATGACTCGGTGAACGAACCGCGTCCGATAATGACCTCGGCACGGCCATGAGAAAGTGCGTCAACGGTGGAGAAACGCTCGAAGACCCTCACGGGGTCGTCGGAGCTGAGAACCGTGACCGCAGAGCCTAGACGGATGCGCTCGGTGCGGGTGGCGATCCCGGCGAGCACGACCTCGGGGGCCGAGACGGCAAAGTCGGATCGGTGATGCTCCCCTACGCCAATGAAGTCGACGCCTACCTGGTCGGCGAGCACTGCCTGGTCAACGATGTTGCGGATGCTGTGGGCCTGGCTGAGCACAGTGCCGTCGGCTTCGGCCATCACGTCGCCGAACGTGTCGAGGCCGAGTTCAAGTGAAGAGGTCATGATGGGCTTTCTGTCGAGACGTAGATTCATGCGTTTACATTGACCTGTAACTCCGAAAATTCACGATAAATTCCCTTGACTTTGCCCCGCAACGCTGGGTGGTTACACCGTAGACAGAACGGTGTATTACATATTGATGTCGCACCACTAGACACCCCCGATTTTCGGGCTAATCTTCCGGTATGGGAGAGACAGCGGGGATCGCGGAACCCAAGTTATTGGGTGGCCGCTACAGTCTAGGAGCACTGATCGGCCGGGGTGGGATGGCCGCCGTCCATCGCGGTCACGATCAGTTTCTCGACCGAGAGGTCGCCATTAAGATCTTTCGCGCCGCCGCGGTCGATCAGGCAGACGCCGATCGCCAGGAAGCGGAGATTCGCACCCTGGCTGCACTCAACCATCCGAGCCTTGTTACCGTTCTCGATGCCGGGGTCTTCGTGCCTCGACCAGAGACGCCGACCATATTTCTCGTCATGGAGCTGCTCAGCGGCGACAACCTTCAATCGCACCTCAAGCACGGCCCGCTCTCCCCCGGCTCAGTCGCCCGGCTGGGCACCGACCTGGCAGAGGGGCTGAGCTACCTCGGAGAGCGCCGCGTGGTGCACCGCGACATCAAACCCGGCAACATCCTTCTCGCCGAATACAGTCACCGAAACCAGCGCACCCGTGCCAAACTCATCGATTTCGGCATTGCTCAGTTGGCTGGAAAACCGCAGTCACTCACGCCGGGCACCACAACGGGAACAGCACCGTACCTGAGCCCTGAACAGGCCAACGGCGAAGACGTCGGCCCGCCCAGCGACATTTACTCGCTCGGGCTCGTGTTGATCGAGTGCCTCACAGGAGAGCGAGTGTTCCCCGGCGACGCGATCCCCTCAGCGATGGCCCGGCTCATCAATGACCCTCGCGTACCAGAATCGCTCTCGCGCGACTGGCGATCCCTGCTCACGTCGATGACGGCCCGTGAGCCATACGACCGCATCGATATTGCCGACGTCGTGGCCCAGCTTGAGTGGATCGCCGCGACGGAGCTTCCCCACGAAATCGTGCCCGCCCGCGCCCGAGTTAGCATTGCGGCGGCAGCCTCGGCCTACTCGGCTGCAGCCTCTGCCGCGGCGGCGCGATCCGTTATCGCCGCTCTCTCCGGCTCATCGGGCGGGCTCGCATCCGGCAGAATCACCCCCGCAGCGAGCGCGTAGAGATCTCAGCCGCCCGCTCACGGCACAATAGAGTCATGGCTTCTCCCGCGACTCCCCCGAATCGGCTTCGAACGATTGCGGCGTGGGTGATCGCAACGGTGTCGCTGTTGCTGACGGTACTGTTCGCGGGGTTGCTCGCCCGTGACGCCTCATTCGCTCCCGCCTGGTTTGGAGCGATCTGCTTCGGGCTCTCCTCCCTCGGCGCCATCACCACGATCGAACTCGACCGGCGATCCCGCCGCCAGTAGTCCCGCGTCCTACAGGCGCATCAACCTGAGTGCGCAAACCCACGCTCGGTGGTGGAATGGTGCCGTGGACGCCACCCCTCAGCCCCAGTTCGTGCTCTCTTCGGACGGCCTCAAGCTCGCCACCTACGATTTTGGCGATCTCGATGCCCCGCCCGTCGTCGCCCTGCACGGCTTCGCCGCATCGGCCCTCGTCAATTGGCAGGTGACGGGATGGATCCGCGACCTGACCCGTGCCGGCCACCGGGTGATCGCGGTAGACCAACGTGGGCATGGGCAGAGCGACAAGCCTTACGATCCAGAGCGTTACACCATGGAACTCTTCGTCGACGACCTGTCGCAAGTGCTCAACACCTACATGCTCGGCGACGTCTCACTGCTGGGGTACTCCCTGGGCTCGCGTGTGAGCTGGCTCGCCGCGCCGGCGCTTCCCCACCTCGTCACCCGGGCCGTGCTCGGCGGGCTGCCGGAGGGAGACCCCCTGACTCGGTTCGATCTCGAAGCGGCTCGTGATTACGTGCGGACAGGGAGGACGATTGAGGACCCCCTCACCTCAGCATTCGTCATGATGGCGGCACGGGTTCCCGGCAACGACCTCGAATCACTGATTTCGCTCGTGGAAGGGCTACGCGGCGGCCTGCAGGCCGACACCACAAACGCGCCGGAGCAGCCCCTCCTGCTCGGCACGGGCACCGACGACCTCATCATCGACCAGTCGCGTCGGCTGGCCGAAAGTGCGCCGCACGCGCGCTTTGTCGAGATTCCCGACCGTAACCACTTCAGCGCCCCCTCGTCTGGCGCGTTCAGAACCGCTGCCGTCGCCTTTCTGAGCGAATAGGCGCCTCCGGGCGCGCACCTCTGCAGGAGCCTCGACAACGACGCAGGGCCGACATCCCCTGATGGCGGATGCCGGCCCTGCGATCGAATGGCGCGTTACTGTGCGGCGCGCTCCAGAACCAGCTCACGGACGCGGGCAGCATCCGCCTGGCCCTTCATAGCCTTCATGACGGCACCAATCACGGCACCGGCGGCCTGAACCTTGCCGTCCTTGATCTTGGCAAGAACGTCCGGCTGCGAGGCCAGAGCTTCGTCGATCGCCGCAATGAGCGCGCCGTCGTCAGAGACAACGGCGAGGCCGCGCTCCTTGACCACGTGCGATGGCGATCCCTCGCCGGCGATAACGCCCTCAAGCACCTGGCGGGCAAGACGGTCGGTGAGTTCGCCGTCTTCGACCATGGCTACAAGCTCTGAGACATGCAGCGGGCTCACGAGGCTCGCAGCATCCACGCCACGCTCGTTGGCGACACGCGCGATCTCGCCCGTCCACCACTTGCGGGCAGCATGAGCGGATGCCCCTGCCGCGGTCGTGGCCTCAACCTCGTTGAGCAGACCCGAGTTCACGACATCCTGGAACTCAAGGTCAGTGAAGCCCCACGCCTCCTTGAGGCGGCGGCGACGAATCGCGGGGGCCTCGGGAAGCGCTGCACGCAGTTCGGCGATGAGCTCCTTTGACGGCTCAACCGGCAGAAGGTCGGGCTCGGGAAAGTAGCGATAGTCGTCGGCGTCGCTCTTGGGGCGACCCGCCGAGGTCTGGCCCGTGTCTTCGTGCCAGTGACGGGTCTCCTGGATGATCGTTCCACCCTTGGCGAGAATCGCCGCCTGACGCTGGATTTCGTACCGGATGGCACGCTCAACGCTGCGCAGGCTGTTGACGTTCTTCGTCTCGGTGCGGGTACCGAGCGGCAACGGCAGGCCTGCGACCTGAGCCTCGGCTACCGCAGCGCGCGAACGCAGCGAGATGTTGGCGTCACAGCGCAGGTTGCCGCGCTCCATCTTCGCCTCGGAAATACCGAGCGAGATCACGATGTCGCGAATAGCCGAAACATACGCTTTGGCCAGCACGGGGGCGTCATGCTCTGCCCCGTAGATGATGTTGGTGACGATTTCGACGAGGGGAACACCGGCACGGTTGTAGTCAACGAGCGAGTATTCGGCACCCTGGATGCGGCCGGTCGCCCCGCCGACGTGCGTGAGCTTGCCCGCATCCTCTTCCATGTGAGCGCGCTCGATCGACACGTCGAAGAGACGGCCGTCGGGCAGCTCAACTTCGACGTTGCCGTCGAACGCGATCGGCTCGTCGTACTGGCTGATCTGGTAGTTCTTGGCGAGGTCTGGATAGAAGTAGTTCTTACGTGCGAACCGCGACGACGGTGCGATCTCGCATCCGAGGGCGAGGCCAAGGCTGATCGAATCCCTAATTGCCTGCTCGTTCACCACGGGCAGCGAGCCGGGAAGGCCGAGGCACACGGGAGTGATCATCGTGTTGGGCTCACCCGTGCCACCGTCGGCCGCGGCCGGGTTGGGGGCATCCGAGAACATCTTGGTCTTGGTGTTGAGTTCGACGTGCACCTCGAAGCCGAGCACGGGCTCGAACAACTCGAGGGCCTTGTCGAAGTCCATCAGTTCTGCTTTGGCCATCAGACCGCTCCCTCCTGTGCTGCAAATTCTTCACCGAGCGCCAGGTCGGGCGCCCTGCTGATGAGGGTGTGTCCCCATTGCTCTTCGAGGAGCGCCTCCAGGGCTGCACCCACCGTGTAGAGCCGGGCATCCTCGCGAGCGGGAGCCATGATCTGCAGACCGGCGGGGAGCCCGTCCTCTGCGGCGAGGCCCATGGGCAAGCTCATACCGGGAACACCCGCGAGGTTCGCGGGGATCGTCGTGACGTCGTTGAGGTACATCGCAAGTGGGTCGTTGAGCTTCTCGCCCAGCTTGAACGCCGTGGTGGGCGCAGAGGGCGAGACGAGAACATCCGCCTGCGTGAACGCAGCATCGAAGTCGCGCTGGATGAGCGTGCGAACCTTCTGCGCGCTTCCGTAGTAGGCGTCGTAGTAGCCGGCGCTCAGCGCGTAGGTACCGAGGATGATGCGGCGCTTTACCTCGTCGCCCAGGCCAGCCTCGCGGGTCGCGGCCATGACATCCTCAACGGTGCCGCCGCCAGGAATCTTGGCGCGCATGCCGAATCGAACGGAGTCGAATTTGGCGAGGTTGCTCGATGCCTCTGCGGGCAGGATCAGGTAGTACGCGGCGATGGCGTACTCAAAGCTCGGGGCAGAGACCTCCACGATCTCGGCACCGGCTGCGGCCATCGTGTCGAGGGCCTGGTGAAACAGCGTGTGGACTCCCGCCTGGAAGCCCTCGCCATCAAGCTCTTTGACGACGCCGACGCGAACACCCTTGAGCGAGCGCGACTGGGCGCCGGCACGGGCGGCTTCGGCGAAGCTCGGCCACTCGTCCCGCAGCGACGTGGAATCGCGGCGGTCGTGGCCCCCGATCACATCGTGAAGCAGAGCGGCATCGAGAACGGTGCGTGAGACGGGGCCGACCTGGTCGAGCGACGACGCAAGCGCGATCGCACCGTAGCGAGAGACTCCGCCATAGGTGGGCTTGACGCCGACAGACCCGGTGACGGCGGCGGGCTGACGAATCGACCCACCGGTGTCGCTGCCGAGGGCGAGGGGTGCCTCAAACGCGGCGACCGCAGCGGCCGAGCCGCCACCGGATCCACCGGGGATGCGGTCGAGCGACCACGGGTTGCGGGTGGGGCCATAGGCCGAGTGCTCCGTCGACGACCCCATGGCGAACTCGTCCATGTTGGTCTTGCCGAGCGGCACCAGGTCTGCCTCGCGCAGCTTGCGCACAACGGTTGCGTCGTAGGGCGAAACCCAGCCCTCAAGGATGCGGGAGCCTGCCGTCGTGGGCATGTCGGTCGTGCACAGGATGTCCTTGATAGCGATGGGCACACCGGCAAGGGCGCCCAGAGGCTCTCCTGCTGCGCGGCGTGCGTCGATCGAGGCTGCGGTCGAGAGGGCAGCATCCGAAACATGAAGGAACGCGTGAACGTCTCCGTCGACTGCTGCGATGCGGTCGAGGTGCGCCTGCGTTGCTTCAACGCTTGACACCTCGCCGGATGCGAGCTTGGAACTCAGGTCTGCGGCAGAAAGCCGGGTCAGGTCGGTCACTGCTCTTCTCCCAGAATTGCCGAAACGATAAATCGGCTCTCGTCGTGCTCAGGTGCCCCCGCGAGTGCCTGCTCGGTCGTCAGCGTCTCGCCAACAACATCGGGCCGGAACACATTCGACAGCGGGATGGGGTGCGAGGTCGCCGGCACGTCTGGCGTGGCGATCTCCGACACCTTGGCGATCGAATCGACGATTGCGCCGAGCTCGCCCGTAAGCTTCTCGATCTCCTCGGGAGTCAAGGCGATGCGCGCCAGATTGGCCAGGTGCGCGACCTGCTCGTTCGTGATTTCAGACATAGTTCTCCGAAGCGTTGTGGCCGGGGGTACAGCCAATCCTATCCGCCCGACCTGACACCGCTCGGCGGCTATCTGGCCAGAATCTGCTGAGCCTGACCCGGCACCTCCGCTAGACGACCGAGACCGATCAAAGCGAAGCTTCGCATTGCCTTGGTGCCGGCGGCAAAATAGCCTAGGTGGCCAACGGCCGAGCCGAGGGTCTTGCCCGTCACATCGTCGTGACCGGTACCGACGTCCATCTGCACGGCGCCGAAGGCGGGATCCCCGGGATCGCTACCGTGAAAGGCGATGTCGGCCACAGGATCCCACGACGCCTCGCCCACAAACACCGCTCCGTCGGCAAGCCCGAGGCCCCTGACATCGTCGACCGCGACTCCCGGAGATCCGACGATCGCCAGCGCGTCGATATCTAGGGTGCCCCGCTGGAGCGCAATGGACGCTGCAGTCGACCCATAGGAATGCGTGATGAGCGACACTTTGGGTTGCCGATCCCCGCGGACGGCGCGCAGACCATCGACGGTTGCGCTGAGCGCGTCGGCCCCATCATGTGCGAGATCGAGTGCGCCGACGGTGAAGATATTGGGCGTCTCATAGCCCATCCAGGCAACGGTGGCGATGGACGAGGCCGAGGGAGGATCCGTCGTTGACGAAGACATCTCTGTACCCGCGACGTGCGATTCGGAGGTCGATTGCGAATCGGACGACGCGAGGATCGGGCCCGCAGAGAGCGGATTCGCAACCAGAGACATTTTGTCTCTGTGAATATCGAGTGCGATCTCCGTCCAGTCGACTATCTGACCCTGCACAGTGAAGAACATCCCTGGCACCAGAAAGCTGACATAGTCGGCCTCTGCGACATCGCCAAGGGCGACTACGGCTTGACCCGGCCACGCGACATCGACGGCAAGAAGATGCCGGGAGGGAATCTGGCCCTGTTCGCCGAGTGCGAGCCGCACCTCCCGCAGCATGTCGAGTCTCGCCTCATCGGCTGCGCGTGCCGCGGTTCCTCCCGCACTCGCGAGCCCCGCCTCGATCTGCGAGATCGTGATCTCGAGATAGGCCCGGTTCGCTGCATCACGCACGTCGTAGGGAACCCCGTCGAGATTGCCGACGAGACCGGGAACAAGGGCAACGAGGTCATGGCGCTTCTGCTGGGCAAGCTGCGACCACCACCTCACGACCTCCGTTGACTCCGGGGGGTTCTCGCCGAGCGCACTGAGCGTGCTGGCGTACCGAGTCGCAAAATCGCCGAGGGCGAGCCGGTCGAGGTGCGCGACACCGTCCAGGAGCGCTAGCCCATCGAGCGCGCCAAGACCAGCCAGTTGGCCGGCGGGAGAAAGCGTCGGGAGGCGAGACGACGCAGCCCGGTAGCTGATCGATGCCGCCGTTGTTGATGCCGTCGGAGATGGCCGCGGGGTCGCCACAATAGCCCCGGCGAGTCCGAGGACGAGTGCCGAGGAAGCAACGATCGCCACGAGACGAGGGAGCACGGTAGACCCTTCACTCTCCTGAATCGAGGACGGCCAGTAATGCTCCAGTGTAGGGGCATGGCGACGAGCATCTCTTAAAAAAGCTCAGTTGTTAACAAACCCTGTTCATTAGGCCCGGCGAGCTCTGTTCTTTAGGCCCGGCGAGCTCAAGAGTCGAGTGCTGTCGGCCCCTCCCGCACGAGGAGCGCGAACTGGGCGGCATCGATGATGCGAACGCCGAGCTCCTCTGCTTTGGCGAGTTTCGAGCCGGCACCGGGACCCGCCGCCACGAAATCCGTCTTCTTAGAGACGCTGGAGGCCGCCTTGCCGCCGGCCTGGATTATGGCTTCTTGCGCACCCTCGCGGGAGAAACCCTCGAGCGCGCCGGTCGCGACAACCGTGAGCCCGGCGAGCGGACCGCCCGCCGCTGCGGCCGCACCAGGACCGGGGTGACCGGGCGTCGCAAACTGCACCCCCGCATCCGCCCATCGCTGCACAATCTCTCGATGCCAGTCGACATCGAACCAGTCCATGAGGGCATCGGCGATGATGGGGCCAACCCCGTCGACCGCGGCGAGTTCGTCTCGCGACGCCGAGCGGATGGCATCCAGAGACCCGAAGTAGTCGGCGAGAGCGCGCGCAGCGACGGGCCCCACATGCCGAATGTTGAGGCTGACGAGGATGCGCCACAGCGGCTTAGTCTTAGCCTTCTCGATCTCGTCGAGGAGCTTGGTGGCTGCGGCGGAGGGCTGCTGGCCAAGCAATCCCGCCTTCTTCTCGGCGGCGCTGGGATTGCGGCGAAACGGCGTGCGCATTCTGATGGTGCCGTCTGGCTCCTCTTTAGGCAGGCCAGTTTCGGCGTCACGCACCATCACCTCAATGGGGATCAGGTCGCCCAGCTCTAAGTCAAAAAGACCAGCCTCGGTTTCGAGCGGAGGGACCTCCGGCGTCGTTGGCTGCGTCAGCGCCGCAGCGGCGACCTCGCCGAGGACCTCGATGTCGAGGCCGCCCCTGCTGCCGATGTGCTCAACCCGACCCCGCACCTGGGCCGGGCAGCTTCGCGCGTTGGGGCACCTCAGATCAATGTCGCCCTCTTTCATCGCGCGCAGCGGCGTGCCGCACTCGGGGCAATTCGTTGGCATTACAAACTCGCGCTCGGTGCCGTCTCTCAGCTCAACGACGGGGCCCAGGACTTCGGGAATCACATCACCGGCCTTACGCAACACGACGGTGTCGCCGATCAACACGCCCTTGGCCTTAACAACGTCCTGGTTGTGAAGCGTGGCCTGGCGCACTTCGCTGCCCGCAACGCGCACCTTCTCCATAACGGCGAACGGCGTCGCGCGGCCCGTGCGGCCAACGCTCACCACGATGTCGAGAAGCTTGGTGTTGACCTGCTCTGGCGGGTACTTATAAGCAATCGCCCATCGCGGCGCCCGGCTAGTCGCCCCCAGCTCATCGTGCAGGGCAAGCTCGTCCACCTTGACGACGATTCCGTCGATCTCGTGCTCCACGCTCGCGCGGTTCTCGCCGTAGTACTCGATGAACTCGGCGGCACCCTTGGCCGAATCCTTGACCTGAAAGTAGGGACTGGTGGGGAGCCCCCAGCCCGCTAGGAGCCCATAGACCTCTGACTGACTCGAGACGGGCGGATTAGGCCAGGCTCCGATGCCGTGAACGAGCATGCGCAAGGTCGAAAGACGCCGGTGCATCTGAGCGAGCTTGTCGGGCGATTTGCCCTCCGCCTTCTGCCGAAGGCTGCCAGAGGCTGCGTTGCGCGGGTTGGCGAAGATACGCTCGCCGGTAGCCGCCTGCTCAGCATTGAGAAGCCTGAATGCCTCCACAGGAATGAATACCTCGCCGCGGACCTCGACGATGGGCGGATGCCCCTCACCGGCAAGGCGCTGCGGGATAGACGCCACGAGACGGATGTTCTCGGTCACGTCTTCGCCGGTTCGCCCGTCGCCTCGCGTGGCTGCGGTCGTGAGCACGCCGTTTTCGTATCGCAAGTTGATGGCGAGCCCATCGATCTTGAGCTCGCACAGGTAGTCGACTCGGCGGTGGGCATCCCGTTCGACCTTGGCGGCCCACGCCTCAAACTCCTCGATGCTGAAGACGTTGTCGAGGCTGAGCATACGCTCGGCGTGCTCGACAGGGTCGAAGAGCGTTTGCGCCCGCCCACCCACGGTCTGCGTCGGACTGTCTTGCCCCTGCAGCTCGGGGAACAGATGCTCGAGCTCTTCGAGCCGGTGCATCAGAGCGTCGTACTCCGCATCCGAAACGAGTTCGGTATCGCGCTCGTAGTACGCCTCGCGGAGTTCGAGGATGCGGGTCGTCAGCTCGTCGGCTTCGGCCTTGGCCGCATCGAGCTCTGGAGGGGTAACGGACTCTGCCACCCTCTCAGTCTAGGCACCGACACCGACACCGACAGGCGTCGAATACCCGGCCGAAGAAGCAGCGTTACGCGTCGGCAGGAACCGCACTCACGGTGCGGTCGATCGTGCACTGGCCCAGAACGCGAGTGCCCACATAGACAACCGCCGTCTGGCCCGTCGAAACACCGTTCAGAGGCGTCGTGGGTCGGATGACGAGCTCGGGCCCTGCCTCAGTGTCGACAACCTGGGCGATGGCGGGCATGGGATCGGAATGAGCGCGCACCTGCACGTGGCAGTCGAACGGCACAGCGGGGTTATCGGGTGCGAGGCCAGCCCAGGTGAACCGGGTTCCCGCAACCTCGGCAAGGTCAAGCGCCTCACGAGGTCCAACAACGACCGTGTTGTCCTTGGGGCGAATCTCCAACACAAACCGCGGCCGACCATCGACGCTGGGCACACCGAGGTTGAGGCCCTTGCGCTGGCCGATGGTGAACGCGGCGGCACCCTCGTGCTTGCCGATCACCGCACCGGATCGATCGAGGATCGTGCCCTGCTCGGCGCCCACTCGGTCGGCAAGCCACCCGCGAGTGTCCCCGTCGGGGATGAAGCAGATGTCGTGGCTGTCGGGCTTGCTCGCGACACTGAAGCCGCGCTCCGCGGCCTCGGCCCGCACCTCTGCCTTCGACGGGGTGTCCCCGAGCGGAAAGAGGCAGTGGTCGAGCTGGTCGGCCGTGAGCACGCCGAGCACATACGACTGGTCCTTGGCCCACGCTGCGGCGCGGTGCAGCTCCCGGTTGCCCTCAGCATCCGTGACCACCTTGGCGTAGTGCCCCGTGACGACGGCGTCGAACCCCAGGTCGATGGCCTTCTCCAGTAACGCGGCGAACTTGATCTTCTCGTTGCACCGCATACACGGGTTGGGCGTGCGCCCCGCCTGGTACTCCTCGATGAAGTTGTCGACAACATCGAGCTTGAACCGCTCGGAGAAATCCCACACGTAGTAGGGGATGCCGATGATGTTGGCGGCACGCTGGGCATCCATCGAGTCTTCGATCGTGCAGCATCCGCGGCTGCCGGTGCGCAGTGTGCCCGGCATGCGGCTGAGCGCAAGATGAACACCGACAACCTCGTG
Organism: Salinibacterium hongtaonis; assembly: GCF_003065485.1. Taxonomy (GTDB): domain Bacteria; phylum Actinomycetota; class Actinomycetes; order Actinomycetales; family Microbacteriaceae; genus Homoserinimonas; species Homoserinimonas hongtaonis. Next base: position 1,772,106 of record NZ_CP026951.1, read on the forward strand.
GCCCGCCTCGACGGCGCGGGCAGCGGCGACGGCGGAATCCACCCCGCCACTCATCGCTGCTAAAACCTTCACCGAAGCAGTCTACGCGCGCTGCGCTGAGCGCCCCTGGTTAGGGAATGTCGTTGAGGGTTTTCTCCACCGCGATGAGCCGAGTGTCGATTGTGTCGAGGCGCTCCATGAGCTTCTCGTTCACCGCGGTGTTCTGCGCGATCACCGCGTCGAGGTTCTTGTTGCGCCCCGCAAACGTCGTGGCGGAGGTCACAATGACCCACGCGAAGATTCCGGCGATCGCGATCCACGCGAACCAAGGAATGTGCTCCATCAGATTTCTCCAGACTCTGCGCTTTCGGCGCTTCGGGCGACGGCCGCGACGAGGGTCTCGGCGTCGATTGTGAGCGTGAACGGCAGCACCTCAAAGTACTTAAGGGCTTTGCCGTCCTCGCTGAGTTCGAGGCTCCCGGCGACGTATCCGGATTCCTCGAGTTTCGTCAGGTGCATATAGAGGAGCGCACGCGACATGCCCACCCTGCGGGCAAGCTCGCTGACGTGCAGCCTCTCCCCCGCGAGCATTGCAATGATGCGCATGCGCTGCGCGCTCGAAATGGCAGTGAGTTTGATGCTCAGCTCATCGGCCGACATCTCCGTAATTTCGCTCATCGCCACCTCCTTGTTTCACCTGTTAGAAGAAACTTACAGGTGCAAGGTGTACGTGTCAACCCGGACGGCATTCGCCGTAACTGTTGCTCTATCCAGCGGCACCTGGCTCGCTCAGGCGGGCGATGAGCTCGACCAAAAGGCGCTCAGTTACGGGCGCCGGGAGCGCCTGCATGAGCGCGAGAATCGGCGCCATCTGCTCGGGCAGAGCACCAGACTCTGAGGCGAGGCCCGCCCCCGAGAGCGCGGCCAGAGCCGATTCCGAATCGAGCGGGCGAGCACGCTCTGGGTCGCCGAGTCCCCCGAGCTGCTGCGCCACCGCTGCGGCACTTTCTGGCGATATCGGTGCGACACCCCTCACCTGGTCGGCCCCGGCAATGAGCGCGGCACCCAGATCCCCCACAACCGACTCCGTCACCGGGGTGACCGTTACGTGAGTCGTGTGCGGCAACCGTGACCCGTCCGGCTGCATCAGCCCCGGCTGGAGCTGCAGAAGCCATCCGCGGGCGCGAACTCGATCTGCCCAATGGTGGGGGTCGACCCTTCGAGCGGCTGGCACCGAGTCATCCGACGCGACGGCAAAGAGCGGGCCAACGGGATCACCGACAACCCTCAGACCGTCAACAGAATCGATGATGCCGCGTAGAGCATCCGTCGCCCTACGACTCTGCGCCGTGAGCGACGCCAGGCCCTCGACTCCCAACCGCTGAATGATCGCCCAGGCCGCCGCAAGCGACGCCGCCGACTTGGACCCGAGCATTGTCGAGTTGACCACGGGGTAACCCGGCCATCGCGTGGCGGCAAAGAATTGAGCTCGCTGTCGGTCTCGGCCCCGATGGAGAAGCACAGAAACACCCTTGGGTGCGTAGCCGTATTTATGCAGGTCTGCCGAGATGCTGGTGACGCCGACAACAGAGAAATCCCATTCCGGCACGTCGTCCCCCCACCAGGGCAGCACCCACCCTCCAATGCAAGCATCGACGTGGCACGAGATTCCTGCCTCGCGGGCAGCAGCGGCCACGGGAGCGACGGGATCGAAGCTCGCGTGAGGGTACGCGGGCGCGGAGACCACGACGAGAGCGACATCGGGGCCGAACCGTGCGACGAGGTGGGCCGGGTCGACACGGCCATCCTGCCCCACGGATACGAGGTCCAGGTCGAGACCGAAATAGTCCGCTGCCTTGTGAAATGCGGCGTGCACGGTGACGGGCGCAAGCAGGCGCGGCACACCAGTCCCTCCGGCAGCACGCCACAGATCCCGCGCGGTCTTGACCGCAAGCAAACAGCTTTCGGTGCCCCCTGAGGTCACGGTGCCGACTATTTCGGGGTCGTCGCCGTGCAGCATCCGTCGGGAGAACTCCACAATGTCGCGCTCCATGGCAGCGACGGAGGGGAATGTGGTGGGGTCGAGGCCATTGACGGGCTGCATGATGCGAATAGCCCGTGCGGCGAGTTCGTCGAGCTCTGCCAGCCCCGAGTCATAGACATAGGAGAGCACCCGCCCGCCATGAGTGGGGGCATCCATGTGCCTAAGGCTTTGCAGCCGATCGAGGATGCTCAGCGAACGCTCCGTCAGGATGTCGTCGTTCACGCGATCACCTCCCGAACGACCTCAATCTCGTTGTCGGTGTCGGACCGGCGCAATCGGTAACCGCGAAGCGTGACCAGACTCAGCACCATAAGCACGGCAGGCACCGCGCTGAAGCTGACGACGATGCCGACGAGCGCGGAATCAGGCTGAGATACTGCCTGCCCTGCGACGCTTTCGAGATAGCCGCTGAGCGCCAGGACAATGGTGAGTGTGGTCGCTCCGAGCGCCATTCCCGTCGTCTCCCCCGCCGTCCACACCCCGCTGAAGGTGCCGGCCTTGCCGGACCCCTTGGTTCTAGCGTCGTAGGAAATGACATCCGGCAACATCGCCATGGGCAACGACTGCATACCGGCATAGGCGGCCCCCGCAACGGCGACGGGCAGATAGACCCACCCCCCGGGTGCCCAGATGAGCGCGATCATGCTTGCCGCCGCGAGCGCGAACACCCCGCTCGCGATCACGAATGTGCGGTACTTGCCCAGGCGACGCGCAACGACGCCCCAGACGGGCGCCAGCAGCAGCGCCGGAGCGATGAGCGCAACGAAAAGCAGAGTCACGGCATCTTCGGACCGAAGGACCCACGTCGCCACGTACTGCGCACCGGCAAGCATGAGCCCCGTCGCCAACCCCTGGAGCATGAAGGTGGCGAGCAGCGCACGGAATGGCGCACTGCGGGCGAGCGTTGCCGCGCCGTCTCGATAAGCAATCCCGAGCGACCGGCGTTGCGCAACGAACGCAAACGAATGCGATTGTGGCGCAACCCTCGATGAGATCAGCATGCCAGCGCCGATCACGAGGCCGGCGACCGCCGCCATCACCAGGTAACCGACGCGGGCATCGTCGGCGAGTCCGCGCAGGATGGGGCCCCCAGCACCGAAGAGCAAAATGGCCAGGGTCAGCACGACGACCCTCCAGGTGAGCAGTCGCGTCCTATCGTCGTAGCCGGATGTCAACTCGGCCGGCAGCGCAATATAAGGCACCTGAAACAGGCTGAATGCCGTGGCGCACAACACAAACGCCAGAGTCACCCAGATTCCTGAGGCAACCGGGCCGAGCCCTGTGGGCACCGCGAAGGTGAGAAAGAAAAACACGGGAAGGGTGAGACCGCCGAGCATCATGAACCTGCGCCGCGAGCCGGTGCGCGCGAGGCTCGCATCGCTTGTGGCCCCGATGACGGGATCGATGATCACATCCCACACCTTGGCGAGGGTCACGATCAGGCCGGCGGCGAGCGCCGCGATGCCAAGGGTGTCGGTCAAGTAGTAGACGAGCACGAGTCCGGGCAGCGTGGCGAACCCTCCGGTGCCCAGCGAACCGACCGCGTATCGAGCGATAGTCGCCCTGCTGACATGCGTCGTTGCATCCATGACGCCTGAGCGTAGTGGGCCGCGACCGCGAGGGGAACGCCCATAGCTCACCGAGTGAGGGTCACACCGCTCTGTTGCTATAACCGGCGCGTCTGGCCCTCGCCACGGCATCGGGCAACACCGAGAGAAGAGCCTCAATGTCGGCGGCGGTCGAATCGTGTCCGAGCGTGAACCGCAGTGCTCCCCTAGCCTCGGCTTCGCTCAGGCCCATGCCCAGCAGTACGTGGGATGCCTCGGGGATTCCGGCCTGGCAGGCCGACCCCGTGCTCGCTGAGATACCTGCGGAATCGAGCATGAACAGAAGCGAATCTCCTGCGCAGCCGGGAAAGGTGAAGTGGGCGTTGTTGTCGAGACGATCACGGGGGTCGCCTCGCAGCACCGCGTCGGGCACGGCCGAGCGCACGCCCGCGATCAGCGCATCACGCAAGTGTGTGAGAGGAGCGGGAGGATGCTCGACGGCGGCGGCGAACGCCACAGCAGCGGGTGCATCCTGCGTGCCGGAGCGCACATTTCGCTGCTGCCCGCCTCCATGAAGCAGGGGCTCGACTACGGCCGTGCGGGCGAGGGTGAGGGCCCCCATGCCCAAAGGCCCGCCGACCTTGTGGGCGGAAACACTAATCGCGGCGGCACCGCTCTCGCGCAGAGAAACCGGCAGATGGCCGTATGCGGCCACGGCATCTACGTGGACTGGAACGCCGCGTTCGGCTGCCAGCGCCACGATCTCAGCGACTGGCTGCACCGTGCCCACCTCGTTGTTGGCCCAGAGCATGGTCAGAAGGGCAATATCGTCATGCTCCCGCAACGACTGCGCAACGGAGTCGATGGAGATGCGCCCCAGTTCATCGATTGGCAACCACTCGATGACGGCACCCTCATGAGCCACGAGCCACTCGGCGGCATCGATCGTCGCGTGGTGTTCGCCGCGGGGAACAAGGATGCGCTTGCGCGAGACGACTGACGTGTCGCGAGCCCAGAACAGCCCCTTGACGCCCAGGTTCACCGATTCTGTGCCACCGGAGGTCAACACGATCTCGATGGGGTCGCATCCGAGTGACCCGGCGATCACCTCGCGTGCTTCTTCGAGTATGCGTTTGGCTGACTGCCCGTGGGTGTGAATGGATGACGGATTGCCCACAAGATCGAGAGCCGCGATGAGGGCGGCGCGGGCGGCGGGGAGCATGGGCGTGGTCGCCGCATGGTCCAGGTAGACGGGCATAGGTTCTACTCTAGGACGATGATCTCCACCGATCCTTTGCGCGACCTTGGCGTGCGGGTGACGGGTGCCGGCGGCCACCTTCGGGTCTGGTCTGAGCACGCGACATCCATGGAATTGTGCATCTTTGATAACCGGGGCGACCGCGTTACCGCCACCGCCGAGATGAGCCGCGACGAGCACGGCGTCTGGTCGGTGACGCACCCCGACCTCGTGGGCGACACCCGGTACTCGGTGCGAGTGAGCGGCGAAAGCCCACGGTTCGACGCGTCTCGCCATCTGCTCGATCCCTACGCGCGCGGCTTCGACCGTGTGAGTGCCGGGCGATGGCGTTCATGTGTCGACGACGGCGGCTTCGACTGGAACGGCTCAACAAAACCAGCAACGCCCCTCGACCACACGGTCATCTATGAAGCGCACGCGAAAGGAATTTCGCGGCTCAACCCTGCGGTTCCCGAAGAATTCCGCGGCACCTATGCCGGGCTCGCGCACGAATCGGCCATCGAGCAGCTGCTCGATCTTGGTGTGACGGCGATCGAGCTTTTGCCCGTGCATCAGTCGGTGAGCGAAGAGCGGCTTCGACGGCTCGGCTTCATCAACTATTGGGGCTACAACACTCTCGGGTTCTTTGCCCCGCATCGCGACTATGCCACTGCAGCGGCCCGTGCGGCGGGGCCCGCCGCGGTGCTGCGCGAGTTCAAGGGAATGGTGAAGTTGCTGCACGAGGCGGGCCTTGAGGTCATCCTCGACGTCGTCTACAACCACACCTCCGAGCAGGGGCCGGAGGGTCCGACGACGAGCCTGCGGGGTATCGATGATGCTGCCTACTATCGCCAGAACGCCGAGGGCGAATACATCGACGTCACTGGCTGCGGCAACTCCCTCAACACGGCCCACCCGGCATCGCAACGCCTCGTGCTCGATTCGTTGCGGTACTGGGCGAACGACGTTCAAATCGACGGTTTCCGCTTCGACCTAGCCGCAACCCTGGGGCGCAACGAACGCCACGAATTCGACCCCGAGCATCCGCTGCTCACGGCCATTGTTAACGACCCCGAGCTTCAGGGCGTGAAGATGATCGCAGAACCGTGGGACATCGGCGCCGGCGGGTGGCAGACCGGCAACTTCCCTCCGGGCTGGATCGAGTGGAACGACGGCTACCGCGACAGGATGCGCGACTTCTGGCTCACCGACATTGCCGCCGAGCGCCGGGACGGCGTTGCGCTGCAGGGAATCGGGAGCATGGCACGGCGCTTCGCCGGCTCGGCCCATGTCTTCGCCGACGAGAGGGGTCCCCTCTCGAGCGTGAACTTCATCACCGCTCACGACGGGTTCACGCTGGCGGACCTCACGACCTACGACCACAAGCACAATGAGTCGAACCGGGAGGATAACCGCGACGGCACGGACGACAATCGATCGTTCAACCACGGCGTAGAGGGCCCGACCGACGACTTCGCCATCACCACGGCGCGGCGCAAGGCGATGCGCAACCTGTTGGGCACGTTGCTACTCTCCGCCGGCGTTCCGATGCTCACCGCTGGCGACGAGTTCGGCCGCTCCCAGCAGGGCAACAACAACGCCTACTGCCACGACGACGAGCTGAGCTGGCTGCCCTGGGAGCACGACGACTGGCAACGGGATCTGTTCGAGATTTCGAAGCGTCTGCTGCGCCTTCGCCGGGAGAACCCAGCGCTGCGACCTGTGCGCTTCGGCCGCTCAGACGAGACCGTACCTTCTGCGAGCCAGATGGACTGGTACAACGGCGCTGGCGAGACGATGTCGACAGAAGACTGGGATTCACCCGCCCAGCGCGTGCTGCAGTATGTGGCGGCGTCGACGCCCGAACACGAGGACTTCAATCGCATTCTGCTCGTCGTGCAGGGGCGCGAGGAGCCTGAGACGGTGACCCTGCCCCGCCACCCGGGAGTATCGTCCTACACGCTGCTGTGGGATTCGGCGCTCGACATTACCGGTCCCGACGTTCACGACCCCGGCACCCAGGTCACGATGGCTCCTACCTCGATGCAGCTCTTCAGGGCCGAGTAACGATGGCCTCAACGGGAACCCCCGCCACCGTCGCTCTCAGCGGAGCGGGCATCCGATTCATACCGCACGTGTATGCGCACGACCCGGCCGTGACGAACTTTGGCCTTGAGGCCGCCTCCGCCCTCGGGCTTGATCCCGACCGGGTCTTCAAGACCCTGCTCGCGGATGTCGATGGTCGCCTTGTCGTGGGAATCGTGCCGGTGACGTCAAAGCTCGACCTCAAGGCGTTGGCGGCGGCGGTCGGTGGCAAGAAAGCGGCGATGGCGGATGCTGCGGTCGCCGAACGCAAGACAGGCTACGTGGTCGGCGGCATCAGCCCGGTTGGGCAGAAGAACCGTCACACAACTGTCATCGACGAGACGGCGGAGCTGTTCGAAACGGTGTTCGTGAGCGGAGGCCGACGCGGCTTTGACATTGAGCTAGCCCCGGCAGATCTCATCGCGGTGACGTCAGCGCGCGTGGCTGATATCGCTCGCTGATTCGTCGGCCCCTTCAGCGTCGTCGACCGATTGAGCGTCCGCCTCGGCCTGAGCAGCATCTCGACGCTTACGCACGGCGGACGTTATCCCGCTTGCGAGCATGTATCCCGCATAGAGGAACAGCACGACGGCAATCGTGGGAATCAGCCACCCTCGAAGGTCACCATTGAGCAGGTTGTTGGCGTATCCGATCCACGGCACGGCATACCAAACCTTGCCCTTGATCTGCACGGGCTGCACGGGAAGGGCATCCGGTGCACCGTTCGCGTCGCCCTTTGTTATGAAGCTCACCTCGCCGTTGGTCGTCTTAGTGACCGACATCACGCGATGGGTGACGACCGCGTCTTTGCCCGACTCGATCTGATACGTGATCGCATCGCCGATGCGAATCTCCTGCGCATCAATCGGCCTTACGACGACCAGGGTTCCGGGAGGATACGTGGGCTCCATCGATCCCGTAAGCACGGTCATGGGCGTCGACCCCGTGGCAGCGGGAACAACAATGACCATGACGCCCACGAGGAGAACAAGGGCAAGAAGCGCTGCGCTCAGAGCGACGCCGACGTAATAGACCAACCCACGAGGCTTTTCGGCCGTGGCCATCGCAGCGCGTTTCTCGGTCATACCGCATTCTCCGGTTGTTCGTCAGTGCGTCGGCGCCGCCAGACGACGACTCCGAACACCATTGTGCCAACGATGAAGGCGCCCATCGGCAGGAGCACCCAATACTCCTCGAACAAGTGCCACGTGTTCGGGTCGATTCCCAGCCCTTCGGCGAGCCCCAAGACGGGGAGATCGGCGTCTCCTGGTACAAGGTCACCGCTGTGAGACGCGGGCGGGTCTGCCGGGTTCGTGACGGCGACGTTCCTGGTGGCATCGGGTGTCACGGCGATCGCAAGATTAGGAACGCCACAGATGGAGGGGGCAAGGCTGCCCGGCGTCATATCGCTGAGGGACACCCCGAGCGAAAGAGACGCGGTTGCGCCCTGCCCGCGCGAGCCATCGAGGTTGGCAAGGGCAGCTCCGAGGTCGACGCGTGTCACCCCTCCTGATGGAACGACCTGACCCTCCGAAATAGCCCAGCACGGGTCAGCGAGGGAGATCGGAGTTACTGCACCATTCGCTCCCCCAGCCGTCGCCACAACGGTCAGCGCATTAGCAAGGTCGAGATCCGAATACGTCACATCGGTGAGAACGATGCGAAGGAAGCCGGGCGTGCTGCTGGAGTTGCGAACGTAAAACGTCCCCTGCTGGCTATCGCCGGGAACCATTGATGCGATGTCGGTCAAGAGCGAGCCGGTCAGAGCCGAACTGTACGACACACCGTCACGGCTCACCTCGAGACCCCCGGGTGCCGCTGTTGCGGAAACGGCGGGGCCCGCCGCGACAGCTGCGCCGAGCACAAGAGCGGCGATGGCCTTCTTCACGGAGATCACAAGGCACCACACTCATAGGGGCTGGTCGAGCCATCCGTCGCGACCTTCGTGAGCACGCTCGTTCCGACCGTTGTCCACGAATTCACGCCCTTGATGTTCTGCATGATCGTGACGGTGTAGCTGCCCGGCGCGAGCGACGCCGCGTTGCTGTTGCTGACCTGGAACGACTGCCATCCGTTGAGAGTCGACCCGATCACTGTCGTGCCGATGTATGCCCTGTACTCAACTTCAGACCGGTACCCCGTGAGCGCTGGCCACGAGTATGTGACGGTCCAGTTTCCGGGCGTGCACGTCAAATCGGCAATCGGAGGATTGGGGTTCCCGACCATCGTCAGTGTAAACCGCTGCGCTGCTGATGCGGAGCAATTCGCCGTGTCCAAGGAACCTGAGTTCAGACAGCGGCTAGTACTTACGCTCTGCAACCGATAGGTGCCGTCTGTCTGCGGCTGGAGATTCCACCGAAACGCCGGGTCGTTCCCGCGGGGTTGCATGTCGACGTCATAGCTGTTGTTGGCGCCGCGGGCCCGCCAGCTGAGGTCCGTGGCTGGCCCGTCACTCGCCGAGCTGACGTAGTACGAAGATCCGGTACTGGCTGCAAACCGCCACTGGCCCCACGCAGCGCACAAGGTTGTCATGAGATTGCTCCCATCCAACGGCATCACGCAGTTGGCACTGCCGACAGGCTTGATCTCGTAGCGCGCATTCGGGTTGGGAACGGTCGTCGGGGCCGGAACAAACGCGGGCCCTGTCACGATGGTGGAACCATCGGCCGTGAAAGTGAACCTCTGAGCTGCAGAGGCAGAGCATGCCGTCTGGCTCAGCGCGGTGATCGCGCTAGTGCCGCTGCCGGTTACGGCACCTCGAGTGAGGCACATACCGCTTTTTTTATTGACGAGCTGGTAAACGCTGGCGGTAACCTGCTGAAGCTGCCAGCGTCCTTCGTCGGCGGCCGTGGAATTGATCGACACCGCTGCGCCGCTCGCATCGGAGCCGGCCGTCACAACGACGCTGCGACCACTCGAAAGCTGAGTGGAGATGCGGTAGTACGTGCCGTCGGCGGTGAGCTTCCAGCGTTGGTTGGTCTTGCCCGCTTCGCTGTTGGGCTTGCATGCGAAACCGATAACGGGCCGGCCGTTGGTATCCGTTGCAGACTCAACGTCGACACAGTTCGCGCCGGAAACATCGCTGATGCGATACCAGTTGGTGGTGCTGACGGCGCCAACCGGATAGATGCTCTGCGTCGTCTGCGTTGTAGTAGGCGCCGCCGCAGCTGTCCAGGCACTCGACCCGCTAAAAGACAGTGTTGCGGTTGCCTGCGGCGTGATGGTGAATGTGCCACTCGCCACGCCAAGCTGGCTGCGTTCTGCGGCGACCGAGCGCACGCAGTAGACAACGGATGCCGCAGGAGCGAGCGTGGTCGTGATGGCGGGGATGGTGGCCCAGGTTCCCTGAACCCCGCTTGCGGGTAAGGCCGTCGCGGTGCACGCTGCAGCAGACTGCGGCCACACCCAGACAGTGAACTTCGACGCCCACGTGGCATCGACTCCCGTGAATGCGGCGCTGAGCTGGGTACTCACCGGCATTGCGGTCGTCCGCGTCGTGGCGGTCGTGTTCGTCACCGTGACGGTGCCATTCGCCGTCGCAGAGTGATTCTGAAAACTAAAGTTTGCGAAGGTGCCACCGAATGCTGCCGTGACCGCAAGCTGAGCGCCCTTGACCGTGCTGGTAGCGGTAGCGCTGGCGTTCCACAGGGCGTACGTGACGCCAGCCCCGGATGCGACGAGCAACACAACAAGGGCCAGGATGCCGCCGCTGTGAATGAGGGTGCCGCGCAGGGGATTGCGGCGGGCAGCCGAGCGGCGAAGGAACGCGGGGATTCTCATGGGTAGACCGTCTTCTGAGTCGCGGTCATCGTGAGCGTGAATGGCACGGTAGCACCGTTGCTGACGTTGGAAGCGGTCGGGCTGAGCGTGACCTCGATGCAGACGACGGACGATGCGGTGGCCGTCCAGTTTCCCAGAGCAATGGGGGGTGCCTGGAGAGCGTTCGTGCTGCTGATGTCAGCGGCCCCACTCGGACATGCGCCCTTCGCAACCTCAACGGCGTAGTCGCTTGCGGCTGCGGCACTGGATGTCGCTGCGACCGTTACGTCTGCGGCGACCGTTCCTGTGTTCTTGACGGTGACTGTCTGCTGAACGCGGTCGCCGGGGAACATGGAGCCCCAGGCTGTCGCGTTGATCGGGGCTTCGGCGAGGTTGTTGATGGTGAGATTGAGGGATCCGGACGTCACAACTCCGGCAGAGACAGCAGCGGAGTCTGCCCAGAGCCCGTAGGTTCCCCCTGCGGCACAGACGGCGACGAGAGTCGCGCCAGCAGCCGCCGCGGTGATCGTGAGCATGCTTCGCACGGGCGCGCGCCCGGCCGGGGTGGACCGGCGAGGTTGCGGGGCTTGCATGGGCATGAGATCACCTCCTGGAGCGGGTTGGGGGGAAAAGCTATGGGGCTGCAGATCCTGCGAGGAATCGGTGGGCGCGGATATCGAGGTCCGCGCCCACCGAAGGGGTCTTAAGCGACCTGCTGGACCGAAACCTTGGCGGTGCCGAGGTTGAGCGTCTGGCCCTGACCCTTCTGGCCCTCGCCGGTTGCGTTGCCAACCGTGTCGGGGAACGTCACCGTGACCGTGACCGTGACGCTGTTGGCCCCTTGGTGCGCGTTGTAAACACCAGCCGTGTCTGCGGCGGTCGTGTTGCCGTTCTTCACGGCGACATCGGAGGTGACCATTGCGCCGTCGATGCCGCCCGCGGCGACAAGGTCAGCAATGTTGTTGCTTACGGTGTACTTGAGGCTGTCGCCGGTTGCGCTCAGGGTGAGGGTCTCGGTGTAGGTGATTGAGTCACCGGGAACGATCTTGAACGTGTTGACGTCGATGCCGTTGGTGGTGCCAGTTTTTACCCAAGCACCGGTTCCCTCAGCGATGTCGAGCGTTCCCGAGGTGATACTGCCCGCGTTGCCCAGCGAGGCCTCGTCGTTCCAGTACGCGAGCGTGCCCGCACCGCCGAGGAGGAGTGCGATGCCAGCAGCGCCGGCGATGGAACCCTTGATGAGCTTGTTCATGATGTTTCCTTTCGCGACATCGCGAAGGACGTCGGGTTAGTGGGCCCGACGAATTCACCGCGAACGCTCGCTAGAGCGTCACGTGATGTCGACATCGGGCTATCTCGTTGGTGCCCCGGGGGTAAGCCGGGTTCTGCTGGGTAAGTACGGAGGGATCAAGCTCCGGGTATGAGCTTCTGTGGCATCCCCGAGTAGAGAGTGCACGTACTTGTATGCCCGTCGCCACCTCCGACATGTCCCCAGTGCAGGGGGTACACCCGTAGTCCCCTGCAATGCCGACAAGGGCCGTCCCCCGGTTTTCGCACAATGTCCCCCGAACTGCCTGCCGCGCCGGTTCGCCCTCCCCGTCAAGAGCCGAAACCGATACGGTCAAGAACGTGGCCTCAGCGAACGCTCAACTCCAGCATCCGACCCCCGCCTACACGCCCCGAATCGGGCGAATCGCTATAACACAGCTCGCCCCGAGGCAACCGGAGAACATCTGGCCAGCCAAAGCCTTTGTCGGTGAAGTAGTGCCGTTCAGCGCGACCATCTTCATGGAGGGGCACGAGGTACTCGGGGCCGAACTCCTGCTCACCGACCCTGCGGGTGCGGTGACCCGCCACCGGATGCTGGAGCGCACCAAAGGCACCGACCGATTCGTTGTCGACGTGCTCATCGACCAGCAGGGCACCTGGTCGTGGAGCGTGCGGGCATTCTGCGACGACTGGGCGACTTGGCGGCACAACGCCTCCATCAAGGTGGCCATGAACAGCGACGCCGAGCTCATGGTCGACGAAGGCGCCGCCTTGCTCGCCCGGGCCGCGCGCGAGCATCCGCGCTCCTCCGTGATCCGAGCCCAGGCGGTTGCGCTGGGCGACACGAAACTCACCCCCGCCGCCAGACTCGCTGCGGCGCTCGACAGCCTGCTCAACGCTGCCTTGGCGAACGCGACGATCGCCTCGCGCGAGACGTTCTCCGGCTCGCTTGAACTGCGGGTCGAGCGCACCCGGGCTGGCGTTGGCAGCTGGTACGAGTTCTTTCCCCGCTCAGAGGGTGCGCAGCGCCTCAAGGACGGCCGATGGAAGAGCGGAACCTTCCGCAGCGCAGCCCGGCGACTGCCTCAGCTCGCGGCAATGGGCTTCGACGTGCTCTATCTGCCGCCCATCCATCCCATCGGAACGAGCTTTCGCAAGGGCCCCAACAACACTCTGGATGCTGGCCCCGGCGACCCAGGCTCTCCCTGGGCTATCGGGTCGGCGGCTGGCGGGCACGACGCCGTGCACCCCGACCTCGGCACAATCGCCGACTTCTCTGCCTTCGTCTCCGCAGCATCCCGCAACGGAATCGAAATCGCCCTCGACCTGGCCCTCCAGTGCTCTCCTGATCACCCCTGGGTCACGGACCATCCTGAATGGTTCACGACCAGGGCCGACGGCACAATCGCCTACGCCGAGAACCCACCCAAGAAGTATCAGGACATCTACCCTCTCAACTTCGATAACGACCCCACTGGCCTGCGTGAGGAGGTCCTGCGCGTCGTCGAGCACTGGATCGGGCTGGGAGTGCGAATCTTTCGGGTCGATAACCCGCACACGAAGCCGCTGCAGTTCTGGGAGTGGCTGCTCCATGAGGTCGCCATCCGCTATCCCGACGTCGTGTTTCTCGCCGAGGCTTTCACCCGGCCACCCATGCTTCAGGCTCTCGCCCAGGTGGGATTCCAGCAGTCCTACACGTACTTCACCTGGCGCAATACCAAGCAAGAACTCATCGACTACCTCACGGAGCTCTCGCACGAGACCGCCGACTACCTGCGCCCCAATCTCTTCGTGAATACCCCGGACATCCTCACGGAGTATCTGCAGCGCGGCGGGCGGGCTGCCCACAAGATTCGTGCTGCTATCGCCGCGACGGGTGCCCCAACGTGGGGTGTCTACTCCGCGTTCGAGCTCGTAGAGAACGTGGCGCGGCCGGGGTCCGAGGAGAACATCGACAACGAGAAGTATGAGTATCGCCCGCGGGACTACGCCGCGGCAGAGGCGGAGGGCACCTCGCTTGCGCCCTACCTCACCACCCTCAACCGCATCCGCTCCGAACATGCAGCGCTGCGGCAGCTCCGCACTTTTTGCGCCCACTGGAGTGACGACGATTCGGTGCTCGTCTACACGAAGTACCTCCCGTCAGAATTCACCCCGGACGGGCGACCCGACGGAATCATCGTTGTCGCGAATCTCGACCCCCATGCCATAAAGGAGACGATGGTGCGGCTTGACCTCACGAGGCTCGGTCTCGAGATCGACGCCACATTTGAGGTCATAGACCTCGTGACGGGAGCCCGGTTCCCGTGGGGCCGCGACACCTTCGTTCGGCTCGATCCGCTCGTGGAACCCGTGCATATCCTGCAGGTTCACTACACCGGCGGGCCGAGGGCTTCGCGCACGACGGGAGCGACCGCATGACGATTCCCGAGCTCGACACCGACACCATACTTGCCATCGCCGAGGCCCGGCATCCGCATCCCCACTCCGTGCTCGGCCAGCATGCGGGCGGTGACGGAGTCATCATCCGGGTGCTTCGCCCCCTCGCAGAGACGGTGACGGCCGTTCTCTCTGATGGCGTTGAGGTCGAGCTCCGACACCTCACCAATGGGCTCTGGCACGGAAGCCACGCGGGGATGGCGCAGCCTTACCGCATCGTCGCCACCTACGGCGAAGCAGAGCCGTGGGAGGCCGAGGACCCCTATCGGTTCTCCCCCACCGTCGGCGAAATGGACACGTACCTTTTCGCGGAGGGTCGGCACGAAGAACTGTGGCGAATGCTCGGAGCGCACGTGCGCACTCACGAAGGCGTTGCGGGGATCGCCGTCTCGGTGTGGGCGCCCCACGCTCGTGCCGTCCGCGTTATCGGCGACTTCAACGGCTGGAGTGGGCTCGGCCACGCGCTGCGCCGGCTCGACGATAACGGCGTCTGGGAAATATTCGTTCCCGGGGTCGGCGCTGGCGTCGCCTACAAGTTCGAGATCCTCACCCGCGCCGGCACCTGGGTCGTGCGGGCAGACCCTATGGCTCGCTACACAGAAATCCCCCCTCGCACCGCCTCCGTGACCGGCACCAGCGACTACGAGTGGCAGGATGCCGCGTGGCTGGCCCAGCGATCGGCCAGCGACCCGCACAACATCCCCATGAGCGTCTACGAGTTGCATCTGGGGTCATGGCGGCCCGGGCTCAGTTACCGGGATGCGGCCGACCAGATCATCGACTACGTCACAGATCTCGGCTTCACCCATGTGGAGTTCATGCCGCTCGCCGAGCATCCCTACGGCCCCTCCTGGGGCTACCAGGTGACCGGCTACTACGCCCCCACAAGCCGGTTCGGGCATCCCGACGACCTGCGTTACCTGATCGACCGCCTGCACCAGGCGGGCATCGGGGTGCTGATGGACTGGGTGCCAGGCCACTTTCCCAAAGATGAGTGGGCTCTGGCCAATTTCGACGGTCAACCGGTTTATGAACATCCAGACCCGCGGCGAGGCGAGCAGCCGGACTGGGGCACCCTCGTGTTCGACTTTGGCCACAGCCAGGTTCGCAACTTTCTCGTCGCCAATGCCCTGTATTGGCTCGAGGAGTTTCATATCGACGGCCTGCGGGTCGACGCCGTGGCCTCGATGCTCTACCTCGACTACTCCCGTGAGGAGTGGCTGCCCAACGAATTCGGCGGGCGAGAAAACCTGGAGGCCATCAGCTTTCTCCAGGAGGTCAACGCCACGGCCTACAAGCGCTACCCCGGCATCGTGATGATCGCGGAGGAGTCGACAGCCTTTCCCGGGGTCACGCGCCCCACGGGAGCTAACGGGCTCGGCTTCGGCCTTAAATGGAACATGGGCTGGATGCACGACTCCCTGCAGTACATGGCCGTCGACCCGATGTGGCGATCACACCACCACAACGACATCACGTTCAGTTTTCAGTACGCCTTTAGCGAGAGCTTTATGCTGCCGATCAGCCACGACGAGGTGGTCCACGGCAAAGGCTCGCTTCTCAACAAGATGCCCGGCGACCAATGGCAGAAGTTCGCCAATGTCCGCGCGTATCTGGCATTCATGTGGGCCCATCCCGGCAAACAGTTGCTGTTCATGGGGCAAGAGTTCGGCCAGTCTGCAGAGTGGAGCGAACAGCGCGGGCTCGACTGGTGGCTCCTTGAGCAGCCAGACCACCAGAACCTTCTTCGCTTCGTTGCCGGGCTCAACCGGGTCTATCGAGACAGGCCTGAGCTGTGGTCCCGCGACAACGAGCGGCGAGGCTTCGAATGGCTCGTGGGCGACGACGCAGCAAGCTCCGTTGTGGGGTTCATCCGCTGGTCGGCTGAGGGTGATCCGCTCGTCGCCATCGTCAACTTCTCTGGAGTCCCTCTCAACCAGTACCGCATTGGCCTGCCGTTCGCGGGCGAATGGTCAGAATTGGTCAACTCGGATGCCGTCGAGTTCGGCGGTTCGGGCGTGGGCAATTGGGGTGCGGTGACGGCTGAGCAGGCGTCATGGCACGGCCAGCCCGCCTCGGTGGAGCTGACTCTGCCCCCGCTCGGTGCGCTGTTTCTCGCCCCACTGCCCCGCGCTAGTACAGAAGGTTCGTGAGCTGGCGGCGCGCAGCGATGACCCGGGGGTCCTCTGCGCCGGCGATCTCGAAGTAGTCCAGCATCCTCGCGCGAACGCGATCCTTCGACTCCTGATCGAGCGACACGAAGAGGTCCAGCAGTCGTGAGAATGCGTCCTCAAGGTGGCCACCAGAGACATCGAGGTCGGCGACGGCAAGTTGGGCGTCAACGTCCTGGGGCGCTTCGCCCGCCGCCGAGCGGATCTCCGCAGCGGTTTTGCCCGTAAGTCGGTGGAGCAGCGAGACCTGCGCGAGACCGGCAACCGCGAGGTGATCTCGGGGGTCCTGCGCGATGGCCGTCTCGTAGGCTGCGATAGCCGCCGGGTAGTCGGCGCGCTCGATCGCGTCGTATGCCTCCTGGTGGAGCGGCGGCAGAGGTTCGTCAACCGGCTCAGCCGCATCGTCGTCTTCGCCGTCGACGGCAGCCGTCCCCGTTACGCCGTTCTGCGCCGCGAGGGTCAGCAGCTGGTCGAGCACCTGGCGCAGCTGGTCGTCGGCAACCTCGCCCTCGAAGAGGGCGAGTGGGCGGCCCGCGATGACGGCCGCGACGGTCGGCACGGCCGAAACCGTGAAAGCCTGCTGCAGCTGAGGGTTACGGGTCGCGTCCACGCTTGCGAGCACGAACCGGCCCGCGTAGCTGCGCACGACATCCGCAATGCCCTGCCAGGGCTGACCAGCGTGGAACTCCACGATCACGGGGACCGTGTTCGAGAGTTCAAGCAGCCCGGGGAACGCCTGATCGTCGCTCGCCAGGACAAGGCTCGGAACTACGACGGGCGAGCCGTCAGCGGGCCTGCTGGCCATGGGGGCACCGCCGGGGCCTGCGGGCGGGCGCACGAGCGATGAAAGATCAACCGCGCCGCGGAGCTGCGCGCCTGCTGGGGGAAGGTTGGTCATGGGAGTTCTCCTGCCGATATGACGCCCTCGGTCGCACCGAGGAGACGGATCTTCTCATCACTTCCGGCCGGTGGCACATAGAAGAGCAATTGGTAACCATACGTGACATTGACGCCCTTTTTGGTCTCGGATAGGCCCGTCAAGAGCTTTACCGAGCCCAGGAGCGCAATCGTCGCGTTGGCTTCGGTCGGGGTGATTGTCTCGGTGTCATTAAAGCTCAGGGTGATGATCGCCCCTGTGTTATCCGTCGCGAGAGCGATGCGCGAGCCAGAACCCGCGGTCAGCGCGGTAGACAGCGTCGCCGGGCCCGATACGGATGCTGCGCGTGCAGCGCGTGCATCAGGGCCAGCCAGCCCGATAAAGGTGTCCGTCTCAAGGTCGAACTGCTCGGCATAGGTACTCGCCGCACCCACGAGCAGGATGTCGGAGTACGCGGCAAATACCTCCTCAGGGGCCAGCTTGAGGAACTTGTTATCGGGCGAGTAGCGCACAGCACCGACCGTCGAGGCTGCAACATCGGGGAACTCTGTTGCCTGCAGCTTCACGGCATACTGCGCCTTGTAGTTCTCACGCGGTGTTGCCTGCTCAAGCATGACGGCAGTCGGAACCACGGTCTCGTCATCAGCGTCTTGCACGACAACGAGCACGACGCGGGGCCAGGCATCCGTCTGCTGAGGCAGCGACAGCGCGATGGGCGCGCCAACGATTGCCTGCGGCAGCGGCTGAGCGGGGTCAGCGCGACGCATGATGTAGTTCGCCGCCCGAACTTCGTAGGCGGGGCCTTCGAATCGCGTGGCCAGCAGATCCTCGGAGGTTGCTGCGTCGGCTTCCGTCGCCACGGTCGCAACCTCGTCCATGATGCGGGCGAGCTGCTTCTCTGTGACAGCGGGATCCTTGATTCCGGCATCTGTCGAATCCGCTTCGGCCGAGGCCGCGACCGAGGGCTCTGATCCCCCGCCGAGCTGCGGCCAGTTGTCGGCGGAGCATCCCGTGAAAACGAGCGAGCCGACAAGCACCACGGGGATCGCGATCATCTTGCGCGATGAGCGACGACCGGCCGAGGAATCGGTACCGGCGGGGTTGGCGGGCCGAACCGCCTTGGCGGCCTTGCGGTTGCTGTAGCGCGGCTGTCGAGGCAGCTTGGGCTCCTTAGGCTGCTTGGGCTGCTTGCGGCGAGGACCTCTGGTCTTGCGCCAGTGACGGAAGGCCCAGAAGTACAGAACTCCACCAAGAAGAAGAAGGATGACGCCGGCCACGATGAGGGGGCCGGTCCAGGGCGTCCGGGGGTCTGTCGGCCAGCTGATGCTGACGGTATCGGGGGCTGGCTGCGTGCCATCCGCCATAAAGATGACGGAGATCCCTTCGGGAATGTTCGCACTAAAGCTCACGGCGGACTCGCCGGAATACTCAGCGAACCAGAGGTCGGAACCGATGGCGCTCGGCACCGTCGTTTCTTCTCCCTTGACCAGCTTGGCCTTGACCTCACCGGTCTCCTCGTCGACCGTGAGAACGGTATGGGTGGCGAGGCCGACCCACGCAGTGACATCTTCTGATCGCCCGTAGGCGGCGATGACCTGATCAGAGCCGCTGATGTCGATTGTCTGGCGACCGTCAAAGGCCTGGAGGGCCTCTTCGTCGATGATGGCCACGGGGGCCTCAGAGTCGAATGTTGCTTCAGCGACAACCTCGTCGGGTCCTGCGAAAACTGTGCGCTGGGCTAGACCGAGACCGATCAGCACGAATGCCAGCACGAAGCTGACGATTGCTGCAACGAACCGCAACCAAACCCTCCTTTCATAGTGCCGCCGCGACCGCGATCGGGTGAAGCAGCACACTCGGGGCGCTTCTCGCGAGGCCGCTCGGGAGCCCCTGCGGGCTCACCTTTTTGCGGGCAAAGACATTCCACACTAGTCAGGCTCGCTGAACGCCGCCTAATAACGACCTGTATGCCGCATGCGGGGACCGCTGAGGCCAGTGGCTGGCACGGGCCGCTCTGGCACTAAACTGGGGGGTAGCGCGGAGCAGCCCCCAGCTGATGCCGTCTCAATGTTCACAGGGAGAGAACCGTGGCTATCGACGAGGGAACGTTCAGCACCGTCATGCGCGGCTACAGCCGCGATGAGGTCGACAGCGCAATTCAGGATCTGCGTAGAGAGCTCATCAAGGCGAACTCCGACAAGGTCGAGGCGAACAAAGAGCTCAAGCGCCTTCGCGCCACCGTCGACGACCTTCAGGCTGAGCTTGATGAGACGGGTAGCCCCACATACGCCGGTCTCGGCACCAAACTTGAAAACACCCTGCGCATCGCAGAGGAACAGTCGACCCGGCTGATCAGTCAAGCCGATATTGACGCCGAGAAGCTTCGCAGTTCGGTTCAGTCTGAGGTGCAGGGATTGCGTAACGAGGCAGCAGAGGCTGCTAACCGCCTGATTTCTGACGCCACAGTGCGTGCTGAGAAAATGCTCGGCGAGGCCCGTGCCGAGGCGGATGACCTCCTAGCCCGCGTGCGTGCAGAGGCAGAAACCCTCACCCAGGATGCTCTCCGCGAGGCGGCCACGATCCGCGGCGCCGTGGCCACCGAGGCCGCGGAGGTTCGCTCCACCGCTAAGCGCGAAGCTGCTGCTGTTCGGGCCGAAGCCGAGCGCGATGCAGCCGAACTGCGTGCAGTGGTCGAGCGCGAAGCAAGCGAATCCCGAGAAGCCGCTTCGGCCCTCGCCCGCGAGACCGAGCGCGCCCGCATCGAATTTGCCGCCGACAACGAACGCCAGCGTGCCGAGCTCCAGCGCGAGATCGAGCAGAAGCGCACCGAGATCGACACCTATGTCTCCGAGACCCGGGCCGACATCGACAGCACGGCGGAGCGCACCCGCGCCGAGCTCACCCGCGAAATCACCGAGGCCCGCACCGCGCTTGAACTCGACACCACCGAGGCCCGCGGCGCATTGGAGCGCGACACCGCAGAGGCCCGCGGGGCGCTTGAGCGAGACACCGCTGAAGCGCAGGCGGCTCTGCAGCGCGAGACTGCGGAGGCCCGCGCCCGTCTCGCAGAAGAGACGGCAGCGGAGCGCAGCGCACTCGACCAGGAGATTACGGCTCGTCGTTCGGAGCTCGACCACGAGATCACGACCCGCACGAGCGAACTCGATCGCCAGACGCGCACCCGCCTGGCCGAGCTTGAGCGTGCCATCACCGCCGGCCGGGATGAGCTAGC
The DNA here is from genome assembly GCF_003065485.1 of Salinibacterium hongtaonis. Classification (GTDB taxonomy): domain Bacteria; phylum Actinomycetota; class Actinomycetes; order Actinomycetales; family Microbacteriaceae; genus Homoserinimonas; species Homoserinimonas hongtaonis. Next base: position 1,792,745 of record NZ_CP026951.1, read on the forward strand.
GCGTGAGATCGCGACGCGAACAGAAGAGCTCGAGCTAGAGATCGCGAGCCGCACGTCTGAGCTCGACAACGAGATCGCCACCCGCACGTCTGAGCTCGACAACGAGATCACGACCCGCCGCACCGAACTCAAGAACGAGATCACCACCCGCCGCACCGAACTCGACAACGAGATCACGACCCGCCGCACCGAACTCGACAACGAGATCACCACTCGGCGTGCCGAGTTCGAGCACGAGCTTGCGAGCCGCACCGCCGAGCTTGAGAACGCGGTAACCGCTGGCCGCGCTGAGCTCGCCGGAGAGATCACCGCTCGGCACAACGAACTCGCCGCCGAGATCGCCGCAAGCAAAGCCAAGGTGCACGAAGAGGCGTCTCGCGTACGCACAGAACTCGAGCAGGAGGCCACGCGCATCCGCACGGAGCTCGAGCTCGAGGCAGAGAAGGTGCGGAGCACCCTTGATCTTGAAGCATCAAACGGTCGCAGTGACCTGCAGCGCGAGATCACCGCTGCCCGCTCGGAGCTTCAGGAGGAGTCAGACCGCGCCCGTACCGAGCTCGCAGAAGAAACAACCCGAGCTCGCGCGGAGCTCGAGCTCGAAATCACGTCTGCCAGAGCGGAGCTCGACAACTACACGACGCACGCCCGCCGCGAGCTCGAACGCGACCTGGCACAGCAACGTAACGCCGTAGCGCACGAGGTAGAAGAGCAGCGCACCCGTCTGGCCCACGAGAACGAGACCGTGCGGGCCCAGCTCGCCTTCGAAACCGATGAGCAGCGCACAGCGACGACGCGCGAGGTCGAGCAGGCCCGCATCGACCTGGACGTCGAGCTCAAGGCTCGCCGTGATGAGGCGGAGAAGGAGTTCCTCGCTAAGCAGCAGGAGGCAGTGCTGCAGACGCAGAAGTACCTCGACGAAGCGCAGAACCAGCTCCTTGAGGCGACAAAACGTGCCTCTGAGAAGCGCAAAGAGGCAGAAGACCTCGAGTCGACATCCAAGGCGGAAGCCCGTGCTCTTCGCGAGGAGTCCTCTGCGACCGCTGCCGAAGTTCTCGCCAATGCCGAGGCCCGCTCTCGCGCCATTATCGACGAAGCGGAGCGCACATCCGCTGCTCTCGTGTCGGATGCAGAAGAGCGTCTCACCAAGATTAGGATCGAGCGAGAAGCCGTCGCGGGGTACTTTGAGAACCTGCGTGGCATGCTCAAAGAAGCAGAACGAATCACGAGCGAAAACTAACCGCGAGCGGGAGCCGAATGAAGATCCAGAACGCGTTTCGACTCGGACTCTTTGGCGGGCTCGGGGTCCTCCTTGCGATCGGCATTGGCGTGGCGATCGGGAGCCTCGCGACGATCCTCACGTACATCGGCGCCGCCCTGTTTATCGCGCTCGGGCTCGACCCGATCGTCTCGTTTCTCGAACGCAAGCGGTTTCCCCGCTGGGCGGCCATTCTCACCGTTCTCATAGGGGTAGTCGGCGCAGCAACAGCTCTGGTCTTCGCTCTTATCCCCGTCATTGCGGAGCAGGTCGATAAACTCATTGCCCAGGCTGTCGATGTCATCAAGCTAGTTCAGGATGGCGAGCTAGTCACAGCGATCCAATCGGCATTCCCCGCCCTTGACGTCAAGCTGGTCTTCGGTGAGGTCACCAAGTTTGTAGAGAACCTGGACCTGTTCAGCATCGGCGGCGGTGTGCTCCAGGCGGGCATCGGAATCGCCACGGCGCTCTTCGGCGCCATCATCATCCTCATTCTGACGCTGTACTTTGTGTCGTCTCTTCACACGATGAAGCGGGGCATCTACCAGCTCGTTCCCGCCTCCAAGCGAGGCACGTTCATCGACATCTCGGAGCAGGTCATCGAGTCGGTCGGGCGCTACGTCGTGGGACAGGCCTCTCTCGCCTTTATCAACGGCGTGCTGAGCTTCATTTTCTTGTCAGTTATCGGCGCCCAGTACTCCGTGCTGCTCGCCTTCATCGCGTTCCTCTTCAGCCTCGTGCCTCTCGTCGGTACCCTCACGGGTTCGACCATCATCGTGCTGAGCGTTCTCGCCTTCAACGGATGGCCGCTCGTGCTCGTCGTGGCGATCTACTACCTCATCTACATGCAGATCGAGGCCTACGTCATCAACCCGCGCATCATGAACCGCGCGGTCAAGGTGCCCGGGGTTGTCGTCGTCATCGCTGCCCTCGCCGGCGGTGCCCTTCTCGGCGTTCTCGGGGCCCTTGTCGCCATCCCCGTGGCGGCATCCGCACTGATCATCGTCAAGCAGGTATTCATCCCGCGCCAGAACGAGCTGTAGCGGCTTCTCCCGGCCTGAGCCTGATTCCGGCTCCCCCGAGCGCAGCGCCCGCCTCTGGGTGCCGGACGCGGCGTTACAGCGGGTAGGTAGTGGGCAACGGTACGGCTGCAGGGTTGAGTCGCTCAACGATCTCGTTGAGAACCCGACGGGTCTGCTGCTCCCCCACCCAGAGGTGCCGCCCACCGTCTACTGCGACAAACTCGGTCTCGGGCACGGCAGCGAATCTCTCCGCCGCCTCGGCCGGTCGCAGAAAGTCGTCGAGCTCAGGCACAACTGCCACGACCCTCTTGCCGGATCCAGCCCATGCGGCCAGCTCATCCTGGCTGGTGCGGCGGAGGGGCGGCGAGAGAAGAATGACGCCGGGGATGTCATAGTCGCGGCCGTGTTTGAGCGCAACCTCGGTGCCGAACGACCAGCCAACGAGCCAGGGTGCTGGCAACCCACGTTGCGATACGAAATCGATGGCGGCAGCGAGATCCTGGGCCTCGTCGATGCCCTCGCCGAATGCACCCTCTGATGTGCCCCGCGGCGACGACGTGCCGCGAAAGTTGAACCTGAGGACCGCGATATCGGCGAGAGCGGGCAAACGAGCTGCGGCCTTGCGAATGATGTGCGAATCCATAAACCCGCCTGCGGTGGGCAACGGGTGCAGCGCAAGCATCGTGGCGACGGGGTCTGCCGACTCTGGGAGGGCGAGCTCACCGACGAGCGTGAGCCCGTCCCTGGTGTGAAGCTCGATGTCTTCGCGTCGGGCTGGCAACTCGATGCCAGCCTTGACCTCGACCTGCGCGCTGGCTGCGCCACGCTCGCTGGCGTTGACCGGCTCCCCTGCGGAGACATGCTCCCCTGCGTTCGTCACGCTGTTCCCTTCATCACGCGATCTTCCAACAGTGCGAATGCCAGTGACGCCGCTCGCTCAGCGCGCGCTCGTCACCCAAAAAGCTATCGGCGCGCCACACAACAACGTGGGCGGTACCTGCGGCCACCTGGCCAGAGCATCCCGGGCAGGTATATCCCTTGAGAGCGGATGGCGCGGCGACGGGCTGCACATTCCACTCGATGCCGCGCTTCGATTCCGTCTGCCGGCCACCAAACAGGGCGGCGGCCAGGTCGCGCTCGCCCACCTCTGGCCGGCGCCGATTTCGGGGGCGATTAGACCTGGGCATGGTTCAAGCTTAGTTAGTACCAGCCCTTAGTTTGGCTAGCGCCCCAGGCACCGCACGGGGTGGAATACCGACCCTGGATGTATCCGAGCCCCCACGTAATCTGCGTCGCAGGGTTCGTGGCCCAGTCGGCGCCTGCCGATGCCATCTTGCTTCCTGGTAGCGACTGCGGGATTCCGTAGGCGCCGCTCGACTTGTTATGGGCGAACGTGTTCCAGCCCGATTCTTTCTTCCAGAGAGCGACCAAGCAGTCGAACTCTCCCTGGCCCCACCCCCGTGCCGTTACCATCTCCAGCGCGATTGCCTGAGCGGTGCCGGGGTCGGGAACTCCCGCTGCCGGGGCTCCCGCCGATGTTGCTGCCACGACGGGCGGAACATAGGCGAGCGCCTTATAGCTATCTCTGCCGAGCTGCTGGAACGGACTAGCGTCCACCGTGAGCGACTGAGTCACATCGGCCGATGCCGTGCGGGTCTCGTTCGAGTCGGCGACGGCAGTCTCTCTCGTGGTCGGAGCGACCACCGAGACGAGCATGACGGCAGCAGCCGCAGTGAAGGCAAAAACCTGAAGCGCGAGACGACCGTGAAGACGGGTCGCCAATGAAACGCTGTCCGGACGTGCGGGACGGCCGCGGTGCGCGCGATGTTCGGGTCGAGTGCTCACAGTAAAGCGACCCTATCCCACGACGACAGCAAAGCCCAGCTTCTCCGGATCAGTCGACACTCTGGATGATGTCGATAACGGCATCCAGCAGGCTGTCGACCTGGGCCTCGCGGTAGCCGCCGCGCTGCGGCCGAAACGCCGCAGTACGCACGTCGACAAGGTTGAGCGGTGCGCCCGTGAGGAGATAGTCAGAAATGCGGTCACAGAGGGCGTCGACCTCGCTGCGGCGATACCCATCGGCCAACAGATTCACTCGGGCGAAACGATCACCACGTGGCCTGGCAAGGCGATTGACGACCTCTTGCGCGAGCTCACGCTTCTGAGCCAGCACGGTCTGCGACGTTCCGGGAGAGAGACGTTCGCGTTCCCTCATCGCGAAGGCGTCCTCTAGACGCTCGAGAGCGGCGTCGACGTGCTCGGTCGAATACCCGCCCTTCTGCATAGCAAATGCCACACGCCGAATATCTTCTGCGCTGACGGCAGAATATTCACCGCGCTCGGCCGTGTAGGCCCGGCGAGCATCCTCGAGGAAATCTTCGACCTGCTCGATGTCGTAGCCAAAACGGGATCTACGTGTTTTCGGGAAGGTAGCGCTCACGCCTCCATTGTGCCCTACCGTCGCTGGAGAACGCGTGCGGCACTCAGGCGAAGAGGTAGAAGAGCACGTATGCCGCCGCGGCGCTCGGCAGCATCGAGTCGAGCCGGTCGAGGAACCCGCCGTGCCCGGGCAGCCACGTACTGATGTCTTTAATGCCCAGGTCGCGCTTGATGAGCGACTCGACAAGATCGCCGATGGTCGCAGTGAACACCAACGCCAATCCGAAGATCACCCCAAGCCACCACGGCTTGCCCAGCATCAACACCATGAGCAGGATCCCGGCGATCTGCGTGGCGACGACAGCGCCAGCGAACCCCTCCCACGTTTTGGCGGGGCTGATGTTCGGCGCCATTTTGTGCCTGCCGAAGGTAAGGCCGCTCGCATAGGCTCCGACATCGGCAGCAACAACCGCGATGATGAACGCCAAGGTCCACCATTCACCGCCGTCCTGGGCCGTGAGAAGCACGGCGAATCCCGCGAGAAACGGAATGTACACCTGCACCAGGGTGCTGGCGCCAATGTCTTTGAGAAGATCCTTGGCCGATGTGCGCCGCGAAGGGATCAACGCCTCGGCAAGCCGCCACAACACCACAATGGCGACGCCCCCGAGAAAGACGAACCATTTGCCGTCTGCCCCCCAATAGAAGGCAGCGGGAACCGTGGCGACAGCGACCACCACCGTGGGGAGGCGGGGAACATTGCGACCGGCGAAGCGCAGAGCGCTCGCCAGTTCGAACGACGTGAACGCCACGAGCGCGCCTGCGAACACCAGGAACAGCTCTTTGACCACCATCAGGCTTAGCAACAGAAGCGCGCCAAGCACCAGGCCAATACCGGTCGCCGCAAGTAGGTTCCGGCCGGCCTTGGCCTCAATGCGTTCGTTCGTCGCCTCTAGCTGTGCGCGCGTCGCCTCCAGCTGAGCCTTGAGCTCATCAGCAGTGGCGTGGGCGCGCTCTCCGATTTCGCCGCGACCGTGGCGGCGTCGAGGAGGCAGCGGAGCGGAGTTGGGGTCATCCGGCAGCTCAGCCATTTAGACCTCGAGTAGCTCGGCTTCCTTCTTCTTCAACGCGTCGTCGATGGCATCGATGTGGGTCTTGGTGAGGGCCTCAAGCTCCTTCTCCCCGCGGGCAAGCTCATCGTCGCCGACCTCGCCCTTGAGGGCATCCAGGTCGTCCTTGGCCTTGCGGCGCACGTTGCGAATCGAAACGCGTGCATCCTCAGCCTTGGCCTTGACGAGCTTGACGTACTCCTTGCGGCGATCTTCTGTGAGCTCGGGCAGCACAGCGCGGATGATGTTGCCGTCGTTGCCGACGTTGGCACCCAAGTGCTGGGCGGCAACAATGGCCTTTTCGATGTCCTTGAGTGCACCCTTGTCGAACGGGGTGATCACCAGCATCCGCGCCTCTGGGTTGTTCATGGTCGACAGCTGACCCAGCGGGGTCGGGGTGCCGTAGTAGTCCACGAGGAGCTTCTGAAACAGCGCCGGGTTTGCGCGGCCTGTGCGCACATTGGCGAAGTCGTCCTTTGCCGCTTCGACCGACTTGCCCATCTTGTCTTTGGCCTCAGCCAGAACTTCGCTAATCACTGCAACTCCTTCGTGTCTGCTGAAAGTTTACCGGCACGTCGTCGACTAATTGCTGACCCGCGTGCCAATGACATCGCCACGGATAGCGGCGGCAACGTTGCCGGCCGGCTGCATGCCGAAGACGACCATCGGCATACCGTTATCCATGCACAGGCTAAAAGCGGTCGAGTCGACCACCTTGAGGCCCTGCACGAGCGCCTCCTGATAGGTGACACGCTCCAGCTTCGAGGCGTCTGAATTCTTGCGGGGGTCGTCGTCATAGACACCATCTACCCCGTTCTTAGCCACGAGCACGACATCCGCGTCGATCTCCAAAGCGCGTTGGGCGGCCACCGTGTCGGTAGAGAAGTATGGGAGTCCGGCGCCAGCGCCGAAAATGACAACTCGCCCCTTCTCCAGGTGGCGCTCGGCCCGCAGAGGGATGTACGGCTCGGCTACCTGAGTCATGGTGATCGCCGACTGCACCCGCGTCGCCGCGCCAGCCTGCTCGAGAAAATCCTGGAGAGCGAGGGCGTTCATCACAGTGCCCAACATGCCCATGTAGTCGGCGCGGCCGCGGTCCATGCCGCGCTGGCTGAGCTCGGCGCCACGGAAGAAGTTGCCTCCGCCGACGACGATCGCCACCTCAACCTCGGCGGCAGCCTCGGCGATCTCGCGCGCCAGACCACTAACAACATCGGGATTGACGCCGAGCTGCCCTCCGCCGAAAGCCTCACCCGAAAGCTTGAGGAGAACCCGTCGCTTGCCCGTCACCGATGTCATTTTTTCTCCCTCAAAATTTCGTTCCAGGTTATTCGGTTGTTCATAGAAAAGGGGGTCCGAGTCGCTCAATGCGTCTCGGACCCCCTCGTCAGTCTTTAGTACTAAGCGCCGACCTTGAAGCGGGCGAAGCTGGTCACCGTAATGCCAGCATCCTGAGCAACCTTGCCGACCGAAACCTTGTTGTCGCGAGCGTAGTCCTGCTCAAGCAGAGCAACCTGCTTGTAGTAGGCGCCGAGGCGACCCTCAATGATCTTCGGAAGCGCAGCCTCAGGCTTGCCCTCGCCGCGGCTGATCTCCTCGACAATGCGACGCTCGTTCTCAACGTCGTCGGCCGGAACATCCTCGCGAGCGAGAACGGCAGGGTTGGCGAACGAGATGTGCTGCGCGATACCGCGAGCGGTCTCGGCGTCGTCACCCGTGTAGCCGACGACAACGCCGATCTGCGGGGGGAGGTCCTTGCTGGTCTTGTGAAGGTAGATCTCGACCTTGTCGGCCTCGATAACCGAAACACGACGAAGCTCGAACTTCTCACCGATAACGGCGGCCTCTTCGTTGATGAGGTCGGCAACCGTCTTGCCGTCGACGGGGGCCGCGAGGGCCTCCTCAACGGTGGACGCACCGGCCGCAGCAACAGCGTCAAGCACCTTCTCGCTGAGTGCGACGAACTTGTCACCCTTGGCGACGAAGTCGGTCTCGCAGGCGAGCTCGATCATGGTTGCGCGTCCGCCATCGGCCTTGGCCGCGACGATGCCCTCGCTCGTGGAGCGGTCGGCACGCTTCGCGTTGCCCTTCGCACCCTTGAGGCGAAGCAGCTCGGTGGCCTTCTCGAGGTCACCGCCTGCCTCAACGAGAGCGTTCTTGGTGTCAACCATGCCGGTGCCGAGGCGCTCGCGCAGGGTCTTAATGTCTTCCAGGCTGAAATCGGCCATGTGAACTCCTAGAGATTCGAGATCGGTTAGAGCGATGCTTACTTGGCGTCTTCGGCAGGAGCCTCGGCGGGAGCCTCAGCTTCGACAACGGCCTCAGCTTCAACAACGGCCTCAGCCGTCTCGACGACCTCGGCAACGGCCTCTGCGGTCTCAGCGACGGCTTCGGGGGCTGCAGCGGTCTCGGCACCGGCGAGAAGCTCGGCCTCCCACTCGGCGAGCGGCTCGACGGCAGAAACGTTGCCGTTGCCCTCTTCGGTCTTCTGGTGGCGCTGGATGAGGCCCTCAGCAGCAGCGTCCGCGATGATGCGCGTCAGCAGGCCGACCGAGCGGATGGCGTCGTCGTTACCCGGAATCGGGTACTGAACCTCGTCGGGGTCGCAGTTGGTGTCGAGGATGCCGATGACCGGGATGCCAAGCTTGCGCGCCTCGTCAATTGCGAGGTGCTCCTTCTTGGTGTCGACAACCCAGATCGCCGAAGGCGTCTTGGTGAGGTTGCGGATTCCACCGAGCGACTTGTGCAGCTTGGTGAGCTCGCGCTTCTTGATCAGGAGTTCCTTCTTGGTGAAACCCTTGGTCGTGTCGTCGAAGTCGAGCTCCTCGAGCTCCTTCATGCGAGCGAGCCGCTTGCTGACCGTCTGGAAGTTGGTGAGGAGGCCACCGAGCCAACGCTGGTTGACGTAGGGCTGGCCGACGCGCTGAGCCTGCTCGGCAATGGCGTTCTGGGCCTGCTTCTTCGTACCGACGAAGAGGATGGTGCCACCGTGGGCGACCGTCTCCTTGACGTAGTCGTACGTGCGGTCGATGTACGCAAGCGACTGCTGAAGGTCGATGATGTGGCTGCCAGAACGCTCGGTGAGGATGAAGCGCTTCATCTTCGGGTTCCAACGGCGGGTCTGGTGACCAAAGTGCACGCCGCTGTCGAGCAGCTGGCGAATGGTAACAACGGCCATAGCCGTCTCCTTTTCTCGCACGGCAAAACCGTGCTTATTCTCAGTTGTCATCGCGCCGGTTAGCGCAGATCCTGGTGCCCTGCCCGCATCCACCCCTGCTTAGAGCGGGGACTGAAGGATGTTGGCCTCAACGGGCACGCGTAGTCATCCCGAATGCACGGGATGCGGAATCAATGATAGCACCGGCGCGGTCGCGTCTTGCGCACGGAGAACGGTGGATGCTCCCCTCCCCCGAGGCCCAAGTTCTGGACCCTCCACATCTGCGACGGACCCGACGCATCAAGCGCGAAACGAGGGGCACTCTCTATGCATGTCGCCCCCGTCGCCCAGCAGATTGGCCCGGTCCGCCAGCCTGATTCTCACGACGAGCCTTGTCATTGCTGCCCCGCTCGGCTCCCCCTCGACGGTGGCGGTGCAGAGAACAATGGAGGCGGGGGCGACACCCCACCTGGCAGCCGCTTCGATTGCGCGATGGAGTTGGCCTGTCGAGGGGCCGCGCACCATTCTCCGTCACTACGCAGCGCCGGCCACCCGGTATGCCTCAGGCCATCGTGGCATCGATATTGCTGCCCCCGAAGGCGCGCCGGTTCTGGCCCCCGCTGCCGGCGTAGTGCACTTCGCCGGAGTTGTCGTGGATAGGCCTGTGATCTCGGTGCGACATCCCGGCGGCCTGATCTCCAGCTATGAACCCGTGGAAACCGAGCTGCAGCCCGGCGATGTGGTTGCATCGGGGCAACAGATCGGCGCAGTGTCGGTGTACTCGCACGCCGAGAGTGAAGCAGAAGGGGCCGCGGCGCATTGCCGCGACCCCTGCCTGCACTTTGGAGTTCGTCGTGATGGGGACTACATCTCCCCGATGCTCTATCTCGCTAGCATCGCCCGCTCGGTGCTGCTCCCCACTCGGCAGCTCCGTCACGCTGACTCACGGCAACGTTTTCTAGGCCGCGGACGTTCCGAGGATCTCGACGACGAAGACGATCGTGTCCGTGCCACTGATACCCGCATTGGCGTTTCCGCCGGATCCGTAGCCGTACTCAGCGGGAATCACTACGACGAGCTGGGTCCCTACGGCCTGACCCACCAGCGCAGAGCCGAAGCCGGGGATGACGGCGTTCGTGGCGAAGGAGGCAGGCTCGCCGCGCTCCCATGACGAGTCGAACGATTCGCCGGTGCTCCAGTTGATTCCCGTGTAGTTCAGCTCGACGGTGTCACCTTCGGAAACAACGTCTCCATCGCCCTGCTTGAGGATCGCCAACTGAAGGTTCTTGGGGGCGTCTCCCTCGGGGATGGTCACGGCCGGGACACCATCCGCACCAAACTCGACTGTTGGCATCCCGGAGGCGTCGGGTTCCACCGTCTTCATGTCGGCAGCAGCATCAATTGCCTCTGTCACCTCTTTGACGTCGATCACGAAGACCATGGCATCGTCTGCGCCGATTTCGAGATCGGCGAGCCCCTCGTCGCCGAAGGCGTCGGCAGGTGGCACCACAGCAACGACGCGGTCGCCGGCCACAGAGCAGTTGAGCGCCCGCACGATGCCCGCTAAGAACTGTGTCTCGTCGACGATGAAGCCAACAGCCTCACCCTCGGCGCCGAATCCGGTGGAGTCAACTTGCTCACCCGTGGTGCCGTTGTAGACGGTGTAGCTCGCGGCCACGGTGGCGCCCTGTTCGGCCTTGACCTTGCCGTCACCCTCGATCACGACGGTGCGCTCAGTGCGGTCAACACTCAAAGGGGATGTGAACTCCACGGTCGGCTCGGTGTCGAAGTCGCCTCCGACGTTAATCGAATCAGAGGCGCTGCCAGAGTCGGTGCATTTGTCGGTAATGGCAGCCGACCCCGAATCGCTAGCGGTATCGTCGCCTGCGCTGCACGCCGTAAGCGTGCCTATGGCCAGGATCGTTGCACCAAGGATGCCGAAAACGGTGCGGGGCAGAGTTGAAGAACGTGAAGACACAGAAAACTTTCGTTCGAGGAGAGGTGCGATAGACCTAAATCGTAGGGGCCCGGCATGAACGCTACCGAGGGTCTCCCTATGGATTGCCTGAATGCAGGCTATTTGCCTAGCGGCTATGCGCGGGGATGAGCCGATTGATAGCTCTGTTTGAGCCTATCGAGCGAGACGTGCGTGTAGATCTGAGTGGTGCCGAGGCTCGCATGCCCGAGCATCTCTTGGACCGCCCTCAGGTCGGCACCCCCATCAAGCAGGTGGGTAGCGGCAGTATGCCGCAGGGAGTGGGGGCCAGCGGGCCCCGAACCCGGGATTTGTTCCAGCAGTCGCGCGACAAGCTCATACACCGAACGCGGCCCTAATCGCCCTCCGCGAGGCGCGACGAACACGGCCCGCGCAGCGCGACCATCTCCCGCTGCCAGCAATGCGGGTCGCGCCTGAGTGAGATACGTAACGAGTGCCTGGTGTGCAGGAACCCCGAACGGAACGACCCGCTCCTTGGAACCTTTGCCCATAACGCGCACCGTGAGCCGACTGAGGTCGACATCGTCAATGTCGAGACCCACGAGCTCGCTGACTCGCATCGCCGAGGCGTACAGCATCTCAATCACTGCCAGGTCGCGCAGCTCGTTGGGGTCGCCCGCCTGTGCTCGCTGCCACAGCGAGCTGAGAATCGTGTCGATCTGGGAGCCAGTGAGAACCCGCGGCAAATGTCGCTCACCCCGCGGCGCTCGGAGACGAGCCGCGGCATCGGTCATGTGCCCGTCGTTGCGGGATAGCCACGCACTCAGTCCCCGAGCGGATGCTGCCCGGCGAGCGAGAGTGGATTTAGAGAGGCCGCGCTGGGACTGTTGCCACAGCCAGTCGCGCAACAGTTCTAGTGAAATCTCGTCCGCCACTGACACATCCGCTGCGGCAAGAAAGTCGGTGAGGCTCGCGAGGTCCGCCCGATACGCTCGCACGGTGTTGACGCTGTACCCCCGCTCTCGCGAAAGATGCGCCAAATAGCCCTCAACGGCGTCCGTGATAGGCATCAACGAGGCGGCGGCGGAGTTAACCGACCCAGACGGTGACTGCGTGATCGGCTCCACTAGTCTGCGCGCGAGCCCATGTTGAAGGCGGAATCCTTGCGCGAGAACATATCGATGCGCTGCTCCGGTGTCATTGCCTCGATGGTTGCGCGGTGCTCGATGCCGACGCCGGAGACCTCCACTGTCTCCCCTATGGGAACAACGGAATGAACGATGCGGTCCGGATACGCGTGCACGATCGTCATCGACTGACCGGAATCGACGCCCGAGAGCAGCCTGCCCGCCGCAGAAAGATCGAGGGTGTAACACGTGGCCGCGGCGACGGAGACGGGGATGCCGGCGCACGTGCTGTGCGTCGAATAGTGAAGGTGGCCCGCAAGAATGGCTCGCACATCGGTGCCAGCGATCACCTGCGCGAACCTCTCCTGCCTCTGCAGCTCAAGCATTTGCATCGCCCAGAGCAGCGGACTCGGAATCGGCGGATGGTGCATGGCAATGAGCGTGCCGTGAACAGCGGGCGTCGCCAGCACATCGGCGAGCCAGGCGAGTTGCTCATCGCTGAGGTCTCCATGGTGATACCCCGGCACCGTCGAGTCGAGAGAGATGATGCGCAGACCGTCGAGATCGTAGACGCGATCGTGCGGGGAAGCGCTCTCCTCGCCAAACAACTCGCTCGAGAACTGAAGGCGCTCGTCGTGGTTGCCCATTACCCACACGACCTGGGCGCCCATCCGCTCGGCGACGGGCTCCACCATCTCTCGCAACCGCGCATACGCATCCGGCTCGCCCAGATCGGCGAGATCGCCCGTGAAGACGAGGGCTTGGGGATGAATCTCCGATCGCTCCAACTGCGCAAGCGCGCGCTCGAGATTGCGCACGGTGTCGACTGCGCCGTGGAGTTTGCGATCGCCGGCAAGAAAATGGGTGTCACTGATGTGGGCGATCACATGCGATGGATCTGGATGCTGGCCGAGTTGCGTCACGATCACAGGCTAGCCCCGGGTTGCGACATCATGCCCGATGCCCTGCTGCCGAACAAAAATCACCCCTCGACGGCGCACGGTGGTGGGGGCATGATGATGCCACCGCGCGATCGGTGCAGAGAAGGGACCCCCGATGGTCGGATCTGCCCCCGAGTCTGCGGTCGCGCTCTCCGCGTCTGGGTTGACCAAACGATTCGGCGAGCGCGAGGCGGTTTCGGCTCTCACTCTGAGCATCGGTACGGGACGCGCCTTTGGTCTGTTGGGCCCCAACGGAGCGGGCAAGACTACGACCGTCAGGCTCCTGACGGGCCTGCTCGCTGCGACGCGCGGTGAGGTGACCCTGTTGGGCGAGCGGCTAACCCCGGCGACGGCAGACCGTCTCCGTTCCCGCATCGGCGTGCAGACCGACACTGAGCTTTATCTCTCCCTCAGCGTTCGGGACAACCTCCGATACTGGGGCGAGCTTTACGGGCTTTCTGCCGGCAGAATCGCTCGACGAACGGGAGATGTGCTCGACGGGCTGGGTCTGGCGGGCAGAATCGACTCCCCCGTCGGCGAACTCAGCAAGGGCATGCGCCAAAAGCTCTCCGTGGGGCGCGCGATTCTGCACGAACCTGAGCTGCTCTTTCTCGACGAGCCAACGGCGGGGCTTGACCCTGAAGCATCCGAAGACCTGATCGCTCTTCTCAAGGGGATGATCCGGCACGCGCACACCACAGTGGTCATGTGCACCCATCAGTTGCACGGTCTTGAGACGCTGTGCGACGACATCGGGGTTCTCATCGGGGGACGGCTCGCTGCCTGCGGCGAGGTTTCGCAGTTGCTGAGGGAGCGATGGCCACGGACTCGATATGAGATCGAGATTCAAGGAAATCCGGATGCCGCCCGTCAGACGATCGGTGCGGTTGTCAACGGCCTCGTGGAGACCGACCCGGCAGGGCGGATTCACTTCTCGATCGCCGAGGGCCAAAGCGTTGCCACCGTGGTTTCTGAGCTCGTAACGCGGGGCGTGCCGATTACCGCTGTGGTTCCCGAACAGCCGACCATCCAGGACCTCTATTTCGCGACCATCGCCGAGGGGGTCCTGACGTGATCGATCGCCGCAGGGTAGGGGCACTCGTGAGAAAAGACTGGAACGAGCTCACGCGAAGCAAGCAGATCATGGCTCCGCTCGTGATCATTCCGCTTCTGTTCGCCATATTCATACCTTCTTTCGTCATTCTGCTCGGCAACAACCCCGCAGTCGCCTCATCGATCACCGGTTTCGGCACGTTCCTTGAAACTCTTCCCCCCGGAGTGGTGCCCGCGGGGTATTCCCTTGAGCAGACCGCGGTCTATGCCGTGATCGTCTATTTCATGGCACCGTTCTTTTTGATCATCCCGGTAATGGTCGCAAGCATCACCGCCAGTTCGAGCATCGTCGGCGAGAAGGAACGGCGAACCATCGAGGGACTGCTTTATACCCCCCTGACCGATCGGGAGCTGGTACTGGGCAAAGTGCTCGCCTCCGTGGTCCCCGCGATCCTCATCGCGTGGGCATCGTTTCTGGTCTACACGGTGGTGGTGAACACGCTGGGCGGACCGGTTCTCGATGGGCTGTTCTTTCCTACCTGGACGTGGGTTGTCATAGTGCTCGCTCTCGTGCCGCTCGTCGCATTCCTGGCGACGTGCCTAATCGTGGCGGTTTCAGGGCGCTCAACGACCGTGCAGGGCGCACAGGGGGCAGCCGTGCTCATCGTTCTCCCCGTCGTTGGCGTTGTCGTAAGCCAGGCATCCGGGCTGATGCTCTTCGATACTGCTGTTGCGCTCGGCGCCTCGGGAGTGTTGGTCGTGGTCGACACCGTCGTCTTTGCTCTGGTTGCCGGAAATATTCGCCGTGAGCGCATCCTCACCCAGCTGTGACCGCCCGGTGGTTCTCGACCCTCCTACCGCGACGAAACAGTAGAAACCCAGCCGCTTTCTCGCTCGCGCACGGCTCCCTCGAGATCGAGCTCACCGAGTACTGCCTGAACCTCGGCGACGGCCAGGCCGGAACGCGCTGCGAGATCGGCAGTGTCCCTCGACGATCGCGGGGAAAGGGCATCGAGGACGCGCGTCGCAGCGGCCGACCGTGAACCATTCTCCGGGCCCTCCGACCCCGGCGCCGCACCTGCTCCCCCGTCGACGAGGTCAGCCATCTGCTGCGCCGTAGTGACGCACACCGCATCAAACTCTCGAATGAGCCGATGACACCCCGCCGACGCGGGACTCGTGACGGGTCCGGGAACCGCACCGAGGGGGCGGCCTAGAGCCGCAGCATGGCCTGCCGTGTTGAGCGAGCCCGACCGCTGACCAGCCTCGAGAACGACGGTGGCCTGACCCGTCGCGGCGATTAACCTGTTGCGCTGGAGGAATCGCCATTTGCTCGGTTGCGCACCGCAGGGCAGCTCAGAAATAACCGCTCCGCATTCCACCATTCGCGCGAGGAGGGCATCGTGCCCCGAGGGGTAAAAGCGATCGACGCCACCGGCAAGAAAGGCGACGGTGACTCCCCGGCTAGCGAGCGCAGTTCGGTGAGCCATGCCATCGATTCCATAAGCAGCACCAGACACGATGGCGAACCCGCGATCGACGAGGCCAGCAGAGGCTTCCATGGTCACGTGCTCGCCGTAGCCGGTGGCAGCCCGCGCACCGACGAGGGAGATGGAGCGGTCGAGCGCGGTGAGCGCCTCCTCCGTGCCCCTCACCCAGAGCGCGATGGGCGCATGGGGACCTAAATCGGCAAGGGATGCTGGCCAGAGCGGGTCCCCGGGAGTGAGCAGACGCACTCCCAACCGTGCTGCTTGTGCAAGCGCGAGAAGCGCTGATGAGGAACGCAGCCGTGGCGACCACCGATCCAGGGCCTTCGCGACATCGGCGACACCCACGTCGTTCGGTGCCGCACCTGAATCTGCAATCTCCGCAGCAATTGACTCCGCAGGGGCACGATCGATGAGAACAGTCAACGCTCGGGCCGGGCCCAACGCCGCAATGAGCTCCCCTGCCACGCGGTCACCCGGTTCAGCGATCCCCGACCAGCCCGCGCGCGCGAAGATCTCCGCGGTCTGGTCTCCATCCGCTGCCCCAGCCACCGCCGAAACACGGGCAGACACCTCGCTCATGGCGAGTCCGAATATGGTCATGAAATACCTCTCCTCAGAAACAGGGCTCGCCCGATGTGGTCGGCACGAGGAGACGACGAACCATCGAGATCGGAGATGGTCCATGCGGTGCGCAGCACCCTGTCGTATCCGCGCATAGTGATGGCCCCTCTCTCGAGCGCTCGGTCGAGAGACGCCGTCGCATTAGCGGGGGGTCGGTGCGCCGGGGCCCTGAGCCAGACCCCAGACACCCGAGAGTTGAGCCGCCACGGTGTCGCGTTAAGTCGCTCAGCAGCAGCAGCCCGCGCAAGTACAACCCGCTGCCGAGCATCCCTCGTGGTGATCCGCTGGCCTTCTTCACTGAGCCTCATCTGAGCTGCGGTGATGCGGTTGACCCGCAACTGGATATCGATGCGATCGAGCAGCGGACCGGAGAGCCGGGCCAGGTATCGGCGGCGCGCCGCGGGAGGGCACGTGCACTCAGCGTCGGCACCGCCGTAGTTGCCACAGGGGCACGGGTTTGCGGCGAGTACGAGCTGAAATCGGCCAGGAAAACTAGCGACAGCATTCGCGCGGTGGATCGTGATGGAGCCCGATTCGAGCGGCTGCCTCAGGGTATCGAGCACAGAGCTCGAGAACTCCGGAGCTTCGTCGAGAAAAAGAACTCCGTGGCAGGCCCGTGCAGCCGCGCCCGGCCGAATCACTCCACTGCCACCGCCCACGAGTGACGCAGCGGTCGCAGTGTGGTGCGGCGCCTCGAACGGCGGCCGCGCGTCGAGAGCACGGCCGATGCGTCGACCGGAAAGTGACCGAAGAGAGCTCACTTCTAGTGCCTCGTCCGGCGTGAGGTCGGGAAGGAGGCCCGGGAGTCGCGCAGCAAGCATCGTCTTGCCCGCCCCGGGCGGGCCCAGCATGAAAAGGTGGTGCCCTCCCGCAGCCGCAACAACAAGCGCGTCGATCGATTCGGCGCCGCCCATGACATCGGCGAGATCGGTTTCGTCGTGATCGTGGCCCTCCGCGACGGGAGCCGCGTGCAGAGCATCCACGGGTAGGGGATCAAGCTCGCTTCCATGCCAGATTGCGGCGTCCCTGAGGGAGGCGACCCCCACGACTCTGATGCCGGGCACCAGCTCGGCTTCGTGCTGGTTGCCCACGGGCACCATGACCGTCGTCGATCCCGCCCTGGCTGCGGCGACGACGGACGGGAGGATGCCCACCGTCGGCCGCAGTCTGCCGTCGAGCCCCAGCTCCCCTAGATGCACAACAGAGGCGACCGACTCCGCCGAGACCGCTCCATCGGCGGCGAGCGACGCGAGCGCGATGGCAAGATCGAACGCCGAACCGTGTTTGGGCAGCGATGCGGGCGAGAGGTTAACAGTGATCTTGCGACTGGCGAGCGGGCATCCCGAGTTCGCCGCCGCAGCCCGAACGCGTTCGCGAGCTTCGCCGAGTGCGGCATCGGGCAGACCAATGATCGCAAAACCCGGCAAATTGCTCGAGATATCGGCCTCAACCTCGACGAGTTCACCGGCGAGACCGAGCAGCGCAACCGCATTGGTGCGTGCGACCGCCATCAGTGGATTCGCATGACGTGTTCGACGACCGGGACAGCGCCAGATCGCCGGAGAACCCCGATCGCATCGATGCGGATGCTTCGGCGTCGGAGGGCAGTGAGCTCAGTGGGGTTCTGCTCACACCAGGCGGCAGCGAGCCTGCGCAGCCGGGCGAGCTTCTGAGGGGTTATGGCCTCGAGCGGGTGGCCGTATCGCAGGCTCGACCGAGTTTTGACCTCAACGAACACCGTGTCACGCCCATCGAACGCCACGATGTCGATCTCGCCCTGCTGGCACCGCCAGTTTCTTTCGAGAATCGTGTATCCCGCCCTGGCAAGAAACGCCGCAGCGTGATTCTCACCCCACTCGCCCAGCTCATCCTTAGCGGACATAACCACCTCCTGCGTCGACCCTCTCGCTTGGGACCGGCGGAGATTGCGCAGAAGCCGACCGCGGTGGAACGGGCTATGACCGCTGTCGTGGGGAGGACAGAAGCCCAGACAGTCTCACCTGATGTACAGGAGGGCGTGAATATGCTGAGCGGTTGTGACCTCAGAACGACGATCGGCCCGCCGAGACAGCCCTAGCTCGACTCCCGCCGAAACAGTAGCCCGGCATGGACGTTTGCCGCGCAATGGAACGGGCCGTGGCCTGCTGCGCCTCGTCGCATCCGTCGCCGCCGTCGCCGTCGTCAGCACCGTGTTCGTCGGCGGAGTAGCCGCCCTAAGCCTGACCAGCCAGCTCAAGCCGGGCATCGCGCTCGCGGGCGAAGAGACCGTTCCCGATATCGGCGCGATCGAAGGCGGAGTAAACCTGCTGCTCATCGGAAGCGACGGAGGGGAAGGCAACGCGGCTTATGGCAAGCGCGAGGCCGAACTCAATGACGTGACAATGCTGATGCACATCTCTGAAGATCACACCAACGCCACGGTCGTCAGCTTTCCCCGAGACCTTCTGGTCGACATTCCCGCCTGCACCGACGAGGAGGGAAACCAGAACCGAGCCGTGACGTCGCAGAAGCTCAATAGCTCGCTCGGCCGCGGAGGCCTCGCCTGCACCGTGCTGACGG
Organism: Salinibacterium hongtaonis; assembly: GCF_003065485.1. Taxonomy (GTDB): domain Bacteria; phylum Actinomycetota; class Actinomycetes; order Actinomycetales; family Microbacteriaceae; genus Homoserinimonas; species Homoserinimonas hongtaonis. Next base: position 1,811,397 of record NZ_CP026951.1, read on the forward strand.
TCGAAAAGCTCACGGGCCTCGAGATCCCCTACGCCGCCAAGATCGAGATGGACGGCGTGATCCAGATGTCGACCGCCGTCGGTGGCGTCGATGTGTGCGTGGGCACTGCCATCCGCGACCGTCAGATCGGCTTCAGCCTGGATGCCGGCGAGCACACGTTGGCAGGATGGGACGCACTGCAGTTCCTGCGCACCCGCTACGGAGTCGGCGACGGCAGTGACCTGAGCCGCAACGACAATCAGCGAGTCTTTCTCTCGGCCCTCGTGCGCAAGATCAAGAGCGAAGAGACCCTCTCCAATGTTGTGACCGTCTACGGGCTCGCCAAGGCCGCAATCAGCAACATGCAGATGTCGAACAGCCTGCAGAACGTGAACACCCTGGCCTCGATCGCGGTGGCCCTTAAAGACATTCCGCTCGACAGTGTGCTGTTCTTGCAGTACCCCGGGGCCACAGGAATGGCCGGAAGCCAGAGCGTAGTTGTGCCGAATAAGAAGGATGCCGCGGTGCTATTCGGCGCTATCAAGGCCGACCAACAGCTCGCTATTACGGGCGGGCTCGGCAACGGTTCCCTGACGGATCCCACGGTGCCGGAGCCGGTCGAACCTGACGCAGCCGCTGGCGCGGATAACGCGGCGGGCGTCGAAGAAGGATCGGTCGACGCGGGGACGAGCACTCCGCCAGAGTCGACTACCGAGCCAACGGCCCCGGCAATCGTCGATCTGCCAGGAACGGTGAAGGGTCAAACCGCCGGGACTCTCACCTGCTCGGCGGGGCAATAGCCCGCAGAACCCAGCGGTCTGGGGCTGCCCCTGGAGTTACTCGTCGAGCGCGAGCTCTTTAGGCAACTCAAGCTCTTTGGCGTTGAGTTCCTCAACGTTGACGTCTTTGAAGGTGAGCACCCTGACGGCTTTAACGAAGCGGTCCGAGCGGTAGACATCCCACACCCAGACATCCTTCATCGTCAGCTCAAAGTAGAAGTCATGCTCCGTGTCTTGACGGACCAGCTCGACCTCGTTGGCCAGATAGAAGCGCCGCTCGGTCTCGACGACATAGCGAAACTGCGACACAACATCGCGGTACTCGCGAAACAGCGCCAGCTCAACCTCGCGGTCGTAGTCTTCGAATTCGTCTTCGTCCATAGCGGTTCAATCCTACGCTCATCCCTGCGGCACCCGATGCCCCCGAAATCGACCGTAGGCGAAGCTTCCGCTCGTTAGAGCGCGATCTCGAGTTGCGTCTTGAGCCAGGTGTGGCGGTGAAGCTCGCTAGGCCCGAGCCTGTCGATCGCTTCATAGTGCGCAGCGCTGCCGTAACCCTTGTTGCCCGACCAGCCATAGCCGGGAATACGTGTGTCCTCCGCGATCATGATGCGATCGCGATGCACCTTGGCCACGATGGACGCGGCCGAGACCGAGGCGCAGTCACGGTCGGCCTTAGTGCGCGTTTGCACCCTGAGCGGGTTGACGAGCGCGGGTGACAGCCAGTCGAAGTGACCATCGAGCAGGATCACAGAGTCGTGGATTGCAACGCCCGCCTCGTGCAGGCTCATGAGAGCGCGCTTGCCAGCGAGGCCTAGGCAGGCCGAGATTCCCAGGCGATCAACCTCGTCCGCCGTAGCCAGCCCGACAGCACTAAACAGCGCCCAGTCGCGGGTTAGCGGCTCCAATTCGTCCCGACGCTTCTCGCTGAGCAGCTTCGAGTCGCGCAGCCTCTCGGGGATCGGCGGCATGATCTCGGAGACAACCGCCATCCCTACCCCGACGGGGCCAGCGATAGCTCCCCGACCGACTTCGTCGCATCCGATGACGAACCGTGCGCCTTGGCGGTGAAGGTCGGCCTCGATCTCAAGAGTGGGTGCTGCGGCTGCCATCTCACTGGGCCAAGGGCTGGGCCTCGGCAACTCCTTCGAAAACTGTGGGGTAATTGTCGAGCCACGTCCAGCGCTCAGTGGGCCAGCTGATCATGACGGCACGCCCAACGACGTTGTCAATCGGCACATAACCCTTGCTCGGGCCCGTCACATTGCAACGGGAATCGCAGGAGTTGTAGCGGTTGTCGCCCATAACCCAGAGCGAACCCTCGGGAACGGTGACCGCGAAGTCGTCTTTGGCGACCTTATTCACCCGGTCAGGAAGCTTGAGATAGGGCTCGTCCAGGGGAACACCATTGACAGACATCTGGCCGAAGGCATTGCAGCAGGCGACCTCGTCACCCGGCAGGCCGATCACCCTCTTGATCAGGTGATCGTTGCTATCCGGTGCGCTAAATCCAATGAGTGCGAGGAACCAATCGAGCGCCTCCACCAGCGGCGGGCGCGTCTCCTCAGGAACCTGGGTGAGCCATCCGCCCGGGTCTCGGAAGACGACGATGTCGCCCCGCTCCAGCTCGACCATGCCGGGAACCAACTGGTTCACGATAATGCGGTCGTTGACCTGGAGCGTGTTCTCCATGGACGACGACGGGATATAAAACGACCGAACGAGAAAGGTCTTGATTCCCACCGAGATGATGATTGCGGCAATAAAGATAATCAGGAGATCGCGAAGAAAGAGCGCGACGCCGCGGCCTTTGCTGCGGCGTCTCGGAACGGCGGCGGAGTCTGCCTCTGCCGAAGAATTGTCTGTCATTAAACCCCTGAGCTCCCCACCAGTTTATGTGGTGGGGAGCTCGGTAAACCTCTGAGGGATCGGAACTGGTCCGAATTAGTTGTCGCGCTTTTCCTTGATCTTGGCCTTCTTGCCACGCAGTTCGCGCAGGTAGTAAAGCTTGGCGCGACGGACGTCACCGCGGGTGACGACCTCGATGCGGTCGATTACGGGCGAGTGCACCGGGAAGGTACGCTCTACGCCGACCTGAAAGCTGACCTTGCGAACCGTAAACGTCTCGCGAACGCCCTCGTTCTGGCGGCCGATGACGACGCCCTGGAAGACCTGAACACGGGAGCGGGTGCCCTCGATGATGTTGACGTGCACCTTGACGGTGTCACCGGCGCGGAACTCCGGAATGTCGGAACGGAGGGAAGCCGCGTCGACGGCGTCGAGAATATGCATTGTTGTTCGCTCTCTGCGACCGCCACAGGTCGACCGCGTTCTCGGTTCTGCAAGAAAAGGGATCGTGCCGTAAGACTGCAGACTCCCCTGTGGCAGAGTCGTGCGCAGGCACAAACACTCATTCTGCCACACGCAGCCCTGCGGTGCTAATTCGCCCGGAGGACGCGAACCGCGGCTAGACCTCAGGCGGATCGATGCGGATGACCTGGCCAGCGAGCGGAGCGTCGGGTCTCGGGTGCGTCCTGCGATACTCCTGCGCCGAGGGAACCGAAATCTCGAGAGTGTCGATGGCCGACTGAACGCGGCGCTTCGTCTCCGACAGGAGTTGCCACACGGCACTCCAGAACGCCGCGAGGCCCAAGAGAATCACGGGAATTGAGATCGCGCCGTGTTCGACCACCCCGGCGAGGATGATCGACAGGTACCAGGCAGACAGCAGCCCGAGATCCCATGCTGAGGGCCCTCCCCCTTCGCGCACCGACTTGCGAAACCAGGTAACCGTGGCCACGATCGCCATACAGACTCCGAGTGCGACACCGGACAGGGTCACCAGCGGTATCTGCCAGTCATCGACTCGAAGGATGAACGCGCGGGCGAGGATGAGCCACAGGGGCAGCACAATGGCGGCCCCGAAGATGATCGGGACAAACAGACGGCGCGCAGACATGGCCTCACAGTAGTGGTCGGCGCTGGACGCCCGCCGAACGCGGTTAGTCGAGCGCGGGTGGCGGCAGCAGTTCGGGCCGCACGCTGCGGGTGCGTTCGATCTGCTGCTCATGGCGCCACCGCGCGATCGCAGCGTGGTTGCCACTCAGGAGCACAGGCGGCACCTCACGTTCGCGCCACACTGCGGGCTTCGTGTAGCTCGGGTACTCGAGCAAGCCGCCCTCGTGGCTCTCCTCAACCAGGCTCTCAGGGTTGCCGACAACGCCCGGAATAAGCCGACCGATGGCCTCGATCATGGCCATCGTGGCGACCTCTCCCCCGTTGAGGACATAGTCACCGAGGCTCACGAGGCGAACCTCGGCCTTGGTCGCGGCGTAGTCGACGACGCGCTGATCGATGCCCTCGTAGCGACCGCATCCGAAGACCAGATGAGGATGCTCGGCAAGTTCCCGGGCCATGGCCTGCGTGAAAACGCGGCCGGCAGGTGACGGAAAGATTACCGTCGGAGCGTGCTCGGCCGGGTCGATGATGCTGTCGAGAGCCTCGCCCCAGGGCTCCGGCTTCATCACCATTCCGGCGCCGCCACCGTAGGGCGTGTCGTCGACCGTGCGGTGACGATCGTGCGTGAAGTCGCGCAGGTCGTGCACCCCGAGGTCGATGAGCCCCGACGTGCGGGCCTTGCCGAGCAGAGAGACGTCGAGCACAGAGAAGAACTCGGGAAAGATCGTGACGATGTCGATGCGCACCCCGAGAGTCTACGCAAGGCCAAGGGGCGGTTCCGAGACCACCGTCTCCAATCTCGCGTTGTCCAGCTGATCGGCTGCGGCGTAAAAGCGCTCAAGGAGCAGATCAACGAGCGACTGTGGCGGCCCCTCATCCGCTGCCAGCAGAGGCGGAGCCACACGCTCGGCCGCGGATGCTTGTGCACTCGCGGCCGCATTGCCGGTCAGTGAATAGCTACTGACGATCACCCGGGAACCCGGCGATTGGGCGCGTTCGCGGGCGATCGCATCCTCGGTACTGACAATCTGCACGTCGCTCGGCGCCGCTGGAGCAGTGTCACTGAACCCCAGAGCCACGGCGATACCGAGCGAGCTGCTGAGCATGCTTCGCGTCGCAGCGGCATCGGCAACCCCGAGATCGGATGCCTCAGCGCAATCCAAGACGACTCGATCGGAGGCGCGCAGCCCCACACCGAGGAGCCGGTCGATGAGGGCGTCAACGACCCGGCCGTCTGGCCCCCACGGTTGCGCGACAACGGATGGGGTGACTCCCGAGAACACTCGCGCAGCGGCGAGAAGAGCAGCGGCATCGTGGGGCGTGCACGAGAGCGCAAGGGGGACGATGACGCACCCGTCGGCGCCATCCGCTGAGGGGTCCCATATTCGCGCGGAATCGGCTCCTGACGACGCATTCGGGACCCCTCGGCGGGGTGCCGTTGCGCGACGGGAGGCGAATTCGCCTCCCGGGGCAGCCCGGCTGGCGACCATGAGCTCATCGAGGGTCACCGACAGGACCCGAACATCGGGAGCAGCGGCAGCGACTCGCTCAAGAAACTGTGCAACGGCTTCGACCCCGAGCGGCGATGGCGAACGGGTGAGCGGCGGCAGGGAAACCGCGACAAGAGTCACCGCCATAACGGCACCCTGCCGCGCGCTGCGGTGACGGTGAATCCAAAATCACGCCGCCCATCCATGCAGACGACGCTACGAGCGGTGTGTTTCGGCCATCACCCCGCAATGTTTCTATGCCGTATCAAGTGCCTGAGACACAGCTGCGCCCGGTCGTTGACGATTCCCCGACCGGGTGCAGCGTTCGAGCTTGAGAATCTAGGCTGCCGACTTCTCGCTCAGGTCGGGCGCCTCGGTGGCGAGGTAACGCTCGGCACTGTCGTCGAGCTCCTCGAGCCACGGGGTGTGATGCACTATTGCCATCGTTCCGGTCATGACCGAGGAGTACACCTGATCGCGATAGGTCAGGATGTCCGCCTGCTTATCGTGCTTCCACTCGAGAAAGATGCGTACGACCTCGTCGAGGTCGAACATGGGGTAGTCCGTCGCCTCAAGGAGATCGCGGATGTAGTCCGCCTGAAAGCGCACCTCATCCGATGTAGTGGCGAGCGCACCGAAACGGGTAAGCCATTCGTCCATGTTCGCGCGCTGCTGGGAAGCATCCGGAAGCAGGACATCGCCGAGAATCACGTCGCGAACGAACCACGCCTGCGCGTCGAACATGTTGAACGTGAACCACTGGTCCTGCGCACCGAGATAGAAGAGCTTGTTGTTCGCTTCAGAGACGACCCCGCGGTACAGGGCGTCCGGGTAGAGGTTATTGGGGGAATCAAGGGCAACATCCGCCGGTAGGAATGGGTAGTGGTGCAGGTATCCCGTGCAGAGAACGACAGCGTCGAACCGACGAGACTGCCCGTCTATGAAGTGCGCGGTGTCGCCATCGAAGTAGTCGACCTGCGGCACCTCCTCCATGCCCTCTGGCCAGTCGAAACCCATGGGCTGCGAACGGTAGCTGATGGTCACCGAGCGCGCTCCCATCTTGTGGGCCTGCACGCCGATGTCCTCGGCCGAGTAACTAGCGCCAACGAGAAGCACGTCCTTGCCTGCGAGTGCCTCCGCCCCCCTAAAGTCGTGGGCGTGACGCAGGCTGCCTGTGTAGGTCTCAATGCCGGGGAACGACGGAACGTTTGGCACACAGAAGTGACCGGAACCGACGACGACGTGGTCGAACTCCGTGGTCTCGGTTGTCTTCTCGGCAAGGTCTTCTACCGTGACGAAGAAGGTCTGTGTCTCTTCACTGAACGCGACCCACCTCACCGCGGTGGAGAAACGAACGTACTGGCGCACATTGCTCTGCTCTGCGCGACCGCTGATGTAATCCCACAGCACCTCGCGCGGCGGGTACGACGAAATGGGGCGGCCGAAGTGCTCGTCGAATGAATAGTCCGCAAACTCAAGAGCTTCTTTGGGGCCGTTCGACCACAGGTTGCGATACATGCTGGAGTGCACAGGCTCGCCATAGCTGTCGATTCCGGTGCGCCAGCTGTAATTCCATTGCCCGCCCCAGTCGTCCTGCTTCTCAAAGCAGACGATCTCGGGGATCTCCCTGCCTGCACTGCGAGCGGCTTCGAAGGCGCGCAACTGCGCCATCCCGCTGGGTCCTGCTCCAATAATTGCGATTCGCTTCTGCATGGATACTCTCCGGTCTTTCGACCTTTTTCTCTCCGGCTCGAGGCCGCGAGACACACCGGTCCGGGGCATATGGGCAGGCGAAAGGGCCTACCGCCGGATCGGGAGTCAGGGTCGTCATCTGGCCAGTCACAAAGAAGTTTGCGCGACACTATTGCCAAATCAGCTCTCGGCATGGTATAAGCGACAGCATCCGTGAGCTTAGCATGAGTCGACTGTGAGGAGTTCGGCGCACCCGCGACGGACGCGCAGATCACACACTCAGCACTCGTGATGCACACTGAACATCGTGACCAGATCGGATCAGAACTCGGCGAAATCCGGCCTCCACGACGGAATCGCCCTCACTGCGGGCAGTGCAAACGTCATAATGCAGCTCGCCATGCTGCCCGTCGGGCACGGCGTAGCGCGCAGCACCGTCGAGAGCGGCAGGATCGACCGGCATCCGGTCAAGCGCACCAGAACAACCCTGACGTATCTAGCGATCGCGAGCGCTGGCACGGAAGAGGAGCGCGCCGAGCTACGACGGCAGATCAATCGTGTTCACGCCCGGGTTCACTCATCCGAGAACGACCCCGTGAGCTACAACGCCTTCGACCGGGATCTGCAGATGTGGGTCGCAGCCTGCCTCTATTGGGGCGCAGAAGACGTCTACCGGCGCATGAACCACCAGAGAGAACCCGACGACGAGTTCTATCGCCGCGGAGCCGCGCTAGGCACAACGCTCCAGGTGCCGGCGGAGATGTGGCCGGCGCATCGCGCTGAGTTCGAGCGCTATTGGCGCACGCAACTGGCCAGCATCCGCATGGACGACCTCACCCGGGAGTATTTGCACGGCATCGCGCGGATGACGTTCCTCCCGACGCCTCTGCGCCAGATCGCTGGCCCGCTCAACCGCTTTCTCACGCTCGGTTACCTGCCGCAGGAGGTTAGAAACGAACTAGGGATGCCGTGGAGCGAGGCATCACAACGCCGCTTTGATCGTTGGGTCGCCGCAATGGCCGCTGTTAACCGTCGAACGCCTGCGCTCATCCGCAAGTTTCCATTCAACTGGATTCTGGCGGATGCGCGCAGGCGCATGAGACGCGGGATCCCGCTCGTCTAAGACGAGGAGATCACGAGTGGCTAGTTGGTCGTCGTGTCGTCGTTCGGCTCGGCAGTGACGTCGGCCTGAGGTTCTGCTTCTGCATCTGCTTCTGCATCTGCTTCTGCTTCTGCGACTGGCTCGTCGGGGAGCTCCTCGAAAAGGCCCGCCGGCGGGGTGACCGTGACGGTTCCCCCTGCGACGTCAACGACAGGCACGATGGCCTTGACGAAGGGAACGAGAACCTCTCCGTTGGGCGTCTCGACGTGCAGGAGATCCTGCGCGGGGAGATGATCGACCAGCGTGATCGTGCCCACCTTGACTCCGTCGCGCATGACAGCAAGTCCGACGAGGTGGTGGTCAAACCACGCATCCTCTTCGTCGGAGGTTTCTGCGAGATCGTGATCGATCCAGAGGATCGCCTTGATCAGCGACTCGGCCGTGCTGCGGTCAGGCACGTCCTTGAAGAACGCGACAGCGTGCGAGTTGTACCACTTGAGCTCAACGAGCTCGATGGTCTTACCGTGCCAGGGCGACGACGTGGGGACTTGAAGGGTGAACACGGCGCCCGGCACGAAACGTCGTGCCGGGTCATCCGTGTACAGCTCGATCTTGATCGCTCCCTTAAGCCCATGGGCTTTGGTGAGGCGACCGACCCGAAGCTGGGTCTTGTCTGGTTCTGCTGATCTAGAAATCGGTATCAACCACATCGACGCGCACCTTCTTGCCATCGGCGAGAGCCGAGACAAGGGTGCGGAGGGCCTTGGCGGTGCGACCGGCGCGACCGATCACCCGGCCGAGGTCTTCGGGGTGCACGCGCACCTCAAGGACCTCGCCACGCGGGGTGCTGCGGGCATCGACTGCGACCTCGTCAGGGTGATCAACGATCCCCTTGACCAGGTGTTCTAGAGCGGCTGCGAGCAATGGACTATGCCTCGGCCGGAGTCTCGTCAGCTGCGGTCTCGTCGACCGGAGCCTCAGCAGGAGCTTCGTCCTTCTTGGCGGGAGCAGCAGCCTTGGGCTTGAGAACAGGCTTCTTCTTGTCGTCTGCGACGAAAGCAGCCTTGGGCTCGGCGACCTTGACGGTCGAGACGGCGTTCTTGTCGCCCTTGAACTTGCCCCAGTCGCCCGTGAGCTTGAGGATGGCGGCAACCTGCTCGGTCGGCTGTGCGCCGACGCTGAGCCAGTACTGAGCACGCTCGGAGTTGACGTCGATGAACGACGGCTCCTCGGTCGGGTGATACTTGCCGATCTCCTCGATCACGCGGCCGTCGCGCTTGGTGCGCGAGTCGGCAACGACGATGCGGTAGTAGGGAGCACGGATCTTGCCCATGCGCTTCAAACGAATCTTTACAGCCACAATTCTCCTGTGTTTCTAGATATGGGAGCGAACTGACAGCCGTGAGCGTGGGGGCACACTCGGCCAGAAAGGTCTAAGGAAGCAAGTGTCATCTGATTAGAGGGACGGACGACACAGGCTCAACGCTCTATTCTGCCAGAGATTCGGGCGCCGCGCTCACCGCGACGCAACATCCTTGGCCGTCGTCGCCGCAACGGACCCTTTGCGCGGGGTGCGCCTGCTGAGAGCGACGCCCACGAGGCAGACGATGCCCCCGGCAATAGCAAGCGCAGTGGGCACCTCACCGAGAAACAAAAAGCCGAAGAGAATAACCAGCGCGGGAACGATATATGTCGTGACCCCGAGGCGCCCCGCCGGCATGCGGGTGAGGGCATAAGCCCACGTGCTGAACGCGATCGCGGTGGGAACCGCCCCGAGATAGACGACTCCCGCAATCGACATCGGGGGCGCCGTCGCAAGCTCCCTAACTAACATGCCCGAGAACGGCAGGCACGCCACGGCGCCGATCGCGCAGCCCAAGAAGGTGATTTGGATGCCCGGCAGCCTGCGCAAAAGCGGCTTTTGAAAGAGGACCCCCGTGGCATAGGTGACGGCGGCCAGCAGCGCCCACGCGATGCCAACGCCGTTGCCGATGAACTGCGAACCGGAGCCGATTCCGATGAGAGCCACGCCCGCAAACGCCACCAGAGCTCCGATGACCAGCCAGCGCGGGATTCCCTCGCCCAGGAAGAGGCCTGCTCCGAGCGCAATGAGGATCGGGCCGATGTTCACGATCATCGCGGTCGTGCCGGCGTCGAGCGTCTGCTCGGCGATGTTGAGCGCGACGTTGTAGACACCGAACCAGCTGAGGCCGATGACGACGACGATCAACCAATCCCGTCGCGACATCCTGACCCAGCTCTTGCCGATCATGAGCAGGCCAAGCACGGCGGTGCCAACGGCGAGCCGCCCGAGCGCTAGCCCTCCGCCCGAAAAGTCGGCACCGACATAGCGGATGACCACAAATGCGCTCGCCCAGGCCAGAAGAGTGACGATGATCGCCACGACCACGCGAGTGCGCGGCTCGGTGCCGCCCGAGGACTCAGCCGAAACAGCCTGCCCGCTCGCCGAAGTGCTCATGACGCAACGCTAACCGCTGCCGCCGACACCGATCAATTCAGGGGTCGAGCACAGAAGAAAACGGCAGAAGCTCGTCGCTACTCGGCAGAAGCTCGTGGAGCGTTCTGCTCGTCGCGCCACGCGAGCCAGTCCCGGACCTTCTCGAGGTCATAGGACGGGCCGGAGAGTCCAATCGTGAACAGCGTCGCGCCCAGACCCACCAGATCGTCGGCGTCCTCGTGGCTGATGGTGCGCACCTCGGTCGAAACCTCGATCTCCGAGGTGTCGCGGCCCACCGCCTCGCCATGCTGGGCAAGGATGCCGAGCTTGCGCTCCAGCGTCGCCGCATCCGAAAAGCTGTGCCAGATATCGGCATGTTCCGCGACGATGCGCAGGGTCTTCTTCTCCCCACCGCCCCCGATCAGGATGGGAATCTGGCGCGTCGGGGCGGGGTTGAGTTTGGTCCATCGATCGCGAATGATCGGCAGATCGCGGGCGAGCGCCGCGATGCGGGTTCCTGGGGTGCCGAACTCGTAGCCGTATTCGTCGTAGTCGCGCTCGAACCATCCCGCCCCCGTGCCGAAGATAAAGCGGCCGACGCCGCCCTTGGCGCTGATGTGGTCGATCGTGCGGGCCATATCGGCCTGAAGGTTGGGGTTTCGATAGCTATTGCAGTTGACGAGCGAGCCCAGCTCAACCGACGACGTCTGCTCCGCGAGCGCCGCGAGCATGCTCCACGACTCAAAGTGGAGCCCGTCCCGCTCCCCCGACAGCGGGAAGAAGTGATCCCAATTGAAGAGGATGTCCGCGCCCATCTGCTCGAGTTCCGCGGCAACATCGCGGATGAGTTCGTAGCGAGCGTGCTGCGGTGCGATTTGGACGCCGATGCGGATGGGGCGGGAGATGGTCATGACAAAACCCTAGACGACGCCCCTATGGGGTGGTGTTGAGGTTCGCCAGGATGCGAGAGGCGAGCTGCTCGTCGCCGCTGACTCGCACTGCTCCGTGCCGCGGGGCACGCCGACCGCCGACGAGCACGACAAAGGATTCAGGATCCAGCTCAAGCCGCACGGTGGGCTCCCCCGGCAGCTCAGAGAGAAAGACGCCCTTGCGCTCGTCGGTGACGGCCACCGCGATGGGGTCGACTCCGTCGATCGCAAGCACGACCGTCGTTCCGGGCGCCGCCGCAGCACGCTTAGCCACGATGTAGCCGAGCCCCTCGGCGTAGTAGGTGATCGTGTGAACCGCGGCGGCAGCATCCATCCCGCCGGGTTGGCCCACGGCACGGCGGACATCCTGCTCATGCATCCACACGTCAAGCGGGCGGTTGCGCAGGAGGGTATTCCAGCTCCACTCGAGGGGAACGCCCGTGTCAGGCACGACCTGGGCGTCCGTCGGAGGGTTCGCCGCCAGCTCGGCGAACCGCGCCGCGGACGCCTCACGAATCTCTGCGATGAGCTCAGCCGGAGTCGATTCACGGCGCGCAGCGACGCCCTGTTCCGTGTAGCTCGACGTCATGGCCGTCATGTGCTCGCTCGGCTCGACGGCAACGTCCGGCTGCGAAAATCCCGCCAGAACCGACTCAAGATGCGCCACGTGTGAGGCGATCGCCTTCACATCCCACCCCGGCAGGTCGGTCGGGACCGACCAGTCCTCGGGCGGCAGGGATTCGAGCAGTTGCACGAAATCATCGATAGCCGCACGGCCAACGTCGATGTACCCGGCAAGCAGCCGCTGATCACTCATGCGCCCACCCTAGAGGTTGGCGCGCGCGAGGTTCTAGCGCCCGCCGCCCAGCATCTTCTGCAGTGCCGCCATCTCTTCTTCTGTGGGCGCAGCACCTGAGCCACCGCCGAGGCCGAATCCGGAGCCGGCCGGGGCCGATGGAGCGGATGCGCCCGAAGCAAGCGCCGCGTTCTCCGCTGCCCGCTTGGCCGGGTTGCCCGACTTCGAGCCCTTCTTCTTGGCCTTCTGCTGCTTGCCTCGGCCTCCGCCGAAGCCAGCACCGGGAACCGGCCCCATGCCGGGGATCTGCGGCACCCCGCCCTTGGCGACGGTCTTCATCATCTTGGCGGCCTGCTCGAAGCGGTTCACAAGGGCGTTGACCTCGGTCACGCTCGTGCCGGAACCCCTGGCAATGCGCAGACGGCGCGAACCGTTGAGCAGCTTGGGGTTTTGACGCTCCGCACGCGTCATCGACTGGATGATCGCCTCGGTGCGGGTGAGCTCGGACTCGTCGAAGTTGTCGAGCTGCTCCTTCATGCCGCGCGCACCGGGCAGCATGCCGATGAGCGACTTGAGCGAGCCCATCTTCTTGATCTGCTGCATCTGGCCGAGGAAGTCCTCGAGCGTGAAGGTGTCGGTGGCGAACTTCTCCGCAACCTTGCGCGACTCCTCCTCATCGAAGTTCTTCTGCGCCTGCTCGATGAGGGTGAGGATGTCACCCAGGTCGAGGATGCGGCTGGCCATGCGCTCCGGGTGGAACGGCTCGAAATCGTCGAGCCCCTCACCGGTGCTGGCAAAGATGATGGGGCGACCGGTGACGGATGCGACCGAAAGGGCCGCTCCGCCGCGCGCGTCGCCGTCAAGCTTGGTGAGCACAACCCCCGTGAAGTCGACGCCCTCCTGGAACGCCTTGGCGGTCGCCACAGCATCCTGACCGATCATGGCGTCGATGACGAAGAGAACCTCGTCGGGGTCGACAGCCTTGCGGATGTCTGCGGCCTGCTTCATCATGTCGGCGTCAACGCCGAGACGACCGGCCGTGTCGACGATGACCACATCGTGCAGCTTGTCCTTGGCGAACTTGATGGCGTCCTTCGACACCTTGACGGGGTTGCCGACGCCGTTGCCTGGTTCGGGTGCGAACACCTGAACGCCAGCCTGCTCACCGACGACCTGGAGCTGGTTGACGGCGTTGGGGCGCTGCAGGTCTGCGGCGACCAGAAGCGGGGTGTGGCCCTCGCCCGCGAGCCACTTGGCGAGCTTGCCGGCCAGCGTGGTCTTTCCGGCACCCTGGAGACCGGCGAGCATAATGACGGTCGGCGGGTTCTTGGCGAACTGAAGGCGGCGCTGCTCGCCGCCGAGGATGCCGATGAGCTCTTCGTTGACGATCTGCACGACCTGCTGAGCAGGGTTCAGCGCCTTGTTGACCTCGTCGCCGAGGGCGCGCTCGCGCACGTTGCCGGTAAAGAGCTTGACGACATCCAGCGCTACGTCGGCGTCGAGAAGAGCGCGACGAATCTCGCGGACGGTTCCGTCGATGTCGGCGGGGCTCAGCTTGCCCTTGCCGCGCAGGTTCTTAAACGTATCCGCGAGGCGGTCGGTGAGGTTTCCAAAAGTGGCCATGGTGCACCTAGTTTAACTGTCATGACACCATCGCCGCTGCTCGTGACCATCAATGGGGCAACTCCCACCATTTCTGACACCGCCTGGGTGGCCCCTAACGCCACCCTGATCGGGCAAGTCACCCTTCACGAGGAGTCCAGCGTCTTCTATGGCACGGTGCTGAGGGCGGATGTTGACAGCATCAGTCTGGGCGCCCGCAGCAACCTCCAAGACAATGTGACGGTGCACTGTGACGCCGGCGTGCCGACCACGATCGGCGAGGGCGTGAGTGTTGGCCATGCTGCTGTGCTGCACGGCTGCACGATCGAGGACGAGTGCCTGATCGGAATGAGCGCGACGGTGCTCAACCGCGCTGTGATCGGCGCTGGTTCGCTCGTGGCGGCCGGCGCGGTCGTACTCGAAGACACTGTGATTCCGCCGGGGTCACTCGTCGCTGGTGTGCCCGCGAAGGTGCGCCGCGAACTGAGCGATGAGGAGCGAGCGGGGCTGCGGGAGAACGGCGTGCGCTACGTCGGCTATGCCGCCCTGCACCGCGAAGCCCTCGCTGACTAGGCCACTCCGCGGCGGCGGGCCGCTCGTCGAGATGCACAGGGACTGCGCAGGGAGCCATGGTTACGTCACAGCCATCCGACGAAGGGAATACACCTGTGACCGTTATCGGTTGGCATGCCTCGCACGAACAGCTACACCCGAAGGACCTTCTGATCGCCCTGCAGCACGCCGAGAAGTCTGGCTTCACGGCAGCAATGTGCAGCGATCACTTCGCGCCGTGGAGTGAACGGCAGGGCCACTCGGGCTTTGCCTGGTCGTGGCTGGGGGCCGCGCTGCAGGCCACAGATTTGCCGATCGGCATCGTGAACGCTCCCGGCCAGCGCTATCACCCCGCGATCATCGCGCAAGCGGTGGGGACTCTCGAAGCGATGTTCCCCGGGCGATTTTGGGCCGCCCTCGGCAGCGGCGAGGCGATGAACGAACACATCACGGGCGATGCCTGGCCCCGCAAGGAGCACCGCAACGAGCGCCTGCAGGAGAGCGTCGCGGTCATACGGGCCCTGCTGGCGGGCGAGGAAGTCAGCCACGACGGCCATATCACCGTGGATCGGGCCCGGCTCTGGACGAGACCGGATACTCCCCCGCCGCTGCTCGCCGCCGCCGTCAGCCCTCAGACCGCTGCCTGGGCCGCCAAATGGGCCGACGGCCTCGCCACGGTGAACCAGTCTGTTGACGCTCTTCGCGACGTCGTGGAGGCCTATCGCGGAGCCGGGGGCACCGGGCCGCTCGTGCTTCAGGTCCACGTCAGCTACGCGGCATCCGAAGACGAGGCCCTGCAGATTGCTCACGATCAATGGCGCACCAATGTGTTTTCTCCCCCGCTGTGCTGGGATCTCGATAGCGTCGAAGCGTTCGATATCGCCTCGAAGCATGTGACTCCCAACGACGTTCGCGGCTCGGTACTCATCTCCTCCGACCTTGGTGAGTATGTCGATCAGCTGAAGGAGTTCATCGCCCTCGGGTTCGATGAGGTGTATCTGCACCAGGTGGGCAGCGACCAGCGGAGCTTTATCGAAGCCTTCGGCGAGCACGTCTTGCCCCGGCTAACGGTGACGGCAAAGGCGGAGGCAACCCCCGAGGTGGTCGCATGAGAATCACCGACACGAGCGACCTGTGGTGGAAAAACGCCGTCGTGTATTGCCTCGACGTCGAGACCTTTATGGATTGGAACGGCGACGGCACAGGCGACCTCGACGGGCTCGCTCACCGCCTGGATTACCTTGCCGAACTAGGGGTGACCTGCATCTGGCTGATGCCGTTTTATCCCACCCCCGACAAAGATGACGGCTACGACGTCTCTGACTTCTATGGCGTCGACAAGCGTTTCGGCTCGCTCGGCGACCTTGTCGAGGTGATCCGCTCCGCACGCGACCGGGGGATGCGCGTGATCGCCGACCTGGTCGTGAACCACACGTCAGAGAAGCATCCCTGGTTCGTGTCGGCTCGCTCGAGCCGCACCTCTCCTTATCGGGACTTCTACGTGTGGAGGGATACCCCGCCGAAGAGCGCCCCCGAGCCGATCTTTCCCGACAAAGAGAACTCGGTCTGGAACTTCGACGAGCGCACGGGCCAGTACTACCTTCACCGGTTCTATCGTCACCAGCCCGACCTGAACGTCGCGAACCCCCGCGTGCGAGAAGAGATTGGCAAGGTGATCGGCTTTTGGCTTGAAATGGGAATGTCGGGGTTCCGCATCGACGCGGTGCCGTTCTTCATCGACGACGAGGGTGGCGCCGACGACGACTACGGCGACGGGCACGTCTATCTGCGCGAACTCAGCGACATGGCCAAGCGACGCAGGGGCGACGCCGTACTTCTCGGAGAGGTGAACCTGCCCTACAAGGATCAGGTGAAGTTCTTCGGCGGCCCCCAAGGCGACGAACTCACCATGCAGTTCGACTTCGAATCCATGCAACGCATCTACCTCTCCCTCGCTCGGAGCGATGCGCGCCCCCTCGCCCGGATGCTCGCCAAACGACCCGACATTGCCCTGCGGTCACAATGGGCCAACTTTCTCCGCAACCACGACGAGCTCACGCTCGACAAGCTCAGCGAATCAGAGCGAGATGAGGTGTTCGCCGCCTTTGGACCCGAGAAGCGGATGCAAGCATTTGGCCGCGGAATCGTGCGCCGGCTGCCGCCCATGCTGGAGGGCGATCCTCGGCGCATCCGCATGGCCTACAGCCTGCTGTTCTCCCTGCCCGGCACCCCCGTGCTGTTCTACGGCGAAGAGATCGGCATGGGCGAGAACCTCAATGCCGAAGGTCGTCACTCGGTGAGAACGCCGATGCAGTGGAGCAGCGCAAAGAACGGCGGATTCTCGACCGCACGGCGACGGTCTCTGCCGGGCCCCGTAACTGAGGGCGCCTACGGCCCCGAGTTCGTCAATGCCGATGAGCAGGTGCGCGACCGCGATTCCCTGCTGCACTTCATGCGCCTGCTGATCAGCAGGTACCGCACCTCTCCGGAGATCGGATGGGGCGAACTCACCATCGTCAAGCAACCCCACGCTAGCGTGCTCGCGCATCGCGTGACCGGCCCCCTCGGGAGCATGATCGCGCTGCATAACTTTGCCGCCGAATCCCTCACCCTGGAGATCCCCGTCGATGGCGGTGATGACGACACGCGTTTGATCGATTTGCTGCATGACGGTGCCACCGCTGTGACGAGCAAGGGAACGGCGGAGCTCACGCTCGAACCCTACGGTTATCGCTGGCTGCGAGTCACGAACCCTGGCACCCGACGGATTGGCTGACGCCATCGCGGGCCTCAGGCAGCGACGACGCGCTTCGACGATCGCAGGATAGCCCAGCCGAGCACAACGGCCACGAGAAGCATGGCGGCGGCGCCGAGGCCGGAGTAGCCCAGCATGATGAGCACCGGCCCGGCGAGCGCCCCGCCGGCAGCACCGGCGAGGTTCATGAGCAGATCGGAGACGCCCTGCACACCCGGCCTATCCCCGACCGGCACCGCATCGACCAGCATCGCCGACCCCGAGATCGTGGAGGCCGACCATCCGAGCCCGAGCAGCACGAGGCTGACAACGACAAGCGGGGCAGACTCGCTGCCGAGCCACGCCGTCACGAGGGCAGCGAGAAGCAGCGCCTGACCACCCAGCAGCACCGGGAGACGCCCGAGCCGGTCAGAGAGCCAACCGAACACCGGTGACAAGGCGAACATGCCCGCCACATGCAAGCTGATCGTGAAACCCACGATGGCGAGGGACGCGCCATGCCCGTAAAGGTGAACGGGAGTCATCGCCATGAGCGCCACCATGGTGGCGTGGCTGAGGGAGACCGCCGCAACGGAGAAACGCGCCGTCGGGTTGACCCGCAGGGTGGAGAAGCCGAGGCGCGGCGGCTCCTTCGTCGTCACGCCGAGCGCTTCCCGAGCGGTGAGAAGCGGGTCGGGGCGCAAGAAGACGGCGTAGACGAGCACCGTGATGATCTGAGCGCCGAGAGCAAAGAGGAACGGGCCGGTCAGAGTCGGCATGCCCAGGGCGGAGCCGATCGCCTCCCCCGGTTCGATGAGATTGGGCCCGAGCACCGAGCCGATCGTCGTCGACCAGACGACCAACGAGAGATCGCGGCCGCGGTGGCGCGGGGAGGCTAGATCTGTCGCCGCGAAGCGAGCCTGCAGGTTCGTGGCCGCTCCGGCACCGGCGAGGGCGAACGCCAGCAGCAGCAGCGGAAACGACGGCACGGCGGCCGCCACAATCAGGAGAACGGCAGAGGATGCTGCGAGCGCCGACCCCGTCGCAAGCGCCACCCGGCGACCTCGCGCTGCGGCGTACCGGGCGAGCGGTAACGCCAAGATCGCGGCGCCCAGCGTCGACATTGTCGAGGCCATCCCCGACCAGGCGTCAGAACCCGAGACCTGTGCCGCGAGGAGCGCCCCCACCGAAACCGTGGCGCCAATGCCCAGCCCGCCCATAATCTGCGCGGCAACAAGCACCCACACGACCCGGCGCTGCTGGCGCTGCATATCTGGCTGCATTTCCGGCGGCATTTCGTTCACTGCGTCAGTCTAGGCAGCCGGGCCCAGGCTCGCCGCGACGCGCCGCTGAGAGCTAGGCCGATCGCTCCTCCGTGGCCACACGCTGACCCACAACCGCACTGACACCGTCTTGCCGCATCGAGACACCGTAGAGGGCATCCGCAATCTCCATCGTGCGCTTCTGATGGGTGATCACGATGAGCTGCGACGACTCCCTGAGGTCCTGGAAGATCTGCAACAGCCGGCCAAGGTTGGCATCGTCAAGCGCCGCCTCCACCTCGTCCATGATGTAGAACGGGCTCGGCCTGGCCTTGAAGATTGCGATCAGCAATGCCACGGCCGCCAGAGACCGCTCTCCACCGCTCAGCAGCGACAGTCGCTCGATCTTCTTGCCGGCGGGCTTGACCGAGACCTCGATGCCCGTCGTAAGCATGTTGTCGGGATCGGTGAGATGAATGCTGCCGGTTCCGCCGGGGAAGAGGATCGGAAAGACGTGGTTGAACGCGTTCTTGGTGTCTTCGAAGGCGCTCGAGAAGATGTCGCGCATCTTGACATCGAGCTCGTCGATGATCGTGAGCAGGTCTTTGCGCGTATTGGTGAGGTCGGTGAGCTGATCTGTGAGGAACTTGTGGCGCTCTTCCAGAGCGGCAAATTCTTCGAGCGCGAGCGGGTTGACCCTGCCGAGCCGGGCGTACTTGCGTTCGGCCTTGGCAAGCCTTGCCTCCTGCTGGGCGCGCACGAACGGCATCGTCTGCTGCACGCCGTCTTCGCTACCTGCATCGGAATCGTCGTCCGTTTCGACGGCGTCGACGGGCACGGGCACGTCAGGGCCATACTCAGCAACCAGCACATCCTCGACCAGGCCGAGCTCCGCTCCTGCACGCTCGAGGAGCGATGAAAGGTGCAGCTTCTTCTCGTAGATCTGCATTTCGAGCCCGTGAACCGATTCGCTTACGGAGTGCAGCCGATCGCGCAGAGCGGCTTCTGCTCGGCGAAGCTCAGCGAGTTCCTCGTTCTGCTGCGCTCGATCGGCCTCCGCCGCCGCGAGACGCACGCGCGCCTCCGACACCGAGCGGTCAGCGGCGTCGAGCACGGTCGGCAGGACGTCGAGCACCCGCTGGGCGGCCTCCATCTGCCGGCGGCGGATGACCGCACGGCGAGCCGCCTGATCCGCGGCCTCTCTCTCGGCCTCGCGCTGCTGCTCAAGCTGCTTAGCTCGCAGCTCCTGCGCCCGTACCCGCTCGCGAGCGGTCTCCACCTGAAGGCGGGCTTCGACCTCGCGTTCACGCGCTGCATCGAGTTCGTCGGCCAGGCCGTCCCGAGCCGAAACATCGAGAATAGGGCGGGGGCGGGACTGTGCGGTCTCAAGTTCGGCCTTGGCACGCTCAGCAGCCGTCTCAGCGCTGGCGACCGACTCTGCGGCGAGCGCGAGCCCCTTCTCCAGTCGCTGCGCCTCGGCCTCGGCGGCCTCCGCCTGCACTCGCGCCCGGTTCAGCTTCTCCGACTGCGCTGCGAGCTGGGAGTCATGCTCGCGCAGCGTTGTGAGGGCGCGCTTGGATTGCTCCTTGGCCACCTGCACTGCTCCCCGCTGCTCGGCGAGCGCAAACTGTGCGCGTTCAATCAGGGAGAGAACCTCGGAGAGGCGCTCTGCCGCGGCATCGCGGTCGGCCACGAGCTCTAACCGCGAGCGCTTGGCCCCCGAGCCGCCCCGCAGCACGAATCGGCTCAGTACATCGCCCGACTTGGTAATGATCGTCGTGGCAGAGTCGCTCGTCCCCGTCGAAAGCTCTCCCCAGGCTCTGCGAGCTGCCGCGAGGTCATCCGCGACGATCACGTGGCTGAGCAGCCCCAGCACACCGGAGGGCGCAGAAACCACATCGGCGGCAAAGACTGCGCCGTCACCCAGCACGCCGCTAACGCCCGCCGTAACCCCGGCCTCGGCGAGCACAAGTTCGACCCTGCCCAGGTCGTCGGCCTGGGCGTGACCGAGCGCCGCGATGGCAGACTCGCGATCTTCGGCCAGCACGGCGTCGGCCAGAGACCCGAGGGCTGCGGCAATCGCCGCCTCGAATCCGGGCTTCACCTGGATGTGTTCGGCAACCAAGCCGAGGATGCCTGGCCGCTTGGCCGCGACAAGCGCGCTTGACCCATCCTTTTGGTCGAGAGCGCTGGATAGTGCGTTCTTGCGGGCAGAGAGAGCATCCCGCTCGCGTTCGAGGGCATGGAGCTGCTCGCGGAGGGTGTCGATCTCAGTCTCGGCCTGAGTGACCTCCGCTTGGGCGCTCTGGTAGGCGGCGTCCAGGTCGATATCGGACTCCTCGCCGAGCGTCGCTTGGGCCTCAAGGGCCTCAAGCGACACCGTGGCCTGGTCTCGACGCGAGCGGGCCGCGTCGAGGGCGTTTTGCTGGCGGAGGACTTCGCCACGGACAGCAGCGAGCCGGGATGCCGCAGTATCGGCCTGCCCGCTGAGCTTAGAGATTTCGAGGTCATGACGTGACACGAGCGAGCTCTGGTGCGAGATCTCATCATCGAGCGCATCAAGCGCCGCCCTGGCCTCCGCTGTCGCGGACTGCGCCTCTCGCCACGCTTGCTCAGCCTCGTCGATTGTCTCCGCGAGCCTGACCGCCTCGTCGCGGGCATCCGCCACCATCTGCGACGTCACCCCAGGGGCCAACTCGGCAACCTCGGTCTGCGAGCTAAGCAACGCCATCTTCTGATTGGCAAGGCTGAACAAACCGCGCAGTCGCTCCTGCACAGATTCGAGCCCAAAAGCGATTCGACGGGCCTGGTCAACGGCATCGCCGACCTGTTCCTGCTCGATTCTTGCCTCACGAAGCTTGGCCTGATCGAGCTGCTCTTGCAGCACGATGCGCTCGGTTTTGCGCTCCGATTCGCTGCGACTGTGCAGCGTGAGCGCCTCCCGCAGGGTGACGACCTCGTCGGCCAGAAGGCGGGCACGGGCATCGCGGGCGACCGCAGCAATGGTCTGTGCCTCGCGGGCAACCTCGGCCTGTTGGCCGAGGGGCTTGAGTTGGCGGCGAATCTCCCCCGCAAGATCGCTCAGACGCGTGAGATTTGCCTGCATCGCGTCGAGCTTGCGCAGGGTCTTTTCTTTGCGGCGGCGGTGCTTGAGGATGCCGGCGGCCTCTTCGATGAACCCGCGACGGTCTTCTGGGCTGGCGCGCAGGACGGCGTCGAGCTGGCCCTGGCCCACGATGACGTGCATCTCTCGACCGAGGCCCGAGTCGCTGAGCAGCTCCTGCACGTCGAGAAGACGGCAGCTCTCGCCGTTGATCGCGTATTCGCTGCCGCCGTTGCGAAACAGTGTGCGTCGAATCGTGACTTCGGAGTACTCGATCGGCAGGGCGCCATCCGAGTTGTCGATCGTGAGGGTCACCTCAGCACGGCCGAGGGGGCCGCGTGTGGAGGTTCCGGCGAAGATGACGTCGTCCATCTTTCCGCCGCGCAGAGTTTTGGCTCCCTGCTCGCCCATAACCCAGGCGAGTGCATCGACCACGTTCGACTTGCCGGAACCGTTGGGCCCGACCACCGCGGTAACCCCCGGCTCGAATGCGAATGTCGTCGGCTGGGCAAACGACTTGAAGCCTTTGAGGGTGAGGCTCTTGAGGTACACGAGAGCTCCTCCCTGTGCTCTGCGCCGATCACGCCGATCCTGCTGCGGCGCGCCGCACCGAACGGTGCGATTGCAGGCATAACGCTACCCGACACGCGGGCCAACGCCCGTTCGCCCCCGCGGTGCGTTGTGCGGCACATCGGTGCGTGCGGTGAGGCTGCGTGTGGCGAAAATGGCGCAGCATCCGTAAGCTTTTCGGCCAGCCCATGGCCGCCCCCGCGGCACGGGATCGGAGGGATGCTGATGCTCACCATTGGGGAACTTGCGCTGCCCGAATCGATCGGCGCTCCCGACGCTGGCGACTTCATCGAGATGGTGCGCATCCGCAATGACATCGAGGCCTACGACGTTGGTACTCGCGACTTTGCCGTCGAGCCAGAAGAGCTGCTCGCGATCGTCTCGAACCCCTATGAGCTTCGCCGGTTCTTTCTCGCTCGGGTTGACGGACGCATTGTGGGTCGTGCCGTTTATCAGCTGCAGGGCGGGTTGGATGTGCCGACAGCGTGGGTGTCGGTTGAGATCCTGCCCGAGTTTCGCCGCCAGGGGCTGGGGAGTGCTCTCTATACCCACGTGCACGCCATTGCGCTCGAAGACGGTCGCACGGCGATGCAGGCCGAGTCGTTTCATCACGTTCCCCCCGCCGAGCCCGTAATCATCTCCCCCACGGGGTTTGGTGCTGTCTCGGCCGACGACGCTCCCTCTCGCTTTCTCGTCTCCCGCGGCTTTCGTCTAGCTCAGGTAAATCGGGTGAGCCGGCTGGCTCTCCCCTCTGGCGCGCAGACTCCCGAGCCCGCCGCCGGTTACGACCTCGAGGCCTGGGAGGGGTCGACCCCACAGCACCGGCTTTCTGACATGGCAGTGCTTCACGCGAGGATGAGCACCGATCCGCCCGCCGGCGAGGTCGATTGGCAGCCGGAGACGTGGGATGAGCAGCGAGTCGTGGAACATGAGCGGCGCCGGGACACCGACGGCAGGCGATATCTGACGGTCGCGGCCCGTCACATCGAGTCGGATTCGCTCGTGGGCTTCAGCGACCTTTCGGTGCCTCCCGAGGTGGATCGGCCCGTGCAGCAGGAAGACACGATTGTGCTGCACGAGCATCGGGGACATCGGCTCGGGATGCTACTGAAGGCGGCTAATCTGCAGCGGCTCGATGAACTGGCGCCGGGGCATCCGGCGATCTACACCTGGAATGCCGAGGAGAATCGGCCGATGCTCACCGTCAACGAGGCCGTCGGATTCGTGCCGGTCGCGGTGGAAGCGTCGTGGCGCACCGATCTGAACTGAGCTGACCGCTGAAGCAAGTAAGTGCGGACTGTTCGAGCGCTAGAACGCGACCTTCAGAAGCAACTGCGTGAGGCTCTGCCGCTCCTCCTGGGAGAGGTTCTTGAGAATTGTCTCGTCGCGCGCGGCGATGACCGACTTCTTGGCTTTGGCGTACGCCGCTTGCCCTGTTTCGGTGCCGCGAATGATGTTGGCTCGACGATCGCGAGGGTCCTGAGCTCGTTCGACATAGCCGAGCGTCTGCAGTTCATCGACGACCGCGACCACCTGGCTCGGGTCGAGAAAGAGAAATTCGGCCACATCGCGCTGGGTGGGACTCACGGCCCCGCACACGAGTGACAGCACGGCATATGACCGCACGCGCAACCCGTGCGGCTCCAGAGCGTGGCGAGCCGAAAGCGAACCGATAGCGCGCACGCGGGCGACAAGAAACTCGATGTCGTCGAGGAGGTCTGTCGCGTCGATGCGATCCGGCGCAACGCCCAGATCAATCACCGGAGATGAGTCGGTCATGGCAGCAGTCTACGGGGCTAACAGTTGACATTCAAAGTAATTGAAGATATCAACGATTATTGAGAGATTTCACGTCGGCGGAACATCCTCCGCGACGCCCCCGACCACCAACGGAAATAGAGCACATGAATCTTCAGGGAAAAGTCGCCATCGTCACCGGCAGTGGGCGCGGCCTCGGGCTCGCCTACGCTCAGGATCTCGCAGCCCACGGGGCCAAGGTCGTCATCAACGATGTTGACGAGGCCACCGCTGCATCCGCCGTCGAGAGCATCACCAGCGCAGGCGGAGAAGCCGTCGCCCTCGTGGGTGCCGTCGGGTCCACCGAGACCGCCAACGCCCTCGTCGCCAAGGCCGTCGACACCTGGGGTCGCCTCGACATCCTCGTCACCAACGCGGGCGTGCTGCGCGACACCGTGCTGTGGAAGATGAGCGACGAAGACTTCGACCTCGTGATCAACGTGCACCTGCGCGGCACGTTCACGTGCGTTCGCGCCGCAGCAACCCACATGCGTGAGCAGGGCGAGGGCGGCCGCATCATCACGATCGGCTCCCCCACCGGCCAGTTCGGCAACTTCGGCCAGACCAATTACGCGGCCGCCAAGGCTGGCATCGTTGGAATGACCCGCACGTGGGCCCTCGAACTCGCCCGCGCGGGCATCACCGCCAACTCGGTTATCCCCGTCGCCGCGACGAGCATGACCGAGTCCGTTCCCTTTCTCAAGGAGTACACGGATGCCCTCGCCGCTGGCGACCCGCTGCCGCCGTTCGCCCGCAAGGAGCTGGGCTTCGGAACACCCCAGGATGTCGCTGGCCTCGTGACCTTCCTCGCCTCAGACGAGGCAGCCGAGATCACGGGTCAGGCCATTGGCATTGGCGGTGACCGCCTCGCGCTCTACTCGCACCCCACGATGATCGTCACCGAGATTGCCGACAACGGCTGGACCGCCGAATCCATCGCTGCGGTGTGGGCAGACAAATTCGCCGCGGACCAGCAGTCCGTTGGCGAGAAGATTCCCGCGCCTCCCAGCGCATAAGGCACCGTTACCCATGAGTGAACGCTACGAGCCGAAGATCGATATTGCGTCGATCGTCGCCATCGACACCCACGTGCACATCGAGTCAGAGCACGGTCACCACGCGCTGCCCGACGAACTGTATGACGCCGCGGCGAAGTACTTTGGCAACGGCGGTGAGTTTCCCGGAGTCGACGAGACGGCAGCCCTCTTTCGCGAGCGAAACATGGCTGCCGTGGTATTCACGGTGGATGCTGAGGCCAACCTCGGTCATGACGGCATCAGCAACGATGCGGTCATCGACGGGGCGATCCGCCACGCCGATGTGCTCATCCCGTTCGCCAGCGTCGACCCCTCCCGGGGCGAGGCCGGTGCCGCAGAAGCGCGCCGCCTCGTCCTGGAGCGGGGTGCTCGCGGATTCAAGTTCCATCCCACCGTTCAGGGCTTTGACCCCAGCGATCGCACCCACTGGGACTTCTTCGCCGCGATCGCGGAACTCGATGTCCCCGCGGTCTTCCACACGGGCCAAACCGGCATCGGAGCGGGAACCCCTGGCGGCCACGGGCTGCGTCTCGGCCTCTCCAACCCCATGCTGCTCGACGACCTCGCCGCCGCATTCCCTCAGCTGCAGATCGTCATGGCGCACCCCTCCGTGCCGTGGCAGGACGAGGCGATCTCGGTTGCAACCCACAAGTCCAATGTGTGGATCGACCTCTCGGGATGGTCACCGAAGTACTTTCCCGCAGCGCTCGTCAAGCAGATGGGATCGCGCCTGCAAAACCAGGTGCTGTTCGCATCCGACTACCCCATGATCCACCCCGACCGGTGGATCGCCGACTTCAACGACCTCGACATCAAAGAGACCGTTCGCCCCAAAATCATGCGCGAGAACGCCCTGCGTTTGCTGCGCCTGAACGACTGACCGAACAACAGGAGACATCACCATGGCAACAACCACAACCCTCGCCGCCCTGCCCGAGCTCGTCGGCCAGGATCTCGGCGCCAGCAGCTGGATCGACATCACCCAGGAGCGCGTCAACACCTTCGCCGACGCGACCGACGACCAGCAGTGGATTCACGTCGACCCCGAGCGCGCCAAGGACGGCCCTTTCGGTGCGGCGATCGCCCACGGCTTTCTCACCCTGTCGCTGAGCATCCCGCTGTGGACCGAACTGCTCGACGTGACGGATGCCGGCACCAAGGTCAACTACGGCCTCAACAAGGTGCGCTTTCTCTCGCCCGTCAAGGTGGGCTCCCGCATTCGCCTGCAGGCAACAATCGCTGACGTCGAAGAGGTCAAGGGCGGTCTGCAGATCACGATCGACATGACGATGGAGATCGAGGGCGCCGAGAAGCCCGCTGCTATTGCGCAGGCGATCCACCGCTTCTACGCGTAATTCGCGA
Source organism: Salinibacterium hongtaonis (assembly GCF_003065485.1). Classification (GTDB taxonomy): domain Bacteria; phylum Actinomycetota; class Actinomycetes; order Actinomycetales; family Microbacteriaceae; genus Homoserinimonas; species Homoserinimonas hongtaonis. The sequence goes on from NZ_CP026951.1 coordinate 1,837,599, forward strand.
CGCTGGCGGGCCGCTCGCGTGACGCGGGCGGCCCTCCAGTGCCCGAACACGATGACGGGCTGGGCCGGCTCAGCGACCGACGATTCCCAGTTCGTATGCTCTGATAACCGCTTCAACACGGTTGCGAGCGCCGAGTTTGGCGAGCACGCGTCCGATGTGCGCCTTCACGGTGGAATCGCTCAGGTAGAGATTCGCCGCGATCTCGGCGTTGGTTTGCCCCCGACCCACGAGCACAAAGATCTCCCTCTCCCGGGCAGTGAGCTCTGAGAGGGCATCACTTGCCTCGGAGTCACGACGCGTGCCGAGGTGCGGAGCTGCGGCTTCGATGAGTTTGGCGGTGATGCGGGGTGAGACCACGGCGTCACCAGCATGAACGGCGCGAATTGCCGCAACAAGATCGTCTGGCCGCGTGTCCTTGAGGAGAAACCCGGAGGCGCCGGCACCGAGCGCCCCAAAGGCGTAGTCGTCGAGGTCGTAGGTGGTGAGGGCGAGCACCCGAGCGGTCGGGAGCGCCGCCACGATGTGCCGCGTCGCCTCGATCCCTCCCACACCCGGCATGCGGATGTCCATGAGAATCACATCGGGCCGCAGCCGCTGGGCAGCGTCGATCGCCTGCGTGCCATCCCCGGCTTCTCCGACCACGATCAGTCCCGGCGTCGCGTCGAGCATCAGTCGAAACCCGTAACGCACGAGCTCCTGATCGTCGACCAGGAGCACGCGAATATCGTCCCGCACTGTCATTTCTCTTCCCCTCGCAGGCGTGCAACTACCCGCCAGCCACCACTCTCCTGCGGACCCACTTCGATCTCACCGTCGTAAAGCGCTACGCGTTCCTGCATCCCGAGCAGCCCGCGCCCCGAATCTGATGACGCTACAACGGGCGATGACACATCGCGCACATCAATTGTGACGTCCGTTTGAGTCCACGACACCGTCACGCTCACCGATGACACGTCGGTGGCATGGCGCAGCACATTCGTGAGTGACTCCTGGATTATGCGATAGACCGTGAGACCGAGCGCCGCGTCAGACGACGGCGAACCGGTGACGGTGAGCCGCACCGGAAGCCCCGCGTCCACGAACTGGCGCACGAGGGACGCGAGCTGCGAGGCATCCGGCTGGGGGGCATGCTCCGCGATTGTGGCTCCGCCGTCGTTGCGCACCGATCCGAGCAGACGGCGTACTTCACCGAGCGTTCTGCGGCCCGTCTCCGCTACGCGGGCGATGGCCGCTTTCGCTTCTTGTGGGCGCTCGTCGAGGGAGGCGTGTGCACCGTCAGAGATCGTGATCATGACCGTGAGGCTGTGTGCGATGACGTCGTGCATCTCCCGCGCTATCCGCTCCCGCTCGAGGGCACGAGCGGTCTCGGCCTGCTGATCGCGTTCACGAGCAAGCTGGTCGGCGCGGTGCACTAGCTCATTGATGTACCGCCGACGATGACCGACGTTCGTGCCGATCAGCGTCGTGATGAGCAGAATGACCCCGATGACCACGTAGACGTTCGCCCAGTCCTGAACGGAATCCCGGGCAACCATGGGCGGCTCGAGTCCCAGGATGGGCGGTCCGACACTCCCCCGCACCGAGATGGCAAGGGCGCCGAGCGCGCCGCACGCCATCGCGATACCAAAGCACAGCCAGGCGGTGGCTGCCCGCTGACGCACCCCCACCGTATACATCGCGATCACAGCGAGAAGCGATTCTGCGCCCGACCCCACCGCAACAGACAGAACCGAAAGCGCCATGGCCGCCGCGAACGCCGCACGGGGAAACCGGCGACGGATGCTCACCGCAGCGATACCGCCGGCAAGCAGCAGGATCATGGCCCACAACGGGGTGACGTACGGCGGCTCTGACGAGAGAACCATGAGGCCGACTGCGAGCGCACCATACGTGCCCAGCGTCACGAGATCCAGAACCCGCGTCCGCGACATTCTGCGGTGGAGACGGCCGCGGAGCGGCACCCTGACGGAGGTGCCGCTCACGGTGCCGGGCCGCATGTTCAGGCGTCCCCCCGACGCAGTCGAATGGCACCCAGCACGAGAAAGGTGCCAGCCCAGACCAGAGCGATAATCCAGCCCGCTCCCGGGCTGACAAATCCGTCAACGAGGTCCACGGCCACTCCTAACGTTTCGGACGGGTTGCTCATGGCATCGCCCGCTTTCGACATCGACAAGAGCTGAAGATTGCGCACCACCTGCGACGCTGGCAATACAGACAGCACGATCGGCAGCAGCAGCATCACCGAAATAGCGGTCGCTACGCTCGCGGCGACGCTGCGGAGCAGGCTCCCGATGCCCAACCCGAGAATAGCGGAGAGGCCCACGAATACAGAGGTGCCCAGCAACGACAGCGCCACACCGGGAGCGGTCACCCCGATCTCCAGGTCAAAGGCGGCGAACATGGGATAGGTCACGGCCCACGATCCAAACGCAGCGACAACCGCGGAGACCGTCGTCATGCCGAAGAGCACGACGGCCTTAGCGCCCAGAACGGGAAGTCGAGTCGGTGTGGCAATCAACGTCGGTTGAATCGTGCCGCTGGAGTACTCGCCACTGATCACGATGACGCCGAGCACCGCGGCGATGAGCTGACCGAAGAGCACCGTTCCCACAGTGATCTGGTCGAGGACGAATCCGACCGACCGCAGATCGGGCAGTATGGCGCCCTCCATCGTCAAGCCCAGCGCGACACTAACGCCCACCCCGACCACAATGATCGAAACCACAAGCGCGATGGTAGAGCGCAGGCTCGTCAGCTTGATGAGCTCTGATCTCACGACGCCAGCGAAGCTGAGTCGCTCGGGTCGGGCGACGAACGTCTGGCGCTTCTTCTCAAGCAGAGTCATCGGTTCTCTCCCATTCTTGGTGAGCCCACGTGTGGTGCGCTCGCCTTTGGTGCGCTCGACGAGCGGTATTCAACATCTCCTGCGGTTAGCGCGAGATATGCGTCTTCGAGAGATCCCGAGACTGCAGCAACCTCATGGAGGACAATTCCTGCTGCGGAGGCGACAAGAGCGACCTCTTCTGCCGACATTCCCGAAACTTCGAGGGAACCGTCCGCCACAAGCGCTACGCCAACTCCGGGAGCAGCAAGCGCCGACATGAGCTCCTGAGACTCTCGAGTGCGAACCTTGACGACCGTCTTGGTTCCTTTTCCGATGACGTCCCCGATCGGGCCGTCGGCAAGAATCTTGCCGCGCCCGATGACGATGAGATGGTCGGCGGTTTGAGCCATCTCGCTCATGAGATGCGACGACAAGAGCACCGTGCGCCCCTCCTCCGCCAGGCTCTTCATGAGCGTCCTGACCCATCGCACTCCCTCAGGGTCCAAGCCGTTGACCGGCTCGTCGAGGATGATGGTCGCAGGGTCACCGAGCAAGGCAGCGGCGATGCCCAGCCGTTGCCCCATGCCCAGCGAGAATCCGCCGATGCGCTTGCCTGCAACTGAGTCGAGCCCGGCTAGCCCGAGCACCTCGCGCACTCGGGCGTTGCCGATGCCGTGCGTCGCGGCGATTGACCGCAGATGGTTGTAGGCAGACCGCCCGGGGTGTGCGGCCTTCGCATCGAGCAGTACCCCCACTTCGCGCAGCGGTGCGCGGTGCTCGTGATAGAGCCGACCGTTGACCCGCACAGTGCCGCCGGTGGGTTGATCGAGGCCCACGATCATCCTCATGGTTGTGGATTTTCCCGCGCCGTTCGGGCCGAGGAACCCTGTTACGTGGCCCGGCCTTACGGTGAAGTCGATCTCGTCAACGACAACTTTGCGTCCGTAGCGCTTGACGAGCGCGTCAGCCGCGATCATGTGGTTTCCTTGTGCATTTGCATAGGAGAAAGCGTAGGAAGGCTGCGCTTGCGGCACATCGGACGACAGTGCAGCATCTGATCGCGAACCAGTACCTGGGTACCGGTGAGAAAAGACCGGGTTTCAGCGCACCCGTTGACAGAACGGGCAGAAGTGCGAGCCGCGGTTCATGAACTGCTCGCGCACGATCAGGCGACTGCAGCGCGGGCACGCCTTGCCCTGCTGCCCGTAGGCTTTGAGCGAGTGGGCGAAGTACCCTGACTCGCCATTCACGTTCAGGTACTGGGTGTCGAAGCTCGTTCCACCCTCGAGCAGCGCTTTGGCAAGCACGACGCGAACCTCCGCGAGCAGAAGGGTCGCTTTAGCCCGGCTCAGTCGGTCGGTGGGCTGGTCGTAGTGGATTCGGGATGCCCAGAGGGCCTCATCGGCATAAATGTTGCCGATGCCGCTGATGAGCGATTGGTCAAGGAGCGCACGTTTGACGCCCGTGCGTCGAATGGCGAGGCGCTTGAGAAAGACACGGTCGTCAAAGAGTGGGTCGAGCGGATCCCGAGCGATGTGCGCGACCTGTACGGGCACTCGCTCACGAGGGGCGTCCACAGTTGGCGCGAGCGGGCTGATCGCCATCGAACCGAAGATGCGCTGGTCGACAAAGTTCAGCCGCAGCGCGCCGTGCACCGGGTGCGAGATGTCGAGCCGGATGCGGGTGAGGCGGTCGTGCGCATCACGGTCGCGCAGCAGCACCTGGCCGCTCATGCCCAGATGAACCACGAGTGCCTCGTCGGGCAGGTTCCCGCCATCATCCGACAGCGGAAGCCACAGGAACTTGCCTCGTCGGCTGGCCGCAACTAGCGTGCGGCCGGTGAGTCGCTGCACGAAGTCCTCTGACGGCCCGTCATGGCGGCGAAGAGAACGTTCGTCGAACACCTCAACGCCCTCAATGACGGCACCGGTCACTGCGGGGGCAAGCCCAGCGCGAACGACCTCGACTTCGGGCAGCTCAGGCACAGCGGATGCGTCAGGCCTTGGCCTGCAGCTGGCTCCAAGCCTCGAGGGCGGCTGCCATTTCTGCCTGCTTCTTGCTGCTGCCGACGCCGGTTGCTGCGGCCTCGCCATCAATCATCACCGTCGCGTGAAACCGCTTGGAGTGATCGGGACCACTATCGGTGATCGCATAGGTCGGAATGCCGCGGTTGAGGCGTGCGGCCAACTCCTGAAGACTCGTCTTAGGGTCCATGGCGGCGCCGAAGCGCGCGGAGTCTGCCATGAGCGGCTCGACAAGACGCAGCACAAGCGCAGTTGCCGCGTCGGCCCCTGCACTCAAATAGGTCGCGCCAATGACGGCCTCGACGGTGTCAGCGAGGATCGATGACTTGTCTCGACCGCCCGTGAGTTCCTCGCCCCGACCGAGTCTGATGTAGTCACCGAGCCCGATCGCACGAGCGATCTCGGCAAGCGCGACACTACTCACGAGACTTGCCCGCCGTTTGGCGAGGTCACCTTCGTCGAGGTCGGGATTGTCGAGGAACAGCTTGACGGTGACGGCCTGCCCGAGGATTGAATCCCCCAGGAACTCGAGACGCTCGTTATGAGCGCCCCCGCCGTGCTCGTACGCGTAGGAGCGGTGAGTTAGCGCGAGCTCGAGAAGATCGAGATCGACGTCAACCGACAACCGCAGAGCGAGGTCGGCCGGCTCCTTAAAGCCGGTCGCCTTCTCACCGCTCACGCGCACATCCGAAAGTCTGTGTCCGAAGGAGCGACTTAAACGTCGGCTACCTTGCGGCCCTTGTACTCCATGTACAGGGGGGTGCCAGCGGAGTCTTCAACAACCTTGGCGCGGTGCGGGAGGCTGTAAACAACCTTGCCGCCCTCGATGGTCTTGACGAGCGTGGGAGGGGTTGCCTTCCACTGAGCGCGACGGGCGCGGGTGCTCGCACGGGACATCTTCCGCTTGGGTACTGCCATGGCTATCTCTTCTCTCTGTCAGCGTCGCCGTCAGGCGCAGCACTGATGACGTCATTGGTGGGGGCCCCGGTCAGGCTGTCGAGTCCGGCAAGCGCCGCCCATCGAGGATCGATGGGTTCTTCATGCTCGTGACCCGGGTTGTCGAGGAGCCGCACCCCACACTGGGGGCACAGGCCGAGGCAATCCTCTTGACACACCGGTTGGAACGGAAGTGACAACACCACCGCATCCCTGATTACCGGTTCAAGATCCACGTGATCATCTTGAACCAGATAGTCGAAGCCTTCTGTCTCAGAGTACGCGAAAACCTCTTGGATTTCGACTTCGACCGGCTCGGTGATCTCGATGAGGCACCGAACGCACTCCCCTGAGGCAGTTGTGTCGACCTCAGCGGTGACCAGGATGCCGTCATGAAGCGACTCGAGACGAACATCCGCCGAGATCGGCGTGCCTTCTTCTACCGCGATGACGGCATTGCCGAAGCGCTCCTTCGCCTTGGTCTCAACAAAGACCTCGCGCATTTCACCGGGTCGGTGCGCGAGATCGAGGATGTTGATCGCCAAGGGAGATTTATTGTGCTGTGCCACCCCATGAGCTTAGTCGTCGTAGCGGGGCGCTTTCTGTTCACTGGCAGAAAACGAGCCGAACGCACCCTAAGAAATGGTGCGGATGATCCTCTCAATCGCACTGCGGGGCCACAGCGTGGCTATCGCGCGGCGACGCAACGGCACGCTGCGACGGAGACCGCGGATTACCGACCGTGCGTCGGAAGCCGCCCGCGGATAGCCCGTGTCGTCGCGCGAGAACTGCTCGCGCTCAACGGCATCGAGCAGTCTGTCGAGCGCCGGTTGCTGCTGGCCCAGCTGGCGGGCAAGAATCGCGGCGTTCTGACGTGGCGTGGTCGCTGGCTCAACGGGAACCCCGAGATCACGCGCCGAGCGCACGACCTCGTTCCACGCCACCACGGACTCGGCCCTTCGCCGCCGCACCGCGGAGAGCTGCACCGCCCGGACGAGCAGTCTGGCGAGGGCCGGAACGAGGGCCAAAAACACAACGACCGGGATCGCGAGCAACCAGGGCGACAGGCTCGAATTTGTGGGGCCGGCCTGACCCGTGCCCGGCAGCGCCTCGGCCGGGGCGAGCGGGGTTGTGGGGGCAGCGCTTGGCCGAGTCGACGGCACGGGAGCCGCGCTCGGATCCGCCGGGGCAACGTCGTCAAGGGCCTCCGGCTCCGCGTAGTCAGGAACTTCTCCCCTGCCGGTCGTCGGCTCGAACGGGACCCATCCAATGCCGTCGAAATACAGCTCGGGCCAGGCGTGAAGCTCCTTCGAGGTGACCAGCCACGCGGTCTCCCCCTCGTCGAACCCCGTCTCGTCCGACTTTTCGCCGGGCAGAAAGCCCACAGCGACCCTGGCCGGGATTCCCACACTGCGCGCCATAAGCGCCATGGCCGATGCGAAATGAACGCAGTATCCGCTGCCCTCTGCGAGAAAAACGCCGACGACATCAGCGCTGGAGCCGTCGTAGCCCTCACGCACCGGTGCCTTCTCCGAATAGAGAAAGTCGCCGTTGCGCAAGAAATCTTGAATTGCGAGCGCCCGCTCGTAACTCGTGGTCGCATCGACCGTAACGGAAGCGGCTGTTTCGGAGATCACAGCAGGCCACGACGGGTCGAGCTGAGCGAGATCTTGATAGGGCTCGGGGACGGCGACTCCGGCATCCTGTAGCTGTTGCGGGGTGGGATCGAGCGAGAGGGATGACACGGAGAACTTCTCCCCGCGCACGCTCCTGCGATCTGCCCTGAGCGCCACTGTGTCGAAATCCCAGGTCGCGGCAGCTTTGAAACCTTCGACCCCAACGGCCGGATACGGCATCGGCACCCACAGACCGCCCAGCTCGCGGATGGTGATCGACGTCGTCTCAACGAATCGCGTCACGTCATCGGACAGCCCCGGCGGGGGTGGAACGGCCCCCGATTCAAGGGGCTCTGCGGGTGACGGCACATGGAACCACCCCGAATCGTCAAAGCCCTCGAGCGCCATAAGGCGCAGGTAGCGGGGCGTTCCCGACGTCGTCGAATACTCGAGCGCCTCTCTGACGACGGGCCGCCGCAAATCCTGCCCCAGACCCACGATGGGGTTGACCCCCATGCGGATCTCCCCACCGCCCGAGCCCGTCGCGGTGCTGCCCGAGGGAACCGGAGCGAAAAGGGGAACGAGCAGAGCGAAGACGGCCGCTGAGGCGCCGACGGCTACGGCATCCCATGCCCGCCTGCCCCGGAGAGGGCGGCGAGCGGCGAGCAGCCACAGCCACGCAAGACCCGTGAGCAGGAGCCAGCCGAACTCGGCGGATCGGACCACCACCGACGGCGCGATCGCGAGCACCATGAGCCCGATACCGGCGAGCGCAGGACGCCGCAGCGAGATGGCCAGCGCATCCAGGAGCACCGCCATGACGGCTATGCCCGTCACGAGAATGGCGAGCACACCCTCATCGACCTCTGCCGGCGGGATCTGCGCCGATAGCGACTCCGCGCCCAAAGGATAAAGGAGCTCGAGAGCCTGCCCCGTTCGAGTCGTAGGGAGGCCAAGAACCGTGGTCGACGGAACCACGAACAGGGGCACCAGGATCATGGCGACAACGGATCCGACAAGGGTTGGAAGCAGGGCAATGATCGCCCGGTTTGCCCGGCCTGGACGGGCCACCGAAGCTCGGGATGCCGAAACGGCACCCAGCGCAGCCCTGGTGCCGCCTGAGGCCGCGAGCACAGCGGCGGCGGCACCCGCGCAGACGAACCACCACGAGCTGCCTTCGAGCGCCACATGGAGCGCCCCCATCGCTGCCATGAGCGCAACAAAGAGTGCTCCGGTCGCTGCCCACGGCGACGGGCGCCGGGACACGCCTTCATCGTGCGCCACGCCCACCGCCCCCTGCACGTGTAGCGCCGCTCACACTGAGCCACGCCTGCTCTATCGACATCGAGTCATCAACGATCACACATCGCCAGCCGACCTGTTCCATCACGCGAAGCCGCAGTTCCAGGTCGCTCGGCACGCCCCTCGCTCGCACGAAGAGCACGGCGGCGCCGTAGCGCGCACGGCCGGTTGTGAGCGCCGCGACCATCGCCGCGTCGAGATCGGCAACAACCGCGAAAACGACGCCGAGGCCCGACGACCCGTTCTGACCCTCCGGGGCCAGCACAATGCCATCAGGTCGCGACTCGTCGGTGAGTTCGACCCGGGCAAGGCCGATGAGCGGATGCACCGCACCGGTCAACTGCGGTCGACCCGATTCGATGATGTTCACGGTGAAGCCTTCGGCATCCAGGTGCGTGACCAGCGATGCCACCATCGAGACCGCCCACTCGAACTCGTCGGAATCGCCCATCTGCAGCAGCAGATCATCCTGATAGGCCACCGCTCTGGTTTCGAGCAGGATGCTCGCTACCGCGTTGCTGCGCTGCTCCTCCTGGCGAACCATGAGCTGGCCGTGATGGGCCGACGCTCTCCAGTGCACTCTGCGCAGCGGATCCCCGACGCGATAGCCCCGGGTCGTGATGTCGTGTTCCCCACCCACCGAGCGCGGATTCGAGCGACGCGCGGAGCCATCAGCGTCGCTCATGAGAACGCCAGGGCCCGGCAGAGGAACATGGCGGGGAACCACCGTGATTTCGGTGAGCTCCCCCACCGACACCGCAGCCCTGGCAAAGCCGAACGGGTCTTCGACCCCGAGCCGGAGCGGTCCAACGCCCATATCGCCGCGGTGCGGTGGCACAAAGCTCCACTGGACTCGGCACGAGTCGACCACGTCTCCTCGTCGCCCCCTCAGCTCGGGCAGCACGCCCTCTGGGCTAACCCCGGTGCCGGTGGCGCTGCCATCCGACCAGGTGACGGTGCCCGTCGCCCGCGGCGAGAGATTGACGATATCCACCGCGACCGAGACCGGGTTGCCCACCATGGGCTGCCCGCCACCGAACGTACGATGAACGCTCAGCACCGGTCGGCGGTGATGGGCGGAGAAAAGCGAGAACACGACGGCACCGACAAGAAAAGAGCCGACGAGGAGAAACGCGTCGATCCCGGTGGCATAGGCCGCAATTATGCACGACACGGCCGCCGCAACAACCGCCCGGCCCCTGCCGGTGAGATCGAGTCTGCGGCGGCGGCCCATGCGACTACCGGGGAGCTTCTGCCGAAACGCCCAGCGGAACGGGAGTCGCGGCAAGAATTCGGCGGATGATGGCGTCGATCCCCTCACTCGATGCCCCGCCCGCAGCACGGCCTGCAGCGATGAGGCGGTGGCTCAGCACGGGAACCACTAGCGCATCGATATCGTCTGGCAAGACAAAATCTCGCCCGTCGAGCGCCGCCCGCGCCTTGGCTGCCCGCACCAGTTGGAGCGTGGCACGAGGGCTAGCCCCCAGCCGCAATTCGGCATCAACTCGCGTGGCCTGGGCGATTGCGACGGCGTAGCGTTCCACCGCCGTCGAGACGTAGATGTCGCGCACCGTGGCGATCATGTCATTGAGCTGCTCGAGGCTCACGACGGGGTTCAGCCGTTCGAGCGGGCTCGACGACTCACGCGTTCGCAGCATTGCCTGCTCCGCCAGCGCATCGGGATACCCCATGGATATGCGCACCATAAAACGATCGCGCTGCGCCTCGGGCAGAGGGTACGTTCCCTCCATTTCGATGGGGTTCTGCGTTGCCACGACGGTGAAGGGCAGATCGAGCCGATGGGTGCGGCCATCGACCGTGACCTGGCGCTCCTCCATGCTCTCCAGCAGAGCCGACTGGGTTTTGGGGCTCGCCCGGTTGATCTCGTCGCCGATCACCAGATTCGCAAAGATAGGGCCGGGCGTGAACTCAAACCCGCCGACGCCCTGGTTGTAGATCGAGACGCCCGTGATGTCTGAGGGCAAAAGATCGGGGGTGAACTGGATGCGGTTGTCCGTGCAATCGACCGAGCGGGCTAGTGCCCGCGCCAGCATGGTCTTGCCGACCCCCGGCACATCCTCAATAAGCAGGTGGCCCTCGGCGAGAAGTGTCGTGAGCGCAAGCTCGACAGCGTCGCGCTTGCCGTCGATAACCGTCTCGATGGCGGCGACAATCGCCCTACTGAGAGAGTGGAAATCGCCGATCGGAAGTGGCGCGGCGTCGTTCGTCATCGAGCATCACCTCATCTTCTGAATGCGAGTCTTTCAGATGAACGACGCGAGCGCACCACCCGGGACGAACCCGACCGATCGGCGACCCAGCGCGGCCTACTTGACGGCCGCTGCAGCCTGAGAAAGCGTTGTGACATAGCTGTCCAGGCCCCAGGTGAGCGACAGTGCGGTGGGCGGCGAAACCGCCGCGATCAAGTCGACTCCGGTGATGTTTGCTACGGCACCGGCGGCCACGGCAGGGATCGCCTGTGCATAGGGCTGAGCCAGGAACGCATCAGCGTCGGCCTGCGTGTCGGCGAAGTTCACGAGGATGTCACTCTCGAGCTGGTCGAGCTGCTCGTAGCTCAGCGTGTAGTAGAAGGTCGACTCTCCGTTGGCGAGTTCATCGACCGCCGGGGCGTTCTCGAGTCCGAGCCCGAACAAGAAACTCACCCGTGGGTCGGCCGCTCGGTAGACATAAAACGTGCCGGCGACATCCCACACCGCCGCTACGGTCTTGCCCTCAAGCTCGGGGTTAGCCGCGGCAGCGTCGGCAATAACGCCGTCGATGTCGGCGAGAACCTCGACCGCCTCATCGGACTTGCCGAGAGCTTCGCCCACGATGGAGATGACATCCTGCCACGGGGTAGTCCAGGCCTCTTCAGGGTAGGCAACGGTCGGTGCTATGTCGCTGAGCAGCTCATACTGCTCCTCGGTGATGCCCGAGTAGGGGGCGAGGATGAGATCAGGCTCGAGAGCCAGGATGTCTTCGTATGCTGGCGCCTCGTCGGTCGCCGGAATCATCGTGGGCTTATCCGCGCCCATCTCGTCGAGCTTCTCAGCGATCCATGGCAGAAGTCCGTCGTCGTTGGCGCCATACGTCTGGGTCTCCATTCCGACAGGAACGACATCGAGTGCCAGCGCGGCGTCAGCGCTGCCCCATCCGAGAGTGACGACCCTCTCCGGGTTTGCGGGGACCGTGGTTTCGCCGAACGCATGCTCGATGGTTGCCCCCTCTGCGGCGCTCTGCTCGTCCGGGGACGAGCAACCCACGAGCACGATGGCTGCGGCGATGACGACGGCGAGTGCTGATTTCTTTTTCACTGGTTCTCCTGAATGGACGCGGTTGCTGCGATTAGTAGGGTCAGGCGGCGCGGGATTGCCGCGAGGATGCGGCGATGAGCCACAGCAGATAAGGGGCACCAATGATGGCGGTGATGACTCCGGCGGGAACCGAAGCCCCCGGGATGAGGTAGGTGCCGAGCAGATCGGCCGTCAGCACGACGGTTGCGCCGACCAGGGCTGAGGGCACCAGCGCGAGCGCCCCTCCCCCGACGAGTCGACGAGCAATGGGCGCAGAAACAAAGGCAACGAAAGCGATGGGCCCGGCAAAGGCGACGGCGACAGCGGTCATCGCTACCGCGACGGCGAGCACCCCCTGCCGCGTTCTGTGGACCGAGACGCCCAGGCTGGCGGCGACGTCGTCTCCGAGCTGCATCATGCTCAGCTGCGGGGCAAGCACGGCCACCAGCGGAAGAAGCACGGCGAGCGCAATTGCGAGCACCGCAATGCCCTGCCAGTCTGCGCCACCGAGCCCCCCGACCATCCAGGTGAGGGCCTGCGAGGCCTCGCGAACATCCCCGCGAGAGAGCAGATAGCCGAGCACCGACTGGGCCATAAAGGCGAAGCCGACGCCGATGAGCACAAACCTCATGCCTGTGATGCCGCCGCGGTACGAGAGCGAATAAATAGCCAGCGCAACGATGACCGCACCCACGAACGCGAGCAGCGAGACCATGGCACCGCTAACACCAAGAATCAGGATGCCGAACGCTGCGGCAACGCTGGCCCCACCACTGATGCCAATGATGTCGGGGCTCGCGAGCGGGTTACGCAGGAGCGTCTGAAACAGCGCCCCTGCAACGCCGAAGGCTGCGCCGACGAGGATTCCGAGCACGCTCGCGGGGAGTCGAAGCCGGAACAGCACGAACTCTTCTGCGCGCTCACCCTGGCCGAACAGTGTTGCGAGGATGCGGGAGGGCTCGATCGAGAACGAACCGTTCGAGACACCGACAACCGTGAGGACGAGAATCACCACCAGGAGCACGAGGCTGACGATCGCTGCGCGGCGCCGGGTGATGCTTCGGGCCGTCAACGTTCTCGGCTGGGCATCCGTCGCCAGAGAAGGGTTCCCGGTCATAGGGCGCCCACCTTGAGCCTGCGCACGACGGCGATCATGACCGGTGCACCCACTGCGGCCACCACGAGGCCCGCTTCGAGCTCGCCCGTGCCCAGAACGACCCGACCGATGACATCGGCCACCAGGAGCAGCACAGGCCCGAGAACGAGCGAGAAGATGAGAATCCAGCGGTAGTCCGGCCCCGTTATTGCCCTGACTGCGTGGGGAATCACGAGCCCGATAAAGACAATTGGACCAGCGAGGGCCGTCGCCGAACCGCACAGAACAACGACCGCGACGGCCGCGGCAGTGCGAGACAGGAGCGGATTGTCACCAAGCCCGCGCGCTAGCTCTTCGCCAAACGCGAGCAGATTGAGGGTTCTCCCCAGCAACAGTGCGAGCACAAGGCCTGCTGCCACGAACGGCCACAGGAGCGCAAAAGTATCGAGGCCACGCCCGGCAAGCGAGCCCACCTGCCAGAAACGGTAGGCGTTGAGGGTCTCGGAGTCGCTGATGAGCATGAGGGTCACGAACGACGTGGCGATAGCCGTGACCGCGGTTCCCGCCAGGGCGAGCTTGACCGGGGTGGCGCCGTAACGCCCGAAGGAACCGACCGCATAGACGACGACGGCGGCGACCGCAGCACCGGCAAACGCAAACCACACGAATCCGAGCGGCGCCGTAACCCCGAACGCGGCGATCGCGATGACAACAAACACCGACGCTCCGGCATTGACGCCCAGTAGCCCGGGGTCTGCGAGGGGGTTGCGAGTGATGCCCTGCATGATCGCACCGGCAACGGCGAGCGCCGCCCCCGCCGCGAGGCCGATGAGCGTGCGGGGAACGCGCAGGTCGCGCACGATCATGTGCACGTGGTCATCAGCATTCGGCGCGATGAGCGCCTGCACGACATCGCCGAAAGGGATGGCGCGGTTGCCTATGGCCAGGCTGAGCCAGACCGCGATCACGAGAAGCACACCAGAGGCGGCGAGACCGACGATGCGCCGGGTTCGCCTCGCGGCCGAGGCAGACGTGTGCTGCTCGCGCGACCGCCGCTCGGCGCTCTGGGGTGCGCCCGCCTTCGCCGAGCGGATTGCGTTAACGGCCACTACTGCAACTCGGCTTTGCCGAGCCTCCAGTAGCCCATGAATGCGATGCGCTTGCGATCGATTCCGATCTCACTGACCAAAAAACGCCGCAGGGACTTGATGGCGGATGATTCCCCCGCCAGCCAGCCATAGAACCCGGAATCGGCCGTGGCGGGAGACTCCCAGAGCATTTCGGAGTCGACGTCGATCTCTCTGACCTGCTGAGCAGTGGATGCGAGCGCTGGGCGGACAATGTCGGCGTTGGTCGCGACCCACCCCCTGACGGCCTCGGTGAGCCGCTGGCCGTGCGGGGAGTCCCCTCGGGGAATCCAGGTGATGTCCACCCCGTCACGCAGCTGCAGGGGAAGCGCATCGTCGTGCTCGGGGATCTCGACAAAGGCGCGGGCGCGCCGCCCCTGCGGCAGCGTCTCGAGAATTGAGCAGATTGCTGGCACTGCCGTCTCGTCACCGATAAGCAGGTGCTCTGTTGCCTTGCCGGGGTGCCAGTCGATGCCCACCCCGGAGTCGATGCTCTGGGCGTCGGGGCCGACGAGAATGATTTCGTCATCGATGGTGGCGCGGGTGAGCCAGCGCGATGCCGGTCCCCCACCCTCAGCGTGACAGACCATGTCGATGTCGACCTCAGCGAGTTCTGGCCGAACCGCGCGCACGGTGTAGGTGCGGAACGGCGATCGCAATTCACCGGGCAGCCCGCGCCAGATGGAGTACCAGGTGCCCGCCGCAATCACCTCGGGGTCGTCGGCACCGATGTTGCTGAGGTCACCGGCGGCAGGCCCCGTCTCGATGGGGAACACGAGCTTGACCCGCTGGTCGAGGCCGTCCGTGCCAAACGTCGTCAGCTCCGCGCCGCCCAGCGTTACCCGAACGAAATGCGGGCTGAGCTTCTGCATCCGCCGCACCGCGACGCGATAGGGGCGGTAGGAGGGCCTGGCGTCCCTGATGACCGCCTGTTGCGAGGTAAGCATTACCTAAGTATGGCATGCCTTACCTAACGGGCAACGGGAAAATTTGCCGCTTAGGGGTTCTGAAGCAGATCCGCGACCGCACGAGGAACATACGGGCTGATGTCTCCACCGAGCGAGGCCACCTGACGCACGAGCGAGCTCGAGACATGGGCATGGCCAGGATCCGGCAGCAAGAACACTGTTTCGACGCCGGCGAGGTTGCGGTTGACGATAGCCATAGGAGTTTCGTAGGCAACATCCACCTGCGAGCGCACGCCCTTGACCAGAACGCTTGCCCCAACATCCGTGCAGTAGTCCACCAGGAGGCCCACCATCCACGACGTCACGCGAATGTTGGTGGGCAGCCCGGCATCGGCGATCGAGCGCTCAAGCAACTGGATGCGCTGAGCCACGGGCAGCAGCGCTGACTTGTCTGGGTTATGCACGACGAGAACGTGAAGTTCGTCGAACATGCGCGCGGCACGATCGATAACGTCGAGATGCCCGAGGGTAACGGGGTCAAACGAACCTGGGACGACGGCGATCCTGCTCATGGACAAACCCTATAGGTCAGAAGCACCCCCACACTCGCTAACTTTGTTCGCCTTTAGGACCGGGCGAGAAATTCCCGAGCGTCGTCATCGAGTCGACGACCGAGCGCCTCCCGCAGGGCAGGGCTGTCGACGAGCCCAGGGTCGGCCTCCAGCACACTCGCGGCAACCTCCCGGGCCGCCGAAATAAGGGCTCCATCCTTGGCCACGCGCAGCAAACGCAGGCTCGATCGCCCACCGGACTGCACACTGCCCAGAACATCGCCCTCCTGGCGCAGCTCCAGATCTTTCTGCGCGAGCTCGAAACCATCGAGGGTCGCCGCCACGGCCTCGACCCGGTCGCGGGCGAGTGTTCCCTCCTCCGCGCGCGTAACCATGAGACACAATCCGGGAACACCGCCGCGGCCAACGCGACCCCGCAGCTGATGCAGCTGCGAAACCCCAAACCGATCGGCATCCAGAATCACCATGGCCGAAGCGTTGGGCACGTCGACCCCGACCTCGATCACGGTCGTCGCCACCACAACATCCAGCTCCCCCGCCGCGAACGCCCTCATCGTGGCGTCCTTGGCCTCCCCCGGCATACGACCATGCAGGATGCCGATGCGGGCACCCGCGAGATCGGGGTTCTGCGCGAGTTCCGCTGCAACCTCGGTGACGGTTGCGGGCCTAGCCGCGACCTCAGATTTCTCTACTTCTTCGCCGTCATCCTCTTCGCCCAGCTTGGGATCGATCGCCGAGCACACGACGAAGGCCTGACGCCCCTTGGCCACCTCCTCGGCGACGCGCTGCCACACCCGCACGCTCCACGACGGCTTTTCGGCGAGAGGCACCACGAACGATTCGATCGGGATGCGACCGGAGGGCAGCTGCGCGATCGTAGAAACATCGAGGTCGCCGAACACCGTCATGGCGACCGTGCGTGGGATCGGGGTCGCCGTCAGCACGAGCACATGCGGCGGAATGGAGCCCTTGCGCCTCAGCGCCTCGCGCTGTTCAACGCCGAAGCGGTGCTGCTCGTCGACGACGACCAGCCCCAGATCGAAGAACTCAACCGAGCCGCTCATGAGCGCGTGCGTTCCCACGACAATGTGCGCGCTGCCCGAGACGGCGGCCAGCGTGGATTTTCGCCGGTCAGCGACGGGCTGCTGGCCCGTGATGAGGGTGGGGCGCAGCCGTGCCGCGAGATCGGGGCCAAGCGACGCAACGATTGACCGCAAATGCTGGCCCGCCAGGACCTCGGTCGGCGCCAGCAGAGCCGACTGCCCGCCGGAATCGGCGACCGCAAGCATCGCGCGCAGCGCGACAAGGGTCTTGCCAGAGCCCACCTCGCCCTGCACCAACCGATTCATCGGAACCGGCTCGGCGATATCAGATGCGATCTGCGCACCGACCGTCTTCTGATCATCCGTGAGAGTGAACGGCAGTGCGGCATCGAAGCGCTCCAGGAATCCGCCAGGCTTGGGCACCCGGGGCGTAGCCGCGCGTGCCCGGAGAACCGCACGCTGCTGAAGCAGGCCCGCCTGCAAGACAAACGCCTCCTGGAACCGCAAAGACTTGCGCGCTGCCCGCCACTCGATGTCCTTGTGCGGGCGGTGGATCAGCTCAAGTGCCTCCCGAAAGTCCATGAGGGTGCGCTCGGCGCGCACAGAAGCGGGCACCGGGTCGTCGAGAGGGGGCAAGGTATCGAGCACCACGCCCATGGCCTTCTGGATCTGCCACGACGTCACCGCCGCCGTTGCGGGGTAGATGGGCACAGGCTGCACCGCCCACGCCCTGTGCGCCTCCGACCCAGCATCGGCGGCATCCGCATCAAAAAGCTCGTAGTCGGGATGGGCCAGCTGGAGCTGACCGCGGTAATCGCCCACCTTGCCCGCGAAGATTCCCCTGGTGCCAGGGCGCAGTTCCTTCGCTCGCCACGCCTGGTTAAAAAACGTGAGAGACAGGATGCCGCGGCCGTCACTGATGCGAACCTCAAGAATCGATCCCCGACGATTGCGCATCGACCTTTCGCGCACGTCCACAACCTCGGCCACGATCGTCACGTTCTCGTCGATCGGCAACGACGTGATTTCGGTGAGCTCGCCGCGCAGGGCGTATCGGCGTGGATAGTGGCTCAGCAGATCGCCGACCGTCTCCAGCCCCAGATTGCGCGAAAACGACTGAGCTGTGCGGCCACCTAGCGCGGAGGCAAGCTTGGCGTCGAGAGGCGATCCCACCCCACGAGCGTAGCGGGCGACACCGACAGGGCCACATCGCGCAGCCGGTAGGCTCGGCGCATGACGCGCATCATCTCAGGGTTCGCGGGCTCGCTCGCTATCGCCGTGCCCCCCAAGGGAACCCGGCCCACGAGCGACAGGGTGCGCGAAGCGATCTTCTCGGCTCTCGAAGCGCGAGACGCCATCACCGGCGCAACGGTGCTCGACCTCTACGCGGGATCGGGGTCTCTCGGGCTTGAGGCGGCCAGCCGAGGCGCAGTGGACGTGGTGCTCGTCGAAAAGAACAGCGCAGCATCCGCAATCTGCCGCCGCAATGCCAAGCTCGTGCTCGACCGCGGCCCCAAGAATCTGCGCATCACGATCGCCCCCATTGCCGTGAATTCTTTTCTCGCTGGCTACAAGGGCAAGGCCGATCTCGTGTTTATCGACCCGCCCTATGACCTCGGCGAAGACGAGCTGGCCGAGACTCTCGCGGCGCTGCCGCTGGCCGACGACGCCATCGTTATGGTCGAACGCAGTTCGCGCAGCCCAGAGCCCCGCTGGCCCGCCGGGCTCGAACTCGACCGCGGCAAGGACTACGGCGACACGACGCTGTGGTGGGCACGAAGCTAACCCAGAGCGCCAGACCAGCCCCGATACGGATCCCACCCACCCGCATCGACGGCAGTGCCATCGAGAAGCACCGGATGCTTGCCCGCCGGCAGAACGACGCCGATGGAGCGAAATCCGCCCGGCAGCTCAGCGCCCTCGGGGAACGTCGCCAGCAGCGAGTGATCTTCCCCGCCATGGAACGCCGTGAGCGGATCGGCTCCGAGGGCCAGCGAAAACAGGTCGAACGTGACCTCGCTCGCCACGGCAATGCGGGCGGCATCTTTGGCGAGGCCGTCGCTGAGATCGAGCATCGACGTCGCCCCGGCCTGCGCTGCAGCGGGTCCGTCCGCAATCGGAGGCGACGGGCGCAGTTGGGGGCCGGTGCGATCCCGGAGGGCGGCGGCCCGCTGAGAGTCGGGATGGCCTGCTGCGTCAATGCCCTCGGCAAATAGGAGGTGGAGCGCTGCGGCGGCCTCACCCAGCACCCCGGAGACGGCGATGACATCGCCGACCTGCGCGCCGGAGCGCGTCACGGCATCCCGGCCCTCAAGATCGCCGAAGGCGGTGACCGCAATCGTCATGGTGGTCGATACCGACAGGTCTCCGCCGACCACGCCGCAGCCGGGCGCGAGCGCCTCGCACGCCTGCCGCAGGCCATCCGCAATGCCCTCCAGAAACGAAACGGGTGTCTCGGCCGGAACGGCCAGGGCCACGACCAACGCGGTCGGCACGGCGCCCATCGCCGCAACATCGGAGAGGT
Source organism: Salinibacterium hongtaonis (assembly GCF_003065485.1). GTDB lineage: Bacteria > Actinomycetota > Actinomycetes > Actinomycetales > Microbacteriaceae > Homoserinimonas > Homoserinimonas hongtaonis. Next base: position 1,856,864 of record NZ_CP026951.1, read on the forward strand.
TAGATGCCGCGGCCTTCCAGCCCAGGTCACCAGCCTCGGACCACGCGAGCCTGAAATCTGGCCCGTGGATCATCATGTCCGTCGTCACCACGAACCGCCCGTCCGGTGCCGCAATGATCGCCGCATCGTCGCCGGGACCGAGGATCGTGGATCGCGATTCCGGCAGAAGCGGAAAGATGCGCCGAAGCGCCTCGTTCTCGCCCAACGATGCGAGGGTATCGGCTGTCTTCACACTGGACACGGTAGCCTTAACCGGTGCCCCTCACGTCGCAGCGCACCCTTGCTGCAGCCCTCACCGCAACCGCAATCGCCCTTCTCACCGGATGCGCTGGCGTGGTCCCCATGACCGCAGCGCCGTATGCAACATCCGTGGACTGTGCCGAGATCACCGTTCGGCTTCCCGACGCGATCAACGATCTGAAGCTGCGCGAAACCGACGCTCAGGCGACCGCAGCGTGGGGCGACCCCACCGCTGTTCTGCTGCGATGCGGGGTCGAGGTGCCGGGCCCGTCCACGCTGCCGTGCTTCACGGTCAAGGGCATCGACTGGCTGCGCGATGACGCAGACGCGCCCACGTTCGTGTTTACGACCTATGGACGCGACCCTGCCGTTGAGGTTGTTATCGACGCCGAGGCCACCTCGGGTACTTCCGCTCTCCTTGCCATCGCGAATGCGGTCGGAAGCATTCCTGCCACCGGCGCCTGCACCTCGCCAGAGGACGTTCTGGAGCTGCCAGAAGGCTAGCCGCGCGGGCCGTCGAGCCCGACCAGCTTGCCCGCGATTCCACCGGCGGCGCGAAGGGCTGCGCCCGAACCGAATCCGGCGGCGGGCAGCTGAAAGCGCTTGTCGCGCGCCTCAATGAGGGCGTCGCGCAACACCGTGGCGGCTGACTGCTGGGGAGCCCAGAGGTACAGCGACATGGCACCGGGGATCGAGTTGACCTCGTTCACGAATAGCTCGCCCGTCGACTCATCGAGCAGCAGGTCAACACGGGCGACTCCCGTTAGAGCGGTAACTTCCGCAACCTGGCGGGCCAGCTCATCCGCACGCTCGGCGATGCCGGGAGCAACGTTGGCGGGGAGCTCGCGCGGCGCACTCGTGAGCCCGGCCTCCGTGCCGGCTGATCCGGCGAGGTACTTCTCTGCATACGAGTAGAGGCCAGATTCGGCGGAGCCACCGCGAAGGGGCTTCTCCAGCTGAGTCGTCTCAAGCACGGGGTACGTGCGGAAGGCGATGTTGAGGTCAACCAGGTCGGGGCGGTACGGCTCGAGCACGGCACCGGACCTCAGGTGCGTGCTGGCCTTGCCGATGGCACGCGCCGCGGCGATGTCGTCGACGATCTCGATGCCAATGGATGAGCCGCCAAAGCGCGGTTTGACGATGTAGGGGCCCGAGAACGACGGCTCGCGGGTCTGCGAGAGCAATTCGCGCGGCAGTGACGGGATGCCGGCAGTTCCGAGCAGGCCACCGAAGGCGAGCTTGTCCATGCCGACGGCGCCAGCGAACAGGCTCGACCCGGTCGCCGGGATGCCGAGCAGGCTGAACAGGGCCGCAGCCCCTCCGCCCTCTCCGACGCCACCGTGCAGGGTGACGAGGACGGCCTCTGGCTCGAGCTGGTCCTCGCCGAAGCGCTTCTTGATAAAGAGGCCCGACTTCTCGCCGAGGCGCACTTCGACCGACTTCGAGTTCGCCGGAACGCCCTCGAGGTAGTCCTTAGCCTCGGTCGCAGACGGCACGAGGTAGAACCCGCCAGCGGGTGCCCAGTAGATCGGCAAAACCGTGTCGCCCGCAGCCGTGAGCACGCGCTCCGACTGAAGTCCCGTGAGGATCGAGATCTCGTGCTCGGGCGACGGCCCGCCAAAGAGAACCGCCCAGGTTGTGCTCACTGCCATCTACTTCATCCATTCACTCGCTGGGTTGCACTTCTCCCGCGCGACGATCAGGGGTAGTGGTCGGGGAGGTCGTTCTCATAGAGGATAACGCCTCGGTCGGCGGCCTGATCGAGAGCCACCTGAACGGCCTGCACTCTCCGGTCGAAAACGAGAGGCGGATGCGCCGCTCCGGCAGCTCCCTCTAGGAGCGCCGCGCGGTTGGTGCGGCCGACAATGAGCAGCTGGCCGCCATGAGCAGTGACGGATGCCGCAAAGTCGCGGTTGCGCTGGTGCTGCACCGAACCCAGCTCGACCATGCCGGGGGTGACCACGACGAGGTTGCCCCCGCGTTCGCTGGCCAATTCTGCGGCCCCCACGAGTGCCCGCTCGGCACCGACGGGATTGGAGTTGTAGGTGTCGTCGATGATGATCGCACCCGATGGTGCTTGCTGAACCTCGGCGCGGTGTTGGGCGCCCGGAAGGTTGTGCAGGCGAGGCGCGATCGTCGTGACATCCACATCGAGCGCGAGAGCGATGCCGATCGTCACGGCAATGTTTACGGCGTGACCGGTGCCGGGAACCTCGATCGGCACCCTCACCGGGGCTCCCCCGCCAGCAGGGCGCACAGTGGCGGTGCCGGATGCTGCGTCGACAACGACATCGGCGTCTGCCCCTGCGACCGTCGACACCCGCACGACGCGCTTGCCCTCCCGCTCACACTTATCGGCGAGCGTTCGCAGCTCGGGCTGATCGATGGGCAGCACAACCGTCTTGGCGCGCTCGGTGATCTCCGACTTGGCCGCGACGATGACCTCGCGGGTCTTCATGCGGGCAAGGTGCGCCTCGCCGATCGTGGTGATCGCGGCGATATCGGGTGGAAAGCTCTCGCTGAGCTCGCGGATCTCGCCGGGGCCATAGACGCCCATCTCGGCGATGAAGACCTCAGTGCCGGGGACGACACGGTCATTGACGGCACGAGACAGGCCCATGAGGTTGTTAAAGCTCGCCGGCGAGGCGACCACCGAAAAAGAGCCAGCCAGGGCATGGGCCACATAACCCTTGGTCGACGTCTTGCCATAGGAGCCGGTAATGGCAACGACCGTAGGGCGAACCTGCGAGAGACGCTTGCGGGCGCTGACGAGGTACTTGTGCGAGAGCCGCTTCTCGAGCGCGTTGAGCGGCACGAGAACCGCGTCCATGAGCACCGGCGCGAGCACGATGGTGAGGGCCGCCGCTACCGGTCCGAGCATCCACCACAGAAGCGCTCCGACGAGCACAATCGCGGCCGAGTACGCAATCGCGAGGCGCCGGGCACGCTGCGTCCAGTTGAGCCGCGTATTGGTGCCGCGCAAGCCCAGCCCAATGGGCAACGCCGCGGCCACGACGAGCGCCGCCAAGCTGACGATCGCAGAGGTTATTAGCGCCTGGGTGGCCACCAGAATGACCGAGAGCGCGATGAGCACAACGGATGCAGCGAGCAGAACCGCATTGATGGGCCGACGCACCACCCACAGCCAGGCGATGCGGCCAACCCAGCCCGCAATGTAGTGCTCGCGCTGGGCGACTCGCAGCCACCGGACAACAGCGAGAGCGGCCGCGACGAGGGCCACCACGAGAGTGACGATGATTAACAGCGTCATGACGCCACCTCCTGGAGCATTTCGTGAAGTTCTTGAGCGACCTCGACCGCGAGGTCGCCCTCAAGCAGATGCCCGGCACCCGCGACCGTGCGAAACCGCGCGCCCGGAATGAGCTCGCTGGCCGCGCGACCAGCATCCGCTGGTGCCGCCGTGTCTCTCTCGCCCCAGACCATGCGAACGGGGGCGGTGATGCGGGCCAGGTCGTCGCGATAGTCTTCGCCGACGACGCGCACCATGATGTCGCGCATCACTCCGGATGCGTTGCGGTAGTCGGCAGAGCCATGCTTGTGTTTTTGGGCTTCCAGGGTCTTCTGCGAGACGAGCCCGCGCCGGGCAAGCCAGCGAATCAAACGGTACGACGCCGCTGCCTTGGGCGCGGCCTGCAGTCTGAGCAACGGGACCCCCGTGAGCACGAGGCCCTTGACCAGTTCGGGATGCTGCGCCGCGAGCCGAACGGCGACGCGGCCTCCGAACGAGTGGCCGACGATGACGACGGGCCCGATCTCGCGCAGCACCTCGACAAGGTCGTTCGCGTAATCCTCGCTGCCCCACACGGCAGAAGGCTCTGGGGTGATGCCGAATCCGGGCAGGTGTATCGACAAAGCGTTGAGGCCGTCGACGATGGTGCCGAAATCGGCACCCGTGCGACCCCAGCCGTGAAGGGCGACGACCTGCACAGGGGTCGAGCCCGTCTTCTCAGCGAGCAGTCGTCCATCCGCCAAGGCAGTAATCACCTAGCTACAGTACACCGCGTCCGAGACAGGGGCCGGGGGCTTGCTGTGCGCAGATGCGGATGCCGCTCCGTCGCTTGACTCCGACGTAACGTCATGGTCTTGAGTCAGGACATGGCCTTCACCCCTTTCTTGTATCTCGCGTCCTATGCGGCATCGCTGCTGGGCAACTCAATCGCCGCGATCGCCTTGCCCCTCATCGTGCTCCAGTCGACGGGCAGCCTCGTCGCCACGGGAACCGTGGCCGTTGCGACGTCGGTGCCTGCGTTTCTGGTTGGCCTCGCTGCGGGGGTCGTGATCGACCGCGTCAACCGGCGAACCTCGTCCGTCGTCGCGGATGTGCTGTCGGCGGCATCCATGGCAGCCCTTCCGGTCGTCGACCACATCACAGGGCTCAGCCTGGGATGGTTCGTGCTCTTCGGCATCCTGGGGGCCCTGGGCGACATCCCTGGACTCACTGCGCGGGAAGCGATGCTCCCCGCCATCGTGCGAAACGGGCGCCTCACCTCTGAGCAACTCGTTGGGCTCCGGGAGAGCACGGGGGCGCTCACTGTCGTTCTCGGCCCCGCCGCAGCTGGCACGCTCATGATGCTGCTCCCGGGATCAACCGTGTTGTGGATCACGGCGGGGACCTCGCTCCTGGCTGCTGCGCTCACCCTGCTGATTCCGTCGAGCGTCGGGGCAGTCGTCTCCACGGAGACGCCTGCCCCTGCCACCGCTTCTGCCATGGTGCGATCGTCGCTCTGGACCGAGCACATGGCCGGATGGCGCATGCTCTTCGGGTCACGAAGCGTCCTTCGCGCATCCACTGTCGTCAGCCTCGTCATGGTTGTCGCCCTCGCCGCGATGCAGGGACTCGTGCTGCCCGCACACTTCGCCCTGCACGAGCAACCGGCGATGCTCGGATTCGTTCTCTCTGCCCTCGCGGTCGGCACCCTTGTCGGCGGCGTCGCCTTTGCCACGCTCGGCGGTCGTCTGCCGCGGCGGCTGTGGTTTGTCGCGAGCGTGATCGGTACGGTGTTGGCGCTCGGCGCCCTCTCGTCGCTGGCCTCAACGGGCATCATCATGGCTTCGGCGGCGTTGTTTGGGATGTGCGCGGGAGCCTTGGGAAGCCTCACGGGGGTGCTGATGATCGAGGCGATCCCCGAGACCATGCGGGGTCGCATTATGGGAACCCAAAATTCACTGATGATGCTCGCCGCCCCGCTGGGCATTGTCGGGGTCAGTGTGATCGGCGAGCAATTCGACCTCAGGACGGCTGCGGTCTGCATGGCGATAGTCTGGGCCATCGCGGGGATGTGTGCGCTCGCCCTGCCCACCCTCAGGAGCCTGGGCTCGCACGCGATTCCGATGGCAGAGGCACAGGAACGGGTCGCCCATGAAAAGCAGTGAGCTCGCAGCCCTGGCACGCGTGACAGTGCGCACCCTTCGGCACTATCACCAGGTCGGCATCCTGGAAGAGCCCCCTCGAGGAACCAACGGCTACCGCGACTACGGCGTGCATGATCTCGTGCGCCTGCTGCGCATCCGGAGACTGGCCGACCTCGGAATCCCGCTTGAACACATGCCCCGCATGCTCGATGAGGCAGATCGCGAACACTCCCCCCTGCTCGACCAAATCGAGGAGGGCATCGACGACGAGATTCGACGACTCTAGGCACAGAAGGCGATGATCCGGGAGATCAGGGCGAGCGATTCCTCCCCCGATCTGCCTCCGCTTTTGGCGCCATTCGTGGCCACCCTCACGGGCGGTGCGGCGAATTCCGAGTCAGCACGCTCTGAGCGTGACTACGCGATCCTGTTGAATCATCTCGCCGGCGAACACGGCGCCGACCGACTCGCGCAGGCTTACAGCAAGCTGGCCACCGCGTCGGAGATCTCAGGGTTCCACGAGATGAGGCGCCTCTTCGACGACTTGCGCTCCGACGCCTCCGATGCCGAGATTGAGCACCTGGTGGGGGTCTCATTGCCCCTCCTGCAGCACGCGGTCGTTGAGATCGAACCGCTCCTATCCGCCGTAGTTACCCTCGACGACGCGACGTTGGGGCTGTTCGAGAGCTATCACTCCGACGCCCTCAACCCCGCCCAGAAAGAGACCCTGAGTCGACTTGAAGCACGACTGGCGCGGCAATAATTCCGTCGGCGACTATTCGCCCTGCGGAACGTCGGAATCGGTCGTGAGATGCGGCGCGATGTCGCGGGGATTCATCGTGCCCGCTAGCACCTCTGCCACCTGAGAAACGATGGGCATGACGACGCCCTTGGCCTGAGCAAGTTCGAGAATCGGGGCGACCGAGGAGAGACCCTCCGCCGTCTGGTTCATCTGTTTGATCACGTCTGAAAAGCTGTAACCCTGGCCCAGAAGCCTGCCCGCCGTGTTGTTGCGGGAGAGCGATGATTCGCAGGTGGCGATGAGGTCGCCGAGCCCGGCTAGGCCGGAAAGCGTCTCGGGTTTGGCTCCGTAGGCAACCGAGAAGTCCGTCATCTCCACGAGGCCGCGAGTGATGATGGCCGCCTTGGTGTTCTCTCCGTAGCCGACGCCGTCGACGATGCCGATCGCCACCGCGATGAGGTTCTTGAGCACTCCGCCGAACTCGGTGCCGATGACGTCGGTGTTGACGAACGCCCTGAAATAAGGGTTAGAGACGAGCATGGCGACCCGGGTCGCTGTGTCGAGGCTTGACGACGCAACAACCGCAGCGGTGGGCTGCTCGCGTGCGATCTCGAGAGCGAGGTTGGGGCCGGATGCCACGGCGATGCGGTCGGGAGAGACCCCCAGCTCTTCGAGGATGACCTCGCTCATGCGAGAACGGGTGCCCTTCTCGACGCCCTTCATGAGGCTCACGATCGTGGCCTGGCGCGGCATGATCGACCCGAAGTCGCGCAGGTTGCCGCGGAGGCTCTGGCTCGGCACCGAGAGAAAGACGTATTCGGCGCCGTCAAGCACCTCTTCGATAATGTGGCTCGCCCACAGGGTGCGGGGCAGGTTAATGCCCGGCAGGTAATCGCTATTGCGCTTGCTCTCCGCGATTTCGCGCGCAAGCTCTGCACGCCTCGCCCAGAGCGCGACATCCGCTCCTCCGTCGGCCAGAATCTTGGCGAACGTGGTGCCCCAGCTGCCAGCGCCGAGCACTGCAACGCGGGTGGCCCCGGGAATGGGAAGGCGAATTGGCCTCGTGCTGGTCAAAAGCGCCCCGTCTCTTGTTGATTGTTCTTGGCTGGATCCCAGCGCTCCGCCGGTGCTGGCTCGCCGCGTAGTTCGGCTAGCAGCTGAGAAATGTCGGCCATGAGAACATCGGTCGCTTCGGTGAGCAAAGACGCGGTTATCGGCTTGCCCCTAAAGCGGGAAAGATCCACGGGGTCACCGATTTTCACCGTGATCGTCTTGCGCGGAAAGATGCTGATCTTGCGCCCGTAGCGCGGCATGACCAGCTGGGTGCCCCAGTGAGCGGCGGGAATCAGCGGGATGTCCGCCTCGAGCGCCATTCGCACGGCACCGGTCTTGCCGCGCATCGGCCACAGGTCAGGGTCTCGCGTGAGCGAGCCCTCGGGATAGATCACAACGGCAAGGCCCTCGTCCGCGGCACGAGCGGCTGCTTTGAGCGGCTCTGCGCCGCGGGCGTTGGTGGTGCGCTCGACAGGGATCTGCCCTGCAGCGCGCAACAGCCGACCCCCCAGGGGAATCTTGAAGACCGAGGCTTTAGCCAAGAACCGCGGCATGCGCCCCAGCTTCCACATCACGACACCAATAACCACGGGGTCGATCTCGCTGAAGTGATTCGGGGCGAGAATGAAGGCACCGCTTTTGGGCAGCTTCTCGCCGTCGACGATGCGGTATCGGGCGATCACGGTCATGATCGGCAAGATCAAGAACGCGAGAAAACGAAATATCGGGGTCTTCTCAGACTTCGGGCGTGATTCGGTGGCCACCCGCGGCTTACCCTTCGTAGACGAAGTCAGCACCGAGGGCGGCAAGCTTCTCGATGATGTGCTCGTATCCCCGGCTAATGATTCCGATGTTGCTGATCGTCGACTCGCCCTCGGCGCTCAGCGCCGCAATGAGGTGGCTGAAGCCGCCACGCAGGTCGGGAACGTGCAGCGCGGCGCCGTGCAGCGGAGTCGGGCCCGTGATGGTCGCAGCCTGTTCGAAGTCGCGGCGGGCAACGCGGCGCGGATGGTTGGGCAGACCGGTTGCGTGCACAACGATGTTTGCGCCCATCTCGTTGAGAGCCTCGGTGAAGCCAAATCGATTCTCGTAGACGGTTTCGTGAACGATCGAAACACCATGGGCCTGTGTCAGAGCCACGATGAGCGGCTGCTGCCAGTCGGTCATGAAACCCGGGTGGACATCCGTCTCGATCGTGACGGGCTTAAGGTCGCCACCAGGGTGCCAGAAGCGGATGCCGTTGTCGTGAACGTCGAACGCCCCACCGACCTTGCGAAAGACGTTGAGAAACGTCATCATCTCTGACTGCCGCGCACCCTCGACAAAGATGTCACCGTGCGTGACGAGAGCGGCCGAGGCCCAGCTCGCCACCTCATTGCGGTCGAAGAGTGCGCTGTGGCGGTAGCCCTCGAGCCGGTCGACGCCCTCGATGAGGATGACGCGGTTGGGCTCGACCGAGATGATCGCGCCCATCTTCTGGAGAATCGCGATGAGATCCATGATCTCTGGCTCGATCGCGGCGTTCTTGAGCTCGGTGGTGCCCTCAGCGCGCACGGCGGTGAGCAGCACCTGCTCGGTCGCACCAACGCTCGGGTAGGGCAGCTCGATGTTGGCGCCCTTGAGCCCGTTGGGCGCCGTGATGTAGATGCCCTCGTAGGTCTTGTCGACAACCGCACCGAAGGCCCTCAGGGCGTCCAGATGAAAGTCGATGGGGCGGTCGCCGATGCGGCAGCCGCCGAGGTCGGGGATGCGGGCTTCGCCGAGGCGGTGGAGCAGAGGGCCACAGAAGAGAATCGGGATGCGGCTGGCGCCAGCATGCGCATCGATCTCGGCGAAGTGCGCCTTTTCAACGTTGGCGGTGTCGAAGTGCAATTCCCCAGTGGACGGGCTGGTGACGCGGACGCCGTAGACCTCAAGAAGTCCGCGAACCACCTGAACGTCGCTGATGTCGGGAACTCCGCGCAGCTCACTCGGCGTCTCCCCCAGAAGCGCGGCAACCATCGCCTTTGTCACGAGGTTTTTGGCCCCGCGCACCTGGATGGTTCCCTTCAGCGGTTTTCCGCCGGTGATGACAATCTCGTCAGAGGTGAGTCCCACCCTGGCCGCTGCCTTCTGTGAATCCTTGGTGAGTGCGTTCACTCAGATACCCTCCGTCGATCGTGCCGGGAGTGTCGTCGGGCGCCAACTGGCGCGGCGGCTCTCAAAATCGGTAATGGCTCCCTCGTCGCGAAGGGTGAGCGCGATGTCATCGAGCCCCTCCATCAGACGCCAGCGAGTGTAGTCGTCGATGGCGAATGGCACTGTGAGTTCTCCCACAGAAACCGTTCGCGTCTCGAGGTCGACGGTCGCCTCGATGCCCGGATTGGCATCGATGGCTGCCCACAGGGCTTCGATGTCGTCCTCGCTGACCTCGCCGGTAAGCAAACCCTGTTTGCCCGAGTTTCCCCTAAAGATGTCGCCGAATCGCGAACTGAGCACCGCGGCGAAACCAAAGTCGCGCAGCGCCCACACGGCGTGCTCGCGGCTGGAGCCGGTTCCGAAGTCGGGGCCGGCGATGAGCACCTTGGCACCCTGGAATTCGGGACGGTTCAAGACGAACTCGTCATCCTGGCGCCATCCAAAGAACAGGGCGTCGTCGAAGCCGGTCTTGGTGACTCGCTTGAGGAACACCGCCGGGATGATCTGGTCGGTGTCGACGTTGGAACGCTTAAGGGGCGCAGCAACACCGGTAATCGTCGTGACTTTATCCATCAGGCCGATACCTCGCTCACTGTGGTTGGAAACTGTCGGGCTACGGCATCATAGATCGGCGTGTCTGCGGCTTGCTGCGCGGAGACCTCATTATCACCCTCCAGATCCCAGGGGCTTGAGAGGGTTCCGCGAATGGCGGTCGCTGCGGCCACGAGGGGCGACACCAGGTGGGTGCGGCCGCCCTTGCCCTGGCGCCCTTCGAAGTTGCGGTTGGAGGTGGATGCACACCGCTCGCCGGGGGCCAGCTGGTCTGGGTTCATGCCAAGACACATCGAGCATCCGGCAAAACGCCACTCGGCGCCGAAGTCCGTAATGATCTTGTCGAGGCCCTCTGCCTCGGCCTGGAGGCGCACTCTGGCGCTGCCCGGCACGACCATGACGCGAACACCGTCTGCCTTGGTCTTGCCCTCGATCACCGACGCGAATGCGCGGAGGTCTTCGATGCGGCTGTTGGTGCACGAACCCATGAAGACCGCGTCGACCGCGATCTGCTTCATGGGCGTGCCTGCCTCGAGATCCATGTATTCGAGTGCGCGCTCGGCCGCAGCGCGCTCGTTGGGGTCGTCGATCTCCGAGGGAACGGGCACAGAGTCGCTCAGCGAGACTCCCTGGCCGGGGTTGGTTCCCCAGGTCACGAAGGGCTCAAGCTCGTTGGCGTCGAGAAACACCTCGGCATCGAAGACGGCGTCGTCATCGGTGGCCAGCGTGTTCCAGTACTCGACTGCGGCATCCCAATCTTCGCCGGAGGGCGCGTGGGGGCGGCCCTCAAGGTAGTCATAGGTGATCTGGTCGGGGGCGACCATGCCGGCTCGCGCACCCGCCTCGATCGACATGTTGCAGATCGTCATGCGGCCCTCCATGGAGAGTGCACGGATGGCGCTGCCGCGGTATTCGAGCACATAGCCCTGGCCTCCGCCGGTGCCGATCTTGGCGATAACAGCAAGGATGATGTCCTTGGCCGTCACTCCGGGGCGCAGCTCTCCTTCGACCGTGATGGCCATGGTCTTGAAAGGCTTGAGCGGCAGGGTCTGGGTCGCAAGAACGTGCTCAACCTCGCTCGTGCCGATGCCAAATGCCATCGCGCCGAATGCGCCGTGGGTCGAGGTGTGGCTGTCGCCACAGACGACCGTGATGCCGGGCATCGTGAGGCCGAGCTGCGGGCCAACGACGTGCACAATGCCCTGCTCGATGTCACCGAGCGGGTGCAGGCGCACCCCGAACTCGGCGCAGTTGTTGCGCAGAGTCTGAATCTGGGTGCGGCTCGTCAGGTCTTCGATCTGGCGATCGATGTTGAGAGTCGGGGTGTTGTGGTCTTCTGTCGCGATCGTGAGATCGGGGCGGCGAACCGGACGACCGGCCACGCGAAGGCCATCAAAGGCCTGCGGACTCGTCACCTCGTGCACAAGGTGAAGGTCAATGTAGAGGAGGTCGGGGGTGCCGTCTTCGCCCTTGGTGACGACGTGGTCGTCCCAGACTTTTTCTGCCAGCGTTCTGCCCACAGTGATGCCTTTCTCTACGAATCCGAGCGCACGAATAGGCATGCGCTCAATCGTGACAGTCTACTTCGGCTCAGGCCTTGCCCGCTGCGCCGAGCACCGTTAGCTCGAACTCTCCGAGGTACACCACGGTGCCATCACCGATCGAGACACGCTCGTCGGGGATGACCGCGAACTCCTCGCCATGGTTGTGGCTCACCGAAACGCCGTTCGTGGAATTGAGGTCGTGCACCCAGAGCGACCCATCCGCAGCAACCTCGAGAGCGGCATGGGTCTTGGACACCGATTTAACGGGGTCGATAACGGCAACGAGCTGGGCGTCGGGCCACAGCGAGTTGACGGCGGGAGCCCTGCCGATCAGAGCGGTGCGCTCCAGCAGCACCTGGCCGCCGCCGGGCAGTCCGATGCGCCACTCCGGAGCAGCCCGCGTGACCTCGACGAAGCTCGTCTCCTCGTCGACGGGCGCAAACACGGCTGCGGGCAGGCCCGGGGCGACCATGGGCACGAACGTGGGAGTCTCAGGCTCTTCTCTCTCGGCGCGAACCCGCCGGGAATTATCCACCCGCAGGGTTTCGGAGTCGAGCGCCGGCAGCGAGACGCCGGGGGGAAGACTGATGAAGTCCGTGGCGGCAACCGGCTCCACCGCGGGTTCGTTCGGCTTGGCCGCGGGAACAAGGCCAGGAGGCGGCGCGAGGAATCCGTCGTCTGATGACATTTTGTGGACTCCCCTCATGTTTGTTCAGCGAGTCATGCTACCCCACCGGCGTGACTCGGCCTCGTCAACCGGTGCCGTTCTCGCCCGTCTTCTTCGTCGAGATTCGCTTCGCCCAGTCGCGGGCAGAGCGGATGCGGTAGCGGGCAACAAAGAGTCGCGTTCTGTTCAGCCCGCGGCGGCCTGCCTCAACTGCGGCCTGCGCCTCACTCCACGCCGCCTCGCTGCGCTCAGCGCTGATCTCTTGCCCAGAGAACACTGCCTCATCGGTTGCTGTTGCCAGCGAGCTCAGCGGCACCAGGCGCTCCCCCGCCACCTGGTCTTCGAGGTGTGTCGCGACACCGGTACGGGTTGTCGCGGCAGGCACGTCGTAGCCGAGCTCGGAAAACTGGTCTACAAGCTCTTCCCACGCACCGGCAACGCTGTGATGGGGCGGAGCTGAGCGCCGGAGTCTCGCTCGGCGCGCCTTGATCAAGCCCACGACGAACATGGGGATAAAGAGCAGCGCGAGCGGAATGAGGATGCTCAGGCCGAGCACATAGACCCATCCAGGAAGGATGAACCAGGCTCCCTCGTCGTCTTCGTCGGTCTCTTCGAGTTCCACCGGCGAAAGAAGGTCTTCGTCGTCGGTGTCAGCGCGCGGCGGCTGACGAACCTGGGGCTGCGGTTCGCTCTGCGGCTTGGGCGTCTGATCCTGGGGGATGTCGGTCTCGTCGGGCGTGGGGTTGAAGGCAACCCAGCCGACACCGTCGAAGGCAACCTCGACCCAGGCCGTCACATCGTCGCCCGTGACCTCAACCGCTTGGCCATCGGCGATCTCAGGGGCGAACCCCATGACCACGCGCGCCGGGTAGCCAAAGCTGCGTGCCATGAGGGCGAAAGCCGACGCGTACTGCTCCTGATCACCCACCATCTGATTGCGCTCGAGAAGGTCCACGATGCGGTCGGCACCGTGCCCGGCCCGCGAGGCAACCGAATCGGAGGCACGCCCGTGGCTCAGGAATCCCTGGGTCGCCAGCGCGATGCGAATTGCCTCAAGCTGAGCAGCAGGAGAGGATGCCGAGGCGGCATATTCCTGCGCCTTCGACGTGACGACATCCGGAGACCCCTCGACAGGGGGAAGCTCCACGCTCGCGATGGGAACCTCGGCGAGGTCGGCGGCCGTGACGACGCTCTGCACTGTGGCGTCGATCGTGTAGCTGTCGCCCTCGCGCAACCCCGACGTGAGCACGGCGGTGCCTGTCGAGCCGTTGTAGCGCAGGTTGTCCGTGGCCCCGCTCGCTGCCCCGTCGATGAAATCGAGGGATTCGGGGTAACCGACACTGGGCACCCACACATCGGCATAATCGCCGATCGTGAAGACGACATCGCGCCGAGCATCCGGTGTGACGAAGGTCTGCTCGGGCAGCGAGCGACCCACGAGCCTGAACGAACCCGAACCGCCCGTGCTGGCGTCGGCCCCTGTGACATTCCACAGCTTGCCGTTGAATGAATCGAGCGTTGCGAGCCGGATGACATCGCCGTTGCGCAGGCCGTCTACCGTGAACAGCACGTCGTCGGTGACCTGCTTGGTGTAGTGACGAAAGCCCGAGAGAGGGCTGGGGTACTGCAGCGGATCGAACGGTGGTTCGATCTCGTCCCGCAGCACAAATCGTTCGTCCTGGGCGGGAGCCATCCAGAACCCTGCGCCGCCGCCGAGAAGCACGGCGCCGACGATGACCACGGCGGTTCCCGTGAGCTTGCGGGCACGAAGCCTGCGCGAGGCCTCCTCCGAGACGGAGCCTGCCGACTGGTGCCGCCAGCCCAACCAGATGAGGGCAAGCACGCCAAAGGTGACGCCGCGGATCCCGGCCTGAAACGGATCTTCTGTGCCGATGAGGATGCTCGCCAGATAAATGGCGATCGGGCCAATGAGGGCAACTCCAAAGCGCCAGGCGGTGCGCGGCCGAGCGGAAAGCCATCGAGTTGCCAGCGAAACCGAGACGAGAGCGACCAGCCAGGTGGCCACATATGGCACGACCGGAATGTACTGGGGGGCCCCCACAGGGGTGCTGAGGGTGACGATGTCGGCCCACCCGAAGACGGCACCCACCGTGAGGCTCGTGAGGGACTGCAGGCTCGGCAGCACCCCGAGGAATGCTTGCTGGGGCACCGCGAGCGCTGTCCCGAGGAGAAAGTAGGCCACGAGCGCCACGAGGATGGTGGGCACGAGGGTGAGTCGATACATCGAGGCGACGATGCCGCTGGCCGCGCCGACGGCAAGCCCCCCGAGGGCGGGAAGCAAGAAGCTGTAACCGCCGAACGATGGCTGAAAGCCGATGAGGCCGATCACTGCGAGCGTGAGTAGCACCGCGATATCTGCCCAGACGCGCGGGGTGGGCATGCGCAGCTTCTGAACGGCTCGCCTCTGCGCCGCCTGCTCAGCTCCGGTGTTATCCGTCATCGTCCGAGCCCCCTGATGAGCGGAGGCAGATCGGCCAGGTCGCCGATCGTGATCATGGTGAGCCCTGCGACAACGGAGATTTTGGGTTCAGAACCGTGGACCACGCGGAACCCCACCTGACTCGTGTCCTGCCCGAACAGCGACTGAATGCTCCTGAAATCGGCGATGGTCATACCCGAACCGCCAACAATCATCACCACGCTGGGGGCCGGCAGCCGTCGAGTGCGCTCCCGCGCAAACTCGCGCAGGGTCGAGAACTCGCGGCCGCTGGGCTCGATGCGGCACGACGCATCCATCATGGAGGTCACCGTCTGGGTGCGCCACATGCCGGATTCGCTCACGACGTTCATCTGCGTGCCGTCGCGGATGATCTGAGCGGCGATCGACGCCGTCACCGATATCGCAAGCTCGAACTCGTCTTCTGTTGCGTAGAGCTCGCTGCGCGAGGCATGAATCATGGTGACTTGCGAGCGCCGTGTCTCCTCGAACTGCCGCACCATGAGCTGGCCGATGCGCGCGGAAGTTCTCCAGTGAACGTAGCGGCGGTCGTCGCCAGGAACATAAGGCCGAAGGGCGTGAAAAGCGATGTCGTTGTTGGTGATCTTCTTGGAGACCTGGCCCTCAAGGTCACGCACGAGCCCCGCGGCTGACGGCGCGAGGCGCACGGTGCGCGGATGCACGAACAGGTCAACGGGGTCGGCCCACTTCTGTGCGCGGCGCAGCAGGCCGAGCTGGTCTCCTCGCACCGATTCGGCGGGGCCAGCGACGATGACGGCACGTTTGTGGGTGGGGACGGCGAACAACTCTTCGTGCTCCTCCCCCGCCTTCATGCCGGGAAGCTGAAACTCGGCAAGCCCGCGGCCGACGGGCAGCTCCATGCGGGTCGGCGGCAGCGCGCGCTCCCCCGTGTTGGTCACCACCATGCGGCCCATCGCCCGGTCACCCACGACAACGCGGCGAGGGTTCAGCTCAATGAACACCCCAAACGAGGAGCGGCCCACGAGAAAGAGCGTGCTCACGAGCAGCGCAGCGAGGAGCACCGTTGCCAGGTACATAAACTCCTGCCAGCCAAAGATCAGGCTGAGAACGAGCGAGAGCACGCCAAGGGCAACCACGAGCCAGCCCAGCCCCGTGACAACGTTGAGCACCGGCCCGATGCCGCGCCAGATCAGGCGCACAACGGGCGTGACGATGGCGCCGATCGCCGTGAGAAGACGGCGTGCCGAAGCCGACGCGCGCGTCACCCCACCGGCGAAACGGGTGGCACGAGTGCCGCGCGCATCGAAGCTCGCTGTGCTTGAAGCTGACATCGTTCGGCTACGCCGCCCGGTAGGCAGGCGGCTCGATGCCCACCAGGATGCGGCTCACAATGTCCTCTGCCTTAACGCCGGCGAACTCCGACTCGGGGTCGAGGATGATGCGGTGGGCCAGCACGGGAACGGCAAGATCGCGCACATCGTCGGGGGTCGCATACGTGCGGCCCTGCGTGATAGCCCAGGTCTTAATGGCCCTAGCCAGGGCCATCGCGCCTCGCATGCTCACGCCGAGCACAACATCCCGATCCTTGCGAGTGCCCTCGACGATGTCGCTGAGATACTGCATGACCGACTCGTCGACAAAGACCTCGGATGCGAGCGCCGCCATCGCCACGATCGATTCGGGCTTGATGATGGGCGAGACGAGCGAGGCCCGAGCGCGGGTGGAGGAATCCATGAGCAGCGCGACGGTCGTCTTGGTATCGGGGTAGCCCAGGGTCGTCTTGATGAGGAACCGGTCGAGCTGCGCCTCTGGCAGCTTGTAGGTTCCGGCCTGCTCCACCGGGTTCTGCGTTGCGATGACGAGGAAGGGGGCGCCGACGGGATGCCCCTCGCCGTCGATCGTCACGACGCCCTCCTCCATGACCTCGAGCAGGGCGCTCTGGGTCTTGGGGCTGGCGCGGTTGATCTCGTCCGCGAGCACGATTGAGGCGAAGATCGGCCCCTTGTGAAACTCGAAGCGGCCCTTGGACTGGTCGAAGATCTGGACCCCCGTGACGTCGGAGGGCAGCAGGTCTGGCGTGAACTGGATGCGCGAGGTAGACCCGTCGAGCGTGTTGGCGAGGGCCTTGGCCAGCACTGTCTTGCCCGTTCCGGGGTAGTCCTCGAGGAGCACGTGTCCGTCGCTGACGAGAGCGGTGAGCACAAGCCGGATGACGTGGTCCTTGCCCA
Source organism: Salinibacterium hongtaonis (assembly GCF_003065485.1). Taxonomy (GTDB): domain Bacteria; phylum Actinomycetota; class Actinomycetes; order Actinomycetales; family Microbacteriaceae; genus Homoserinimonas; species Homoserinimonas hongtaonis. The sequence goes on from NZ_CP026951.1 coordinate 1,873,881, forward strand.
CAATCGCCTTATCCACGTTAGCGATGAGCTTCTGGAAGGCGTCAGCGAACCACGTCGCCTGCTCCTGGGTTACTGGCATTTCTGGCCTCTCTGGATCACGGTCTGAAGTCCACTACGTTGCTCTTCCTGCCATCGACTTCCACGTAGGTGTTCGGGAAGCCACAGTGCGGAGACGACGGCGCGAAATGGTTGCCGGAGAACGACGTTCGGTAGCCCATGTTCGAGCCGTTGCAGAAGAATTCCACTGTGTGGCCACCGCCCCCGAAGTTCTCCAGGGTGATGTCGAATTTGTGGCACCCTGAGCTGCCGCCGCTGCTCTGACAGCCAATCGCCCCGCCCTTGCGGAGCACGACCTTCGGCGGGTCGGGTTCCGGCGGGGGCGGGGGGGCTTCGATGCGGCCCCGCACGGGGCCCGCGACGGCCCCCGCTCCTGACTTGTTTACCGCACGGACGCGGAGGTCGTAGTTGCCCTCCGAGAGCCGGCTCTGCGAGTACTCGGTCCTGGTACCGACCCCAACCCAACCACCGTTGTTGAGGCTCACCTCGTAGGACAGGCTTGCCTGACCGCCGGGGCTCGCGCTCACGGCGTTCCAGTGCCAGGTGATGCTCCCTGGCGCTTCGCCGTCGGAGACCCGAGCACCCAAGCCGCCGGGAGCTGGCGCCACACCCTGCGTGGTGATGCTTCCCACCGGCGAGGTTCCAGTGCCGCCGGACTTCTGGCCGGTGTTCGTCGCGAACACCCTCACGGTGTGGCTACCCGCTGGCAAATTGCTCAGTGTGCCGGTCGTCGTGCCCTGGGTGGTGCCCGACTGCGCGACATCGCCGCCGTTGACGAGCTGCCACGTGTACGTCACCGAACCTCCGTTGGGGTTGACACTGCCCCAGCTGGCGGAGAGGGAACCACCGGGCGCCCACTGGTCCGAGACCGACATCGTCACCGTGGGCGTTCCGGGGGTGCCGTAGGGAATAACAGCGTTACTCGGTGTCGACCATGCGCCGGGGCCGTGCTGGTTGATGGCCCGCACGGAGAACGTGTAGGCGGTGCCGTTAGTGAGGCCCGTGATGGTGCAGGAGGGCGGGGCGCAGGTGGTCGGCGTTGAGGATCCGGGGCTCGAGGTGACCTCGTAGCTTGTGATCGGCTTTCCGTTCGAGGCGGGAGCGGCGAAGCCAATCGTCACGGCGCCTTCGTCACCCTGCGTCGGCACCGTCGGCTTGCCCACGGCATCCGGAACATCGCTCACGGTGAGGGTAATCGTTCCGTTGACGCGGCGATCGTTGTCTTCTGTGGCGTCTTCGATCGTGTAGATGACCTCGACAACGCCGCTCTTGAGCGAGGGCGACGGGGTGATCTTGACCGAGGTCCCGGAGTGAGTCACCGTGGCCGGCTCGCCGGAGTTGGAGACCGTGGCCTCAACGATTGTGAGCGGCTCGCCCGTGGTCTGGTAGGGGTTCGAGTCGTTCGTGAGCGGATTGACCGTGATGGATCCTCCGCCGTCACCACCGCCCCGCTTCATCTCGTGCACATCGGTCACGGCCACGGCGAGCGGCTTGCTCGAACCGACCACCGTCACGTTGATCGTGCCGGGAACCTCGAAGTCATCCCATCGAAGCGTGACGCCCAACGTGACCGTCGTGCCCTTTGGTGTGTTTCTCGGCACCGTGAGGGTGAGTTCGCTGCCCGAGAGGTTCGCCTGCAATCCGGATGCCTGGCCGGTGATGTTGGAATACGTCACCTCTTGCAGAATCCGGGGGTTGGGGTGCCCCGTCGAGGCGCGCAGGTCGACCATCGTGGTCTCCCCCACCTCAACCTGCGTGTTGGGCGTTGTGAACTCCGGTGGGGTGTCGCGGAACTCTGGGTCGCCCACGATGATCGGCAGGGTCAGATTGGCGGTGTTGCCCTTGGGGTCGTTCTTAGACGAGCCGTCCGTCACCGTGAAGTTGATGGATGCCGGTCCGCGGTAGTCGCGAACGGGCGTAAACCGCAGGGTGTCTTTGTCGACAAAAGGCGACTCGCCGTTCGACTGGATTGCGGTGACCGAGGTCTCGTCGGCGATCCAGGCCGCCCGGCCGGAGGGCACCTTGACGATCCCCGAGAGATCCCACTCGCCCGATTCGTTCATGGAGACGTACTGAATGGGCAGATTGGGGTCGATGTAGGGCGGGTCATCGAAGTCTTCGTCGACCGCAGCGGGGATGAGGATGAACGCGAGCGCGCTCAGCTCATCGGCCTCGTTGGTCACGCGGTAGGCCACCGCCTGGCGCTTCTTGCCGGGCGTCACCTCGATCTGGCCGTTTCGCTCGAGTAGCTGCGCCGAGGACTTGTTGGGGCCTTCGATGCTCACGACGAGGTCGGAGTTCGGCCCCGACGGGTTGAACGCATAACCATCGAGCACGTCCACCGTGAAGGTCTCTTCGCCGGCGATGTCCTTGGTGAGAATCTGCACGTCTTCTGCCGTCGGCGGCAAAAGGGGCGCATCCTCGGTGACCTGCACGAGCACATAGCTCATCACCGAGCCGCCGCGGTCGTTGCTGAGCTCATAGCGAATAGTGAACGACTGCACATCGTCTGGCGCCTTCACCACGAGGAATCGCTTGTCGATGACCTCAGCGTCGATGCCCTCTGGCACATCGACGAGCGTCTCCGAAACCTTGATGGGCGCGCCCTGCGGGTCTGAATCGTTCGCCATGAGGTCGACCTGCGCCAGGCGGCCCGGGCGAATCGAGACGCTGTCGGGAACAGCGCTCGGCTCCTGCAGTTCGTCCGGCTCGGGGATCACGGCAATCTTGATCTCGCCGACTCCGGTAGCGCCGAAGGCGTCGTAGACCTCATAGCTAAAGACGTCGGTGCCCGCCGCTGCCGAGGATGCTTCGTAGTAGAAGTAGCCGGGGCCGACCTCTCCCACGGTGCCGAGCTGAGGGCTGATGGGAAAGTTGAGCAGCTGGGTTGAGTCGCCGTCGGGGTCGATGCCGTTCAGTGGCACGTCGACCCGGATGGCATTGCCGGCGAGAACTCGGGCGACCAGCGGCACCGGGATGGGACTCTGGTTGTTGGCCTCATCCTCTGCGACGACGGTGAAGACGACGGTGGCTGCGGCGGTCTCGCCGAAGGGATCGAGCACTCGATAGTCGAGGCGGTATTCGCCCGGCTCCCGCGGCGCCTGATAGCGCACGGTGTCGCGGCTCACGAACGCGATTCCTTCTGCGGGCTCTGTGATGAGCTTCTCGTCCAGGAACATCGAGGAGTCATCCGGATGAAAGTCGTTGTCGAGCACATCGACCGTGACGATGTCGCCCACCCGCACGCGCGCGGCGTCGTTCTGGGCCACGGGCGGCTGGTGTTTGGTGAGGGCAGGCACGGGCACGACGGAGACGCCCGCCGACGCCGTGGATACGCCATCGGAGATCGTGTAAGTGAAGGAGGCCTGCGCCGTGAGGGCCGCAGGTGAGGTGACTCTCACACTCGTGGAGGCCAAAAGCTCGACGACCAGGCCCTTTGCCTTGTATTCGGCAGGAACATCGACGCTCTGCACGGCGAGTACGCGGCCAGACGGCGAAACGTCGTTGCTCAGCACGGAGACGGTCGTCGGCTCGTCACCCCGGAGATAGGCGATGTCCTTGACGGCCACGGGGGGCAAGGATGCGTCGTCGGGCTTCTCCAGCACGTTGATGCGCACTATTCCTACGCTCGAGGTGGCCCCTGCGGTGAGGGTGTACTTCACGTAGTTGATGCCGGGCTTGGACGAAGAGAACGAGAGCGTGCCGGTATCCGACGAGAAGCTAGCGCTGGTGGATCCGCCCGGCTCCTCGATTCCGATGAGGGCGAGCTGGGCGCCGGAGGGCGAGATGTCGTTCAGCAGCGGCTCGACGACCACCATCTCGTCCACGAACGTTTCCGCAAAGTCGGGGGTGCCGATGGGGTTGAGCGATCCGGCCGGTTCGACCGTGACGACGAGGGTCCCAGTGACGGCTTCGCCACGCCCGTCGGTGACCTGGAAGGCCACCTCCTTCTCCCCCAACTCGGAGGTCTGGTGGGTGAAGGTCACGAAACCGTCTGGTGTGAATCGCACGAGGTCGCCGGACTTCGGCGACGCCCCGATCAAGAAGATGTCGTCCCCGTCGGGGTCTTTCCAGTCGGCCAGAACGTTGTAGCTCACGGTCTGGTTTGCCTCAACACTGATTCCGCCGATGCGAACGGGGATCGGCAGGGCGTTCGACTCATCCGGCACGACGCGCGCCGTGACTCGGGCGCTATCGCTTCCCTCCCGGCCGTCGTCGACCGTGTAGTTGAGGGTCACGCTGCCCACGAAGCCAGCCGCAGGGGTGAACTGAAGGGCACGCCCGCCATCGATCGTGTCGATGCGCCCCGTCGTCTCAGAGATGGCATCGAATGCCGAGATCACCAGAACATCGCCGTCGGGGTCGGTGTCGTTATCGAGCAGCGAGAGAATTGTGGTGCGTGCCGGGCGGATGCCGAAGTCGTCGTCATTGGCGGTGGGCGGTCGGTTGGTCTCGGTGCGCTCCGCGAGGGTGTCTTCGAACGATTGGATCGCCGACTTCTCGTCGCCGACCTCCTCCGTCTCCTGCTCCTCCGGCGGGGTGACGTCTTCCCAGTTCTCCACGAGACGCATGTTCTCGTCGACGAGCCACACGTTTCCGTTGTCGAGGTTATTGAGCGCGATTACCGTGCGGTTGACCCGGAACTCAAGCGCACTGCCGCGGGTGGGCTGCTCGATGTCGACCGGAGCTGGTTCCTGCCCGTCGCAGGCGAGAACATACTTCTGCGCCCCGGCCCAGGCACCGTGCGCGCATCCGTCAAGGGATACGGGAGCAGCAACCTGCGCGGGGTCGGTCACGGCGCTGTCGATATCGGCCGACAGCACGTCGACAGCACCAGAACCGAGGTTGACCGACAGCAAGGACTCGCCCGTTGCCACTATCGCTCGATCGGATTCCGGGCTCGTCTGCTGAAGGCGGAGCCCTGGCTCGTCGCCCAGCGGGTAAACCTTGCCATCCTCGGTGACCAGCTCGTTCGTCGTCTGGTCGAACACGACCGCCCGATCGCCCACCGCGGCGATCTGGAACTCGCCCACCTTGGGGAACCCGCTCTCGACCGGCAGGTCTGCGAGAGATTCCAGCCGGTAGAGCTTGCCCTTCTTGCCAGAGACGGCGAGCACGACGCCGTCCCGGCTGACGGCAACATGCGCGCCCTCGCCGAGCGTGGCGATGGGCGGCTGCGAAACGTAGTTGAACTGCAGGTCGCCCACGGCGGGGATTGCCCACAGCTCGCCCTCGGGCGAGAGGATCGAGAGCAGGTCGCCGCCGAACGCGATTTCGGAGCCCTTGGGCACCTCGATCGCCGACGTGACCTCCGTGGTTGCCGGGTTGACCGACTCCACCCGGCCGCTCGTCGGGTCGTGCATGAACAGGGTGTCGCCATCCTGCAACACATCGAAGTCGGCGCTAGAGGCCACGACGGAGCCGTTCAGCTCATCGATCTGCCGGTTGAGCCTGCCACCCAAAAGCTGTTCGCCGTTGGTGACCCAGACGTCTCGCGAGGTGAGGTCAACATCCGATACCGGGAACCCGGGATGCAGGGCGGCGATCGTGAGAGGAACGCCGGCAACGACTGCCATCACCAGAACGGAGGCTATTGTCTTGCGACTTTGCGGTCGCAGAGCGGAGAGCGTGAAAATGACATCCCCCATACCGATCAACCGTGAATCCTGGGACAACTTAGCAGGTGCTGGCGTCTACCCGCGAGCGGGGGGTATGGGCAGAACTACCCGTTGCGGCTCCGCCCGGAGTCTGCAGCGTCACGCCGAGGCAGGGTCTTGGTGTGCTTCGTCGTTGCGATCGATGAGGTAGAGGTCTTCTTGGCTCACGAGACGCGTGGCAACTGCGTACTCCACGAGGCGCAGCCGGCGATTCGTGGCAAGGTTCCCCTTGCCGCCGCGGAGCCCGGCAACGCCGATCTTGTCGAGCTTCTCGCACACATTGTCGAGCTTGCGGTTAAACGTCGTGATCGACCAATGCAGGCGACGGGCCGCCTCGGCCGATGTCGGAATCTCGCCCCGGCCCGGCGATGACTGACGCAGAATGTGCTCAGCGAGAGCCACGATCAACAGCCGCTGCGACGAGGTCAGCGGAACCGGTGCGATCGTCGTGGAGCCCGCGACGCTATCGGCCATCGCCGACGACGCGTAATAATCCTCGGCGGCGTGAATGGCGAACTCGTAGGTTGTCGACCCCGCGCTGAACAGCACATTCAGTTGGGGGAACACGATGGGTAGCCGCGCGCCGGGGGCGAGCCAGGCCTGAACTTGTCCGGTGGCATCCGACACCGTTGCCGCCAGGAGATTGCCGACGTTGCCCAGCCACCACATGCCGAACTCTTCGTAGATGCGCAGAAACCGGCGGTGCAGGTAGGGGTTGTCGTCGATGACGAGATCGGATTCGCGCCCGACATGAAAGTCATTCGGATGCTCGACGTCGTACCATTCGCCGCAGAACTCGATCTTGAGAGGGTTCATCCCGGGTAGCACTCCTCAAGGGGGTTGGCAGAGTCGCGCCCTGAGCGCACGATGCGCACCTCAACGCAGACGCTGGATCCGTCAAAACCTTCGACCGTGAATGTGCCGTCGGCCGAACTGCGAGCGGGTTCCGCCGCTCCTCGGTCCACGCGCCGCCAGATGAAGGCATCGCCATCCACTGGCTTGGGGTTGTCCACGACAAAGTGCAGGACTCCCGGCTGTTCGCTCACCGAGACCAGCTGGGGCGTGGGGATCGTCTCGATCACCGCCGCGCCTCCGCCACCGGGCGAGGTCGACGGGCTCGGGTCGACCTCGGATGCGCTGGGCACCCCACCGAGTGCAAGGCTGATGGCAACGCCCGCGGCGATGACCACAACTGCGGCCCCTGCGAGCCACAGCACGAGTCGGTTGGTGCGCGAGCCCTGCTCATCGCTTTCGCCATCCTCGACCGCCGGTGCTGTGTTTGCCGGGGGCGCTGGCGGTGGTGTGACGGCCACGCGGGGGCGCACGACGGTCTCACCCACCGCCTCGGTGGATGCCGGTGCTGGCTGAGCATCGATGCGCTGTGCGCCCCGCACCTGCGTCGCATCCTCAGATGCCGCGGGCGGCATAAAGCCGTCGATTCGGGCGGATTCGGGTTGCGCATCGATCGTGGCAACGCCCCTGGCCCGGGTGGCGTCGTCATCGTCTGTGGCGTCGCCCCGCACCGAGTCGTCGACGACCAGGTTGGGAACATCGATCGTAGTGGGTGAATAGCCAAGCTCAAGCTCCACCCGCTGCAGAGCCCGGGCGAATTCGATGGCAGTAGCGAAGCGGTCTTCGCGCCGAGTTGCCATGCCCTTGGCGAGCACCGCCGTGAGCGATCTGGGCACATCCGTGCGAGTGAGAGGCGTGACCAGGCCCCGCTCGATGCGCCCGATGAGGTCGAGCACACCGTTAGACCTGCCGCGAATCTCAAACGGAGTGTGACCGGCCAGAAGCGTGTAGAGGGTTGCCGCGAGCGAAAAAACGTCTGCCCGCACATCCGGGTTGGGGTCGTCCGCGAACATTTCGGGCGGAGACCACGGCACCGACATTCCCACGGACGCGCTGCCCGTGGTGCCGCCAGCATCCGCAGTGAGGGAGTCGATGCTCGCGGTGTGCATCGGCACTTCGTCGTCGACGGCAGAGGAGATGCCGAAGTCGGTGAGGGCTGGCCAGCCATAGTCGTTCGTGAGCACGTTGCCGGGCTTGATGTCGCGGTGCAGAATGCCTGCAGCGTGCGCGGTTGCAACGGCACCGGCCACCCGCACGCCGGTGCGCAAAACGTCGACCACGGGCAGCGGTTCGCGCTTGTACCGCTCCGCGAGGCTGGGGCCAGAGCAGTACTCCATGACGAAGTAGGGGCGGTCGTCTGATGCGACGTCGGCGTGAAAGATCGAGACTATATAGGGATGCGCAGAAAGCTGCGCCATGAGGTTGGCCTCGGCCACGAAGGCGGCACGGTTGGCCGCTGTGAGCTCCTCCGTGAGAAGCACCTTGACCGCGACCCTGCGCTTGGGCAGATGCTGTTCATAGAGAAAGACATCGCTAAAGCCACCGGAACCGAGCAGCTTAATAAAGGTGTACCCCGGCAGCTCTGGCGGGTTGGAAGTCTGCCTGCGCATCACTCGCCTTCCCGCACGGTGAGGGTAACCCCGCCACCGAGGTCCACGACGGTGCCGACGATAACGCTCGTGGGCTCGCCCTGTCGAAGCTGCTGCGCTGGCCGACCGGGCATGATCACCTGGGTGCCGTTGCGCGAGTGGAGATCGGTGACCACCACGGTTCCGCCCTCAAGGGTGATCTGAGCGTGGTTGCGGGAAATGTCTTTGTCGCCGGGGATGATCACGAGACGCGGCACCGAATTGCCCGAAACCTTGTGCGCCGTCGGTGCGCGGCCCACCAGGACCGGTTGACCCGATAGCTTCTCGCGCCCGCCCGTTGACAGTTCAAGAAAGAGGGATGGCGACTCGTCGATGGCGGCAGCAGCGGCGGTCGGCCGCGGGCGCTGGGCGCGCATCCGCTTAATGTCGCTCGAGACGATCGTCATTCCATCGTGGTCGCCTGCGAGGTCGGGCACGGCCGCGGGTTCGACGGCGGCAGGCTCCGCGACGTCGTGCGCCGCCTGCTCCGGGGGCTGGGTCATCGTGGACTCGGCAATGGCACTATTCAGCGGAGCCGTTGTGGGCTCCGACGCTGCTGGCTGCTCCTGCTCGGCATCCGACGCGTGGCGCACTGTGGCCTCGGCAACAACTCCGGCGACGCTGGCAACCCCGGCCACGACGCCGGTCACGACATCAGTGCCGTCTGTGGTGCGCGGCGCACGAACGCCCGCTGGCACCCGCCGCTTTTGCACAACAGTTGCTTCGATTTCGTTATCGAGCGCAGCGCCGGCATCGGCGTCGGCGTCGGCACCCTCATCGGCGGCGCCGACAACAGACCCGGAGCCCGCTCCCCACACCACCCTCGAGACAAAGGCGGCGCCCGATTCGAGCGGCATCCACGGTTCGCCCGCAGCAGGCTGTCCGGGCGAGGAGAGCGTGATGTCGACCCGCGAGACCCCCGTTATGACCTGTTCCGTCCACGTTGCTACCCCGGAGCCGTCCAAAATCTGCTCGGTGCCGGCAGCATCCACCGCTACTCGGATGTCGCCGCGAACGATGGCGCGCACCGTGCCGGAAGGCTCGTCTCCCGACCACTCGATCAGCGCAAACGACGGGGTGGCCGAAAAACCGTTGCGGGTGAGCCAGTCGAGAACCGCCCTAAACCCGGTCGGGGCCAGACCCCAGAGTGCTTCGGCGTCGTCCTGAGTCGCAGGGTTCACAAGCACAAGATGCCGTGCGGTCCCAACAGCCAGCCATCCGTCATGTGCGGCCGGGAAATAGCGGAGGTGACTCACGGATGTGACTACTTTCTGGGTCGGGTCTCTTCGAGATGATGCGGCATACCGCGGTCGACGGTTTCTTCGTCGGCCGTGTGAACCGAGCCAGCGAGCTCGGAATCAACCACGACCACGGTCACGTTATCGGAGCCGCCAGCCGCAAGGGCAGCCGCTACAAGACGATCGGCAACGCTCTGCCCCTCCGGCAGGTGAAACCGATCGGCCAGGATGCTCGCAATCTGGTCATCGTCGAGCTCCTTGGTTAGCCCGTCGGAGCAAACGAGAAAGAGCTGTCGCCCGCCGAGCGGCAACAGCCAGACATCGGGGTCAACGTCGATGCCGACGCCAATGGCCCGGGTTACGACGTTGCGAAACGGATGGGTCGCTACTTCGCGAAGCGAAATCTCGCCCAGATCGAGCAGCTCCTGAACGGCGGAATGATCGACCGTCACCTGCTCGAGCGCGCGCCCGTCCCAGCTATAGACGCGGCTGTCGCCCACATTGAATGCCATCCAGTGGCAATCATCGCCTGCCGCGATGAGCGCGAGGCCGGCGAGGGTCGTGCCAGAAACAGTGCCGGCCACATCGTTGCCGGCCAAGCCCACAACGGCCGAGTTGGAATCGCGAATCGTGCTGACCACGTCTTCGACCGAGGGCAAACCCTGCGGCGGGGAGGCTGCAGCGAATGTTGCGGCCACGGACTGGCTGGCCCTATCGCCAAACGAGTGCCCTCCCATGCCGTCGGCAACGACGAACACGGGAGGGTCAGCAAAAAAGCTGTCCTCGTTGACCTTGCGAACGAGGCCAAGGTCGGATGCCGACGAGACGGCCAGGCGCAGGCTACCCACCGACAGTGTCAGTTCATAGTCCACGCAGGCTCCCCTTGCATCCTGTGGGCGGGGTGATCTCCCGCACCGTAGCAATCATCCCTGCGTTGAACACCGGGCGCTAGTGCGACTTGGGCTTCTCGTCGTCTTCTTCTTCGCCGTGGAAGTTCGGCGCGCCCAACGGCATGGCCAGGGGGCTGCGGTGCAGCTTGATCAGGCTCGCGACAGTGGCGACGACCATGGAGGCCACGATCACACCGAGTGAGAGCCACGTGTTGATCTCGGGGACCCACAGAATCGGCTCGCCACCGTTGATGAACGGCAGCTCGTTGGCGTGCATCGCGTGGAACACAAGCTTGACGCCGATGAACGCCAGGATGAAGGCGATGCCGTACTTGAGGTAGACCAGGCGGTCGATCAGGTCACCGAGCAAGAAGTAGAGCTGGCGGAGGCCCATGAGGGCGAACACGTTGGCGGCGAACACGATGAACGGGCTCTGCGTGATTCCGAAGATTGCGGGGATCGAGTCGAGCGCGAAGACGAGGTCGGTCGTGCCGAGCGCGATGATGACAACAAGGATGGGCGTGAAGACCTTCTTGCCGTCGACAACGGTGCGCAGCTTGCCGCCGTCGAAATCCTCGGTGATGCTGATGCGGCGACGCAGGAATGCAATGATTTTGCTTTCCTTCTCTTCTTCGTCCTCGTGCCCGGTGAACGCCTGGTTCCAGGCCGTGAAGAGCAGGAATGCGCCAAAGATGTAGAACACCCAGCTGAAGTTCTCGATGATCGCAGCGCCAAGGATGATGAAGATCGCGCGCAGCACAAGCGCGATGACGATGCCCACCATGAGCACCTCTTGCTGGTATTTACGCGGCACCTTGAAGCGGGACATGATGATGAGGAAGACGAACAGATTGTCGATGCTCAGGCTGTATTCCGTGAGCCAACCGGCGATGAACTGCCCGCCATGTTCGGCATCCCCCAGGATGAACATGAGAGCGGCAAAGAGGAGCGCGAGACCCACATAGAAGGCGATCCAGAGGCTGGACTCCTTGACCGTGGGAATGTGCGGGCGCTTGTAGGCGAGGATGAGGTCGAAGACGATGATCGCCGTCAAGACAACGAGCGAGCCGATTTCGAACCAGGCGGGCAGGGCAAGTTCCATGGGAATCCATTCATGGGAGGCAGGACAGAGTCCGAAAGTCTCTCCCGCGTCGGCAACAGTCTCGACGCCATCGCGGCCGGGCCAGCATCAGAGATGACCGTATTGACGACCGCGACATAGAGCCTAAGCCCCTAGGGATACTCCCCTTCGCTCGGACTATCGTAACGCAGCAGCCTCGCGGGTTTGGGCATGGAGCAACTCTGGTGAGCACGCGACGTTTTCTTGTGCGGCTGCGACGGTATCCGGCGCGGACCGGGACGTTCTCACAGCAATCCGGCAAATAGAATTCTCATATGAAAGAAACCCGCGAATCCCGACCACAAAGTGCATGGATGTCGGGTGTGGGTTCGCTCATCTTCTTCAGTCGCTGGCTGCAGGCCCCCCTTTACCTGGGCCTCATCATCGCGCAGCTGATCTACGTGGTCGTCTTCATGGTCGAGCTCTGGCACTTGGGCGAGCACGTCATCTCGCACTGGCCCGCCGTCGACGAGTCGATCATCATGCTCTACGTTCTCGGCCTCATCGACGTGGTCATGATCGCGAACCTGCTCATCATGGTGATCATCGGCGGCTACGAGACGTTCGTTTCTCGCATCAACCTCGACGGGCATCCCGACCAGCCGGAGTGGCTCTCGCATGTGAACGCCAATGTGCTCAAGGTGAAGCTGGCGATGGCCATCATCGGCATCTCCTCGATCCACCTGCTCAAGACGTTCATCGAGGTGGCCGACCTGGGCTCGACCAACGTTGAGAACATCACCGGCAACACCTATACGCAGGAAGGTGTGCTCTGGCAGGTCGTGATCCACATGGTGTTCATCGTCTCGGCCATCGCCCTGGCCTGGATCGACAGGATGTCGCTGGGCGGCAAGCCCCATGGCGAGGCGAACGTGTCTCCCGCGTCGGTGCCTGCCCCGCACTCGGCGCCGCCTGAGCTGGTTGCCGTGGGTGCCGCCGCTCCGCGGGATCGCGAGGCGCAGGCCGCTCACTATGAGGCCCTCGCCCGCGAGCTTCGGGCTCACCAGCAGTGACCGAGGCTGCCTCGAGCAGAACCCTCGAGCTTGAGGCAGCCACCCGCGCTGCGATTGCCGTCGCTGTGCCCCTCACCGTTCTCCTGATCGTGGGGCGCATCGACCTGGCCGTATATGCGTCGTTCGGGTCGTTCACCGCGCTCTACGGCCGCAGCGAGCCCTACCGCGTTCGTCTCGTCTCGGTGTCGACGGCGGCCATCAGCCTCACGGCGACAATCGCACTCGGCGTGCTGCTGGCCTGCCTTGGCACTCCCCTCGTGCCGACGGCGACAGCCCTGGTCGCGGTCATCGCGTTCGGCATTCTCGCCCACGCCTCATTGGGGTGGATCCCCGGCCAACCGGTGTTCTTTGTCTTCGCGTTGCTCGTGTGCGCCGCCGTGCCCACCACCTGGGCGGAGGCGCCTGTCGCGATCGGCCTGGCCGCAGCATCCGCAGCTCTGTCGTGGCTGTTGTGCATGAGCGGATGGATGCTGCGCACTCTGGGCGGGCAGCGCATGGCCCACAGGTTCCGCCCTCTTCACCGCACGCCTGTTCGCCGCCTTGCCGCGGTGCGCGATGCGGTGGTGTGGCGCACGATCGCCGCAACCTCGGGCGCTGCCCTTCTGGCGGGGGCAATTGCACTGCTGTTGGGTATCGGCCGACCGTACTGGGCTGTCGTCACGGTGGTTGCGGTGATGCCGCTCGCCCACGCGTCGTTCTCGTTTAGCCGCTCGCTGCACCGAACGCTGGGCACGATCGGCGGTGTTGTCGTGGCGGGGCTCGTTCTTGCCGCGAGCCCCCCGGCCATTGTCATTGTTGTTTTCGCGGTGGTGTGCCAGTTCGTGATCGAACTCCTCATTGGCAAGAGCTATGGGCTCGCGCTCGTGTTCATCACCCCCCTCGCGCTGACCATGAGCAACCTCTCGCAGCCCTCCGAGGTTTTGCCGCTCGTGACTGATCGGGTTGTGGAGACGGCCGTGGGTGTCGCCGTGGCGATCATGCTGGTCGCGGCGCGGCGATGGTGGGTGTCGCGGCGCGCGGCCACGCCATAGCGGCGCGGACCATGTTCTGACCCGGAGTTCAGGGTTCATACATGCAGCAGTCAGCGGCGAGGACTAGACCGTCTCTACACTCGCAGAGATGAGGTTGACCCATGAAGGCATGGCAGTTCACCGGTACGAACAAGCCGCTCGAGTTCAACGAGGTCGCTGAGCCCCATGCGGGTCCCGGGCAGGTCGTGGTTGCGGTGAAGGCCGCTGGAGTCTGCCACTCCGATGTCACGGCGCTCGACGACCCGGGCTGGATGCCGCTCTTTCCCGTGCTCCCCCGCACGATGGGGCACGAGAACGCTGGCGTCATCACCGAGGTCGGCCCGGGAATGGACCACTGGAAGGTGGGCGACCGTGTGGGCCTCTCCCCCGTGATGGGCGACGGCGATGCCCTCGGCTATGGAGTGTGGGATGGCGGCTTCGGGCCGTATCTCCTCGCCACCGACGACAACCTCGTCAGGCTGCCCGACGAGGTCTCATTCGAGCTCGGCGCGATGGCGACGGATGCTGGCCTCACCGCCTACCACGCCATCATGGCGGTCGGCGGCGCCAAGGCGGGCATGAAGGTCGGCGTGATCGGCCTCGGGGGGCTCGGCTATATCGGAGCCCGCGTCGCCGCGCTCTCGGGCGCCGAAGTCTACGGAGCCGAGATCAACCCGGAAACCCGCGCGCTTGCCGACGAGATCGGCCTCACCGCGGTTGCCGACTCCATCGAAGCGTTCAAAGACAAGAACCTCGAGCTCATCGTCGACTACGCCGGATTCGGCACCACAACATCCGCCGCCATCGAGACCCTCACCGAGTTCGGCACGGTCGTGCAGGTGGGCATGGGCCGCCTCGAATCCACCATCAACACTTACCCGTTGATCATCAATCAGCTCAGCCTCAAAGGCTCAAAGTCGGGCACCAAGCAAGACCTCGAAGCCCTCTACGAGCTGATGAAGTCGGGCCAGCTCAACCCGCCCATGAACATCATCACCCAGGCCGAGATCGCGGAGGCAATCGACAAGTTGCGCGCCGGAGGTGTCGTTGGGCGGTTTATTGCCGTTTACGAGTAGGAGTACTTTGCTAGTTGTACAGATTTATGTACATAATCCTGGTCTGGCTCTACTCTTGAACCATGTCGAATATCGTTCCCGAGCCAGTCGCGACCGTCGCGGATGCGCGCTCCTCACTGTCTAAAATCCTGCGCGATTTTCGGCGCGCGCCGTCGACGGCTACCCCCGTGGCGATCGGCTCCCACCGACGCCCGGAGGCCGTGATCGTTCCCTTCGAGCAGTTCCGGATGCTCGCTGAGGGCGGCACACAGCACCACGAGTCGACCCTCGCTAAGCTTCGAAAACGGCGCACTCTCATCCGTCGACTCGCTGCACTCAGCAAGGTAGACGACGTGGCAGTGTTCGGTTCGGTCGCCCGCGAGTCCGACACTGAGTCGAGCGACATCGATCTTCTCGTCTCCCCTTCGCCTGACGCGAGCATGTTCGACCTCGCTCAGTTCGAGATCGACATGGAGGAGCTCACAGGGCGTGCCGTTGATGTCGTGTCACGCAGGTCGCTCGATGCGGATCGCGACCACGCAATCCTCGAGCACGCCGTGCCGCTGTGACCTTGCCACCGGCAGATCGGACTGCGCGCTGGCTCGACGACCTCGATTCGGCGCTCGAAGCGGCCGCGACCCTAGCTGCCCGCGGCGAGACTGCCTTTCAGTCCGATGCGGCGCTCCCCCTTGCCTTCGAGGCGCTGTCAAATCGGGTCGGCGACCTCTGCAAGCGTCTTGTCGCGGCCGATCCAGTTCGTTTCACCGAGCCAATCTGGTCGCAGGCCGCAGGCAACCGCGACTTCGTCGTGCACCACTACGACCGCCTCGACAGTGCCGCGCTGTGGGTCACCGTTACGCGCAGCTTCCCCGAACTCCGAGAGGCTGTTCAGACGCAGCGGAGGACGTGACAGCGGTGTAATCCGATCGAGCGGCTTTCGAACTCAGGCGCCGGAGTAGCTGGCGCTTGACGCCGCTGCCGCGACAATCCACGCCACCGTCGTGAGCCCAATGATGCCGAGCGTCAGGGCTCCGGTGACGATGCCCGCGACTGAGTTACCCCTGCCAACGCCGACGGTATTCGCCTTGCGCAAGCCGACTATGCCAAAGATCACGGCGAGCAGTGCGGAGACGAAGGCAAAGAACGCCGCGACAAGCCCAACGAAAGGGATGGGCGACCACACGCCCGTGACAATGGCGACGAGCCCCAGTATCAGCGCGGTTACGGCCATGCCGTTCGACGGCGGGCGCACCACCTGCTGATAGATGACCTGCTGTTGCGGATGCGGTGCGTAACTCACTTACGAAACATCCCAGAGGAGAAGGTCCGAGCGCTACACCCCGTGCGAGGGGCGACTGACTCAGAAGCGCAAGCACCCTCCAGGTTGTCGCTCTGGGACGGCCGCGTCGGGCAGAATGGGCTCGCATCCGCTGATACCGGATGCCGTGGGCGGTTCGAGGGAACCGCCGAGCACCAGAAGGGGCCAGCAAGTGAACAACGACGTCGACGCACTGTTCAACGATCTCGGAACGCCCGAACCCGAAGCCGCGAAGCCAGCGGCGCCACCACGGCCGCCACGCACGCCGCGCCGCGCGCTGCCCTGGGTGATCGTCGGTGTCGTTGTGCTGCTTCTCGCGGGCGGCGGTGTCGCGTTCGCACTCCTGGGGCAAGGCGATTCGGATGCGGCGGCGCCAGCCCCGTCCCCGTCGGCGAGCGCCTCGCCCTCTGTCAGCGCTGAGCCGTCGCCCGAGCCGGAGCAGCCAGCCCCCGCCGCCGCGGCGATGCCCGCCGCCTGCGTCGAGCTCTTCAGCCCTGGGTACCATGCGGAGCTTTCTTCCACCGGGGCGGTGCTGTCTGCAGGGAACACGGGACCCCGCGAGCGCCCGTTCGATGAGAACGAGGTGCCGGCCGCGGTCGAGTCGACGATCGCGTCCGCGCCGCACCTCGAGTGCGCATGGGGTTTCTCTGACAACTACAACGTCGGCATCCACACCGTCGTGGCGAAGGTCACCGACGAGCAGGCAGTCCAGATCACGCAGGCGCTCGCCGGAGCCGGCTTCGCGAGCACCCCCGAGCTGGGCAGCGTGCGCTACATCAAGCAGATCGCGGGCGAGGAAGGCTTCGGCCCACACGGGTACTCGATCATCGCGCGCGACGGCCTGCTCATCGCGACCGAGTGGCTCGACTGGCCAGCATCCGGCTACACGGCCGACATCGTGAACACGGTGCTGGGCCCGGCAGGCGCGTAGGACTCTTTCTGCCAGTTCGGCCCTCAGCTCGCTTCCTGGAAGGTTCGTGTGACCTTGCGACGCCGGGAGACGACCCGGCCTACCGTGTGGGGCGAAACGGAAAGGAGCCACACAATGGCAACTCTTGACGGCAAGAAGGTCGCGTTCCTGGCGACGAACGGCTTCGAGGATTCGGAACTCACGAGCCCCTGGCAGGCGGTCACCGAAGCGGGTGCGACGGCCGTGCTGATCTCCCCCGAGTCGGGCTCCATCGAGGGCAAGAACGGGCACAGTCAGCCGGTGGATGTCGTGACGACTCAGGCCAAAGCATCCGACTATGACGCTCTGGTGCTGCCGGGCGGTGTCGTCAACGGCGACACGCTGCGAACGGATGATGCGGCGGTCGCCTTTGTGCGCGACGTGTTCGCCCAGCACAAGCCGGCCGGTGTCATCTGCCACGGCGGCTGGATTCTGACGGATGCCGACGTAGTGAAGGGCCGCACGATGACCTCCTACGGCAGCCTCCAGACGGACCTGCGCAACGCGGGCGCCGAATGGGTTGATGAGGAGGTCGTGGTCGACTCGGGCCTGGTGACCAGCCGCACCCCTAACGACCTGCCCGCGTTCAACGCGAAGATCGTGGAGGAGTTCGCGGAAGGTAAGCACGAAGGTCAGGTGGCGTAGAGCCGCTCGCTAGCTGGAGGCCCGTCGATTGCTGTGTCGGCGGGCCTCACTCTGAAACAAACTCCACTGTGGACCAGGCGATGTCAACGACACACAGCTTTCCGTCGTCTTCGCGGTAGAAGACGTCACCAGGGATCGAGTCACCGACGCCGACGTGTGCGGCTTCGAGGTTGATGCTCCAGGTCGCACCGAGGTCGGCCTGTGCCTGCCAGAACCTGCTAATTCGCTCGGGCTCACCCGCGCTCAGGTTCGGGTTCGACCAGTTCTCGGGCTCTCTGTACTCGGCCACTGAGTCTTCGCATGCGAGGGCATCGGCTTCAGCAGAGGCGGCGGCCTCGATCAGGTGCTCGGTGGTCTGAATCACCGAAGCCCCTTCCGGCCCCCAGATGATGAGGTCTGCCGCAGAGCATCCTGCCAGCATGCCGAGCGCAGCGGCGCAAGCAACGAGCGACGGGACGGCTTTGCGCAGGGTCACGGCGTCACACTAGCCGCAAGTGCTCTCGTCGACAATGAAGTCCCGCCGCCCCCGCGCAAGGCTCCATCAGCTCCTCATGCATAGCGGTCTTCCATTTCACAAGCACACAGATTGCCCCCTTGTCGGGGACTAGCTACGTGAGCTTTTCTCTCCCTAGGATGCTCGGAGTCGCTTGAAATGCCAAGGCAGAGAAAGCCTTTCGTTAGCGTTACGAGGCACTTCTGCGAAAGTCACACGAGGCCCGGGGGCATGAGCATGGTTCGGAGTTGGGCACAGTTTTACAAGAGGCCCTCAAAGTCGGCTGAGGGCGCTCCGCCACAGGCAGAAGCCGGAAAAGGCTTCTTTCACAAAGCAACCACGCGCAGGATCGCCGCGATCGCGTCAGTATGCGCGCTCGCTGTCGGGCTGATTATCGGTGCGTCTACGGCGAGCTCCTCGGCCCAAGGAGAGATTCAGGCACTCGAGGGAACCGTCGCGAAGGTGGAGGCTTCCAACATCGAGCTGGAGGCTGCTGCCGAAGAAGCAAATCAAGATGCCGAAAAGGCGTTGGAGGACGCCGAACGATCGAAGCGGGCCGCGGACGCCGTTCGTACGAGTCTCACCTCAACCACCGCTAAAGTCTCTGAGCTGGAGACCCAGGTACTCGCGGCACAAGCTGAGATCACAACCCGCGATTCACGTATCGCCGAGCTTGAGAGCCAGGTGGCCTCTCGCCGCGCTCCTGCGGCCGCAGTTCCCGCAACGCCTCGCACTGCCTCGGCCTATTACGAAAATTGCACTGCAGCGCGGGCCGCCGGCGCCGCTCCGGTACGTGTTGGCCAGGCGGGATATGGCCGACACCTTGACCGCGATGGGGACGGTGTCGGGTGTGAGTAACGCCCCACAAGACACAACCAGCCGCATGGTAGCTTGACGACGTGGTCGCCCTATCTACTTATGAAGCACTTCGAGCGTTCGTCGCGGAACGTGAGTGGCAGCAGTTTCATTCTCCCGAGAATCTTGCAAAGAGCATCTCAATCGAGGCAGGGGAACTCCTCGAATGCTTCCAATGGGGCGCGGAGGGCGAGCCTGATCGCGTTCGACAGGAACTCGCGGACGTTCTGACTTACTGTCTGCTCCTTGCAGATCGTATTGGGGTCGATGCCGACACCATCGTCCTAGAAAAGCTGGACATAACACGACAGAAATATCCGGTAGAAAAATCGCGGGGGCGAAGCGAGAAGTATGACCAGCTTTGAGATCGAAGAACTCGACTTCGACACCGCAGCGGTCAGCCACTGGTCGCGGGACGATAGACGGCGAACGAACTGGCCCGTGGTCTATTTGCTCGACGCTCCCCCGTCGCGTAGCACCTCTCAATTGCGGGAGATCTACGTAGGCGAATCGCTCAACGTTTCGGCGAGGATGCGCCAACACCTAGATTCCGGCATCAGGAACCATTTAAAGAAGATCCGAGTGGTGTTCGACGACCGGTTCAACAAGTCAGTTTGCCTCGACCTCGAGTCGTACCTGATTCGTCTTTTTGCGGGCGACGGAGCGTTCCAAGTACTCAATCGGAACGCGGGTATCACTGATGCCGAGTACTACGAGCGCGCTCTTTACCAAGAGACATTTCGCGAGGTATTTGAACACCTCAAGGACGAGGGGATGTTCACCCGTAGCATCCGCGAGATCGAAAACAGCGACCTCTTCAAACTCTCTCCGTTCAAGGCACTGACGCACGACCAGGCGATCGCCGTCGAGGACATCGTGGAGGGGCTCTTTACCGACCTCCAAGAAGGCAAATCAAGCACAATCGTCATCCAGGGGCATCCCGGGACTGGCAAGACGGTCGTTGCGATCTACCTGCTGAAGCTTCTTGCCGACATCCGCGCGGCCAATCCGTCCGACGTACGCGATAGCGACTCGATGTTCTCTGACTTCTTTGTCGAGGGCTATCCCGAATTGCTCCGAGACTTTCGGATGGGGCTGGTCATTCCACAACAGTCTCTGCGCAGATCAGCAAGCCGGGTTTTCAAGAAGACACCCGGGCTCGATCCAAAGATGGTGCTCACCGCATTCGACGTGGGCCAGTCAGAGGAAGAATTCGACCTCCTCATAGTTGATGAGACGCACCGCCTCAACCAACGAGCCAACCAGCCATCTGGTCCACTGAATGCCAAGTTCAAAAAGATCACAGAGAAGCTATTTGGGCGAGATGACATCTCAAAAACCCAGCTGGATTGGATAACAGCCCGAAGCAGGCATCAGATCTTTCTCGTCGATGCAGATCAACGGGTTCGACCTGCCGACCTCCCGGGCGAAGTGCTGGCGGCCCTCACCAGCGCTGCGAAAGATCAGAATCGGCACTATCCATTGGCTACCCAAATGCGCGTCCAGGCCGGGGCCGACTACGTTGACTACGTTCGCAGGATCCTGCCTCCAGACGGAGACGCTCGCGCGATTCCAGCCGCGCAGGAGTTCACTGGATACGATCTCCGCCTGTTCGATGACCTAGGCGAGATGCACGCGATGATCCGCGCGAAAGATGAGGCTGTCGGGCTTGCTCGATTGGTCGCCGGATACGCCTGGAAATGGGTAAGCAAGGTGAATCCAGCGCTGTACGACATCACGATCGATGGACAGAATCTCCGCTGGAACTCCGAGGCCGTTGACTGGATCGCATCCGCCGACTCGCTTCAAGAAGTCGGGTCTATCCACACTGTTCAGGGATACGACCTCAACTATGCCGGTGTAATAATCGGCCCTGATTTGAAGTTCGATCCAGTGGAAAGCCGGCTCTATTTCGATCGAGCGGCGTACTTTGACACCAAAGGCAAAGAGAACAACCGGGCGCTCGGCACGACGTATTCCGACGCCGATCTCCTGCCCTTCATCACAAACATCTACCGAGTTCTACTCACTCGGGGCATTCGAGGCACTTACGTTTACGTGTGCGATCCCGCCCTTCGCGAGTATCTCGCGCGGTTTATCCATTCCGAGGCATCGCAGGCAACGACAGATCAGTCGTAAAAGTGAACTGTTTCTCTGATGGCCGCGGCGTGTGAATAGATGTCAGACAGCACGTCGATCGGATGGCGGGTTTCGTTCTTCTCCGAATCGAAAAGCCCCAGGTATTTCTGGCCTGTATTGAAGTGCAAGCGCGCCAACGGTTTGCGGTTGTTGTCGTCCAGCAAGACCCCCATGTACGACTTTGTGTCACGGTGGATGATCCGGGCAGCGGGTACCTCGCTGCAAGCAATCGCGCGCACGATCTGGAAAGCTTCGATTTCTTCGAGAGTCGTGTTGATGCCGTCCCCTCCGTCCGCATCGTGAGTACTGGCTTCGGCGACGGCGGCACTTGCATCGGACCCCGAAACCGAGGCGTTGTCTTGCGGAGGTGTATACCCTTGTCCGCCGAGAGCAGCTTTGAGCCGATCATTGACCTGGTCGGCAAGAAACTGCTTCTGGGCCTTCCTCACTAGGACGCTGAACTGATCGCGGACCTTCTGAGTGATCGAGCCTTCGTATACTCGCGCCGTCAACAATTTGACCCAGTCTGCGTCTGGCGTGCTGAATTGAGCGACCAGAACACGCTTAATCGCCCCGATGTACTTGAGCTCTTCGGCAGCGTTGACGATCGAATCGATGTCGAAAGTGTCTTTGGTGAGCTTTTGGATCTCCGGGACGAGTGTTTCGTCGAGGTCGGAAATCTGCAGGACCAAGAATGGCTTCTCGTCCATCCGATTAGGTGCGTCGAGGTCAGTGTAGAAGTGGTACTGGTCACCGTCCGTGAGGATCGCGACTCTCGCGTGCGCAACAGCAAAGTACCGAAAAAGTTGTGAAGCCTGGTTAAGTCCGAGCGGTGCACCGAGCTTCTTGCACTCGATGAGGATCTGCACAGTGCCGTCTTTGACGATTGCGTAGTCGATTTTTTCGCCACGCTTCGTACCTACGTCAGCAGTGAACTCAGGAACAACCTCGTTCGGATTGAAGACGTCGTAACCAAGAACCAGAGAGATGAAAGGCATTACGAACGCGTTCTTCGTCGCCTCTTCAGTCTCAATCGATTTCCCCTGCACGGCGATCTTGTTCGCCAGGCTAGCCAAACGGTCCGCGATCTCACTCATGTGTATTCCCCCCATTGCGCAAAGCTGCTGAGGCCGAGTCTATTCATAAGGCGCTCATGCGCGCCCAACTGAAGACGCGGAGCGCAATCGCGATCAACAAGCTTTGTATGTTTTCGGCGGGTCCACCGATCGCGCGCTGGGCGAATACTCGTTCCAGCGCACGACGCGCAGCGCGTTGACGAGCGCTTCTCCGCAGATGTCGCACCCGCATCCCAAACTACGGCGCCATTTATCGCTGCGGCGACTCCGGGGAGACCCAGGCGTACCCGACTTCGTGTGCAGGGCCCCGTCTCGAACTAAACGCTGCAACAATGAACCCAAACGTCGATCGGGGGATCACATGGCGGCCGGGGGTTCTGCGGCACAGCAGGCGCAGCGCTTGAGCGCGCTCAGCGATAGCTTCGAGCGCGAAGCGGCGAGCGCTAAAGCCGAGGCTGGCCGGTTCGCCGCCGCCGCGATCGCCGAGCGCAAACTGGCTCATCGGCTAGCTCCCCTCCTCGCCCATGGCTACCACCTTCTCGCCGACCGCAAGTGGCCGGGCTCCCGCACGGCGCAGCTCGACCTCATCGTCGTCGGCCCGTCCGGCGTGTGGATCGTTGATTCCAAGCACTGGAACAACTTCACGATCGCCGGCGGCAGCATCTTTCGTGACCAGGCCGATGTAACGGATGAAGTGCTCCGCCTTGCCGACGTGGCCAACGATGCCGAGGGCGTCTTTGCCGATGTCGGGCTTGCGCCGGGCGAGGTCCGATCCTTGCTCGCGATGCATGGCCGCACCAAGAAATTCGGGGATGTCGGCCCGGTTGAGGTGGTTGGCGCCGAGGACATCCAGAAGCACCTGCTGAGCCGTGGCAACCGTCTCAGCATCGGCGAGGTCGAGCGCGTGCTCACGGCCGCCCTCCAGTACTTTCCCGCCTATGTCGGCCCGCAGGCAGCGACGATCCCTACGGTCATCGCCGAACCCGCGACCGCAGAGCTGGTCGACGAGATCCCCGACGAACTCTTCGAGACCTATAACCCGGGCCTCCTGAGCGAAGCAGAAGTCCTTGAGGCCCTCACCCTCGCCGAGCTCGCCGCGCCCGTCGAACAGTGGATGACCTTCCTGCACCCCAGCCAGGCCAAGCTCGTGCGGCGCACCTTCAACGGCCCCTCCCGTATCCGGGGATCTGCTGGCACCGGCAAGACGGTCGTGGGGCTGCATCGCGCCGCCTACCTCGCCCGCATGCATCCCGAGGGCAAAGTGCTGTTCACGACCTACGTGAGTACGCTGCCCGCCGTGATGTCCAACCTGTTGCGACGCCTCGACCCCGCCGTTGCCGACCGGGTCGAATTCGTCAACGTGCACAGGTGGGCCATCGACCTGCTCAAAGATCGCGGCATCCGGCACAGGCTCGACGGGCGCGGCGCGACCGCTCAATGGAAGGCTTCATGGGCGGCGCTCCCCGCGCCCCACAAAGACCGCCTCATCGCTCGCGCCCGAACGCGGGACGACGACTACTGGCGAGAAGAGATCGACTCCGTGATCAAGGGTCGCGGTCTGGCGACCTTCGAGGCGTATGCAGAATGTGCGCGCCCCGGCCGCAGCATCCGCCTCAACATGGATGACCGTCGTGCCGTGTGGGCTCTCTACCGCTCCTATGACGATCGGCTGCGCACGGCGGGCATTCACGACTTCAACGACGTGGTGCTGCTCGCCGAGCAGTCGCTTCAGCGGCAACCGCTTGAGGGCTACAGCGCCGTCATCGTGGACGAGGCTCAGGACCTCTCACTAGCAATGGTGCGGATGCTGCACTCGCTTGTCGGCGACGGCCCGGATGCTTTCACCCTGATCGGCGACGGGCAGCAGAGCATCTACCCCGGCGGCTACAAGCTGAGCGAGGCGGCAATCTCGCTCAGCAACCGCGGCGTTGTGCTCGGCGTCAACTACCGCAACACCGTCGAGATTCTCGAGTTCGCCAACAAGACGATCGCGGCGACCGGGTATGTGGATATCGACGACGCGACCACCGCTTCGGATGCGACAGCCGACGACAACTCGGCCCTCGATGCGCTGCGGCGTCACGGGCATCCGCCCGTCTTCGATCATTTCACCACACCGGCCGAGCATGACTCAGCAATAGTGCGGCGAGTGCGGCAGGCCGCGGCCAATGAGGACACATCGCTCGGTGACATCGCTGTGCTCTGCGACACCAACTTTCAGGTCACGAAGGTGGTCTCGCTGCTCACTGCAGCCGGGGTCGACTCCATCGATCTTCACGAGTACGACGGCAACCCCGTCGACCGAGTCAAGGTCGGCACGATCAAGCGCGCGAAGGGGCTCGAGTTCAAGGCCGTGCTCCTGCCCTGGACTCCCCCGCTGGCCGCCACCTTCGACGCAGACGACGAGCGCACGGCTCGCGCCTACCGCGAGCGGTATGTCGCCGCGACGCGGGCTCGCGACCGGCTGTGGATTGGGAGCTGCTGAAGGCTCTTTGAAAGAGGGCTGCCCCGGATTTACCCGAGCAACTTCACAAGCCACGCCTCGTCCACGATCGGGATGCCGTAGTCGCGAGCTTTGCGGGCCTTGCCCGAGAGCGAGTCGGGATCGGCCGCGGCTACGAGGCGAACCTTTTTCGTCACCGCTCCGTGTGGCTTGTACCCGAGGCCGAGTAGGTGCGACTCCCATTCCGAGCGCGGCCGGATCATGTCTCCGGTAAGCACGATGAGGTCGCCGGGCGCGAGGGAGAACTGCACCGAAATGCCGGTGTCCTCGGGAGCGGACAAGACTGCGCCAGCACCGGCCAACGCATCCTCAACGATCGATGTCCGGACGTCGAGGAGGTCGGCGACGAGCATCAGATCGGCGATCTCGTCATCCGTCAAGACCCCGTCGGCCCAGGCAACCCGAACCAGCTGCTGAAAGTAGTCGATATGAAGATTCGCGCACGTGTCGCGGCTGAGGCCCAGTCGCTCGGCGAGCGCGACAAGACCCTGCGCTTCGTGGGCGGAGAAGTGGCGGTCGAGCAGGCAGCGGTCCAGCAGGGCGAGGTAGTCGAGGCATTCCGCCGGTCCGGCGTACTCAGGCATCTTCAGAGTGATGCGGGCGAGAAAGGTTGCGGCGGTCTCAGCACCCTGGGACGGCGCGTTCTCCCGCGGACACCACGCAATGCCAGCATCCTTCAGCACGGGCCACTGCGCCGCATGCGCCTCGCTGATGATCGAGTTCCATCCCTCGCGATCATCCGACGAGCCAAGGTAGGCGGCCAGGAGCTGGGCGGTTGCGAGAGCATCAGCGGATGCCCGGTGAGCATCATCGAGAACGATGTCGAGGGCGTCGCAGCAGTCGGAGAGCGAACGGCCCGCACCAGGCAAGAAGTCTCGCGCCAACTGCATCGTGCAGAGGCTCGAGATCTTCGGCATCCCCCACACCGACGCCCTGTCTAGTTCGGCCTCAAGGAACCGAAGGTCGAAGCTCGCATTGTGCGCCACCACGACTCGCCCCGCCAGCAGCTCCACCAGCTTGGGCGCGATCTGCTCAAACGTCGGAGCCGACATCACATCAGCAGCACGGATGCGGTGCACATGCTGCGGCCCCAGGTCACGCATCGGATTCACCAGGGTGTCCCACTGGCCTTCGATCGCGCCGTCGGGGGAAACGTGCACGACAGCCACTTCCACGACCCTGTCGTGACCTCCGGGAAACAGTCCGGTCGTCTCGAAATCGATCACGGCGAAACCTGGGCCTGACATGGCGCTCCTTGCTACTCGCATTGCCTCGACCGTATCGAACCCGCACCTCAGAGGGCTGCCCCTAAATCGGGTGTGCCGCGCAGCCGTTTCGGCCACTGGCGAGCGTTCTCCACTTGACTACGTTTGGCTTATTAGCCGGGGGCTCCCACGAGCGCAGCGAGAACACTCACCAGCAGCGCCGGAATGACCTGATACCCAACCACCACCGTCGCCAGCATTCCGCCCGCTGCCCACAGCAGGCGCCTCCTTCGAGCTTGAGCATCCTCATCGCGCAGCGCTGCGAACGTATCCATGTGGCTTACGTCGACGGCACCATCTCCGTTCGACTGCCACGTCCGAAGATCCGATGCGGCGGATGCGAGCCGAGCAACAAGTTCCGGTTCAAGCGCGGGCTTGCGCTTCGTCAGCCAGCGCACGAGCTGCACATCGGTCAGCACCACGACGTCCGCAGGTCGCTGCTTCACCGTCATCGATGCCGTGCCAACGAGCACGAGCAGCGGCGTCACTTCGATTGCTGCGCCCACCGCTGCGCTGAGTAGTTTTGCTGCTCGCTTCGCTTCGTGGCGACTGTTTCGCAGGTGCTCGGTCTTCTGACCGGCGACCATGAGCATCCGCTCGCCCAACCACACCTTCGCTCCCGGGTGCCGCTTCGTGTTGATGGTGAAGACACCCGGCGGGCCCACCAGCACGTGGTCGATATCGCTGCCTCGCGTGCCGACCGGCACTGCGTGCAGCGCGGTCCACTCGGGGCCGAGTCGGTCGAGCAGCGTGCCGACATGGATCTCACCGAGAGCGCCGCCGAACCAGCTTCGGGCATCCGGATGCAGCGGCCGAGCCCCAAAGAGCCTGCCCAGCTTCGACCGCGGCACGGCTTGCTGCTGCACGGTAAGGCATTCGCGGACCACCTCGTAGCCAGCTGGACGCGCGCGCAGGTCTGTGACATCCCCCATGAGTTCCCTCTCGCGGCGATCTCCCCCGAGACGCGCCGTGGTCGAACACTAGTGGAAAGTGAGCGCAGCCAGGAGAAGAGCACAGGCACGGATACGGCTAACACCATTCACCCCAGCACCTAAACTGGCACCCATGGTGCGTACACGTCGCAATTACCCCTTGCTCGCCTCCGACGTGGCCCGATCCTGGATCTGCATCGGGCTTTTCGTGCCGATTCTGGTCGCCCTTCCTTTGGTCGTGCGCGGCGGCTTCTCGCTGCCCGACGGGCAGGTCGCCGTTGTCACCTACCTCGTCGCGTGGTCGATCTTCGCCGTGATCTACATCGCCCTCTCGGTGGGGGTATTCGCCCGCGCTGATGCTGACACCCTCGCGCGGTGGCTGCGGTCCACACCTCGCCCGATGACCGGCTGGCAGCGGTTCACCTGGGCGATCAGCGGGTACGGGGCAATCTGGTTCGCCCTCGCGGGAGGCGCGGTGTCACTGATCGCGATGATGCTGCTCGTCACCACCGGCACCGACACCCCGCCCGTGCTCATCTGGTCGGGCGTCGCCGTTCTCGCCGCCAGTTGGACCCTTATCGCCGTGAGTTTCGCCGTGCATTATGCCCGCGAGCACGCGATCTTCGGCGGTCTCGAGTTCGCCGGGGATGAACTCCCGCAATTCTCGGACTTTCTCTACTTCGCCCTGCAGACCTCAACATCCGCCGGTTCGGATGTCACCGTGACGGCGCGACGGATGCGGCACTTCATCGCCCTGCACAGCATCATCGCGTTCATCTTCAACACGGTGATCATCGCCGTGCTGGTCGCGGTACTCATCGCCGTCGTCGGCTGAGGCACGCGCACGGCTCGGAAAGCCCACACCCACCACACCTCACAAACCCCCCACCACCAAACTCACCCCGCCCACCAGCGAGATCCCCAGCACAACAATCCGCAGCACGGGCGCCGACACCCGCGGCGCCAACACCACCCCCGCGACAGTCCCCACGGCGAGCGCGAGCAGTTGCCACCCGCTCGGCCACACGATGCCGAGCACGAGGGCGGTGACCACGTTCTGCACGATGAAGAAGCTGTGCATCGTGGCCCGCGTGGTCACGGGTGACCAGCCGGCGTTGGCCGCGTAGATTCCGATGGGCGGCCCGCCCACTCCCCCGACCACGTTGAGCAGCGCGCTTGTTGCTCCCGTCGAAATAGCTCCGAGCGGATGCTTCAGCCACCCCCAGCGCACCCCGCTGGCGAGAATCCCCACGGCCAGGATGACACCGCCGCCCGCCACGAGGGCGAGCCAGCGGGTGTCGACGTCGGCGAGCGCCCAGGCGATCAGCGGCGTGCAGACGAGCGTGGGGATGAGCAGCCGCACGACCGCGCCGGGATTCGCGTGTTTGCCGTCGCGGGCGAGCGGCAGCACCGACGAGAGCGCCGCGAGCAGAACAACAGCGGCGACACCGTCGCGCGGCCCCAGATAGAGGATCAGCAGCGGCGCGGCCACGAGCGAGAAGCCCATGCCCGTCGCCGCCTGCACGAACGCGCCCACCATGATGCCGGCGAGCGAGAGCAGAAAGACCGCGCTCACTCCTTCGGTGCGGCGGCGTCGAGCCGGTAGCGCGCCTGAAAGACCATCGCCACGGCCATCAGCACGGCGGGCACGAGGGTGAAGCCGATCACGAGGGCAGCCTGGGCCGAGTCGGTCTGCACGACGTCGACCCCGGCGGTTGTCGAGACGAAACCGCCGATCGCCAGCACGGCCGAATAGACGTAGGGGCCGATCGCGGTTCCTGTCGCCTCTGTGGCGGTCCACACTCCCGTGTAGGCACCCGCTCGGGAGGTTCCCCTCTTCTCTGCGGCTGCCACGGCATCCGGCACCATCGAGAACGCGAACAGCTGCAACCCCGCAAAGGACGTGCCCAGCATGACCACAACGACAACGGTGATTGCGACCCCCAGCAGGCCTCCGGCCATGAGCACGAGCGAGCCCACAATAAAGATGAGTTGCGAGAGCAGGAGCCCGCGCTGCTTGCCGATGCGCCGCGAGACCGCGAGCCACATCGGCCCGGCGATGACGGCGGGGCCGAGGAACGCGCCCATGAACAGCGAGGTCAGCCCGCTGCTGCCGAACACATACTGCGTGTAGAAGGGCACCGCCGCGAGAAAGAGGTGTGTCACCGTGCCCGTGAACAGGTAGGAGAGCACGAGCGCCCTGAAGTCACGGTCGCGCACGGCGACCCTAAAGTCTTCGGCGAACGAGTGGTCACGAGCATCCGGCTGCACGACGCCCGTGTGCTCGGTGAGCCTGCGCACGCCCAGGATCCCGATCACCCCGGTCACGACCATGGCAACGGAGAGGATGATCGCCATCTGCGCGTAGTCGCCGCGCTCGCCCGATTTGACGAGGGCGGGGGCGGCAACCCCCGCGCCTAGCAGGCCGACCGTGAGAAACATCATGCGGAACATGAACACGCGCGTGCGCTCGTGGTAGCTGATCTTCAGGTCAGACGGGGTGGTGAGGTACGGCACCTGAAAGCAGGCGAACAGCAGGTTGCCCACGATGTACCAGGCACCGATCCACACCGCGGCACCGGCACCCTCAAGCGCCGGTGGCACTGAGAACATCGCCGTCATCGCAATGGCGAGCCCCAGCCCCCACCACATCATCCTGCGGCGGTGGCCGTGCGCCCTGGCCTGCCGGTCGCTCAGAGACCCGAGAAACGGATGCACGACAGCGTCGATCACCTTGGGCAGCAGCAGGGTGAGCCCAGCCAGCAGGGGTGAAACCCCGAGCGTGTGGGTCATGAAGTAGAGCAGCAGGAGCCCGGGCACCGTGACCCACACCCCCATGCCGAGCGATCCGCTCGAATAGCTCGCCAGCTGGCCGAGCGTGGCGCGCACGGGCCTGGCCGCGCCCACCTGATCTGTTTCGACGCTCATCGGGTGCCTCTCTGTCGGGCCACAACACCTGCGGCCAGCGGTGCTCCATCGAAAGCGCCCGATCGGGTGCGTTCGGCCAGGGTCTTCGCCACAATCCGGTCGGTGAGCGCGGGCAGATGCCGGGCGAGAAAGAACTCGACGGCTCCCCGTGGGGTGGTCGTGACATCTCGCCTGGGTCTGCGGCTCAGCGCGGCCACCAGCACCGCGTCGACGACACCCTCCAGCGGCTCATACGTGCTCATTCCCTCGAGGGAGAGCCCGGCCGCCGCGGTCGACCCGTGGATGGGGCTGCGCACCGACGACGGATACACGCACGACACCCCCACGTGTGGCCGCAGCTCAAGGCGCAGCGCGTCGGCATAGGCCACGAGGGCTCGCTTCGACGCCCCGTACGCCGCGGCTAGCGGCAACTGCATCACCGCCATGCGCGAGGCGAGCATCACGATGCGGCCGCGCGACTCAACGAGCGCGGCAATGCACGCCGCCGTCACCCGCCACGCCCCCAGCAGATTCACCTCAAGCTGCAGCCGCACCTCATCGCTCGGGGGCAGCTCCGCAGGCGCTGGCCCGCCCACCCCGGCATTGTTGATCAGGATGTCCAGGCCGCCCAACTGCGCGATTGCCTGGCCCACAGCATCCGCCACCCGGGTGTCGTCGGTGATGTCGCAGGCGAGGATCGACCGCTCTGGGTCTGCCCGCATGTCGAGCCCCACAACCATGGCCCCCTCGGCGCGCAGCCGATCGGCGATCGCCCGGCCGAATGTGCCGGAGGCCCCCGTGATGAGCACCCGCTTGCCTCGGGCATCCCTCGTGCTCATGCTCGTACTCCTTCATTAAGGGTCAGCTCTGCGGCCGCCCGGCGGGCCCGCACGTGCCCCGCGCGAAGCTCCCGGGGAACCTGAGCCACATAGGCGTCGAAGTCGATACGCATGCGGGGTCGACGATCGGCTCCCCAGCGCTTCTCGGCTGCGGCGAGATGGCGGGCGACGGCCCTCTGCTGCTCGGGCGGGCTCGGCAACACGTATCGGCCAGAGACCTGGGCGGCGACGAGTTTGGCCTGCGCCTCCAGCACGGGCAGCGCCGCTCCCGTCGACTGGATGAGCCCCACAAAGCTCAGACTCGGGTCGTCAAGGTGAAAGACACGCTCATAGAGCGGCAGCGCCTCAGCATCCGGCCCGAGCCACCGCTCCGCGAGAAACGGAATCGTCACGCGATACCCCGTCGCCCACACAACAACGTCGACCCTGTCGCTGCTGCCATCCGTGAACAGCACGGTGTCACCCTCGAAGCGGTCGATGCCCGGCCTGGCCTCGACCTCGCCGTGGGTCAGGCGGTGCAAAATCGTGTCGCTGATGGTGGGGTGGTTCTGAAACAGACCGCCCGACGGCGCCGGCAGCCCGTACTTTTGCGGAGTGCCGATAGCCACCGCGAGCATGGTCTGCGCAATCTTTTGCCGGATGCGCCACGGCAGGGTCGAGAGCAGGCCGTTGACCTGGTCGGAGGGGCGACCGAACACGTACTTGGGAACGATGAAGACTCCGTGCCGGGACGAAAGCAGCACGGGCCCCTGGCACACATACGACGCGTCGACGGCGATATCCATCGCCGAATTGCCCATGCCGACCACCATCACTCGCTTGCCCGCGAAGACCTCGGGCGCTCGGTAATCGTGCGCATGCAGCTGGGTGCCGGTGAACGTGCCGGGGTACTCGGGGTTTGGCAGGCGGGCATCCCAGTTGTGCCCGTTGGCCACGACCACCGCGTCAAAGAAGTCAGAAAAGCCATCGGCACACGTGACAAGCCAGCCGCCGGCCGAGCCCTCAGCCCGCACAACATCCGTCACCTCCATGCCAAACCGGATGTGGTCATTGAGCCCGAACGAATCCGCATAGTCGGCGAGGTATCCGGCGACCAGATCGGCGGAGGGGTAATCGGGCCAGTCACCGGGCATCGCGTAATCGGCGAACTCGGTGCGGCTGCGACTCGTGTTGAGGTGCAGCGAGTCGTAGGCCGGAGACAGGCCGCTGCTGCTGCCCCGCACCCACAGCCCTCCGGGCCGATCGGCCTTGTCATAGCCCACGGCGGTCACGCCCTCATCGAGCAGCGCTTTGAGCGCGGCCAGGCCCGCTGGGCCAGCGCCGATCACGGCGACACGCTTCGTCATGGTGCTCCCTCGAACCACTGCGGTTGTATCAAATCCCAACATAGAGGCCGGATGCCCGCACGATCCTGGCCCACATCACCCGTTTTGAGTCCGGCATTGTGGGCTGCCACAATTCGCGCCACACTGTGGGGGTGAAGCCCGCCCCAGACTGGTCCCCCGTCACGATGGTGATTGACCGCGTCGCCACAGACGACGAGCTTCTCCGCAGTGTGGTGACGTCGGTTCGGGTGCTCGTGCGCGAATCCGCCGCCCTGAGCACGGCCGACATCGTGGGGCACACCCGCGCACTCATCTTCGCCGCCACCCGCGCCATCGCCGACCGCAGAGCGCCCACCCAAGCCGAGCTGTCATTCGTCGAAGACTTCGCCGTGACGCGGGCCAGCCAGGGCGTTCCCCTCGAATCCGTGCTCGGGGCGGTTCATGTCTCCGAGCGCACCATCTGGGCACGAGCGCGCGAGCTGGCCGCTGAATCCGGGCTCTCGCCCGATCTGTTGCTCGACGCGCGCGAGCTCTATGACGACTGGGCAGAGGCCGTGCGAACGCGCATCATTATGGCGCACAGGGCGGCCTCCTCCGGGCCGACGCCATCCGCTCAGGATCGCGATGCATCCGTGGTTCGTCGCCTTCTCGAGGGCGGCACCGCGGCGACCCTCGCGGCGACAGAGGTCGGCTTGCCCATTCAGCGCCACCTGTGGGTGGTGATTGGTCACGGCGCAGACACGGCGCACTGGCAGGGAATGTTGGGATCCTCCCGCACATCACTGGGCACAACCTCCGTGTCGGCCCGGCTCGACGGATGGTTTGCGGCCGTAACATCGCGCGACCCTCGCGCGCTGCCTCAATCCCGTGCGGCCGCCGGGCCCGCCGGTGGGTTCGCGGGGCCGGTCGATGCTGACGAGCTGGTCACCGCTCGGCGGTTAGCCGCAGCCGCCCTCACGGCAGCGCAGTCTCGCGGAATAACCGGACTCGTTCACGTCGCAGAAGTGCCCACCCTTGCCGCGCTCACCGACCGCCCCGACCTGGCCGCGATGCTCGCCGATCACCACGCGTCGTCCTGGAGTCAGTTCGGCGCGAGCGGCCCTGTGATCGCCCAGACGGTGGTCGCGTGGCTCGACGCCGATCGCGACGTAAACCTCGCCGCGGAATCGCTTTTCGTGCACCCCAACACCGTGCGCAACCGAGTGCAGGGCTTCAGCGAAATCACCGAAATAGATGTCACCTCCACCCTCGGTGCGATGGACGCCTGGTGGCTCTGCACGACCTGGCTCGCTCTCTAGATCCGAACGCGGCGGCGATGCGGTACGCGTCGGAGCCATGTGGAGAACTTGCGACCCTGCAGGCCGCCCGTCGTTATCGTGTGCGAATGCCCTTGCGCGCGCTCACTGCCCTCACGCTGCTCATCCTCACGGCGTCACTGGCGGCGTGCGCCGAGACGCAGCCCGCAGAGCCCTCCCCCGTTGCCAGCCCCTCGGCCAGCTCCCCGCTGTTTGCCTCCGAAGACGAAGCCACGCAAGCAGCGGATGCCCTCATCAAGGAGTACTGGGCGGCAACGAACACCGTGTTCAAGGCCGGTGGGCAAGGAGTGGAGATTCTTGAGCCACTCGTCACCGAGCGCCGCATGGCATCTGAGCTCGTCGGCGTTGAGATCTTCCAGAGAGGCGAGTTCACGCAGGTCGGCGACTACTCAGTAGACGGCACGCGTTTCCAGCAGATGTTCGAAGCCAACGATGCCGTACATCTAATTGCGGAAACCTGCGTTGACTACTCGGGCGTCAAGGCTTTCAACGCGAAAGGCGAAGAGGCCGTCCGAAAGAACAAGGCCCCGAGATTTCATCATCAGGTGACCATCCATGTCACCATGAGCTCTGGCAACAGAGTGATGCGTCTCGACGACAGCGAACCCAGGCCCGAGTCAACGTGTTAGTCCTCATCGCTCTCGCGACGTCGATAGCTCTCTCTAACCTCGCGTCCTCGACACCCCCAGAACCGCCACCTGCACCAGAACACCAAGACTGGCAGACCACCCTCGACGATGGTGCCGTCAGAATCACCGGACAGAAAGAACTAATCCCAGCACTGCCTGGCGACGACCAGCGCGCATCACTCCCGTCGGTCCGCATCGCCCCCGTCTCGACTCCGGTCGACCTCGGCCCGCGCGACCTCTGCTCCGCCCGGGTATGGGTCGACGGCAGGTGCTGGGATCTCACCGAACCTCGCGACCCCGCCGCACCGGTCACCATCGAGGACTTTATCTCGTTCGCCCCGGCCCCGGCGCGTGCAGCATCGGAGCCCGGAGCCTTCGCGGTTCGCAACCTGCACACCAACTTCGTCGCAGAAGCCGGAGTCCACATTCGGTCTGGCGAGCTATTGGGCCAGCCAGCTTCCGCCGAGTTCAGGCCAGTCGCCTACCAGTGGCTCTACGGTGACGGCACGTCGCGGATGACCACCAGCGCGGGTGCGAGTTGGCACCAACTCGGCCTGCGCGAGTTCGACCCAACGGCGACAAGCCACGTGTATTCGCAGAAAGGAACCGTCACGGTCACCCTCGTGACGCATTACGCCGTTCGGGCGTCGTACGCCGACGGGATTTGGTGGTCAGTGCCGGGAACCCTTGCCATCGCCTCACCGCCGCTATCTCTCGAGGTGCTGTCGATCAACACCGTGCTCGTCGATCGCGACTGCGGTGAATCCCCCTCCGGTCCAGGGTGTTGACGCACAGACCCGAACGGCACGGCGATGGAGACGGCGATGGCGAGCCCCTTCCCTCACAGCCTTAGGCCACTGCTCGACTGAACACGACGCTGTGGATACCAACCCGCCACCGCACATCCGCCGATTAGCTGGGCGGCATGACTCCTCGAACCCTCAGCGCCACCGTGCTTGCCCTAATCTGCACTCTCAGCCTGACCGCGTGCATCCCCTTGCCCATTCCCGTCACAGAGCCAGGCCGCCCTGCTCCCTCGGGTTCTCCCGTTGTCAACTTCATAGCGACCGAGGCATCGGCGGATGCAACGATTTTCGCGTACTGGAACGCCGTGGCTGAGACATACACGTCAGGGGGTGTCGACCTCGAAGCGCTCGAAGCCGTCACCACAGAGAGCACCCTGCGCGACGAAGAATCGGTAGCCAAGACATTTGCCGCAAGCGGAGTAATGGTCATCCCCGAATATCGACTGAGTGAAGCCCAGTTTGAGCAGCTGTACGTCGAGAATAGACAGCTGTTCCTCGTGGTCTCCACCTGCATTGATTACTCGCTGGCCCGCGTCGTTGATTCAGCCGGCGAGCAGAAGCATCTCAGACCAGATGCCCCGCGGGCGGTTGCCCACGTGAAGATGAGGGTCGACGACCCCGACAAGTTCGCGGGGCTTCGCATCGCAGGCTGGACCGAAATGCTGGGGCCGGGCATGGGCTGTTAGAGCCAGTGTGGCCCGAGCACCCACGGAAAATAACACCGCCGTTAACGAGGAAAACCCCCGGCATGCCGGGGGTTTTCTGAGCGTGACCCCAACCGGATTCGAACCGGTGTTACCGCCGTGAGAGGGCGGCGTACTAGGCCGCTATACGATGGGGCCAGTCACGCGCTTCCGGCCTAAGCTGGCCGGGCAACTCAAAGAGTATGACACACGACCTGCCCCTCTCCCAAACTGAGCGGTGGTCGTGTCTTAGAGAATCGGCGCCAGCACGAGCAGGGCGCCGGGCCTGACCTCAACCTCGACCGGCAGCATCCCGATGCGCTCCCCATCGGCATAGGCCACGACATCATCCGATTCCAGCCGGATGCTCTTGCCGCGTCGAATGGTCACCGCCGGGTTGCCAACATGGCGCCCCTTGAACACCAGCGGGAACAGTCGGATGAACCGCAGCTTGGGCAGCGAGCCCACGATGAATACGTCCAGCAGCCCGTCGTCAAACTGGGCATCGGGGGTTATGAGCATTCCCCCGCCGATGGAGGTGCCGTTGGACACGGAGACAAGCATGCCCTTCGTGTCTACCGGGTCGCCGTCGATGGTGACCCGGTAGCGGATGGGGCGAAACCACAGCAGCTCCCACACCATCGCGAGCGTATAGCGGCGGGGGCCTCTCGGCCATGCCATGTGATTCGCGCGCTCGTTGACAATCGCGTCGAAGCCCGCAGAGAGAACGCCGGCAAACCAGCGAACGGTGCCGTCCGCCGCGGTGACTCGCCCCGCATCGATGCGGCGCGGCTCGTGATCGAGCTCGGCAAGGAGCATGCGAATGGCGGCCTCGGTGTTGTCGAGCGGAAGGCCGAGGGCCCGGGCAACGTCGTTCCCGGTGCCAGAGGGAATGATGCCCAGACTCACAGAGCTGTCGGCAATGAGGTTGACCCCCAGACTCACCATGCCGTCCCCGCCCACAACGACGAGCGCATCTGCCCCCATGCGCAACTCCGCGGCCACGGCCTCCCGCAGTTCGTCATACGACGGCATCGACAGCGCCGTGACGTCATGGCCCGCTTCTTCGAGCGCAGTCACAACGGGTGGAGCCGCCTCAAGTCCCAACCCGAACGCTGCACGGGGATTGATTGCCACGATGATCGTGAGCGGGGTCGTCGAAGGCATTCCTAGATCTTGGCAGTAGCGGGGAATGCGCAGTGCGCGCCGGGCCGGAGCGAGCTTTGCGGCCTAGGATTCTGACATGCGCATCACTAAACGCGAACATGCCTGCCTCGACGTCGAGAAGAATGGCGAGCGCCTCATTATCGATCCCGGCTCATTCACGGCCCCGTTCGATGTCGACGGCATCGTTGCCGTCGTGGTCACGCATGAGCACCCCGACCATTGGACCCCCGAGCACCTCAGCCGCATTCTGGATGCCAACCCCGGCATCCCCATCTATGGCCCTCCCGGGGTGGTCTCCGCAGCGAAAGACTTTGCTGTCACCGCCGTTGCGGAGGGAGACGAAATCTCCGCCGGCGGATTCACGCTTCGTTTCTTCGGGCGCGACCACGCGGTGATCCACTCGTCGATTCCGGTGGTCAACAACGTGGGCGTGCTCGTCGATGGCACGCTCTATTACCCGGGCGACTCGTACACGGTTCCCCCGGTGGCTGTCGAGCTGCTCGCCACGCCCGCGGGCGGTCCGTGGCTCAAGATCGGCGAGGTCATCGACTTCGTGCTCACGGTGCGCCCTGCGAGGGCGTTCCCCACGCACACCGCCCCGCTCTCCCCCATCGGAATCGGCATGGTCAACAGCCGTCTCACCGAGCAGGTCGCCACATTCGGCGGCACCTACCTTGCACTGGAGCCCGGCGACACGATCGACGCTTAGCGGCGGAGGTTCGGCGACGAATCCTCCGAGTCGAGGCCGCCTACGCGGCGCAACACGGCAGAAAGCAGCGAGCCAGCAGCATCCGGAATCACGTGGTGGTTCAGGTAGATGCCCTCCAGCCACGACAGCACCTCGCCCGCAGGCAGGCCCACCTTCTCCCAGTCGATGCCGCGCAGCGCCTTGGTGCGGGGAAGCCCCGTGCGGGGGTCCGTCCAGGCCTCGGCAATAGCGAGATTCGGCTCACCATCCACAACGGGCGTCCATGAGAGCGCAATCGGATGGTCGTCGCCATCGATGTGGTCGTGCGACACGGTGCCGGCACCCAGCCACGGCAGGGTCATCAGTTCCCCCTCGACCTCAACCTCGACGAGGTCGAGCTGCACCGGCTCCTCGACCTCGCAAATGTAGAGGTCGTAGCCCAGCTCATGCCACGCCGCGGCCTGCGAAATGTCGTCGAGGAGCTCGGGGCACAGCGCGTGCATGTCGAGCATGAGCAGGGTTGCCCACTCCACGAGCACCCGCGTATCGGCGGGCGACCAGGGGCTCGCCTCGATGTCTTCCCCGTGCGGGCCATGAAAGTGAAAGTCGACCCCGGCATCGGATGCTTCCAGGTGGATCTGCCCCGAAGCAAAGTCCACAAAGAGGCCGCTCATGCGCTCATCGTCGTCCCAGTCGAGCGCGAGCTCGGGCTCGCCCAGGTGCGGAGGCAGAGTCACCGACGCTGCCCGCTTCGGTCCGAGATTGAGAACGGCGCGAAGTTGGGTGTTGGGCATGCGCAAGCTGAGATCGGTCACAGTGAAATCTTAGGCTCGACCGCACCCGCTCGTGGCCGCTGCATGGCCGACCGGTGAATAGAGCCCGCTCAGCTAGGCCGCGCTGCACCTAGCCCGAACGGCAACTAGCCTGCGCTGCAGCTACCCCGCAAGGGCCAACTGCTTGGATCCCGACTCCACGCGGGAAGCCGCGCTTCCCGGAGCCGGCTGCTCGGCGAGCGCCTGGCAAATCGCCCACGCCCCACCATACGAACCCTCTGGCAGGGTCTCCAGCCATGCGGCCATGCGGCTATCTGCGCCGTCACGGCGAATGAGCCGCATAACGTCGTCGCGGGTTGCCGGGTACTCCAGACGGGTGAGCGCCTCGCGAAGGGTGCTGATTGTATCCATGGTTGCGCCTCTCAGCTAGAACTCAGGAATTGGTCTTGTGAGCACGAGAATAGGCACTTCTTCTCGTCTGCGCCACCCACTGCGTGAACCACGCCGCAGAAGTCCGAGACAGCGCCCTAAGCGCCCGGGCAACAAAAAACTCCCCGCACCTGTGCAGGGAGTTCATGATGGCTGGGGTACCTGGACTCGAACCAAGAACAACGGTACCAGAAACCGCCGTGTTGCCAATTACACCATACCCCAATGGTTTCCGGTCAAGACCGGCACCGAGAGACCACTTTACCCTACGCCGAGACCCATTTCGAACCAGTCCCCCAGCCCGGGTGCGTCGCGGGCTTTGCTCAGATCTCGGCCCACCGGCGCGACCGAGTTCTGGTGATCGGATTAGCGTCGGTGCGCTGTCGGAATGCCGATCAGGTCCCGGTTGATCGTGGCCGCGACCCGGCCGCCGGCCCCCGCCGCCACGATGAGCTGCTGCGGCCCCGGGGAGGTGATATCGCCCGCCGCATAGATTCCGGGGTGACTGGTTCGCCCATCACGATCCACCGTGAGCAGGCCCCAGCCATCGGAATCGAGGTTCAACGACGCAGCGCATTCCAGCTGAGCGTGCCACTTGGGCCGCACAAAACCGCCCGAGACCTCGATCACATCGCCCTCGACGAGCCGGATGCCTTTGACGCCCTCTCGGTCGCCCTCAACATCCGCAATGGGCCTGCGCTCGATGCGAACGCCGCGCTCGACCAGGCGCGCCTCCTGGCCGGGCGTCACCGCATCCGCACCGTTCGTAAACACCGTGAGGTGATCGCTCCACTGGGCGATGAGCATGGCGCGCCAGGCAATGTCGGATGTCTCGCCGATCAAAGCAATCGGGCGATCGCTGTATTCGTAGCCGTCGCAGGCAACGCAGCTAAAAAGACCCATGCCATAGAACGAGCGGATGCTGGGCAGCTGCGGCAGCTCCTCGCGAAGCCCCGTCGCCAACAAAACGGTTGCCGTGCGCACAACACGGTCGGGTTGCCCGTTGATGCCCTTGGCCTGAATCTCGAACAGCCCGGTCGACCCCGTCGTATGGGTATCGCTGCTGTAGACAGGCTCCCCCGGCTCCGCGAGGGCCGTGATGGAGGTCACCCGGGCGAGCTGATGTTCCGCCTCGGGGTAGGCAAGATATTCCTCGCGCCCCAGCTTGCGTAGCTCATGCGGAGGAGTGTTATCGCGGGTGAGAAAGCCGTGCGAGATGAGCGTGGCCGAGTGACGGGGACGGTTGCTGTCGAGCACGAGCACGCGGCGGCGCGCGCGCACCAGGTTGAGCCCGGCGCTCAGCCCCGCAGGGCCTGCACCGACGACCACGACGTCGTAATCATCCGGTTGCCTCTGCACCATATCGATCACAGCCGCGAGGCGAGACCCTGCAGCCGTGCGAGGGTGCTCGGCTTGCCGAGGAGCTCCATGGATTCGAACAGCGGCGGGCTGATGCGACGACCGGAGATTGCGGTGCGCAGCGGGCCGAACGCCAGCCGCGGCTTCAGCTCGAGCCCTTCGATGAGCGCCTCACGGAGGGCCCCTTCGATGGCGTCGGTCGACCAGTCGTCCAGCGCCGAGAGGGCGTCAATGGATGCCGTCAAGATCTGTCCAGCATCGTCCTTGAGAGCGATAAGGGCGTCGTCGTCAAACTCGAGGGCGTCGTCGGCGACAAACAGGAACGCGAGCAGGCCGGGAGCCTCGCTGAGCACCTGCATGCGCTCCTGCACGAGCGGAGCGGCCTTCGCGAGCATCACGCGGTCTTCGCCACTGTCGACGAGGCCCGTGAGGTACGGCAGAAGGCGCTCGGCAAAGTCGTGCGGCTCAAGCATGCGAATGTGGTCGCCGTTGATCGATTCGGCCTTCTTCTGATCGAATCGCGCAGGGTTCGGGTTCACATCCGTCACATCGAACGCCGCCACCATTTCGTCGATCGTGAACACGTCACGGTCGTGGCTGAGCGACCAGCCGAGCAGCGCGAGGTAGTTGATGAGCCCCTCTGGCACGAAACCACGCTCGCGGTGGTGAAAGAGGTTGGCCTCGGGGTCGCGCTTGGAGAGCTTCTTGTTCCCCTCCCCCATCACGTAGGGCAGGTGACCGAACTGCGGGATCGCCGTGGCAACGCCGACCTCGATGAGAGCAGAGTACAGCGCGATCTGGCGCGGGGTGCTTGAGAGCAGGTCCTCGCCGCGCAGCACGTGCGTGATGCCCATCAGCGCATCGTCGACGGGGTTGACGAACGTATAGAGAGGGATGCCGTTCGGGCGGACGACGACAAAGTCAGAGAAGCTTCCGGCGGGGAACGTGATGTCGCCGCGCACGAGGTCGGTGAAGCTCAGGTCGTGGTCTGGCACGCGCAGGCGAAGCGCTGGCTGGCGGCCCTCAGCCTTAAACGCGGCGATCTGCTCGTCCGTGAGGTCGCGCTCAAAGTTGTCGTAGCCCTGCTTGGGGTCGCGGCCATTGGCCAGGTTGCGCGCCTCGATCTCCTCGCCTGTCGCGAACGACTCATAGAGGTGACCGGATGCCCGCAGCTTCTCGATGATGCCCTGGTAGATGTCAGAGCGCTGCGACTGGCGGTACGGCGCGTGCGGGCCCCCGACATCGACGCCCTCGTCCCAGTCGAGCTTGAGCCAGCGCAGTGCGTCGAGCAGTTGCAGGTAGCTCTCTTCGCTGTCGCGCGCAGCATCCGTGTCTTCGATGCGAAAGATCAACTTGCCGCCGTTGTGCCGGGCGAATGCCCAGTTGAACAGCGCCGTGCGGATCAGCCCCACATGAGGGGTGCCGGTCGGTGACGGGCAGAAGCGAACGCGCACATCGGCGCCGGATGCAGAAGAAAAGAGAGCAGACATTACGTCCATTCTAGGCCGCGGCACCCTGTGCCGGGTCAGCTCCGACGTAGGGCGAGGACGAGCAGCCAGATTCCGACGGCACCAGCCACGAAGGGCGTGAGAACCGCACCTGTCCAGCCAAGGTCATACGGCGACGGCAGCAACGGATTGGCCACCTCATCGCTGCGAGATGCACCGCGGGCGATTAACCCGACGGCAAGCAAGCCAGCCGAAATCGTGACGGGGGCAAGCGTCGCAATCCATCGCTCCAGCGGGCGCCACCGAGACGACATCCAGACGAGCGCCACGCCTGCGATCCATCCGATAACGGGGACCACAATTCCGCCGACCATCACAAGAGATGCGGCGAGCACCGCAAACCAGGTTGAGTCCACGGCACGCTGTCTCGCCGGCGGCCCCGCGGCGCCGGATGCACCCCGCGCCTCGGAGGCGATGAACTCAGGATCGCCAAGCTCCGCGATGACCACAGATACCGCATCGTCGTCGAGACCAGTCAACTGCTCGGCGACTCCGGCCAGAATCTCGTCCCTCACCTCAGTGCTCACACCCGTGAGCGCGGTGTTCAATCGCGCAAGGTACCGCTCGCCGATAAGGGTGGTGTCAGCCATGGATGTCATCCTCTCTCACGAGGGCCTGCACCGTTGCGGCGAAGGTGCCCCACTGCTCTCTGAAATTCTCTAGCTGGCCCGTGCCGGAATCCGTCAGCCGGTAGTACTTGCGCACTGGCCCCGATTCGGATGCCTCCTCGTATGTGCTTACGAGCCCCTGGGCGCGCAGTCGGCTGAGCAGAGGGTAAAGCGAACCAATGCTCGCGATCATGCCGTGACCGATGAGAAGCTCCGACAGCTGCCAGCCGTACATCGGTTCGCGCGCCAGAAGGCCGAGCACGCAGTATTCGACTACGCCCTTGCGTAGCTGCGCCCCCACATCCGCTGTCATGCATGACAAGCTACCTTGCGATGCACGATAGAGCAACATAAAAAGGGCGCCCTCCCGCAGGAGAGCGCCCATAGAGTGTGATGCTTATGCGCGGTTCTTGGCCGGGTTGCTCAGGGTGCCGATGCCCTCGATTGTGATGTCTACGGTCTGGCCGTCCACGAACCCGCCGAGGCCGGCTGGGGTGCCCGTGAGGATGATGTCGCCGGGCAGAAGGGTCCACACGTCCGAGATGTACTCGATCAGCTCGGGAACACCGTGAAGCATGTCGCGGGTGTTGCCCTTGCGGCGCGGCTCGCCGTCCACGAATGTTTCGATCTGCAGGTTCGAGGGGTCGATCTCGGTCTCGATGACCGGGCCGATCGGGCAGAACGTGTCGTAGCCCTTGGCGCGAGCCCACTGGCCATCGGCGAACATCTGGTCGCGGGCCGAAATGTCGTTGGCGATCGTGTAGCCAAAGATGTAGTCCGAGGCGTTCTCAGCCTTGACCTGCTTGGCGATCTTGCCGATCACGATGGCGAGTTCGCCCTCGTGAACGATGCGGCCCTCCACGGGCGGGATCTGAATGGTGTCGCCGGGGCCGATGATCGAGGTGTTGGGCTTGAGAAAGATCAGCGGATTGGTGGGCGCGTTGATGTCCATCTCCGCCTTGTGCTCGGCGTAGTTCAGGCCGACGCACACAACCTTGGAGCGGGGAATCACCGGCGCGAGCAGCCGGGCGTGAGCTAGGGGAATCCGCTCCCCCGTGGTGTCAAAGCCCGAGAACATCGGGTCTCCCGCTAGAACGACGAGGTCGCCCTCATCGAGAATGCCGTAGCGGGGGTCGGTGTCTGCAGTACTAAAGCGGGCGATTTTCACTACTCGATCTTACGCTGCCAAAAGCCACGGTTTGCTCGTGTATGCCGCTCGATCCGACGTTCTAGGCGTCGAGACGGGTGAGCCAGCCGTGCCGATCTTCGATGCGTCCGTATTGAATGTCGGTGAGCTCCTGGCGCAGCGACATCGTCAGCTCTCCGGCCACGGCATCCGCAGACCCGATTTCGAAGTCGTTGGACTTAACCAGGCCAATGGGAGTGATTACGGCCGCAGTTCCGCAGGCAAACGCCTCGACAATGTCGCCGGATGCTTGTCCCTCGCGCCACTCGTCGATACTCACGTTGCGGCGCTCGACCTTGTGCCCGCGATCCTCAGCAAGCTGCAGGATGCTGTCTCGCGTGATGCCCTCCAGGATGCTCTTGGAATCCGGGGTGACGAGAGTGCCGTCCTTGTAGACAAGAACGACGTTCATGCCGCCGAGCTCCTCCACATACTTGCCCTCACGTGAATCGAGAAAAAGCACCTGGTCGCAGCCGTTGTCATAAGCCTCCTGCTGCGCGAGAAGGGACGCTGCATAGTTGCCGCCCGTCTTGGCCGCGCCCGTTCCACCGTGCGCGGCGCGGGAGTATTCGGCGGACAGCCAGATGCTCACGGGAGCAACGCCGCCGGAGAAGTACGACCCAGCGGGGCTCGCGATCACGTAATACGCAACCTTGTGGGCGGGCCGCACTCCGAGGAATGCCTCCGTGGCGAACATGAATGGGCGCAGGTAAAGGCAGGTTCCGTCGGCCATGGGCACCCAGTCGGCGTCGACAGCGACGAGCTGCTTGATCGACTCGATGAAGTAGTCGGTGGGCAGCTCAGGCAGCGCGAGACGCCGCGCAGATCGCTGCATGCGAGCAGCGTTCGCCTCGGGGCGGAAGGTCCAGATGGAGCCGTCGGCGTGACGGTAGGCCTTCATTCCCTCGAAGATCTCCTGGCCGTAGTGGAGCACTGCGGCGGCAGGATCGAGACTGATGGGGCCATAGGGCTGCACGCGAGGGCGGTGCCAGCCGCCCTGCTCAGACCAGCAGATGTCCACCATGTGGTCGGTGAAGAACTTGCCAAACCCGGGGTTGGCCAGAATCTCGTCGCGCTCCTGCGGGCTGCGGGCAGCGAGGTTCTTCGTCACGGAGAAGGTGAGTGCACGAGGGGCGAGAAGGTCGGTCATGGGAATCCTTTTGTGGTGTTATCTCATTCTGGGGCCGCGCCCGGCTCAAGACCAGAGCCAGAATCGCACCCGACAGAACATCAGGAGGCGAGAGCCGCCGCGATGGCGTCGCCGACCTCCGATGTGCTGCGCTTCGCCGAACCCCGTGATGCGAGGTCCGCTTCGACTGCCGCAGTCACACGAGCCGAAGCATCCGAGAGCCCGACATGGTCGAGCAACAGGGCTGCCGACAGGATCGCGGCGGTGGGATCAGCCAATTGCTTGCCAGCGATGTCGGGTGCGGATCCGTGAACCGGCTCGAACATGCTGGGGAAGGTGCCGTCCGGGTTGATGTTGCCCGAGGCCGCCAACCCGATTCCACCGCTGATCGCGGCGGCCAGGTCGGTGATGATGTCACCGAAGAGGTTGTCGGTGACAATCGTATCGAACTGCGAGGGGTTCACGACCATGTGGATCGTGGCCGCATCGATGTGCTGGTAGTCGACCGCGACATCGGGATACTCGGCACTGACGGCATCCACCGTGCGCTGCCAGAGCCCT
Organism: Salinibacterium hongtaonis; assembly: GCF_003065485.1. Lineage (GTDB taxonomy): Bacteria > Actinomycetota > Actinomycetes > Actinomycetales > Microbacteriaceae > Homoserinimonas > Homoserinimonas hongtaonis. The sequence continues at coordinate 1,918,489 of NZ_CP026951.1, forward strand.
CCGGCGTGCACGAGAACATTGGTCTTGTGCACCAGCGTGAGCTTCTTGGCCGGGCGCGAGTTGGCCTTCTCGAAGCCGAACCGCACGAGCCGCTCGACGCCGAACGCCGTGTTGACGCTGACTTCATTGGCGATCTCGTGAGGGGTTCCCCTGCGGATGCTGCCGCCGTTGCCCACATACGGCCCCTCGGTGCCCTCCCGCACGACGACGAAGTCGACAGCGCCGGGGCTCGCGAGAGGCGAGACGACGGAGGGGTACAGCTTGGTCGGTCGCAGGTTCACATAGTGGTCGAAGGCAAAGCGAAGCCTGAGCAGGAGTCCGCGTTCGATGATGCCGCCAGCGAGACGCGGGTCGCGGGGGTCGCCACCCACGGCGCCGAGCAGAATGGCATCATGCCGGGCAAGCCTGGCGAAATCTTCGTCGTCGATGATCGTGCCGGATGCGAGAAAGTGGGTGGCACCGAAGGGATAGTCGGTGGTCGTGAGCGACACCGAATCGCCCACTGCCGCGGTCAACACCTTGACGGCCTCTGCCGTCACCTCGGGCCCGATGCCATCTCCAGCGATTACGGCGAGCGAGAGATTTCGGGGCATGGATGTCTCCTGTTTCGAAGCAGAGATGGTGTGTAAAAACCAGAGTAGCGGCAGCCGAGCTCGCCAATATTTCCCCGCTGAGGGCAAAATCAGACTAACGTCTGCAACGGCATCGACCCGGCTTGCCCTTCAGGCGCGCTCGGGGGCGATGAAAACACCACCGAAAGGAATGAGCACTATGGGAATCGGCACAGGAATTTTCTTGTTCGTCGTCGGCGCCATCCTCGCGTTTGCAATCAACGTCGACCTCGGCGGAGCAGTTAATCTCGACCTCATCGGATACCTGCTCATGGGTGCTGGTGCGATCGTGTTCCTTATCTCGCTTGTGCTCGTAACGCGCAAGCGGTCGTCGGTCGAGACCGTGCGCCACGTTGACGGCGGCGAAGAGCGAGTCACGCAGCGCGAGACGCGCAGCGACCCGATCGAACCGTAGGCATAACGGCTAACAACTAAAGGCCCGGTGATAAACCACCGGGCCTTTAGCATGCTGTGACCTATGCGAGCCCTCGGCGCAGCAACGCGAGAACGCGATCACTCACAACCGTGACATCCTGTCCCTCGCTGATGCATCTAGTCCCGGCATCAACGATTCCCTGCACAAGCGAGCTATCGAGGGCAGGCTGCGCCGTGCCGATCTCAGAGAGGATGCGGGGCAACGGCGAGCTGATCTCATCATGATGCTCCATGAAGCGCTGCACCTGGCTCGCCGTAAAGACGAACCCCTCCAGCCGATTGGCGATTTCGTGCTTGCCTTCTGCCACCATCGACAAGCTCGCCCGCACATACGCTTCGAGCCGCGGCCAACCGGGCTCGGCAGGGTCGATCGCCTCGCCGAGCTCGTTTGTCCAGTCGATGATCGCCCTGACAGCGACCTCCGCCAGCAGGTCCCCCGAAGACGGAAAGTACTCATAGACGCTGCTGCGCGCTAATCCGACTGCTTTGCCGACGGCGGCGGGGGTAACTGCCGCTGTTCCGTCGGCCAGAAGAATTCGACTCGCCTCAAGAATCAGGGCCTCGCGCTGAATTGCGCGATGCTCCACAACTGATGGCGCAGTGATTCTTGGCATTAGTCCATTATGCAAGCGATGCGGGGGCGGGCTTTGCCAGCACGCCGTCCTGCATCCGCAGCACCCGGTCGGTGTGAGAGAGAACCTCAGTGTCGTGGGTGACCATAACACATGCAGTTCCCGTGGCATGCACGCGCTCCGCGAGGAGCGCCACGATGTCATCGGCTCGCGAATGATCGAGGGCGCTGGTCGGCTCGTCGACGAGAAGCACCGCAGGGTCGCCCATGAGCGCCCGTGCGATGCCGACCCGCTGCCGCTCGCCGCCCGAGAGCTGAGAGGGGCGCCGATCGGCCCGGTGTGTCATGCCAACCGAGGCCAATAGCTCGTCGGCCTTGGCCCGGTGCTGTGCGGTGATACGCCCGGCAATGTGCGGAACGATGAGCAGCTGATCGCGAGCCGACAGCGACGGGAGCAGGTTGGTCGACTGAAAGACAAACCCGATCTGATCTTGGCGAAGCTGCGCTAGCTTTCGCTTGGAGAGGCCGCTGATGGCCTGCCCGCCGATGACAACCGTGCCGGAGGTTGCGGGCATGAGCGCTCCCGCAACAGCGAGCAGGCTCGATTTTCCCGAACCTGAGGGGCCGACGATGGCGACGAGTTCGCCGCGGGCGACCTCGAGCGAGACGCGATCAAGCGCGGTCACCGTCTCGTCACCGGCTGGCAACGTGAGCGTGACGTCGGTGAGCGAGAGTGCTGGTGTTAGTGAGTGTGATGTGGTCATCGGGCGCCTCCCAGCGCAATGAGGGGGTCAACCCGTGTGATCTGTCGAATGGCAACCAGCGCCCCCGCCGCGCCGAGCACGATGATGAGGCCGAATCCCGTGAGCACGGGGCCAACCTCAAGCACGAACGGCATGCCTGCCGGCATCGCTGCGCCGAGCGCCCATCCGGCTGCTCCGCCGACTGCGGTTGCTCCGACCAGGATGATCAGAACCTGCGAGAGCGCGTCTCTCACGACGTAGCCTCCCGAGGCACCCACTGCCTTGAGGAGAGCAATCTCGGGTTGGCGCTGCACAGTCCACACGGTGAAGAATGCTCCGACGACGAGTGCAGAAATTATGTAGAGAAAGACCTGGATGAGCACCATCGTCGAGGTCTCGGCCTCGTAGCCGGGCGATGCGTTGAAGGCCTCGGTCTTGCTGATCGCAGAGGTCCCTGCGACAGCCGAGTCGCTCAGGGCATCGTCGTGCTGAATGGCGATGGCCGTGGCGACCTCGAAGGCGCTCGCGGGAACATCCCCCGGCATGCCGTAGGCGACCGTCTGCCACACGGAGAGCGGCAGGTAGATGACCGCCACGTGGCCGTATGAAGCGCTGCCCGTGGTGCCCACGACGGTGAGTTCCGTGCCGATGCGGTCGATCGTGATGACGTCGCCGATGCCGATCTCGTCGTCGGCGATGCCCTGCGAGATGACGACGCCGTTCTCCACTGAACCGACGCCGTCTCCGTCGATCAGATCTGGTTCGAGAAAGCTGCCCTTCTCGATGCCAAAGAGTGCCGCGCTGAGCTGCACTCCATTGTCGCTTTCTGCGTGAACGAGCGCGCTGCCGACAGGAGTCGCCGCGGTGACACCGTCAACGCCTTCCCATTCGGCTGCCGCCGTGACATCCACCGTGGAGCGTGAGAACTGATCGCTCGTCACCGTCTCGTCGAAGGCGAACGAATCGGCCTTCATGTCGCGCAGGCCTGAGACGCCGTGGTCCACGAGGCCTGAGGATAGTCCAGAGAGAATCACCGAGAGTGTGGCCATAAGGGCGACTACGACACCCATAAGCAAGAAGCGACCACGAGCGAAGCGCAGGTCGCGGAGAGCTAAGAACATTCCAACCCAATCTTGCCGACACGATGTCGGCAAGTCCAGTATAGCAACATACCGACAGGCTGTCGGATACACTCAGGCTATGGAAATCCTGCGCGATGTACTTGTCATCCTCCACTTCATCGGCCTCGCCTCCCTTCTGGGCGGCTTCTTGGTGCAGATGTCGGCCTTCCGCACCAAGTCGGCTGTAATCAACCCCGCAATCCTTCACGGTGCGCTTACCCAGCTCGTGACCGGGTTGCTTCTCGTCGTCCTCGCCGAGATGCGCGACGGCGAGGTGAACCACATGAAGATCGGCATCAAGCTGTTCATCGTCATCGTGATTTACGTGCTCGCGCTGGTCAACCGCAAGAAGAAGCCGGTCTCCCCTGCGGTGCTCGGCACGATCGGTCTGCTCACGCTGACCAACATCGTGATCGCCGTCGTCGTCCCCGGAATGGTCTAAGCCCTCACAGCAACGACGAGGCGCCCGCCGGAATCTTCCGGCGGGCGCCTCTTCTGTTGTTGCGGCGGAGACTAGGACTCCGTGATGTCGATTTCCTTCATCACGTCGGCGTCGATAGCCACGCGAACCTTCTCGATCAGGCTCTCCGGTGCGGGCGAGTCGATCGTGAGAACGCTGAGCGCCTGGCCGCCAGCCTCGCGGCGGCTGATCTGCATGCCAGCGATGTTGATGCCGGCGTCACCGAACTCCTTGCCATAGACCGCGACGATCCCGGGGCGGTCGGTGTAAAGCATGACGATGTGGTGCTGAGAGATCGGCACCTCGACGTCGTGGCCGTTGATCTCGACCAGCTTCTCGATCTGCTTGGTTCCCGTGAGAGTCGCAGAAACCGAAAGCTGCGTGCCGTCAGTGAGACCGCCACGAATGGTCAGCAGGTTGCGGTATTCATCGCTCACGGGGTCAGTGATCAGGCGCACCTCGATGCCGCGCTGGTCGGCGAGCAGGGGCGCGTTGACGTAGGACACCGTCTCGCTGACAACGTTCGTGAAGATTCCCTTGAGCGCGGCAAGCTTGAGCACCTTGACATCGAGATCCGCGATCTCGCCGCGAACCTCAACATCCACGCTCGTGACCGGTCCCTGGGCGAGAGCGCTGAAGATCTGGCCCAGCTTCTCCATGAGCGGAATGCCCGGGCGAACCGACTCGTCGATGACGCCACCGGCCACGTTCACCGCGTCGGGAACGAGCTCGCCATCGAGAGCGAGACGCACCGACTTGGCAACAGAGACGCCAGCCTTCTCCTGAGCCTCATCCGTTGACGCGCCGAGGTGGGGCGTCAGAACGATGTTGTCGAGGGTCGTGAGGGGCGAGTCCTGGGGGGGCTCGCTCACGAAGACATCGAGACCAGCGGCGGCAATGCGCTTAGTCGACAGCGCCTCGAAGAGGGCATCCTCGTCGATAATTCCGCCGCGGCTGCAGTTCACGATGCGCAGGGTCGGCTTTGCCTTGGCGAACTCGGCTGCCCCAAAGAGGCCCGTCGTCTCCGGCGTCTTGGGAATGTGAATGGTGATGAAGTCGGACTGCTCGATGAGCTCGTCCAGGCTCACGACCGAAACGCCGAGCTGCTGTGCGCGCGTGGGCGTGACGTACGGGTCATACGCGATGAGGTTGGCGCCGAACCCTGCAAGTCGCTGAGCGACGAGCGTGCCGATGCGGCCGAGGCCAACAATGCCGATCGTCTTCTCAAAAAGCTCGATACCGGTGTACTTGGAGCGCTTCCACTCCCCCGCCTTCATGGACTGGTTCGCCTCGGGGATGAACCGGGCAAGGCTCAGGATGTGGCCCACCGCGAGTTCCGCTGCCGAGATCACGTTGGAGGTCGGCGCGTTCACGACCATGACGCCAGCCGTCGTTGCAGCCTTGATGTCGACGTTGTCGAGCCCGACTCCTGCGCGAGCGATGACCTTGAGCTTCTTGCCTGCGGCAATCGCCTCCTCGTCCATCTTCGTGGCAGATCGGATCAGCACGGCAGACGCATCAGCGAGAGCCGACAGCAGCGCCGGACGGTCGGTGCCGTCTACCGAGCGGATGTCGAAGTCGGGGCCAAGGGCCTCGACGGTTGCGGGCGAAAGTTCTTCAGCGATCAGCACGATCGGCTTTGCCACGAAATGATCCATTCGTCGAAGGGTTGGGTTGTCGCCGAGGCTCATTCAGGTCACGGCAGGGTCAGTTTAGTGCACCGCTCGCAGCCGACGTGACGGGCCAAGACGGGCCCAGCACGCTACAGAAGTGACGTCAGAGAGAGCGTCAACGCCGCCACGACGGCCAACCCGGTCAGGTAGAGAAGAGCCTGCACTCCCAGCGAGCGGCGGCGCCCGATCCACCACGCGATGGCGAATGCTGTGGCGGGAAGCAGAAGGTTCACGATCAAGGTCGCCCACGGAACCGAGACCGGGGCGAGGTCGTTGTCTGCCAGGAACTCGTTGCGCGCATCCAGCAATTCGACGACGCCGAACAGATTGGTGATGGCCTCAAAAAAGTCCCAGGCATAAAACAGCGCGAAGACGATTGCAACCGTGATCGAGGGCCATGAGCGCCGGGTTCGGGCGGTGACGGCTGGTGCAGATGCCGTGCCAGCGGTTTCGCTCACGCTGAACCTCCCAGAATGAACGGCCACGGCACCAGCACGACGGCGCCCAGCAGCAGAAGGAGAACACGAAGTAGTGGGCGTTTGTGCCGGGTAAGCACGAACACGGCGCCCATCCAAATCAAAGGAGATGCAATGGCCAAGAACTCACCGAGCTGGTACATGATCTCGGCGAAAAGGCTCGCCTGAGAGAACGTGTCTCGACCAACCGCGATGATCCATCCGACCACGTAGAGCAGGTAGACGCCGCCCAGGATGCCGTAGAAAACAAGCAGGAGGGAGCTGCTCCCGGCGCTAGCGGATGCGGCTGCTGGCGCCTCTGACGACGGCTCGCTCGGGGCCTCCACCGGCCGAGCGGCGATGTTATCGGGTTCAGCGCCGTCCCAGGTCAGGGCCTCGTCGTCGGCTTCGGAGTGCATGTACTGACTCTAGCGCCGAGCACTCAGTTGACTGCCCTGGTTGACGCCGATCCACTCGTCGATCTCTGCAAGGAGCTGCTGCTTGCGAGAATCCGGGGCGAAAGAGGCGACCACCGAGTTCTGGGCCAGCTCCACGAGCTTCGACTGAGAGAGCCCAAAGACCCTCTCAATCTGGGTGAAGTTGTCGCCGACGTAGCCGCCAAAATACGCGGGGTCGTCGGAGTTCACGGTCACGAACAGCCCGGCCTCGATGAGCGCCGGAAGGGCGTTGAATGCAACGTGCCCACCCAACCGCAGGTTGGAAAGGGGGCACACGGTTAGCGGGATGCGGTTCTCGCGCAAATAGTCCACGAGGTCGGAGTCCTCGAGGCTGCGCACGCCATGATCGATGCGCTCGACCTTGAGCAGGCGAAGCGCCTCCCAGACATAGTCGGATGGCCCCTCCTCGCCGGCGTGGGCGACAAGACGGAGGCCGAGTTCGGCCGCCCGGGAATACACCTCAGCAAACAGACTCGGCGGAAACCCTGCCTCCGCAGAATCGAGGCCGACGCCGATGAGGTCGCCCACACGGTGCGCCACCGATTCGAGCGTCTCGTGAGCACTCGAGACGGGCAGGTCGCGGAGAAAGCACATAATGAGCCCGCCCGTTATGCCAAGCGTGCTGTGAGCATCCGCCGCTGCCCTGGTCAGGCCGTCGATGACCGTGTCGATCGAGACGCCCCTGCTCGTGTGGGCCTGGGGGTCAAAGAAGATCTCGGCGTGCCGCACGCCCTGAGCGCTCGCGCGCTCGTAATACGCCATCGCCAGTTCGTAGAAGTCCCGTTCTGTGCGCAGCACTGCCATGCACCCGTAGTACAGGTCGAGAAACGACACGAGGCCGTCGAAGCTATAGCTCTGCCTCAGCTCCTCGACGCTCGCATAGGGCAGCTCGATGCCGTTGCGCGCCGCGAGCGCAAAGACGAGCTCCGGCTCGAACGTGCCCTCAATGTGTAGGTGGAGTTCTGCTTTGGGGAGCCCGAGCAGGGAATGGGCAGGGGCGTGCTGTGACATGAAGTTCCTTGGGGGTACGGCAAGCAGAATTCTCGCGAGTGGCCGATTAGCTCCGGTCACCGCGCACCATCGAGCCTAGGGCCGGTGAGCGTCACCGATCGCCGCAGCACCCATCCTCGCCAAAACGATGTTCTCCACCAGTTGCGCGAGCGCATAGAGCACGACGGATGCCAGCGTCACCGCCACGACAGAAGACCAGACCTCAAAATTCTTGACCTGGGCGACCGCGGTGGTGATCGAGTACCCGAGCCCCTGCCCTGTTGCCAGCCATTCGGCCAGCAGCGCTCCCGTGATGGCGGCGGGCACAGAAATCCGCACAGCGGCGAAGAATGCGGGCATAGAGCTCGGCAGAGCCACTGTGCGCAGCACCGTGAGTCGGGTGCCTCCATAGACGGTGATGACATCAGCGATCTGAGCCGAAGCGCTGCGCAGGCCGAAGGCGATTGTCACGAGGGCGGGGAACAGCACGACGATGGCACCCATGACGGCCGTCATCGTGATGCCGCGTCCAAATATGAGCATGAGAATGGGGGCGAGCGCGACGAGAGGAATAGATCTCAGCAGTAGCGCCATGGGCATGAGCGCCTGCTCGAGGCCCCGAGAGAGAGCGAACGCCAGGGCAACGATGAGTGCCACGAGAAGCCCGACGCTAAAGCCGATGCTCGCGTCGGCGAGTGTTATCAGCAGCAGCCCCCAGACCTTCGCCAGATTCTCGGGCGCATCCTCGCGAACGAACAACCAGTCGATCACGTCCAGAGGCGTCTTCGCCAGAAAGGACGAAATGTCGAGCACCGCGATGATTGCGAACCACGCACCGATCACGACAGCCACGGTGATGAGTGCCGTCGCCGCCGATCTGCCGAGACTGCTGGCGACGGCGCGCACCGCCCCTCGGCGCACCATGGGCTCTCCGCCGCTCATGCCGCGACCACCTGCCCGGTGGACCACGGCGTCACGAACCGCGCGACCAGACCAAAAACCATGTACCCGAGAGCCGCGACGGCCCCCGAGATGAGCACGAGCGCCCAGGTCCTTTCGATGTTGGTCGACTGCGCCGCAATGATGAGCGCCGGGCCAACTCCGCGCTGCACACCGCCGAACCACTCCCCGAGCACTGCGCCGAGAAAGGCCGACGGAACCGCGATCTGCAGACCGGACAGTATTCCGGGAAGGCTCGCAACCGACCTCACCTTGCGAAGCTGCGTGAACCGCGATCCGCCATATACCGCGACGATATCCAGCGACGAGCGGTCGGCCGATTTGAGGCCGAGAAGAGTGTTGACCACGGTCGTAAAGAACACCGAGAGCGCGGCAAGCACGATGGCTGTTCCGGATGCTTCTCCTGCCTTGGGAGCGCCAATGACCACATAGATGAGCGGGCCGATAGCAACGAGCGGCAGACAGTAGGTGACGACGGCGACCTGCGTGACAACGCCCTCAAGGCGCGGCCAGACGAGCACCAGAGCCGATACGGCCAGCGCCAAGACCGTGCCCCAGAGAAACCCCTGGGCGGCCTCCCCGAGAGTCACTGCTACGTGGGTGAGATAGAAGCCGATTCCATCCTCGATGATCTTCTGCACGACACCCAGCGGCGTGGGAATAGCTCCTCGGTCACCAACGCCAGCATCGGCAAAAACCGTGACGGCACCGACCCACCAGAGCCCGATGATCACCGCGGCAGCAAGCGCAGCAGAGAGCCAGGCGGGCATCGCGTTCCTCGGCACCGCTACTCCACCACCGGTTCAAGTTCGCGTTCTGCCGAGCTGGTCGATTCTCCGCCGAACAACAGTTCGGATGCGCGGTCGTGCAGCGCGTGAAACTCCGGTGTCCGCATCATCTCGGCAACGCGGGGTCGAGGCAGATCCACGTCGATAACCTCTTTGACGCGGCCGGGCCGTGCCGACATCACGGCCACCCGGTCAGACAAGAAAATGGCCTCAGAGATGCCGTGGGTCACCATGAGCGTCGTTGCCGGCTTCTCCGTCCAGATTCGAAGCAGCTCAATGTTGAGGCGTTGCCTCGTCATGTCGTCGAGCGCGCCGAAAGGCTCATCGAGCAACAGAACGGAGGGTTTGAGAACCAGGGAGCGGGCGATCGAGACCCTCTGTTTCATGCCCCCAGAGAGCTGCGCCGGTTTTGCCTTCTCAAACCCCGTGAGACCCACGAGGCTGATGAGGTCCGAAACATAGGCGTGATCCACGGGCAGCCCCGCAACCTCGAATGGCAGGCGGATGTTGCTTTCGACGCTCCTCCAGGGCAGAAGCGCAGCATCCTGAAACGCGATGCCCAGATTGTGGCCGGCGCGAAGCTCCGCAGGGTTCTTGCCGTCGACCATCGCGACCCCTGATGTCGGAGTCTCGAGGCCGGCCAGGATGCGCAAGATCGTGGACTTGCCGCATCCTGAAGGCCCAAGCAACGAGAGAAAGCTCCCCTGCTCGCTCTGCAGCGTCGTATCGGCGAGAGCGACAACTCGGGAACGCCGCATCGCGAAGGTCTTGCTGAGGCCCGAAATGTGTATTCCGGTGCCCGAGACCTCGTCCCGGGCACCGGCTGTCTGAGAAGACACGATGTATCTGGCCCCTACTTGGCGTAGTCGAGCAGCTCGGGGTTCTCTTCGTAAACCTCGGCGAGCAGAGACATATCGAAGAGTAGGTCGGCGGTCACCTCGATGCCTGCGGCAGCGAGGGTCTGAATGCAGAGTTCCTGCATCTTCTCGCTGATGGTGAAGAGCCCGTTGGCCTCGGTCTCATCGCTCACGATCAGGTCGCGCGCCTGCACCTGAGCCTGCAGCAGTTCCTTCTCCATCGTCAGCCCGAGATCGCTGCCGAACACCTCGACGGCGAGGCGGGCAGCCTCATCCGTCTCGGCAATGGCATCGGTCCAGCCCTTGATCTCGGCGACAAGGAGGGCCTTGAGAAGCTCGCGGTTGTTTTCGATGTCTGCGGTGTTCACGATGAGGCTCTCGGCAACAAACGGCATGCCGTTGTCGGCAAATGGCAGGTTCACGGGCTTCAAGCCCTGAAGCTCAGCGTCAAGCGCCTCATTCGTGAGATAGGCAAACCATCCGTCGAGTTCGCCCGTGAAAAGGGGAGTCGGATCGTATTCAACGGGCACCGTGTTGACGTCGTCAAGCGTGAGGTCGTTGAGGGCGAGGAACGCCTCCCACAGGTTCTGGTTGCTCGCCTGCACGCCGATTGTCTTGCCCTTGAGGTCATTGACCGTTGCGATGTTGCCGTGGTCCTCAAGCGACAAGATCGTGAACGGGTTCTTTTGGTAGGTCGTGCCGATGATCGTGATCGGCGCACCCTCCTCCGCGATGACGGAGCCCGCCGAGATCGCGTTGCCGAGCCCCATGATCACATTGCCCGAGATGACGGCCGCCTCGGTCGAGACTGGCCCTGGCACAAGCTCCACGGAGTCGAACCCTGCATCGGCGAAATAGCCGCGCTCCTCGGCGAAGAACTCGCCCGCGAACTCCGCGTTTTTAATCCACGAGAGCTGGATGGCAATGTCGCCGAACGAGCCGTCCTCGCCGGAGGGCGTCTCGGCGCTGCTCCCGGCGCAGGCGCCGAGGAGAAGAGCCAGCGTCGCTGCCCCCGCCGTTGCCGCTGCTGCGCGGCGGGTGAATCCGTGGACAGGGAACATTGACGGCCTCTTTCTCTCGGGGAAGCGCCTTGGCTGCTGAGATGCCGCCCGCAGGGAACGGCCGTTGGCGCGTGCTCGTCAGAGTAGAGACACGATGTTTCGTTGAGAGAGCCTCGATGTTTCGGCAGCGTTTCGAGCGCTACGAACGATAAAGGGCCGGCACCCTTGTGAAGTGTCGGCCCTTTATCAGGCGAGACGGGGCCTACCCGGCCCGCGGCTTAGTGAACTCAGCGCGCTGCGGAGCCGTCCGTGTAGTCGGCGTCCTGCTGCTTCCACGCGAAGAGCGAGCGAAGCTCCTTGCCCGTGACCTCGATGGGGTGCGCTGCACCCTTCTCACGGAGGCCGAGGAACTCAGTGCCGCCACCATCCTGGTCCTTGATAAAGCGATCTGCGAACGCACCGGACTGGATGTCGGCGAGAACGGCCTTCATGTTCTCCTTTACGTCCGGCGTGATCACGCGGGGGCCGGAGACGTAGTCGCCGTACTCGGCCGTGTCGGAGACCGACCAGCGCTGCTTGGCGATGCCGCCCTCCCACATGAGGTCGACGATGAGCTTGAGCTCGTGAAGAACCTCGAAGTAGGCGATCTCGGGCTGGTAGCCCGCCTCGACGAGGGTCTCAAAACCGTACTGAACGAGCTGCGAGGTACCGCCGCAGAGAACAGCCTGCTCACCGAACAGGTCGGTCTCGGTCTCCTCGGTGAACGTGGTCTTGATCACGCCGGCGCGGGTTCCACCGATGGCCTTGGCGTACGACTTGGCGAGTTCCCAGGCGGTGCCAGAAGCGTCACGCTCGACGGCGATGATGTCCGGGATTCCACGGCCGGCAACGAACTCGCGGCGAACCGTGTGTCCGGGAGCCTTGGGGGCGACGAGGATGACGTCGACGCCCTCGGGCACCTCAATGTAGCCGAAGCGGATGTTGAAGCCGTGAGCGAAGGCAAGGGTCTTGCCCGGCGTGAGCTTGTCTTTGATCTCGTCGTTGAAGATCGAGCGCTGGTACTGGTCGGGGGCGAGGATCATGATCACGTCGGCCCACTCGGCGGCATCGGCGACCGACTTGACCTCGAAGCCGTCCTCCTGAGCCTTAGCAGTCGACTTCGAGCCCTCCTTGAGCGCGATGACGACCTCAACGCCCGAGTCGCGCAGGTTCAGCGCGTGAGCGTGCCCCTGCGAGCCGTAGCCGATGATGGCTACCTTCTTGCTCTGGATGAGCGACAGGTCAGCGTCCTTGTCGTAGAAGATCTCAGTCACTTGTGTTTCTCCTTGTTGTGTGAGGTGTGCAGTGTGGGCAGACGCCGACCACGATCAGTCGGCAACCCACGTCAGTTCTTGAAAACGCGCTCGGTAATGCTCTTAGCTCCGCGCCCGATAGCGAGGAGCCCCGACTGGGCGATCTCCTTGATGCCATAGGGCTCAAGCACCTTGAGCAGGGCCTGGGTCTTGGCAGTGTCACCGGTGACCTCGATCACCACGGCATCCGTCGACACATCGACGATGCGTGCGCGGAACAGCGTTGCCGCTTCGAGGATCTGGCTGCGAGTGGTGTTGTCCACTCGCACCTTGATGAGCATGTGCTCGCGCTGAACGGTCTGCGCTGGGTCGAGCTCGACAACCTTGATCACGTTGATCAGCTTGTTGAGCTGCTTCGTAACCTGCTCAAGGGGCAGCTCGTCGACGTCGACGACGACGGTGATGCGCGAGAGACCCGCGATTTCACTCTTGCCAACCGCAAGGCTCTCAATGTTGAACCCACGGCGCGCGAAGAGGCCAGCAACCCGTGTGAGCAGACCCGGCTTGTCTTCGACCAGGAGAGACAGAACATGACTCATTGCTTATTCCTCTTCCCAGGCGGGCGCGGCATCGCGGACGTATTGGATGGCCGAGTTGCCGCGACCCTGCTGCACCATGGGCCACACCATCGAGTCACGGCTCACCACGAAGTCGATTACAACGGGGCGATCGTTGGTCTCGTTAGCGAGCTTGATCGCAGCGTCGACTTCTTCTTTCTTCGTGACGCGAATCGCGAGGGCACCGTAGGCCTCCGCAAGCTTCACGAAGTCGGGAACCATAGCCGTGCCGTGCCCCGTGTTGAGGTCGGTGAACGAGTGGCGGCCTTCATACAGCAGCGTCTGCCACTGGCGAACCATGCCGAGCGACGAGTTGTTGATAACCGCGACCTTGATCGGAATCTCGTTGATCGTGCAGGTTGCCAGCTCCTGATTGGTCATCTGGAAGCAGCCGTCACCGTCGATCGACCAGACGATGCGGTCGGGATTGGCGACCTTGGCACCCATGGCCGCAGGCACGCTGTAGCCCATGGTGCCTGCACCGCCCGAGTTGAGCCAGGCGCCGGGGCGCTCGTACTTGATGAACTGTGCAGCCCACATCTGGTGCTGGCCAACTCCGGCGGCGTAAACGCCCTCAGGGCCGGTTATCGCGCCGATTCGCTCGATCACATACTGCGGCGAGAGCAGTCCATCTTCTGGCTCGTCGTACCCGAGCGGGAACTGCTCCCGCAAAAGGTTGAGGCGCGTCCACCACTCCGAAAGATCGGGGGCGTGTGCCCCGACGATCTGGGTGAACGATGCGGTCAGATCGGCGATGACATCCTTGGCATCGCCGACGATGGGAACATCGGCCGTACGGATCTTCGAGATCTCCGCTGGGTCGATGTCGACATGGACAACCTTGGCGTGGGGCGCGAACTCGCTCGTCTTGCCCGTGACGCGGTCGTCGAAGCGAGCTCCGAGCGACACCAGAAGGTCGGATTCCTGAATAGCGAGAACGGCAGGAACTGTGCCGTGCATCCCGGGCATGCCCAGGTGCTGTTCGTGGGAGTCGGGGAAAGCGCCGCGGGCCATAAGCGTCGTGACGACGGGCGCGCCGACGGTCTCTGCAAGCTTGAGAAGAACCTCGGATGCTCCGGCACGCACAACACCGCCGCCAACGTAGAGCACGGGGCGCTTGGCCTCGGCGAGCAGCTGGGCTGCCGCCTGGATCTGCTTGCCGTGCGCCTTGACGACGGGGCGGTAGCCGGGCAGGTCGACCTGAGTCGGCCACACGAATGGCGCGCGATTCTGCTGCGCATCCTTGGTGATGTCGACAAGAACGGGGCCGGGGCGGCCGGTCGTTGCGATCTGGTAGGCCGCCGCGAGCACCCCCGGAATGTCTTCGGGCTTGCTCACGAGGAACGAGTGCTTGGTGATCGGCATCGTGATTCCTACGATGTCGATCTCCTGGAACGCGTCGGTTCCCATCGAGGTCGAGAACACCTGGCCGGTGATCGCGAGCATCGGCACCGAGTCCATGTACGCGTCGGCGATCGCCGTCACCAGGTTGGTCGCGCCGGGGCCAGAGGTCGCGATGGCGACTCCGACCTTTCCGCTCGACGAGGCATAGCCCTCAGCCGCGTGACCCGCACCCTGTTCGTGACGAACGAGGATGTGACGGATCGACTTCGACGACATGAGTTCGTCGTAGAACGGCATGATTGCGCCGCCCGGCAGACCGAAGACATCGGTGATGCCGAGCTTTTCGAGCGAGCGGAGCACTGCCCCGGATCCCGTGAGGATCTCGGGCATGCTCGACGTGCTGGTGGGAATGGGAGGTGCGTCTGCTGACATCACTGAATTCCTTGTGATCGTGAACACGAATGGCCGGGGCACTGGTGTGCCCCTAGAGCTGAGGTGACGCGGCTACCCCGTGATTGCGCCCTCTGATGCAGAGTGCACGAGCTTGGAGTACTTCGCGAGAACGCCACGGGTATAGCGCGGGGGAAGTGGAGCCCAGCCGTTGCGGCGAGCTTCCAGCTCTGCTTCATCGACGAGTAGGTCGAGTGAGCGAGCTGCGATATCGACCCGAATCAGATCACCATCGCGCACGAATGCGATTGGACCTGCGTCCACCGCCTCGGGTGCTATGTGGCCGATGCACAGGCCGGTTGTGCCGCCTGAGAATCGTCCGTCCGTCAACAGTAGTACATCTTTTCCGAGCCCCGCGCCCTTGATCGCCGCGGTGATCGCGAGCATCTCGCGCATGCCGGGGCCGCCCTTGGGTCCCTCGTAACGAATAACGACAATGTCGCCAGCCTTGATTCGACCCTCGGTGAGAGCATCCATGGCTCCGCGCTCACGCTCGAATACGCGGGCGGGGCCCTCGAATACAGCAGCGTCGAAGCCAGCCGTCTTGACGACAGCACCCTCGGGGGCGAACGTTCCCTTGAGCACCGCAAGACCACCCGAGGCGTGGATGGGGTTGTCGAGCGTGCGCAGAACCTCGCCGTCGAGAGGATCGATATCCATCTCGGCGAGGTTCTCTGCCATGGTCTTGCCCGTGACGGTGAGGGCATCGCCGTGCATGAGTCCCGCGTCAAGAAGCGCCTTCATAAGAACGGGGAGCCCGCCATGACGGTCGACGTCGTTCATCACGTACTTGCCGAACGGCTTGAGGTCGCCGATGTGGGGAACCTTGTCGCCGATGCGGTTGAAGTCATCGAGGGTCAGGTCAACCCCCGCCTCGTTCGCGATTGCGAGCAGGTGAAGGATGATGTTGGTCGATCCGCCCAGTGCCATGCCCACGGCGATGGCGTTCTCGAATGCCTTCTTAGTGAGGATGTCGCCCGTCGTGATGCCCAGGCGCAGCATGTTCACCACGGCCTCGCCGGAGCGGTGGGCGTAGTAGTCGCGGCGGCGATCGGCGGATGCGGGCGAAGCCGAGCCGGGAAGGCTCATGCCGAGCGCCTCGGCGACACTCGCCATGGTGTTGGCCGTGTACATGCCACCACAGGCACCCTCGCCGGGCGCGAAGGCACACTCGATGCGCTTGGCGTCTGCGGCCGACATCTTGCCAGCCTTGACAGCGCCGACGGCCTCGAACGAGTCGATGATCGTGATGTCCTTCTCGGTGCCGTCGCTGAGCTTGACCCAGCCCGGAGCGATGGAACCGGCATAGAGGAACACTGAAGCAAGGTTGAGTCGCGCGGCCGCCATGAGCATGCCGGGGATCGACTTGTCGCATCCGGCCAGCACGACGGAGCCGTCGAGGCGCTCCGCCATCATCACAGTCTCAACGGAGTCGGCAATGACTTCGCGCGAGACGAGCGAGAAGTGCATGCCCTCATGGCCCATCGAGATTCCGTCGGAGACGGAGATCGTGCCGAACTGCAGCGGGTAGCCGCCGCCGGAGTACACGCCCTCTTTAGCGGCTTGCGCGAGGCGGCTCAGGCTCAGGTTGCAGGGGGTGATCTCGTTCCACGAACTGGCAACACCGATCTGCGGCTTATCCCAGTCGGCGTCACCCATTCCGACTGCACGCAGCATGCCGCGGGAAGTCATCGCCTCGATTCCGTCGGTGACGGTGCGGCTGCGGGGCTTCATATCGTTCTCAGGCATGCCCCAAGTTTAGGGCCATGTCGTAGCAGGTCAGACGAGACCGGAGACCCTCGCGTCAGCGCCCTTCTGACTGCGGGAGCTGCGCCGCTGCGCTATTTCCTTGGGCCACGTGAGAAGCAGCGCGAGAACGACCCCGATGACCGCCCCTGAGGCGTTCGAGATCAGATCGCGGATGTCGGTGACCCGGTCGTTCAGAAACAGCTGCGCGAACTCGATGCCCACCGTCACGAGAACACTCACGAGGATCGCGAACCACCATTGGCGGCGACCGAAAAGAAGAACAAAGAGCAGGCCGATCGGAATGAACATGAGCACATTGGCCGCGAACTCGACCCGGTCATAGGTGATCCACTGCAGGGACTCGTAGGCCTGTAGGCGCTCCAAGACGTTCCACAGCAGGCTGCGAGCTCGCCCGTCGAGCGGCTGTGGTCCCAGAGTGAGCCAGCCCACAATCGCCAAGTACGCCACGGTGGCGAGGCTCAGCAGGGGGTGACGGCGCAGCATCCGTCAATCCTGGGGCATGGCCGCTGAGAAAGGCCGACGAAGTCGGTGAGAATTGAGCAGGGTCACGCGGCTGATGCCTACGCGGTAAGCCCCAGAACATCCATTCGGCGCGTGTGGGCGGCAATAAGCTCCGTGAAGATCGGCTCAAGCCTGGCTTCGTCGGGGGTGCTGCCGCCAGGGACCTCGAGCGAAGATCGCGCCATAAGAAGGGTGTCCCCCACGAGACGGCGCCCCCAGAGGGCAAGCCGAGAGGCCAGTGCAGGCTCGGCATCGATCGCGGAGCGAAGCGCCTCGACGATTATGGGGCTCGGCTCGTTCTCGGTGAGCAGCGTGACGATGCGGTCCCGAGGTGCGGCGGGCAGCCCCTCGGCGAGCGCCGTAAAAAAGTCGGTGAGCATTCCCGCGGTGATGTAGCTGGTGACTACCGTCTCGTACCAGTCGTTGCCGCGGGTGGTGCTGCGATACCTCTCCACCGGTGCGGCGAAGTGCTCCATAAGGTCTTCTGGCTTGTCTCCGCCGCGCTCGATCTCGGCAATGAGGCCCTCGAGTTTGTTGAGCGAGATACGAGCGACCCGAGCAAGGGCGACCTTGTCGTGAGTGGTCGGCGACCCGGCAATCGCACCGGTTATCGTCTCGAAGTTCGACAGCTGAAGATAAGCGGCCTGGCCGAGATAACGCGGGAGATCGGGGGATAATTCGCCGAGGGCGACCCGGTTGACGGTCTGCGTGGCTTTATTTCGCGGTTTGAGCTTGGGCGCAACGATCTGCTTGCGACCGCGACCGAAGAGGGAGAACACGAACCCAGACTAGTGCCGGGAGCGGCAGAGAACAGCCCGCGCAGGGCCGACGACGCTCCGCAACGCTCACGTTCAGGGGCTGTGCGGGGTCTCTGCCCCTAAACTGGGTGTAATGCCTCCCGCTTCTGGTGGAGGTTTCTACGCCCCAGGTGAAAGCGGGCGTACTCGCTTTGGACAGGGCACATACACGTGACTTCAGATCAGACTTCGTCAGAACCCAAGACATTCGCCGATCTCGGCATCGAACAGGACATGGTCGACGCACTCGCGTCGAAGGGCATCACTAGCCCCTTCCCCATCCAGGAACAGACCATCCCCATGGGCCTCGGCGGCCAGGACATCATCGGCCAGGCCAAGACAGGAACCGGCAAGACGCTCGGCTTCGGTCTGCCCCTGCTGCAGGAGCTCGGCCCGAACCCGGAGCCCGGTGTCAAGGCGCTCGTCGTCGTACCGACCCGCGAGCTGTGCGTTCAGGTCGCAGAAGACCTCACGCTCGCAGCCTCGAACCGTGGCACTCAGGTCGCCGCGATCTACGGCGGCAAGGCCTACGAGGGTCAGGTCGAGCAGATCAAGGCCGGCGCGCAGGTCATCGTAGGAACTCCCGGGCGCCTCCTGGACCTCGCGAGCCAGCGGATGCTGTCGCTCAAGGACGTCAAGGTCATGGTTCTCGACGAGGCCGACAAGATGCTTGATCTCGGGTTCCTCTCCGACATCGAGAAGCTCTTCTCGCAGACGAGCCCCACCCGCCACACGATGCTGTTCTCGGCGACGATGCCCGGCCCGATCGTGGCGCTTGCCCGTCGCTTCATGAACAAGCCCATCCACATCCGCGCGACTGACCCCGATGAGGGCCTGACGCAGGCGAACATCAAGCACGTCGTCTACCGCGCTCACTCGCTCGACAAGGACGAGGTCATCGCCCGCATCCTCCAGGCCGAGGGCCGGGGCAAGACCGTGATCTTCACGCGAACCAAGCGCGCCGCCGCAAAGCTCGTCGAGGAGCTGGGCGACCGCGGCTTCAACGCTGCTGCGGTGCACGGCGACCTCAACCAGGAACAGCGCGAGCGCGCAATGGCCGCGTTCAAGGCTGGCAAGAAAGACATCCTGATTGCAACGGATGTCGCGGCTCGCGGCATCGACGTCAACGACGTGACCCACGTGATCAACCACACGGTGCCCGACGACCACGACACCTACCTGCACCGCGCTGGCCGCACCGGCCGCGCTGGCAAGACCGGCATCGCCGTGACCTTCGTTGACTGGGACGACCTGCACAAGTGGGCCCTCATCAACCGCGCTCTGGAGATGAACATCCCCGAGCCGACCGAGACCTACTCGTCGTCGCCGCACCTCTTTGCCGAGCTCGACATCCCCGAGGGCACCAAGGGCCGTCTTGCCTCAGCCGGGCCGGTCCGCGCCCGCGAGCCCCGTGCTGCCGTCGCCTCAGGCGGCCGCGGCCGCGACGGTGCCAAGAACGATGGTTCCTCCCGTGACGGCGGCTCCCGCGGTGGCGCCGATCGCACCCGCACCCGCACGCGCTCAGTTGCGACGGAGGGTGCAGAATCCGCACCTAAGGCCGAGGGCGCTGGAACGCATGACGGTACGGGCCCGGCCCGTCGTCGGCGCAACCGCACCCGCCGCCCCAGCACGGGAAGCACCCCGCCTCCCGTCGCCTAGATCTGGCACCCGGATACGGGCGCGCGCGACCGACTGCTACGGCAGAAACGGCTGCGCGCCCGTACCTTCGGCGACGATGCGCTCGAGAACCTCGGCCGACGTTGTGTTCTCGGCCAAGCGGTTGGGCTTTCCCTGCCCGTGATAGTCGCTCGAGCCCGTGAGAACGAGCCCGAACTCGCGAGCCAGTTCGCGCAGGCGCACCTTGCCGTCCTCCGTGTTTTCACGATGGTCGATCTCGAGCCCAAAAAGGCCAGCATCCGCCATCGCCGCGAAGGTGGCATGGTCGAGCACCGCGTCGCGACCCAGCGTCGCCGGGTGAGCGAGAACGGGCACTCCCCCGGCCGCTCTCACGAGCCTGATAGCCGAGACAGGGTCTGGCGCATAGTGCGGCATCGTGTATCCATGTCTCGGATGCAGGATCTGCTCGAACGCCTCCGTACGAGTGGCAGCGTGGCCACGAGTCACGAGAGCATCGGCGATATGCGGTCGCCCGACCGTCGTGCCCGTGTGTGTGTGGGCAAGAACGTCGTCCCAGGTGAGGGAGTAGTCGAGTGCAAGATTGGCGACAATGCTCTCGGCGCGGGTCAACCGTGACGAACGGATGCGCGCCGTCTCGGCAATGATATCGGCGTCGGTCGGATCAAACAGGTACGCCAGAAGGTGAACGGAGCGGTGCCCCTGACGCGTGCTGAACTCCATGCCGGGGATGACCGTAAGACCGGTGCCCTGGGCTGTTGCGCGCGCCTCGGCCCAGCCCGCGGTCGAGTCGTGGTCGGTTATGGCGATGGTGTCGAGACCCGCTGCGACCGCCGCTCGAATCAGCTGCGCCGGGGTCTCGGTGCCGTCGCTGACACTGCTGTGAGTGTGCAGGTCGATGAGGCGCTCCATAGATCCACTCTATTCGCGGCAGAGCGGTTGCGGGCCCGCCTCCGCTGCGGACTCAGCACCACCGGGTACAGTGACAACGTCATGATCCGCCGTCTCCTCTCAGCAGCGCTCATCCTCGCCACGTTCGCTGTTTTGGCGGTGGCCGGATGGCCCCAACTTTTTGGACTTCAGCGCGCCGAGTTTGTCGCCCAGGTCGTTTCTCTCCGGGGTGCTGCCGCGGTCGTCGTTGCCGCTGCTGCCATCGCACTGTTGCTCCTCGGGGTCTTCATCGCGAGCTTTCGCAAGTTGGCCGCATCCTTGGCGGTGCTCGCACTCGCCTTTGTGGCACTCACCGCCATTGTGCTGGTCTCTCGCGGACTAGAAACCACGGCGACCGCCGATGGCGGTCCGTCGGAGGACGCCATCACCGTGCTTGCCTGGAACACATTGGGGCCGGCGACCGACCCGCAACAGGTCGCGGACCTGGCCATCAGCCGAGGGGCGAAAATCGTCGTGCTGCCCGAGACGCTCGAGGTAGACGCCGTCGAAGCCGCCATGGCTATGCGCGAGGCTGGCAGCCCGATGTGGGTGCTGACAACCGCCTACGACCTCATCTCACCGGCCCGATCCACCTCGCTCCTCATCAGCACAGATCTGGGCGAGTACGAGTTTGACGCCGACCTCAAAACCACCGAAGTGCTTCCCACCGTGGTGGCGCGACCCGTCAACGGAGCTGGCCCCACGATCATCGCGGTGCACGCGGTCGCTCCTATCCCCGGCCAGATGGATAACTGGCGGTCTGATCTTGCCCTGCTGTCGGAGATGTGCTCGGGCGACAACATCATCATGGCGGGCGATTTCAACGCCACGATCGACCACTTCGCCGGCCTAGGTTCGTGGGAATCGACGACCCATGTTGACGACAGGCTCGCCTCCTCCGCTCGCCTCGGTGAGTGCGTCGATGCCGCCGCCTCGGTCGGCGCCGGAGGCGTTGGCACCTGGCCCACGGCGCTGCTCCCCCAGCTCGGAGCCCCCATCGACCACGTTATGACCACGGATGAATGGCGCGTCTCGCAGTTCGAGGTCGTCACCGAGGCAGACTCAATCGGCAGCGACCACCGCCCCGTCGTTGCCCACCTAGAACCGCGCGCCTAAGATCGACGCCGCTGCTCCCATGGGGTGCAGAGCAAGTCAGTGGGAGAATGGATGTCATGGAGACATCTCGCTCGCCGAAGCCCGCCACCGCCAGCTCTGTTGCCGCCGAGCCAGAGCCGCGGGCAACGTCTAATCGATCGACTACGCCGCAGTCGTCGACGTTCAGCGACTACATCGCGTCGTCGTGGGCTCCCCGCTCGGAGCCGGTGCCCGAAGCCCGCGAGGAGGCTGCCTACGCCGCCGCTCGTCGCGAGCGAATCTCCCAGCTGCACCCGGGCAAGCGACTGATCATTCCCGCAGGGTCGTCCAAGGTGCGCTCGAACGACACCGACTATCCGTTCCGCGCCCACTCCGCTTTTGCCCACCTCACGGGGTGGGGATCCTCCAGCGAGCCCGGCGCAGTCCTCGTGCTCGAGCCGACTGATGGCGGCCATACCGCGACGCTTTTCTTTAGGGAGCGCGCCGGCCGCGACTCCGATGAGTTCTATGCGAACCCAGAGATCGGCGAGTTCTGGATCGGTGCGCGCCCCTCGCTCGTGCAGGTTGCCGGAGACCTGGGCCTCGCCACCAAGGGCATCGCCGAACTTGATGCCGTGCTCGACGCCGTCGATGTCGACACCCTGATCGTGCGGGATGCCGACCGTGACCTCACCGACCAGGTTGACGGCCGGCGGCTGCTCGCCGTGGACCTGCCGCCAGAAGCCGACGAGGATCGGTCGGGTGATGACGCGCTCGCGCAGGATCTCTCAGAGATTCGACTCGTCAAAGACGCCTACGAGATCGGCCAGATGCGTCTGGCCGTCAACGCCACTCGGCGCGGCTTCGACGATGTCATAGCCGACCGTGCCGAAATCATGGCTCACCCTCGCGGCGAGCGCCTCGTCGAGGGCACCTTCAACCGGCGCGCTAGGGCCGATGGCAACACCGTCGGGTACGACACGATCGCCGCATCCGGCCCTCACGCATGCATTCTGCACTGGACCCGCAACGACGGACCCGTCTCCGCCGGCGACCTCATCCTTCTCGACGCCGGAATCGAACTCGACAGCTACTACACGGCCGACATCACCCGCACTCTGCCGATCAGCGGCACCTTCACCCCCGTGCAGCGCCGCGTCTATGAGGCCGTGCTTGAGGCCGCCGATGCCGCATTCGCAATCGTGCGCCCCGGCATCCGGTTCCGCGAGATTCATGCCGAGGCGATGCGGGTAATCGCCGAGAAAACAGCTGAGTGGGGATTGCTGCCCACAAGTGCAGCAGAGTCGCTCGAGGCCGATAAGCAGTACCACCGCCGCTACATGGTGCATGGCACGAGCCACCACCTGGGGATGGACGTGCACGACTGCGCTCAGGCTCGCCGGGAGCTCTACCTTGACGGCGTTCTCGAAGAGGGAATGGTGTTCACCATCGAGCCAGGGCTGTATTTTCAGCCGGACGATCTGACCGTGCCCGAGGAGTTCCGCGGGATCGGCGTGCGAATCGAGGACGACATCCTCGTGACCGCCGACGGTGCCGAGAACCTATCGATCAACATCCCGCGCACGGCGGACGATGTTGAGGCCTGGCTCGCCGCTCACCCGCTCTAGACGGCGCGGATCAGTCCAGGTACCGCAGGTACCTCTCCGGCGACTCCAAAAACCCGCGCCAATTGCGAACGAGATCGAGATCGTCGTACTCGCTCGATCGGATGCCCCACTCCCCAACCTCATAGAGGCTGGCACCCGGATAGGCGGCCAGCACGGGCGAGTGCGTGGAGAGCAGCACCTGCGAGCCGTTGGAAACAAGGTCGCGCAGGAGTCCAATGAGGGCGAGACAGCCGGGGAGGGAGAGGGCGGATTCTGGCTCGTCGAGCACCCAGAGCCCTCGTACCCGTGACCGTGCCGCCACGAGATCAAGAAACGACTCCCCGTGGCTCTGTTCGTGAAAGGTGCCCTCATCACCGATCGACTCCAGATAGGTGAAAAAGCCGTGCATGGTTTCGGCGCGCAAGAAAAAACCCTGTTTCGACGCCCCAGCGCCCCGTATGAGTTGCAGATGATCGGCGAGATCCGACTCGGTCTTGCGAGTCTCGCTCATCGACGCGGTCGAACCACCCTCCGGGTTCATGCCGAATGCCGACGCAATCGCCTCCACAATGGTGGACTTGCCTGCGCCGTTCTCGCCGACCAGCACCGTGACCGGCGCCAGGTCGAAGCCCTCGTCCAAAATCTGCCGCACGGGAGCGAGTGTTGCCGGCCACGACGAACGGCGCATCGGCGCGAGGGGATGCTCCTCGATGCGACGCAACGGGGCACTATCGAAAATACGATCCACGCCAGTCGCTCAGTGCTCGTGAGGCGCAGCGGCTTTAAAGGCGAGCCGCCCATGCATGAAGGGCGCTCCCGTTCCGATCGCAGCGGCCACCCACACGGATTCTGCGACCTCGGCCTCCGTTGCCCCTGCCGTCACAGCGCTCTTGGTGTGCACCTCAATGCAATAGGAGCACTGCATCGAAACGGCCACGGCAACCGCCATGAGCTCACGGTATTTCTTGGGGATCTCCCGTCCCTCATCCGCGAACACCGCCCCGTTGAACTCCCCATAGGCCTTGAGCAGGTCCGGGCTCGCCGTCTTGTAGTTGCGCATGTACTCGCGGTCATCCGTGCTCATGGCTGCCTCTACTGCTCTGTCTCCGGGCGGCTGAGCAGTTCCTGCGCCCGGAGGGCCACAGCCGGCTGGACGACGATCTGATAGTTGGATGCGATGACCTGGTGGGTCGAGGTGAAGTCGCGGCGACTGCGGTTGAGCGAATACGACACGATGCCGAAGATCATGCCGAAACCAGCGCCGATGAGCAAGGCCGCGCCAACAAATGCAATCGCGGCGGGGTTGTCAGAAAACATGAACAGCAGCAGCCCGAAAAAGAGACCAAACCAAGCTCCGCTTGCGGCACCGGCTCCCGCCGCACGACCGTAGGTGAGTTTTCCCGTGACCCGCTCGACCGTCTTGAGGTCGTTGCCGACGATGGCCAGCTGATTCACAGGGAACTCTCGCTTAGCCAGTCGGTCGACTACCGCCTGTGCTTCGGGGTACGTGTCGTAGGTGCCGAGAATGTCTCCGTGAGGAATTGTCGGCACGGGTCGCGCGCGGCGCGAATAGGAGCTGGGGTTGGTCACCGGCTCATTCTTTCACCAGAAGGCTAGGGTTGTACCGTGAGCCCCACCAGAGTCTTTGTCGCGCGCCTAGCAGGGTGCTCTGTTTTCGACCCCGCTGGCGACAAGGTCGGCAGGGTGCGCGACGTTCTCGTTGTGTACCGCAGCACGCAGTCGCCCCGCGTCGTGGGATTCATCGTTGAGGTTCCCGGGCGCCGGCGCGTGTTCCTGTCCATTGGCAGAATCACCAGCATCGGATCAGGCCAGATCATCACGACCGGCCTCATCAACTTGAGGCGCTTTGAGCAGCGCGGCGGCGAAGTGCGCGTCATCGCCGAGATGCTCGGACGCAAGGTCACCCTCGCCGACGGCAGCAGCACCGCCATCATCGAAGACGTTGCCATCGAGGAGACGGGGCCCGGCGAGTGGGCCGTCAGCGAGCTGTTCTTGCGGCGCCCCAAGACGAGCGCATCTCCCTTCGCCAAGGGTCAGACGACGTTTGCCAAGTGGAACGATGTGCGCGAGAACGTCACGGCAGGCGAAGCACAGTCGGCCAGTCACCTGCTCGCAACCTACGAAGACCTGCTGCCTGCTGACCTTGCCAATGCCCTGCTCGACCTGCCGGAACAGCGCATGCTCGAGGTCGCCGAAGAACTGAGCGACGAACGGCTCGCCGACGTGCTGGAAGAAATGCCCGAGAGCGAGCAGGTCGGCATTCTCAACAAGCTTGACGATGACCGTGCCGCTACGGTTCTCGACCAGATGCAGCCGGATGATGCGGCCGACCTCATCGCTCAGCTCGATGAGGAGCGCGGCGAGGCCCTGCTTGACCTCATGCAGCCAGAAGAGGCAGAAGACGTGCGAATGCTTCTGCTCTTCGCGCCAGACACCGCGGGTGGCCTCATGACCACGGAGCCGATCATCGTGTCCTCCGACGCAACGGTCGCCGAGGGCCTTGCCCTCATCCGCCGCCACGAACTCGCACCCGCGCTGGGCGCGGCCATCTGCGTGACCCTGCCGCCCTACGAATCTCCGACCGGTCGATTTCTCGGCATGGTGCACTTTCAGCGCATGCTGCGCTACCCGCCAGGCGAGCGTCTCGGTACCCTGCTCGACCAGCAGCTGGAGCCGGTCAATGCCTCGGCATCGGCGGCGGAGGTCGCGCGGATCCTCGCCACCTACGACCTTGTTTCCGTTCCCGTTGTCGACGACAACCATCGCCTTGTAGGGGTGGTGACCATTGACGATGTTCTCGACTACCTGCTGCCAGACGACTGGCGAAGTCACGACGACGAACCGACACCTGCGCCGTTCGTAGCGGTAGAGACACGACCCCAGCCCATAATTCAGTCCGGAAGGAGGCCCGCCAATGGCTCGTCGCACTGAGGCAGACCTCGAATCCCCCAAAGGGCTAAGGCAAAAGTTCGTTCCCCGCTTCGGCAGAGGTCAGGGCCGAGACCGCATGGGTCGCTTCTCTGAGTCGTTCGCTCGAGCGATGGGCACACCCGCCTTCCTCGTGGGTATGACCGTGTTCTGCCTCGTCTGGATCGGCTACAACACGTGGGCACCCATAGAGCTGCAGTTCGACCCCCGCGCCCTCAACTACACACTGCTGACCCTCATCCTCTCGTTGCAGGCCAGCTATGCCGCTCCCATGATCCTGCTCGCCCAGAACCGTCAAGACGACCGAGACCGCGTGCAGATCGAGCAGGACCGCCAGCGGGCCGAACGCAACCTCAACGACACCGAATACCTCGCCCGCGAGGTTGTCGCACTTCGCCTCGCGATGAAGGACGTCGCCACCAAGGACTTCATCCGGGCAGAGCTGCGCTCGCTTCTTGAAGAACTGGACAGGGAGAAGGACTCCCCCGGGTCATCGCATGACGAGCGCTGACAAGATTCGCGCCGCGCTCGCCCACGTCACCGACCCTGAGATTCGTCGCCCCATTACCGAGCTGGACATGGTCGGCGATATCTCCGTCGACGGCGGCGTCGCCTCTGTCGTGATCAAACTTACGATCGTGGGATGCCCGGCCGCCGACCGCATCGAGCGCGATGTGCGCACGGCGGTCGAGGCTGTCGAAGGCGTCTCACAGGCGGAAATCGCCCTCACGGTCATGACTCCGGATGAGCGCCGCTCGCTTACATCGAGGCTCCAGGGTGGGCGGCGAGCAATGCCCTTCACCCCGGAGAGCCTCACGAGGGTGATCGCCGTGACCAGCGGCAAGGGCGGGGTAGGCAAGTCCACGCTCACCGCAAACCTTGCGGTCGCCATGACGCAGCTCGGGCTCAAGGTCGGGCTCATCGATGCCGATGTATTCGGATTCTCGATTCCCGGCCTTCTCGGAATCCCTACGGCCAAGCCCACACGGGTGGGCGATATGATCCTGCCGCCCATTGCCTACGGTGTGAAGACCATCTCCATCGGCATGTTTGTGGAGGGCTCCACCGCTGTTTCGTGGCGCGGCCCCATGCTCCACCGCACAATCGAGCAGTTTCTCACCGACGTCTATTTTGGCGACCTCGATGTCCTGCTGCTTGACCTGCCGCCCGGCACAGGAGACGTCGCCATCACGATCGGGCAGTTGCTGCCCCATGCTGAGGTTCTTGTCGTCACAACCCCCCAATCCGCCGCGGCTGAGGTCGCTGAGCGCAGCGGCCTCGTGGCCCGTCAGACTGGCCAGACCGTAATCGGCGTGATCGAGAACATGGCTGGCCTCGTTGCTCCCGACGGGAGCATCCTCGACATTTTCGGCTCAGGCGGCGGGGCAGAAGTCGCCAGCAGGCTCGACGTTCCCCTGCTCGCCTCCGTGCCGCTGAGCATCGCTGTGCGGCAGGGCGGCGATGCCGGCGCCCCCGTCGTCGTTGCCGACCCGATGGATGCCGCGGCGGCCGCCATCCTGGGCGTGGCTTCTGCGATCTCCCAGCGTGGGCGCGGACTCGCCGGCCGAAGTCTCGGCGTCAGCCCCGCCTAAAGCGAGCGTCTCCGAACGATCTCGGTGATCCAGATCGGGGCAAACGGCGACGTGCAGTTGGGCGGAGTGGGGTAGTCCTTGAGCACCTCAAGTCGCTCACCGATACTCATGGCGCGTGACCGCAGCTCAGGGTGGTTGATGCCGATCGTCGCGAGGCACTCATTCATCGCCCACTGCAGCCGATCTGGGGAATCCTTCATCTCTGCTTCTATCGTGTCGAGCAGCCCGGGCAGATCAAGACCGTCCGGCGATGTGGCGACGCGATCGCTCGTGAGCGCCCATCCCGCACTGGCGACAACCGCGTCCTCATCCACAAACCATGTCGTGCGAAGCTCCTCCACGGAGGGGCTCTTCTTGACGATGTAGTTCACGAGCCAGTCGTGCACCTTGGGCACTCTCGCCTCGCGCAGCATCCCGTCGAGTTCTGCCTCGCTGTAGTGCTTCGGCCTGCTGATCAGGATGGCCACCAGCCGAGCGGCTGTGTCGCCGGTCGCCCACAGTTCCCTCGCCAGATCTGGCTGAATCTTGAGTTTTTTGGCGACTTCTCTGAGCTTGGTGAGGTTGACGCCATGATCATCGCCGTGGCGCTCATTGACCGCCCGAATCTTGGAATCCTCCAGGGCAGCAAGGTCAGCGAGTACCTCGTTCACTGTGGCGCTCGATGCGTTCGCTGTGGCCACTTTTTACCCTCCAACTCGCGGGATGACAACATAGTCAGCATAGGCCGGGTCGCCAGCGAGAGAGCCGCCCGATTCCGCCAAGAATTCGAAGGGATCACTCGATCGGCGGCCCTAGGATGAGCCCATGCCAGGAGCTCTCATCACAGCCGAGGTCGCACGAGACCTAACCCGCGACATCCGCTCCACCCGCGGGCAGACCGTCGACGTTATCGCGCCGTTCACCGGCCAGGTGCTGCACTCGTTGCCACTGAGTTCTGTGCCGGATGTGGTGGAGGCCGCGTCCTCGGCCCGGCTTGCGCAGATCGCCTGGCAGCGTGCGGGCTTCGCTCACCGCCGCAGGGTGCTCATCAAGGCCCACGACCTGCTGCTGGAGCGCCGGCAGATGCTGCTCGATGCTGTGCAGTCCGAAACGGGCAAGACCAGAGGGCAAGCGTTCGAGGAGGTGTTCCAGGCGGCCAACGTGACGCGCTACTACGCGCTGGGGGCCGCGTCGATTCTCCGTCCTGGTGCCCGCAGGTCGGGCATTCCGGTTGTGCTTACCACGAAGGTCGACTACCGACCCAAGGGCGTTATCGGAGTAATCACCCCCTGGAACTTTCCCCTCAGCCTCTCAATCATGGATGTCATCCCTGCGCTTGCTGCCGGCAACGGCGTCGTGCAGAAGGCCGACAACCAGGGGGCGCTGAGCGTGCTCGCGTCGCGCCGAGCCTTCATCGACGCAGGAGTGCCAGAGGAGCTCTGGCAGGTCGTCACGGGGCCCGGCTCCGAAATCGGCACCGCCGTGACCGACGTCGCCGACTATGTGTGCTTCACCGGCTCGACCGCCACCGGCCGCACGGTTGCCATGCGAGCAGCAGAGCGGCTTGTGGGGGCGTCCCTCGAACTCGGGGGCAAGAACCCGCTCATCGTTCTCGACGATGTCGACCCCGAGAAGGCCGCGGCCGACGCCGTCTACGCCTGTTTCGCGTCGATGGGCCAGCTGTGTGTCTCGATCGAACGCATCATCGTGCAGCGCGGTGTCGCCGACGACTTCATCGCAGCGTTCGTACGCAGGGTCTCGGCACTCTCGATTGGCCCGGCATTCGACTACACGACCGATGCCGGATCACTCACGCTGCCATCGCAGCTCGAAACGACGCAACGGCACATCGCCGATGCCGTCGCCAAGGGAGCGACGGTACTCACCGGCGGCGCAGCCCTCCCCCATATCGGCCCTCTCTTCTTCGAGCCGACAGTGCTCGCCGACGTCACTCCAGAAATGGAGTGTTTCGCCACGGAAACCTTTGGCCCGGTCGTATCGGTCAGCATCGTCGACACCGATGAGGAGGCCATCGTTGCCGCCAACGACTCGGAATACGGACTCAATTCGGCAATTTTTGCTCGGTCGTTGACTCGTGCTCGCCGCATCGCCAGCGCCCTGGACAGCGGCAGCGTGAATATTAACGAGGGATACCGCGCCGCATTCTCTGCCGTCGACGCCCCCATGGGCGGCGCCAAGCAGTCAGGGCTCGGCCGACGCAATGGTCCAGAAGGCCTTCTGAGATTCGTAGAATCGCGCACCGTGGCGCGCAACACGGGAATCATGGCCCTCCCCCGCACGGGAGCGGAGTTCGCGCCTCTGGCGGGCGTCATGACCGCCCTACTCGTGACGCTGCGCACCATCCGCAGGCGCTAGCGGCGGCCTCCTAGGTCGCTTCTGAGTCGAAGGGCGCCGCGGCGCCTGCCTCTGCCAGTCCTAGGCGCTTCTGCGCTGCCGACTCCACCGGTCGAGAACGCGTCGGGGGCTTGACCGCAACCGGAGCCGCTGCTCCCTCGTCATCGAGCAACGCCTCGCGGATGATTCGGCGTGGGTCGTACTGGCGCGGGTCGAGCTTTTGCCAGTCAACGTCGTTGAACTCTGGGCCCATCTCGTCGCGCAGACGATCCTTGGCACCGCTGGCCATATTCTTGAGCGATTTAACCAGGCGAGCGAGTTGCGCAGCGTAGTGCGGCAGCTTTTCGGGGCCAAGCACGAAGACCGCGATGATCGCAATCAACAGCAGCTTCTCGAAAGTTAGGCCAGGCACTCGTTCAGAATAACGTGATCGCCTGGACTTGACCCGTATCCTTGGGTGAGCCCGTTTCGAGAGGGCAGGGAGCAAGCGTGTCAGAGAAAGATTCAAACTGGAGATTCGTCGACGAGGTCGTCGTCGAAAGCCCTGTCATTCAGCAGGCGCGGCAGCATTCCCTCGAGCTCGGAATTGAGCCGATCGCCCCATCGATCGGCGCTCAGATCGCGCTCATCGCGGCAGCGACCTCCGCAACGACCATGATCGAGATCGGCACGGGCGCTGGCGTCAGCGGTCTCTGGCTGATGCAGGGC
Source organism: Salinibacterium hongtaonis (assembly GCF_003065485.1). Lineage (GTDB taxonomy): Bacteria > Actinomycetota > Actinomycetes > Actinomycetales > Microbacteriaceae > Homoserinimonas > Homoserinimonas hongtaonis. Next base: position 1,949,212 of record NZ_CP026951.1, read on the forward strand.
GCCCCGGATGCGATCCTCACGTCGATCGACATCGAGCCAGATCATCAGCAGGTGGCCCGCAAGCACTTTGCCGACGCCGACATCCCCGCCAATCGCACCCGCCTCATCACGGGGCGTTCGAGAGATGTTCTGCCGCGCATGAACGAGCAGTCCTACGACATCGTTCTGATCGACGGCGATCCCAAGGCGGTCATCGAGAACGTCGAGCACGGGCTGCGCCTGGTTCGCCCCGGCGGCACTGTGCTGGTTCCTCACGCACTCTGGCACGATCGCGTCGCCGACCCCACCAAGCGAGACGACACGACGGCGAACTTCCGAGCCATCCTGAAGGAGACTTCGGAGTCCGCCGCCGTGCTGAGCGCTCTATCGCCTGCTGGCGACGGTTTGCTTCAGTTGACTCCGGTGCGGTCCTCTTAGACCTCACCAGAGGGTGTCAGTCGGGTCAGCTGACTGTGACGACTCCTGCGAGTGCGTCGTGGAGTTCCTTAGCCTCGGCGTCGTTCACCGACACAACGAGACGTCCTCCGCCTTCGAGGGGGACGCGCACGATGATGAGACGACCCTCCTTAACAGCCTCCATTGGTCCGTCTCCGGTCCTCGGTTTCATGGCCGCCATGAATAGTCCCCTTTCGTGGATGTCTTCCTATTATTCCGTAAGTGAGTCATATGCGGAAAACGAGCGATATCGTGGCGCGCCCAAGAAGGGGTCAGACGGCCCCGGCAAGCCAGCGACGAAGGCCGGTTTCGCAGCCCGTGATCTGCTCAAGAGCAACGCGCTCATCGTCGGCATGAGCCTTCAGAGGGTCGCCGGGCCCATAGTTGACAGCGGGGACTCCCAACGCTGAGAAGCGGGCAACATCGGTCCAGCCGTACTTGGGATGGGCGGATGCTCCCACCGCGGCGAGGAACTCCTGCGACAGCGGGGAGTCGAGCCCAGGGCGTGCCCCTTCGGCGCGGTCGACGACCGTGATGTCGAATCCCTCGAACACCTCGCGAAGGTGTTGCTCCGCCTCGTCGGCCGAGCGGCTGGGCGCAAAACGGTAGTTGATGTGAACCATGCACTCGTCGGGGATCACATTGCCGGCGATACCGCCGGAAATCCCCACGGCGTTGAGCCCCTCGCGGTAAACAAGACCCTCGACCTCGACCTCCCGCGGCACGTAGTCCACGAGACGATTGAGGATCGGGGTGGCGGCGTGAATCGCATTCTTGCCCACCCAGGCTCGCGCGGAGTGCGCGCGCAGACCAAAGGTGCGCACCTCGATGCGCATGTTGCCGTTGCACCCACCCTCAACCTCAGATCGGGTGGGCTCGCCCAGAATGGCGAAGTCGCCTTTCAGCAGCTCTGGATGGGTCAGAGCCAGCCTGCCCAGCCCGTTGAGGTCATCCGAAACCTCTTCGTGGTCGTACCAAATCCAGGTGATGTCAATGCTCGGGTTCGTGAGCTCAGCGGCGAGCTTGACCTGCACCGCAACCCCGGCCTTCATGTCAACGGTGCCCCTGCCCCACAGGTAGTCAACACCGTCGATCGTCTCGAAGCGAGTCGGCAGATTGTCGTTGATGGGAACCGTGTCGATATGACCCGCGATCACCACACGGCGATCACGACCGAGGTTGGTTCTCGCGACTACGGCGTCCCCGAGCCGCAACACCTCAAGGTGTTCCAAACCGGCGAGCGAGTGCTCGATCGCGTCGGCAATCGCCTTCTCGTTACCCGAGACAGACGGGATATCGCACAGCTGCCGAGTGATCTCGATCGAGCCTGCCGACAGATCCAAGAGAGGGGCCGTGCTAGCGGGGGAAGACATCTCCTCATCCTATTCGCCAGTAATCTTGAGGTATGACTTCTGCTGCCTGGGGCTACGGCCTCGCCACCATCTCCGGCGACGGAACGGTGCTCGACACTTGGTTCCCCTCCCCCTCGCTCGGCGCCCGACCGAGTTCAATCGACCCCCACATTGCACCGACTGAGTTCGAAGAGCTGCGTCGCGTCGATGAGCGCCGCAATGTGCGCGTCGAGTTCGTCACCGTCGAGATCGATCTCGACGCTGCGCCCGCCTCGACCCAGGACGCGTACCTGCGCCTGCACCTGCTCAGCCACCTCCTCGTCGCCCCCAACACGATCAACCTCGACGGCATCTTCGGCGTGCTGCCCGCCGTCGTGTGGACCAACGCTGGCCCCGTGCATCCGGATGACTTCGCTCGCCTGCGTCCGACGCTGCAGCGCCACGGGATCAGCGCTCACAGCGTCGACAAATTCCCCCGCCTCGTCGACTATGTCTCCCCCGCCGGCGTGCGCATCGCCGATGCCAACCGCGTCCGCCTTGGTGCCCACCTGGCACCCGGCACCACGGTCATGCACGAGGGCTTCGTGAACTTTAATGCGGGCACTCTCGGCTCGTCCATGGTCGAGGGCCGCATCTCTCAGGGTGTTGTCGTGGGAGACGGCTCCGACATCGGCGGCGGCGCATCCATCATGGGCACGCTCAGCGGCGGCGGCACAGAGCGCATCTCCGTAGGCCAGCGCGCCCTCTTGGGCGCCAACTCTGGCATCGGCATCTCGGTCGGCGACGACAGCGTGATCGAAGCCGGCCTCTACGTGACCGCGGGCACCAAGGTGCTGGTGCTCGATGGCAGCGAGGGCGGCACGACCATGAAGGCCGTAGAGCTCTCTGGCGTGCCCAACCTGCTCTTTCGTCGCAACTCGGCAACCGGTGCCGTTGAGGTCATCCCCCGCAGCGGGACCGGCATCGAACTCAACGCGGCTCTGCACGCCTAGAGGGTTCGGGATGCACGCCCGGTCTCGGGGGGCTCGACCGGGCGTGCTCTCCGCACTTCTGCGGAGCGCCACAGCGAAGGGGAACGCTGCGCACTGACTCGATCCGACTGACTACCCAGTTGCCGACCGCAGGCTTTTGCACCGCGCACGCGCGCGGCACGGCAATTCTGTCAGCGGGCCCAATAAAGGGAAACACGAACAGCTCGGATGTAACCCGGATTGGGGCGGACCTTTGGTTCCCCATCGCGCCACCCAGCATGACGAAGAAATGCCCCAGTTCGAGTGAACTGGGGCATTTCTGCTGCGGCTGAGCTAACTATCGCTCGGTCGGCCAATCACGCTGCGGCTCACCGATGTAGAGCTGCTGCGGGCGACCAATCTTGGTCTTGGGGTCAGAGTTTGACTCGCGCCACTGTGCGATCCATCCCGGCAACCGGCCAATGGCAAAGAGCACGGTGAACATGCGCGTCGGAAAGCCCATGGCCTTGTAGATGACACCCGTGTAGAAGTCCACGTTGGGGTAGAGCTTGCGCTCGATGAAGTAGTCATCGGCCAGGGCCACTGCCTCAAGCTCCATCGCAATGTCGAGCAGCTCGTCCTTGATGCCGAGCGCAGCGAGAACCTCGTGGGCGCTCTCCTTGACGAGACGGGCCCGCGGGTCGAAGTTCTTGTAGACGCGGTGCCCGAAACCCATAAGACGGATGCCGTCTTCTTTGTTCTTGACCCGCTGAACGAACTTCTCGACGCCCTCGCCAGACTCCTTGATCTGCTCGAGCATCGTGAGCACGGCCTCGTTGGCTCCACCGTGAAGCGGGCCGTAGAGAGCGTTAATGCCGGCGGAAACCGAGGCGAACAGGTTGGCTTCTGTAGATCCGACGAGGCGCACGGTCGACGTGGACGCGTTCTGCTCGTGGTCTTCGTGGAGGATCAGCAGACGCTCGAGTGCGGTCGCGAGAACCGGGTTGACCTCGTAGGGCTCCGCCATATTGCCGAAGTTCATCTTGAGGAAGTTCTCGACGAAGCTCAGGCTGTTGTCGGGATAGAGGAACGCCTGGCCGAGGCTCTTCTTGTGGGCATAAGCCGCGATCGTCGGCAGCTTGGCCAGAAGGCGAATCGTGGAGATCTCGACCTGCTCGGGGTCGTGAACATCCAAGGAGTCCTGGTAGTACGTCGAGAGAGCCGACACGGCGCTCGACAGCACCGACATCGGATGCGCGTTGTGCGGGAGAGCGTCGAAGAATCGCTTGAGGTCTTCGTGCAGCAGCGTGTGCCGCCGAATCTTCTCCTCGAACTCCTCGAGTTCTGAAGCGCTCGGAAGCTCTCCATAAATCAGGAGCCAGGCGGTCTCGAGGTACGTGGAATTCTTGGCGACATCCTCGATCGAGTACCCGCGGTAGCGCAAGATTCCCTGATCACCATCGATGTAGGTGATCTCGCTCTTCGTCGAAGCGGTGTTGACAAAACCCTGGTCGAGGGTTGTGTATCCCGTTTGTTTGGTGAGCGTTGAGATGTCGATGCTGTTAGCACCATCGACACTCGTGAGGATAGGGAATTCGGCAGTGCCTCCGGGGTAGTGGAGCGTGGCCTTGTCGGCGTCGTTGATGGCAGCGTCGTTCACACATACAGCCTAGAGGGGGTTTGTGGCTCCAGTCGCACCCACCAAAGGAAAATGCCTTTGCTTGGGCATCTTCTCTAAAATTCGGCCGTTTTTTATGCGGCGGGGCCCTGAGGCGGGAGCGCGGCGACGAGGGGGTGATCCTTGTGAATCACTCCGACCTTGGCAGCACCGCCGGGCGAGCCGAGGTCGTCGAAGAACTCCACATTGGCCTTGTAGTAGTCGGCCCACACCTCGGGGGTGTCGTCTTCGTAGTAGATCGCCTCAACGGGACACACTGGCTCGCACGCACCACAGTCAACGCATTCATCGGGGTGGATGTAGAGCATCCGGTCGCCCTCGTAGATGCAGTCAACGGGGCATTCGTCGACACATGCGCGGTCTTTGACATCGACGCACGGAAGAGCGATGACATATGTCACTGCGAGGGTCCCTCCTGAATGGTGTGAACTACCATCCTATCGCGGCGAGGCAAGGGCAGCTTCGGCCACGCGACCACGACGAGGGCGATGAGAAGCGGCGCGTATGCCCACACGAATCCCATGACGTTGGCCGGGATCAGAACAGATCCCCCCGGGCTCTTCTGCGAGAACACGGCGATGATCACGTTCACGCCGATCGCGGCGCTGAGCGCAACAACCCGCGTCTCGAACACCAGCCGGAACCCGACCAGCAGCATCGTGATGATAAGCAGCCCCGCGATGAGTCCGATCGGGATTGCAACCCCGCCGATGCTCCACGTCTGCTGGTGATTGATGGTGAGCACTACGCCGAGGATGGCGCCCATAGCGAGCGCCACCACCGCTGTCGTGATCCTGCCCGCCCGCGTTTCTCCCGCCGAGAGAGCACCCCGCACGGTCGCTGTGGAGGGGCCATCTGCCTCTGCCGAGGCAGAATCGATCAGTCGAAACGCCTCGCGCGTCTCGACGGGGCGTGCTGGCCCGCTCGACAGCGCAAATAGTGGGCGACCATCCGCCGACTCCGAGACGGTGATCTGCGTGGCATGGGCCCGAAGCGCCGCGACCTTAGCGGCCAGCACCTCGCTCACATCGAGCAGGTCTACGCCCTCAACGGGCTGCCCTGCCGCCTCAAGGCGATCAAGTTCGTCGACCGATTCGATAAAGGAATAGAAGGCGACTCCACTGAGCCGAGCAGCCTCGCGGGCTGCCTGGTGGGCTCGCACATGATCGGGGTGTCCGTAACCGCCGCGCTCGTCATACGAGAGCACGGCATGCGCCCCCACTGCATCGATCGCCGAGCGGATGTCCGAAACAACTTCGGCGAGATCCGCGCTGCATAACGCGTCGGCCGCGGGGTCGGCTACGGGTTCTGGGGTTCCGTCGGCGCCCCAGACCATGCCGGAGTCGGAGTATCTGCGCGGCGGCAGGCCCGCGAGCCTCGCACCCTGTTGGCCCAGGAACATGTGGCGGGTGACCCCGAGCGCCGCAAGAGCCTGCTCCAGCTCTCGCTCGCGATAGTCGGCAAGCGCTCGCCCGTCGCCTTCGAGATGCCGCAGCTCGACGGGGATGACCTCTCCCCGCTCCCCGCGGGTGCACGTCAGCAGAGTGACGTCCACGCCGTCTCGCGTGAGCAACGCCAGGGTGCCGCCGGTCGAGATCGCCTCGTCGTCGGGGTGCGCATGTACAACGAGAATTCGAACGTCGTCATGCTGCATGATTCCTGCTTTTCTTAGGGGCGAACCGTTCTAGCAAACTACCTCATTGCGCTTTGCAGGGCCTCTTCACGCTCACGGTGCGGCATCACGACGGGAATCTCGGTGTGGGAGCCTGGATGCCCTCCCACCGTGATCCCGGCCTGCATCTCACGCAGACGAAGGCGACGATCGCGAAAGTCGTCCTTCACGTTCCAGCGGTCGATCATCGCCAGTCCCACCGCTGAGGCAATGAACACCATATGGATGACGACCTGCCACAGCACGCCGGATGACGTGTAGGTCTCCCCCGTGAGATCGGTGGTGTCGGCCCCGAGGTCGGCGACCTCGATGAAGGTCTTCAACAGGTGAATGGACGAGATGCCGATGATCGACATCGCCAGCTTGGTCTTGAGAACGTTGGAGTTAACGTGAGAGAGCCACTCCGGGCGATCCGGGTTCTTGTCGAGGTTCAGCTTGGAGACGAAGGTCTCGTAGCCGCCGATGATCGTCATGATCATCAGGTTCGCGATCATCACGACATCGATCAGCCCCAGCACGCCGAGCATGACCACGGATGCCTGAATCTTGGTCGGGTCAGCGAGAACGTCTTGAGCAAGGTGCACAAGCTCGAAGAGGAACACCACAACGTAGACGACCTGGGCATAGATCAGGCCGAGATAGAGGGGCGCCTGCAACCAGCGGGAGAGAAAGATGATGCCGCCGATCGACGTCACCCAGCGATTGCGTGCCTGCGCTTTAGTGGTCGGCGCGGTGATGTCGCTCATGAGCGATCTCCTTCGGTGGTCGATGCGGATGTCGAGAGGGCCGCAGGTGCAGCATTCGCGCGATCACGAGCAGCCACCAACTGGAGCATTTCGTGCTCCTCCAGCAGAAGCTCTCGCTCTTCAAATTCAGCCTTTGACCCCCACCGGTCGATATAGGCAAGCCCGATGGCCGACAGGATGAACGCAGCGTGGATGACGACCTGCCACAGCACCCCAGACTCCGTGTACACGGCTCCGTGTTCGAAGTGGGCATCCTCGGCACCCAGATCAGCAGCCTCGATGAACGTCTTAAGCAGGTGGATCGACGAGATACCGATGATGGACATCGCCAGCTTCGTCTTGAGCACGTTTGCGTTGACGTGGGAAAGCCACTCCGGCTTGTCTGGATTCTCATCCAGATCCATCTTCGAGACGAACGTCTCGTAGCCGCCGATGACGACCATGATCACGAGGTTCGCGACCATCACAACATCCACCAGCCCGAGAACTGACAGCATGATGAGGTTCTGGTCGACCGCACCGCCACTCGCAAAGGTCTCTTCTGTGATCTTCACGATCTCATTGATGAAGACGACCGCGTAGAGCCCCTGGGCGACAATGAGGCCGAGATAGAGCGGCGCCTGGAGCCACCGCGAAAGAAAGATCAGCCCTCCGAGCGACTCCAACGGGCTGACCCGCCGGCCGCCCTCTCCCGCTGCGGACTTGGCTTGCCGTGGCGCTGTGCTGCGCTCTGCTGGTGGTTGAGCTTTCATGTGTGGAGCTTTCGGATTGAAACGAGCGGGACGTCGAACACCCTGCGAAGACCCGAGCGCCACGGAGCGCACGAAGCACTCCTGCTCTCAAGCGAAGCGCATCATGGCAGGTCGGATCGACAGGCTCCGGCGCGGGCAATCGTTGGCAGCGCCGAGAGCACACAGGCCGGATAGACGAGGCTCCGGGACATCGCTAACTCGACCTGCTGGGGGTGTGATGGGCGCCGCACGGAGAGCGGTAACCATCGGTGCAGATTGGCCCGCTGGGGTAAGAACGCCACTAGCCGGTCGCCGACCTCCGCGAGGCTTCACGGGCGGTCCTGCGGCCAGCGCAAGGCCAAGGTCACAATCTGTTCACAGAAAGCGTATTAGAGGCGCAGGATGCCCCGCGGCCAGAAGGTGACCCCAAAAAGGGGAAGCGAAGGGCCGCGCATGCCCTCGTTAAACGCCGAAGGGCGGCCCCACCAATGATGGGACCGCCCTGCGATGCGGAGCTGCGTTTATTTACGCATTCTGCTTCGCTGCGTTTATTTACGCATTCTGCTTCTTCAAACGCGAGGTCTTGCGAGCGCGCGCGTTGGCGTCGAGCTCGACCTTGCGAATGCGCACGAACTCAGGAGTTACCTCAACGCACTCGTCCTCGCGGGCGAACTCTAGGCACTCTTCGAGCGTGAGCTTGCGCGACGGGGTCATGCGCTCGAACGAGTCCGAGGTCGACTGACGCATGTTGGTCAGCTGCTTCTCCTTGGTGATGTTCACGTCCATGTCGTCGGCGCGCGAGTTCTCGCCCACAACCATGCCTTCGTAGACCTCCTGCGTCGGCTCGACGAAGAACGTCATGCGCTCCTGCAAGGCAACCATGGCGAACGGGGTGGCAACACCGGCACGGTCGGCAACGATCGAGCCGTTGACGCGGGTCGTGATCTCGCCAGCCCACGGCTCGTAGCCATGAGCAACCGCGTTCGCGATGCCCTCGCCGCGGGTCGTGGTCATGAACTCCGAACGGAAGCCGATGAGGCCACGCGAAGGAACGATGAACTCCATGCGGACCCAGCCGGTGCCGTGGTTGGCCATGGCCTCCATGCGGCCCTTGCGCGAGGCAAGAAGCTGCGTGATGGCACCGAGGTGCTCCTCGGGGGTGTCGATGGTCAGGTGCTCGAAGGGCTCGTGGACCTTGCCGTCGATCTGCTTGACGACTACCTGCGGCTTGCCGACGGTGAGCTCGAAGCCCTCGCGGCGCATCTGCTCGACCAGGATGGCGAGCGCGAGCTCTCCACGGCCCTGAACCTCCCACGCGTCCGGGCGACCGACGTCGACGAGCTTGAGCGAGACGTTACCGACGAGCTCCTTGTCGAGGCGGTCCTTGACCATGCGGGCGGTGAGCTTGTGGCCCTTGACCTTGCCGATGAGCGGCGACGTGTTCGTGCCGATCGTCATCGAGATCGCGGGGTCGTCAACCGTGATGGTCGGCAGCGGGCGCACGTCGTTGGGGTCAGCGAGGGTCTCGCCGATGAAGATGTCTTCGAAACCGGCAACAGCGACGATGTCGCCGGGGCCAGCGCTCTCGGCCGGGTAGCGGTCGAGAGCCTTCGTGATGAGCAGCTCCGTGACGCGGGTGTTCGAGACGGTGCCGTCCTTCTTGACCCAGGCAACGGTCTGGCCCTTTTTGATTGTGCCGTTGAAGACACGGAGCAGGGCGAGACGGCCGAGGAACGGCGAGGAGTCGAGGTTGGTGACCCAGGCCTGCAGCGGGTGCTCGTCGTCGTACGTGGGCGCGGGAACGTGCTTGAGGATCGCGTCGAACAGCGGCTCAAGGTCGTCGTTGTCGGGCAGGGTGCCATCTTCTGGCTTGTTCCAGCTCGCTGCGCCATTGCGACCAGATGCGTAGACAACAGGAACGTTGAGGATCGCGTCGAGGTCGAGGTCGGGGTGCTCGTCGGCCATGTCGCTCGCCAGACCGAGAAGGAGATCCTGGCTTTCGCTCACGACGGCGTCGATGCGAGCATCCGGACGGTCGGTCTTGTTGACGAGAAGGATGACGGGGAGCTTGGCTTCAAGTGCCTTACGGAGCACGAAGCGGGTCTGGGGCAGGGGGCCCTCACTGGCGTCAACGAGCAGAACGACACCGTCGACCATGCTGAGGCCGCGCTCGACCTCACCACCGAAGTCGGCGTGGCCGGGGGTGTCGATGACGTTGATGACGATGGGGCCGTCGGTGGCGTGAACGCCCTTGTACGAGATCGCGGTGTTCTTCGCGAGGATCGTGATGCCCTTTTCGCGCTCGAGCTCGTTCGAGTCCATGGCACGTTCTTCGAGGTGTGCGTGGTCAGCGAAAGAGTTCGTCTGACGCAGCATGGCGTCGACGAGCGTCGTCTTGCCGTGGTCGACGTGGGCGACGATAGCGACGTTACGCAGGTCAGAGCGGGTGGCAATTGCCATAGAAGTAGTGTCCTCGAGACTGATGATGGGAAAAGGGATCGGGCGCAGTCACCGCTGCCCTACACGGTCAAGTGTACCGCGTAGAGAAACCCATTCCTGTTAAACGCTCGAACGCGGCATCCATTCCCACGGATTCCAGAGAACCGTGGGCGCGTAGGGGGCCACAGAGACTCCGTCAATCCGGTCGGAGGTGACCACAATCGACGTGAGTTGAAACAGCGGAAGACCCACGGCATCTCGCCACAGGTGTTCGTCGACGTCGGCGAGCATGCCCGCGCGGTCGGCCGCATCATCCGTCAGCTCAAACCGCTGCAGGATGCCGTCGACGGCTTCAGAAGAATACCGCCCGTAGTTGAGGGGCGCGCCTGTGCACAGAGCCTGCGTCGCCGACTGCACCGACGTAGACGTCGAGCGCAGGCCGAAGAGCGCGGCATCCCACGAGTCGGGCGTCGCCAGCAGATTGCGCCAATCGGGGCTGGAGCAATCGGTGACGGCGATTCCCGCCGGCGCTGCAGCATCCCGAATCGCCATGAACTGCGCGAGTCTGCGCGGGTTGGCGGGGTCGAAGAGCACACAGATCGTTGGCGCGCCGAGGGCTGGGTTCTCGGCGGCCGCTGCGGCAATCAGCTCAGCAGGAGCTCGGGAGGTGAGGTGTTTGCGGCTGGCGGCTGTCGCCTCGACCGCATCGTCATACCCGGTTTGCCCGGGAAAGAGCGTGAACGAATCCCGCGAGACAACAGCGTTGCCGGCGTCGTCTGCATCCTGGATGAGGCGATCTTTGGGAACGGATGCCAGAAAAGCTTGCCGAACGAGCGGGTGTTCCACCGCTCCGTTGGCGCTGCGCTCAAGCCTGAGCTGCAGCACCTCCCCCGTTCCGGTCGTGACTCGGGACGAGGCGAGCCCCGACGCGTCGATCGCGGCGACCACGTCGGGAGACGACTGGGGGGCGAGCACATCGAGCTCCCCCGCCGAGGCCGAAGCCACGGCCTGCAACGGATCGGAAATGTAGCGAACCTCGATCGTCTCGAACTGAGGAAGGTGATCGCCCTGGTACTCACGGTTGACCGCGAGGGTGAGACCGTCGTCGCCGATAGCCGCGATCGAATACGGGCCAGAACCGACAAAGCGGGCCGGGTCGGAGTCTGCTGCAACCGTGAAGCCCGAGGTCCACGCCCGGGAGAGCGGTGCCAGCGCCGTCGCATCTCTCGTTGCTATGGCCTGGGCAACGCTCTGCTTGAGGCTCCCCGCATCCGCGCCGCCCGCAGCGCCAGCCTCACTCCCCTGCCCTGCCACGTCTGCGACAACGTGGGCGGGCAGGCCCACAGAGAACACCAGCTGCCAGTCGGCGACGAACTCATCGAAGGTCAGGGTTAGAGAGCGACCATCGTCTGACACCTCAGGGACCTCGGTGACCCGGTCGAGCCCATTGGAGGTAAAGCCGTCGAAGAACACGACATCGTCGGGAATCGTGTCGTCGAACATCCCGGTCTGCACGTCGAGGTGGGCCTCGGCATCAAACCCGGCCGTGTTGAGCGCCCGAGAGTTGGCAGCCCACGAGAGCAAAAGGTCGGCAGCATCGACTTCGACGCCATCGCTCCACCGCACCCCATCGGCGATCGTGTACCGCACCCTGAGCGGATCATCCGAAACCTTAACGATGGTGCCGAACGACTCGTCGGGCACGGGGTCGCCGTTCTCATCCCACGACACAAACGACGAGTTCGTGGCAGCCACGACACTCGCATTGGTGCCGACCGCGCTGCCGAAACCGGTCGCCGCGTTGAAGGAGGTGAAAGCTTCGGCAACGGCCACCGTGACGGTGCTGCCCTCGGCGACCCGAGAGCCGGGGGTGCACCCGGCCAGCGCCACCGCAGCGATGACAACCGCCGCGACAGCAGCCCGCTTCTTCAGGATGATTTCCTTCTCCCCATGGACGTCAACCAACAATGCTCGGCGACGCGCTAGAGCAGAGCTGTGACCGTTAAGCGGCTAGCGCTGGCCGTGACGGATCTCGCGGCGCACGCGCTGCTCGACCGGGTCGGGAATCGGGACGGCCTGGATAAGGCGCTGCGTGTAGGCCTCCTTGGGCGCGCGCAGAATCTGATCGCGCGTGCCCTGCTCTACGAGCTTGCCGCGGTGCAGCACCGCGATGCGGTCGGCCATGCCATCGACGACCGCAAGGTCGTGGCTGATGAAGAGGCAGGCAAAGCCGTATTCGCGCTGCAGTTGGCGCAGCAGCTCAAGCACCGTGGCCTGAACCGAAACATCGAGCGCGGATGTGGGCTCGTCGGCCACCAGCAGGCGCGGCTTGAGCGCAAGCGCACGGGCGATGCCAACGCGCTGCTTCTGACCACCGGAGAGCTCGTGGGGGAACCGGTTGCGGTAGGACCGCGGCAGGTTCACATCGTCGAGAAGCGCCTCGACGCGCCGGTCGAGAGCGGCACCCTTGGCCTCCCCCGCAAGCAGCAGGGGCTCGCCGATCGACTCGCCAATCGGCAGTCGCGGGTTGAGCGACGACGAAGGATCTTGAAACACGATGCCCACCTTGCGGCGGAGCGTCTTAATGACCTTGCGGTCGGCCTTGCTGATGTCGGTGTCGACGACAACGAGCGACCCATCGGCGATGGGCTGCAATCCGATTGCGGCGCGGCCGATAGTGGACTTGCCAGAACCGGACTCGCCGACGAGGCCCAGAATCTCGCCCTCGGCGATCTGCAGGGTCACATCGTCGACCGCGCGGAAAGCGCCAACGCGGCCCTGCTTGCCGTAGACGATTCCCACATTCTTGAGGCTCAGCACGGTCGGCGCGGTGATTACGGGCGCTGCCGGCACATCGATCTCGTCGATCGAGCCCTCCGCGATGTCTGCCTCGGTCTCGATCACGTTGATCGCCTCGTGGCCGGCTACCGCCTCGCCGAGGCGGGGCACAGCGGCCAGAAGCGCCTGAGTATAAGGATGCTGCGGCGTGTTGAAGATGGCGTTGACATCGCCCTGTTCAACGATTTCGCCATCCTTCATCACGACGATCCAGTCGGCAAGGTCGGCAACGACGCCCATGTCGTGGGTGATGAGCAGAATGGCGGCGTCGAACGTGTCGCGAAGGTTGCGCAGCAGATCGAGGATTTCGGCCTGCACCGTGACGTCGAGCGCGGTTGTCGGCTCGTCTGCGATGAGCAGAGTCGGGTCGCAGCTCAGCGCCTGAGCAATCATGGCGCGCTGGCGCTGGCCGCCCGAGAGCTGGTGGGGATACGACTTAAACGCCTTCTCTGGGTCCGGCAGACCGACAAGGCCAAGAAGCTCGCGCGCCCTCGCAGCGGCGTCGCTCGGCGTGACGTTGCGGTGGGCGCGAACGGCCTCGACAAGCTGGAAGCCCACCGTGTAGACGGGGTTGAGAGCGGTCATCGGCTCCTGGAAGATCGCCGCGACATCGTCGCCTCGCACCGCTCGCATCTGCTTGGTGGAGAGCGTCGTGAGCTCACGACCGTTGACCGAGATGCTGCCCCTGACCCGGCTGTTCTTGGGCAGCAGATCGAGGATCGCCATCGAGCTTGCGCTCTTTCCCGAACCAGATTCGCCGACGACAGCGATGACCTGGCCTCGGCCGATCTCGTAGTTCAGCTTCTTAGCTGCGGGAACCCACACACCATCGACCGCGAAGTCGACGCTGAGATCGGTGACACGCAGAGCCGGAACATCCGACCGCTCGGGGCGCTGATCCATCACCATGACAACCTTTCGTTAACAACAACCAGAGCTCTCATGCACGACTCACGGCCGGAGACTGGAAACATAGGGGTATGACTACCGACAGCACAGCACGAGTGTTCCGCTCGACTTTCAACAGAACGCTCTCGATTGTGCTCTGGGCCGTGGCCGCAGCGGTCTCCGTGGGAATCGTCGCAACGGGCTCGAGCGCTGGCAACAGTCTGTGGCTTCTGCCCACACTTGGTGCTGCTGCGGCCGTCGTATGGGTTGTGCTCTGGCGCCCGCACGTGCGCGTCGACGCCGATGGCGTCACCGTGGCGAACGTCTCGCACAGCGTCGAGATTCCGTGGCCCGCCCTCATTCATCTGGACGTTACCTACTCGCTGCGCGTGCACGTTCCCGGGCGCGCGATTGCGGTCTCGGCGGCGCCCGCTCCCGGCCGCATGGGTGGCGCAGTCGCTCGGCGAGGAACAGCGCCGCACGGGCACCGCAATGGCGAGACCGTCTCGGTGGGCGAGCTGCTCACGACCGACTCCGGCAAGGCCGCAGCACTCATTCGCGAGCGATGGGAATCGCTTCGCGACTCCGGCAAGATCGTCGCCGGCGAGGCCGAGAACTATCCCGTTCGCACCAGACTCGACGCCGTTGCGGTTGCAACGCTTGCCGTGGCGGCGCTGCTTGTCGGCGCCTCGGCGTTGCTCGTCGGCCTGCAGTGACATCACGCTCGTCACGGGGTTTCCTTCATGCGCCGCAGAGAGACGCGCTTCTGACGAGGGTCGAACGCGTCCCGGAGGCCGTCGCCCACAAAGTTGACGAGCAGCGCAAGTAGCACGATGAAGACTGCCGGCCACCAGTAGAGCCACGGCCGCGTCTGGAACGCTGACTGGTTCTCTGAGATCAAAAGGCCCAGCGAGACATCCGGCTGACGGATGCCGTATCCGAGAAAGCTGAGGGCCGTCTCGAGCAGGATGGCGGCGGCGGCCAGAAGCGTGGCGGAGACAATGACGACTCCGATGGCGTTCGGCAGGATGTGCTTGAAGATGATGCGGAAGTCACTCGCACCCGCCACCCGCGCTGCTTCTACAAACTCGCGCTCGCGCAGGCTCAGGAACTCGGCCCGCACGAGACGGGCGATAGTCATCCACGACACCAGTGCGAGGAAGAACGCGAGTAGCCACACGCCGAGGCCACCCGTTGCGCGACCGACGATTGCGCCGATGACGAGAGCCGGAATCACGATGAAGACGTCGGTAACGCGCATGAGCACGGAGTCGACCCACCCGCGGTAGTACCCGGCGACGGCGCCAACGACGGTGCCGAGCACGGTTCCAATGCCACCGATCACGAACATCACGATGATCGAGTTCTGGATGCCGCGCATCGTCATGGCGAAGTAGTCGACCCCGATGCGGCTCTGACCGAACGGATGCTCACCGAGCGAGATTCCCTCGCCGCCGAGCCACTTGGGCACGAGAGAAAGCGTGGGAGCTCCGCCGTTGAGCTGCGCGTTGAGTGACGTGAAGTTGTGCTTCCACCAGCCGGGGATTGGCCCGAGCCCGATTGCCGAGATCGACAGCACCGCGACGAGCACGAAGATGACGATCGAGACTACAGCGAGGCGATTGCTCACGAAGCGTCGGGAGATGAGCTTTCCCTGGCTCAGACCCTTGGTGTCGTCTGGCTTGGACGGCTGAGGTTCGATCGGTGCTGCTGGCTCTGTTAACAGGCTCATCGGGCACTCCTTTCGGCCGGAGTTGACATTGGTGCTGGCTGCGATCGCATCATGCGCGCACCCGCACTCTCGGGTCGAGCGCCGCATAGGCAAGGTCGGCCAAGAAGTTGAACAGAACAGCGGTAATGGCGATCACGATGAAGTAACCCATGATGGGGTTCAGGTCGATTCTCTGCAGCGACGCGTTGAAGAGGGCGCCCATTCCACTGATGGCGAAGACTCGCTCGGTGATGATCGCGCCACCCAACAAAGCACCGACATCCGTTGCCACGAGGGTAGCGATGGGAATGAGCATGTTGCGGAAGGCATGGCGAACGATAACCGTGCGCTCTGGCAGCCCCTTGGCTCTCGCTGTGCGGATGTAATCCTGGCCGAGAACCTCGAGCAGGCCTGCACGTGCATACCGCGTGTAACTGGCGAACGAAATCAGCAACAGCGAGATCGTCGGAAGCAACAGATGGGTGAACGTGTCGATGCCCTGCAACCAGAAATCGCCTTGGAACCCTGGAGTCGAAGCACCGACGGTGGCGATGGGTCGGCCATTGATGCGCGGCGACGAAATGTAGGCATTCCACGACTGCATGTAGCGGTCGAGCAGAACGACACCGGCGGAAAGCACCGAGACGATGACAGAGACCTTGATGTTTTGGCCCCGGTCGTTGCCGCCAACCGCGTAGCCAATGATGACTCCCACAATCACGGTCGCTACCGCGAGAAGCGCAATCGTGCCGCCGCTAGAGACATCGAAGAGTCCCTGGAAGGCGAAGTAAGAAACGATAGCGATCGCACCAGCGATAACGCCGCCGAGAAGAGCCCGTTTGTTGGCGAAACCCGCTGCGACGGCAACCGTGCAGTAGACAATGCCGGCCGTGAGGACGAGAACCCCGACCAAACCGAGCCCGGGGTCTTGGAACCATCCGGTGAACGAAACGTAGGCGAGCACGGCGCCCGTGGCCACGGCCGAGACCGCGAAGGTGACGAGTCTGCGGCGTAGATCGCCTCCGACGAGGACCTGCCAGACGAGGCCGGCCACGAGGGAAATGATCAGGATCATGGGCACCGGAATGCCCGAACCTCCCTGGAGGAAGTTGTTGAACCCGATCGCAATGAACTCCTTGAGGAGCACCGCCACGAGGAACGAGGGTAGCGAGTAGAGAAAGAAGCTGATGAACGTGACGCTGAGGTCGAACCCGCTGTACTGGCGGAGAGCCGTCGCGATACCTACGACGACGCCCAGGATGATCGCGAGGACGAACGAGACACTGACGAGTTGAATGGTCGCCAGCATGGCGGCGGGAAGGATCGTCGTGACCGGGGCGTTCGACAGGGTGAGCCCGAGGTCGCACCCACCAAAGGGCACGAGACACTGCAGTGCCCCACCGAGCCACAGGAACCACCGCAGCGGCGGAGGAACATCGAGATCGAGGGCAGCGGTTCGCGCTGCGATCAGCTGATCCTTGTTGGGAGAGCTCGACCCTCGAAGGTCTTGCAGGGGGTCTCCCGCGTTGGCCGCGAGAACGTACATGATGAAAGACGCCGCGACGAGAACGAGGATCGAAACCGCGATCCTTCTCAGAATAAAGCCAACCAAAGTTGTGCCCATCTCATAGTGCTGGTTACTGGATGTTCGACGGTCTAGCCGCTGCCAACCGAACGAGCCCGAACCTGAATAGCTTAGTCACACGTTGCACGGCTCCCGAGCCAACCCCTGGGTTGGCCGTGACCGCAGAACATGCCGTGACCCAAGAACAGGGTGCCGGAGACTGTGTCTCCGGCACCCCACTCTCAGTGGAACTGAGTGAACTGCTAGCTAGCCAGCAAGGGTCCAGTCCTGGGCGTTCCAGACGATGCCCGTCTGGCCACCGAAGTACTCAAGGCCCTTGATGGTGCCGTTGTCGGCGAATAGACCAGGAGTCTGGAAGAGGGGCAGGCCGTAGCCGTCCTTCTTCGTGAACGCGTCGATCTGGATCTTGATGTCAGCCAGTTCGTCTGCATCGAGCGACACCTGCGACTCGTCGACCAGGATGTCGACATCCGGGTTCGAGTAGTCGTTGTAGTTTCCGCCACCGCGGGTCTTGAAGATCTGCGGAAGCGCGGCGTTGCCCGCACCCGGGGAGACCCAACCGAAGATGGAAGCGTCGTACTCGCCACCGCTCAGCAGGCTCGACCAGTCGGGCGATCCAGCGTCAACGATGATGAAGCCTGCAGACTCTGCCGACTGACGAATCGCGTTGAACGAGTCGACGCGGTTCGGGTTGTTGGTGTTGTAGAGGATGCGAACGGTCGGCGTTGCACCGGCGAGGAGCGCCTTGGCACCCTCGATGTCGGGCTCGTTGAACTCGTCGTATCCGCTCGCCTTGACAGCGTCGGCGTACTCGGGGTTAGCGGGCACGAAGATCTGCGAGTTGAGAACCTCAGCCGAAGGGTTGACCGGCGTGATGATCGAGTCGAGGATCTGCTGACGCGGAACCGTCTTGAGGAATGCCTCGCGCACCTTCGGGTCAGCGAAGACCGCGGAGGACTGCTTGAGGTCGAGGTGGTCGTACGCGAGCTGGCTGCCCTCGTAGGTCACAGCGTTGGCTGCCTCGAGCGCGTCGAGCGTGTCGGCGGACGGCTGCGGGTAGATCGCGTTGACCTCACCGTTCTGAAGAGCCGTAACCTGTGCGTTCGAGTCACCGATGAAGCGGATGATGAGCGTCTCGTACTCCGGTGCAAGGTCGCCCTTGTACTCGGGGTTCTTGGTGAGCGTGATGTCAGACTCAGCCGTGAACGCGGTCACCGTGAAGGGACCAGAGCCAACGAGAAGCGACTCGTCCTCGGGGAACGACGTGACGTCGTAGCCCGTGTTCCAGAAGTCAGCAGCGGCCTTGAGCGTGGGGTTCGCCTCAACCGGAGCCGCGGGGTCGCCCTGCGGGAGCTCCTTGAGAAGAGCAACGAAGTCCTCGAGCGAAACGCCAGCCTTCTCGGCGATAACGTGAGCAGGCTTGCCGATCAGGTTGACCAGCTCCCAGTCAACGTATGGGGACGCGTACTCGATCGTGAGCGACAGGTTGTCGTCACCGATCTCGGGGAACGAGGTGGTGTCGAGGCCAGCCGTGCTGCCCGCGAGCGAGAAGTACTGCGTGCCGGAGATGGCTTCGCCGGTCTCCGGGTCGAGCGTGGCGTCGTCGTAGTAGCCAGAGCTCTGCGCCCACGAGAAGAGCATGTCGTCGGCCGTGATCGGCTCGCCGTCGGACCACTTGAGGCCGTCGTTGAGCGTGTACTTGACGGTCAGCGGGTCTTCGGAGACGCGCTCGTAGGTTCCGAAGCTCTCGTCCTTGATGAGCGAGAAGTCGGTGTCGAGGCGCATGAAGCCGCCCAGTCCGAGTCCGCCCGAAACACCCGTGAGGTAGCCAACCATTCCGTTGGTGTCGAGGTTCGCCTGGGGGGTGTCGCCGTTGAACGACGTGAAGGCGTTGGTGACGGCGATCGAGATGGTGTCGCCCGCGTCGCCTTCCTGCTCACCAGATGTTGTGCATGCAGCCAGCACCATGGCTGAGGCTCCGGCGATGGCCGCAAGCGTGGCCACCCTCCTGAAGCGTTGTCCTGTGATTGCCAATTTTCCTCCTGTGCAAAATGGAACCTCGTGCGGCACTGAAACC
The DNA here is from genome assembly GCF_003065485.1 of Salinibacterium hongtaonis. Classification (GTDB taxonomy): domain Bacteria; phylum Actinomycetota; class Actinomycetes; order Actinomycetales; family Microbacteriaceae; genus Homoserinimonas; species Homoserinimonas hongtaonis. Next base: position 1,968,314 of record NZ_CP026951.1, read on the forward strand.
ATCACGAGGCAGAACTCACCGCCGAAGACATGACGGTCTTCAAAGCGATGCAGTAGTTTGTCACCCTAAGCGGGGTGAGCAGCAACTCCCAACAACGATGCCGAAAATTTACCTGCTTGCAATCATTGCAGCGAAAAACCGCGTCAAACGCAAGAATATTGCGTGTCTACGCGCAAATGAGCAGTAACAGCGTTTGCAGGAGCGTGTTAAGCGAAGATCCAGCGCTTGCGGGCCCGTGACCCTGCCGAGAGTGAAAAGAGCCCCATTGTCGATACCCGCCAATTTCACCTCTGTGCCACTGACCCGCCGCCGCATCGGTGCAGAAATCGCGATCGTGCTCGGGCTCTCGCTCGGAGCATCCGCCGTCTATTCGATCATCGCCATCGCCAATCGACTGACCCGCGAGCAGCCACTCTCCGACCAGACCGCGACCATCAACTCCTCGCTGAGCCCCCGGCCGGTGTTCGACCTCATCTACCAACTCATGGCGATTCTCGTGGACCTCATGCCCGTGGCGCTCGTGGTTTACCTCATGTGGTCAGCCTCGAAACCCCATCTGGAGCGCCTCGGCATTGACGGCACGAGGGCTGGCAGAGACGGTGCCTGGGGAATCGTGCTCGCCCTCGTCATCGGCATCCCAGGGCTGGGGCTCTATCTGGGGGGAAAGGCGCTCGGGATAACGGTGACCGTTGTGCCGACAGACCTGGCCGAACACTGGTGGACCGTGCCGGTTCTGCTGCTCGCCGCAGTGCGCTCCAGCGTGGTCGAAGAGTTCATTGTTGTCGGATATCTATTTGCCCGCCTGCGGGACTTGCGCTGGGGGCCGTGGGCCATCATCCTGAGCGCTGCGCTGTTTCGCGGCACCTACCACCTGTACCAAGGCTTCGGCTCGTTCATCGGCAACATCGCGATGGGCGTGCTCTTTGGCTGGCTTTACACGAGGTTCGGGCGGCTGATGCCGCTCGTCGTTGCGCACGCCCTCATCGACGCAGCCGTCTTCGTGGGCTATCCCTGGGCCGCCGCGGCGCTGCCGGGGTTGTTCGCCCCGGTTTAGGGGGCGGCGACAGGCCGCTTTACTCGAAAGCCTCCGGCGGCGGGCAGGCGCAGAACAGATTGCGGTCGCCGTAGGCGTTGTCGATGCGGCGAACGGGCGGCCAATATTTGCCGTGGATCACCCGCACTCGATCGGAACCGGCCACCGACGCGGCAGCAGGGTAGACCGCAACCTCGCGGGAGTACGGATGATTCCACTCCCCCACGAGCGCAGACTCCGCAGTGTGCGGCGCACCATGCAGGGGGTTGTCGTCGGCCGGCCAAACACCGCGACCCACAGCATCCGCCTCCGCCTTTATCGCGATCATCGCGTCGATGAAGCGGTCGATCTCGGCGAGGTCCTCGCTCTCGGTGGGCTCGACCATGAGGGTCCCCGGCACGGGGAAGCTCATCGTCGGGGCGTGGAAGCCGTAGTCGATGAGGCGCTTGGCGACGTCGTCGACACTGACACCCGTGGCGGCCGTCAGCGGGCGAACGTCGAGGATGCACTCGTGAGCGACCAGGCCGTTGTCGCCTGAGTAGAGCACCGGGAAATGCTCTCGCAGGCGGGCAGCGACATAGTTAGCGGCGAGGACCGCGGCGCCCGTGGCCTGCTTGAGGCCATCCGAGCCCATCATGCGCACGTAGGCCCAGCTGATGGGCAGGATGCTCGGGCTGCCGTAGGGGGCGGCACTGACTGGCCCACCGGCGTGCACGAACTCGCCGACCGAGTCGGTGCGCAGGTCGAACGCGGGATGCTGCGCCGACTGGGCGAGCGGATGCCCCGGCAGGAACGGCGCTAGGTGCGCCTTCGCCGCGACGGGTCCGACGCCGGGGCCGCCGCCGCCGTGCGGAATGCAGAACGTCTTGTGCAGGTTGAGGTGGCTCACGTCTCCGCCGAAGTCGCCAAAGCGCGCATAACCGAGCAGGGCGTTGAGGTTGGCTCCGTCGACGTAAACCTGACCGCCGGCCTCGTGCACAGCATCCGTAATCGCCCGGATCTCGTGCTCGTAGACACCGTGAGTTGACGGGTAGGTGACCATGAGGGCCGCAAGCTCGTCGCGGTGCGCGTCGATCTTGGCGTGGAGGTCGGCAAGGTCGACGTTGCCGAGCTCGTCGCACGCGACAACAACAACGCTCATGCCCGCGAGCACGGCGCTGGCGGCGTTGGTGCCGTGGGCGCTCGACGGGATGAGGCACAGCGTGCGATTCAAGTCGCCGTTGGCACGGTGGTAGCCGCGGATGGCGAGCAGACCGGCGAGCTCACCCTGGCTGCCCGCGTTCGGCTGCAGCGAGACGGTGTCGTAGCCCGTGACCTCGGCGAGCCAGCTCTCGAGGTGGCTGATCAAGACCATGTAGCCCTGCACGTCGTCAAGGGGCGCGAACGGGTGAAGCCCCGCAAACTCAGGCCACGTGATGGATTCCATCTCAGTGGCCGCATTGAGCTTCATCGTGCACGAGCCGAGCGGGATCATGCCGCGGTCGAGCGCGTAATCCTTGTCGGCGAGGTACTTGAGGTAGCGCATCATGCTCGTCTCCGAGCGGTGCGTGCTGAAGACCGGATGCGTGAGGTACTGCGACGTGCGGGCCGACTCTTGGCCGATGCTGCGGCTCAGTGGCTTGAACCCGAGCTGGCTCGGGGCGCTCTCGCCGAGAATTGCGCGCACAACCGCGACGGCCTCCTCGGGCGTCGTCGTCTCATCCACCGAGAACTGCACAGTGTCGGAGTCGACCTTCCACAGGAGGATGCCGCGCTCCGCGGCGTCGGCAACCACGGCATCCGCCCGGCCGGCGACCCCCACCTGCAGGGTGTCGAAAAACGATCCGTGCCGCGGAGCTACACCGGCGGCGGTGAGGGCATCGGCCATGAGGCTGGCCGTGCGATTGACGTGGTGAGCGATGTTTTTGAGCCCCTGCGGGCCGTGATAAACCGCGTACATCGAGGCCATGACGGCGAGCAAAACCTGCGCGGTGCAGATATTGCTCGTGGCCTTCTCCCTGCGGATGTGCTGCTCGCGTGCCTGGAGCGTGAGGCGGTAGGCGGGATGTCCATCCGCGTCCCTCGAAACCCCAACGAGACGACCGGGCAACTGGCGCTCAAGCCCCTTGCGCACGGCCATGTATCCCGCGTGCGGGCCGCCGAACCCCATGGGAACACCAAACCGCTGGCTCGTGCCGACCGCGACATCGGCACCGAAGTCGCCAGGGCTCGCGATGAGGGTGAGGGCAAGAAGGTCGGCCGCGACGACGGCGATAGCACCGTGCTCGTGGGCGGCGACGACGGCGGCTGCTGGGTTCCAAACGCGCCCAGAGGAGCCTGGATACTGGATGAAGATGCCAAAGAACGCTGTCTCGGGCAGCGCCCCCTCTGCGAGAGGTAATTCAACGAGTTCAATGCCGACGGCCTCGGCACGGTTCGCGAGAAGCGCCTTCGTCTGCGGCAGCGCATCAGAGTCGACAACAAAAACGTTCGTTGACGTCTTTGACGCACGGCGGGCAAGAAGCATGGCCTCGACAACAGCCGTGCTCTCATCGAGCATGGACGCATTCGCCGTGTCGAGCCCCGTGAGATCAGTGACCATCGTCTGGAAGTTGATGAGCGCCTCGAGCCGACCCTGCGAGATCTCGGGCTGGTACGGCGTATACGCCGTGTACCAACTGGGGTTCTCGAGCACATTGCGCTTGATCACGGCGGGCGTGATCGTGTCGTAGTAGCCGAGGCCGATCATCGAGCGACGCACCCGGTTGTACCCGGCGATCGCCTTCAGTTCGGCGAGCGCCTGGCGCTCCGTGGCCGCTGGCGGAATCGTTGAGCGCTCGACCGCGACCGAGTGGATCGACGCGGGGACTGCAGCATCAACGAGCGACTCGACACTCGAATAGGATGCCCCGCTCTCGGCGCTGATTGCCGCCAGCATGGCCTTGTGAGCATCCGTATCGGTGCCGATATGGCGCCGGGAAAAACTGCTGAATGCATCGACGACCATTGCTTAGGCTCCCGTGATGGCGCTGTAGGCCTCGAGGTCGATAAAGCTCGCCTCGGCGAGCGCGTCACTGCTGACCCGGATGCTGAACAGCCACCCCTGATCAAATGGCGAATCGTTAATGAGCTCGGGGTTATCGGAGACTGCGGCGTTAACCTCAACGACCTCCCCATCGACCGGTGCGTAGACCTCGCCGACAGACTTGGTCGACTCGACCTCGCTGACGACCTTTCCGCGCTGCACCGCCTGGCCCACCTGGGGCAGATCAACATAGACAACCTCGCCCAGCTTCTCTGCGGCGAAGGCGGTGATGCCGATGGTGAGCACGTCACCATCGATGCGAATCCACTCGTGCTCTGGCGTGTACTTGAGTTCTGACAATTCGCTCATGGGGTTGCCTCTCAGTCGGTGGTGGGTCGCTTGTAGAAGGGAAGTGAGGTGACGACGGCGGGCATCGGTTTGCCGCGCACATCGATGACGAGCTCCGTGCCCGGTTCAGCGCGCGAGGGCGAAACAAGCGCCAAAGCGATGGGGAACCCGAGAGTCGGGCTGAGCGCACCGCTCGTGACAACACCGACCGGCTCTCCCCCCTCAGCCGCGAGCACGGGATAGCCGGCACGCCCAGCGCGACGCCCGTCCGATGTGAGGCCAACAAGAACGGGAGCATCGCTGCTGGGACCGTGAGCCACCGCGCCGCGGCCAACGAACTCGCCCTTCTGGGCGAGCTTGACGATGCGGCCAAGCCCCACCTGCTGAGGGAGAGTATCGAGACTGAGCTCATGGCCGTAGAGGGGCATGCCAGCCTCAAGCCGGAGCGTGTCGCGACACGCGAGGCCAGCAGGAACTAGGCCGAACTCCTCCCCCGCCGCGAGAAGCGCGCTCCAGAGGCTGGCCCCGTGCTCGGCAAGAATGTAGAGCTCGAATCCGTCCTCGCCCGTGTACCCGGTGCGAGCGACCATGATCTCTTCGCCGCGCCACGCTCCGGTCGTCGACCAGTAGTACCGGAGATCGGCGACGGGAGTGGGCAAATGAAGGTCGGGGAGCTTGGCCATGATGGCCTGCGACATCGGCCCCTGCACCGCGATGAGCGCGAGCGCGTCGCTCTCGTCAACAACGGTTGCATCGAATCCGGCAGTGCGAACCGAGAGGGCGCCTGCAGCCTGGGCACGATTGCCGGCATTGGCGACGACGCCGAATCGGTGCTCGTGGGTGCGGTAGACGATCACGTCGTCGATGATGCCTCCGTCGGTCGTGAGCAGGAGGCTGTAGCGCGCCTGCCCTACGGCGAGCGTGGAGAAGACGCCGCAGAGGGCGTAGTCGAGCGCTGCGCCGGCGCCGGGACCCTTGACGAGTATCTCGGCCATATGCGAGAGATCGAAGAGGCCAGCCGCGGTACGGACTGCATGATGCTCCTCGAGCTCACTCGAATAGCGCACCGGCATCTGCCACCCAGCGAAGTCGGTGAACGATGCTCCACCCGCACGATGAACATCGTCGAGGGGGCTGAGCCGGCCGTGGGGCTGAGTCGAATCTACCGGAGCGTTCACGGCGGTATCGATGCCGGATGCAGGATTGCCGGGCGCAGGGTTATCAGTCACGAGAGTTCTCCCAAGGAATGCGTCATCGACGCGCGAACTCTCCCTCTGTCATGGAGCCTGAGAGTTTCGCTGACCAAGTGGTCTGCTTTCACCGTGGGCGGATCGCTTCGCAATCGAATGCCGGTCAACCCGGCGGCCGAAATGCGCGTCAATCACTTTTCAGAGTGGCCTATTCGATGCGGTACGCGTACCTGAGAGATTCTGGAGAGGATTGCTCCTTCGGTGCCCGTTAATCGGGCTCTCCCGCATCGCCTGAGCGGCCGGGTCTTCAGTTGTGGTCACAGCATAGCAACACGCCTCAACAGTTGGGACGGCAGGTTCGCTGTGTCAGAGCATCAACGAATACCTTGTCGAGGTCGTTGGGCTCGAAGGCCGAATAGGCCTCTCCCCCTGTCGCCTCCGCAATGCGCTGCATCGACTCAAGGTCGGTGTCTGGCCCGAACCCGATGAGGATGACCGGAACCGGTTTAAGCGGATCGTTCATCTCGGCGATGCGCTGCAGCAGAGCGTCGAGCGAAATGCTGCCCTTATCGTCGTTGCGGCCGTCGGTGATGATCACCATTGAATTGACCATGCCGGGGGTGTATTCGGCATGCATCTTGGTCACGCCATCCAGAATCGTGTCGTAGAGGCCCGTGTCTCCCCGAATGTACTGAGGGAGCGTCTGCGTGACCTGCACGATTTGCTGCAAATGGGCGGGATCGGAGAGCGCCGCGACGGGCGCAACTTCTTCGTAGTCCTTGCCCCCCGGGCGGTCGGTGGAGAACACCCACACTCCCATGTGGGTCTCACCCGCGTATCGGCCGAGCGCACCGCCCGCGGCGCGCTGGTACACCTCGATGCGCCGAAGACCGCCGCCCGCGGGTTCGAGCATGGAGCCCGAAACGTCAATCGCGATGAGCATGCGGGAGCGGCGCGTCAGCGTGCTCCACTTCGACAGTGCCTCCACCTGGGAGACGGCGTCGGCTGGCGGTGATGGCGTTGTCGACCAGGCGAGAACACCGACGGACTCGACCTCGCCTCCGCCCTTATGGTCGCGGAACCCCTGGGCAGCGTAAAACGCATCCCCCAGGCGCGCACGCCGCTCGAACTCGTCGAGGAGCATCGCCCTCGTTTCGGCATCCTCCCCCGCCTTCTGCGGAACCCGCACGAATGGGTAGTCGAGCGAGGACGAGCCCTCGACGGGATAGATCGCCAGGAGGGGAACCTCGGGGTTCGACAGGTTGTGAGAGACGACCTCCTGCTCGGTCGTGACAACGACGGTGGGGCGGGGAGCAGCGAGCGCAGCGGCAATCGCCTCGTCTCGACTGGCGGGGATGGTCTTGCCCAGCTCGATCATGGTCGACGGGACAATGCGGGGATTATCCGCAGGGGCGGCCGCAGTGAGAGAGGCGAGCCCAGCGAGACTCGCGGCCGACGACTCTGGGTCGGGAACAAGCCCGCCGATCGTGCCAGAGAGGAGGGTTGACCAGCCCACGGTGTCTGCCGCGAACTCAACAGACCGAGCAGCGGGCGCGCCGAAAACGACGGGAGTGGTTGCGACGGAATCGCCTGCGGTGACGTTGGGCGCCGACCTGCCGAGCGCCTCTGCCGTCGTGGCCATTCGGGCGAGCCACAACGACGAATCGGGCACCCAGGCATCCGCCCCGGTGAGCGCATTGGAGGCAAGGAGGGCCGCCGTGTCGCCCGAGGCCTGGGACCTGACATCCGTCGCGACGCACGTCGTTGACGTCGCATCAAAATCCGCGGCGACCTGAGTGAGCGCCGGAGCGATCGACTCATCGGCAACAACGAGCAACGAGACCGGATCGGTGCAGCCCGGCCCGCCGGAGGCGTTGGCGGGAAACAGCGTGGGGATGCCACCCTGCGACAGCGCTACCCCTGCGCCGGTCACCAACAGCAGCACTGCAGCGGCAGCAATGATGGGGCTGAGTAACCGTCCGCGGGAGCGAGGAGCCGGGGCGCGGTGCCGATGCCGGGCAAGTTCGTAGGGCGACGTGCTGTTCACTGACAACTCCATTGCTGTAAAGCGGCGCCTTCGGGTAACGCTGGAGCCGACACAATTACCCCCTTCGGGGGTAGCGGCAACAGTGTAGGGGAACCTGGGAATTAAGTGAACAAACTTCTGAATGGCGTCCCCCGGTCTTGAATGAGCAACGCCATTACCCTCGCGGGTTGCCCCCCGATTGTCCCCCTGAAGGAGGACAGGCCAGAGCCGCGGATCGAGTCGCCTGCGGCGGATCGAGTCGCGTGCGGCGGCTCGAGCGCGCCGTGTCGACTCACGGGGGTAGCGTCGGAGGCGTGAACTCCGACACCTCTCACACCCTCGACGTGAACACCTCACTCGGCATGAGCAGACTCACCGTGGATGCCGCAGCTGACGCCCACAGCGTGCTCTGGCTCGGCCACGGAGCGGGTGGGGGCATCGAGGCGCTCGATCTCGCCGCGCTGGCGGCTACTCTGCCAGCGCGCGGGATAACCGTCGTGCGCTATGAGCAGCCCTGGCGCCTCGCCGGAAAGAAGGTGGCGCCCCGCCCCGCTGCACTCGACGCCGCATGGCTCGAAGTCGCCCCCATCGTGCGCACCATTCACGCTGGCATCCCGTTGATAACGGGCGGCCGCAGCGCCGGTGCGCGGGTCGCTTGCCGAACAGCCGAGGCCGTGAGCGCCGCCGCGGTTATCTGCCTCGCTTTTCCCCTGCATCCACCCGCCCATCCCGAAAGATCGCGTGCCGACGAGCTGCTCATGCCCCGCGTACCCGTGCTCGTGTTGCAGGGCGAACGCGATGCGTTTGGCAGCGCCGACCTGGTTGCCTCCGCCATCGCAGACACCGAATCGATCACCACCGTTTCGATTCCCGGAGCCGACCACAGCATGGCGGTACTCAAGTCGTCGCCCTACACGCCGGAGTCGACGGCGAATCTGATCACAGCATCCGTCGCGGCGTTTATCGAACGGCTCTAGCGGACCTGAGCAACCGCCCGCTTAGGACTGCTGACGTTCGAGCGCGGCGAGGTCTCCCAGCAGTTCAGAAACCCTCTCGCCCCGTGCGCGCTCGTAGTCGTCGTCGACGATGATCGTCGAGCGATCGAGTGATTCCTGCAGCGCCCGCGACACATCACTCCAGGCGTCGACCCTCGCCCGCTCGATGAGGTCGAGAAGGTAAGCCTCGTCATCCCTGCGCTCAGCGAGTTTGTGGGCGAGCGCAACGGCAACATCGGACCGGTGCTGCAAATTGCGCTCGTCTGCCGACTGGTAGTCGTGGGCATGCTCGGCCCGCCCACGAAGGCCCTCGACCTCGGTGATCTCCCACGAAAGCCGATCGGCGGCATGCTCCGACTCGGTGATCAGCTGAGAAAGCACCGATTTGGCGCCAGCAAGGTGATTGCGAGGGTCGTAGGAGCTCTCAGAGGTGAGCGCCTCGATCACGATGAGATTTCGCAGCTTGAGGCGGCACGCATACTCCGCCAGCATGAGACCTTCTTCAACTGCGCTCTCGACCGTGGCCCGCCGAATAGGCGGCATCTCGGAGGCATCGAAGGGTCGGTGCTTCGGTCGTTTGTGACGACGGAACCACTTCACTCGCTGCTCGATTTCGTTCGATGGGGGTCGGGATCGCCCGAGGCATTTCGAGCTTACTCGGGGACGACGGGACCCGATAGGCACCCCCGGTAAAGGAGCGCTTCGGCACCCGGAAAGGGTCACGCCCGCATACTCCATGGCCAAGGGAAAGGTGTTAGCCCCTGGCTGCGGCCTTCGACGACAGCCGGGCCAGACCGCGATCGATCGCCACCAGCAGCATCGACAACACGATGACGCCCACGGCCAACCCGCCAACCCACGCCCAGACCCCGCCATAGCCCTTGCCCACCGGGTCAAGAAAGCCGTAGGGGAATAGGTCGGATGCCTCGGGCAAGACAACGGCACGGGCCATGACGATAAGAATGTAGCCGAGCGGGTAAATCAACCACAGCAGAGCTTCCCGGTACCGAACGACACCCTTGGGGCCGAAGAGCAACCAGTCGAGCAAGACCATGATCGGCGCCACATAGTGCAAGAGGAATACTGACCGGTTGGAGAGCAGATCCTCTGGCGATGAGGCGGAGAGGATTCCCGGGATCGGGTTCTCGCCGTCGTTGTTGACGAAGTGCGAGATGAGCATCGTCATGAGCAGATAGAGCGTTACCGCCCCGCGCACCCGTGGGGCCGGAGCATCCGCAGTGCGCCTCACCAGCATGAAATAGGCGGCGACGGCGAAGAACCCCGCCGCGATCGCGGAGCTCTGAACGGTGAAGAACAGCACCTTATGCGAGCCGCTGAACAAGCCAACGAGAATAACCAGAACGATTGCGATACGCCACCACAGGGCGGGAGCGCGAAGAACGTTCGCGGAGTGCACGGGAGAGAGAGTCTGACTCGGCATTGGTGCGGAGTCGGCGGCGGTGACGACAGACATGGCGGTGAGCCCCCTATTCACGGTCGCCTCAGAATAGTGGTTCTTTCTACCAAAGAGGGGTGCGCGATGGCGTTGAGGATCGCCAACATCACGGCGATGCCCCTCGACGGATGATCGAGAAATCACCCCCGGGGCATGAACCGGCCCCCGCCTGCTTTCGGGAACCTTTTACATGGCAGTACCCTGCGGCCATCCGGCAACAGGAGGGATGACCACGGCCATGACGTCAGCGGAGAACTTCAATCTAGGCACCAGCACAGCGGAATCGCTCGATGGGCGCGAGTTCCACTTCTCCGGCTCCGCCGATATGGCATTCGACGTCGGCGCCCTCGTGCTTCTGACTCCGAACGTGGGAAAGCCGCAGTTGGGGCAGATCGAGGAGGTCGAGCGCGCGATTGGTGGTGCGCCGAGGGGCGCTGGCCGCATTCTCGGCGTCGTCGATGAGGCCGCACACAAGCTCGAAACTCACAGCGCTGAACCGTTCTTTTCTGCATCCGTGCACGCCGCAGATTCGCCGACAATCGAGCTGCTGTACGACGAGTGGGGGGCGACGTTAGAGATCGGCACGTTCTATGCGTCACCCACAATCCCCGCCAGACTGCTGCCCCACCGCTTCAACAGACACACGTTCTGGTGCGGGCAAAGCGGTTCAGGCAAGACGTATGCGCTGGGCGTCGTGCTCGAACAGCTGCTCCTGCACACCCGTTTGCCTATGGTTGTGTTCGACCCCAACGGTGACTTCGTCACAATGGCCGAACCCGCCGACGGTGATTCCGATCAGGGTCGATCTCAGAGCGCACTCGCTCGCCGCGACATTCGCGTGCTCCGCCCCTCCGCGCCAGAACCAGACTCCCTTCGCGTGCGTTTTAGCGACCTCTCCGTGCCGAGCAAGGCTGCCGTGCTGCGACTCGACCCGCTCACCGACAGAGCGGAACACAACGAGCTCTTGCACCTTGAGGAGTTCGTCAGCGCCTTAGACGCGCGTCAGGTGGTGCCGCAGCTGCGCGAGCACGGGACACCGGCCGCCCTAGATCTGGCGTCACGAATCGAGAACTTGCGCGTCACCGAGTGGGATGTCTGGGCGGGCGGCAGAGAGGCCGTGACCGACATCATCGAGACGCGACCGGACGCCACGGTGCTCGATCTCGGCGGCTTTAACTTCGCCGATGAATCTCTCGTCGTGGCGTTGGCGGTGCTCGATGATCTGTGGGCAAAGCGGGAGCAACGACGCCCTCTGCTCATTGTGATCGACGAAGCCCACAACCTCTGCTCCCCGGATGCGATGACCCCCATGCACGTTGCGGTTCGGGAGCGAATCATCCAGATTGCCGCAGAGGGCCGCAAGTTTGGCCTATGGCTTGTGCTGTCGACTCAGCGACCATCGCGCATCGATGCGAGGGTGACTTCCCAGTGCGACAACCTGGCGCTCATGAAGATGACATCGCCGGTCGACCTGGCCGAGCTTGGCACCATCTTCGGGTTCGTGCCAGCCGCCATGCTCGCCAGGGCTGCTCGCTTCTCGCAGGGAGAAGCGCTGTTTGCCGGCGGCTTTGTTCCGGCACCCACAATGGTGCGCATGGCCACCAGGCTCACGCTGGAGGGCGGCACCGACGTGCGCGTGCCCATCAGAATCGACGAATCCGACCGGGGTGAAACGGTATGACGTCGGTTCCGTCCGAATCGGCGGCCACGACGGCAACCGGGGCAGGTGGGGCGGTTTCTGCGCCACGCGGGATGGATTGTGATCTCGATTGTGGACACGACGCTCACCACGACCGGGTGCGGCAATCTCGCTCCTGCGAACCCCGGCGTGCAGAGCATGGCGGTGTGCGTCAGGGGTGTGTCACCGGGTTCACCGAAACCAGCTCGATATTGAGATAGGAGAACACGCTCAGGATGCCTTGCAGGCGCGCCTGGTCGGGGATCGGCCCCACGAGGTGAGTCCAGCCCGAGGCGACCTCTGTGACTCTAAAGCCCTCTAGCAAAGCCGCGACAGGGTCACTCAGGGTTCCCTTGATCACAATCTCGAACAGCGGTGAAGTCACGATGGAGTCCCTCTCGACGCCTCGATCGATCATCCTGCCGACGGTGAAACTGTGCGTCATCCATGGAGGGTGAGCGGCACCCGGTTGCGCGTTCAGGGAGCCGGGGTATAGATGACCGCATAGTCACGAAGGGTCTTCACGGGTGAACTCATTTTGGGACCGGCTCGACACAAGCCGACTGATCGATCGGCCGGCGCTCCGACGTGGCCTCGACCGCTCGCTCGGCTCGCGGCTAACCCTCGTTGTGGCGCAGGCTGGCGCAGGCAAAACCACCCTGCTGCAGCAGTGGGGCGGCACACGATCCGTCGCCGACAACAGTGCCGGCCCCACGCTGGTTCACTTGGACATTGACGAATCCGACGATGACCCTGCCCGGTTTGTACGCCATCTGGCCGCGGCCTGCCCTTCGGCCCGGCCATCAGCCGACATCCTCGCCGCCACCGTCGAAACCGGTCTGACCGGGCTCGGGGAACCCGCAATCGACGCCATGGCCCTGTCGTTAGGCTCGGCTCAGGAGACCGTCATCATCATTGACAACCTGCAGCGCTTCTCCAATGTTCGACTCGTCGCCGACCTGGGAGAACTCATCGCTCGCAGCCCTCGCAACGCGCATTTTATTCTGTCGTCGCGCGTTGACCCGCCCATCGCACTCAGCCGATATCGCCTGCACGACGACGTGCTCGAAATACGGCAATCCGATCTCGCCTTCGACCTGGCAGAAGCGGCCGAGCTTCTCACTCTGCTCATCGGCCATCGCCTCTCCGCCGAGCAGGTGCGGGCATTGTGGATGCGCACGGAGGGTTGGGTCGCTGGCCTCCAGCTCGCGGGTCTCTCTCTGCGGAATAACGCCGATGCCGACGCATTCATCGACGACTTCAGCGGCAGTGACAGGATTGTCGCTGACTATCTGAGTGAAGAGGTTCTCTCCAGCCTGTCGAGTGAGCAACGCAGGCTGCTGCTGTGTATGTCAGTGCTCGACGAGATCAGCGGCGAACTCGTCGATGCGATAACCGGCTCTAGTGGCAACCAGGCGGTGCTCGACTCCCTCGAACGAGAGTCGATGTTTTTGGTGCCCCTCGACCACCGACACCGGTGGTTTCGCTTTCACCGTCTGTTCAGCGAGCTTCTGCGCTCGCGACTGAGAGCAGAAAGCCCGGCAGATGAGCTGCGCATTCTCACCTCCGCTGCCGAATGGAGCCTCACCCACGGCCGAGTGAAACCGGCGATGGCCTATCTTTTGCGAGCCCAGGCCCGAGATGGTGCGCTTGAGGCCATGCTCGCGACCGCCGCTGACGTCACCGAACATGACGACTCGCTCGACGCGATCCGGTGGCAGCCGTCTTCTGCGGAGCCCTCTTCGCCGGTCGCGCCGGCAATCTCGGAACGCGTCGATGCCGAAGCCCTCACGGGAGCCCGTCGGCTGCTGACCGAGCCAGAGCATCCCGCCGCGTCGCAGCCGGCAACGGGGCTCGGATTTGTCGCAGCACAGGTTCTATGGCGCGCACGGCCGGAGGTCTCGCCCGAATCCGCCCAGCGGAGGCTGTCATCTATTCAGTCGCAGATCGCGCGCAAACGCCCAGAGAGCCTGCCGCGCGAGGCCGTCGGCGAACTGATCGACGCCCTGGTCTCGGGTGGCCGCGCGCACTTCTTAGCCGGTCATCTTGGCGAAGCTCGCCAGTGGCTCTCCCGCGCGCTAGATACAGCAGGGGTTGACCCCGTGAATCGAATCCCCGCCAGCAGCGCGCTTGCCCTCGTCGAGGCCTGGTGCGGCAACGCTGAGCGAGCCAACTCACTAATTGCTGAGACCCTGCATGCTGCCCGAAAAGCAGAAATGCTCGGGCATCCCGCGATATCGGATGCATACCTTGCCTCCGTGGTCACCGCCGTCGGTACCGATGAAGCACCGCAGCTGTTCGATGAGCAGCCAGGTGAGACCACCGGGCCAGCGGAGTCGCAGGGAACTCCGGCGGCAGGTCTGAACCAAGCGGATCTCGGCGCCGAGCCTTCGCCGCCTGCGGCCCTCACTGTGGCATCATCCGCTCTGTTCAGCAGGGCAGTCGCTGCGCTCGCGGCGGGGGAAACCCAATCGGCGAGGGCGATCGCCACCGCGTGGGCACAGCTGGTGCCCTCCCCCGATGCGATTTCGACCGTGCAACATCGCATCCTGCTCGCCTGGTTATCCTCCACCGACGAGATTCCGGCGGAGGCGACCCGGCACCTCACAGAAGCGGTCAAGCTTGCCGAAGTGCACGGCCTCGTGGATATCTTCATCCAAGCCGGCCCCACCATCCTCACACTGCTCGAAACCGTGACGGGGCCGCATGCCTCATTTAGCGCCACGATTCGGATGCGGGCGGGTCAGTCGTGGCAGCCCCTCGGCAATCGCGTCTTGGCTGATCCGCTCACCGATCGGGAACTCGAGATTCTGGCTTACCTGCCCACCCGCTTTTCGAATGTCGACCTGGCCCGGCGCTTTTATCTCTCTGTCAACACGATCAAAACGCACATCGCACATATCTATCGCAAGCTCGAAGTGACAGACAGGGATGCCGCAATCGGCCGAGCCCGGGAACTCGGCCTGCTCTAGGCACGCACACTGGTGTCAGGAACGTCGGGCACCCAGGCCAGGATGTCCCCTGGCTGGCATTCGAGAACCCTGCAGATGGCGTCGAGGGTGGTGAAACGCACCGCCTTGGCCCTGGCGTTTTTGAGAACGGAGATGTTGGCGACCGTGATGCCCACGGCATCCGCAAGCTCGGTTACCGACATTTTGCGCTTGGCCAAGGCGACATCGAGATTGACGACGATAGCCATCACACCACCTCGTCCAGATACTGCGCCTGCTCGGATGCTTTGGCCAGCAGACGGCGCATGACAATGAGCACGAGGGCGAGGGCTGCGCACGCCGTGGCGACACCGAGTGCCAGCACGACCAGGCCGGGCGGGCCTGCGTCGGCCGTGAGCTGCAGAATGAGGAGGATCGCGACCACGATGGCAGTGGCCAGTGCGAGCGAGGCGATCATCGTGTCAACGTATTTGAACGCGCGAGTGCTGAAGATGGCATCGCGTCGCACGAGCGACAGCAGCGCCCAGACGCACACGACCACGACCTGGCCGCAGGCGACAAAGAGGATTCCGAGTACGAGGATGGGGATCCGCAAGAATTCGACCTCGGGGAACTCCGCGGCAGATTCGGCCGCCTGAATCGGCAACAGCACCACCTGCACGAAGACTCCCGCAAGCGCCACGAGCACGAGAAAAACCTTGGACAGGGCGATTGCCGCTCTGGTCATGACCTGCTCCTATCGCTTTTCGATACATACATATCGAATTTCGATACTAAAGCTGGGACCCGGAGATTGCAAGAAAACGGATTCTCGTCCGCGCCGGCGAACCACAGCGGCACAGCCACAGCGGCGGTGGCACTAGTCCTCAATGACGTCGAGGCGCTGCCTCCGCTGCCCGTTGCCTCCACTATCAATTGCGGCCACGGCTAGCGCGTGAATCCCCCACTCGCTGCGCCAACGCCACGGCGTCGTGCGGCGCGTGTCCGCGGGCGTCGTTATCGAAATATACGTATACATCGCGCGGCGTGCCGTCTACGACGGAGGTCCCATCGCGCCACCCCGCAATGCGCGACGCCCAGTCGTTGAGCTGCTCATCGGTGTATCCGCTGGCGTAAAGCTCTTCGGCACCGTGAAGGCGTACGTAGACAAAGGATGCCGTTGTCGCGCCGAATGCTGGCCAGCGCCCCGCCGCATCCGAAACGACCAGAGCGGTGTCGTATTCGCGCAGCATCGACAGCAGGTCGTCGTTCTCAAAAGTGACCGAACGCGGCTCGAATCCGTAGCGGATCGGCCTATCGTTTTCTACCTCAAGCCAGGCGCGGTCACCAATTCGCGCGTCGTGGCGCCTCGCCCGGTGCAGCGCTTCACCTGTCGTGCGAGGAAGCCCCGACAGAAACGCCTCTAGGGAACGGGGCTCAAAATGCTGCCGCTCTGGCAGCTGCCACAGAATCGGGCCGAGTTGATCGCCCAAGGCCAGCACACCAGAGGCGAAAAAGTTGGCGAGCGCTGCGTCGACATTCTTCATCCTCAGCATGTGCGTGACGTAGCGGGAGCCTTTGACCGCGAAGACAAAGTCGGCTGGCACCGAGCCGCGCCACCTCAGGTAGCTGGCGGGGCGCTGAAGCGAGTAGAACGATCCGTTGAGCTCAAGCGTTGACATGCGCTCGCCGACGTATTCGAGCTCCCGCTTATGCGGCAGACCTGGCGGGTAGAAGTCCCCTCGCCAGCCCGCATAACGCCAGCCCGAGATCCCGACGCGCACACGCCCCGGTCTCTCGGTTGTGGCCACCTCGATCACGCCCCGTTCCTATCGGCGGTTCGCTCCATCCTATGGAGGCGATCCCTCTGGAGGCGATCCCCTCGATAGGGTCGAATAGCATTTCGAGATCGCGCCAACCCCCTGCCCCCAGGCAAGGACTAACGCCGCCGCCGACGTTGAGGAGATGCCGTGTCTGAATCTTTTGCCCACGCGTTCGAATGGGCCAAGCGCCAAACAGATTCTGGTGCGTTGCCGACCGCTGTTCTTGGCATCGCAACCGCTTCGGGAATTCAGGCGATTGAGGCGTTCGGCGCGTCGGGCTCGCGCCGCGCTCGAGTGGAGGATCACTACCGACTCTTCTCCGTAACCAAGCCGCTCGTTGGCCTGGTTGCGGCCCGCATGATCGAGCGGGGGCTCGCAACGCCAGAGACCCCGTTGCAGGCCGACATGCCGGCCTTCGGAGCGGCGAGGAGCGACGTCGTGCGCCTGAGCCACTTGGCGAGCCACACATCGGGAATCGCCGAACCCGCGATGGACAGCAGCGCCGGGCTCGAAGCAGGACTCCTCGGCGAGCAAGACTTCGCCGCTGGCACAGTGTCCCGCTATTCCACGATTGCGTTTGCCGGCATTGCCCGCATGATCGAGGCTCGCCTATCGACGACCTGGGATGCCGCGGTCGCCGAACTACTCGACCCCATCGGCGCCACGGGCATCACACTCGATGAAGCCTCCGACCCTCACGAGATCGCCGACGCAGCCGACGCCGGAGTGGACATCCAGCGCTTCGCTGCCCTGCGCCACCCCGGAGCGGGGCTCATCGGCCGTGCCGAGGACCTGCTCGCCATTGGCGCGGCATTGCTGCGGGATTCTGGAGAGATCGTGCAGCCGACGACCCTGTCGATGATGCGCCGTCCCCTCACGGGCGACATTCCGCGGCTCGAGCCCTACGTCGCCTCCCGCGGCCAGGATTGGGGCTTCACCTGGAACCTCCGCACGCGCGCACCGGGGCTGATTGACCGCGATGTTTACGGTCACGCCGGATGGTCGGGGGGCCAGTTCTGGGTGCATCCCACGGCCGGTGTTGCCTACGTGCTGCTGACCAACCGTGCGCTCACGCCGGGCGTCGATGCGGACGAACTCGACAACGCGGTGGTGTCTCGCACCTGAACCTCAGCATCGCTGAGCTCGGCGCGAGACCCCCACACGGCGTGACGCTCTAGGCGATTTCGCCCGCGGCCTCCTTGACCGCAGCTTCGACATCCTTCACGCTCACATCGAGCTCTTTGGCCACTCGCTTCTCGGCCTTGAGTTCGGCCTTCTCGAGAGCAGACCCCAGAGTGGTCTCCCCCACGATGAGCAGGGCCGCCTGACCCGAGTCGATGAGTTCGCCGAGCTCCTTGACGTCATTGCGAGAAAGCCCGCGCGCGATGTGACCGGTTGCTGCCCCAATCGCGCTGCCGGCGAGCGCCGTGGCGATGAGAGCGGGAGGAAAGAGCAGCCCGATGACCGCACCAACGCCAGCTCCTGTCCAACCGCCGAGCCGCATCGCCGTTTCGTCTTTGTTGACATGCACCTTGCCTTTGTCGTCTTTTGTCAACACCGCGGCATCGAACGTGCCGACCGCGCCAGACGAGTGCAAATCCTTAACGATGTCGTAGTCGGAACGCGCATCCGCCTCGTTCGCGTATGTACCGATGTAGATGAAAACGCCATCTGCCTTTGCCATGTCAGTTCCTTTCAGTGGTGATGTCTGTTGATCACACCACCTCGGCGCCCCGCATCTGTCACCCGGCGAGGGTGATCTCCCCGCAACATCAGCTAGATCAGCTAGATCAGCTAGATCACAGCCTCCCGGCACACACACAGCACGGTTAGCGGCAGGATGGAGTCGTGTCGAGCAACCCCTACGAATCACGACCATGGCTCTCCTCATATGCCGAGGGGTCCAGGCCGAGATCGACGAGCCCTCACAAACTCTGCCTCAGATGATGTCGGCGAGCATCAAGGCCTTCGGCCCGAGACCAGCACTCGAATTCTTCGGAGCCGTGACCTCCTATCGCGACCTGGGGGAGCAGATCGACCGCGCCGCAGAAGGGATGCGCCGGCTGGGGGTCAGAAAGGGCGATCGAGTTGCCCTCGTGCTGCCCAACTGCCCGCAGCATGTTGTCGCCTTCTACGCAGCCCTCAGGCTCGGCGCGATCGTCGTCGAACATAATCCGCTCTACACCGCGCGTGAGCTTCGCCATCAGTTCGAAAACCATGGCGCCCAGTTCGCGGTCGTCTGGGATAAGACCTACGACACGATCGCCGCATTCCCCCGCGACCTGGCCGTAGAGCACATCGTGAGCGTCGATATCACCACGGCGCTGCCCTTCGGCAAGCGAGTGGCGCTTCGCCTGCCCGTCCCCAAGGCCCGCGCCTCCCGGGCGCAGCTGACCAGCACGCCGCAGGCGCGGCATCCGCTCACCTGGAAGGCACTGCTTGACCACCGCCGCATCTCGCGACGAGTCGCGGGACCCACGATCGACGACGTCGCCCTTTTGCAGTACACGAGCGGAACAACAGGTCAGCCCAAGGGCGCCATCCTCACCCACTCAAATCTGCGCGCGAACGCGATGCAGGGCCGCGCCTGGGTGCCGGGACTCGTGGACGGCAAGGAGACCTTCTACGGCGTTCTCCCCCTCTTTCACGCGTACGGCATGACGCTGTGCCTCACCTTCGCCATGAGCATGGGCGCAAAGCTTGTGCTGTTCCCCAAGTTCGACCTTGACCTGGTCAAGGCTGCTGTGCGCACCAGCCCGCCCACATTTCTGCCCGCAGTGCCGCCGATCTACGACCAGCTTGCCCGCTCTGCGTTGCGCGGTTCGATCGACCTCTCCACAATTCGTTTCGCCATCTCAGGAGCCATGAGCCTGCCCATCGCTACCGTCGAGCGCTGGGAAGAGGCGACCGGCGGCCTCCTCGTGGAGGGCTATGGCATGACCGAGAGTTCGCCCGTGGCGCTCGGAAACCCGATGGGCCCGACCCGGCGACCCGGCACGGTGGGGGTGCCGTTCCCCAGCACCGAGATTCGCGTGGTCGACCCCGACAACCCCACAATCGATCGCCCGCTCGGCGAATCCGGCGAGCTGCTCATCCGCGGCCCCCAGGTTTTCCAGGGTTACTGGGGGCGGCCCGCCGACACCGCAGAGGCGCTCCTGCCGGGAGGATGGCTTCGCAGCGGAGACGTGGCCACCGTCTCGGAGGACGGCTTCGTCACGATCGTCGACAGGCTCAAGGAGCTCATCATCACGGGCGGTTTCAACGTCTCCCCCAGCGAGGTCGAAAGCACACTGAGTGAGCATCCGGATGTCATGGCCTCGGCCGTCGTCGGCTTGCCACGCAAACAGGGTGGAGAAGATGTTGCTGCCGCCGTGGTGCTGCGCGAGGGTGCATCCCTCGATGGCGAATCGATTCGCGACTTTTGTCGCGCACGACTCGCCGCCTACAAAGTGCCTAAGCGCATCCTCGCCGTCGACGAATTACCACGCTCGCTCATCGGCAAGGTGTTGCGGCGCGAGGCGCGAGACCAGATACTCGGGCGGTAACTACACCATCCGAGGGATTACCGGAAGGGACAAGACCCATGGCGACAGACACCCGCGTGCTCGACTGGCTCTTGGATTCCGACCCTGCGCTGCGCTGGCAAGTCGAGCGTGACCTCGCTGGGGCCCCTCCGGAGGTGTGGCAGGCGACCAGGTCTCGCGTGGCCACCGAAGGTCACGGTGCCGAGCTGCTGGCCCACCAAGACGAGGATGGTCAGTGGGATGGCGGCGCGTACTTTCCGGCAGGGTACTTTGGCAGCCCGGAATCTGAGCAGCCCGGCCAGCCATGGACGGCGACAACCTGGTCACTCAAGGACTTGCGCGAATGGGGAGTCGACGCAGCGGCACTTGCGGGCACGGCCGACAAGCTGGCGGCGAATAGCCGCTGGGAATACGACGATCTGCCCTACTGGGGAGGGGAGATCGACGTGTGCATCAACGCCTTCACCCTCGCCAACGGCGCGTGGCTGGGAGCCGATGTCTCTGACCTGGTGGCATGGTTCCCCGCCCATCGCCTGCAGGACGGCGGATGGAACTGCGAGGCAGAGGAGGGCAACTCCACCCGATCGTCGTTCCATTCAACCCTCAACGCACTGCGCGAAATGCTCGCCTACGAGCAGATAACGGCAGACCCGAGCCTGCGGGAGGCACGCCACGGAGGCGAGGAATACCTGCTCGAGCGGCGGCTCCTCCGGAGGGCAACCACCGGAGAGCCGGTTGGCGACTTTATCGGCCAGTTCGTGCATCCGCACCGCTGGCGCTACAGCGCTCTGACCGCACTCGATTATTTTCGCGCCGCCGCCCTGCTCGACGAGACGCCACCAGACCCGAGGCTGGAGGATGCCGTCGATGTCATTCGCCAAGCGCGCCAACCCGACGGCACCTGGCTGCAGGGCACTCCGCTCGCCGGCCGCACCTGGTTCGATATCGATGTGCCCGAGGGCGAAGCCTCGCGGTGGCTCACCCTGAGCGGCACCAGAGTGCTGGACTGGTGGGATGCTGCGCGCTGACCCCGCCGCAGCATCCGGCGCCCTCTGGGGCGAGAATGGCATGCATGACTTCTGACTCGCATCCGCTGCTCTCGGCGATGGCTGCCCGCCGGTCTGTCTCCAAGGTTGGGCCAGCAACGCCGACGGATGCCGAGCTGGTCGAGATCCTCGCCGCGGTGACTCCCGTGGCCGATCACAAGGCGCTGCGGCCGTGGCGCCTCATTACGCTGCGGGGCGACGACCGCGTGCGGCTGGCGAAAGCGATGGATGCCGCAGCGGGCGAGACTCGTGAGCCCGGTGAATTCACCACAAAGCCGTTTCGCGCAGAGCTGCTCATCGCTATCGTCGCGAGCCCTACGGAGCATCCGAAAGTCCGCGAATGGGAGCAGCATGCGACAGCGGCTGGCGCAGCACACCTGCTCGAACTTGCTCTTTGGGCCGCGGGCTGGGGCGTGATGTGGCGCACGGGGATGCTCACGAATGCCCCCGAGGTGAGGGCTGCCCACGGCCTGCGGGAGAACGAACTGCTCATGGGGTGGCTCTATGTCGGCGCTATCGACGAGGCATTCCGCGAACGGCTGAACGAATCCAAGCGGCCGCCGCTCGATCCGCGGAATTTCCTGGGGCGCATGCCTCACGAATAAAGGCACCATCCGAGCGTTGACAGCGCGCGCAAGTCGCCGCATATTCAGCTAATGGAGACAAACGCCTCGCGCACTCTCACCCGACTCGCGGGCACCTGGGAGTCGACGGGCGTACTCGTGGCAGACGACGGCGAAACCGAGGCATGGCGCGGTCGCGACATTTACGAGTTTCTCCCCGGGGGTCTCCACCTCGCCCACCGCGTCGACGTAGTCATCTCAGGCGAACGCCGGCAATCGCTCGAGATTCTGACACCCTCCCCGCAACCCGACGGCGGGATCCTCCAGACGTCCTACGAGCAAGACGGCTCGATCGAGCACAGCAAGGGCGTGGTCGACAGCAGAGGCCGGTACGCGATCGACGCGGGAGACGCGCGAGCGATCCTGGCGTTTACCGGCCCCGCCACAATGTCAGCGCGCTGGGAGCTGAGATGTGCCGCGGGAACCTGGCGCGAATGGATGCGCGTCACGTTCAGGCGGATCGACGCTTCGCGCTAGGGCGCCGAGGCCGCATCCTTTTCGCCGCGCGGCCGAAGAATCACGGCGGTCAAAGCCGCTCGATGACTCCCCTGATAAAGGCCGCCTGCCCGACATGCTGGAGGTCGTCGGCGATCACACTGACGAGTCGCACGGCGAGGGTGACGGGAGGGTCCCAGGAGGTGTCGATCACCCGGTCGAGGTCGTCATCGCTGAGGATCGCGATGAACTCGAGCGTGCGGGCGCACACGGCCTCGTGGTAGGCGACGAGCTGGTCAACCGACACTCCCTGCACCGCAGCGACCTCGTCCGCAGACTGCCCGTAACCGGTAGCCGACGGCGGGAATGGCAGCCCAAAGTCCTGGGCGAAACCGCGGGCCGTCCACACCTGCTCCGCACCCATCGCATCCGCAACATGATCATCCTGAACTCTCGTGAGGTGCCAGATGAGCCAGGCGATCGTATTCGCCTCGCCGTCAACCCTGTAGGAGAGCTGGTCGGCGGTGAGCCCGCGCGTCACATGGAGGACGGATTCGCGGACACGCCCGTAAGAATCGGCAAGGACGGCGGTTGCAGACGACATGCCTTCACTGTTCACCCATCTGTGGCACAGCGACACCCATGCCTGCCAATGACAGATCAATTAGCAGGCCTTGGCCGATTCGCTACTCGAACTCAGCTACCTGTCGCCCGGCAGCGGACTCCCAGCCCCGCTCGTGGAGCCGCGCGAATCCGTCGATGAGCAGGTCGATAGCGAACACGAACTCAGCATCGTCATCGCACGCTGCGCCCGCATGGGGAGCGGTCGTCGCCATGCGCACGATAGCCGGGTACGTTACCGCGAATGCGGCCATCGCCTGCGCGCGCTCTTCAGGATCCTCCGGAACGGCGGGCGTAGGAAGCACGTCTCGGGTGATGCCCCACATCCGTGTGCTGAGCGCATGCATGGCGTGATGCACAAGGTCGGCTGACAGGCCGCCCTCGAACATGATCGCCATCAGTGAATCCATGTATGCCAGCACCGTCGGGCTCGCCGTTGCCCGAGTCTCGATCGCCGTCTGCGCCCACGGATGGGCATTCATGACGGCACGCGCGGAGAGGATGCGGGCGCGCAGCGCCTTCTGCCAAGGGAGGTGCTGCGCGGGCGGATCGATGCTTGCCACGAGCCGGTCGAGCATTCCGTCGATCAATTGACCACGGTTCGCGACGTGCTTGTAAAGAGCCATCGGGGTGACCCCGAGCCCCTCTGCGAGGCGGCGCATGCTCGCATCTTCGAGGCCAGTTTCGTCAGCGAGGGCGATAGCAGCGTCAAGCACTCGTTCGCGATCGAGGGAGCGGCGCGGAATGGGTGTTGCCACGTGTACAGCGTATACATAAAGTGAAGGCACGTCGGTATACGGCGTATACCTCACTCAAGGGAACGCCATGTCTCGAAACCCACAGGCCTACGCCCGCACGGCCGGCATCCTCTACCTCGTCACCCATGTGACTTCGGTCACGGCCGTTGTGGCCTACGCCAGCGACGCGGTCGCCCTCGGCGTCGTACTTGAACTGACGCTCGCCGCCGGATGCCTCGGCACCGGCATCCTGCTCCACCTCCTCCTGCGGTCGCTCGGCCCCGCACGGGCCGCGACTTTCGCAGCCCTGCGCGCGCTCGAAGCCGCCGTCATTGCGGCTGGCACGCTGCCCATGCTCGCCCTGACGTCGACGACGAGCACACTCGCAACCGAGGCGCTTCTCGCCGTGCACGGCGCCGCCTTTCTCGTCGGGCAGGGCCTCGTGATCAGCGTGAACACCATTGTGCTGGGCTGGCTGCTTTTTGACGCTCGCGTAGTGCCTCGCCCGCTGGCTGCGCTCGGCGTGGTCGGCGGCATGCTGGTGCTGTTGAGCAATACGGCTCAGCTGTTCGACCTCATCCCGCAGGGCGGAACGGTCGCAGGGCTTTGCGCTGTGCCCATCTTCGCTTTCGAGATCTGGTTCGCGATCACCCTCATCGCCGTAGGTCTACGACCCCGCGGTGCATCACCGGTGCTTTCGCAGCCCCAACAGCTCGCCGCTTGAGCGCCCGCTATGACGCTCCCTGCGAGAAGTTCCCCTCTGGCAGACTTGGCGCCGTGACAGGACCTGTTGAAAAGTGGGAGGCCGCCGTCGCCGATCTGTGGGCGCGCTTCGATTCATTCGACCGCGATGACGGAGTGGCTGCGATGCGCGCCCTGGCCGAGTCGTGGCCGGCCACCGACGGGAGGGCGGCGTTCGAACTCGCAGGCATGTACGACTCGATGGGATTCGAAGCTGAGGCCGCCGCAGAATACGATCGCGCCCTCAATCTCGGTCTCGACGTCGCAAGGCATGCGCAGGTCGCCGTGCAGTACGGATCGACCCTGCGCAACCTCGGCCGTCTCGACGAGGCAATCGCCATCCTCGAAGCCGCACCGACGCACGAATCCACAGGCTCCGCGCCCCGCATCGTATTGGCACTGGCTCTTCATAGCGCCGGCCGCAAGGACGAGGCACTCCGAGTCGCAATCGAAGCGCAGATCGAGGCACTGCCCCGCTACCACCGTTCGATGCGCAACTACGCCGCCGCGCTCACGGAGGGGGCTGCCGAGCCGACTGGTCGAGCCACTACATAGCGGCCCTTCTTCACCAATCAGCAGTCCCTGCGGGCGAGCTCAGCGGGTGCCACGGCTCCCGGTCAGCCGGGCTGGGTGACCTTGTAAGGCTCGCCATCCTGGTCATACGTGATCTAGGGGGATCCCTGCACTTCCATACGCAAAGAGACCGGTGCATAGCGGCGCTCAGACGCGCGAGCCCAGGCTCAGTCCAGCACGGAGCGGACGATCG
Source organism: Salinibacterium hongtaonis (assembly GCF_003065485.1). GTDB lineage: Bacteria > Actinomycetota > Actinomycetes > Actinomycetales > Microbacteriaceae > Homoserinimonas > Homoserinimonas hongtaonis. The sequence goes on from NZ_CP026951.1 coordinate 1,993,290, forward strand.
CGGCCACCCGCTTCGCGGTGTCTTCGCCGACGGTCTCGAAATACCACGCGGCCGGCATCAGATCGCCCTCAGTGCCGCCGACAGCTCGGAACGGCGCCTTCTCTGTGAGGGCAAGATTCATCCGATCGTCGTTGCGCAGCGTCACGAGCGCGGGAGTGCTCGCCGACTTCGCATAGGCGGGCATCCCATACCAAATCCGCGGTTTCAGGTCGGGAGCGGCAGTCACGATGATGTCGTGTACCTGCCGCATGATCGAGCGCCTCGGCTCGTCCATGCTCGCGATCTTGTCGAGCACTTGCGTCAGGTTCTACTCGTCCTTTGACATGTCATGTCCTTAGGTGGGCCGATGTCAGGCATCGGGCAATGACGTCGGCGCACATGTGCGCCGCACCCCACCCGGACATGTCCTGATCCGCTCAGGCCTCTCCGAGATGATTCACGTGATCTGTCACGTGGAAGCGCTTCGGTGGCGTGCCACCGCGTTCAGATTAGCTGACGAGCAGCCAGGCTGTCACCGGGGAGATTTGTAGCCTCCACGGGCGGTTGCCTCGAGGCAATAGCTCCGCAGTTCTGTCATCTTTGCGTTCTTGGACATGCTGACGAAGCGGAAGGCGCTCGGTTACTGCAGAACCTTCTTCACCACGCCAGACTTGAGCTGCATCCGCCCAAAACCTGGCACGGTCGCATCGATGTCGTGGGGCCGCGTCGCACGAGTGTCCGCGAGCGCTTGCTCGCGAACACTCGTACGACATGGACCGGCGGCACTGAGCTGCCGCAGAGACTCGTCAACTGACGGAACCCCCTCGCGGTGCATTGCATCCGCGGCGGGTACCGTCACCGCGCCGTCTCGCCCCCGTCGACGAAGATGGTCTGACCCGTGAGGAATGATGCGTCATCCGAGGCGACGTACAGAGTGGCGCGCGCGATCTCGACGGCGAGACCCGGTCGACCCGCAGGCAGACCCTTCGTCATCTCGGCGACGATGAAGTCCGGAATTGTGTGCTCCTGGTCAGGCTCAAGTGTGAATCCCGGGGCGATCGCGTTCACCCGGATGCCGAGCGGGCCGAGTTCGACGGCGAGGCCCTTCGTCAGCCCGATGACACCGGCCTTCGCGGCACTGTAGACGGCACTGCCGGGTCGACCCTTGACGCCCATGACGGACGACATGAGGATGATGCTGCCGCCGCCGCGAGCCGATATGACCGGCGCCGATTTCTGCACTGCGAAGAACACCGACTTGAGGTTGATGTCGAGGATTTGATCCCACTCGTCCTCAGTGGTCTCGGCGAACTCCGGGTTGAGGAAGATGCCCGCGCTCGCGACGAGCACATCGAATCCCCCGTGCGCCGCAGTCACCTCGGCGACGAGCCGGTCCAGGTCCGCAACAGAGTTGACGTCCGCCACGACCGCGGAGGCCGTGCCGCCTGCCTCGGTGATCTCGTCGACGACTGCATCGAGCTTCGCTTGCGTCCGGCCGACCACCACCGGCGTCGCGCCCTCGGCGGCAAACAGCCGGGCGATGGAACGACCGAGGTTCTGGCCGCCCCCGATAATCACGGCGATCTTGTTGTCCAGTTTCCCAGGCATGCCGATCCCTCCTTCTGCGGGCGCGCCCGCGATTCAGTGAAACTCGTTCGTCGATTGATGATCTCCTGTGGTCGCAGGAGCTAGAGCGCCGGAATGGCCCGACCTCCGGCCTTTCCCTCAGTTCCCCGACCAGGAGGCACCGGCCACCGGCGAGTACGGGGTGGGCTCGGCTGTCACGTAGTCCGCCGGCACTCCCGTGATCCCGGGCTGCGCGACCGTGAACCGCGGAATCGACGTGATGGTGACAAACCACTGGTTCGCGTCGACGGCCCGTGTCAGCTCCTTGAGGAGGTCGCCCTGCTTGTCGGCCGGTGCGGCGGACACCGCCTCGAGCGCTGTCGTGATGTCATCCGGAATTGCATAGCCGTTGGGGTTAAGAGCTCCGCCGACACTCTGCATGCTGCCGGTGACCAAGTTGAAAGCGCTCTCGCCGAACTCCGAGTAGATGTATGCCTCGAACTGGCCGCCCGAGAGCTTGGCTGTGAGGTCGGTGAAGGGGTCATTGTTACGCTCGAGCGTGACGTTGATGCCGATCGCCTCAAGCGCGCCCTGCACGGCCTGGCCGACGAGGTTGCCCGGGTCGAACGCCGACGGGTCGGTGATCGTGATGTCAAAACCGTCCGGGTAACCGGCTTCCGCCAGGAGCTTCTTCGCCGTGTCGGGGTTGTAGGCGTAAGGGTCCTCTCCGGTGTGACCGTCGGCGCCCTTAGGCGTCGCCGAGCTCGTCGGGGTGGCGAGTCCGGCGTACAGCGCCTCGTTAATCGACGCGCGGTCGATCGCGTATGCGATCGCCTGGCGGACTCGCACATCCGCCGTCGGGCCAGTCTCGTGCTCACCGAAGACAAGCATGGACGTTCCCGACGCACCGACGCCGAGCGCACCCTTTGAGATCCGCAACCCAGAGTTCTCCGCGGCGGCGGCGAGAGGCGCCAGCACTTCCAGCGCATAGCTGACCTGGCCCGTCGTCACCGCGTTTGCGAGCGCGTTAGGGTCGGCGAAAGGCATGATCACGATCGTGTCGTATGTCACCGTTTCCGGCGCGAAATAGTGCTCGTTCTTCACGTAGGTGTATTCGATGCCGATGACCGTCTGCTCCTGATCGAGCACGTAGGGCCCAGCACCGAGCGTCGTGGTGTCGAGCAGCTCGGGGTTGGCTGTGCCCGCCTCGCTAGTGACCATGGACACGACGCTCGAGTCGTTGAGCGTGCCGAGCGCGTAGGCCTGCGGCACCGCGATCTTGAACCGGACTGTCACCTCCAGCTCACCGGTTGCCTCGGCGCCCGCGATCTGCGAACCGTAAGTCGCCACCTTGAAGCCCGGCGTGGCCAGGAATCGGTTGATGGAGGCGACGACATTCTCGGCGGTCACGTCGGTGCCGTCGCTGTACTTCGCGTCGTCGCGCAACTCGAGTGTGATCGACTTCGCGTCATCCCCGAATGTCCACGACGTGGCCAGGTACGGGGTGAACTCCCCTTCGGCGGTCTGGTGGACGAGCGTCGCGTAGGCGAACTGGTTGTACGTGGGGAGATTCGACCACACCGGGTCGAGCCGTCCGGCGTCCTGACCGACACCGATGGTCAGCGTCCCGCCCGTGGCCGCCCCCTCTGTCGGCTTGTCATCGGCCGCGGAGCAGCCGGTGAGGGCGAGGGCGGCGGTAGCTACGATCGCCACCGCCCAGCGGAAGCCGCGACGTGTGAGTCGCGGGGCTAGGGAATGAGCTGACTTCATTGTCTTCTCCAAGATTTAGTGACGGCGGCGTCGCCGTCTTCAGTTGCCCTGATGGGGGCGCCCCCAGTGTTTACTGTACGGAATCGTTCTGTCAACTTTGGAGTTTGTGCGCGTAAAACACGGGGCGACGGTAAAAGATGGCGCGCCAATGCAGAAAAACAGTAACATTTCGTTCTTTTCTGGAAAGGCCGCGATCCCCCGCGGCTCACGGTCGGTGACCGCCAGCGGCGCGGAGCCCTTAGGCGACGCCTGTGTTTCCCGTCGCCGCGATGATTTGCCCGGTGACGTAGGACGCTTTTTCCGAGGCGAGGAAGACGACGGTCGGCGCGACGTCATCGGCCACGCCGATGCGACCGAGAACAGAGGTCTTCACCATTCCCGCCGCAAGCTCGGTGAACTGTGGCGGCATCTTCGCCGGGTCCATGGTGAGCGCGCCCGGCGCGACCGCGTTGACCCGAATGCCGTGGGGAGCGAGCTCCCGCGAATGCGACTTCGTCATCCCGACTATCGCGGACTTCGCTGCACTGTACTCAGAACCACCCTCGGGCGTACCATAGATGCCCGCTGTCGACGTGATGTTGACGATGCTGCCCTTGACGTCGTTGTCTACCATCCATCTGGCGATGACTGACGTGTTCATCGCCGACCCTTTGACGTGGACGGCGAATACCTTGTCCCAGAGGTCCTCCTGAAGCTCGAGCACCGGTGTGAAAGCGACAATGCCTGCATTGTTGACGAGGATGTCAGCGCGCCCGAAAGCGTCGAGTGCTGCTTGGAGGATGGTCTCTGCCGCGGCTCGGGATCCGACTGGAGCTAGGACGGAGACTGCTTTGCCCCCGGCTTCCACGATCTCCGCGACCACCGCGTCGGCGGACTCGTTCACGTCATTGATGACGAGGCTCGCCCCTTCGGCTGCGAGTCCCAGGGCGTAGGCGCGGCCGAGGCCGAGCGGGGCGCCAGCCCCTGTGACGATGGCGACTTTCCCGGTCAGGGTTCCCATGCGGTCCTTTCGTATGATTCGGTGGTTTGGGGTTCAGGCGCCCGGCATCGGCGGTAGATCGGCCATTAGAACGCCGCCTACGGCCGAATTCGCCGGGTCGTCCTCGGTGATGTGAATAATGACGAGTTCGCGAGGAACTCCGAGCTCGACGAAAGCGTCTGTGACCTTCGCAACGAGCTCGCGTTTGCGCGCGACATCCCATTGGTGTGTGTTGATCTGAACGACCGGCATTACGAGTCCCTTTCCGTGGGGATCTGGTTCCGCGCCCATCCGGGTCAACGGCCGTCCCGCCGCTGCTCGCGGCGGTCCATTTAGCCTCACGGTAGTTGCCCGCGAAGGGCCGTCGCAGACGGCTTCCGAATATTGGAATCGGAGTAAGGGCGGGCGAGGCACTCGGAAGCACGCTAATCCGCGCATTCGTCCGCGAAGCTTGGAGTCAAGGCCTCGCCTCCATCGGCCTGTCGGTCGAATCCGACAGCTCCGCGAAGCGGCTCTACCCCAGCGAAGGTTTCGTCGACGTCCCTGGACTGGAAGCGGTCGGCGTAATGCTGCGGACCGTCAGCGCCTAGCCGCGGACCGGCCCCACCCGGAGTCGGCATGCTGAACGCAGGTACTGACCTATACCCGACCACGTGATCTCCTCGGCGCGCATACCACGCCATCCTCGAAAAGTCGGATGTCGCTCAGGGGCAGGCGGGCAGAACGTCAGACATTGAAGCGGAACTCCACTGAGTTACGTCGCCGAATAAACTTAGGCAACCGCTACCAATTATGCGAGATGGCGTTCAGACGCTTGGGGGATTCCGCCGTAGCTGCCTGTGTACGAGGAAGAGTCGTAGCGCTTGTCCGATAGCAAACATGACCCGATGGCCATGAGTAGCAGCGCCGACGGGTTCCGCGTAAGCAACGCCAAAATCACGCCGGTCCCCGCAACAACGAGGCTAGCTGTCACTATTGCGATCGTGTGCTTGACGGCGGACCTCCACGACGAAACTTCGTAGTACGGTTCCATCCGCTCAGTCTGGCGGGCCAGATTCCCCTGCCACAATTCTCATCGAGCAAATTGATCAGACCATGAAGCGGAACCCGACTTCCCGCTCCGCAGCATCGCTGATTAGAAAAAGTGCTGGTCAGAAGCGAGCTACACGTTGAAGCGGAACTCCACCACATTGCGGTACGGACTAACCCCTGGGCTGTGCGGTGCACAGTGTCTGCAGCAGACGCGAGAATGTCCGGATCGTTGTTGTCGTGTGGCTGCCAGGCGACGCGTCGATCATCCTCCCATTCCTTACGGAAAGGGCCTGCGCGGGTCGCCTTCTGTCAAGGGAGGAACAGGTCTCTCACCCGAAGCGTCTGCGAGTACGTCGCGAACGGGTAGAGCTTCACGGCCTCGATCTGCTGGAGTTGGTCTGGTAGAGACCCCATAATGTCGGAGACGACAGGTTGGAGGTTTGCTGCGACGGTGACGGCGAAATTTGCGAGATGGTCATCGTGGAGTTTGGCGTCGCGTTCGAGCACGCGAAAGCTGTCGGGCCCGATGCTGCCGATGGTGGCTGAGCCGGCGATGCTGAATGCGAGCTTGACCCCGTCGAACGCCCGATAGTCGGCGGCGCGTACGGTCGAGGGGAACTCAAAGGGGAGAGAGGAGTTGAGGTCGTAGAACGGTGACAGAACCGTGGCACCGGGAAGATGGCTGAGGGAGTAATTCTTGGTGTGACCGTCGTTGTGGCCGATGATCCAGGAGAACACGAGGCATTCTGCGAACCGCCTCTTGGCGGCCCGTGCGTTCCCGGGGTCCAACTCGCGGTCGAACAGAGTGAAGAGGTCTCGGTAGCTCGGGCCACCATCGCGTTCGTACTTGTTCAAGAACGAGACACCTGTGGCTTGGGCGAGGTCTTCTTGGTGGATGCGGAGGTACCGGTCACCGTCCTGGAGTCGGTCGAAGCGTTCCACGATGAGGACGTGCTCACCCTCGAACACTCCGACCTCGGTGCTTGCCACGGTCAGTCCGAACTGGCGAGCTACCTGCAGGGTGATGTGTTCGGTCACGTCGGATCCGGGAAGGGTGTGCACGCCCGGCTTGAAGATGTGTGTGGAGGGGTGCTGTCCGGAGGGCTCGTACCACTGACCGTCGCGGTGTGCGAGGGCGAACTTGCCTTGGGCACCGCCGAGAGAGAAACCCTCCTCGACAGTTCGCTGCTGGAGCCAGTCAGAGTCATCTGCCCGGATCTGACGGATGCGCGCAGCGATCGCGTCGTCAGTGATCGGCGACAGATCAGAGGCGGTGCGCGGTGCGGTACCGGTTGGGTAGAACTCCAGCGCCCCTGCCACATCGGCGCCGTACACGGTGAGGAGATCGAACGCGCTGTCGCTGGTGAGTTTCGCATCCGTCGCCCACTTGGTGCGTACGTCCGGGCGGTCGGGGAGCAGGTTCTCCAGGAATCGCCGGGTGGTTGTTCCCGAAGCAGCGCCCGCCACCACCGGAAGCTGAACAGAGATCGGCACCGGCTGACTACTGTAGATGTAGTGCTGCAGGTACCGCAGGGTGAGGTTGTCACCCTGTCGTTTGATCGTGGCGACGTGCTCGTCGTAGAGATAGACGTCCAGTGAGTTGATCATCGTCCACCTCGATGGTTGCTCTCAGGGAGTGCCTTGGCCGGCTTGTCGCCAGTCTTGTGGGTTGCCGGATGACCAGCTTCGATCGCTGACCGCAGGAGAGCCCGACTCGCGTCGTCAGCGATGGCTCTAAGTGATTTCCGGACTGGGGCGGTCAAGTCTGCGGTGGCGAGGGTTTTCCGAATGTTGTCTGTGGCCGATGCTGTTACTGTGTCGAGCGATGGCTGGAGCTGGCGAAGTGCCGCCTGAGTGAAAGCGGCGGCGTCGATACCCTGGGTGACGCGAGTGATCGCGCTCTCCGGGATGCTGCTTCCAGCGTTGGCGGGTCGAGCGCCGGTGCCAGTTTCTTCAACCGGTGCCCCATCGAGGCCAATGCCGAGGTAGTCGAGGATGAGGATGAGAGTGTCGAACGAGACGCCACCGTGTCCGCGCTCGATACGGGCGAGAGACTGCCTGGTGATCCCGGCAGCATCGGCCACATCCTGCTGCGTGCGACCCTCAGCTTGACGACGCGTCTTGACGAGGCGGGCAAGATCTGCGGACTTGCTTATCTTCATGGGCGCCTCCTCGTTGTGTCACATATATCGAACATCTAGATGATGTCAGATAAATCTACCATCTGCATGAAGTTTGGTAAAGATAACATTCTAATGATGTGCGGAAAATATAACATAGCGTGCGAGCGCTGGACCGTGCGGGTACGACAGGTCGCGAGGTGGGGTTCACACGGCCGCTGCGAACTCAGCGAGCCGGCTCTGGCTGAGATTCTTCCGCATGTGACGGACGCCGCCGCCAATCGCACGCACGTCCATCCGCCCGGCGAACACCGACTCCAGCTGCAGGTACTTCGTCGCGAGTGGGGATGCCATCAACCCACCAGCGCCAGTGAGACGACAATGGTCACGGCGATTGCCTCATTCGATCAACTGCCATCACTCAGCCACCTCGCCGCTCCCCAAAACACCCTTAGAGGACTTCTGAGCTGACGGCGCCGAACAGGCGACAAGTGTGGCCGCTACTGAGATCACAGCCATAGTGCCAAGTGTCCTGCACTGCAGACTTCTCATGTTTCGAGCATGTCATCGCTCCCGACGCTAGTCCACGGTGCTGCGGCTCTAGACGCAGAGTCGTAACTTGGACACACTGGCCCATGCCGAGGTACCGCACTGAAAGCCCTAATCAGAGCCTTAACTACACGTTAAATCTGAACTCGACCACGTCGCCATCCTGCATGACGTAGTCCTTGCCCTCCATGCGGGCCTTGCCCTTGGCGCGGGCCTCTGCGACCGAACCGGTCTCCATGAGGTCCTCGAACGAGATGACCTCGGCCTTGATGAAGCCCTTTTCGAAGTCGGTGTGGATGACGCCAGCCGCCTGGGGTGCCTTGGCTCCCTGCGGGATCGTCCACGCGCGGGTCTCCTTGGGGCCGGCCGTGAGGTAGGTCTGCAGGCCGAGGGTGGCGAAGCCGATGCGGGCGAGCTGGTCGAGACCGCTCTCTTCCTGACCGGTGCTGGCGAGCAGCTCGGCGGCGTCGTCGGGCTCGAGCTCGATGAGCTCAGACTCGAGCTTGGCGTCGAGGAACACGGCCTTCGCCGGGGCGACCAGCGCGGCCAGCTCGTCGAGCTTTGCCTTGTCGCCGAGAACATCCTCGTCGACGTTGAAAACGTAGATGAACGGCTTAGCCGTCAGCAGACCGAGCTCGCGAATGGGCTCAAGGTCGAGCTTGGTGTTGGCGGAGAGCGGCTTGCCCTCGTTCAGCCAGTCGCGGGCGGCCTTGGCCGTTTCGAGCACGATGGGCTCGGTGCGCTTGGTCTTGACCTCTTTTTCGTAGCGCTCGATAGCCTTCTCGACGGTCTGGAGGTCGGCGAGAACCAGCTCGGTGTTGATGGTCTCCATGTCGCTGGCAGGGTTGACCTTGCCGTCGACGTGCACAACATCCTCGTCGCTGAAGGCACGCACCACCTGGGCGATGGCATCCGCCTCACGAATGTTCGCGAGGAACTTGTTGCCGAGGCCCTCGCCCTCGCTCGCGCCCTTGACGATGCCGGCGATGTCGACGAACGACACGGGGGCCGGCAGGATGCGCTCGCTGCCGAACACCTCGGCAAGCTTTGCGAGACGCGCATCGGGCAGGTTCACGATGCCAACGTTCGGCTCGATCGTGGCGAACGGATAGTTCGCGGCGAGCACCGAGTTCTTGGTCAGCGCGTTGAAGAGGGTTGACTTGCCCACATTGGGGAGTCCGACGATTGCAATAGTGAGAGCCACGAGAGATAAGGCTACCGTGACCCGGCTGAATCAATCTGCGACGAACCACGCCGGTCCTCGCGGCGGGCGGCGTCGGATGCTCGTGAGACGATCTTTATGTGCCAGTGAATTTCACCGCGATCGACTTTGAGACCGCCAATTCGTCCAGCGCCTCGGCGTGCTCCGTGGGTCTCGTGAAGGTGCGAGACGGCATCGTCGTGGACAAGGCATCCTGGTTCATCAAGCCGCCGGTTGGGCACGACGCGTTTCTCGAATGGAATACCCGCATCCACGGAATCGTCGAAGAGGATGTTGCGGATGCTCTGGGCTGGGCCCAGCAGCTGCCCGATTTGATCGCATTCGCCGACGGCGACCACCTCGTCGCCCACAACGCCCGCTTCGACATGGGCGTCATCTCCGGCGCCTGCGCCGCCACCCTGCAGGAGACGCCGTCATTCGACTACCTGTGCAGCCTGCAGGTGGCCCGCAAAACCTACAACCTCGACTCCTATCGCCTGCCGGTCGCGGCCATGGCGGCGGGGTTTGAAGATTTTCGCCACCACGATGCCTTGGCCGACGCTGAGGCGTGCGCGGCGATCATCGTGCACGCGGCCAAGCGCCACGAGGCCACAGACATCCCTCACCTGGCCACGATCGCCGGGGCGAACATCAAGTCGATCGGCGCTGCCGCCGCCGACAACGCCCCGATGGTGCTGAGCTAGTTTCCCTGCGCTGCGGTGGCGCGTTCGTAGAGCAGAAACAGGTCAGCGCGCACCTCGTCGCGGCTGTGGAGCTCGTGGCTCCACGGAACCTCCACCTGAGATTCCTGCCCGGCCACAGTGGCGGTGAACACGGCGCGCTTCTCGTCGAACGACGTCATGGTCGCCGATTCTGCGTCGGCTACACCGCCCAGGGCCCGCACAATCTGCAGGGTGATCCCAGGCTGGCTGGTGTTCATATAGTTCGTGATCGCGGTGACAACATCGTCAGAAAAAGTGCTCATACGGCAATCGTGCCACCTTTCGCTGGCCTCCCGCTTTCGAGGCTCGCCGCCGTGCAGATCCCGATGTCGGATGCTCCGGGCACACTGGAATCATGGATCCCGTCGTGCTTCTCATCATCGGCCTCGTGCTCGGTCTCATCGTGGGTGCCGCGCTCGGGGTTGTCGTCGCGCGCTCCCGCCAGGCCGGGGCGGCCACCGGCACCGCCGCTGTTCTCGAGGCCCGCCATGAGACCGCCCTCAGCGAGCTCCGGGCGCGCGAGCAGGCGGCCCAGGCACAGCTTGCTGCCGAGCTCGCGTTTACGCAGGCGACCGCGGATGCTCTGCGCGAGCAGGTCAGCGGCTTGCAGCAGCAACACCGCGAGCTAATGGAACGCCAGCGCCTCGACCAGCAAGCCCACACGGAGCGCGAGCGCGTCGAAAGCCGCGTGCTGCAGGCGCTCACTCCCGTGCAGGAGAATCTGCGGGCGATGCAGCACAAGGTCACCGAGCTGGAGGAACAGCGCAGCCGCCAGCACGGCGAACTCAGCCAGCAGCTGCGTTCGGCAACTGAGTCTGAAGAGCGCCTGCGCAGCACCGCGGAGGCACTCGCCTCTGCCCTCAAGAGCAACAGCACCCGCGGAGTCTGGGGCGAAACCCAGCTTCGCAACGTCGTCGAGGCGGCCGGGCTCATCGAGCGCGTCGACTTCGATGTTCAGGCCAGCATCACATCGGATGCCGGCGCGGGCCGCCCCGACATGGTCGTCCACCTTCCCGGCGGCAAGAACATTGCCGTCGACGCGAAGGTGCCGTTCACCTCCTACCTCGAGGCAAGCCAGATCGCGGTGACGGCGACAGGTGAGGAGGGCGCCAAGCGCGAGCAGCTCATTCGCGCCCACGTGAAGGCCCTGCGCTCGCACATCGACACCCTGGCAGGCAAGACCTACTGGGCGGGGCTCGACGCCTCTCCCGAGATGGTGATCGCCTTCATTCCCAGTGAGTCCCTCGTCTCAAGCGCCCTCGAAGCTGACCCGTCGATCATGGACTACGCGTTCTCCAAGCGCGTTGCCCTCGCCTCACCGGTCACCCTGTGGTCGGTGCTCAAGACGGTTGCGTTCAGCTGGCAGCAGGATGTGCTCACGGCCGACGCGAAGCAGTTGTTCGATCTGAGCAAGGAGCTCTACGCCCGCCTGAGCCGGCTCTCCGACCATGTGGAGAAGCTCGGACGGTCCATTGAGCGGAGCGTGAAGGACTACAACTCGTTCGTCGGCTCGCTCGAGCGCCAGGTGCTCCCCAGCGCCCGCAAGCTCGGCGCCCTCGATGAATCGAAGGTCCTGGGCACGCTGCCCGGCATCGAAGAGACCCCTCGCCTGCTTACGGCGTTCGAGCTGACGTCAACTACAGACGACGACACCGATCCAATGCCGACTCGGCCAGAACTCGTCTCCTAGCGCGCAGGACCGGTGGTTACTCTTCGAGCCACTTCGAAACGAGGTGATCGGCAGAAACTCGGCGAATCGTGCCGGAATGCGAGCGAAGAACGATGCTCTCGGTGCGGATGATCGGCCCGAGCCTGCGAACGCCCGCCACCATCTCGCCGTCGGTCACGCCGGTAGCCACAAAGAAGGTGTTCTCGCCGCTGACCAGGTCATCGGCTTCATACACGTGGCCGAACTTGAGGCCCGCGTCGAGACCCTTCTGGCGCTCGTCGTCGGTGCTCGGCACGAGGCGTCCCTGAATGAACCCGCCGAGTGCCTTGATGGCTGCAGCGGTCGCGACTCCCTCGGGGCTTCCGCCGACTCCGACACACATGTCGATGCGGCTTTCATAGCGTGCAGCGTTGATGCCGCCGGCGACGTCACCGTCGAGCATGAGGCGGGTACCGGCACCGGCTTCGCGGATCTCCTCGATGAGCTGCGCGTGGCGGGGGCGGTCGAGAACAGCAACGCGAAGCGCCGAAACGTCCTTGTCCAGCGCCTTGGCCAGAGCACGGATGTTCTCGCCGATGGGCTTGCGGATGTCGATGACACCGCCACGACCGGCGGCACCCGTAACGATCTTGTCCATGTAGAAGACCGAAGAAGCGTCGAGCATGGTGCCGCGATCTGAGACGGCGATCATGGAGATCGCGTTCTGCCGACCCGCTGCGGTGAGAGAAGTGCCGTCGATCGGGTCGACCGCAATGTCGCAGGCCGGCCCGTTGCCGTTGCCGACGTGCTCGCCGTTGTAGAGCATGGGCGCTTCGTCTTTTTCGCCCTCGCCAATGACGACTACTCCGTCGAAATCGACCGTGCCGAGAAACTTGCGCATGGCATCGACGGCAGCGCCGTCGGCCTTGTTCTTGTCTCCGTGACCGATCCAGGGGTACGCGCGGATCGCGGCGGCCTCTGTTGCCCGCACAAGCTCCATGGCGAGGTTGCGGTCAGGATGCTCGATCATGGTGCGGTCGGAGTCGTTCACACTGGTCCTTCACTTGCGAAGCGGATTCTGCACGCGGCGGGTGCCGCGGTGGTCAGTCTATCGAGCCTCAACCACTCCCCTTGGCGGAGGGATGCTGGCTAGACTTTGAGCCGTTCCCGTTCGTTTTGCCGTTCGCTACATCGTTCCGCCAAAAGGAGACGCAATGCCCATCGCCACCCCCGACCAGTACGCCGAGATGCTGGACAAGGCTAAGAAGCAGGGCTTCGCCTACCCGGCAATCAACGTGTCGTCCTCTCAGACGGTCAACGCCGTGCTGCAGGGTCTCACGGAGGCGGGATCTGACGGCATCATCCAGGTCTCCACCGGCGGTGCCGACTACTGGGCCGGCCATTCAGTGAAGAACCGAGCATCCGGCGCCCTTGCGTTTGCCGCATTCACGCGCGAAGTGGCCAAGAACTACCCCATTACCGTGGCGCTGCACACGGACCACTGCCCCAAAGATGCGCTTGACGGCTTCGTTCTGCCCCTGATCGAGGCCAGCGAGGAGTCGGTTCGCAACGGTGGAGAGCCGATCTTCCAGTCCCATATGTGGGACGGTTCGGCCGTGCCGCTCGGCGAGAACCTTGAGATCGCCAAGACCCTCCTCCCCCGCATGAAGAACATCAACTCGATTCTCGAGGTTGAGATCGGCGTTGTCGGTGGCGAAGAAGACGGCGTGAGCCACGACATCAACGAGCACCTGTACACGACGCTCGACGACGCCATTGCTACCGTCGAGGCTCTCGGCTTCGGCGAGCAGGGCCGCTACATGGCCGCGCTCACGTTCGGCAACGTTCACGGGGTGTACAAGCCCGGCAATGTGAAGCTGCGCCCGGAGCTGCTGCGCGAGATTCAGGATGGCCTGAGCGCCAAGTACGGACGCGACGCCCTGCCTCTCGACCTCGTGTTCCACGGTGGGTCTGGTTCGACAGCGGAGGAGATCGCCACTGCGGTCGCCAACGGTGTCGTCAAGATGAACATCGACACCGACACGCAGTATGCGTTCAGTCGTTCGGTAGCCGACACCGTGTTCAAGAACTACGACGGGTTCCTCAAGGTCGACGGCGAGGTCGGCAACAAGAAGGTCTACGACCCGCGCTCATGGGGCAAGAAGGCCGAATCCGCCATGGCCGCCCGTGTGGTCGAGGGCGCCCAGCAGCTTGGCTCGGCCGGCAAGTCAGGTTCCTAAGCCACAAACACAAGATGGGGCGGTCGCGCACAGCGCGGCCGCCCCATCTTTGCGTAGCTGCAGATGCCTGCAGCGCTACGGCACGAACGAGGGGTTCGACGCCACGTAGTCGGCGAAACCGGGGTCTGCGAGCAGCGCGGCCATCGACACGGCAAGCACGACAAGCGCGGCGATCGCCCCAGCGACCAGCGGAATCCACCACGTGATGCGATTGCGCCGCAGCGACGCGAACGATGCCCACGCGGTGAAGAGCCACAGCACCGCCTGGGTGATTGCGGCGGCCAGCCCGAGCGAAGCGGCGAACTGCCCCTGGGTGTACTCGCCGATGCCGTACTGCTCAAAGACAGTGTTGAGCCCTTCGGCAAGCGAAAGCAATCCCGGTGTCGTCGTAATCACGGTGACCAGACCAAACGCGAGAAGCGCGAAGGTGACGAAACGGTCGACAGGATGCCGCGGGCGGCTTGCCGCGGCGGGCGCTGTGGGTGCACCACCGGAGGCCGCTTGCGATAGCCCGGCGGTGTGAGCGACGGGGGCAGGCTCCGAGGATGCGGTCGATGCTGCGGGCGTCGGAGCTGTGAGCGAGGCGAGGTACTTGCGGTACTCCTCGATGGTCATGCCTCGCGCCTGCGCGACCTCCTCGGGAGTGGCGTATGCGCCGTAGGCGGGCCGTGGTCGGGCGGCGTTGTCACTCATGGGGTTTGCCAATCTAGTTTGCGGGTGCGGCCACCGAGGCCGCGAGCATCCGGCTGCCCTGAGACATCGCGCCGAAGCTCTTTGGGCAGGGAGAACATGAGGTCCTCCTCCGCGGTGACAACCTGGTCGACATCTCGATATCCGGCGAAGGCGAGGTCGGCGAGTACTTGCTGCACGAGAACCTCGGGCACGGAGGCTCCTGAGGTCACGCCGACGGTGGCAACGCCATCGAGCCACTCCTGCCGAATCTCGCTGGCATAGTCGACTCGGTAGGCGGCCTTGGCCCCATATTCGAGGGCGACCTCAACGAGGCGAACACTGTTGGAGCTATTGGATGATCCGACGACGATGACCAGATCGGCATCCTCGGCCACCTTGCGCACGGCGACCTGGCGGTTCTGGGTCGCGTAGCAAATGTCATCGCTCGGCGGGTCTTGAAGGTGGGGGAACCGCGCACGAAGAAGGCGCACCGTCTCCATGGTCTCGTCAACGCTCAGGGTGGTCTGCGAAAGCCAGACGAGTTTGTCGGTCTCTGGCACGATCAGCGTGGCAACATCGTCTGGGCTATTGACCAGGGTTGTGCGCTCGGGGGCGTGGCCCATCGTGCCCTCGACCTCCTCGTGACCGGCGTGGCCGATCAGCAGGATGTGAAAGTCGTCTCGCGAGAATCGGGTCGCCTCACGGTGCACCTTGGTCACGAGCGGGCAGGTGGCGTCGATGGCTTCGAGTTCGCGATCCTTCGCGCCCTGGACTACTGCGGGTGAGACGCCGTGGGCGCTGAAAACAAGGTGGGAACCACGGGGCACCTCGTCGACCTCGTCGACAAAGATTGCGCCCTTCTGCTCAAGGGTCGAGACAACGTGAACGTTGTGAACGATTTGCTTGCGCACATAAACGGGCGCACCGTAGTGCTCAAGGGCCTTTTCTACCGCGACAACAGCGCGGTCGACTCCCGCGCAATAGCCTCGAGGAGCGGCAAGAATAACCCGCTTTGCCCCGGCAACGGGCTCGTCGCGAAGTTGTTCCCGACGGACGGGAACAACAGGGTCGGCGATGGCCTGAAGACGGCCGTTAGTGATCGTGCTCACCCCGCCAGTCTAGGCCGCTGGCCTGCCGAGTCCCTGTGCCTCGGCACCGCGGCAGGTGCCTCTCCTCCCGGGCGCGAACCCGGCGCTGCGTTCACCGTCGCCACCCCCGCTCGGCATATCTGTCGGCGCCCGACAGTATTCTTGAAAGCGCACACGATCAGCCCAGCCGCGGCAGCATCATCCGAAGCGCGCCAGCCCACAGAGGACACATCATTCCCGACACCGAAGCCCTGCCAACGGTCGATACGCCGTGGCCGGTGAGCCTGCTCTCCACCAAGATCAAGGGGTGGATCGAACGGCTCGGCGCGGTGTGGGTCGAGGGTGAGATCACGCAGTGGGGCGTCTCCGGCGGCACCGTCTATGGCAAGCTCAAAGACCTCGATGTCGACGCGACCGTGAGCTTCACGATCTGGTCGTCTGTGCGCTCTCGCGTGCCGGCCGATCTCGGTCAGGGTGCCAGGGTGGTCGCCCTCGTCAAGCCCAACTACTGGGTTAAGGGCGGCACGCTCACGATGCAGGTGCTCGAAATGCGCCATGTTGGCCTCGGCGACCTGCTCGAGAGGCTTGAGCGGCTTCGTCAGAAGCTTCGCTCCGAGGGCCTGTTCGACCCCTCGCGAAAGAAGGCGCTCCCGTTCCTGCCCGCCGTCGTGGGTCTCGTCACCGGCAAAGATTCGGACGCCGAAAAGGACGTGCTGCGCAACGCCCAGTTGAGGTGGCCTGCGGTTGAGTTTCGGGTCGCCCACGCCGCGGTGCAGGGCGACCGCGCGGTCACCGAGGTCATCGCCGCGATTCGCCGGCTCGACTCCGACCCTGAGGTCGATGTCATCATCGTCGCTCGCGGCGGCGGCGACTTTCAGAACCTCCTCGTCTTTAGCGACGAAGCGCTTGTGCGGGCCGCCTCCGATGCCGTAACCCCTCTCGTCAGCGCCATCGGGCACGAAAACGATCGTCCCCTCCTCGACGACGTTGCCGATCTGCGCGCATCAACGCCGACGGATGCCGCCAAGCGCGTTGTTCCCGACGTCGCAGAGGAGATGAGCCGTGTGCAGCAGGCCCGCGCCCGCATCGGGATGCGCCTCACCTCCCGCATCTCCACGGAGATCGACAAGATCGAGCAACTGCGCACTCGGCCCGTGCTCTCCTCGGGTGACTGGATTATCGACACTCGTTCAGACGAGCTGGGGCGCTGGGTCGGCCGCAGCCGCGAACTGGTCGAGTTGCGCCTCGAACGCTCACAGGCGACCGTGGGCGAGCTCGCATCGCGTCTGCGAGCGCTATCCCCTCAGGCCACCCTCGACCGCGGGTATGCGATAGCGCAGATGCCAGACGGCTCCGTTCTCCGCACGGCAGACGATGCCACGGTCGGCGGCGCGCTCACGCTCACACTCGCTCGCGGCTCCGTAGGCGCAGAGGTGACCTCAACGTCGCCCGAGCGAGCATCCGCCCTCTCCCCCACGACCCCCGACAGCGAGCAGCCCGCAGCAACGGCAGCTCGAAAGGTAGAATCACACAGTGACTAACACACCCCCCACCGATGTGGCGGCCCTGAGCTATGAAGAGGCCCGCGACGAACTCGTCCAGGTGGTCTCTGCACTCGAACAGGGTTCGTCGACACTCGAAGAGTCTCTCGCCCTGTGGGAGCGAGGCGAGGCCCTCGCCGCCCGCTGCGAGGAATGGCTAATCGGCGCAAAAGCGCGACTCGATGCGGCTCGAGCGGCGGCAGAGTAGTGGCACGCAACCCGGGGCGCGGTCCTCGCATCGTCGCCGAGCTCGGCCGACCAGAAACCCCAGAAGAAACAGCGGCACGCAAGGCCGCGACCTCAAAGAACCACCGCGAGAATCAGACGACGCTCAACCTTCTGGTCGCCCTCGGCATCTCGCTCATCGTCGTGCTCATCATCGTCGCGGTCGTAGTCCGGCCGGACGCCCCGCCTGCCGAGCCTGTCGACTACCAGACCACCGCGTCTCAGATCCAGCCGCAGTTTGACGAGACCATCGTCAGCCCAGAGCTCGGCGATGGCTGGCGGGCGAACGCTGCCCAACTCGAGAACGGCGCCGACGGCATCTCGTCGTGGTACGTGGGCTTCATCACGCCGTCCGACAACTTCGCCGCCATGACGCAGGGCATCGATGCCAACCCCACGTGGCTCGCAGCCCAACTGCGCAACGGCTTTGCCACTGGCACAGTGACGATCGCCGGGATCACCTGGGATGTCTACGATCGGCGGACCGCCGAAGACCCCGGCAACCTTGCCTACGCACTCACTACAACCGTCGGAGAGAGCACAATCGTTCTCTTCGGTACCGCCCCTAACGAGGAGTTCACGGAGCTTGCCGAGGCCGTGGCTCAAGAACTGGAAGGCTCATCCCGGTGACATCAGCAGCTCACAAGACGCCAGCGCGGGCATGGCAAGAAATGGTCAGGGGCAACGAACGCTTCGTTGCCGGAACACCCAACCACCCTCGCCAGGATGTCGAGCGACGCGAGGAACTTCTCGGAGCCCAGTCCCCCGATGTCGCTCTCTTTGGCTGCAGTGACTCCCGGCTCGCTGCCGAAATCATCTTCGACAAGGGCCTCGGCGACCTCTTCGTCGTGCGAAATGCCGGTCAGATCATTTCGGATTCGGTTGTCGGCAGCCTGGAATACGCGGTCGCCGTGCTCCACGTTCCCCTCATCGTCGTGCTCGGTCATGACGAGTGCGGTGCGGTTCGCGCGGCCATCGACTCGCAGGAGACCAGGGCCCCCCAGCTTCCGCCGCACATTCACTCGCTCATTGAGCGCATTACGCCGGCCGTGCTGCGGGTTCGGCGCAGCCTCGACCCTGGAGTGCGCCCCGACGCCACCGAGGTCGGCCGCGAGCATCTGCGCGATACCGTGCGCCAGCTCATCGAATCGTCCGAGCTCATTAGCGACGCCGTCGCCGCCGGTACGCTGGCTATCGTCGGCGCAAACTACCGGCTTCTTGAGGGAACCGCTGTGCCCGACGTCATCGTTGGTGCGGCCTGACACCTCTTCCGCTTTAGCCTCACCACAACATCCGTGAACAGAAAGAGATGACAGCGCCGTGACCGCACAGCCTGAGTACCGCATCGAGCACGACACCATGGGAGAGGTCCGCGTCCCGATCGACGCCCTCTACCGCGCCCAGACGCAGCGTGCCGTAGAGAACTTCCCCATTTCGGGCAAGGGACTTGAGCCCGCCCAGATCGCGGCGCTCGCCCGCATCAAGAAGTCAGCGGCAATCGCCAACAAGGAGCTTGGCGTGCTCGACGCGGCCATCGCTGACGCGATCGTGTTCGCTGCCGACGAGGTCATCACGGGCCAGTACGACGCCCACTTTCCCGTCGACACCTACCAGACCGGCTCTGGCACGTCGTCGAACATGAACATGAACGAGGTTCTCGCGACGCTGGCCACCCGCCACCTCGGCGCAGACGTGCACCCCAACGACCACGTCAACGCCTCGCAGTCGTCCAACGACGTGTTCCCGACCTCCGTGCACGTCGCCGTGACGCAGGCCCTGATCCACGACCTCGTGCCCGCCCTCGACCACCTCGCCAAGTCCCTGGAGAAGAAGGCCGAGCTGTGGAAGACCGCCGTCAAGGCTGGTCGCACGCACCTCATGGACGCGACACCCGTAACTCTGGGTCAGGAGTTTGGCGGCTATGCCCGCCAGATTCGCCTCGGCATCCAGCGCGTCGAGGCCGCACTGCCCCGCGTCGCGGAGGTTCCCCTCGGCGGCACCGCTGTCGGCACCGGCATCAACACCCCCGCGGGATTCCCCCAGAAGGTCATCGCGCTCCTCGCGGCCGAGACCGGGCTCCCCATCGTCGAGGCAGAAGACCACTTCGAGGCCCAGGCCAACCGTGACGCCCTCGTCGAGGCATCCGGTGCGCTTCGCACGATTGCGGTTTCGCTGACCAAGATCAACAACGACCTGCGCTGGATGGGCTCCGGCCCCAACACGGGTCTCGGCGAGCTCCACATCCCCGACCTCCAGCCCGGGTCGTCGATCATGCCCGGCAAGGTCAACCCCGTCGTTCCCGAGGCCGTTCTCATGGTCTCGGCTCGCGTCATCGGCAACGATGCAACGGTGGCGTGGGCAGGAGCCTCGGGCTCCTTCGAGCTCAACGTTGCCATCCCCGTCATGGGCACCGCGCTGCTGGAGTCGGTGCGCCTGCTCGCTAACGCGTGCCGGGTGCTCGCAGACAAGACCATCGACGGGCTCGAGGCCAACCTCGAGCGCACGACGGCTCTCGCCGGGATGTCGCCCTCGATCGTGACCCCGTTGAACAAGATCATCGGATACGAGGCCGCCGCCAAGATCGCGAAGCACTCGGTCGCCAAGGGAATCACGGTGCGCGAGGCTGTTATCGACCTCGGTTACGTTGAGCGAGGCGAGCTCACAGAAGAGCAGCTCGACTCTGCTCTCGATGTGCTCTCGATGACGGTGCCGCCCACGGCATAATCGTCACCACATAAGCGGGGGAGGCGCCGAATCGGCACCTCCCCCGCTTATGTGTTTCTCCGTGAAGCCCGCCGCAGCTCAACCGCGATGCTGACTGCCCGTCGCTTCTGGGTTACTTGATCTCGGCGATTCTCGTCATCGACGAACCGTCGAGGTTTTGCACGTCACGCTCGCCCACGTCGGCGCCCAAGTTGATGGGGATCAACAGCGTCGGTCCAACCATCGCGTCGCCGGAGCAATACCCGTTGCCGGGGTGGGCAGAGCCGACCGCCTCAGGGATCGCCGAGAAGATGCCGATCTGCACGGTGGTCTCGGTTTCGATGACCACGGCCTCCATGGGGGCACACTGCGCCTTGACGCGCACGTTGACAACCAGCTCGGCGCTGTCGAGCGCGGCGAAGCCGAGGCTCGGGTCCCCGCCGAGAATGTTGTCGTCGGACCCCGGTGGGTCGTATTCCTTGAGGAACGCCAGATAGCGCGGGCGATGATTCACGTTGTCCACGATCTGATAACCCAGGATGTCTTCGGCGACAAGTGAGGGATCCGCCGCGTCGCTCCCCATGATGACGCGGTTGACAACGACCGGCTCGGGCGCGTTTCCCCACATCTTCTGGAGCGCAGTAACCGGTGGCTCGGGGGTCGGCAGCGCTTGAACATAGGTGATGCCGGTCACGGTGCCAACCGTGATGAACGTGGCAACCCCGATGCCAGAAATGACGCGCTGCGCGCCGTAGGCCGCCGCACCCGGCTCTGCGGCTTCTCGGTCACGTCGCATCCAGGATGCGAGCACACGCCATTGAGATCGCGGCCAGAAAAGGCCCCACACGAAGAACACCGCGAACAGTGCCGCCGCAAAGACCAGAAAACTCACCCTTTGACTCTAGAGCGTGTGGGGCCCTGTGACCTCCGAACTACCCCAGCTCGGTGGATTCCAGCATCTCGGTTACGAGGGCGGCGATGGCGCTGCGCTCCGATCTCGTGAGCGTCACATGACCAAAGAGACTCTGCCCCTTGAGCGCTTCGATCACCGAGGCGACCCCGTCGTGTCGCCCCACCCGCAGATTGTCTCGCTGCGCAACATCATGGGTGAGCACAACGCGGGAGTTCTGACCGATGCGGCTGAGCACCGTGAGCAGCACATTCCGTTCAAGCGACTGGGCCTCATCGACGATGACAAAGGCATCGTGAAGCGAACGACCCCGGATGTGCGTGAGCGGCAAGACCTCCAGAAGCCCTCTTTCTAGGACTTCGTCGAGCACGTTCTGCGAAACAACGGACCCCAAGGTGTCGAAAACGGCCTGAGCCCACGGGTTCATTTTCTCGCCGGCGTCGCCGGGCAGGTAGCCGAGCTCCTGCCCTCCCACGGCATACAGCGGCCGGAACACCATGATCTTGCGGTGTTGCTGCTTTTCCAACACGGCTTCGAGGCCTGCGCACAGGGCGAGGGCAGACTTGCCGGTGCCAGCGCTGCCGCCGAGCGAAACGATGCCAATCTCGGGGTCGAGAAGCATGTCGATCGCGAGCCTCTGCTCGGCCGACCGGCCATGCAGCCCAAATACCTCTCGGTCGCCGCGAACTAGACGCAACTCTCCCCTGGCCGTGATGCGGCCCAAAGCCGACCCGCGGTCGGAGTGAAGCACGAGTCCCGTGTTGATGGGCAGATCGCCAATGGCTCTGGTCGAGAGCCGCTCCCGGTCATAGAGCGTAGCCATCTGATCGGCCGTCAGGGTGACCTCGGCCATGCCCGACCACCCTGAGTCCGCGGCCATTTCGGCACGATATTCCTCGGCCGCAAGACCGACGGATGCTGCCTTGACTCGCAGTGGCAGGTCTTTGGAGACCACGGATACGTCGAGACCCTCAGCGGCGAGATTCATTGCCACTGCCAGAATGCGCGAGTCGTTATCCCCCAGTTTGAGCCCCGAGGGGAGGGCGTCCATGCTGGAGTGGTTTAGCTCGACGCGGAGAGACCCGCCGCGACCCACTTCGATGGGAAAATCCAGGCGCTCGTGTTTGACGCGTAGCTCGTCGAGCAGCCGGAGCGCCTGACGGGCAAAGTAACCGATCTCTGGGTCATGCCGCTTTGCTTCAAGCTCCGCGATAACAACGACCGGCAAAACGACGGCATGCTCGGCGAACCGAAACATCGCCCTCGGATCGGCCAGCAAAACCGAGGTGTCGAGCACGTAGGTTCGCACCGCCTGCGACGACCCGGAACGGGAGCCGGAAGTCGGCCCCGCAATCGGCTGCTGGATTGACTGGAATGACTGGGCCACGAGCGCTCCGTCCCCGGGCGAGGATGCCCGGTTTGTACTCGGCGACACGGCCACTGCCCGCAGCACGGGCGACGCTCGAAACGATCGTTCGTGGCCGTTTCGATCAGGCGCCATACCTGATGAACCTGACGTTACGACGCTAGCCCGCCGAGGTCTAGAACGACACGCGGACTAAAAGTTACGGGCAGATTACTGGCCCAGAACGGCGGGCGCTGTTACGCGATTCTCCGGTCAGAGCGTGCTGGTACTGGCGAATTCTGCGAGCGATTCTCGCAGCATCCCGAACGTCTGATCCGTCGTAGAAACATGCACGCTCAGTCGCACGGTGCCCTCCCGAGTCGTCACCGAAACGCCGTGGTTGTAGAACGCTGCGGCGAGCAGGGTCAGCTGGTCTGGCTGCGGTTCAACCACGATGATGCCGGCACGCTCGGAACGATTGCGGGGCGAAACCACCGTCATGCCGAACTCATCCACGATCGACAGTGCTCGGTCCAGAGCGTCTGAAACGGCATCGCTAATCACGTCAACGCCGACCGCGCTGACGGCTTCTACGGCCGCCGCCAACCGGGCCTGAGCGTTAGGCGCGGGCTTTGCCATGCTGAAGGAGGACGCTTCCTGCGGAGGCTCCGGGACGTCCTCGGGCACCTCAGTGCCTGGCGCACCCCTCCACCCTGAGAGAACGGGATCGAGCTGTTCGACGGCCCGGTCGCTGAGCGCCAGAAAGCCCGTTCCTCTGCCCGCTCTGAGCCACTTCTGACCACCACAGGCGACAACATCGGCGACCTCCAGGGGCGCGTCAACCACGCCGACGCCCTGAACAGCATCGACAACAAGCAGTCGGTCGCCGATCACCTGGCGCACGCCCTCGAGGTCGGTGAGAAAGCCCGTGCGGTGATCGACGAGGCTCACCGCGACGGCCGTGACGTCATCCGTGAGCTGCTCGCGCAGGGTGCCCGGCATGATGCGGCCATACTCGGGTTCAAGCCACACCGTGGAGAGCCTGCCGAGGGCCCGCTCCGCTCTGGCTGCGGCAAACCGCATGCTGGGATATTCCAAGGGTGACAAGGCGATGGTGCCCTCTAGACCGAAGAGCGCGTGCATAAGGCCCGTGCTGGTATCGGGCTGGAACACAACTTGATCGGCACGGAATCCGGTGAGCTCTGCCACTGCCCCGAGCGCCCGTTCCCCATGCTCTTCAGCCAGGTCGATGCTGGCAAATCGCGAACGGAACGAGAACTCGCCCATCATTCGCTCTTCGGCAAGAACGGCACCGGATACGGGGCCGAGGCGAGCGAAATCGAGGTATCCGGCGTCTTCGCCGAAGTCTGCTGCGAACTCGTCAAGCGTTGTCATGGGGTGCTCCTTACGGAGAGGATCAGGAACCGAAGCGCCGATGGCGCGTCGCGTAGTCGCGGAGTGCGCGCAAGAAGTCCACCTCACGCAGATCGGGGCCTAGCGCCTCGACGAAGTAGAACTCACTGTGGGCGCTTTGCCAGAGCATGAAATCGCTCAAGCGCTGCTCCCCCGACGTGCGGATAACCAGGTCGGGATCGGGTTGTCCCCCCGTGTACAAATGGTTGCCGATGAGCTCCGGCGTAAGAATTTCGGCGAGGGCTTCGAGGGTGCCGCCCTTGCTGTCGTGATCGCGCACGATGCTGCGCATCGCATCCACAATCTCTCGCCTGCCGCCGTAGCCGACCGCAAGGTTGATATGAAGCCCTGTGTTGCCCTCTGTACGGCGCTCAGCCGCCCTCAGCGCCTCCACGAGAGGCTCGGGCAGCCCTTCGGTTGATCCCACATGCTGCACCCGCCAGTTGCGGTAGTGCGAGAGGTCTTCGGCGAGGTCGGCGATGATCTCGAACAGCCCGTCGAGCTCGTCCTCGCGTCGACCGGTGAGGTTGTCGGTGGAAAGCAGGTACAGGGTTGCAACTTCGATGCCGAGATCGTCGCACCAGACGAGAAACTCCCGAAACTTAGCGGCCCCTGCCCGGTGACCGTGCGCGACGGCACCGAGCGAGCGCTGCCGAGCCCAACGCCGGTTGCCGTCGAGAATCATCGCGACATGCTTGGGCAGTTCCTGTCGGCTGAGCCACCGACGGATGCGCTTCTGGTACACGTCATAAAGGAGGCCGCGGCCCAGTGACACTTCCCGTTTTTGCACGGGGTATACGCTAGCCCACGGTGCCCGCAAGTCAGCAGGAAACCTCTCACAGCGATCCGCTGCCGTGCACCTCTAGAATCTCGCCATGACGATGTCGCGCCCCGATCTTCCTAACGATTCCACTGTGAACGAGAACGTCGACGAGCCCGATCTTCCCAACATCCCCGTCCTTGAGGATGACCTCGAGCAGCATGACGAGGTCAAGCCGACCTGGCGCGGGTGGATCCACGCAGCGACGTTCCCTCTAACGATCATTTTGGGCATCGTCCTGCTCGTCTTCGCCGACGGCACCGCGGCCAAAGTGTCATCGGCCGTGTTCATCGCCTCGTCAATGTTGCTGTTTGGCATCTCCGCGCTCTATCACCGCTTCAACTGGAGCGACCGCACCAAAATGCTGCTCAAGCGCTTCGACCATGCCAACATCTTCTTGCTCATCGCTGGGTCGTACACCCCCATCACGGTGCTCGCTCTGCCCGAAGACAAGGCGGTGCTTCTTCTCTCGCTCGTGTGGGGCGGAGCCCTGATCGGCATCGGATTCAGAGTCTTTTGGATCGGAGCACCGCGCTGGCTCTACGTGCCGTTGTACGTGGTCCTGGGATGGGCCGCCGTCATGTTTATGGGCGACTTCTTCGCCGCGGACGCCACCATGATGACGCTGATCATCGTCGGAGGGCTCTGCTACACCGTCGGCGCGGTCGCGTATGGCACCAAGCGCCCCAATCCCATCCCGGGCGTCTTCGGCTTCCACGAGATATTCCACTCGCTCACCCTGATCGCGTTCCTGTGCCACTGGGCGGCGATCTTCATCATCGCCACCAACCCCGTCACATAACGAGGCAGGTACCTCCGGGACGCCGCCCGGCGGCCCGGCGCAGTTAAGCGCTCGGCGCGGTTAGGCGCTCGGCGGCGTCTCGTCCTCGGGTCCGGTTCCGGCACCGGTCTGGCCATCCGCGCGCTCCGCGGCAAGCTTGTCGCGCACTTCTTCGCGGTAGCGGGTGCGGCGGACACGACGGTTCATGTCGAGCACAATGAGCACCGTCACGGCAGCGATCAGAAAGATCGCGAAAAAGCCGATGACCCCGGGGGTCACCGTGTTCGGGTCGAAATCGGGCTCATCCTTGGCAAATCGCACGGCCGAAGCCGCGGTGACGATAGCGGCGATGGCGCCATGAAGTAGTGCGCTCACGCGCCCACCTCCCCATTTTCTGTGTCGAGTTCGGTGTGCTCGGTGTCGAGCTCAATCCCGGCGAACAGATCGTCCTCGGGAATAGTGGTGGGCACATGCGAGACGACCAGTTCGAAGTCCTCGTATGGCCAGGCGGCGCGCTGCAAGTCGATGGGCCAAAAGAAGAATGAGCTATCCGGCGGAACCTGGCTCGCGTGCGCGAGAAGCGCGGCATCCCGGGCCTCAAAAAATTCGCCGCACGGCACATGGGTCGTCGCGGTGTCTGGCCGTGCGCCCATCCACTCTCGCATGCGTTCGAACTCGGCAACCAAGGGTGACTCAGGGTCGCGAGCGATGAGTTCCTGGCCGATCGCCTCGATGCGGCTCACGTTGAAGCCGCGGTCGTAGTAGACCTTCTGCACCTGCCATGGTTCGCCTGCCTCAGGGAACCGGCTGGCATCCGCTGCAGCCTCGACCGCAAACATCGTGACCTCATGGGTGCGGATGTGGTCAGGATGCGGATAGCCGCCGTTCTCGTCGTAGGTGGTGACGACCTGGGGGCGAAACTCGCGGATGATGCGGGTGAGCACGGCACCGGAGTGCTCGAGCGGAATCGTTGCGAACGAGTTGATCGGCAGAGGTTCGCCCTCTGGGGGCAGCCCCGAATCCGCGTAGCCGAGCCACCGGTGGTCGACCCCGAGAATCTGCTGTGCGCGCTGCATCTCTTGGCGGCGGTGGCCGGCCATATCCCTGTCGGCCATAGCGCGAGGAGTGAGCCCTTCGTAGAGCACGTCGCCACGCTCGCCGCTCGTGCAGCTAACGACCATGACCTGCGCGCCCTGACTGCGATAGTAGGCAGCGGTCGCGGCGCCCTTGCTCGACTCGTCGTCGGGGTGAGCGTGTACAGCCAACAGCCGCCTGGTCACGGAGCTCCTTATATGCGAATAGTCTTAAGACAAGCGTAAGGGGAGACGGTGACAAGCGCAGACAGTAGGACGGAAGGCACCCAGCCGACCGACCTCGACGCTCGCTACGGACGCACGCCCAGCGTGCGGGCCCGGCAGAAAACTATCGGATGGTCGGCCGCGATCGCGGTCGTCCTCGTCTTTGTGGCGTGGGTTGCGTGGGTGGCCTTCGACGGCACCTCCGCGACGATCGAGACACGCGACATCGGTCACGCGATCGTCGATGACTCGACCGTGCGCGTGAGCTTTGAACTTTCGGTGACTCCGGGTACGGACGTGGCCTGCGCATTGCAGGTTCAGAACGATCTCCACGCAATTGTCGGCTGGAAGGTCGTAGAGATTCCGGCATCCGATACCTATACGCGAACCTTCACCGAAAACGTGAGAAGCATCGAACCGGGCGTCACAGGGTTGCTCCACAGCTGTTGGCTGACCTAGACTGACGAATTCGATCACGAGATCGGCCGACATGGCCGGTCTCATTCGTTTATGCGACTCCGTACTGCGGAATCGCGGAGCGTGGACCGTTCTCCCTCAACCGCTGAGTTGCGAACGGTCCCCTTTCTTTTGAGGAGTACATCGTGTCTGGGCAGATCACCGAAACCTGGTTGACCCAAGAGGCTTACGACCGCCGCAAGGCAGAGCTCGAGCTGCTTACGGGCGAAGGCCGCACCGAGATCGCGAAGAAGATTGAAGCTGCGCGAGAAGAGGGCGACCTCAAGGAGAACGGCGGATATCACGCTGCGAAAGAGGAGCAGGGCAAGATCGAGGCGCGCATCCGCGTGCTCACCGAGCTGCTGCGCCACGCCAAGGTCGGCACGCCTGCGGCAGAAGGGGTGATCTCGTCGGGCACCGTCGTCACCGCTCGCGTGCAGGGCGATGAAGAGGTCTTCTTGCTCGGCAGCCGCGAGATCGTGGATGAGACTGACCCCGACGAGCTCGATGTCTACAGCGAGGCAAGCCCCCTGGGCGAGGCCATCCTGGGCCTCAAGGCAGGCGATACCGCTACGTACATCGCGCCGAACGGGCGCGAGATCACGGTGCAAATCGACAAGGTCGAGCCTTACCGCGCATAGCGCACCACAGCATCCGAAAAAAGAACGGGCCCGCCAAGGTTTGCACTCGGCGGGCCCGTTCTTTGTCTAACTTCTTGAGCGGATCTAGCTATCGATGCGGGGATCGTATCCCGCCTCGCGCAGCCGCTCGAGAACTCTCTGCACGTGCTCAGGGCCGCGGGTCTCGATGCTCATATCAAGCTCGACCTCGCTGATGAGGGCGTTGCGGCCATGACGAGTATGCATAACCTCGACCACGTTGGCATTGGCCTCGCTGATAAGTTCAGCGATGCGCGCCAACTGACCGGGGCGGTCAGGCAGCATGACCCGGAGCTTGACATAGCGATCGGATGCCGCCAGGCCGCGGGAGATAACCCGCTCCATGACCTGTGGATCGATATTGCCGCCGCTGAGAATGGCCACCGTAACTCCGGAGTTGACCACCTGGCCCGTGACGATGGCGGCCACGGCCGCGGCTCCCGCAGGCTCGACCACAAGCTTGGCCCGCTCCAGCAGAACAAGCAGTGCCCGCGCGATGTCGTCGTCGGTGACGGTCACGACCTCATCCACGATCGACCGGATTATCTCGAAGTTCAGCTCACCGGGGGTGGCGACGGCGATTCCGTCCGCAATGGTCGGCGAGGTCACGACGCTCTGTCGCACACCGCTCTGAAGCGAAAGCGGATATGGGGCGGCACCCGCTGCCTGCACGCCGATCACGCGGATGCGGCGGCCCTGCAGGGCGAGCTTCTGATGAAGCGCACTCGCAACGCCGGCTGCGAGCCCTCCGCCGCCGATGGGCACGATGACGGTTTCGATATCGGGGACCTGATCGAGGATCTCGAGCCCGAGCGTTCCCTGCCCCGCAATAACATCGGCATGGTCGAACGGTGGGATGAGCACGGCGCCTGTGGCCTGTGCGAACTCAGCGGCAGCCCGGAGCGGCTCCTCTACCGTGTGGCCTCGGAGAATGACCTCGGCACCATACTGGCGCGTGGCCTGCAGCTTGGGCAGGGCAACCCCTACTGGCATGAAGATCGTGGCCTTGATGCCGAGCTCCCGCGCTGCGAAGGCGACGCCCTGGGCATGGTTACCGGCCGAAGCTGCAACGACTCCCCTGGCCCGCTCTTCGGGGCTCAGTTGCGAAAGCCGATTGTAGGCACCGCGAATCTTGTACGACCCCGTGCGCTGAAGCGACTCGCACTTGAGGTGCACTGGTGCGCCGACAAGGTCCGCGAGGTAGCGGGAACTCTCCATCGGGGTCAGCTGCGCGACTCGGGCAACACGCACCCGCGCCTCTTCGAAATCGTGGAGCGTCGGCCCCGGCACTGCGGTCGCCATGTCGACCTCCGGAACCGTGATATCGGTCATGCCCTGTCCTTGCGTTTCGAATCTGTAATTACCGGGCGTCCGAACTCATTGGGATTCGCTTGCCCCGGCGGCAGTCGCCATCGACCCCTCGCGATGTATCCGACCATCACGTTAAGGGTTGCGATGACGGGAACGGCGAACAGCGCCCCGGGAATGCCGGCGAGGTAGCTGCCGCCAGCGACGGCTAGCACGACGGCCAGCGGATGAACCTTGACGGCGTTGCCCATAATGAGGGGCTGCAGAATGTGGCTCTCGACCTGCTGCACGAGAAGCACAATGCCCAGCATGATGAGCGCAATGACGATGTCTTTGTAAATGAGGGCGATGAATACCGCGAGCGCACCCGTGATCACCGCGCCGATGATGGGCACAAACGACCCCAGGAACACCGCGATCGCAATCGGCACGACGAGCGGAAGCTGGAGGATCGCTGCCCCCAGCCCGATGCCGACCGCGTCGATGGCCGCCACGAAGATCTGCACCTTGACGAAGTTGGTCAGCGTGCCCCAGCCCGCGAGACCGGAACCATTGACGGCCGCACGAGCCTTCTGAGGAAAGAGGCGGACGACCCAGTTCCAGATGCCTCGGCCATCGATGAGCATGATGATCGTCGCGAAAATCACCAGGAATAGGCCAGCGACAAAATGACCCGCCGACGAGCCGATCGATAGCGCTCCGCTAACCCAGACCTCGCTATCGCGCTGGATCGTCGTCCAAAGCTCCTCACCGTACTGCGTGATCTGATCTTCAGTCAGGTGCAGCGGCGACTGCAAGAGAAAGTCTTTTAAGCCCTCCCACGCAACGAGCGACTGATCCCTCAGATCGGGCCATCCGACTCGGATCTGCCACACCACGAGCACGACCAGACCACCGATTACCGTGATGAGGGCGGTGAGGGTGGTGACGATAGCGAGCCACCGCGGCCAGCGATGCCGAACGAGAAACTGCGTCAACGGCACGAGAAGCGCACTGAGCAACGTGGCGATCATGAGGGGCACAACCACGATGCGCAGTTCCATGATCAAGAACACGAAGATGGCCAGCACGCCAGTGATTGCAAGAATGCGCCACGACCACGCACCGGCAATGCGCACGCCCGTTGGCAACGAATCGTCTACGCGAGTACGCGCGACATCGGTTGATGAGGCCTTGCCCTTGCCGAATATCATCACGTCAGTCTATGCGTGGCTGCCGCCACAATCATTCATATATTCCGAAGGTGGAATCTACACGCGGCTCCCCAGCGGGCGAGCACGAGAGGCTCGCAATGTCGGAGCCCAGGGATATGGTCGAGGCGATGCCACGACAATCTCTCTCGCTGCCCGAGGCGCGACGCCTCGCGCTTGGCGCGCAGGCTCTCGCCAGCACGCCGCAGAGCAGCGGCGTTGTTGCAGAGCCTGCGGCTGGTTCCGCACCCCGTGCTGGAGCAAGTTCGCGACGCTTGCGTGGCCTCATCGACCGAATCGGTCTCGTGCAGCTCGACTCCGTCAACGTCTTCGAGCGCAGCCACTACCTCCCGCTCTATTCACGCCTCGGCGCGTACGACAAGAAGATCCTCGACCGCATCACGTTCACCGGGGGCGGAACCCATATCGAGTACTGGGCGCACGAGGCGGCAATCATTCCCGTCGAGTCGTGGCCCCTCATGCGGTGGCGAATGGAGCGACTCCGAGCAAAAGACCTATCCTCCCCCCACGGCTGGGCACGCAGCAACCCGCAGATGTTGGAATGGCTGCTCGCGGAGATCGCGGAGAAGGGGCCCCTGCCTGCGAGCCAGATTGAGCACGACGCCAACAAACGCACCGGGCCGTGGTGGGGCTGGTCGGACGTCAAGCACGGGCTCGAGTACCTCTTTCGGTGGGGAGACCTGGTCAGCGGGGGGCGGTCGCGCTTCGAGCGGGTCTACGCACTGCCCGGGCAGGTGTTACCCCCCGCAATCCAGCACGCCGACATTCCCGAAGCCGAGGCACAGCGGCGCCTAGTTGCACAGGCAGCCCGCGCGCTCGGAGTGGGAACCGCATCCGACTTCGCCGACTACTTTCGAATGCGCTCGGCCGACACCGTGGCCGCGATCCGCACCCTCGAAGACGAAGGCGTGCTCGTGCCGACACTGGTCGAAGGATGGCAGAGGGCATCGCGGCCGCTTGCTGCCTGGATGCACCGTGACGCGGTGGTGCCGAGACGAGCTACGGCGACGGCGCTTCTCTCGCCCTTCGACCCTCTCGTATGGGATCGCAAGCGCACAGAGCGGCTGTTCGGATTCCACTACCGCATCGAAATCTATACCCCGGCTCCCCAGCGCATATTTGGCTATTACAGCCTGCCCCTGCTTATCGACGACCGTCTCGTGGGGAGGGTGGATCTCAAGAGCGATCGGCAGGCCGGGGTACTGCGAGTGCAATCTGCATGGGCGGAGCCCGGAGCACCCGCCGGCACCGTTGAGCGGCTCGCGCCCCTGCTGCGCAGGACGGCGCAGTGGCAGGGCCTCGGCGGCATCGAGGTAGTCAAGCGAGGCACGCTCGCCGACGCACTCGCCGGTGAACTTGGGGTATCCCCGATCTGAGTGCGCCGACGCCGTGAAGGCGCGAGGCTAGAAGCCCCCGCCGATCGTGCGAAGGCGCTTGATGCGCTCGGGCAGCGGAGGGTGCGTCGAGAACAGCCGGTCAACGATTCCGGGTTTGGTGGGGTCGCTGATCCACATGTGCGCCATCGACGTGTTCTGTCGCTTCATGGGTCGGCCATACTCCCCGAGCTTCTGCAGGGCGCTGGCGAGCGCTTCTGGATGCCGCGTGGTCATGGCACCCGTAGCATCCGCCAGATATTCGCGTTCCCGCGACACCGCAGCCTGCACGAGCGTCGCCGCCAGCGGGGCGAGGATCATCGCAGCGATGCCGACGATCAGCATGATCGGGTTGCTGTTGTTGTTATTGCGATTGCCACCAAAGAACGACATCCGCAGCAGGATGTCCGCGAGGAATCCGATTGCTACGACAAGCCCGAAGACGATTGTGGTGACGCGAATGTCGTAGTTCTTGACGTGGCCCATCTCGTGAGCCATAACGCCCTCGAGCTCGGAATCATCCATGATCGCCAGCAGTCCCGTCGTCGCCGCAACGATCGCGTGCTCGGGGTCGCGACCAGTGGCGAAGGCGTTGGGCGCCGGATCATCGACGATATAGACCTTGGGCATCGGCATGCCGTTGGTGATGGCCAGGTTTTCGACCGTGCGGTAAAGCCGCGGGTCATCTGCCTTGGTGATCTGCCGACCGCCGCTGAGCGCGACCGCCTGCTTGCCAGCGGCGAAATATTGAATCGCCACGTAAACAAGCGCGCCGACGATGGTGCCGATGAAGATTCCCCAGGAACCGCCGCCCCACATGTAGTTCGCCACAAAGCCGAGCCCGGCGATGATGATGAGAAAAATGAGGATGATGAAAACGGTGTTGCGTTTGTTCTTAGCTATCGCGCGATACATCTAGTCGCTGCCTCCGCGCGGTTAGAACTGAACGCGCGGCGGCTCAGCGATGGCCGCCGAGTCGGAAACCTCGAAGAACTCGCGCTCCGAGAAGCCGAGCCCGCGCACGAAGAGGGTGTTGGGGAAGACCTTGATCTTGGTGTTGAGTTCGCGAACTCCGCCGTTGTAGAAGCGACGTGCAGCCTGGATCTTGTCTTCTGTGTCGACGAGCTCACCCTGCAGCTGCAGGTAGTTCTGGCTGGCCTGGAGCTGGGGGTAGGCCTCCGCCACGGCGAAGATGCTCTTGAGGGCAGACTGCATGTGGTTCTCGGCTTCGGCTGCCTCGTGGGGGCTGCCGGCGCTGAGCGACTCGGCACGAGCCTTGGTCACGGCCTCGAACACACCCTTTTCGTGGGCAGCGTAGCCCTTGACCGTCTCAATGAGGTTCGGCAGCAGGTCGGCACGCCGCTTGAGCTGCACCGTGATGTCGCTCCACGCTTCGTCAACGCGAACGTTGAGCGTGACCAGGCCGTTGTAGGTGGCCCAGAGGTAGATACCCACCACCACGACGAGTAGAACGATGATGCCGATGACGATGAGTAGTTCCATTGCCGTGCTCCTCTTGAGTACTGTGCGCGCGGCCCTCCCCGCAGGGGCTGAGGGCGAATAGGGTCGGGGCCGTATTCTCGATAACTATAACGAAGCGCGGCTGGGGAGCCGCCTCGAATACGGGCGCCCCCAAGACGGGCGACGGGGGATCGGTTACGGCCCGAGAACGCGGTCCAAGTAGGGATTGGCGAAAGCGCGGTCGGGATCGAGCCGGTCACGCACCGCGAGAAAGTCGTCGAACCGCGGGTATTCCTCGCGCAGCGACGAAGCCTCGCGAAAGTGGATCTTGCCCCAGTGCGGTCGCCCGCCGTGGGCGCGCATAATCGCCTCGACGGCGCGGAAGTACTCCCTGTGGTCCTCGCGAAAGTAACGGTGAATCGCGATGTAGCCACTCTCACGTTCGAAGGCCGTCGAGAGCCAATTGTCGTCCGCCGCCGCAACCCTCACCTCGATGGGAAAGGAGATGCGCCAGCCTTTGGCCGCGATCAGGTCTCTGATCTCGCGCAGCGCAACCGGCACGGCCTCCCGCGGGATCGCGTATTCCATCTCACGAAAGCGCACGGAACGCTGGCTCACGAAAACCTGCGGCGAAGCATCCGAAAACTCCCGATCACCCGTGAGTCTTGTGGCGATGCGGTTGATGGACGGAATCGCCGACGGAATCGCCCGGCCCGCTGTGCAGGTCACGGCAAAGAGCCCGTTGGCCATGAGGGAGTCGTCGACCCAGCGCCGCATGCTGCCCAACGGACGGGTCTGGGCCTCTGCCGGCAGCCGAATGTTGGTCTTGGTCAGAACCGTGGTGGTGTGCGGAAACCAGTAGAACTCAAAGTGGTCGACCGCGGTGGCGCGCGCCTCAAAGTTGTCGACAACCGCATCGAACGGCTCGGGTTTCTCGCGAGCATCCAAGACAAATGAGGCAACACACTGAAGCGTTATGTCCACGATGATGCCGAGGGCGCCGAGCCCGAGGCGAGCAGCCGGCAGAAGCTCGGGGTTCGTCTCCTCGTCGATCGTGAGGATGCTGCCATCGGCCGTGACGAGGGTAAGGCCAACAACCTGGGTCGCCAAGCCGCCAAACGCTGCCCCGGTTCCGTGAGTGCCCGTCGAGGTGGCGCCTGCGATGGTCTGACGATCAATGTCGCCCATGTTTTGCAGGGCGAGCCCGAGGGGGCCGAGAATCGCTGGCAACTGGTGCAGATTGGTTCCAGCGGCGAGGCGAACGCGGCCCGTGCTGCGGTCGGCCGAGATGAGGCCCTCCAGACCAGCGAGATCGAGCATCACTCCGGGAGCCGCGGCGATGGCAGTAAAACTGTGACTCGCTCCGATCGCCTTGATTGCCAGGCCGCGCTCTCGAGCGGCGATAACCGCCGCGACCACCTCGTCAACGGTGGTTGGGCGGGCAACGAATACGGGGGTGATCGATTCGACGCGGCCCCAGTTGGTCCACCGTTTGCCTCGGTGTAGCCCAGCAGGCGCGATCGTGGTGTGGCTGGTCATAGAAATGCTGCGCCCTCTCCCCGGTAGGTGGGCACCATGTCGACGATGGTGCCGTTATCGACGATGGCGAACTCATTGAGATGCTCGCTCAGTTCTCCCGCCTTCGTGTGCCTCAGCCACACCCGGTCCCCAATGGCGAGATTCTCGGCCGCCGCACCCACTACGGGGGTCTGCACCTCGCCTGCCATCTCCCTTGAGACCATGCGAAGACCGGATGGCCACGCGATGCGCGGCAATCGGTCCACACCGGGAGGGCCGGATGCGATCCACCCGCCCCCCAACAATGTGGCGGTGTGCGCGGTCGGGCGGCGAACGACGGGCAGGGCGAATGCGGCGGCGGGAGCCGGACTAAACCGGGAGTAGTGGTCGAACAGATGCGGGCCGAAGAGGCCACTGCCCGCAGCCACCTCGGTGACCGCAGCCTCGGCCGCTGTCGACTCGAGCGAACCGGTGCCTCCACCGTTGACGAACTCGAGATCGGCCACCTCGCGCACACCGGCGACGGCTTCGGCTCTGCGCTCCGCCAGCTCCGCCATCGACTGCGCCTGAATGCGCCTCAGTGCCGCCCCATAGAGGGGACGCCCGACGGGCTGGTCACCCATTCCGGCGATCTGCCCCTCATACGCCATCATGCCCACGAGCTCGAAGCCGGGTCGGTCGACGATGAGCCGGGCCAGTTGCCGCGCCGCCGCCGCCGTATACACGGGCGAACGCCAGGTGCCGATATGGCCGAGAAGCCGTGAGTTCCACGACGCATCCAGTTCGAGACACAGGCGAAGACGGGCGCGCTGCGACGGCCCCACGACCGAATCGATGAAGTCGAGATGGGCGACGGAGTCGACCATAAGGGTCACGCGAGAGGCCAGCAGGGGGTCTGCCGCAAGCTGCCGCAGGGCGGGCCGGTCGACCGTGGGATATCCGACCACAACATCGTCGATCGTCTGCGCCAACCACAGCGCCTCGGCCAAGGTGTAGGCGAGCACGCCGCGATAGCCGGGGCGTGCGAGAACAGCCTCGAGCACTGCGCGCACCCGCACCGATTTGCTGGCTACGCGAATAGGGGTGCCGCCTGCCCTGCGCACCATCGCATCCGCATTGTGCGCCAGCGCCGCGAGCGACACCGTGCCGAACGGCGGATCGAGGTCTGCCGTCGCCTGATTAAGCGACTCCCAATATGCGGATGTCGTGTGCCAGTGCTCCGCGCCGACCCCGAGCGTGATGGACATCAGCGAACTCCTTTGATGGGCAGCACGGCGAGAGCGCCCAGGATTGCCGTCGCCGCCGCCAGTAGGAAGAGTCCCTGAAACCCGACGAGCCACGAGACAACGCCCGCTCCGAGCAGCGGTGCGATTGCCTGCGGCACTGCCCACGCAACATTCATGATTCCGAGGTCCTTTCCGCGGGTGTGAGCGTCGGGCAAGACCTGAGTTGCGAGCGCCTGATCGACACTGAGGAAGGTACCGTATCCGAGCCCCAGCAGCCCCGCTGCGACCATCGCGACCGTAAGGTCTGGCACCAGCGCGAGAAGCAGAGCGGCAACCGCTTGGAGGCTCGCGGCGACAATCACGAACAGTCGCCGACGGCCAAGCCGATCGCTGAGCCGGCCGAAAGCGAGGGATGCCACGATCACAAAGACCATGTAGACGAGCGTCAGCACTATGAGGCTGCCCTCCGCATCCACAATTCCCAGGCCAAGCCCGAAGGCCAAGAAGTACAGCAGCAACGATGTGCCGAAGGCATTGCCCAGGTTCACGAGCACTCGGCTGAGGAGAGTCCAGCCGAAATCAGGATGCTGCCGCGGGCTGATCCAGAACCCCTGAACCAGGGTGCGCGCCGTGAGCGGCGGCCTCTGCGCTGGGTCGAGCACGCGGTCGGGCACAACGATAACGAACGGCAGCACCAATACGAGCAGCAGCACTGCCATTGCGGCGTAGCCGAAGAATTGCCCGACAAAGAGCTCTGTCACGAGCACGAGGCCAAGAATGGTTCCGACCGCCTGCGGCGCCGACATCCACCCGGAGACAAGGCCCCTCTGATTGACCGGAACCTGGTCGGAGATGGTTGCGGTAAGGGCCGCCGTGAGGGTGCAGAAGCCGCTGAGCGCGAGCGCCCAGCACACTCCGATCCCCACGAGCGTGGTTTGCGTCCCGAGCAGCAGCAGGGCAACGGCGAAGAGAACGGCTCCGCCGAGAATCCACGGACGGCGACGGCCGAAGCGCGACGTCGTGCGGTCGGAGAGCGCACCGGCGAGCGGATATGCCACCACCGCGCACAGCCCAGCGATGCCTGAGATGATGCCGAACGCCACGACCCCGTCTACCCAGTTGTCGGAGTTGAGTTGCGCCTCGACCTGGACCGGCAAGAGCAGCTGGATCGGCGTGAGTTGCGCCATCCATACGCCCAGCCATGCCGTGGCAAACAGAGCGATCCAGCCGCCGGTTACCGCGCGGGTCGGCTCCGCGAACGCTGCCGTCTCAGACGCCGTTGTGGTTGTCATGCGCGGTCTCCCCCGTCGTGGCCTGGTCAACTGTGTTCCGCGGCGGCACCGCTGTCAACCATCAGGATGAGGGCATCCCCCTGGAGGATGAGATCCGGCCCGGATGCGGCCCGTCGGCCCCGCGCCGCGGCGACGTCGCGTATATTGAGAGATTGACAAGTCTGTCTACAGCCGCAGAACTCCGCCCGATCACCCGCATTTGCCCACCGAGACCCCGCCAACCCGCCGCAACTGCCCTAAAACCCTGCCCTTTGCCGCAGCGCACGGGCTCGTCCCAGAAGAGTGCCGGTGATTTCCACGCCACCCCGCAGAAGAGCCGCTACGCCGACCCCCGGTGCGCGGTCTCTCCGACTCATGCCCCGGCGCCCAGCGCGTGGTGGGAGGGGACGGTCAGCCCTCGCCGCCATTGTTCTACTCGCCCCCATTGCGGGGATCTTCGCCCCTCTCGCCGCTGTCGCACAGGAGCCCACCCCATCCGCGAACGCGGTGGCCCCTGCCCTTGCCGCCGCTGCACCCCTGATCGCTGAGCCCGCCGATGGAGCCTTCATCGATCGCAACCGGGTCGTCGTCTCTGGTCAGGGAACCGAGGCGGGCAACACGGTTACCGTGTCGCTTG
Organism: Salinibacterium hongtaonis; assembly: GCF_003065485.1. Lineage (GTDB taxonomy): Bacteria > Actinomycetota > Actinomycetes > Actinomycetales > Microbacteriaceae > Homoserinimonas > Homoserinimonas hongtaonis. The sequence goes on from NZ_CP026951.1 coordinate 2,031,012, forward strand.
CCGGGTCAACCGCCTGCACGACGGTCGTTGCCGTCGACCTCGCCTGGGAATGCCTCGTCCCCTCGCTGCCCAACACTGCTGCCGCCGTCATCGCGGCCGTTGAGTCTCTGGCCGACGGCACGACCAACGACGCAACCATCACCCTCGCCGTGCTCGGCCCACCCCTGCTCGACGAGGTCAGCCCGACGCCCGGATATGTGACGGGATCTGGGCACCCCGATTCCACCGTCACGGTCTCGGTCGCCGGAACAACGTGCGCGGTTCGCGTTGCGGCGAGCGGATACTGGTCGTGCACCCCGCTCAGCGCCGCGGGCGCGAAACCAGCGACGGGCTCGCACCCGGTATCAGCGCAGCAATCGCACCCGGCCATCGGCGCCGGATCCAGCTCCGCCCTGACGAGCAGAACCATCGCGTTCGATACCCAACGCCCCGAACCACCCGTAATTCTTCAGCCCTCCGACAACAGCCGAGTAACCCGGCTGCCAGCCAACTTTCGGGGCACCGGCGAAAACGGGGCAACGGTAGACGTATATCTGGGCGGGGTTCCCGTGTGCGCCGCCGTTGTGAGCGGCGGGGAGTGGGGATGTGCTGGCGGATCCGGAACAACGAGCGGCTCGCAAACCGCGCGTGCCGTGCAGCGCGACCAGGCCAACAACTACAGCGACCCCAGCGCCATCGTCCGGTTCTCTGTAGGACCGGCCGCCCCAGCGCAAACGCTCACGCCGACGCCATCACCCACAACAGAACCTTCGCCGTCGGCCCAGCCGAGCGCGCCGCCGGCGAGCTATCCGCCAGCATCTGAGAGCCCCTGGCCGCTGCCGGAGGCAGGCAGCCCGCTGGCGGAGGCTCTGGCTAACTGGGGCACCCCGACCGACTTCAGCTCCGGCATACCCGGCCTTCACGAGAGCATCGAACGCGGCAACTGGTGGCGCGCCCCCCTGCTCGCTCTCGTGGCGATACTGCTGGTCGCGCTGCCTCTGCGGCTGCTCGCATCAACCCTGCGGGGGCGCATTCGGTGGCCATTCGGCCAGATCACAGGCCGCAACACGGTGCGGGAGACGCCGGCCGCCTTCCCAGCGAATGCGGCGGATGCAACAGCTCCCGGCTGGTGGACCCCCTGGCTCGCGATGAGCCTTCCATTCGCGGTGACCGTGGCTTTTATGGTCGTCGCTGGCGGGGTGAGCGGAGAGGTGCGGTACCTGCGTCTCGCGGTCGCAATCGCCGGCGCTCTCGCTCTGATCAACGTGGTCGGCGTGGCCGTTGCCACCCGCATCGGCTCTGCCTGGCAGCGCGTTGATACCCAGTTTCGGTTCCGCGGATTGCTCTTTGCTGCCGCGATCGTCTCGGGACTTGTGTCGCGACTCATCGGGCTCTCCCCTCCCCTGGTTACTGGCACGCTCATCGGCATGCGCCCCGACCCCACGGCGGCCGTGCACAAAAGGGCGATCGTGGGGCTCATTCAGGGGGAACCGTGCTCGCGCTCGGGCTCGCGGGGTGGCTGAGTTACCTCGCCATCGGACCCGTTGTGGGATTCTGGCTTTCACTCTTTAGCGAGTTCTTCGCGGCACTGTGCCTGGTCGGTCTTGGCTCGGCTGTGATGCTGCTCGCTCCGGTCGGCGGGCTACCCGGACGAGTCGTCTACGAGTGGCATCGCTGGGCATGGTTCGGCATCGCGTTTGTCGTGGCGACTATCGCCTTCGGGGTGCTCCTGGGCGGGGCATCTGCACGCTTCCCCCTCGGCACTCTTCTCATGATGGCCGGCGGAGTCGCCGCGCTCTGCATCGGCGGGTGGGCCTACTTCAGCTTTGTCGCCCGTCCCGCGTCAGAGCCGAATCGGGTCAGACCGCTTCGATGAGCTGCGGGCCATCATTGCGCACGCTGTTCACCTGACGCGACACCGCATAGAAGTCGAGATCGTTCGCCACCTCGAGCGATGTGAGCTCAAGCATGCGGAGCGCATTGTCAACGCTGAGGTGGTCACCGAGCCAATCGTCAACGCTCTCCGGGGTGAGGAACGACGGCATGCGGTCGTGCACCTCGCCGGGGGCAACATGCGCGTCGCGGGTCACGATCGCCATGGAAAGGTGCCACCGTGCAGGGTCGTCCTTGGGGAGCGAACGGTCGAGCCATGGCCGGATGATTCCCGCCATCATCATGTCTCCACCGCCGGGCCGATGCACAAAATAAGGCTGCTTGCCATCAGGGGTCACCTGCCACTCGTAGTAACCGAGCGCCGGCACAATGCAGCGGTGTGATGCAAATGCCGACGAAAACAGGCCGTTGCTCGCCACGGTTTCGACTCGGGCATTGATGATGGGCTTGCCCCCGCCGAACGTCGGTGACGATGGTGGAACGATCCCCCAGCGAACGCCGGCGATCTCCCTCACCCCATCGCGCTGCCGGATGACGGGGACAACCGTCGTCGGAGTCACGTTGTAGCTCGGCCGCCAGTCACGGAAGTCGCCGCCGCGCGCAACGTATTCCTGGATGAGATCGTCGGTCTCTTTGTTCATCGCGAATCGCCCGCACATGCGCGTAACGCTACGCCTGGCCGCTGACATCCGCGCCTAGTGCGCCGGAACCGCAGCCCCATCACCGTTCGGGATGAGCTCGTGCCTGGGCCCACGAATCATGAAGACCGCAATCAGGGCCGCGACGACCATTGCGATCCCCGATGCCAGGAAGGCAGCCGAGTAGCCGTTCGTGAAGGCGAGCAGCTGATCTGCTCCGCCGGCGAGCGCGTCGGTTGCCGCCGTGGAATAGAGCACCGTGAACACAGCGAGCCCTATCGATCCACCGATGTGGAACGCGGAGTTGACCGTTGCTGAGGCAACCCCGGCGTCGGCAGGAGAGACACCAGTGAGGGCGAGATTCTGCAGCGGCACGAACAGCATCGACAGTCCAACGCCCATCAACACGAGGGCGGGCAGCACCTGCACGAAATAGTTGCCGTCGGGAGTGACGCCCATGAGCAGGAAGAGTCCCGCGGCCGTTACGAGGGGTCCCACGATCATGAGCGGGCGAGGACCAAACGAGTTGAGCCCCTTCGTGACGAACGGAGTGCACCCAAAAACCACCACGGTCATCGCCACGTTGGCGATGCCCGAAATGAGCGGGCTCATGCCCAGCACAAGCTGGAAATAGAAGGTGAGGTAGAGCATCGAGCCGATCATCACGGCACCGATGACCGCCTGTATCAGGAACGCGCCGGCCCGAACCGAGTTAGTAATGACGCGCAGCGGCAGGAGTGGCTGGCGCACCCGCGACTGGATGACGACAAACACGGTGAGCAGAACGACGCCGATCGCCAGGAACAGGATCGTGTCCCACGAGCCCCAGCCGTGCTCGGCCAATGTGAAGCCGTAGACCAGCGCACCGAGGCCGAGCGTGACAGTGATGGCACCCCAGATGTCGTAGCGATTGTTGCCCTCTGCTTTGCTCTCGCTGAGCAATAGGGCGCCGCCGATCATGCTGATGGCGACGAAGACAACGTTGACCAGAAGGCACCAACGCCAGCTGGCAAATTCCGTGAGCACACCGCCGAGCACGAGGCCGATTGCGGCGCCCGTTCCCGCGACCGTTCCAAAAATGGCGAAGGCGAGGTTGCGCTCACGACCGTGGGCAAACAGCACGGTGACCATCGCGAGCGCGGCGGGGGCAAGCATCGCCGCGAAGGCACCCTGCACCCCTCGAGCCACGATGAGCTCGGTGCCGGACTGGGCAAGTCCGCCCCACGCGGAGGCAAGACCGAAGCCGATCATCCCCACCATGAACGTGCGCTTGCGACCCCAATAGTCGGCGATGCGCCCGCCGAGCAGAAGGAGCGCGCCGAACGCGAGGGCGTAAGCCGTGACAACCCACTGGCGCTGGCCATCGGTCAGGCCGAGTTCGGTCTGAGCCTGGGGCAACGCGATCGTGACGATTGTGGTGTCGAGAACGACGACCAGCTGAGTAAGGGCGAGGACGGCGAGGGCCCACCAGCGGGATGCGGAACTGCGCGAGACAAAAGACAAAGAAGGAACCTCCAGGCTTCTCATACCGACGTTGCTGGAGGTTTCTAGCCTCGGATCTGTGCAGAAAATGCATCCGACCTCCCCGAGCCATGTGACCGGGCAGGGATCCACTATAGCCCGGACGCCGCGCACGGTCGACCCGAGCGAACGATGCCCCCCGGCTGCCGCTCAGCCGGTTCTAGACGTCGTCAGACGGCATGAGTCATAGGGGCGACTATGGCACAGCGTCAGCGATGGGTGAAGATAGGTACTCGGCCTTCCCGTTGGCACGCCAATGCACTGAATGCGTTCGGCGAGCGTGAGCTCCCTGTCCAAGTTCTTCGGTCTTGTCGACCGTCGTCGTCCAGTCGAGTCGCAGGCCGTGAACGGCGAACTCCTCCTCAGAGACGCATGCTGAAACGACTTCACCGGGTGGCGTAGCGGCGAGGACACACGTTTTACCTGCGCGTGACATCGCCACAAATATCCTTCGCCGTTCACCTTCGAGGCTGCCGAACAGCACCCGAGTGGACTCCCCGATGATCGTCGTCGGCAGCGTCGTCGGAAAGATGTCGGCGCTCGTCTGCGGGGCTTCGAAACGCAAGTACGCCGCATACTTCGGCTCTCCCATTCCGCCAACCCCGTCGTCAGGTTCGGCGGAAGCGCTGGGTGCGCCGCTCGAAGCGGGTCCGAGGTATCCGCCCGCCATGGGGGCGATCGCGTCCTGCCGTGGGGCCAACCCCAGGCCGATGCCCACCCCTGCGCCGATGCCGAGCACCAGGGTGACCGCGACCAGAGCGATGGTGCTGACTCCCCTGCGCGATGCGCTGATGGGCCCCGACCCAGTGTCCCTGTCGAGCCCCTCTTCGGACGACAGGATGTTTGGCGCGCAAGCCTCGACGTCGGCCGACTCTTTGCCTGGCTCTGCGCCGCGCTCCCCAGCCCGCTGAGTCGAAGCATCCTGCGACTCCGTGAGCTGGCGAAGCCGCTCTACCGTCTCGGCATCGGGATGTGCACCGCGCGAATAAACCTGGCGTCGCAAGTCTGCGAGCCTGTCGCCTTCATCCACATCGACCCCCGCATCCGTGGAGCCATGATGACATACGCGAGAATTAATCCGCCCGCAGTCGGCCTCAGGGCGCGTCGACGAAGAGCCGAAAACTAACGCCGGTTTGGTGGTGCCCCCGCAGGGATTCGAACCCTGACTGTGACGATTTTAAGTCGTCTGCCTCTGCCGGTTGGGCTACGGGGGCGTGAAGCGGCCTGAACCGCTTCGGCTGGTGCCCCCGAAGTCTACTTGCGGGTTGCGGCAGCCTTGGGACGGGCGGCGTATTCCTCGAACACGGCACGCGGGTTCTCGCGAGCGATGATGCCGACGGTGTCGCGACGCACGAAGAACGAGATGATCCAGTTGCCGAAGACGCGAATCTTGCGCTCCCACATGGGCATCGCGAGGCCGTGGTAACCGCGGTGCATCAACCAGGCAAGGAGGCCCTTGATGGAGAGCTTGCCCGCCTGGAAGACGCCGTGCCCGATGCCGAGACCGGCGACAGCGCCCATGTTCTTGTGGAAGTACTCGCGCGGCTCATCGCCACGCAGGCTGCCGACAATGTTCTTGCCGAGGAGCTTGCCCTGGCGAACGGCGTGCTGAGCGTTCGGAACGCACATTCCGGCAACTCCGCCACCACTGAGGTCGGGAACCGCGGTCGCGTCGCCAGCGCCCCACACATCAGCGACAACGTCGCCATCCTCGGTGCGGGCACGGAGGTCAGCGCCAAGGCGGAGACGGCCACGCTCTTCGAGGGGAAGGTCGGTGTTGCGCAGTACGGGGTGTGCCATGACACCGGCGGTCCAGACGATCAAGTCGGTTTCGAAGCGCTCGCCCGTCGACGTCTCGATGACGCCGTCAACTGCGGAGGTGAGCTGGGTGTCGAGGTGAATCTGCGCGCCACGCTCGGCGAGGTTCTTGATGACCCACTTGCTCGTCTCGAGCGAAACCTCGGGCATGATGCGACCCATGGCCTCGATGAGGTGAAAGTGCGTATCGTCGAACGACAGCGTGGGGTACTGCTTGAGGAGTGCGCTCGCAAGGCTGCGCAGCTCGCCGAAGACCTCGATGCCGGCGAAGCCGCCGCCGACCACCGTGAAGGTGAGCAGGCGGTCGCGGGCGGGCCCTGCGGGAAGAACGGATGCCTTCTCAAAGTTGGCGGTGACGCGGTCGCGAATGGCGGCCGCTTCTTCAATGGTCTTGAGGCCGAAGGCGCCATCGGCGATGCCGGGGATCGGGAACGTGCGGGTGATCGCACCAGCCGTCATCACGATGATGTCGTAGGAGAACTCCCACGGCTCGCCGACCTCAGGGGTCAGCGTTGCGGTCTTGGTGGCGTGGTCAACAGCCGTCACGCGCGCCGCGATCACGTTCGTGGTCTTGAGGTGCCGGCGCAGCGGCACAACCGCATGACGCGGCTCGACAGTGCCCGCCGCAACCTCGGGGAGGAAGGGCTGGTACGTCATGTACGGCAGCGGGTCAACTACCGTGACTTCTGCTTCACCGGAGCGCAATTGCTTCTCCAGCACGCGCGCAGTGTAAAAACCGGCATATCCGCCGCCGACAATCAGGATTTTTGGCACAATTTCAATTCTACTACCTGCGAGTGGTGCCTCTGACCTGCCGCCACGTGCCCCACGCGAGTGCCGCCGCTGCAGCGCCGAAGATCGTGAACACCACGAGGGGGATGCCGACAAACCTCAGCTGTTCCGCCGAGGGCAGCACTGTGCCGAGCGGGCTTTCGGCCGCCGCCCGTGTATCGGGGATCGGCACCGGGTCTGGCACGACCGGTGTTGGCGTGGGGATTGGCTCGGCATCCGCCCTGCGGTAGAGCCTGATCCAGTCGGCGAGGAGGCCAGCAGGATTGTCATCGACCGCAGGTACGAACCCGTCGACCGCACGCTTCGCGTCGAAGAGGCCGTGACCATAGATCGGGCTGAGCTGAGCTCCCCCGACCGGTCGAGCGGTTGCCGTGATTCTATTAATGACGTTGCCGGCATCAAGTTCTGGATGCGCTGACCGCACCAGGGCAGCGAGGCCCGCAACGATCGGAGCCGCGCCGCTCGTGCCACTCCACGTCGAGTAACCCCCGCCCGGGGTGGCGCCCACAAGTTCTTCGCTGGGCGCCGCGACCGAAATCGTGATGCCCTGCGACGACGCGTCGAAGCTCGCGGAACCCTGCCGATCTACCCCGGCCACGGTCAGAACGCCCGGCATGGTAGCGGGGGCCCCAACCTGAGTGGTGCCGCTGCCACGGTTTCCCGCTGCCGCCACAATCACGACATCGCGCTGCATCGCATAGAGAAAGGCGTCGTCCCACGATTCTGGCCATTCGAGGGTGTTACGAGTGAGAGACATATTGATGATGTCGGCGCCGTTATCGACGGCCCACCGCACGGCCGCAGCGACCTGATCATCCGACGGCACGGTTCCCACCCCGAACCCGACGGATACCGACAGGATGCTCGCCTCGGGGGCCACTCCGATAATGCCGCCACCCTGGCCGTCGCCGCGGCCCGCCAAAAGCGATGCGACCATCGTGCCGTGCTCACGACTGGCGTAACCGACAGGAGTCTGGCCATCCGGCGAGCCGACACCAGAAGCATCCGAGCCGCCCACGACGGCCCCGGCCAGATCGGGGTGACTACCGTCGACGCCCGTGTCGATCACCGCAACCGTGACCCCATCGCCCTTCGATGTCTGCCACGCCTCGGTTATGCCGTAGTCGGCAAGCCAATACTGGCGATCCCGGATGCTATCCGCAGTCGCGGGAGCAGCCACCAGCAGCGAAGACCCCAGCACCGACGCGACAACGACGCCGCCGGCTACCGCGGCAGCGAGGCGACGGCGAGGCAGGGTCATCGCGCGTCGGGTGCGGAACCGTCGGTGGTGCTGTTGGCAGGCTCGGCGTCGTAGTCGGCGCACTCACACACATCGGGCGACCAGGCCGCGCGTTCGAGAGCAAGGTCGCCGATGGGGTTGACTCCGGGCCCAGCGGCGAGCGAGTGCCCGACCAGGGCGTGAAGGCATTTGACGCGGGTGGGCATGCCTCCGGCGGAAACACCGGCGATCTCCTCGACATGCTCAATGCTTTCGCGGTCCGCGAGAAACGCCTCGTGCGCGGCACGGTAGGCATCGGCCACGTCGCCCTCGAGCAGGGCAGCAAGTTCGGTCATCACACCGTTCGCCTCCAGCGTGGAGACGGCGGCCGTAGCGGCCGGGTGGCATAGGTAATAGAGGGTGGGGAACGGCGTGCCGTCAGAGAGGCGCGGCTTGGTCGACACCACGGTGGGCGCGCCGCAGACACAGCGCGCCGAAATGCCGATCACATCGCGAGCGGGGCGGCCGAGCTGGAGAGACACAATGCGAATGTCCTCTGCCGTTGGCGGGTCAAAGGGCGGGGTTGCCACTAGCCGACACCGCCCTCGATGACGGGAGCATCCAGGTCTGCGGGAACCGCATCCGTAAGCCCTGCCGTGAATACCGATGACAGCATCATGCTGACCCAGTCGACCTCGGTCGTCTGCAATGTGGCGCTGATGGGAACCTCCGAAGTTGTTGATACCGTCTGGCCGTCATCAATGACCAGGTAGCTGAATTCGCCCGGCTTCACGTAATAGAGGCGCTCGCGGGCCTGCGCCTCGACATAGCTGGGGTCATCCCAGCGGGCCACATCCTGCTCAAGGTCTTCTACGAGATCTTTCTGAGCCTCGACCTCGGCGGCGAGAGTCGCCCGTTCGTGCTGCTGCTCGGCGAAGATGCGCAGCGAGGGCGCCAACACCACAACGAACACGATCAGCATTCCGAGCGAGAGCATCGTGAAGCCAGATAGCCGGATGCCTCGGAGCCACGATGATGCGCCGCCCTGCGCGGGCAGGTCCACCGCGAGGCGAGTGACACGGGGCTTCGAGGGCATGATCAAAGCCTAACTTGCCCCGGCTGCAAACAGCGTTGCCCCGTGCGCGGGTGCGCACGGGGCAACGCTGTTTCGCGAGGACTTAGCCCTTGAAGCGCGGGAAGGCGCTGCGACCGGCGTAGACCGCCGCGCCGTCGAGCTCTTCTTCGATGCGCAGGAGCTGGTTGTACTTGGCGACGCGCTCCGAGCGAGCAGGGGCGCCGGTCTTGATCTGACCGCAGTCGGTCGCGACCGCGAGGTCGGCGATCGTGGTGTCTTCGGTCTCACCCGAGCGGTGCGAGAGGATCGCGGTGTAACCGCTGCGCTGGGCGAGGGTGACGGCGTCGAGGGTCTCGGTGAGGGTTCCGATCTGGTTCACCTTGACGAGAATCGAGTTGGCGGCGCCCTTTTCGATGCCCGTTGCGAGGCGGCTCGGGTTGGTCACGAACAGGTCGTCACCCACGAGCTGGGTCTTGGAGCCGAGTTCGGCGGTGAGCTGAGCCCAGCCCTCCCAGTCGTCCTCGGCCAGCGGGTCTTCGATCGAGACGAGCGGGTACGACGCAACGAGGTCGGCGTAGTACGCGGAGAGATCTCCCGCGGTGATCTGCTTGCCCTCGAACGTGTACTTGCCGTCGGCGAAGAACTCCGTTGAGGCAACGTCAAGGCCGAGCGCGATGTCGCGACCGACCGTGAAGCCGGCCTTCTCGATGGCCTCAACAAGCAGGTCGAGAGCATCGCGGTTGCTGCCGAGGTTCGGCGCGAAGCCGCCCTCGTCGCCGAGTCCCGTGCTCAGACCCTTGCTGTGCAGAATGCCCTTGAGGGCGTGGTAGGTCTCAACGCCCCAGCGCAGGCCCTCCTTGAAGGTGTCCGCACCGATCGGCAGGATCATGAACTCCTGGATGTCGACGTTGCTGTCGGCGTGCGAGCCGCCGTTGATCACGTTGAGCATGGGCACGGGCAGCGTGTGCGCGTTGGGGCCACCGAGGTAGCGGAACAGCGGCAGGTCAGCAGAGTCCGCTGCGGCCTTAGCCACGGCAAGGCTCACGCCGAGGATGGCGTTGGCGCCGAGCCGGTTCTTGTTCTCCGTGCCATCGAGTGCGATGAGGGCAGAGTCGATCAAGCGCTGGTCGGTGGCGTCGAAACCTTCAAGCTCCGGGCCGATCACGTCGAGAACGGCGTCAACGGCCTTCTCAACACCCTTGCCGAGGTAGCGGCCCTTGTCGCCGTCGCGCAGCTCGTAGGCCTCAAAAGCACCCGTCGACGCACCGGAAGGCACGGCAGCACGGGAGACCGTGCCATCCTCGAGAAGAACCTCGACCTCGACGGTCGGGTTGCCCCGGGAATCCAGAATTTCGCGGGCACCAATGGCCTCGATCAACGACACGGGGATCTCCTTGAGAAATTGTTGGGGGCTGACGTGACAATCCTACTCACCGCGTCTGTCTCCCGAGAGGCTGGATTGCGGATGATGCCGCGCGGCCGCTAGCCCGCGAGGGGCCGCAGCTCGAGCGAGTCGGCCTCAGACTCGGCGTCAACGAACGCAAAGTGGGTGAACCCCTCGTGCGCAAGCCGCTCGAGCGTTGCCTTGGTGTTCTTGGGGCGGCGCTCCAGCCGCACGCGGTGACCGCGGGCGACCAGCTCAGACTTGAGAGACACCAGCCTGGAGGCCGGCACGTCTGCTGCGTGCAGAAGCGCGATAGCATCCGTCGTCTCCTGCCCCAGCTCGACCAGGTCGACCAGTCGTTCGAAGCCGAGCGAGAACCCGCAGGCAGGAACGTCCTGACCCAGGAAGCGGCCGATCATTCCGTCGTAGCGACCTCCGCCGCCCAGCGAGTAGCCCAGAGCGGGATGCGCGACCTCGAAGATCGTGCCCGTGTAGTACCCCATGCCTCGCACGAGGGTGGGGTCGAAGACGAGCTCAGCGCCGGGGACTGCTGCCCGCAGGTCGAGTAGTGCGCGGTAGGCGTCGACATCGAGCCACGCTGGCGGCGCGTCGAGCAGATCCCAGCCACCGGTCGCGAGCGCATCGGCGAGACCCTCGACGGAGATGCCCGATTCGGCGAGTTCTGCTGCGACACCCTCTGGCCCGATCTTGTCGAGCTTGTCGATAACGATGAGCGCGTGGTCTTGCTGCTCGGCGGGCACATTCCAGTGATTGAGCAGACCGAAGAGGATGCGGCGGTCATTGATGCGGATCGTGCAGCCCTCAAGACCCAGGGCCGACAGCACTGCGGATGTCGCGGTGATCAGCTCGATCTCGGCAAGCGGACCCGCTTCACCGATGATGTCGATGTCGCACTGCACGAACTGGCGAAAGCGGCCCTTCTGCGGGCGCTCGGCCCGCCATACCGGCGCGATCTGGATTGCCCTAAACACGGGAGGAAGTGCCGCTCGGTGCGTTGCATAGAAGCGGGCGAGCGGCACGGTGAGGTCGAAGCGCAATCCCAGGTCAGCCAGATCGAGGGCATCTTTCGCCGCAGCGAAATCTTCCGTCGTCAATCCACGCTTGAGCACGCCAAAGGCGAGCTTCTCGTTGTCTCCACCGAGACCGGCGTGTAGGCGCGCACTGTCTTCCATGACCGGCGTTTCGATCTCGTCGAAACCGTGCGACCGGTACGTGTCACGAATCACCGAGAGCACCCGCTCACGGCGGGCCTTGTCTGCGGGCAGAAAATCGCGCATTCCGCGCGGCGGATTAACGGGAGAAGCCATTGCCCCATTCTGACAGGCGCTGCCGGGCCGAGACGGCAAACCGGCCAAAGGCGGCATCGGTTTGGTCAGCGTTTCCGTTGGCGATGAGGTCGAACTGGAGCCCGAAAAAGGTGTCGACGATGAGCCGAGCTTCGTCTGCAGCAGACTCCTCTGGCAGTCCCACTCCGATGAGCATCTCCCTAAGCGCGTCACGCCAGCCAGAGAAAAGCTCCCGGGTGACCGGGTTGCCCTCTGGGTCGTGGGACTCCATGAGCGCCGCCTCAATTTCGAGGCGTTTGAGAAGGATGTTCTGCGGCTGACGCGCCCAGCCCCAGGCGGCCTCGACGCGCGAAACAAACGCGTCGACGGTCTCGGGCGGCGCTTCGTGCGAGCGCGCGAAGCCGTCTGCTCTGGCATAAACGGCGCGCACAACATCCCGAAGCATCTGCTGCCTGGTGCCGAAGTGGTAGACGAGCGTGAACGTGCTCACCTCGAGCGCCTCTGCCAGGTTGCGGAACGTGACCCCCGACAGAGGATGCTCAAGCAGGTGGTCGATTATGCGCTCGACCAGCTCCGATTTAAGGATCGGGTCGGAACGCTTAGTCGACACCGGGTGTTAGACCGCGCCGCCGGCAGCCTCGGGCGCGTTAGCGTCGTGGCCGCTGTCGCCAACGCTCTCGCGGGAGAGGTAGTTCTCCACGTCGAAGAGGTTCTCTGCGCGCTCCACGATGGCCAGAAGCGTGCTCATCGAGGAGACTTCTTCGACCTGCTCCTTGAGGAACCACAGCATGAACTGCTCGCCCAGCGCGTCGGTCTCAGCACGAGCCGCAGCGAAAAGGTTTTCGATCTGGCGGGTGACGCGCTTCTCCTGATCGAGGGCGAGAGCAATCGGCTCGCGCTCGTCGGCAAAGTTGTTCCGCACGGCAGGCACACCGGGGATGACGACGCCCATATCGCGATCGAGACGGTACTGCACGAGCATCATCGCGTGGTTGCGCTCTTCGATGGCCTGGCTATAGAAGTGCTTTGCCAGCTGAGGAAGGTCGTGGTTGTCGAAGTACACGGCGATAGCGATGTACTGCTGGGCAGCCTCGAACTCGTGGCCGATCTGCTCGGAAAGAAGCTGGTCGAAGGATGCGTTCGTCATGGGTCGAACGTACAACGTTGCGCGTCCAATCGCACGTAAGGTTAGGCACGCCAAACGCCCGCGTCACTCGATCAAAAAGTGAACACACGCTTGTTTTGCGCGCAGGTAGACCGACCTGTATCCTGGGCTCGCTGCCTCGCCCCCTCCAGTGCTCAGCAGCGCTTGTGAGGGCGGCTATTGACTTCTGCTCGATCGCGGCCTCACACCCCACAGCATGGCCGGTTGATCGGGTAAATCACCGGCCAGGGTCGGGCATATGGGTTCTGCTGTGAAATTTCCAGCGCAAGCCGCCCGGCCGGGTGCCCCCCTCGTTCGGGTCGAGGGGGGCACCACCCCACCCGGCGTCGAACGTAGGTCACAGAGCGGCTATTCCGCGCTTTCGGACCCGCGGATCTCATCCTGCAGCGATCGCAGAGTTGATCGCAGCGCCCGCTCGGCGTCGAGACCCTGCGTGCGCGCGGAGGCCACAATGGCCAGGAGCAGGCCGCCCAACTCCTCTTCGTCGGCCACCGATACCGCCGACGATCCAGCCTCAAGCACGCCGGCCTTTTCGGCTCGACCCAAAACCTTGTCGGCGAGCGCCAGCGACGGCATGCCCTGCGGAATCCCATCCAGAATGCTCGTGCGGTGTGACTTCTCGCGGGACTTAACGTCGTCCCACACGGCCACAACATCCTCGGCCGTCTCGGCCGTCGCGTCGCCGAACACGTGCGGATGGCGGGCGACCATCTTGGCCGTCATGTGGGCCGCGACATCCTCAATCGTGAACGGCTCATCCTGGGCGCTGGCGGCAATATCCGAGTGAAAGAGCACCTGATAGAGCACATCGCCAAGCTCTTCTATGAGCTCCTGTCGCGAACCGGATTCGATCGCGTCGACCAGCTCGAACGTCTCCTCCACGAGATATCGCACGAGCGACTCATGAGTCTGCTCGGCATCCCACGGGCACCCGCCCGGGCCCCGCAGCTGCGCCATTACGGCGATCAACTCGTCGAGATTCGGATGCGGTGCCGCGAGCGGCTGGTCGGTCACGAATCGAAGTTCAGGCTGTTCGCTCATGGCACCATCCTGTCACTCACCGGGTGGGCGTTTCGCGTGCGCGGCACTGGGAGAATAAAGCATGCTCACGCCCGGCCAACCGCATGTGCACATCGTGCTTGCTGTGGCGCTGGCGCTTTTGCTCGCGGGGCTAACCCTGCGTGCGGTCCGCAAGGATCGGCGCGAGTACGGCCGCTTCAAGCGCTATCGCAGCACCGTGCGACGTCAGGCAACCTTTCGAAAGTGGCTGATCGAGTCGTTCCTGGTGTTCGGCGGCGCCTCGGTTGTGATTCTCGCGCTCACCTGGCAATTCATCCCTCTCATGCTCGCCGACGTCGAGACCTGGGCTGCGACGCGATGGTGGCGCGATCTCATGCTCGCGGGAGGAATGACCGCGAGCGTCATCGTCTGGGCCGCAGGGGCGGCAATTGCGATCGGAGCCGTCGGTGCGATCTGGCTTGCCCGCGCGAGCGATGAGGTGCCCGCCATCGGCGATATCAGCGCGATCCTGCCTCGCAACCGGCAGGAGCTCCGCTGGGGGGCCGCGCTTTCGATCAACGCCGGAGTGGTCGAAGAGCTCATGTTTCGCCTCGCCCTGCCCACCCTCGTCTTTGGCATCACCGGGAGCGCGCTGATCGCCGTGGGCGCCAGCATCCTCATATTCGGCGCCCTGCACCTGTATCAGGGGGTAGCCGGGGTGATCGGCTCCATGCTTATTGGCCTGGTGCTGATGGTGGTCTACCTGGCCAGCGGCAGCATCGTGCTCGCGATCGTTGTGCACGCGGCAATCGACTTGCGCTCGCTCGTGCTGATCCCCATGGTCGTGTTTGGGGTTCATCGCAAGCCAGGCAGGCGGCGCACGAGCGCCGTGCCGCCGAGCCCCGTTCTTCCGCGCTAGGCGCCTGCCGCCGTGGCCGCGGCCGGCTCGACCGGCTTCTCGTCGGGCAGCATTGCGTCGAAGAGCGCGCCGACCCACTGCACCAGGGCGTCGTCGCTGTAGAGCTCGCCTCCCGCCTTCGGCAGCGGAACAACCAGCGCACCCGCCTGGGCCACATACTTGGCCCCCGGGTACATGCGCTGCATGCGAACCTGGCGCGAATCGGGCAGCTCGATCGGCGCGATGCGCAGGTTGGGCCCCATGACCACGACTTCGCTCAGCCCCGCCTTCTGTGCACGGCGACGCAGGCGAGACACCGCGATCAGCTGAGCGACGGGGGGCGGAAGCTCACCGTATCGGTCGACCAGCTCGTCGACCACAGAGTCGATCGCGTCGGGCGCGGCAACGGGCGAACTCGCGGCGGAGAGCTTTTGATAGGCCTCAAGGCGCAAACGCTCGCTCTCAAGGTATTCCTCGGGGATGCGGGCATCGACGGGCAGCTCGAGGCGCAGCTCGGCCGGGCCCTCGACCTCTTCGCCCCGGAACGTGCTGACGGCCTCACCGATCATGCGCAGATAGAGATCGAAGCCAACCCCGGCGATGTGGCCGGACTGCTCGCCGCCGAGCAGATTGCCCGCGCCGCGAATCTCAAGGTCTTTGAGCGCGACCTGCATGCCGGCACCGAGCTCATTGTTCGCGGCGATCGTGGCGAGCCTGTCGTGGGCGACCTCACCGAGCGGCTTGTCGCCGTCGTAGAGAAAGTAGGCATAGGCCCGCTCGCGACCACGCCCGACTCGGCCTCGCAACTGGTGGAGCTGGCTGAGCCCGTACTTGTCGGCTCGATCAATGATGAGGGTGTTGGCGTTAGACACGTCGAGGCCGGTCTCGATGATGGTGGTGGAGACGAGCACATCGAACTTGCGCTCCCAAAAATCCACCATCACCTGCTCAAGCACATGCTCCGGTAGCTTTCCGTGGGCCACGGCGATGCGCGCCTCCGGCACGATCTCGGCTAGCTGCGCCGCAACCCGGTTAATGCTCGACACTCGGTTGTGCACGAAGAACACCTGGCCCTCGCGCAGCAGTTCTCGGCGAATTGCTGCGCCGACCTGCTTCTCGCTGTACGGCCCGACGAACGTGAGAATCGGGTGCCGATCCTCCGGCGGAGTCGCCAGGGTCGACATTTCGCGGATGCCGGTGACCGCCATTTCGAGCGTGCGGGGAATCGGCGTCGCGCTCATGGCCAGGATGTCGACGTTCGTCTTGAGCTTCTTGAGCGCGTCCTTGTGCTCGACGCCGAATCGCTGCTCCTCGTCGATAATGACGAGCCCGAGGTCTTTGAACTCGATGTTCTTTGACAGCAGGCGATGCGTGCCGATGACAACGTCGACTGTTCCGTCGGCCAAGCCCTCGATGACCTCTTTGGACTCCTTGTCCGTCTGAAACCGGCTCAGACCGCGCAGGTGGATGGGGAACCCGGCAAAGCGCTCGGCGAACGTTTCGAGGTGCTGCTTGACGAGCAGGGTCGTCGGCACGAGCATGACGACCTGCTTGCCGTCCTGCACCGCCTTGAATGCTGCGCGAACCGCCACCTCCGTCTTGCCGTAGCCGACATCTCCAGCGACGAGTCGATCCATGGCGATCGACCGCTCCATGTCGGCCTTGACCTCGTCGATCGTCGTGAGCTGATCGGGGGTTTCAGCGAACGGAAACGCCTCTTCGAACTCGCGCTGCCAGGGAGTGTCTGGGGCGAAGGCGTGTCCACGACTGGCCATCCGCGCGGAATACAGCTTGACCAGCTCGACCGCGATATCCCGCACGGCCTTGCGCGCTTTACTCTTGGCCGCCGACCAGTCACTGCCGCCCATCTTGCTGAGCGATGGCGCCTCTCCCCCGACATATCGGGAGATCAGGTCAAGCTGATCCGTTGGCACGTAGAGCTTGTCGCCGGGATAGCCGCGCTTCGACGGCGCGTATTCAATGAGCAAGAACTCGCGGGTGGTCTTGACGGCGTTGCGCCCACCCGTCGAAACCTCGCGGCGCACCAGCTCGATGAATTTGCCGATGCCATGGGTCTGGTGAACGATAAAGTCGCCGGTCTTGAGCTGCAGGGGGTCGACGACGTTCTTGCGACGCACTCCGAGCTTCTTAATCTGGCGCGACTCGTAGCCGACAGCGCGACCGTAAAACTCCGTCTCGCTGAGAACAGCGAGACGGATGTCTTCCATCTCGAAGCCGTGCTCAACCGTGCCTTTAACCAGGTAGGCGACTCCGGGGTCGAGCGAATCCGGCAGAGAATCGGTGATGCGGGCGGCGAGACCGTGCTCGCCCAGAGCCTCGGCCGCGCGCTCGATAAGCCCATGACCCTGCGCAACCACCGCAACCGACCATCCGTCGCCGAGCAGTGAGCCGACGTGCGCGATGGCGCCATCCGCTTGGCCGGTGAAGTTCGGAACCGTGCGAGCATCGATGCGCACATAGTCACCGGCCGACTCGATGAGCTCATCGAGGCTCGCCGCGGCGGCCCCGCTATCGAAGGAGCTGAGCGTCCACCAGGGGCGGTCACCCGCCGATTCGCGGAACGCACGCACCGTGAGAAAGTCGCCAGCATCAAGATCGATCGGGGCCTCTGCCCCCGCCGTGGCAGCATTCCACGCCGCCCCCAAGAATTCGCGGTTCGTCTCTAGCAACGATGTCGCCCTGGTCTCGACCCGCTCGGGCGAGATCACGGCGAACGCAGCATCCGCCGGAACGTAGTGAGTGAGGGGCACAAGCCTGTCGACGAGAACGGGAGCAAGCGACTCCATGCCGTCGACGGGAATGCCGTCAGCGATCTTGGCGAGCATGGTGCTGAGGCTCGGAAACTCGGGCAGCATCTCGCGGGCACGTTGACGCACGGAGTCACTCAGCAGCAATTCACGGCAGGCGGGCATGCTCACCGCGGGGATGGGCTCGGGCAGCGACCGCTGATCTGCCACCGAGAACTCGCGAATCTGCTCGGCCTCGTCGCCAAAGAACTCGATGCGCAGGGGATGCTCCGCCACCGGCGGAAAGACATCGAGAATGCCACCGCGCACCGCGAACTCGCCCCGGCGCGTGACCATATCGACGCGCGAATACGCCAGGTCCACGAGCCGTCGCTGCAGGTCGGCGAGATCGTAACCTCTCCCGCCAGCCGTCACCTCGAGCGAATCAAGGTGCGTGAGGTTGTCGGCGAGTGGCTGGAGAGCAGCCCGAACGCTAGCTACCACGATGAGTGGCGAGACGGGCCCCGCCTCGCGACGCTTCTGCCAGTCAGCGATGCGCCGAAGAGCCTCAATGCGTCGGCCCACCGTCTCGGTACTGGGGCTCAAACGCTCGTGGGGCAGCGTCTCCCATGCCGGAAACTGCACGACCTCGGCCGAGGGCACCACACTCAAGAGCGCAGCGGCAAGCGAATCGGATTCGCGGCCCGTCGCCACAATGGCCACAAGAGAAGGAGCGTCTCCCCTCGCGGTGAGCAGACCGCCGAGGAGCGGGGCACGAAGGCCTTCGACCAGGGAGAAGTCGGCGTCGCGCGAGGCATAGCGGAGGGCATCCTCGAACGTCTGGGCGCGCGAAAGCGCAGGAATCAATCCCTCGAGTATCACCGGCCAATTCTACGCGGGCTCGGCTGAACGCTTCAGACGAGCCGCTGGCCGACTCGCCTAGGCGGGGCTGTGAAAGCGCTGCTGCGCCGCCGTGAGCCCCTCGCGGGCGACCATTTCGACCGCGTCAGCGCCATCAGCCAAGAGGTTGGGCAGAACGGTGCGCTCGGCCGACGAGAAATCCCGCAAGACAAAGTCGGCGGCGGGCTGACGGCCCGGTGGCCGCCCCACGCCCACGCGCACGCGAATGAAGTCGGGGGTGCCGATGGCAGAGATGATGTCCCGCAACCCGTTGTGACCGCCGTGTCCGCCGCCACTCTTGAGGCGAAGGGTGTCAAAGGGGATGTCCAGTTCGTCGTGCACGACGATGAGCCGCTCGGCGGGGATCTTGTAGAAGCGCATGAGCGCAGCGACGGGTCCGCCCGAGAGATTCATAAAGCTGTTGGGTTTGGCCAGGACGAGGCGAGGTCCCTCTAGCCCCGTTCGGCCCTCCGCGACCATCGAGTTCGTCTTATGAGAGCGAAAAGGGGCAGATGCGCGGTCCGCAAGTTCTGCGAGAACCATCTGCCCCACATTGTGCCGGTTTCCGGCGTACTCGGCCCCGGGGTTGCCCAGACCGACGACAAGCCACTGGGCGGCCGATTCCTCAGAATCGGCGCCCAGTGGCTTTATCTTCGAAAAGAAGCTTGCTATGTCAGCAGCCTTACTCAGCGGCCTCGGCGGGAGCCTCGGCAGCAGCCTCGGTCTCCTCAGCAGCCGACGGTGCCACGACGCTCACGATGAGGGTCTCGGGGTCGGCGATCAGAGTGACGCCCTTGGGCAGCTCGATCTCGGACGCGAGGATGTGAGTAACAGGCTCGACACCCTCCACGCTGATCGTGAGAGCCTCGGGGATGGAGGTTGCGGGAGCCTCAACGAGAAGCGAGTGAGCGTCCTGCTCGACTGAGGCACCGGGAGCGGCCTCGCCGACAACGTGCACGGGAACGTCAACCTGAACCTTCTCGCCCTTGCGGATCACAACGAGGTCGATGTGCTCGATGATCTGACGAACCGGGTCCTTCTGAACATCCTTGACCAGCGCGGTCTGCGACTTGCCGTTGATGTCGAGCTCAAGCATGGCGTTGGCCTTGCGGAGCAGAAGAGCGGTCTCGTGGCCCGGGAGGGCGAGGTGCTGGGGCTCGGTGCCGTGACCGTAAAGCACAGCGGGGATCTTGCCCTCAGCGCGAAGACGGCGAGCGAAGCCCTTGCCGAAGTTCTCGCGCTGTTCTGCGACGATGTTGTTGGACGGCTCGGTGGTGCTGGCGACGGACGGACGTCCTGCGCGGCTGGTCTTCTCACCCATGGTGTTATCTCCTTGTGGCGGGCACGGGGCCCGGTGGTTGTGTGTTCAACTCGAACGCATCGGCAGTTCAAAAGCACTGCAGCGTGAGGAAAGCCCGAAGCCTGCTCGCCGCGTCGATAACGGAGTGCCGTGCGTCTGCTTTCGCACACGCCCGGCGATCCCTCGCCGAAGTTCAGAGGCAAGTCTACCGTAGGAGGGTGCCACCTAGAAACGCCACCGTCCTCGTGCCCACCACCGTCACCGTCGAACTCGACCCGATCGCTGGAATCGACTTCGTCGACTACGACCCCGCAGAGCCCATTCCCGCAGAACACCGCGACGCCATCGGCCTGGTTGCGTGGCGAAATTCCGCCGCACAACTCGCGGAGGCCGCAGCCGTAATGCCGAATCTGCGACTCGTGCAATTGCTCTCAGCGGGGACGGATGTCGCCGACGACGCGGGCTTCGCCCCCTCGGTCACCATCGCATCCGGCCGGGGGCTCCACGACGGGCCCGTCGCCGAGCACACCCTCGCCCTGGTTCTGGCTGCAGCCCGCGGACTGCACGAGACGATGCGTGATCAGGATGCTCGCCGCTGGGTGAACGGCCGCAACTGGCTGACCGCCGAGACAGGCCGCCATGCCTTCACGACCCTGCGCGGCGCACAGGTGGTGATCTGGGGATACGGCAGCATCGCGAGCACCCTCGCTCCCCTGCTTGCTGCGCTCGGCGCCACGGTGATCGGGGTCGCGCGCACGGCACGGACCGATGGCGACGTGCAGATCGTCACTCCCGACCGACTGCCCGGCATCCTGCCCACAACCGACGTGCTGATCGACCTGCTGCCAGCGACGACAGAGACCGACGGCATCATCGGCGCCGACGTGTTTGCGCAGCTGCCGCCGCATGCGTGGCTCGTCAATGTGGGTCGCGGATCGACCGTCGACGAGGATGCCCTGCTCACCGCCCTGCGCTCTGGCCACATTGGCGGGGCGGCGCTCGACGTTTTTCGCACCGAGCCGCTGCCAACAGATTCACCGCTGTGGGCAGAACCGAACGTCATCGTCACGCCGCATGCGGCCGGCGGACGCCCCCTCGGCGCCGCCGACCTCATCCGCCACAATGTCATGGCGATGCTCGCGGGCGACCCCGTGACGAACGCCGTGGAGCGCTAGCTTCTACCAGTCGGACCGGGTAGTTCGCGCAGCATCACAAGGATTCGGGCTGCCACTTCGATGGGCGCGCCGACAGTGCTTACTGTGAAGCCGGTTTCGGTCGAGTCGAGGGGCTCCATCGCGGCAAGCTGCGAGCCGAGGAGCGCGGCTGGCATGAAGTGATCGCTGCGTTGCTCAAGGCGGTGCTGGATTCGCTCCGGCGCTGCCTCAAGGTGAACGAACACGACGTCGCCTGCGGCTCGAAGCGTGTCGCGATACATCTTTCGCAAAGCTGAACAGGCGACGACCGAATCCCCTTCCTCTCGGCCAACCTCGGCGAGACGCTCACGAACTAACTCCAGCCAGGGGCGTCGGTCTGCGTCGTCGAGAGGGACTCCGGCCGACATTTTGGCGATGTTGGCGGGAGGGTGCAGACCATCGCCCTCGATGAACCCGCACCCCAGCTCGGCGGCGACGAGGCGCCCGATTGTGGACTTGCCGGATCCCGAGACACCCATCATCACGATGTGCATGCCCACTCCTTTGCCGTCGCCGGTCTGGCGATTGTCAACAGCAAAGAATGGTGCATGCCTTTGCTACCGTTGTGTAGCCCACGATCACACGAATCCGGTCACGCGAACAAGGAGTTACCCAGATGGCGAACGCACAGGCAAACATCGGCGTGGTCGGAATGGCGGTGATGGGCTCGAATCTGGCGCGTAACCTCGCCAGCCGCGAAGGCAACACCGTAGCGATCTTCAACCGCTCGTTCTCCAAGACGCAGAGCGTGCTCGACGCGCATCCCGAGGCTGGCTTTATCGCGGCCCACGACTACAAGGAGTTTGCCGACTCGCTGCAGAAGCCCCGCGCCGCCATCATCATGGTCAAGGCTGGCGGCCCCACGGATGCTGTGATCGAGGAGCTCGTCAAGGTCTTTGAGCCCGGCGACATCATCGTCGACGGCGGCAACGCACTCTTCACCGACACCATCCGTCGCGAGAAGGCCGTGCGCGAGACGGGCATCAACTTTGTCGGCGCCGGAATCTCCGGTGGCGAAGAGGGCGCCCTGCTCGGCCCGTCGATCATGCCGGGCGGCAGCGACGCCGCCTGGGAGAAGCTCGGCCCCATCTTCCGCTCGATCGCGGCCATCGCCGAGGGCGAACCGTGCGTGACGCACGTCGGCCACGACGGCGCCGGCCACTTCGTGAAGATGGTGCACAACGGCATCGAGTACGCCGACATGCAGCTCATCGCCGAGGCCTACGACCTCATCCGCCGCGGCACCGGCAAGTCCCCCGCCGAGATCGCCGAGATCTTTGCCGAGTGGAACAAGGGCGAGCTCGAGAGCTACCTGATCGAAATCACGGCCGAGGTTCTTCGCCAGGTTGATGCCAAGACCGGCAAGCCTCTCGTCGACGTGATCGTCGACCAGGCCGGAGCCAAAGGCACGGGCGCCTGGACCGTGCAGACCGCACTCGACCTGGGCATCCCGGTCTCGGGCATTGCCGAGGCGGTCTTCGCCCGCTCACTGTCATCCAAGCCTGCCCAGCGCGCCGCAGCATCCGCCCTGCCCGGCCCCGACGAGGCATTCGTCGTCGCCGACCCCGAAGCGTTTGTCGAGGATGTTCGGCAGGCGCTCTACGCCTCCAAGATCATCGCCTACTCGCAGGGCTTCGACGAGATCGTCGCCGGCGCCGAGCAGTACGGCTGGGACATCAAGAAGGGCGAGATCGCCAAGATCTGGCGCGGCGGCTGCATCATCCGTGCCCGCTTCCTTAACCGAATCACCGAGGCCTACGCCGAGAACCCCGGTCTCGTAGCGCTCGTGACGGCCTCTTTCTTCGCCGAGGTCGTCACCTCGACCCAGGCCGCCTGGCGCCGAGTGGTTGTCGCCGCAGCGCAGGCCGGCATCCCCTCGCCCGCGTTCTCGTCGTCGCTCGCCTACTACGACGGCCTGCGCGCCGACCGCTTGCCCGCCGCCCTCGTGCAGGGGCAGCGCGACTTCTTCGGAGCACACACCTACAAGCGAGTGGATGCCGAGGGCACCTTCCACACGCTGTGGAGCGGTGACCGCACCGAAATCGAAGCGGAAGACACCCACTAAGCGTTGCTCGCGATGGCCCTCCGCACGGCTGGGGGTCATCGCGCAGCTACGCTGGCAGGATGAGCCAGATTCGTGTCGCCGCGCCCTCCGACGTCCCCGAAATCCTGCGGCTGA
Organism: Salinibacterium hongtaonis; assembly: GCF_003065485.1. GTDB lineage: Bacteria > Actinomycetota > Actinomycetes > Actinomycetales > Microbacteriaceae > Homoserinimonas > Homoserinimonas hongtaonis. The sequence goes on from NZ_CP026951.1 coordinate 2,054,019, forward strand.
TCGGCGAACTCGCGATCTATGAGAAGGAACCGGATGCCGTGGTCACCACGGAGGATGACCTTCGGCGGGCGCTCTTTGGCACTAGCCCTGCGGTCTTTGCCCATGTGATCGACGGCGACGAACCCGGCACCCTCGCCGGCATCTGCATCTGGTTTCTCACGTTCTCCACGTGGGAGGGCGTGCACGGGATTCATCTCGAAGATCTCTTCGTGCTGCCCGAATACCGCGGCCGCGGCTACGGCAAAGCCCTGCTCACCAATCTGGCGGCGATCTGCGGCGAGCGTGGCTACGCCCGCCTCGAGTGGGCCGTGCTCGACTGGAACGAGCCGGCCATCGGCTTCTACCGCAGCCTCGGCGCTGAGCCCATGGACGAATGGACAACATTCCGCCTCGATGGCGACGCCCTAGCGGGTGCCGCCCAGTTAGCGGCAGGTTAAGCGACACCTCTCTTAGCGCACTGTTTCGACACCATCGCGGCACGAGGGCGGGTATCGTTCAGCCATGCGCCTCGGAGTTCTCGACGTAGGGTCAAACACCGTCCACCTGCTGCTCGTCGACGCCCACCCCGGCGCCGCCCCCGTTCCTACGTCATCGACCAAGTCGGTTCTGCGGTTGATGCGCTACCTGCAGGCTAATGGCAGCATTAGCGAGGAGGGTGTCGCCGCCCTGATCTCGGCCGTCGGCGCGGCGGCGGAAAAGGCCCAGCAGAGCAACCTCGACGACTTTCTCCCGATGGCAACCTCAGCGATTCGCGAAGCGACCAACGGCCCCGCCGTGCTCGCCCGCATCGCCACAGAGACCGGTGTGGAGTTGCAGGTGCTCTCGGGCGAAGATGAGGCCAAACTGACCTTTCTCGCAGTGCGCCGGTGGTACGGCTGGTCCGCGGGCAACATCCTGCTCTTCGACATCGGCGGAGGCTCTCTCGAGATTTCGCTCGGGCGCGACGAGTACCCTGATATCGGTCTCTCACTCCCGCTCGGCGCAGGCCGCACCACACTCGGGTTCTTGCACGACGACCCGCCAACCCAGCAGCAACAGGACGAGCTGCGGGTTCACGCACGAGAGCAGCTACTCGGGGCTGTAAAACTCTTCGCCGACTACGACCGGCCCAGCCATGTGGTGGGCTCGTCCAAAACGATCAGGTCTCTCGCCAAGCTCGCGGGGCTGACCGCCCCGGGCATCGGCGAAGATGAGCGCAGCATGCTGCGGCGCAACCAGCTGGACGACTGGGTTCCCCGTCTCGGCCGCATCCCGGCCGCCGCCAGGCCCGAGTTGCCTGGCATCACGGTCGACCGCACGTTTCAGATCGTGGGCGGCGGCATTGTGCTTTCGGAGGCCATGTCCGTGTTCGCGGTCAAAGAACTGGATGTCTCCCCCTGGGCCATGCGCGAGGGCGTGATTCTCCGCTACCTCGATCACCTAACGTGACGGTGGCAGATGGCAGACTGGGTGGGTGAGCGATGACCACCCAGAACTGGCCGGATACGAGCCGTTTGAAGAGAAGCCCCTGAGGGGGCAGCGATTCTCGCTACTGCTTCGCGTCGTCGTCGTCCTCGCCGTGCTGGGGCTAATCCTCCCCGGTGTGTTCACGACCGTGTCGGTCGGAACACGTAACGCCCAACTCGCGTGCGACTATCGCGGCGCTCTCGCTGTGCCCGGCGCCCCCAGCTACGAGGCGACGTTCGAGCTGTTCGGCCCTGGAGTGATCGGCTGGGAGTGCTACGCGCTCGACCAGCTCGGCAAGCGCATCCACGTTGACTCGATGGGATTCATCCCGGTCGCCCCTGGGGTATCCGGCCCTCGCGTGCCCACGAGCAACAGTTAACTGACACCGGTTAACTGACACCGCGGGCGGAGCCGAAGCCCCGCCCGCAGTGAATGAATCAGTCTTTTAGGCTGCGCCGTCGAACATCGACGTGACAGAACCGTCGCTGAAGACCTCATGGATCGCACCGGCAATGAGCGGGGCGATCGGCAGAACCGTGAGCTTGGGGAACAGCTTGTCTGCCGTGAGCGGAAGGGTGTCGGTGACGACAACCTCGTCGATGAAGTCCGCCTGCAGCAGCTCCGTGGCCGGGTGCGAGAACACGGCGTGGGTGGCTGCGACGACAACGTTCTTGGCACCGGCAGCCTTGAGCGCCTCGGCGGCCTTGGCAATTGTTCCGCCGGTGTCGATCAGGTCATCGACGAGCAGGCAGGTGCGACCTGCAACTTCGCCGACAATCTCGTGCACCGACACCTTGTTGGCCACGCGCGGGTCGCGACGCTTGTGAATGATCGCGAGCGGCGCGCCGAGCTTGTCACTCCAGATGTCGGCGACCCGCACGCGGCCCATGTCGGGCGACACAACCGTGAGGGTGTCCTTGTCGAGCTTCTCCTTGAAGTACTTGAGAAGAACGGGCATGGCGAACAGGTGGTCGACGGGCCCGTCGAAGAATCCCTGGATTTGAGCAGCGTGCAGGTCGACGCTCATGATGCGGTCGGCGCCGGCCGCCTTGTAGAGGTCGGCCACCAGCCGGGCCGAGATCGGCTCGCGCCCGCGGCCCTTCTTGTCCTGACGGGCATACGGATAGAACGGTGCGACCACGGTGATGCGCTTGGCCGAAGCGCGCTTGAGGGCGTCGACCATGATGAGCTGCTCCATGAGCCACTCGTTGATCGGGGTCGTGTGCGACTGGATGACAAACGCATCGCATCCGCGGACGCTCTCGCTGTAGCGCGCGTAGATCTCGCCGTTGGCGAAAGTGCGGGTGTCGGTGTGTACTAGCTCCGTGTCGAGCTCGCGGGCGATGTCCTCCGCGAGTTTCGGATGTGCACGGCCGGTGACGAGCACCAATTTCTTCTGTCCGTTAACGGTGATTTCGGACAAGTGATTGCTCGCTCTCTGCCGGGGCCCCGACGATTTAGACCTGCGTCTCACCCTCGCCGGATGCTGCAGCAGCCGCGTCGGCCGCCGCAGTGCCCGGTCGATTGGCTTCGACCCAGCCTGCCATGTTGCGCTGAGGAGCCACTGAGATGGCGAGCGCACCAGCTGGAACATCCTTGCGGACGACCGTCCCGGCGCCCGTGTAGGCTCCGTCACCAATTCTAACCGGCGCGACGAACACGTTGTGCGACCCGGTGCGCACATGCGAGCCCACGACCGTGCTGTGCTTGTTCACGCCGTCGTAGTTTGCGGTGATTGTTCCCGCCCCAACATTGGAGCCGACCCCCACCTCGGTGTCGCCGATGTAGCTCAGATGAGGCACCTTGCTGCCGTCGCCGATGCGGGCGTTCTTGGTCTCTACGAAGGTGCCGATCTTGCCGTCGGCGCCGAGGTAGGTTCCGGGACGCAGGTAGGCGAACGGACCAACGGATGCTCCGGCACCGATCACGGCGAGCGTCGCGTCGGTGCGCTTGACGACAGCACCCTCCCCGACCTCGCAGTCGACGAGGGTCGTGTCGGGGCCAACAGTCGCGCCACGCGCGATCGTCGTTGCCCTCTTGATCTGGGTGCCCGGCAGCAACTCGACATCTTCTGCCAGGGTCGCATCCACATCGATCCAGGTGCTCATGGGGTCCAGGATTGTCACGCCCGCAAGCTGCCAGCGTCGCACGATTCGCGCGTTCAGCTCCCGAGCGGCTGCCGCGAGCTGCGCGCGGTCATTGATGCCGGCGACAAGCCACGGGTCACGCACGGCAACTGCCTCGATGCGGCCCCCTGCCGAGCGGATGCCTGCCGCGGCATCCGTCAGATATTTTTCGTGCTGCGCGTTGTCGGTGCCCACATTGGCCAGGGCGCGGCGGAGCGGACCCGCAGAGAAGACGTAGACCCCGGCATTGACCTCGGTGACGGCAAGCTGCTCAGGGGAGGCATCTTTGTGCTCAACGATCGCCTCGAACACCCCAGACGCGTCTCGCACGATGCGACCAAAGCCCGAAGGGTCTGGCAGTACGGCCGACAGCATTGTGAGGTCGTTGCCCTCGTGCTGGTGAGCAGAAACAAGCGCGCGAAGCGTTGCGGCGTCGAGCAGCGGAACATCCGCACTGAGCACGACAACTCGGCCATCAAAGTCACCCGGAAGAGTTGCGAGGGCAACCTCTACGGCGCGTCCCGTGCCCGGAATCTCATCCTGATCAACGATGGAAGCCTCGGGAACCCGGCGCAGAACCTCTTCGGCAACCGACTCGCGCTCGTGGCGCACGACCGCAATGATGTGCGCCGCGCCCAGCTCCTGGGCCGTCGTGAGAACGTGCCCCACGAGAGGCACACCGGCAATCTCATGGAGCACCTTCGCCTTAAAAGACTTCATTCGAGTGCCCTGACCTGCGGCGAGAATGATGACGGCGAGCGACTGATCGGTCATGAGGGGGCTCCTTCGTGGACAAAAACGCTGACGCGATTTTCTCGGCTCCGCCTCCAGGATTCGAACCTGGTCCTAACAGTTCCAAAGACTGCCGTGCTGCCGTTACACCAAGGCGGAAAGCGGCCTCACCGCCGAAGCGTGAGTCTCGCGATAGATAAGTCTGCCAGATCAGAGCGCGATCACACTGCGCGCTGCATGCCGCGATAATGGAAAACATGCCCGAACGCGACGAAGTCGACCGCATTGTCGATGCTTGGCACCGCGAACGGCCAGACCTCGACTTCTCTCCCCTCCAGGTTCTGAGCCGCGTCGGCAGGCTGTCGCGCCACCTCGACCTCGCGCGCCGCACCGCGTTCTCGGCATCGGGGCTCGAATCGTGGGAGTTTGATGTGCTTTCTGCTCTGCGCCGAGAGGGCTACCCCTACGAGCTGAGCCCCAAGAGCCTGCTTCAGCAGACCCTTGTCTCCTCTGGCACCATGACGAACCGCATCGACCGGCTCGTCGACCGTGGCCTCGTGATCCGGCGCACCGACCCCAACGACGGGCGCGGCGTTCTCGTGCGCATGACCGACGAGGGCCGCCACCGCGTCGACGGCGCGATCGAGGAACTGATGACCTCGGAGCGCGCCATCCTCGCCGCGCTCAGCTCCGACGACCAAGAACACCTTGCCGGCCTCCTGCGGCGGCTCAGCCTCGACTTCGACTGATTCCCGTGCGTCTGCCGCCGCAGCGTGCAAGAGCCAGCGCGCGGCGGTCGGCGGTCGGCGGTCGGCGTGCGGCGGTCGGCGTGCAGCGCGATTCAGCGGGCGCAGTCGATGCAGGTGGCCGCGTAGGCGCGCGCATCGAGGCGCGCAACAGCAATCTGCTGTCCGCAGTTCACACAGGTCCCAAAGGTGCCGAGGTCGATTCTGCGCAGCGCCGCGGAGATCTCGCCGAGGCGCTGCGTTGATTGCTTCAGAAGCGCATCCGTTTGGGAGCGCTCAAAAGCGATCGTCGCCCCCTCCGGATCGTGTTCGTCGTCGACGTTGGAGTCGTGCCGCGCCTCCACGATGAGCCGAATGTCGGAGCCGAGGTCGGCCATCAGCTGCTCAGTAACCCTCTGCTGAGACAACAGCTGCTCGCGAAACCCCTCGAGACGTGCATCAGAGAACCTCATGGGCCCAGTATCGTCCTGACCCGGGCGTCTGGCGATGACCCAGCCGGATTCGACCTGCAGCGAGCTAGCGCCGCATGACCTTGCGGGCCAACCAGTTCGCCAAGAACTGGATGAGCTGCACAAACAGAATGATGATGATCACGGCGGCCCACGTCACAACCGGGTTGAACTGCCGGTAGCCGTATTGGATGGCGAAGTTGCCGAGACCGCCGCCCCCGATGAGGCCGGCGACCGCCGTCATATCCACGATGGCGACAAAGACAAACGCATAGCCGAGGATGAGCGGGCCGAGAGCCTCGGGAATCAGCAGGGTGCGGATGATGCGCCAGGGCCCTGCACCCACCGACCGGGCAGCCTCGATAACCCCCGGCTGCACCGTGAGCAGGTTCTGCTCCACGATGCGGCTGATGCCGAAGACCGCGGCGAGAGAGATCGTGAAGATGATCGCGGAATTGCCGAGACCGGTGCCAACAACCACGCGAGCGAGAGGCTGTGCCGCCGCCAAAAAGATGATGAACGGGATGGGGCGGAATGTGTTGACGAGCACGTTGAGCACGCCGTTGACCGCCCGATTGGGCAAGAGGTTGCCCGCCCGAGTCACATACAGCCCGAGGCCCACAATGAGCCCGCCGATGCCACCGAAGAGCAAGCTGAGGGCAACGAGATAAATCGTCTCCCCCGTGGCCTCCGCCAGCTGGGGCAACAGGTCGATGAGCTGATCCATTACGCCACCTCAGTCACGGTGAGGCTGGAATCGACGGATGCCAACGCGCGGTCGATCGCGGCATCGTCACCCCCGAGAGCCAGAGTGAGGTGCCCGAAGGTGCGACCCTGAATGTCGTTGACCCCGCCATAGACGAGTTCGAAAGTGACGCCGTGCTGGGCGAACCCCAGAAACACCGCCGACTGCGAGACGCCACCGTCGGCGAACGAGATCGTGACGATGCGTCCGGGGTGCCGCTGGCGCAGAACTGCGAGCTCATGCGCCTCGGGAACCGCCTTGACGACCGTGGAAACGAATCGCTTGGCAGCATCCGTCTGGGGGTTCGAGAAGACATCGAAGACCGTGCCCTGTTCAATGACCCGGCCGGAATCCATCACGGCGACGCGATGGGCGATGGACTTGATGACCTCCATCTCGTGCGTGATGAGCACGATCGTGATGCCAAACTCCTCGTTCACGCGCTTGAGCAGGGCAAGCACCTCGAGGGTTGTCTCCGGGTCGAGGGCACTCGTCGCCTCATCGGCAAGCAGGATGCGCGGCGACGTCGCGAGGGCACGGGCAATGCCAACGCGCTGCTTCTGGCCGCCAGAGAGCTGGTCGGGGTAGCTCGACGCTTTGTCGGCAAGACCGACGAATTCGAGCATTTCGGCGACGCGCACTTTGCGCTCGGCCGCGGGCACGCCGGCAACCTGAAGGGGGTAGTCGACATTGCCCGCGACCGTGCGCGAGTTGAACAGGTTGAACTGCTGAAAGATCATTCCGATGCCCAGCCGCACCTGCCGAAGCTCGCGCTCCCGCATGCCGCTGATCACGGTTCCGGCCACCTCAACGGTGCCCGCCGACACGGGCTCAAGGGCGTTGATGAGCCGCACCAGAGTGCTCTTTCCCGCCCCCGAGTAGCCGATGATGCCAAAGATGTCGCCCGCGTCAATATCGAGCGTGACGTTGTCGACAGCGGTGAGCGGCCGAACCGTGCGACGCGGTGCCGGGTACGTTTTCGACACCGCGCTCAGGCGAACTATCGGCATGGTGTTCCTGTTCTAGAGGTGCGTGAGGCAGGGTGCCTAGCTATTGGCCTTGACGTCGGCCTCAACCTTGGCGAGAGCCTTTTCCAACTCCGCTGCAGGGGTGTCCACGAGGATCGCACTGCCACCGGAGACCTCGAGAACGCCATCCTGCACAGCCTTCGTGGTCTGGTAGATCTCCACGAGCTTGGCGAACAGCTCGCTGTTCTTGTCGTCAGCGCGGGCAGCGAAGATGTTGATGTAGGCCTGCGCAGCGGGGTCGCTGGGGTCGTCCACCGCGATAGCGCTATCGGGGTCGATGCCCGCCTTCGTGACGAAGTCGTTGTTGACTACGGCGGCGGCAACATCCGCAAGCGAGGTGGCGGTGAACGAGGCGTCGGCCTCGATGACCTCAACGCGCGATGAATTTTGGATGTCGGCGACGGTCGAGAAGATGCTGCCGCCATCCTTCAGCTCGATGAGCCCTGCCGACTGCAGCACGAGAAGGGCGCGGGCCTGGTTGCTCGCGTCGTTCGGAACGGCCACTTTCTCGCCATCCTCGATGTCATCAACCGAGTCGTAGTTAGTGGAGTAGAGGCCGAGCGGGTAGATGGCCGTCGCACCGATCGGCACAAGGTCGTCGCCCGAAGCCACATTGTGCTGAGCGAGGTAGATGATGTGCTGGAACTGGTTGATGTCGAGCTCACCCGCGGTCAGGGCCGGGTTGGGCTGGTTGTAGTCGGAGAAGTCGATGATGTCGACGAAGATGCCCTCGGCCTCGGTGGCCTTCTCGTATTCGGCCCAGTAGGGGTCGCTCGCGCCAACGACGCCGATCGTGACGGGGTTTGCCTCGGAGCCGAGCTCGGCCTCGTCACCGGAGGCGCACGCAGAAAGCCCCCCAACGAGAGCCGTTGCGGCAAATGCTGCGGCGATCTTCTTGGCGATTGACATGGTGGTGCCTTTCAAAACGGATGCTGTGGAGTCGATTCCAGTGTCATCCGCATACGTTCAAAATCGAAATCGTGCGACCCCAGGTGACGCAGTGTGACGATCTGGCGGGCTTAGTTCTCCAGCAGGTCCGTCAGGACCAGCCAGCGCGACTCAAGCTCGGCCGTCTGAGCGTCGAGCGCCGAGATCTCGGCAGAGAGCTCTCCCAGCCCCGTGTAGTCGTTCTGGTCGTGCGCGGCCATCCGAGCATGGACGTCGGCAATCTTCTGGCTGGCCTTCTCCAGCTTGCGGTTGATCGACGCGAGCTCTTTCTGGGCGTTACGCAGTTCGGCCCCGCCCAGGCTCGACTTCTTAGCCGGCGCGGCAGCCTGCTTCTTGGACGACTGCGCGGCGCTGGCCGCAGCATCCGAAGCCTGCCGCACCTTGAGGTATTCGTCGACGCCGCCGGGCAGGTGCCGCAGGTGACCACCGAGCACCGCATACTGCTGGTCGGTGATGCGCTCGAGCAGGTACCGGTCGTGGCTGACCACGAGAAGCGTGCCCGGGAATGAGTCGAGCAGGTCTTCCATTGCCGCGAGCATGTCGGTATCGAGGTCGTTAGTGGGCTCATCGAGGATGAGCACATTCGGCTCGTCCAACAGGATGAGCAAGAGCTGCAGGCGGCGCTTCTGGCCACCGGAGAGATCCTTGATCGGCGTGCTCAGCTGGGCACTATCGAAGCCGAGGCGCTCAAGCAGCTGGCCGGGCGTGACCTCTTTGCCGCCGGCGACATACGACGACTTCTGGCGGCCGATAACGACGCGCACCGGCTCATTTTGAACCTCGGAAAGCTCCTTGAGCTGCTGGTCGAGAATCGAGATCTTCACGGTCTTGCCGCGCTTGACCTTGCCGCTCGTGGGCTCGACGGTGCCCGCCACCAGACCCAGCAGGGTCGACTTTCCTGCGCCGTTCACCCCCAAGATTCCCGTGCGCTCGCCCGGGGCAATGCGCCACTCGATGTCCTTGAGTACCTGCTTATCGCCGTAGGTGACGCCAACGTCGAGCAGGTCAACGACATCCTTGCCGAGGCGCTGCATTGCCATCGATTGCAGCGAAATCTTGTCGCGCACGGGGGGCTCGTTTTCGATGAGCTCGTTGGCGGCATCGATGCGGAACTTGGGCTTGGCCGTGCGGGCGGGGGCTCCGCGACGCAGCCACGCGAGCTCCTTCTTCATCAGGTTCTGACGCTTGCCCTCCATGACGGATGCCATGCGGTCGCGCTCCACGCGCTGCAGAATGTAGGCCGCATATCCTCCCTCGAAGGGCTCGATGATGCGGTCGTGCACCTCCCACGTGTTGTTGCAGACCTCATCCAGAAACCACCGGTCGTGGGTGACGACAACGAGGCCGCCCTGGCCAGCAGGCCAGCGACGCTTGAGGTGCTCTGCGAGCCACGCGATGCCCTCGACATCCAGGTGGTTGGTGGGCTCATCGAGAAAGACGACGTCCCAGTCACCGACGAGCAGCTTGGCGAGCCCGACGCGGCGGCGCTGGCCACCGCTGAGCTGGCCGAGGGTCGCATCCCACGGAATGCCGCCCAGCAGACCCGAAATGACGTCGCGGATGCGAGCATCACCCGCCCACTCGTAGTCCTCTTTGTCGCCGACAATCGACTGGCTCACAACGATGTTGTCGTCGAGTTCGTCGGCCTGGTCGAGCATGCCAATGGTGACGCCGTTGCGCACCGTGACGCGGCCGGAATCGGGCTGGATGCGGCCCGACAGCAGCCTCATAAGGGTGGACTTGCCGTCGCCATTGCGGCCGACGATGCCGATGCGGTCGCCCTCATCGAGCCCTACCGTCACCGAATCGAAGATCACGCGCGTCGGATATTCAAGATGAAGGGACTCTGCCCCAAGAAGATGTGCCACGTGACTCGACACTACCGGCTCCCGGCTGTGTGCTTGCGCGGGGCGAGGCTGCGGATCCCGACCCGACTCGGCCCGACTCGGCCTGACTCGACCTGACTCGACCTGACTCGGCGTACTTCGGCGGCCCCCTCCCTTAGGCCGCTCCCCCCGCCGACACTGCACAAATCGTCGTCGAAACCGGGCTGCGGCAGCGAATTGCGCAGTCTCGGCGCGCTGGCACCGGCTCGCACACGGTCAGCGGTGTGGGCTATGGGCCATCGATCCACGATGTGGAGGAGCCATACCTCGGGCTGTGGGCAAGTTTTGCACCGTCGAGTCACGGTCGCCACGATGGAGCCGTGACACCCCCACCCTCAGCTCCGCTCCCTTCGCATCTCTCTGGGCGCCCGTTTTCGAGAGCAGAAGCCGTCGCGTCTGGGGTGGGCGATGGCCGGCTGAGATCGTCAGACCTCTCGAGTCCGTTTCACGGGGTGCGAGTTTCTGCCGACATCGAGCCGAGTCTCTCGATCCGGCTTCAGGCATACCAACAACGGATGCCGTCACACCAGCACTACAGCCACACGACGGCGGCCCTCATCCATGGAATCCCCCTGCCGCTCAGCGCGGAGCGGGATACCCGCCTCCATGTGAGCGCGGCTCGAGGGGCCGGATTTCCCCGCGCTCGCGGCGTGGTCGGTCACCACAGCGGAACCGTCACGAGACTGGTCCGCGTCGCTGGCTACCTCGTCTCGTCGCCCGTGACCGCATGGTGTGAACTTGCCTGCATCCTGCCCCTCGACGATCTCGTGGCCGCGGGCGACTTTCTCATCACCGGAAACGAGCCCATTTTCGGCTATCCGCCTCTCTCCGATGCTGCCCAGCTATCGGATGCCCTGGCAGCGCGGTCTGGCCACCGCGGCATCCGCACACTCGCCGAGGCGCTGCGACTTGTTCGATACGGGGCGGTCTCACGCATGGAAACACTGACCCGGCTACTGATCGTGCGAGGAGGCCTGCCTGAACCGGCTCTCAATTACGAGGTGCCAGGCGCTCATGGGGCGATTGTGGATCTCGCCTATGCGCAGCAGAGGGTAGCGGTCGAATATCAGGGGGACATCCATCGGGAGCGTGACAGGTTCCGGCGAGATATAACGCGCCGAGAGCGGCTTGAGGACTGCGGCTGGACCGTCATTTATGTGTCGACGGACGACATTGTGCGTTACCCCCGCGAAACTGTCGCGCGCATTCGAACACGACTCGCTGCGCGCGGCTGGGCGTAGGTCAGGTCGTGGGCAGTTGCCCAGCCGTGCCCGTTTCGGCCCGCGAGACTACGCAACTTGTCGAGAAAGAGGGCGGCGGAGGACAACTTGCGCAGTCTCGGCGAATGGTGGGGTGCGGGAGAGGAGGTTGGGGAGCAGGCCGGGGAGCAGGGCCGGCCGGCTCCGCGGCTAGAAACTCAGTCGGAGATGATGCGGGCGCCGTGAACGGGACCCGTGGCACGGATCACCCTGTGCCGTGCCGCGCTCAACGCGACCTGCAGGTCGAGAGCCCCGTCGGCATCCGGCGCCAGAAAAGCGACCGTCGGGCCCGACCCGGAGACCATGCCCGCGAGTGCGCCGTTCTCCTCGCCGAGCTCAAGAACCTGGCCGAGTCGCGATTCCAGGTGAAGCGCTGGGGCCTGAAGGTCGTTGTGCATGACCTCGGCGAGCATCGCGGGGTCGCCTGCCCGCAGCGCGTGAAGGACGGGCGCGTCGACGCTGGGGACCCGCTCGGCCGGGTAGATATCGAGGGCGTGGCGCTCGCGGTGGCGGTCGAGTTCCGAATACACGGTTGGCGTGCTCATGCCGAAATCGGCGAGGACGAGAACCCAGTGAAACTGGCCCTTCGCCAGTGCCGGACTGAGCTGGTCGCCACGGCCGGTGCCCACGGCCGTGCCACCCATCAGCGCGAAGGGAACATCTGCTCCGAGCTGGGCGGCAAGCGAGATGAGCTCCTCGCGGCCCAGATCGGTGCCCCACAGGGTGTCACAGGCAAGAAGGGTTGCCGCAGCATCCGCGGATCCACCGCCCATGCCGCCGGCAACGGGCACGTTCTTATCCACCTCGAGCCGCACTCCCCCGCGGAAACCGGAGACGCGGGCCAGCAACTGAGCCGCTTTGATCGCGAGATTGCTGCCGTCGAGGGCGAGGCCAGAGGTGTCGATAGAACCTGAGAACGCGACCGAGAAGTCGTCTGCGGGATAGGCGCGAATGTCTTCGTACAGAGAGACGGCCTGGTAAGCGGTGGCCACATCGTGGTAGCCGTCGTCGAGCAGAGCGCCGACCTTGAGAAAGACATTGAGTTTGCCCGGAGCGCGAGCATGGATCATGCGGGGCCTCGCGAGCGACGTCATGGAATAAACCTACTCGACCAGTCGGTCTACTCCAGACCGTTGAGGGTCTCTCGGTCAAGACCTACCCCGCAAGCGCGTTCAGAATCTCCGCGAGTTCGGCTTTTGCCGGGGCAAGCGACTCTGGCCCGCGAGCCGCAGGCGCGTGAGAGCGACTCTGCTGCGATTGACGGTGCCGATTCCGGCCGGGCTCACCGTGACGAGCATGCCCGTTCCGTCGGCAAGCCTCCAGCGGGCGGTCGGATGCTTCGCGTCGCGGCTCACAGAATCCGGCCCCGTGTCGAGATGGTCATTAATGAGGCTCACGGCCCGATCGAGGGTCGTCTGCCGGTCTCCGTCCACCGTGCGGCTGATCCCAGCAGCGAATGTGCCGTCGGGTTGTTGGCCGGGCAGCCGCATGCCGCGCGCCTGCTCGTATCCGACCGTGATTCCCTGCGCCCACCATCCGTCGACACGATGCTCGCGGTGCAGCCATGCGGCGATTTGCGTATGACTCCATGTCGGCGCGTTCTCGGCGTCGAGCAATGCATGCCATTCGCCGCGGGTCTTGCCCGTTGCGGCCATGAGCTTGGTATCGGAGATTGTGCTCGGCGAGACGGCGACCATGCGGTCACGATACGCCGCGAACCATGAGCATAGAAGGCAACGGAGCGGATGCTACGCAAACCACAAGGTGGCCTGCAGACGGCGAGTTCTAGGCCTTGGCCGCCCGGGTGATGGCGAGAAAGTCGTCGACGGTGAGCTGCTCGCCGCGAAGCGTTGGGTCGATGCCTGCGGCCTCGAGTCGTTCGGTCGCGGCGGCCGAACTGCCGAGCACGCTTGAGAGCGACTGTCGCAGCATTTTGCGGCGCTGGCCGAAGGCGGCATCCACCAGCGCGAACGTATCGATGCGCTCCTGCTCGGTGCCGATGACGTCTTCTCGCAGGGTGAAGCCCACGAGGATCGAGTCCACGTTGGGCACGGGCCAGAACACCTGCCGGCTCACCATTCCCGCAGTGCGCCAGTGCCCATACCAGGCGGCTTTCACGCTGGGGCTGCCATAAATCTTGGAGCCGGGAGTTGCGGCGATGCGCTGGCCAACCTCGGCCTGCACCATGACGAGCCCCGACGTGATGAAGCGAAAGTGCTCCAAGAAATGCAGCAGAACGGGCACGGACACGTTGTAGGGAAGGTTCGCAACGAGGGTGGTGGGGCGCCCCGGTAGCTCGGTGATGGTCATCGCGTCGTGCAGGACCACCGTGAGGTCGGCATCCGGCTGCAACTGCGAAACCGTCAGCGGCAGCTGAGCGGCAAGGCGCGGGTCGATCTCGACGGCGATAACAGGGGCGCCGGTTTCGAGCAGGCCCAGCGTGAGCGAGCCCAGCCCGGGGCCCACCTCGACGACGGGGCTGTCGCCCGTGACTCCAGCCGCCTTGACGATGCGTCGCACCGTGTTGGCATCGATGACAAAGTTCTGGCCGAGTTTCTTTGTCGGTTGCAGATCGAGCAGGTCGGCGAGGTCTCGCACCTCGGCGGGGCCGAGCAGTTTTCCTGACGACGTGCTCATGCGAGAGCGTGGGGCGGCAGGTCGGCGGCAGCATCGACGAAGACAGGCTCGTCGTTCCAGCTGCCGTAGACGAGCTCAGTGTTAGACGCGATCTGGGCGGCGAGGATCGACTCGCTGGTGCCGAGCGTGTCGGCCATCAGTCGCAGGGTGTGCGGAATCATGTACGACGCATTCGTCTGGCCGCGGTGCGGGGTTGGGGTGAGGTACGGGGAGTCGGTTTCTACGAGGATGCGGTCCCGCGGCGTCGCCACAAGGGCCTCGCGCAGCACCGGAGCATTCTTAAAGGTGATGGTTCCCGCAAACGAGAGATACCACCCCTGCTCCGCGCAGAGCTGCGCCATCTCGACGTCGCCAGAAAAACAGTGGAACACCGTTCGTTCGGGGGCGCCGACTCTGAGCAGTGTGGCGATGACATCGGCGTGCGCATCGCGATCGTGAATCTGCAGCGCAAGACCGTGTTTCTTGGCGATCTCGATGTGGGCCTCGAAGGCCCGCATCTGGGCGGGCTTGCCGGCATCATCGGTGCGAAAGTAGTCGAGGCCCGTTTCACCGACCGCGCGGACGCGGGGGCGTGAGGCGAGCTCGTCAATCTCAGCGAGGGCATCGTCGAGGGTGCCCTCTGCCTCCAACGCCGGGACGTCGTTCGGGTGGATCGCAACCGCGGCGAGCATGCGGGGTTCGCGCGATGCCATCTCCGCCGACCATCGGGACGAAGCAACATCGGTTCCCACCTGCACGACACCCCTGACCCCGACGCTGCTGGCCTTGTCGAGTGCTTCGCGATAGTCGAGAAGCTCCGACTCCCCCTCTGGCACCCAGAGCGCCGAGTCGAGGTGGGTGTGGTTGTCATACACGCCGACGACGAGCGGTTCTGGCAGCGGGGGGTAAGTCATGCTGACGGTGTCCTCACTGTGCGACGTTCTGATCGACGGCATCCTGCTCGATGCGCGGGAACAGCGGCGGAAGGGTTGAGACGCTCGATCCGGGCTGAAGAACACCCCACTGGCCCGCCTCGGGAATGAGCTGCTCCGTGAGCGGCGTTGTGAAGCCGAGCGCTGCCCAGAGCTTTGCCGTTGCCTCGGGAATCACGGGCGAGAGCACAACCGCAAGAGCCCGTAGTCCCTCGGCGGTCGTGTAAAGCACGGTACCGAGACGCTCCCGCGTCTCCTCCTTCTTGGCCAGAACCCAGGGTTCCTGCACCGTGATGTAGCCGTTGAGATCATCGACGACGGTCCACACCGCGGCGATTGCCTCGTGGATCGCGAATCGGTCCATTGCAGCATCCGCCGAGGCTACGGCCGAGGCAAGATTCTGCTGGATGGTGCGGTCGGCTTCCGTGTACTCGCCCGGTGTCGGCACAACGCCGTCGTAGTACTTGTTGATCATCGCGATCACACGGGAGGCGAGGTTGCCAAAGCCGTTGGCCAACTCCGACTGGTAGCGGGCCGCAAGGTCTTCCCAGCTGAACGAGCCGTCTTGACCAAAATGGATGGCGCTCATGAAGTAGTAGCGGAACGCGTCGGCACCGAACGTGTCGGTGATATCCGAGGGCGCGATACCCGTGAGCTTGGACTTGGACATCTTTTCGCCGCCCACGAGCAGCCAGCCGTGACCAAAGACCTTCTGGGAGACGGGCAGTCCTGCCGCCATCAACATGGCGGGCCAGATCACTGCGTGAAAGCGGGCGATGTCTTTGCCTACGAGCTGCACGGCGGGCCAGCGCCGCTCAAAGTTCTCTTCGTCGACGCCGTAGCCGATCGCGGTGACGTAGTTGAGTAGCGCCTCGAACCACACATAGACGACGTGCTTGTCGTCCCACGGGATCTGGATGCCCCAGTCGAAGCTTGAGCGCGAGATCGAGAGGTCACGAAGCCCCTGCTTCACGAACTGAATGATCTCGTTGCGCACGCTTTCGGGCTGAACGAAGTCGGGGTTGGTTTCGTAGAGGTCGAGCAGGCGCTGCTCGAAGTCACTCATGCGAAAGAAGTAGTTGGTCTCCTTGAGCACCTCGACGGGCTTGGAGTGGATGGCGCAGACAAGCTGGCCCGCGTACTCGCCCGTTCCGGGAACGAGGTCGCCTGGCTGCTTGTATTCCTCGCAGCCAACGCAGTAATGGCCTTCGAACTCGCCCTGGTAGATAAAGCCGTCGTCGTAGAGCTTCTGCAAGAAGATCTTGACGCCCTCTTCGTGGCGAACATCCGTGGTGCGAATGAAGTCATCGTTGGCGATGTTGATGGTCTCAAGCAGAGGCTTCCATGCGCTCTCGACGAGGCGGTCTGCCCACTCCTTGGGGGTAACCCCGTTGGCTACGGCGGTGCGCAGAATCTTCTGCCCGTGCTCATCCGTTCCCGTGAGCAGCCACGTGTCGTCTCCGCTCTGGCGGTGCCAGCGCGCGAGAACGTCTGCGGCCACCTCCGTGTAGGCGTGCCCGATGTGGGGCACATCGTTGACGTAGAAGATGGGCGTGGCGATATAGAAGGACTTGCCTGACGACATGCGCTCAATCCTAAACGGAGGGGGTGGGCGGTTACGGCGATACTGCGGATGCGCTCCCCGCGAGTGTGGGAATCTGTGGGTTTTTCTGTGATCGTGTTGCAATCACAGTTATTCGGGCGTACTCTCACAGAAACGCAGGCGAGCCCGCCGCATCCTGGGCCGTCGAAGGAGACCGCGATGTACGCCACCGAACGCCAGCAGCAGATCGAGAATCGCCTTGCCAATGACGGCCGCGTCACGGTTGTCGACCTCGCCCGCGAGTTCGACGTCTCAAACGAGACCGTGCGCCGTGACCTCGACCAGCTTGAGCTTCGCGGCGTTCTCCGCCGGGTTCATGGCGGGGCCGTCTCGGCCGCCCGCATCAGCAGAACAGAAGAGAGCATCGCCCAGCGCAGCGACCGCAACGCTGCAGCCAAAGAGCGCATCGCTCTCGCCGCGCTCGCCCTGATTCCCTCAACCTTCAGCGGGGCAATCGCCATCGACTCGGGAACCACGACGGGCATGCTCGCCCAGGGGCTCTCCCGTTGGCAGCCAGACACTCCTGACCGCTCGCTCACCGTCATAACCCACTCCATCGCCATTGCGAGCGCCGTGAGCGACAACCCGCATATCGAAGTCCAGATCATCGGCGGCCGCCTGCGTGGCATTACGAGCGCCGCGGTCGGGCCTACGACGCTCGCGCAGCTCTCCCGCCTCCGACCCGACATCGCCTTCGTCGGCGCAAACGGGCTCCACTCGGACTTCGGATTCAGCACCCCAGACCCCGACGAAGCCGCAGTCAAAACCGCGCTCACCCGGGGAGCGCGCCGGGCAATTGCCCTCGTTGACGCCTCCAAACTCGGCGTCGAAACGCTCGTGAGCTTCGCGACCCTCGCCGACATCGACACCCTTGTCACCGACAAACAACCAGACATTGACCTCTCCCATCCCCTGCGCGACGCCGACGTCGAGGTGGTTCTCGCATGATCGTGACACTGACGGCTAATCCGAGCCTCGACCGCACGATCGAGCTCGGCACACGGCTCGCGCGCGGCGAAGTCCAGCGCGCCATCGCGAGCGGAGACCAGCCAGGCGGCAAGGGAGTCAACGTCTCCCGCGCGCTCATCGCCTCGGGTCTCGACACGATCGCGATTCTGCCGGGCGCAGCATCCGACCCCATGCTCGTAGCCCTGCGGGCGGAGCACACTCCCGCGGCGAGCCTGCCCATCGCTGGCCGAGTTCGATCGAATGTGACCATCACAGAACCGGATGGCACGACCACCAAAATCAACGAGCCGGGGCCTCTGCTCAGCGCCGCCGATGACAACGCCCTCATTGCCCTTGTCGCCGCGCACGCGCGTGGTGCCGACTGGCTCGTGCTCGCCGGGTCTCTGCCGCCGGGACTCAGCTCCGACTTTTATGCTCGCGTCGTGACAGCCGTGCGCAGTGAAGGCTCTGGCCCACGCATCGCCGTGGACTCGTCGGGCGAGCCCATGAAGGCACTCATCGCCTCGGGGGTGGGCGTCGACCTCATCAAGCCCAATTCCGAGGAGCTCGCCGAGCTCACCGCGCTGCCCGACACCTTTGAAGAAGACCCGGATGCCGCGGCCGCGGCCGCCCGCACACTCGTGGCCCGAGGCTGCCGAGCCGTGCTCGCAACCCTCGGAGCGCAGGGCGCCCTGCTCGTGACCGCCGACGCAACCTGGAGAGCGACCATGCCTCCCGTGATCGCGCGCAGCACGGTGGGGGCGGGCGACGCCTCCCTTGCGGGATACCTGCTCGCCGATCAGCACGGCGCCACCCCCGACCGTCGTCTCGCCCAAGCCGTTGCCCACGGGGCCGCAGCAGCATCCCTGCCCGGCAGCACAATGCCTTCCCCGGCCGATACCACCCCAGAGCTTGCCGAGGTTCGACGGCTCTCCGACCTTTCGAACGCCGACTAGCGCCGCCCCCGCGTCGCAGAAATCTCACACAAGGAGAAAGCAATGTCGCACCTCATAACCCCCGACCTCGTTCTTCTGGATGTCGACCTGGGCACCGACCGGGCCGGCGTCATCCGCGCACTCACCTCCCTCGTTGCCGAGAAGGGCAGGGCTACGGATGCCGGGGCCCTCTTTGACGATGCCTGGGCTCGCGAGCAGAAGACCGACACGGGAGTGCCGGGAGGAATCGCCATCCCCCACTGCCGATCAGAGTCGGTGACCGAACCGACCCTCGTCATGGCTCGACCGAACCCTGCCGTTGACTTCGGCTCCCCCGACGGCCCCGCCGACCTGATTTTTCTCATCGCGGCACCGGCCGGAGCCGATCAGGCGCACCTCACCCTGCTGGCTGCCCTCGCCCGCTCGCTCGTGCGGCCCGAGTTCGTGACATCGCTGAGGGAGGCGACCAGCAGGGAGCAGATCGTCGAGCTGGTTGAGCAGGCGATCGCGCCAGCCGAGGAAGCACCAAGTGCAGAAGCTGCACCCGCTGCGGGTGCCGCCGCATCGGCCAACGCTGGCGCACCCTCCGCGACCGCCGCGTCGAGCCCTACCTCGCCAGGCATTGACGGCGACCGCCCGCGCTTAGTCGCCGTGACAGCGTGCCCCACGGGAATCGCCCACACCTATATGGCCGCCGATGCGCTCTCCGCTGCCGCGGAGCGCGCCGGTGTCGAACTCCACGTTGAGACCCAGGGCTCGGCAGGAGCCACCCCCCTCGACCCGAGCATCATCTCCTCGGCGGAGGCCGTGATCTTCGCGGTCGACGTCGATGTTCGCGATAAGGGCCGATTCGCCGGCCTGCCCGTCGTACAAGCCCCCGTCAAGCGAGGAATCGACGCGCCAGACGCCATGATCGCCGAGGCGCTCGCCGCGGCATCCGACCCCAACGCGACGCGCATTCCCTCCTCGGGCGCCGAAACCACGTCCACTGCCACCGACCAGCACGAGAGCACCGGCGCGCGAATCAAGCGCTCGCTGCTCACCGGCGTGAGCTACATGATCCCCTTCGTCGCAGGAGGCGGGCTGCTCATGGCCCTCGGGTTCCTTCTGGGCGGCTACGAAATCTCCAACGTCGCAGGCGATGTCGTCGTGAATAACAGCCTGTGGAACCTGCCGGATGGTGGCCTCGCCGCCTACCTGGGCGCAGCCGCTTTCGCAATCGGCAACGCCTCCATGGCGTTCCTCGTGCCGGCCCTCGCCGGGTACATCGCCTACGCCCTCGCCGACCGCCCCGGCATCGCCCCGGGGTTCACCGCGGGCGCCGTCGCCGTACTGATGGGCGCCGGGTTCATCGGCGGCCTTGTCGGTGGTCTGCTCGCCGGAGTCGTCGCCCACTGGATCGGCACCTGGCGCACCCCCACCTGGCTTCGTGGGCTCATGCCCGTCGTCATCATTCCGCTGCTCTCCTCGATCGTCGCCTCCGGCCTGCTCGTGCTGCTCCTCGGCGGCCCGATTGCTGCGCTCACCACGAGCCTCAGCGACTTTCTCAATGGTCTCAGCGGAGCATCCGCTATCGCCCTCGGCCTTATTCTGGGCGCGATGATGGGCTTTGACCTGGGCGGGCCGGTCAACAAGGTGGCCTACTCATTCGCGGTCGCCGGGCTGAGCGCAGGGTCGCTCGACAATCAGGGGCCGTGGATCATCATGGCCACCGTGATGGGAGCCGGCATGGTGGCACCCATCGGCCTCGCCCTCGCCTCCACTGTGCTCGACCGACGCCTGTTCACGCCCGTCGAGCGCGAGAACGGCAAGGCAGCCTGGCTGCTCGGTGCATCGTTCATCTCCGAGGGCGCCATCCCGTTTGCCGCGGCCGACCCGCTGCGCGTGATCCCCGCCACCACGATCGGCAGCGCCGTGACCGGTGCGATATTGCTCGCGGGCGGAGTCACCTCTCAGGCTCCCCACGGTGGCATCTTCGTGTTCTTCGCCATCAACAACTTCTTGTTGTTCATCGTGGCGATTCTCATCGGAGCCATCATCACGGCCCTCATCGTGATCGCCCTCAAGCGGTGGGCCGTCCGTCGCCCCTCGACACTGCCTACCGCGGCTCAGACCGTCTCGGCGTAGGCTCGCCAGCACCCCGCTCCAACGAAAGAGAATCATGCCTGAACGCACCGCCACCATCGCCAGCAAAGTTGGACTCCACGCCAGGCCCGCCACGATCTTTGTGCAGGCCGTCACCGATCGCGGTCTGCCAGTGACAATTCGCAAGGGTAATGGCCCCGTCGGTAACGCGGCCAGCATCCTCGCCGTCATGGCGCTTGGCGCGGGTAACGGCGAACAGGTCACTCTCTCGGCCGAGGGCGACAGGGCAGATCAGGTGCTCGACGACCTCGTGCAGCTGCTCGAGACAGACCTCGACATCTAGCGCGGGCTAGCGTGCGGCGAGCGCGCCCTCATAGAGGTCGCGCTTGCTCAGCCCCGTCGCCTCGGCAACTTCTGCAGAGGCCTCTTTAAGACGGATGCCCGACGCCACGAGAGAGAGCACCTGGGCGACCCCATCCTCCAGGGATGCCGCTGCGGGTTCTGCCCCCGCAACGACAACAACAATCTCGCCCTTCACACCGCCGGCGGCCCACTCGGCGAGCTCTGATGCTGTTCCGTGTTTGACCTCTTCGAACATCTTGGTCAGCTCGCGGGCGACAACAACCCTGCGGTCGGCGCCCAGCACCGTGCCGATGTCGGTGAGCGACTCGGCGATGCGGTTGGGCGATTCGAAGAACACCATCGTGCGCGCTTCGCGGGCCAGCGCCGTGAGCGCTTTGCGCCGGTCGCCACCCTTGCGGGGCAAAAATCCCTCGAAGCAGAACCGGTCAGTGGGCAGCCCCGAGACGGCGAGCGCCGTCAGCACGGCCGACGGGCCCGGCAGGGCCGTGACCTTGACCCCGGCGACGGTAGCGGCGGCGACGAGCGCAAAGCCGGGATCGCTGATGGCGGGCATTCCGGCGTCCGAAAGCACCACGACATCCGTCTCGCGAGCGAGCTCCACAAGCTCGGCAGCCTTGGCCACCTCGTTGTGTTCGTGAAGCGGAATGAGTTTGGGCCGGTTCTCGATGCCGAGCGCGCGAAGCAGGTGCACCGTGACGCGGGTGTCTTCTGCAGCAATCACCTCGGCGGTCGAGAGCGCCTCGATGAGGCGGGCGGATGCATCGCCGAGGTTTCCGATGGGGGTCGCGGCGAGAATGATCACCTGTCCATCCTCCCACCCGCAGCTACCATGGGGCGGTGACCACCCGACTCGACGCCCGCAGGCGCATCGCCCGCGGCGCACTGCAGCCGGTCGAGTGGCTCTTGTTGTTGGGGGTTACGGCGCTCGCTGCGGTGCTGCGGCTGTGGAATCTGGGGTCGCCCCACAGCTTCGTGTTCGACGAAACCTATTACGTCAAGGACGCATGGACGCTCCTCAACCTGGGCTATGAGGGCGCGTGGCCGGAGGGGGCCGACACCGACTTCGTCGCGGGCAACGTCACCACCTTTCTCACCGACCCGGCGTTCGTTGTGCATCCGCCGCTCGGCAAATGGATCATCGCTCTCGGCCTCGCCGCCTTCGGGGCCGAGGACCCCGTCGGGTGGCGCATCTCGATGGCGGTCGTCGGCATCCTCGCCGTCGCGCTGCTCTGGGTGATCGCCCGCATACTGTTCCGCTCGACCGCCCTTGCGACTATTGCGGGCGGGCTCATGGCCATCGATGGTCACGCCATCGTGCTCTCGCGCACGGCGCTGCTCGATAACGCGCTCATGCTCTTCGCGCTGCTCGGCTTTCTCTTCGTGCTGCTCGACCGCAGGCAGAGCGCCGAGAGGCTTCGGCTGTGGATGCTGCGCCGAGAATCGGCAGGACGAAGCATCGACTGGGGCCCTGCGCTGTGGGCGCGACCGTGGCTCATCGCCGCTGGCCTCGCCTTCGGCCTAGCGACGGCGGTCAAATGGAGCGGCCTTTACTTTCTCGCCATCTTCGCCGTCTACACGCTCGTCGTAGACGCGCTCGCTCGGCGCAGGGCCGGCATCCCGTTCTGGTTCAGCGGCACCGTCTTCAAGCAGGGGCCAGTGAGCTTCCTGCTCACGGTGCCTCTCGCCGCCACGGCCTACGTCGCGAGCTGGGCCGGATGGTTTCGCACCCACGGCGGCTATTACCGACACTGGGCCGAGACCCCCGGCAATGCGTGGACCGGTGCGCTCTCGTGGGTGCCGCTCGACTGGCAGAGCTGGTGGCACTACCAGGTGTCTGCCTACAACTTTCATATCGGCCTCGGCACCGAGCACGGGTGGGAGTCCCCCGCCTGGCAATGGCTGCTTCTGCTGCGACCGACCGCGCTCTACCGGCTCATGTCGGAGAACGGTGAAGCGGGATGCACCGTCGACCGGTGCGAGCAGTTCATCACCACGCTGCCTAACCCCCTGCTGTGGTTTCTCGGCATCGCCGCTCTGGTTTACCTGGTCGTGCGCCTCATCCGTCACCCGCGCAGCTGGCGAGCGGGCCTCATCCTGGTCGGAGTCGCCGCAGGTTACCTGCCGTGGCTGATCTACCCCGAACGCACGATGTTTCAGTTCTATGCAATCGCTTTCGTGCCCTTTGTGATCTTGGCGCTCACCTTCGCACTGGGGGCGATCGCCGGCGGCCCCACGGCCGACGCCGAGATGCGCGCCCGAGGTGTGCGCATCGTCGGCACGATTCTGGTGCTGATCGTGCTCGTGAGCGCGTTCTATTACCCAGTGTGGGCGGGCATCCAGCTGCCGGAGCCCTTTATTAGGAGCCACTACTGGATGCCTGGCTGGCGATAATCTCGGCCCGTTATCCCGACAAGAGGGTGTCGTAATAGGCACCGGCGTCGGAGAGCTTGCCAAATACCGTAGCGGCCAGCGGCCCCACGATCGATGCCAGCCCTGCGCCCGCAATAATGCCGAGATGAATCCAGAGCGGGCGGTAAGAGAGGATATTGCTGGCATAGAGCAGCTTCGCACGGCGCGCCAGATAGACCATGGGCACGACGGCTCGCCACGGCGACGCCGTCTGATCGTGACCGTCGGCCAGGAGCATGCGCTCGTCGATGCGCACGAGCGGTGCCCGCTCGGTGGGGTGACTCGTCACGGGCACATTCGACATGATCGGGCTCGTGCGCACGTAGTCGGCCCACGCGGGTTCGGTGTAGTGCGCATCGGTCACACGCACCGCATCGACCTCGTCGTCCGCGTCATCCACAGGCGCCCCCTCGCGTTTCGCGTCACTCTAGTGCGGCACCCCCGCAACCCGGCGTAATGCGGCACAGGCGGCATGGCAGACTCAGATAATCTGTGCCCATGGCTGAACGCGACACGACCGACCGGGACTGGGGATTCAAGACCCGGGCCATCCACGCAGGCAACATTCCTGATGCGGTGAGCGGCGCACGAGCCCTCCCGATCTACCAGTCGACAGCGTTCGTCTTCGACAACAGTGCGGATGCTGCGGCTCGGTTCGCGCTGCAGAAGTACGGCAACATTTACAGCCGCGTATCTAACCCGACCGTCGCATCGTTCGAGGAGCGCGTCGCGAGCCTCGAGGGCGGCCTCGGTGCCGTCGCGACAGCGAGTGGCCTCGGCGCACAATTCATCACCTTCGCTTCGCTCGCCGGCGCCGGGGACCACATCGTCGCATCCGCGAACCTCTATGGCGGTTCGATCACGCAGCTTGATGTGACGTTGCGCCGCTTCGGGGTCGAGACCACCTTCGTGCAGAGCGCCGACCCGGCTGACTACGCCGCGGCGATCACCGACAAGACCAAGGCCATCTTCGCCGAGACTGTCGCGAACCCGTCGGGCGAGATTGCCGACCTTGAGGGTCTGGCCGCCGTTGCGCACGCGCACGACATCCCCCTCGTGATCGACTCAACCGTCGCGACCCCCTATCTGTGCCGCCCGATCGAGTGGGGTGCCGACATCGTCACCCACTCGGCCACCAAGTTCCTCGGCGGGCACGGCACCACCCTCGGCGGCGTTGTCGTCGAATCCGGCCGCTTCGACTGGTCGAACCACCGCTTTCCGCTGTTCGACGAGCCGGTTCCCCACTACGGCGGGCTCAACTGGTACGGCAACTTTGGCGAGTACGCGTTTCTCACCCGGCTTCGCTCCGAGCAGCTGCGCGACATCGGACCCGTGCTCTCCGCAACCTCGGCTGCGGCACTCGCGCAGGGCATCGAGACGCTGCCGTACCGCATCCAGGCTCACGTCGACAACGCTCGCGCCGTGGCCGAATGGCTGCGCGATGACCCCCGCATCGAATACGTCAACTGGGCAGGGCTCGAGGGCCACCCGCACCACGATCGCGCCAAGAAGTACCTGGGCGGCAACCCCGGCTCGGTCTTCGGCTTCGGGCTGAAGGGTGGCCGGTCCGTCGGCCAAAAGTTCATCGAGTCCGTCGAACTCGCGAGCCATGTCGCCAACATCGGTGATGCCAAAACTCTCGTGATTCACCCGGCGTCCACGACCCACGCCCAGCTCACCGAGCAGCAGCTCATCGACGGCGGCGTCGGCGCCGGACTCATCCGCATCAGCGTTGGTATCGAGGATGTCGACGACATCATTTACGACATCGATCAGGCAATCGACGCAGCACTGAAGGGAGCCAAGTGATGTCAGAACTCACGACGGAAGCCACCGAGACCGTCCAGCTCGCCAACGGTCTGAGCTGCAGCATCCCGGCATCCTCCCCCCTGGCCAAACTGCTCAAGTCGCAGCGCACCTGGACCGGGCCGACCGCCAAGGAGCGCCTCGGCATCCTGCGCCGCGCCAAGTCGATCGCGATCGTGGGCGCTTCGCCGAACCCCGCCCGATCGAGCTACTTTGTCGGCACGTACCTGCTGCAGTCGAGCAACTACCGCGTGTACTTCGTCAACCCGAATGCGGATGAAATCCTTGGCCACAAGGCCTACCCCGACCTGGCATCGCTGCCCGAGGTGCCCGACATTGTGGATGTTTTTCGCAAGGCCAGCGACATCCCCGCCGTCATCGACGACGTGCTCGCTGTTGGCGCGAAGGCCGTCTGGGTTCAGCTCGGCATCTACAACGAAGAGGCCGCCTACTACGGCGAAGAGAAGGGCCTCACCGTGGTGATGGACCGCTGCATCAAGGTCGAGCACGCCCGGTTCCACGGCGGCCTGCACCTGCTCGGCTTCGACACCGGGGTGATCAGCTCGCGCAAGGCCACCGCGTAACACTCTCGCTCGGGCGGCCCACAACTCGGCGCACCCGATAACCGCTCCCCGCGCCCGAACTATGAGGCGCGGGGAGCGGTTTTTATGCGCGGCGAGCGCGAAGCCCGCCCGTTTCCGTGAGGTCCCGCAGAGCTTGAGCGACCCCCTTTGCCCGCTCAGCCTTGCGGCGTATGTTCAATGAACTCTCATCCCTGAGGAGTTCACCATGGGAACTGATCAGTATCACGAGCCTCCCGAAGAGTTGTCGCCGCAGACGAGGACGTTCGCCCGCATGTGCGCGAACCTCAAAGAGGAGGCGGAGGCGATCGGCTGGTACGAGCAGAGGATCTCGATCGAACCCGATGCTGCAAGCCGGGCCATCATGATCAACTCGCTCACAGAAGAGTTCAAACACTTCAGCATGGAGCTGGAATATCTCCTGCGGGCGACCCCGGTCTGGCGCGAGATCGCCCAGGGAATCCTCTTTCGCGACGGCGACATCGTCGCCAACGGAGAGGCGGCTGAGGATGCGGCTGCGTCCACCGCCAGCAGCAGGAGTGCGGGGCAACCCTCGCTCGGAATCGGCAGCCTGAAGTCTGCCGCCAAGGGTTCGAAGAAATCTGCCTCAAAGGGGGCTTCATCATGACTCTTGGACATCTGCTTCGGCGTCACGCCCCCATCTCACGCCCAGGCTGGCGCATGCTCGATCAGGAGGCGCGGGATCGTTTGGTCGCTGCCCTCGGCGCACGAAAGCTGGTCGATTTTGCTGGCCCGCTGGGGTGGAAGCACTCGGCAAGCGTCGTCGGGCGCACGACCCCGATCGCCGAGATGCCGGTCGATGGATTGACCGCCAAGCTGCGCAGGGTACTGCCGCTCACCGAGGTCCGGGCCGACTTCGAAATGTCTCGCGACGAGCTGCAGAACTTCGACCGCGGAGCAGTCGACACCGACGTCGACGCCCTTGCGGATGCGGCACTGCGGCTGGCTTCGCTGGAGAATGCGGCCGTTTTTCACGGCTGGGATGGTGCCGGCATCACGGGGATCACGCAGGCAACCCCGCACTCCCCGGTGCCCAGGGTCGCCGACTTTAACGACTACCCCAAGCGTGTTGCCAAAGCCGTCGAAACGCTGCTGAGTTCGGGCGTCAGCGGCCCCTACGGACTCGCCGTGGCTCCAGAAACCTACACGTCGATCGTCGAAACAGAAGAGGAGGGCGGCTACCCGCTCTTCGACCACGTGCGGCAGATTCTCGGCGGCCCCATCGTGTGGACCCCGGGGGTGGAGGGCGGAGTTGTCGTGAGTCTGCGCGGAGGAGACTTCTTATTCGAGTCCGGCGAAGACCTGGCGATTGGCTTCTCCGGCTACACGACGGATGCCGTGCAGCTCTACCTCGAAGAGACATTCAGCTTTAGGGTGGCCACGCCCGAAGCGGCGATCGCGTTGGCGGCCGACGGCCAGCACTCCGAACTACTCACGGTGCACTAGCCCCAGGGCTGGTTAGGCTCACTCTATGGCTCTCGTGCATGACCTCGACGACGTTGTTATTCGCAGCATCCCCGTCTCGGCGATGAACAACAATGTGTACCTCATCACCTCAAAGAAGACGGGCATCCAGGTGCTGATTGATGCTGCGGATGATGTGGAGGCGATCGAGCGGATGCTCACAGAATCGATCGAAGACAGTCTTGAGCCGACGCGGTTGGCGCTGATTGCCACGACCCATCGGCACCCCGACCACATTCGCGCTCTCGCGGAGCTGGCGGAACGCACCGATGCCCTCATTGGCGCTGGCGAGGTGGACGCCGATGCCATCGAAGAGGCGACGGGTGCGAGCGTTGACGTGCGGTTTGAGCATGGCGATGTGGCACGGTTCGAAGGCTTCGATCTGACGGCGGTCCATCTGCGCGGCCACACTCCCGGGTCAAT
This sequence comes from Salinibacterium hongtaonis, assembly GCF_003065485.1. Taxonomy (GTDB): domain Bacteria; phylum Actinomycetota; class Actinomycetes; order Actinomycetales; family Microbacteriaceae; genus Homoserinimonas; species Homoserinimonas hongtaonis. The sequence goes on from NZ_CP026951.1 coordinate 2,081,570, forward strand.
CGCCTACGTGTACGACGACCCTTCTGGGGTGTCGCACATCTTTAGCGGGGACAGCCTGTTCCCGGGAGGGGTGGGCAATACCGACCGCGACCCGGCGAGATTCGCGAGCCTGATCGACGACGTTGAGGAGCGACTCTTCGATGTCTACCCCGATGAGTCGCATGTGCATCCCGGCCATGGCGATGCCACGACGCTGGGTGAGGAACGGCCGAATCTCGGCGAATGGCGGGAGCGGGGCTGGTAGCGCTCCCCTACCGTGCCGCGGCTAGGAAAAATTGAGCATTGCCCGCAGGTGTTTCGTACGACAAACTGGCGTGACCCGAACCGCCAGGAGCCTTTGTGAAGAAGATCCGCACTGTCGCTGTCGACCGTGACCCCGCATCCGTATTCGCCTTTCTCGCCCGCATAGAGAACGAGGCTCTCTGGAGAAGCTCTGTCACAGAGAGCAGCTATGAGGGTGCTGGCGGGGGCGATTACGCCAAGATGGAGCCCGCCGTGGGATTGAGCGGCTGGACGCGTGCGAACCTGGCCGGGCGCACGATCAGGCTGCGGTGGAAGATCGCGGCAGTCGAGGCGGGCGAGTACCTCGCCTGGCGCTTCGATGGGCAGCCCTGGCAGGGCGGCGGCAGCTACCGCATCGAACCCTGCGGCACGGGCTCCAAGATCACGGCAGCCCTCGTCATTCGCGGGCGGGGAGCAGCAGCCGCGCTCGAACCGCTGCTGGCACTCCGTATGGGCCGGGGGCTCCACGCCGATCTTGACCGCCTCGTCGACGTGCTCAGCGGGGGCCCGAGGCGCAGGCAAACGCCCGTGGCGCAGATGACACAGGATGCCCTGCCCTCCGCCTAAAGAATGCGCCCTGAAGAATGCGGGCCGCGAGCTCAGAGAGCCACCGACGCGGCGACATCGCGCAAGGCCTCGGCGCTGACCACCGGCAACCGACAGACGAAGTCTCGGCACAGATAAGCGGTCGGCACGCCCTCGATTGCGCTTTTGGCTTCGAACAGCTCGAACCCCGCCGCGGCGAGAGTTCTCGCCTGAGACTCGGTGAGGATAGCGGTGACCAGAGACGGGATGCTGCGCGCGGCTGCCACGAGGTCGTCGCCGCGGCTCGCTGGCAAGTCGGGGGTGACGACCACGAGCTGCACAGCACCCGCCGCAAGCCGGGCGATCACCGCGAGGGCCGCCCCGAAGCCGAGCGGGCCGCGCACGGCCGGGCCCGCCGAAGCCGCGGAGGCCCGCAGCGACGCTTCGCGATAGCGAGCATCCCCCGTGACCAGGGTGAGCGTGAGTGCGGCAGCGGCGCACGCGCTGAGACCTGAGGGATAGGCGCCCTCGGAGAGGTCGAGGGCAATCGCAAGCCCCCTGGCCGCAAGCACGGGGTCTGCGCCGCCGGGCACGGCGAAGACGGCGTCCTGTGCCCCCGCCGCGGCCTCCAGGGTCGCGTCGATGAGCTGCCGACCCGCCGTCGCATACCGCGCCTGCCCCGTTGCCAAGGCGAGCTGCAGCAGGCCGCCCGCGAACATCCCGTAATCTTCGAGGGTCGCCGTGGCCGAGGAGAGGCGTCCGTCCACGGATGCCCGAACGAGCCGCTGATGGGCCGCATCGTCCCCAGCTGCGCCCTGGGTCATATGGTGCTCCAGCAGGTAGTCGGCGGCCCGAGCTGCGGATTCAACCCAGTCGGCGCGGTCGAACACCGAGCCGGCGTAGGCAAGAGCTTCGATCGCAAGACCGTTCCAGCCTGTGAGCACCTTGTCGTCGAGCTTCGGCGGCGTCTCTGCCGCCCGAGCCTCGGCATCGAGCCGGTAATAGCCACCCTCGGTGCGCGCGCCACCCACCGTACTTTCGCTGTCCTGCGCCGATGCGAAAGCGCCGGAGGGCAGTTGCATCACCCCCATGAGAAAGCGCGCTATGCCCTCGGAGATCTCCCAGCCCTCCTGGGCGAACCGCGGCCCCGCCATGACTGCGGCTCGGGCGGCGGCCGTAAGCAACTGTGCGTTGTCGTAGAGCATTCGCTCATAGTGCGGGTCGCCCCAGTCGCCCCGGGTTGCGTAGCGAAAGAACCCTCCTTCGACGGGGTCGCGCAGCGGTGACTCGGCCATGCTCTGGAGAGTGCGGCACGCGAGCTCGATGCCCCTCTCGTCGCCTGAGGCGAGCAGAAAATCGAGAACGGGAGCGACGGGGAACTTGGGCGCCCCGCCGAAGCCGCCGTTGATCGGGTCTTCGCTCGCCATGATCGTCTCGACCACAGGCGAGAGGTCAGTGGGCAGATCGGAGGTGACCGGCCGCGACTGTTGCGCGAGGACCTCAGAGATCGTGGCGGCATTCTGCGCAACGCCCTCCGGTCGCTCCTCCCACGCCTCTCTCACCGCCTGCACAACCTGGCTGAACGACGGATGCCCCTGCATCGGCACCGGCGGGCAATATGTCGTGGCAAAGAATGGCCCGCCCTGGGGCGTCGCAAACACCGAGAGCGGCCACCCCAGCTCCTGGGTAAAGGCAGCGGCGGCGGCGAGATAGCTGGCATCGACATCGGGATGCTCTTCTCTATCCACCTTGATGTTGACGAAGTTGTCATTGAGGTACGCGGCGACCGCGGCATCCTCAAAGCTCTCTCTGGCCATGACATGGCACCAGTGGCAGGTGGAATACCCGATCGAGATAAACACGGGCACGCCGCGACGCTCGGCCTCGGCGAAGGCCTCTTCTCCCCACGGCCACCAGTCGACGGGGTTGTCGGCGTGACTGCGCAGGTACGGGCTCACGGCATCGGCAAGATGATTCGACATACGTATCACGCTACGCCTCCGGCCATACTCTGGACGAGTGATGACCAGCCATGAGGCCAGCGATCCCCGACGCCCTCCCCATCTCGACACCCTCAGCGGCATGATCGAGATCGAGCTCGCTGAGTTCGTGCTGCCGCCGGAGGAGCCGGGCGGGCTTCTCGCCCGCTGGGTCGACATCGCAATCGCCTCCCGCGTGATCGAGCCGTTCTCTATGGCGCTCGCGACGGCGAACGCTCAGGGGCGGCCGTCTAACCGCACCGTGCTCGTGAAGAAGGTGACGGCGTCTGCGGTGGAGTTCGTCACAACCGCCACGAGTGCGAAGGGCCGCGACCTTGAGGAGAACCCGTGGGCGGCAATTGTTGCCTACTGGCGTGAGACCCGCCAGCAGCTGCGGTTCAGCGGCCCTGTCGAAAGGCTGAGCGACGCGGAGGCCGACGAGGTCTTCTCGCTCCGGCCCATCGCGGCGCAGGCCTCGGCGATCGCGTCACATCAGAGCGAACCGCTTGAGGACTATGCAGAACTCAGGGCGAGGGCTGACCGACTCGCTCAATCGCCTGCCCCCTTGCCTCGGCCTCCGGCGTGGAACTGCTATCGACTAGCGCCGGAGACAATCGAGTTTTGGCACGGCAGCGTCGATCGCCTGCATCGCCGCCTGGTCTATGCCCGCACGCCCGAGGGTTGGCAGCACCGTCTGCTGAACCCCTAGGCCCGCAGCACCCCTGAGTTATGCGCCAGCGCGCCGCTCCTTGAGCCCTTTGATAATGAGCTGGCTGGCCGTGAACAACAGGAGCAGGGCAAACAGGATGCTGCCGAGCTGAGGCGGAATAGCCGCGGCCACCGCGATTCCCCCGAACGACGCAGGAATAGCGAGCAGACCGATGATGCCCGCAGCCCTGAGGTCGGAATTGCGATTGCGAAGGTTCGAGATCGTTCCCGTAATCGCGGTGGGAATCATCATGACGAGCGAGGTTCCCTTGGCCACGAGGTCGCCCATTCCAAAGAACAGGAGCATGACGGGAACCACGATGACCCCGCCGCCGACTCCCAGCAGTCCCGACAGGATGCCCGTGAAGAGCCCGACTCCCGCGAGCGCGAGCACCGTGCCGACGCTGTAGTCCAGCGAGGTCTCCCGCGCGGGAACCACAAAGAACAGGCTCACGGCCATAATCAGCTGGAATGCCACGAAGGCCCACCGCAACCAGCCCTGCGAGATGCGCGCCAGCATCCATGTGCCGATCAGCGACCCGGCGATCGCGCCGACAGCGAGGCATCCGGCGGCCACCCAGTCAACCTCGCCGCGCACCGCGTAGCCGATGGATCCGGCGATTGCGGTGGGCAGAATCGCGGCCAAAGATGTGCCGCTCGCGAGGCGCTGGGGGAAGGCAAGCAGGAGCACGAGCAGCGGCACAATAACGATTCCGCCGCCGACCCCGAAGAGTCCCGAGAAGAATCCGGCGAGGAGGCCGACCCCGGCCAGAGTTGCGATGCGTCGAGTTGTCATGCGGTCTTTCGCGGTGGGCGACGGCGGATGCGGCGCGTGAGAGCCCGGGGCGAAGCCGCCCCGGGCGTGGTGGATTAGTTAACCTCGTCCGGGTGGGCGCTAACGCGGCCGTTGCGCTCAAGCGCCGTGATCGCGGCCATTTCATCTGCGCTCAGTTCGAAGTCGAAGATGTCGAGGTTCTCAGCCATGCGCTCGGCACGGTTCGACTTGGGGAAAACGATATTGCCGAGCTGCACGTGCCAGCGCAAAACGACCTGGGCAGACGACTTGCCGTGAGCGGCGGCAGCAGCAACAACCGGCGTCTCTTCGAGCAGCGGGTACTTGCCCTGGCCGAGCGGGCCCCACGCCTCGATGGCGATTCCCTTGTCGCGGCAAAACGAGGTGATTTCGGTCTGCTGGTAGGCGGGGTGAAGTTCGATCTGGTTGACGGCAGGCACGACATCCGTCGCAGCGAGCAGGGTCTGCAGGTGAGGAACCAAGAAGTTCGAGACACCGATCGACTTGCTCAGACCGTCTTCCTGAAACTGCTCAAGTGCGCGCCATGCCTCGACATAGAGTCCGTTGGCTGCAGCGGGCCAGTGAATCAGGTAGAGGTCCACGTAGTCGAGGCCCAGCTTCTGCAAGCTCGCATCGATCGCTGCACGCGACTTGTCATTGGCCTGCTCGGTGAACCACTGCTTGGTGGTGATGAACAGCTCGTCCCGGGGGATTCCGGATGCGGCGATCGCTTTTCCGACACCCTCTTCGTTGCCATAGATGGCCGCCGTGTCGATGTGGCGGTAGCCCATCTCCAGAGCCTCTGAGACGATCCGCTCCGTCTCGGCCGGGTCAACTTTGAACACCCCGAATCCGAGCTGAGGAATGCGGTGGCCAGAGTTGAGAGTGATGGTGGGGGTGTTCATCCTTCTATCGTGCCACCTTCGCCGGCCCCTCACCGCGCCGAAGCGAAATCACCGGAATTGCGAAAGCGCGCGGGCCGGGAACGCCCTTCAGCGTTGCCGGCCCGCGCGGTGACCTGAGTTAGACGTGTCGCTCGTCTGGGCCCACATAGAGGCTCAGCGGGCGGATGAGCGCATTGGCCTCGAGCTGCTCCAGGATGTGGGCGGTCCAACCCGTGACCCGGGAGGCGACGAAGAGCGGCGTGAACAGCTCGGTATCGAAGCCCATGAGGCTGTAGGCGGGCCCGCTCGGGTAATCGAGATTGGGCTTGATTGCCTTGCGCGCATCCATCGCCGCCTCGAGCCTGTCGTACAGCTCGGCCATATCGGGTCGATCGTAGTGCTCGATGAGGGTGTCGAGCGCCTTCTTCATGGTGGGCACCCGCGAGTCGCCGCTCTTGTAGACGCGGTGTCCGAAGCCCATAATCTTGCGCTTCTCAACGAGCGCCTGATCGAGCCATGCCTCTGCTCGTTCAGCGATCTCGATCTCGTCGAACACGTGCATGACGGCCTCGTTGGCTCCTCCGTGCAGCGGGCCCTTGAGCGCCCCGATGGCTCCGACGACGGCACTGTAGATGTCGCTCAGCGTCGACGTGACCACCCGCGCAGTAAAGGTCGAGGCGTTGAAGGAGTGCTCGGCGTAGAGGATCATCGACACGTCGAACGCGTTCACGACGACGAGCTCGGGCACCTCACCGAAGGTCATGTAGAGAAAGTTGGCTGAATACGCGAGGTCGTCGCGCGGCTCAACGAGCTCGAGCCCCCGGCGGCGGCGCTGGTCGTAAGCGACAATCGCCGGGATGCGAGCGAACATGCTCATCGCCCGGCGAAGGTTGGCCTCGGCGTCAGCGGAACTCGCAAGCGCAGGCACCGTGTCGTCCTGGGCGCCGATCACGCTGATTGCGGTGCGCACAACATCCATCGGATGCGCCGTTAGCGGCAGCTCGTCGATGACTCGCTTGACCGTGTTGTCGAGGTGCCGCTGCGACCGCTCCAGCTCCTGAAACTCTTCAAGCTGTGCAGGAGAGGGCAGCTCACCGTGCCAGAGCAGATAAGCGACCTCTTCGAACGTGCACTTCTCGGCGAGCTCCTGCACGGGATACCCGCGGTAGAGCAGCGAGTTCGTCTCGGGGTTCACCTTGGAGATCGCCGTCGCGTCGACGACGACTCCCGCGAGTCCCTTACGGATTTCTTCAGTCATGACACTCCTTCGTGATGGTCGAATAGTGGCCGTGCTCCCTGGGAGTCGGCCCGTTCAACAGCAAAGATTTTTCGAGTAGTGAAGAGCACCTGCCAGAGCAGGTGCGGGTCAGGAGTGGCCCTCCTGGCTGAAGTTGAAGACGCCGGAATCGAACGCGTTGTAGCTCTCGTAATCGAGAAGCTCATAGAGCCTCGCACGCGTCTGCATTCCCGCAACAGCTCCCTGCTGGGTTCCGTCGGCAAGAATCGTATCGAGCGTGCGCTCGGCCTCGCCCATGGCGCTTCTGAGCAGGGTGACGGGGTAGATCACGATGTTGACCCCGACATCTGCCAACTGCTGCGTCGTGAACAGCTCGCTCTTGCCGAACTCGGTCATGTTGGCCAGGATCGGCACGTCGACGGCGTTGCGGATTGCCTCGAACTCGCCGAGATCCTTCATGGCCTCGGGGAAGATCGCGTCGGCGCCAGCATCCACAAGCTTCTTTGCGCGGTCCACAGCAGAATCGAGCCCTTCGACTCCCCGGATGTCGGTGCGCGCCATGATCAGCAGGTTGGGGTCGCGTCGCGCCTGGGCCGCTGCCCGGATGCGCTTGAGTGCCGCGTCTTCGTCCACGACCTGCTTGCCGTCGAGGTGGCCGCAACGCTTGGGGTTCACCTGGTCTTCGATGTGGAGACCGGCGACCCCGGCATCCTCGAGCTCGTGAACGGTGCGGGCAACGTTCATCGGCTCACCGAAGCCGGTGTCGGCATCGATGAGGGTGGGCAGATCGGTCATGCGGCTGATCTGCAGAGCGCGCTGGGCTACCTCGGTGAGCGTGGTCAGCCCGATATCGGGCAGGCCCAGCTCAGCCGCGAGAACGGCACCCGAGATGTAAACGCCCTCGAAGCCCTTCTCCTGAATGAGCCGCGTGCTCAGCGGGGTGAATGCTCCGGGAAACCGCAGCAGCTCGCCTGTTGCGAGAGCATCGCGCAGGTTCTGCCGCTTTACTGCGGCGGTGAGGGTCGAGTACAACATTAGAAGATGCCCTTCGGGGTGACGGTGGGGATGTCTGCCGTGACGGTGAGGCCGGCGAGTTCGGCTGCGCTCAGCTCGGGCAGGCGCTGGGCCACGTCGAGAAAGCGCTCGATCTCGGCCGGGGCGAGCACGCCGTCGGCGAGCGTGCGGAACTTGGCTACATACTGCTCGCGCGCGAACGGGCGGGCACCCAGCGGGTGTGCGTCGGCCACGGCGATCTCGTCGACGATGCGGCTGCCATCGGCAAGCTCGATCTCAACTCGGCCTCCGAACGCCTTTTCGCTGATGTCGTTGGAGTGGTAGCGGCGCGTCCACTCCGCATCCTCGACCGTGGTGACCTTGTTCCACAGCTCCACGGTGTCGGGGCGACCGGCACGCTCGGGAGCGTAGGAGTCGACGTGGTGCCATGAGCCGTCCTGCAGCGCCACCGTAAAGATGTAGGGGATCGAGTGGTCGAGGGTCTCGCGGCTTGCCGTCGGGTCGTACTTCTGTGGGTCGTTGGCGCCGGATCCGATCACGTAGTGCGTGTGGTGCGAGGTGTGCAGAACCGCCCGAACGATGTTCTTGGGGTCGCGCAACGCGGGGTTTTCGGTGCCGAGCTTGCGTGCAAGGTCGATCCAGGCCTGGGCCTGGTACTCGGCCGAATGCTCCTTGGTGTAGCTGTCGAGGATGGCGCGGCGGGCCTCGCCACGCTCGGGCAGCGGCACAACATAGTGCGCGTCGGGGCCGTCGAGCAGCCACGCGATCACGCCGTCCTCGCCCTCATAGATCGGGGTCGGGCTGGTCTGACCGCGCATGGCACGGTCGACGGCTTCGACCGCCATCTTTCCGGCGAAGGCGGGGGCGTGGGCCTTCCACGTGGAGATCTCGCCCTTGCGCGACTGACGCGTTGCCGTCGTGGTGTGCAGCGCCTGGCCGATGCTCTGGAAGATCGTCTCGGTGTCGAGTCCCAGCAGGGTTCCGATTCCGGCGGCGGCCGACGGGCCGAGGTGGGCAACGTGGTCGATCTTGTGCTTGTGCAGGCTGATCGCCTTGACCAGGTCCACCTGAATCTCGTAGCCGGTCACGAGGCCGCGCAGCAGCTCCTCGCCCGTGCGACCGAGGTGCTGGGCAACGGCGAGGATGGGCGGAATGTTGTCGCCGGGGTGCGAGTATTCTGCCGCGAGAAAGGTGTCGTGGTAGTCGAGTTCACGCACGGCAACGCCGTTGGCCCAGGCAGCCCACTCGGGGCTCGACGGAGTCTCGACGCCGAACACGGTCGAGCCTGATCCGCCGCGAGAAACGGGATGCTGCAGCGCCTGTGCACGGGCAGAAACGACCGGTCCGCGGCTGAGCGACGCCGTGGCGACGGCCGCGTTGTCGATGATGCGGTTGATGACCATGTCGGCCACCTCATCCGTCACGGCTACGTTCTCAGAGGCAACCTCCGCGATCTTCCAGGCGAGCTGGTCTTCGCGGCCGAGGTTGTCGGAGCTGGGGTGAACGCGCACATCGTGGTTCTTCACTGAGGGATGTCCTTTCGAGGGTGATGATGGGTCAGACGACTGCGGTGAGGCGCTCGGCAAGCCGCCCCGAGGTTGCGGACTGCATGATGTTCTGCAGGCTGCGATAAAGGTGAACGTGCGTGGCGTGAGCCGCGAGCGATGCGTCGCCTGCCACGACGGCGTCGACGATGAGTAGGTGCTCCCCCGCTGCGGCCGCGAGGCGAGCGGGGTCGTCCTGTGCGAGGCGGCGGATGCGCACGAGATGGGTTCGAACGTTGGCCAGGGCGGCGACGAGGTAGGGGCTGCGTGCTGCCTCGTCCATGGCCACATCGAAGCGGGCGACGAGTTCGTAGTAGGCGTGGTGGTCGGCCAGGAGACGATCGCTGTCGCGAAACTCGCCCTGCAACTGCTCAAACACCGCGCGGTCTCGCCGTTCGGCCGCGAGGGAGGCGACCCTCTGCTCGAGGGCTTGGCGGGCCTCGAAGAGCTCGGCGATGTCGTCGATCGATACGGCGGTGACCACAAGTCCGCGGCCGGCCTGGGACGCGACGAGGCCGTCGGCGACGAGGCGGCTGAGCGCCTCTCGAAGCGGCGTTCGGCTCACCCCGAGCCGGGCGGCCTGCTCGACCTCACCCAGCACGGTTCCCGGCTCAAGCTCCCAGTCGACGATCTGTTCCCGGAGCATCCGATAGGCGCGATCACTCGCTCTCATCGTTCCTCCTGATCCACTCGACTCCGCCCAGTGTATACACAAAGCCCGAGATTGGCAGTCTTGCCGCTCTTTTCAGGGCTGTTTGTATACATGAGCACGCCACGTGGCACGGCCAGGAGGGAAATGTGGGAAGCGATCAGATAAGGGGTTGACGCGTTACTTGCTTTTTGCAAGTATCGAACTCCCACGGAACCACTCACGGCACAAAGATCAAAGGAGACGCAATGACCACCGATATTTTCGTCAACCTGACAACGAGCGATCTGCCCCGTTCCAAGCAGTTCTTCCAGGGCCTCGGTTGGGAGCTCAACCCGCTATTCAGCGACGACAACGCGGCCTGCGTCGTCATCGACGAGCACGTCTACCTCATGGTGCTCACGCGCGAATTCTTTGCGACCTTCACGCAGAAGCAACTGGCAGACCCCCATACGCACGCCCTCGTCCAGACCGCAATCAGCGCCGACAGCCGCGAAGCCGTCGATGACCTCGTCAAGAAGGCGCTCGCGGCCGGCGGCATAGAACCCAAGGAGCCGCAGGACTACGGATTCATGTATTCCCGCGACTTCGAAGACCCCGACGGCAACGAGTTCAGCGTGCTGTGGATGGACCCCACTGCTGCGGAAAAAGGCCCAGAAGCATTCATGGCCGACCAGGGCGGAGCACCCGCCTAACGTGGCCGCACGCAACTACGGGCAATACTGCGGAGTCGTCACCGCCCTCGAGCTGGTCGGTGAACGGTGGGCGCTGCTCATCGTTCGCGACCTGCTCGTGGGGCCGCGGCGCTACAGCGACCTCAAAAACGGATTGCCCCGCATCCCGACCAACATCCTCAGCACGCGACTCAAAGAGCTGCAGGAGGCCGGAGTCATTCACCGCATCCCCCTCGCGCGCTGCGGCCTCGTCTACGACCTCACCGAGTTCGGTCGAGGGCTCGAGGATGTTGTGCTCGCGCTGGGGCGCTGGGGCTTCCACGCGATGGGCGACCCCGCCCCCGACGACATCATCACGAACGACTCGATGACCATGGCGTTCCGCACGGCCTTCCAAGCGGATGTTGCTGCCGCCTATCCTCCGACCGCCTACCAGGTACACATCGGCGATGTGGCGCTCGGCCTGCGCACGGTGGCCGGAACGCTCCAGATCGCTCCGGTGCCCGGAAGCTCCGGCGTGCCACTGCCCGCAACCGTTAACCCGTTTTCGCACGGAATCGACCTGACCTTTGCGGCTGGCCCCGGCATCCGGTCTCTCATTGCAGGCGAGCTCTCCCCCGCCGCCGCCATCTCGAACGGCACAGTGCGCGTGCTGGGCGGCGATGCCGCGCTGCTCGATCGCTTCGCCGCGACGTTCTCGCTACGTCTCGGCGCGCAGCACGCGCCCGCGGCGTGACTACGAGATAAAGCCGAGCATCTGCGCCAGCTCGGGAACCTTGGTGATCGCGTCACGGGCGATGAAAAAGCCGACAATACCCACGATCCACGCCGTCGTCTCCCCGCCCTCCCTGGTCATCCACCCGGCAAGGCGCGCGAGCAGCGGCTCAACTACCCGGCGGGCGAGGATGCGCGCGGCAAGCAGCACAAGCGCTGGCAGAACCATAACGACGCAGTAGCCCGCGAGCGCGAGTGCCCTGCCGCCCGCGTCGAGGTCCGACCCGGAGAGCAGCCCCACCGCGGCGAGGTAGGGCAGCATCGTCGCAACCTCGAGCATCGCCGCAGTGAGGGCGAGCGCGATGAGGCTGCCGAGCGAACCGGGCCCGCCGCCCTGCTCCATGGCGCGAGACCGCCAGCGAACCAGTCTGCCGGGAGACGCCGGCGATGCTTCCTCGGTATTCGTCTGCGGTGTGCGGCCAATAAAGAAGCTCCCGATCAGCAGGGCAACTCCGGCAACGAACTGCGCGCGACCCGCCCAGGGGCTAGCGAGAAACTCAGCGTCGGCGAGAAAGGTCACGGCTCCAACCGAAAGCAGCAGACCCAGCACGAAGTAGAACGCGGCAACCGTGCCGAGAAAGATGAGCACGCGAGACGGCCGCAGCCGACCGGGGGCGAGAAGAAGCCAGATCGGGATGAGGAGCGTGCCAAAGCTGAGCGAGTCGACGAGGGCGAGCGCCAGGAGGGGCAGCGCGAGTTCGAGAGGGAGGTCTGGGAGAAGGGGCAACGGCATAGACCCACCCTCGCGATCAGCATCGCAACCGACAATCGGCCATCCGGCCGAAGACTCGGCCGCCGTGTACATCCTTCGGATGACCTCTGGCGCACCGCAATGTGTTCAGATGGGCAGGTGAATGTTCGTGGCAGGTGGACGGAAAGACTACGGGGCAACGGCTCAGCGGCAACCGTGGCCCAAGCTCTCGGGGTCGCCGTCCTCGGGCTGCTGTTCATCGCCGTCGGGCTGGTCGACGCGTGGGGATTCCCCGGCGGTGTCGTCGTCGACCCGTGGTGGTTCGCGATTCCGCTCGCCGTGGCGTGCGGCGCCATGCTCATCAAACGCCGGCACCCTCTCGTCGCACTCGGCATTGGCCTCGTTGCGTTTGGGGTCGATGCCTATGCGGGAGGCAGCCTGGGCGTGATCGTCGCCCTGGTCGATCTGCTCTATGCCGCCGCGCTGTTCTCGGGGCCGGGAATCCCGCGTCGACTTGTCGCCGCGGCGCTTGCCGTCGTGCTCGCCGTGACCGCCGTCACGTTCATCGTCGGCGGCAGCCTGCAAGACACCGTAATCATGGGGGTGCAGGCCTTCGCCCTGCTCGGCACGCCACTCTGGTGGGGGCTCTCCGTTCGTCAGCAACGAGAGCTCGCGGATCTCGCCGCGGCACGGGCCCTCGACATCCAACGCCTCTCAGAATTGCGCGAATCGGATGCTGTGCGCGGCGAGCGCACACGAATGGCGAGCGAGCTGCACGACGCGCTTGCCGGAAACCTCTCCGCTATCGCAATCCACTCTGCGGCGGCCCTCGCCCAGCAACAACCAGATCACCGCGATGCCGAGGCACTTCGCGCGATCCGCTCAGCAAGCATTGAGGCGCTTGAAGAGCTGCGGTCCATGATCGAGCTGCTGCGAGGCGAAGGTGATGCCCTCATCGCACCGGCCCGTCTCGCCGAAGTATGCGATCTCGTCACCGCCGTCAGGTCTCGCGGCGTAGACGTGCACTACACCGTGACACCAGATCCTCCTCCGCACCTTCCCGCCGCCGTTGACCATGCCGCGTACCGCATCGTGCAGGAGGCACTCGCAAATGCCACCCGGCATGCGATCGGAGCAGCGGTGCACGTCAGCGTCGAGGTTGCGGTGGAGTCCCTCAGCATCGTCGTCTCGAATTCCCGCGGCGCGTCCATGGTTGATCCAACGCTCGGCGGGCTCGGCACCACAACGATGAGGGAACGCTCCGAGGCGCTTGGCGGCAGCTTCGCCGCAGGCTGGGACTCCAACGACGACTGGGTCGTGCGTGCCACAATCCCGATTGTGAGTGCGACCGTATGACCATCTCAGTGCTTCTCGCCGACGACCATTCAGCCATTCGCTCCGGCCTGCGACTCCTGCTGCAGAACTCGGATGACATCACGGTGGTCGGCGAGGCCGGCGACGGAGCCACCGCCATTAGCAACGCGCGCGCCCTTCGCCCCGACGTGGTGCTCATGGATATTCGGATGCCCGGAATCGACGGCGTTGAAGCAACCCGCGCCATCCGCGCAGAAGGCCTCGCAGAGGTGCTCGTTCTCACGACGTTTGGTCACGACGACGTGGTCTTCGCAGCCCTCCGCGCCGGTGCCGCTGGCTTTCTTCTCAAGACGGCGGGCGCAGCCCAGCTCATCGATGCCGTTTGCCGAGTATCGGCAGGTGAGGGCGTGCTCGCGCCGGAGGTGACCCGCGGTCTGCTCGATGCATTTGCGCAGTCGAAGATCCTCGAGGCGGCGGCCCCTCCTGCCTGGCTCACTTCCCTCACCGCCCGCGAAATCGACGTTCTGCGAGGCATCGCCGGCGGCCAATCCAATGCGGAGATCGCCCGCACCCTCGGCATCTCGACCGCGACCGCGAAAACGCATGTCTCGCGGGTGCTCGCCAAGCTCGAATGCACCAGCAGGATGCAGGCCGCCATCCTGGCGCGAGAAGCGGGGCTCGACACACCAACGGCTTAGGATAGAAGGCTCATGACTCCCGCCGACGCCGCCATTCAGATCGTCTACCCGCCCGACCTTCCGGTCAGCCAGCGGCGCGACGACATCAGCGCGGCCATTCGCGACAATCAGGTCGTGATTGTCGCCGGCGCAACGGGGTCTGGCAAGACGACTCAGCTGCCCAAGATGCTGCTGGAGCTCGGCTACCAGTCCATCGGTCACACGCAACCCCGGCGCATCGCGGCCCGCACCATTGCCGAGCGCATCGCCGAAGAGCTGGGCCAGGAGGTCGGCGAACTCGTCGGCTACCAGGTGCGATTCACCGACCGCACGGCCAAGGGCACCCGGGTCAAGCTCATGACCGACGGCATCCTGCTCAACGAGATTCACCGCGACCGGCTGCTGCGCAAGTACGACGCGATCATCATTGACGAGGCGCACGAGCGCAGCCTCACGATCGACTTTTTGCTCGGCTACCTCAAGCAGCTGCTGCCTAAGCGGCCGGAGCTCAAGGTCATCATCACGTCGGCGACGATCGACCCCGAAAGCTTTGCGAAGCACTTCGCTGCAGCGGATGGCTCCCCTGCCCCCATCGTCGAGGTCAGCGGACGCACCTATCCCGTGGAGATCCGCTATCGCCCTCTGGCCCCGGATGCTGAATCCGACGACCCCGACGACGAAGCGTCTGCCCCCGCGGCCCCCGCAGAGGGCGACGCTCTCGACCTCTTCGACGGCATCAACGCAGCGATCGACGAGCTCGGCCGCGAGGGCAGCGGCGACATTCTCGTGTTCCTCAGCGGTGAGAACGAGATTCGGGATGCCGAAGATGCGATTCGTGCGCGCAATCTGCCCGGAGTCGAGGTGCTCCCTCTTTATGGCCGACTGAGCGCAGCCGACCAACACAAGGTCTTTCAGCCGTCGTCGGTCGCTGGTACCCGGCGCCGCATCGTGCTCGCGACCAACGTCGCCGAGACCTCCCTCACGGTTCCCGGCATCAAGTACGTAATCGACGCCGGCACCGCCCGCATCAGCCGCTACAGCGTTCGCGCCAAGATTCAGCGCCTCCCCATTGAGGCGATTTCGCAGGCCTCGGCCAACCAGCGATCCGGGCGATCCGGCCGCACGAGCGACGGCATCGCCATCCGCCTCTACTCGGAGCAGGACTTCGAGAAACGGCCAGAGTTCACCGACCCCGAGATCCTGCGCACCAACCTGGCGGCGGTCATCCTGCAGATGATCTCCCTCGGGCTCGGCGCGATCGAGGACTTCCCGTTTTTGCAACCGCCAGATTCGCGCGGCATCAAAGACGGCCTCGACCTGCTCGCCGAACTCGGTGCCGTCGAGCGCGGCGGCGGTGCAGGCACGGCACCCCGCATCACCAAGATCGGCCGCCAGCTTTCGCAACTGCCGATCGACCCACGCCTCGCCCGCATGGTGATCGAGTCTGGCAAGCACGGGGTTTCGCGTGAGGTCATGGCCATCGTCGCCGGCCTCAGCATCCAGGATCCTCGGGAACGCCCGCTCGAGAAACGCCCCCAGGCCGACCAGCTGCACGCCCGCTTCGCCGACAAGACAAGCGACTTTCTCACCCTTCTCAACCTGTGGAACCACCTCAAAGAGAAGGAGAAGGAGCTCAGTGGAGGGCAGTTCCGACGCCTCTGCAAAGCCGAATATCTCAACTTTCTCAGGGTGCGCGAATGGGCAGATGTTTACCGCCAGCTCGAACGCATGGCCAAACCTTTGGGCCTCACGATCGGCGAGCCCAGCAATGACGGCCCCGGCATCCACCGCTCGATCATGGCCGGGCTGCTCAGCCAGCTCGGCGTGCGGGACGACACCGTCGCCGACCCGAGCGGCAAGGGCAGCAAAGACCGTGATCGCCCGCGCAACAAGAAGGGCGATTACATCGGCGCCCGGCAGGTGCGTTTTTCGATCTTCCCCGGATCGACCCTCGCCAAAAAGCAGCCCGCAGAGATCATGAGCGCCGAGCTCGTCGAGACGAGTCGCCTCTTCGCTCGCATGAACGCGGCCGTCGATCTGGCCTGGGCCGAGCCCCTCGCGGGCGACCTGGCCAAGCGCAGCTATGGCGAACCGCACTGGGAGAAGAAGCAGGGCTCCGCCGTCGCCTATGAGCGGGTCACCCTCTACGGTGTGCCCATCGTGGCGCGCCGCCGCGTGCAGCTCTCGCGCATCGACCCGGCGCAGGCGCGCGACCTGTTCATCCGTCACGCCCTTGTGCAGGGCGAATGGGATAGCGAGCGGCTCGACAAGCGCCTCACCGCGTTCGAGCGCGCCAACCGCACGCTGCGCGACGAGCTTGCCGATGTTGAGGAGCGCACGCGACGCCGCAACATCCTCGTCGACGACGAGGCCGTCTACGAGTTCTACGACCGCCGCATCCCGGCCACTGTGAGCACCCAGCGCGATTTCGAGTCGTGGTGGAAGAAGACTCGGGAAGAGACCCCCGAGCTGCTCACGATGACGCGCGACGACCTGCTCGACCACGAGGATGCTCCGCCCGAGCTGGTCGAAAGCGACTTTCCTAAGCAATGGAGCCAGGGCGACCAGCGTCTTGCCCTCAGCTACCGCTTCGAGCCCGGCTCACCCGACGATGGCGTCACCGTGAGGGTGCCGCTCGCTCTGCTGGCGCGGCTTTCTGCCGACGGGTTCGACTGGCAGGTTCCCGGGTTCCGAGAGCAGCTCGCCACGGCCATGATCAAAGCGTTGCCCAAGGCGATCCGTCGCAATGTTGTGCCCGCCGCCGACTGGGCTCGCCGCCTGCTCAGCACGCTGCCCGACGACCTCGACACGACAGAGATGCCGTTTGCCGAATATCTCGCGTCGCAGATCCAGCGCCAGACCTACACCCCCGTCGATGTCGACGACTTCGAACTCGAACGAGTGCCGGATCACCTGCTCGTCACCTTCGCGGTGATCGACGACAACGGTCGCGAACTCGCCCGCTCCAAGGACCTCGCGAGCCTGCAGGAGAAGCTCAAGAATCGGGCCCGCGAGTCGGTTGCCCGGCTTCACGCTCAACCGCAGGGCGGTCGCGGTCGCGGCCCCGCAGCGCGCCCCGAGGGGGATGCCCGGCCCGCCGACAGTCGTCCCGGCCCCCGCCAGGGTGGAGCACCTTCGCAGTCGATCGAGCGCACCGGGCTCACATCCTGGGACCTCGACGTGCTGCCGCGCGTGCTCGACACTCGGCTCGGAGGCAACACCGTTCGCGCCTACCCCGCGCTCGTCGACCAGGGAACCACCGTGGGCATCCGGCTCATGAGCACCCCGGCAGACCAGGCTCGGGAGCACCGCCGCGGCGTTCGCCGACTTCTCGCCCTGGCCATCCCCGCCCCGCTCGGGTATGTGCAGCAGCACCTCACAGCGGCCGAAAAGCTCAGCCTCGGTGCGAGCCCCTACCGCACGACGCAGGCTCTGTTCGAAGACTGCATGGTGGCCTGCCTTGACGCAGCGCTCGATGCTCATGCCGCCGCAGCATCCACTGTTGACCCCGTCGAAGCCACCCTCGCTGCGCTGCCGTGGACCAAGGCGGACTTCGAGCGGATGCGGGATGCCGCCTCGTCAACGATTGTCGACGCCCTGTTCGAGACGGTCGGCCTGGTGGCCAAGACTCTCGCCGCGGCGCGGGAGGCCGAACGGGCGATCAAGTCCGCGTCGAGCATGGCGCTGATCGCACCCCTCGCCGACGCACGCGAACAGCTCGATGCGCTCGTCTACCCCGGGTTCGCCGGGGCGACAGGTCGCGAGCGACTGCGGCGACTGCCCCTCTATGTGGGTGCGATCACGCACCGAGTGTCGAAGCTTGCCGAGAACCTGGGCCGCGACCGCGTGTGGATGGCCGAGGTTCAGAAGGCCACCGAGCTCTACGTCAAGGCGGGCGGGCAGCTACCCTTGCCCGCCGAGGCAGCCAACGACCCCGCACAGGCCAACCTGGTTCGGGCGCGGTGGATGCTCGAAGAACTGCGCATTAGCCTCTTCGCTCAGCACCTCGGCACCGCCGAACCCGTCTCGCTCCAGCGCATCCAGAAGGCCCTCGGGCGCTAGCCGAGCCGATCGCCCATCGAGGCTTTGGCACCGCACGCACACTAACGGCCGGCCACCCGAGGGTGAGCCGGCCGCAGCGCGCTAGGTGTTACTGGGTGGTGCCGGGTGTTACTGGGTGGTGCCGGGTGTTACTGGGTGGTGCCGGGTGTTACTGGGTGGTGCCGGGTGTTACTGGGTGGTGCCGGGTGTTACGCCTTGGGGGCAGACGTCGCCTTGGCGTTCGTCTCGTAGGAGGTGTTGGTCGACTCGAAGAAGTTCACCAATTCGAGGGTGTCGTTCGCGGTCGCCATCCACTTGGCCGGGTTCGAGACCTTGTAGTGCGGCTCGAAGCCGAGCTCCTCAAGGCGACGGTCAGCCAGGTACTTCACGTACTGGTTGATGTAGTTCGCGTTGAGGCCCAGGATGCCGCCGGGGAGAAGGTCGTTGTTGTACTCCTCCTCCATCTCGACAGCATCCAAGATCATCTGGCGAATCTCGTCGGCGAACTCGGGCGTCTGCAGCTCGGGGTTCTCTTCGAGCACCGTGAGGATGAGGTTGATGCCGAACTTGAGGTGCAGGCTCTCGTCGCGAACAACCCAGTCCATGAGCGAACCGAAGTTGCGCAGCAGATTGCGCTGGCGGAACGACAGGGCGACCATAAAGCCCGAGTAGAACCAGATGCCCTCAAGCACGACGTTGTAGGCAACGAGGTTGCGCACGAAGTCCTGCTTGCCCTCAAGCGTCGTAATGTCGAGGGTCTCCTCGGTCATGCGACGGATGAACTTGACCTGGAATTCCTCCTTGCGCGCCATCGACGGGATGTCGACGTGCGCTGCGTAGGCCTTCTCGCGGTCGATCGGGAACGTCTCGAGCACATACTCGAACGACATGCAGTGGTTGGCTTCTTCCCACATCTGCTTGGCGAGGTAGAGGTGCGCCTCTGCCGCGTTGAGGTAGGGGTAGACGCCGAAGGCGAGCGCCTTGTTCACGAGCAGCTCGTTCGGGTTGAAGTAGCTCATGAGGAACGTGACGGCGTGGCGCTCTTCGTCCGTCATCTTCTTGAAGTCGGCGATGTCCTCGCCCAGCTGGATCTCGTTGGGGAACCAGGTGTTGGCGACGGCCTGGTCGTACAGGTCCATTGCCCACTGGTACTTGATCGGCTTAAGGAGGAGACCTTCTTGAATTCCGGTTCCGAGGATGCCCATGTGTTACTTCATCTTCTTTCTCACTGAATAGTTCGGTGGGCCACAGCCCTCATCGCTCGCCGCGGCACTGCCGCGACGGCTGTTGACGCGGCCTACTGGCAGCTATCGCACTGAAGCTCGTCCATCGGGTCTACGGGCACGTAGTACTCATCGGTTCCGTTCATCATTCACCTGCCTTCGGGGCAAGTCCGCCGAAGCCGCGGCGGGCGGGGGCAGCCGCAGCGGGCTGCCCGGCCTCGGCCGGGGCAGCCGCTGCGGGAGCAGCAGAGCCGAATCCACGCTTGGCGCCCGTCGAGATCTCCTCGGCCTTGTTCACCTTGACGGTGGACTGCTCGGCTTGGTGACGCGGCTTCATGTGTAGGTAGTAGGTGGTCTTGACGCCACGCTCCCAGGCACCGTAATAGATGTCCATCATCTCGCCGAGGTCGCGAGTCTCCAGGTACATGTTGCGGCTGATGGCCTGGTCGATCCACTTCTGGGCACGGGCCGCGACCTCAAGGAAGGAGTACGGCGAGAGCTGGAAGCTCGTCTTGTAGACCTCCTTGAGGTGGTCGGGAATCGACGCAACCCGCGAGATGTCGCCCTGGCTGCGCAGGATGTCCTCGCGAACGCTCTCCCAGAGGCCGAGCTTCTGCAGGTCGGCCACGAGGTTGCGGTTGACCTCAAGGAACTTGCCGTTGGAGGTCGAGCGGCTGAAGATCTGCGAGAACTGGGGGTCGAGGCCCGGCGTCGTTCCGGCAACAAGGCCGATGGATGCGGTGGGGGCGATGGCCATGAGGGTCGCGTTGCGCATTCCGCCCTTGACCTTCTCGCGCATGGCGTCCCAGTCGAGGCGCGTCTTGCGGTTGACCTTGATCTCAAGACCGCGGTCCTGCTCGGTCAGCGCAATGCTGTCGATCGGCACGAGGCCCTCCGACCAGCGGGATCCCTCGAAGTTCGGATAGGAGCCGCGCTCCTGGGCGAGGTCGGCGCTCTCGTCGATCGCCGCGTAGGAGACGTGCTCCATGATCTCGTCGATGAGGTCGTAGGCCTCTTCGCTCTCGTAGCTGAAGCCGAGGCGCTCGACGATGTCGGTGAAGCCCATGACGCCGAGGCCAACCGCGCGGTTCTGCTGGTTGGAGAAGTCGGCCTCTGCGACGGACGACCGGGTGATGTCGATGAGGTTGTCGAGCTGGCGCACCGCGAGGCGGGCGCTCTCTTCGATCTTGGCGAAGTCAATCGACACGGCGCCGGTCTCGCCGTCGACGAGGAGGTGGCGGCTCAGGTTGATCGAGGCCAGGTTGCAGACGGAGACGTTGTCTTCGTCCTGCGGGAGGGTGATCTCGGTGCACAGGTTCGAGAGGTGAATCGTGCCCGTGTTGTTGTTGAGGGCACGGTTGTTGATCGTGTCCTTCCAGGTGAGCCACGGGTGGCTGGAGCCCTGCAGGGAGATCAGGATCGACTTGAACTGCTCGCGTGCCTTGATCTTCTTGTGCATGCGCATCTCGCCGGCCTCGGCCATCGCGACGTACTCGTTGTAGCGGGCGGAGAAGGCCGCACCATAGAGCTCGTTGAGGTCCGTAACCTCGAGCGGGTCGAAGAGGTACCAGTCGCCATCCGTCTGCACGCGCTTCATGAACTCGTCGCTGATCCAGACGGCCGTGTTGGCGGTGCGGGTGCGGCGGTACGGGTCACCGGAGTTCTGGCGGAGGTCGAGGAACTCGGGGAAGTCGAGGTGCCAGTTCTCCATGTAGAAGCACAGGGCGCCGAACTTTTTGCCTCCGCGGCTGACCGCGCGCAGAATCGAGTCGATCGTGTGCATGAACGGGATCGGGCCCGTCGACGTGGTGTTGTTGGAGCGGATGGGCGAGCCCTGGGCGCGCAGCTTGGTCACGGAGAGGCCGATGCCGCCCGTGCCCTTGGTGAGCCACATGACATCGCGCGTGGTCTTGGCGATGTGCTCCATGTCGTCCTGCATCTCCATGACGAAGCAGTTCGCGAGCTGGGGGTAGATGGTGCCGGCGTTGACGAGGGTAGACCCGGCGGCGAGGTACTCGAGCTTGGACATCTTGTCGTAGAACGCGATTGCGGCAGCGGTCGGGTCTTGCTCGTTGAGCGACAGACCCATCGCGATGCGCATCCAGAAGTACTGCGGAACCTCGAGCGCGTCGCCGTTGCGACCCTTGATGCCGTAGCGGTTGTTGAGGGTTACAACACCGATGTACTTGAGCAGGCTGTCGTGGCTGTGGTCGAGGGCAGCAGAAAGACGGGAGAAGTCGAACAGTTCACCGAGGCGGGGGTCGAGCAGGCCCTCCTCGACGCCGCGACGCACATTCGGCTCAAAGTGCTCAGCGTGCAGGCTGCGCAGTTCGGCGTCGTCGGAGTAGTCGCCGAGAACGCGCTTATAGATGGTCTTGAGCAGGAGACGCGCGGCGACGGTGTCGAAGGCAGGGTCGTCTTTGATGTTCTGAAGGGCGACCTGGATGACGGCCTCGTCGAGCTGCTGCGTGGTGATGCCGTCGAAGAGCGTGAGCTCGAGTTCGCTCGCAATCTGGGTCACCCAGGTGATGTTCTCGTCGAGACCAGCGCTGGCCTCTTCAATCGCCAGGTTGATTTTGTTGGCGTCATACGCCTCACGCTGACCGTTGCGCTTAACTACGGTGATTGCCACGATGCTCCCTCTTCGTCTTCCGACGTGCTTTTGTGCCTGTGCCTGTGTGTCTATGTGCCAATGAATGGCTGGTTTCCTGCGGCTTATAGGAGGTGTGGTGGTACCGAATACTCCCGGTTTTACGACGTTGCCCCGGCCGACTAACGCTTCTCCCCCTGCGCGGTGTAACCACTATATAGCGGGGGTATCCGTCACGCGATATCCCATATCTAGTGGGCGTGTCATCCACAGATGTGCATAACTTCGCCGAGTTCTGCACAGCCTGTGCACTAATCCTGCGCGCAACCACCGACACCGAAGGCACGCCGCGCACTATCTGGCGAGAAGCTCGGCGGCATACAATCGAGCTCTCGTGAAACGCTACTTAGACCTCCTCAAAACCCGCGGCGTCGGGCGCATCATGGCGGCGCAGTTGGTAGCCCGATTCCCGGGCGGGATGCTCTCGCTAGCGTTCCTTCTGCATATCGAGCAGGTCTACAACTCCTACGGAATTGCCGGGCTTGTGCTCGCCGCCACGAGCATCGGGCAAGCCATCGCTGGGCCCCTCACGACGCGGTGGATGGGCGTGTGGGGAATGCGCCCCGTCATCATCCTGACCGCCTCGATCTGCGCGGTGGCGGTGGGCACCATCGCCCTGGTCGAGATGCCCGTCGTGCTCTATATGGTCGTGGGCTTTATCGCGGGCATCACCAACCCCCCGATCCAGCCCGCCGTGCGCACCATCTACCCCAAGATGGTCAACTCACAGCAGCTCACGCCCCTCTTCTCTCTCGACGCATCGCTGCAGGAGATCATCTGGGTCGTCGGCCCGGTCGTCACGACCTTCGTCGCCACCCAGATCGGCACGACCCAGGCCATCCTGGTTGCGCTCGTCTTTCTCGTGCTCGGCACCACCTGGTTTGTGCTGTCCCCCGAGGTTTCGCGGGTGCGCATCCCCCGCTCGCGCCGTCGCATGGGGGCCGTGCTGCTGCGCCCTCCCGTGATGCTCGCGACCGCGGTCGGCTTTCTCCTTGTCGGAGCCTGCGCCGCAGTCGAGGCCGGGGTCGTCGCGACCTTCGGCCACGGCGACGCCAGCGCGGGAATCGTGCTGGCCATCTTCTCGATCGGCTCGCTGGCCGGCGGCCTCACCTTCGGCCACCGCCCCATCGACGCGTGGGCTATCGCCCGCCGCATGGCCATCGTCTTCGTCGGTCTCGCGCTCGCATCGCTCATCCTCGAACTGTGGTGGATCTCTATCGCGCTCTTCGTGGCCGGTGTCGGAATCGCCCCCGCACTCGCCGCGATGTTCACCATCACCGCCGCGAGCGTCAAGTTCAGCGAAACCGCAGAGGCGTACGGATGGATCGGCACCGGTCAGCTCATCGGTGCTGCCATCGGCTCGGCCCTTGCCGGATTCATGATCGACGCGTTTTTGGCTCCGGGCGCCTACTGGATCGCCGCAGCATTCGCCTTTGTCGGCGTTGTGGTCGCCGCGGTGTTCCACAAAGCCAGCCCCGACCTGCGCGGCCGCGATGCGAGTCCGATCCCCGACACGGAGCCCATCGACACTCTGGGCTGACGCCGGCCACGCCGCGACCTACGCCGCAGCGAGGGCCGCTTCGTCGCCGTTGTCGATGTCTTCGGGGTTGGGCAGCGAGACAAAAAACCTGAACCAGATCAGCGCGGTGAACAGCGAGATCACCCCGCCCACGATGAAGGGCAACGCGAGGTCGATGCGGCCGAGTAGGCCGCCGAGCACCGAGCCGACGGGCATGCTCCCCCACAGCAGGGTGCGCCAGGTTCCATGCACACGGCCCAGCAGGCGCCCCGGGATTACGCTCTGCCTAAACGACATGATGAGCACGTTCCACACGGTGAGGGCGGCGCTCACCACGATCCACCCCACGGTGAGCACGATGAGATTCGGGAACACCCCGATCGCCGCGACCGAAACCGCGGTGATCAGGTTCGCGCACGCCACGGTGAGCCCCATGCCCCATCGAGCGGTGATGCGGGGCGTCAGCAATGATGCGGCGATGCTGCCGACGGCTCCCGTAAGCATGAAGACCCCGAACAGGGCCTCCGGCAGCCCGAGCCTGTCAACAATGAACAGCACGAGACTCGCGGTGGCCATAGAGAAGGCCAACCCGTCGGCAGTGCTGATGAACCAGAGGGTGCGCAACTGCGGCCGAGCCATGATGAACCGGTAGCCATCGCGAAACTGACGATGCCACGGCACCGTCTCGTCGCTGGTCTTGGCATGAGCCCGGGCGAACTGCCTGCCGGAGGCGACCTGCGGCAGCATGAAGGCAAGCACGGCGGCCAGGGCATACACGGCGGCGTTGGCCCCGAGCGGAATGAGCGCAGAGAAAACGAAGAGCAGAGACGTGAACGGCCCCGCCACGAAGTTCTGCACCACCTGCTCGCCCGCCTCGATGAGGGAGTTGCCGCGGGGCAGAGCGGCCTTGGGCAGAATGCTGGGCACCACGGCCCTGATGGCTCCGTCGTACACCGTCTCGAACATCCCGTAGACAAAGACGACAACGTACAGCCACCAGATGGTGAGACCGCCGGTCGCTGTGAGCACAAAGAGCAACACGGCAAGCATTGTGCGAACCGTGCTCGCCACGGCGAGCGCCATCCTGCGATCGACCTTGTCGATGAGGATGCCGGCGGGGATGGCAAAGAACAGCCACGGCAGCATCGCGAGAGCCGCGATGCCCGAAATGAGCAGGGGGTCGAGCGTGATTTGAACGGCCAGGAGAGGAATCGCCGTGCGGGCTATTCCATCTCCCAGACTGCTGGAAAGGTTGGCGCTAAAAAGATTGGCGAACGGCCGGCCGAGCGGTTGTTGCCGTGGTGTGTTGCTTACCACCGCGGGTGGATCGCCTCCCTGAATCGTCTGTCGTAGATGTCGCGCACTCCCTCGGTGAACCCGGAGGAGAGCTGCGGAACGTCGCCCGCCGCCGCGTTCGATTCGGCCTGAGCGATGCTGCGCGCCCCGGGGATCACGGTGCTCACGCCGGGCAGCTGGGTCACCCACGCAATGGCAGCCTGCGCTGTCGAGAATTCCGCCGCGTCGGGCTCGCCCGCGAGCAGCGCTGCAAACTCTTGAGCGGCGGCGACTCCCGTTTCGAAGTCGACACCGGAGAAGGTCTCCCCCACATCGAAGGCGTCGCCCTGACGGTTGAAGGTGCGGTGATCGTCGGGGGCAAAGGTCGTTTCGGTCGTGTAGCGCCCGCTGAGAAGGCCGGACGCGAGTGGCACCCTGGCGATGATTCCGACGCCCGCGTCGATGGCCGCGGGCAACACGGCGTCGAGCGGCTTGAGCCGGAACGCGTTCAGGATGATCTGCACTGTTGCGACACCGGGTCGCGCAATAGCCGTGAGGGCCTCATCCGCCGTCTCAACGCTCACGCCGTAGCTGGCGATGGCGCCCTCGTCGACAAGCAGGTCGAGCGCATCGAAAACGGCGTCGGATGAATACACGGCGGTCGGCGGGCAGTGCAACTGCACGAGGTCAAGGGTGTCCATGCCGAGGTTGCGGCGCGAGCGGTCAGTCCATTCGCGAAAGTGCGCGAGCGTGTAGTTCTCCGGCACCTGCTCGACGCGACGGCCCATCTTGGTGGCGACCGTGATGGAGTGTCCTGGGCTATCGGCAAGAAAGCGACCGATGAGGGCTTCGCTTCGCCCATCGCCATAGACATCGGCCGTGTCAAAGAACGTGACGCCACCCTGGGCTGCGGCATCGAGGACGGCAAAAGCATCCGCCTCGCTGACGTCCCCCCAGTCGGCTCCGAGTTGCCAGGTGCCGAGCCCTACTGCCGATACTGTGCGGCCGGTGCGGCCGAGAACTCGTCTATCCATGCGTGCGAGGTTAGCCGACCCGGTCGATTTGCTGTGCACTCTGAATGCGCGAGCTCCCGTCGATCACGGTAGCCACCTCACGAGCAAGCTTGCGATGCACGATGTGGTCGTTGAATTCGACCCTGTGCACCGTGACGTTGCGCATGTTGTTGATAAAGCTCATGCTGCCAGGAACGATGAACTGATCGAGGGAGCCGTAGACGACCTCCACCGGCACAGGGATGCGGGCGATGTCTGTCGCGGTGGTCTGCGACTCGATGCAGTGCTCAAGCGACAGGGAGAATGCCCTCCAATTGGATTCCGTGATGCCGAACACATTGGGGATGGGCATGAGCTTGGCCACCAGAGCGGCCCGCTTGAGCGTGAACTCTTTGTGCGCGCGCAGATAGGCGTAGGCCTTGAGATATGCGCTGGTCGCCGCCCGCACGACCGGGTCTCCGATCTCCTGGGGCACAAGGTAGACGGGCGGGCTCACCAGCACGACTTTGTCGAGCTGCTTGGAGTTGGTGCCCGCATAGCGCGAGACGATGAGCGAGCCCAGCGAATGCCCCACAAGCGTGTAGCGAGAAGACAATTTGAGCGACTTGATGGTGTGCGCCAACCACTGCACGTGCTCCTCAAGCGTGTACTCCGCGTCATCGGGGGCAGGCGACCCTCCGTGCCCGAGGATATCGATGCAGATGACCCTGTGATCGTCTGAGAGCAGCGGAACCAGGTTCTCCCACGTGATCGACGACGACGCCACCCCGTGGACGAGCACGACCACGGGGCCCTCTCCCACATCGCTCGCGATATGGAGCAACCGCCGGGGGCCTATCCCCAGAAAGCTGCGGATGCTTCGCGCAACCTTCTGGAACGGAATCATGATCGCGATTATGGCAGCGTTGGCCCGGGAGTTGCCGCAGAGTTCGTCGGGGCCGGCGCGCCGACGTTTAACCGGTGCCAAACGTTGGGTGGCTCTTTGGCACGGCCCGCCCATAGCCTGACCCCATGATGAGACGCTCGCTGATTGTTGCCGCCATGATCGTTACGGCTACCGGCCTGGTCGGGTGCACTGCATCGTCCATGCCCTCCGTCATGACGAGCGACACTTCGCTCGACGGCGCGCCCCTTGAGCTGCAGTCAGGGCCCGAGGGCCTGCGCACGATGGGAACGATGGATGCTGGCACTGCAGCGCGCGACATTATTGTCACGGGCTCAGCCCTCATCACGGTCGATTCCCCCGCCGAGGCCGCGGACGAAACGGCACGCATCGTCGAATCGGCGGGAGGCCACGTCGACGCGCGAACCGAAACCGCGCCGCGCAACGGTTTCGCTGGCCGCGCCGATCTCACGGTGCGCATCCCGGCCGACCGCCTTGACACCACCCTCGAAGAGATTGGCGAGATCGGCACTGTTGAAGAGCGCAACACGCAGTCCGTGGACGTCACCCAGGTAACCGAAGACTTGGATGCTCGCATCACTGCGCTTCAAGCATCCGTCGATCGGCTGCTCGCCCTCATGACGCAGGCTACGACCACCGCTGATCTCATCGCTATCGAAACGGCCCTCTCCGACCGTCAGTCGAATCTTGAATCCCTGCAGTCGCAGCGGGCATCGCTCGCCGATCAGGTCGACTATTCGACCGTGTCGATTCAGCTTGTCTCGCCAGCGGAGGCTCCCGTTGACGAACCGGACACGTTCCTTTCGGGTCTCATCACAGGGTGGGAGGCCTTGGTCGCCTTCTTCTCGTTCGTGCTCATCGCCCTCGGCGTGCTGTTGCCGTGGGTTGCCCTGGTCGCCATCGCCATCGCGATTGCGTTTCTTGCGCGTCGGCGGTGGCGTCGGCGGCGCAATGAGGGCGACACACGTAGGGAGTAAACTCGGGCGGTGCCAACCGAGACGCCTTCCGCCCGTGAGAGGGCCCGCGGGCACCTCATCGATCTGAGCCCCCTTCGGGAAAGCCCCGCCTTTGCGCGAATGTGGGCGGGCAACGCGGTTGCGGGAATCGGCACGCAGATGACGGTCGTCGCGGTGGGGCTGCACATCTACCATCTCACCGAATCCTCGTTCGCTGTGGCCATGGTCGGCGCGATCGCACTGCTCCCCATGATCATCGCTGGTCTCTACGGCGGCATGCTCGCCGACGCCTTTGATCGCCGTCTCGTTGCTCTGAGCGCGGCCGTCGTGGCCTGGGTCTCGACGGCATCCCTCGCCATCGTCGCCTGGGCAGGAGTGGACCAGCTGTGGCCCTTCTACCTGCTCACGGTAGTGAGCGCGGTCTCGGGCACGATTATCGGCACCTCACGCAACGCGATGCTCCCTCGGCTGCTGCCCGCTCGCCTGTTGCCGGCCGCATCTGCCCTCACAGGAGTGAGCATGGGAGCATCCGTGACGGTCGGGCCCGCCCTGGCCGGCGTTCTCGTCGCTGCATTCGGCTTCGGCTGGACGTACACGATCGATGTCGCCCTGTTCACCTTCGCATTTCTCGGCCTGGCCACGCTCCCCGCCATCAAGCCGGAGGGGGAGGTTCACCGCCCCGGCCTCGAATCGGTGAGGTACGGGCTCGCATTCCTGCGGCGGGCTCCCAACATTCGTATGTCGTTCATCGTCGACATCATCGCCATGACCTTTGGCCGCCCCCACGCCCTGTTCCCGGCGATCGGCGCCCTGGTGATTGGAGGTGGCCCCGTCACCGTCGGAGTGCTGACGGCGGCGAGCGCCGTGGGCACACTGCTCTGCAGTCTGTTGTCTGGCCGGCTCGGCACCGTGCGTCGCCACGGCGTGGCCATCGGCTGGGCTATCGCGGTCTATGGCGTCTTTGTCCTGGGATTCGGCGTTGTGATCGCCGTCATGCAACTGGGCGGATTCGAGCACGAGACCAACGACATTGCGGGCGCCAACCTCGTGGCGCTCGTTCTGGCCGCGGTCATGATGGCCGGCACGGGCGCCGCCGACAACGTGAGCGCGATCTTTCGAACGACGATGCTGCAAACCGCAGTTCCCGACAATATGCGCGGTCGCCTCCAGGGCATCTTCACCGTGGTCGTTACGGGAGGCCCTCGCGTGGGCGATATGTATGTTGGCGCGCTCGCCCTGGTCGCCGCACTCTGGGTACCGCCCGTTCTAGGCGGTCTGCTCATCATCGCCCTCATCGCGATGTGCCTGCGTCTCACGCCCACGTTCCGCACGTACGACGCGCTCGCCCCCACGCCTTAGACACCCTCCCCCGCTACATTGGCAGCAGCACATGCGTGTCTGAGGTGGCAGGGGGCTCAACATGATCGATGCGAACGTTGTGGGGGCTGGCCCCAACGGCCTCGCCGCGGCCCTGACGCTCGCTGCGGCCGGGCTCTCTGTTGTGCTTACGGAGGCATCCGATCGGGTGGGCGGCGGGCTGCAGAGCCGAGAGCTCACGGAGCCCGGCTTTCGCCACGACGTGTGCTCAGCGGTGCATCCGGCGGCGATGGCCTCCCCGTTCTTTCGCGAATGGGGGCTCACTGACCGGGTTGAGATGATCGTTCCCGATGTCTCGTATGCGCACCCGCTCGACGGAGGGCGTGCGGGCATCGCGTGGCGGTCGCTTGAGAAAACGGCCGAGCGCCTCGGCAGAGATGGTCGAGCGTGGCGCGCCCTGCACGAGCCACTGGTGACCCGGGTTGACGGCGTCGTCGACTTCACGGGCAACCAGCTCGTGCGCGTGCCCCGCGATCTGCCGGCGGCAATGCGCTTCGGGCTCGGCACCGTGGTGAACGGCACGGCTCTGTGGAACTCGCGCTTCTCGACCGATGAGGCGCGCGCGATGTTCACGGGGGTTGCCGCACACGCGGCCGGGCACCACCCTTCTCTCGCGGGCGCCGGGGCCGGGCTACTGCTCTCAACCCATGCCCATGCCGGTGGGTGGGCTGTGCCCCGCGGAGGTTCCCAGGCGATTGCGGATGCGATGGCCGCGCATTTTCTGCAACTGGGCGGCAGCATCCGGCTCAACACCACGGTGACGACGGCTGCGGATCTGGAGCCCTCCCGGGTGACGATTCTCGACACGACGCCCCGAATGCTCAAGAAGTTCACCGACCTTCCTGCGGCCTATGCGCGTGCCCTAGCCCGCTATCGCTATGGGACTGCCGCGGCGAAGGTCGACTTCGCTCTCAGCGGGCCTGTGCCCTGGAGCAACCCCGAGGTCGCCCTGTCTCCGACCGTGCATCTCGGAGGCACCCGTGCAGAAATCGCGGCGGCAGAGCGCCAGGTCGCGCGCGGAGGCATCCCGCAATCGCCCTACGTGATCGCGGTGCAGGCAAGCGTGGTGGATCAGACCCGGGCCCCGGCTGGCGGGCACACCCTGTGGGCCTACACCCATGTGCCGAACGGCAGCACACAGTCGGTTGTCGAGTCGGTGACGCGGCAGGTCGAGCGTTTCGCTCCGGGGTTTCGCGACCTCGTGCTGGGCACAAGCAGCATCAGCGCCACGCAGTTTGAGGCACACAACCCCAACTACATTGGCGGCGACATCTTCGCGGGCAGCTTGGGGCTTGCCCAGCTGGTCAAGCGCCCCATCGTCTCGCGGACCCCCTGGCGCACTCCGGTGCGGGGTCTCTACCTCGGCTCCGCCGCCACCGCACCGGGCCCCTCAGTGCACGGGATGAATGGCTGGTACGCGGCCGAGCTGGCGTTGCGCGACCACTGGGGCATCGCCGCACCGTTCGGCGCATAGCGCTGTGGGGTGGAGCCGGCACGGGGCGGTCTTGGCGTGGCGCTATCGGCGGGGGCGCTACTGAGCCCAGACGCCGGAGCTGCCCCGGCGGTGACTCTGCAGCAGGTGGGTGTCTACGATGCCCACGGCCTCCATCAGGGCGAACATCGTCGTGGGGCCAACGAAGGTGAACCCGCGCTTCTTGAGTTCTCGAGAGAGCGCAATCGATTCTGGCGATGTGGTTGGCACATCTGCCGACGTCACGGGCCGAGGGGTGCGCTCTGGCCTGAACGACCACACGAGATCGACAAGGCCGCCGCTCTCGCGCAGGGCGACGGTGGCGCGAGCGTTGGTGATCGTGGCGGCGATCTTGAGCCGGTTGCGCACGATCGTGGCATCGGCCATGAGCCGGGCGGTTTCGCTCGCGCCGTAGCCGGCCACGACATCCGGCTCAAAGTTGTCGAACGCGGCTCGAAAGGCCTCCCGCTTGCGCAGGATCGTCACCCACGAGAGCCCCGCCTGAAAAGCCTCGAGACTGATGCGCTCGAACAGATCTCGTTCATTGCGGACGGGCATGCCCCACTCCGTGTCGTAGTACTCGCGCAACAGAGGATCGGCGGATGCCCACGCGGGCCTCACGAGCCCATCGCTGCCCACCACAGCGGGGCTCACGCTGCACCCTCAAGGCCGAGCAGAATGCGCTTGGCTTCGAGACCGCCCAGGTAACCGCCGAGGGCGCCGTCCGATCTGAGCACCCTGTGACACGGCACGACAATGGGCAGTGGGTTTGTTGCACACGCGCTGCCCACCGCCCGCACCGCACGAGGGCTGCCAGCCGCAGCCGCCACCGCCGCATAGCTTTCGGTGTGCCCGTAGCCGATCTGGTTGAGGTGCTCGAGCACCTGGCGTCGAAAGCCACGGGAAAGCTGCCAGTCGAGTGGCACCTCAAACTGCTGCCGTGCACCCGCGAAGTAGTCGTCGATCTGGCGGGCCGCGCTTTCGAGCCGCGACGGCGCCTGTATAATGCGCGGGCTCACTCGTGCCGCCAGCGACTCAAGCACCACATCATGGTCCTCGATCGCAAAGGCGACCCGCACCAGCCCGATCTCGGTCGCGGCCAACAGGATGCGCCCGACGGGGCTGTCGATCGTGCTCACAGCGACATCCAGAAGCTCGCGATTGTCTGCCTCGGCCTCGAGCCTCGCGTGAAGCCGCGACAGAGTCGACTCGGCAATGGGCTCGAGAAGCCCATCGAGCTCACGAAGCCTGTCGGATTCGAGAAGCCCATCAGCGGGGTGATCGGCGGTCATGATCGTCCTTTCTCACGAGGGGGTTGCGGGCCGCTCTCCGAGCGCGCATCTCTGCGCGCCCGTCTCAGGGCGGCGATGCCATCCGATGCCGCACGACGAACAGCCGCGGGGGTTGCCCCGACGATTTCAGCAATCTGTGGATGAGGGAGCCCCACGATGTAGTGGTACGCAACAGCCTGGCGCTGTTTGAGTGGCAGCCGTGCCACCAGAGGCCAGAGGTCGTGAAAGGCGTCGCTTCGATGGTCTGGGGAGGGAGCATCCGCCATCTCCGCCACCGGAATCGGTCGACGGGCCCGAGCTCTGAGGATGTCCAGCGACTTGCGGTGTGCGATCGTGACCAGCCACGCCTCGATATTGGAGCCGGTCGCAAGGCTCGGATAGGCCTTCAGCGCGGCGAGGAACGTCTCGGACCAGGCATCGTCTGCATCGTCGTGCCCGACCACGGCACGGCAGACTCGCAAGACGGTGGCGCCGTGGGCGGCGACCGTCGATTCGAAGGGCGGGAGATGTTCCATCACTGAGAAGACGCTCACGCGGCCCGAAGTGTGAGGTCCCCGCGACCAACCGGATGCTGCATCGCCCCAGTATGAAGCCAGTGACCGACATGAACGGTATGCGGCATCCATCCGGAATGTGTTCAGCATTCCTCAGCCTGCCCGGCCTAGCGTGTGCCGCACCAATGGCAACCACGGCAGAAAAGAGGAGCAGCGCATGTCAGACTTCACCCCCGGCCAGGTGCATCACCACGAACCGCCCTACACGGTAGGGGTCTTGATCGGCAGCCTCGCCACGAACTCCATCAACCGGTCACTGGCCAAGGCTCTCATTCGCGTCGCCCCGTTCGAGTTCGAATTCGTCGAGATCCCCATCGGCAACCTGCCCCTCTACAGCTATGACTACGACGCCAACTATCCGCCGGAAGGGCAGGCCCTCAAAGATGCGATCGCCGGAGTCGACAGCGTGCTGTTCGTAACGCCCGAATACAACCGCTCTATCCCCGGGCCGCTCAAGAACGCCATCGACTGGGCAAGCCGTCCCTGGGGCACCAACTCGTTCGCCCGCAAACCATCCGCCGTCATTGGCACCTCGCCTGGCGCGATCGGAACAGCAGTGGCCCAGCAGAGCCTCCGCAGCGTGCTCAGCTTCTGCGATTCGCCACAAATGAACTTTCCCGAGGGCTATATCCAGTACAAAGATGGCCTCTTCACAGCGGAGGGCGACATAACGGATGCGGGAACAGAACAGTTTCTGCGGGAATTTATGCAGTCATACTTTCAGTTCGTCACGAGGGTGCTCACCGTGATTCCCCGCTGACTGTGGCGTTCGCGTGGAGCTGGCGCTACGCGCCCCGTCGATACGATGGAGGCCGACCACCTGGGAGGCCCGCATGACCATCACCGCCGCAGCCGACGGATCGGCCCTCGGCAACCCCGGGCCAGCAGGCTGGGCCTGGTATGTGAACGACGACTGCTGGGCGGCTGGCGGGTGGAAGCACGCCACCAATAATCAGGGCGAGCTCAAGGCCGTGCTCGAGCTATTTCGCGCCACCGCCCATATGGACGACGAACTCCACATCCTGTGCGACAGCCAGTATGTGATCAACTCCGTGACCAAGTGGATGCCGGGGTGGAAGAAGAAAGGCTGGCGCAAGAGCGACGGCAAGCCCGTGCTCAACGTTGAGCTACTCAAGGAGATCGACGCTGAGCTCGCCGGCCGTAGCTACCGCTTCGAATGGGTGCGCGGCCATGTGGGCCACATCCTCAACGAAGCGGCGGATGCCCGGGCTCGCGCGGTCGCCGAGGCTTACCAACGCGGATCCACAATCCCCTCGGGGCCGGGGTTCAGCGCACCGGGCGGAGTGCCCACGCCAGAGGAATCTGTGATCTCTGCGATCTCCGATCTTGTTGACACCACCGAGCTTGCCCGGGTCACCGAGCGCGCCGAGGCGGCAACAGCTCCCTCGTCGACCGACCCGCTCGACGACGGTGCGCTCTTCTCCCTCGACCAGGACGAGTGGCACACCCTCACGATCTCTCTCACGGAGGCAGAGCACAAGCGACTCACCGCGCGAGCACGCGCCGTTGGAGTTACACCCGACGAGCTTCTGCGCAGCCTGATCTAACACGCCGGTTCCCTTGGCTGCGGTCCGGACGCAAGATGGGCCTAGGCCCGCGCTGCGGCGGGCGGCGCTAGGGAGCAACGATGCGGTTCATGATCATGACCTTCAGCACCGAGCATGACGTCAAGGCGAAACCACCGGAGTGGGCAGAGCGCGTTGCCTCATCGATGGCCAAGCTCGACGACGAGCTCGCGACATCGGGTGAGCTGGTCTATTCCGAAGTGCTCGAGTTCGGTGAGCACGGCTCGCTGATCGATCGGCACGGTGGCCGCCATGTGGGCTCACTCGCGGGCAATCACACCCCGCTCGCGCGCTTCTGGGTTGTGCGCTGCGATGAGGCGCGCGCCGAGGAGATCGCCGCAGGAATCGCGCAAACCGTTGAATCGGCGGTGGAGGTGCGACGAGTTCTCGAAGGGTTTCAGCGCCCGTGACCGCGCGCATAGTTCGCCGCAGAGCCGTCGTGCACGGCGAAGTGCAGGGAGTCGGTTTTCGATGGAATGCCCGCGCAGCCGCTCAGGGTTTGGCGGTATCCGGATGGGTGCGCAATGTGCCCGACGGCACCGTGGAAGCCGAGATCGAGGGGGACGAAGCGAGCGTCGACGCCATGATCGAGTGGCTGCGCCATGGCCCTCCGTTTGCCGAGGTAACGCGCGTCGACGTGACGGACATCGACGTGACGGAACTCGACGTGACGGACATCGACGTGGCCCCTCTCGACGGGGCAGCAGAGTCGCGCGGTTCCGGCGGGTTCGAGATCCGCGGCATCTAATCCACATCCTGCTCGATGAGCGTTATGAAGGCGCTCAGCTCCGCAACCCCGGCGGGAGTCGGGGGCAGATAGTCAATCAGGTCGGGAGAGTGCACGAGAAAGGCCGCCCATTGCGCTCGCGACACCGCCACGTTGAGCCGGTTGCGCATGAGCAGAAACGACATGCCGCGTGGAACATCGGCCGGTGCGGAGGCCGCCAGCGTGACGATGGCGACCACAGCCTCTTGCCCCTGAAACTTGTCGACCGTGCCCACCCGGACGTCGCCGAAACCCGCCGCAGCGAGGCCCTCCGCCACCCGCGCCACCTGCGCGTTGTAGGGCGACACGACGATGATGTCTCGCTGCCTCAGTTGCTCTGCGCTGCGCGCTGCAGAGGGGTCGCTCCAGGCCCGGCCGAGGGACGAGCGCACCAGGTCGATGACGACCGCCGCCTCTTCTTCTGACTCGATTGAATTGCCGTGGTGGGCTACGCCAACCGGGTGCAGCCCAGGGGCGATGCCCTCAAGGTGCCGAAGCGATGCATCCGGATGCGCCGCCAGCTCACCCTCATAGGAGAGCGTAGAGACGGGGTCTGCCACGGCGGGATGCATGCGGCGACTGGACGCGAGAAAGTAGCCGAGCTCCCCGGGCAGAACGTCGTGCCCGTCGCTGATCCAGCCGAGGGCTGAACCATCCACGGGTTCGGGATGCAGCCCCTGGCTCACCTGGGGCAGCTGCTGCGGGTCACCGAGCAGCAGCAGATTGCGGGCGGCAACGCTCGCGGCGATTGTGGAGGCAAGCGAGAACTGCCCGGCCTCATCGATGACCAGCAGGTCGAGTGACCTCCGCGGCACCCGCGCAGGATTCGAAAAATCCCAGGCCGTGCCGCCGACGACATATCCCGTCGCTTCATTGTCGAGGGCAAAAAGGAGGTGGCCGTCTCGCGGCAGAGCCGTGAACGCGACATCGGCGTCGGGGTTGGCGACAACCTTGCCGACTCGCTCCTGGGGCAGTCCGGCCTTCTCGACGATCGCGGAGAGCAGGTTCTCCACGACGGCGTGCGATTGTGCAACCACACCGATCTTCCAGCCGTGGCGGGCAACCAGCTCGGCAATAACATGGGCGCCCAGATAGGTCTTGCCGGTTCCGGGTGGGCCCTGCACCGCCAGATACGAGCTGTCGAGGTCGAGCAGACTTGCCTCGACGGCGTGAACGAGCGCGCCGTTCTCAATCAGGGCTCCGCTCTGAACCAAAGCATCCCGGTGGGCAACGAGGCCCTTGCCGCTGAGCGTTCGCGGTTCACGACGGCGCAGGATGTCCACAGCGGCATCGTGTGGCCAGTCGGGCTGGGCATCCACTATCGCCTGAGCCCAGGACTCGATCGCCGGTTTTTGCTGCCCTGCAGGCGGAGGCGCTGCGGGCGTCAGTGCGACGGGCAGCGCGCTGTATGGCTCCACTCCCGCCCTCAAGGTCTCTTCGATCAGAATGCTGTCGTCGTCGGATTCGAGTACCGAAACGCTGCGCGCCCATCGGGCTCCCGGGTCCGCCGACGGGTCGACAACGGGGGCAGGTTGGTCATAGAGAACAAAGGGTTGGGAGGCTCCGCCTGCAGAAGGCTTCGAGCCTGGCCCCCAGGTTCCCGTCAGCCTCACATGGCGGCGGTCACTCCGTTGTCTGCCCTCCCGAAACCAATCGCGTTCCACGCGAGCGGAGTCGACGACAAGCACGTCTCGCGTGTCTGCCCATTCGTCGATCGGCTGAACCAACCGGGCAAAATGACCCCACCAGAATGTCTTGTGTTCCCTGCGGTGATAGTCGAGCGCCGCAAGCGCGAATGCGGCCGCCGTGCAATCGGCCGAGCGATCAGGATCGAGGGGGTCGCCTGCGATGGCGGCGAGCGAATCGTGCAGCGGCGTCGGGGCGAGTTCGGCGGGCTCGTCTGCATCGACGGCGCCGACCGGGGTGACGCCGTGTGCGCTGGCAAGTCCGAGCAGCCAGTCTCTCAGGCGAAGGGTCGAAACGCAGTCGTAGCGGTTGTAGTCGGCGATCTCATCGAGCTTGGCCTGCTGCGCCGCAGGGTCTCCATCCATACCGAGCTGCATAGCATCCGCATACTCCGTGATCGAGGCAGCAGCCGTTGCCACCTCCATACCCGTTCGACCTGCGTCGCCCATATAGAGCGGCTCGAGATATTTGATCGAATAGGAGCGAGACCCCACCCGCACCGCCTTGCGCACGACCGGGTAGAGATCCACGAGCACGTGGTCTCTCAGCAGCTGATCGACCTCCTCCTCGCCGATTCCATGGCGAGCGGCGAGGCTCGAGAGATGGGTGCGTTCGTAGGCAGCGTAGTGATAGACGTGCAGATCGGGATGGCGCTTTCTGCGCTCGGCGAGGTCGTCAAGAAAAGCCCTCAGCGCGAGGCGCTCCTGCTCAAAAGTGTGAGCCCAGAAGGAGCTGAAGTGCTCTGTCTCATCGACTAAGCCGAAGAGGTAGTCGAGCCCCCACCGCGTCGAGTCGCCCTCCGTATAGAGCGGATCGCCCTCGAAATCGAAGAAGATATCGCCGGGCGAGGGTTGTGGGATCGCACCCAGCGCCTCAGCGTTGACGACCCGGAATGGCGGGAGCGGTTTGCCCCCGTCGGCGGCCGGCGGCGCTTCGAGCTGCAGCAGCGCTTGCTCGCGCAGGGCATCGAGAGCCGAGTCGCCGATGCCCTCGATCGACCCTCTCGAATGGGCCAGAGCCTCGATTGTGGTGACCCCGGCATCCGCCAGCCTCGCCCTCTGGGTTAGGCGCAACCCAGCGACCAAAAGCACGTCACGCGTTGCCGCAATCGCAGCCTCGCAGTGCGCGCACTGACCGCATACGGAGTAGCGCGGGTCGCCCCAGGCGGCTGGCGCCCGCTCGGCAATGCGGTCGCGGATGATGCGGTGCAGCCGAGCGCGACGGTGGCGATACACGGGCGCGATGTCGGCGAGCCGATGCTCACTTGTGCTGCCGTCGCCGAGGAGAAGCTCCACGGTGTTCGCAACTGGCACTCCGATGCGGGCAAGCTGCTCTGCATACGCAGCAAGCTGGAGAAGGGCCGTC
This sequence comes from Salinibacterium hongtaonis, assembly GCF_003065485.1. GTDB lineage: Bacteria > Actinomycetota > Actinomycetes > Actinomycetales > Microbacteriaceae > Homoserinimonas > Homoserinimonas hongtaonis. The sequence continues at coordinate 2,118,993 of NZ_CP026951.1, forward strand.
ACTTTGGCGCTGCGGGCGAGCTTCGTGTCCTGAACCAGATAATGGCCGTCGGCGGTGCGCACGATGAAGTCGGCAAACCCTACGAAGGCGATGTCGACATGGTCGTCGCCCTCCTCGACGGCGGCACCGTCTTCTGCAGTGTGCTCGTGGAAGGTCGCTTGAAACACCACGGGAACCCCGGAGGCAAACGCCTCAATCGTGGCGGCGACGGCGTCGTCGAGCGCCTGTCGATCGCGCACATCGGGCCGCTCGATCTCGACGACCCCGGCGCCGTGCTCGGCGCGCAGTTCGCGGAGCACGCGCTCCTCGTGCTCATCGCCGAGCCTGCCAGTTCGCGCCAGCATGGGGTCGGTCTCTTCGACCAAAGTGGCGATGCGCCCGAGCTTCGCATCGAGGCTCCGAAGAAACGCGAACTCGCACTTCGACGCTATCGTCAGGTCGCTCGCGCTCGTGTAGACGACCCGACGTACCGCGTCTTCGACAATAAACATCAGGCCGCCCCTTGCACGATTTCGCTCCAACCGCCATCGGTAACCCGAATGCCGAGGCTTGCGGGGATCTGCTCCTTCATCGCCTCGACATGACTGATGAGCCCGATGGTGCGCCCGCCCGCCCGCAGCGAATCGAGGGTGCCCATCGCGATCTCAAGAGTGTCACCATCGAGAGACCCGAATCCTTCATCGACGAAGAGGGTGTCGAGCGTTATGCCGCCGCTCTGCGCTGTGACGACCTCGGCAAGGCCCAGAGCGAGGGCAAGCGACGCCAGAAACGTTTCGCCGCCCGAAAGCGAGTGGGTGGGCCGCGCCCGCCCCGTGTGCTGATCGAGAATGGCAAGCCCGAGCCCCGACTGAGTCTTGCGAAACTGCACCGAGTCATCATGCTGCAGTTCGTAGCGCCCTGCCGTCATCGTGCGGAGCCTGCCGTTCGCCGCGGCAACGATCTCCTCGAGCTGTGCGGCGAGCACATACGTTTCTAGTCGCATGCGGCGCGTGTTGGCACCCTTTCCCTGCACGGCTGCGGCGAGGCCGGCTATCTGCTCGTACTCGGCCGCTAGGGCTTCTGTTTCTGCGCTGCGAGAGCGCACATCCGAAACGAGCGTATGCATCTGCGCGTGACGCTCGGCGATGATTCCGCGCTGGCTGTTGGCCTCGGAGAGGAGCGCCCTTGCAGCATCGCGGGAGGCTTCCGCCTGCGTGGCATTGATCGGCTCGTCGGGCAGGCCAGCGAGCTCCGGCTCCGCAAGCGTCGCCCGGGCGACGTCGTCCGCACGCTCATGGGCACGGATGCTCTGCTCCAGCGCGGTGCGCTCCGTCGCGGCTATCGCAGCGCCCTCCGCGTGCTCCGCCGATTCGAACCCGTGCTGCGCGAGTTGTTCCGCCAGTGTCTGTGCTGCGGACTCTCGGGCGGTTACCGCGTTGTGATGGGCGGTCATTGCCTCGAGCAGAGTGCGAGCGGCCGTGATCGTGGCGCGCAACGCATCGCTTCTGGCGGCGACGCTGGTGTAGTCCGCGCGGTGGCGGGCCACCCTGTCCGCAATGGCGGCACGACGCTCCACCAGGCCGCTTCTGCTGCGATCGGCGGCATCCCGCTGCTCACGGAGGCTCTGCAGGGCGGAGCCAAGCTCTGCCAGCTCGGCGGTGAGCGTGGCGTGACGCCCAGCGAGAAGTGAACTCTCGGCGACCGCCGCGGTTGCCGACGCGTGCGCTGCGACTGCCTCCGCGAGAAGACCCTCGAGTTCGGCGACGGATTTGCCGTCTGCCCTGGCTAACGCAGCGGCGTGGAGCTGGCCTGCTTCACGGGCAGCCGCTTCGGCTGCTTTGAGGGCCACGACGCTGCGATCGAGAGCGGCCCGGGCAGAGTCGATGTCGGCCTCGGTGACGGCGTCCTCAGCAGGAGCCGCCGGTGCGGGATGCGATGTCGAACCGCACACGGCGCACGGCTCCCCCGGGGCCAGAGACTCGGCGAGCTCACCGGCGAAGCCGCCGATGCGCCGCGCAAGAAGATCGTTAAGGTCACTGCTAGCGAGGGAGTTCGCGGTGCTGGCGTCGAGCTCGGCCCGCCGTGCGGCGTCGAGCGTTTCGCCTAGCGAAACCGCCTCCGACGCAGCCGCGAGGGCGGCAGACGCGCGCTCAACCCTGGCCTCCGCCTCTGAGATTCGGGCAGCATCCACGAGCGCGGCCGTCAGGTGACCTGAACACTCCTCGACCAGCGAAGGAAGCAGCAGCGCGCGCTGGGCGCTGCGGTCGATCTCCGCATCGAGTCGCTCCACCTCCGCGGCGTGGAGCCGCACTTCGCCGTCGAGGGCCGGAAGAGCGCTTTCGTCGTCGAGGGCATCTTCGAGCGCGCCGAGGGTACGGGAGCTCTCGTCGATGATCGCGGCAAGGGACTCTGACTCGACGCCATCGCCAACGCCATCGCCGACGGCGACGGCGACGGCGACGGCGACGGCGGGGCCAGCAGCCGTCAGCGTCGCCCACACCTCACGGGCCTGCGCCTCGACCGACGCGGCAGCCGTCGCAGTGCGCTCAGCACGCGAGAGCGCCTCACTGTGCGGGGCTACGGCCGCGGCGTGATCTGCGGAGACCAGCCTGCGGCGCGCGTTCGCGATATTCTCCAACTCGGCCTCGAGTGCCACTAATTGGGCGCGCGCATCATCGCGGCGGCGCTGCAGGCCGCGGCGCTCAACCTGGATTCGATGCTCTTCCTCCGCGCTACTCGCGCGCTCGAAGGCGGCGAGCACCTCGCCGTCCACCGCCACAAGGTGAGCATCGATGATGTTGAGGCTGTGCTCAAACCAGGATGGGCCAGTCGGCATGTGCTCGCTCGGCACCTCGCTCGGCCCCTGCTCGCTCGATGTCGTCGTGCCCCCGAGCGGCGCGAGCCCGTGCAGCAGACCCCGCGCTCGCTCGGTATCTCTCTCGCGCTGCTCCTGCGCGTCCCCCAGCTGCGCTTCTAGCGAGCGCGCCTGCTCCACGATCGCTAGCTCGTAACGCTCGAACCGCTGGGTGCCGAAGAGCGTCTGCAGCAGCGCTTGGCGCTCATCATTCTTGGCCAAAAGAAACTGCTGAAAGCGGTTCTGCGCCAACAGAATGACCTGCAAGAACTGGTCTTTCGTGAGCCCCAGGATGCCGCTCAGCTCGGTCGCGACGTCGACGGGCCGAGCCGCCATGCCGTGCCAGTCCCCGTCGCGCCAGACGGCAAGCTCGGCGTCGGCCTTTTGGGTCGTCATGCCCCCACCGCGCTTGGCGGGTCGCTCGTAGTCGGGGCTCCGATGCACGCGATATCGCTCGGCGCCGACCGTGAATTCGAGGGTTACATAGCTGGGGTCGCCTGCATCGCAGTGGTGGCTGCGCAACTGCTTATCCGTGCCCTCATAGCGGGGGACCGCGTTGTACAGCGCAAAACAAACGGCGTCGAGGATGCTGGACTTGCCTGCGCCGGTCTTGCCCGCCATGAGAAAGATTCCGTCGTCGGCGAAGGCATCAAAGTCGATGCGCTGCGGCGTCTTATACGGGCCGAACCCGGCGATAACGAGCGTGTTGATTCTCATGCAGCGCCCTCCGCCGCCGCCACAACAGCCGAGACAACAGCGCGTTCGTGCTCTGACGCGCCCACGCCGTTGCGCACGTGCTCAAGAAAGCCGCCCACAATCTCGCTGTCGCTGCGGGAGCGAACCCGCTCGGAATAGGTCACGGAGGCACTATTGGCGACAACATCCGGCCGGTGCTCGAGGTTCGCACAAAAGGGGAACCGCGACTGAAGCTTGCGCATCGCGTCGAGCGGGCGCGCCTGATCGGTGATGATGGCGGCAACCCAGTCGCTCTCGTTGGCCGTGAACCGCTCGTCTGTCAGTAGCTCGTCAAGGGTTCCGCTGAGCACCGAAAGGCGCCGCGGAACAACAAGGTCGACCCACTCGACCGAATCGAGCCCATGCTCACCCAACTCCACGAGCCAGGCTCCACGAGGCTTGCCGGATTCGCTGAAGGTGTAGTGCAGCGGCGCACCGCTGTAGCGCACGCTCTCGCTGAGGCGAGCCCGCCCATGGATATGGCCGAGCGCCACGTAATCCGGTCCGTCGAAAGCGCTCAGCGGCACTACATCGAGACCTCCCGCCGTGATGTCGCGCTCGAGGCCCGGAGTCTGCGCAATCTCTCCATCACGGCCAGCATCCGCATCGACCGCATCTGCATCGACCGCATGGGGCTCGACCGCATCGGCACCGCCCCCGACGGCAGCAGCAAAACAGTGGGCAAGGACCACGCTGCGAGAGCCGCGCTCCGCAGCATCCGCCCGTACCGCGCCCATGGCGTGGGCAAGCACGTCTGCCTGAGTTCGCAGGCGCGAAGGGTCCTCGGCGCCAAGCCGGTGTCGCACAATCGAAGGCTCAAGATAGGGGATGCCATAGATGGCCACTGGGCCATGGTCGTCGACCAGCTCGACGGGCGATGCGAGCTGCTCTGGACGGGTGAACACATGGATATCGGCGGCCGCGGCGAATGACGACTGAAAGCCGAGCCTCGTGGCGGAGTCATGGTTGCCGCTGGTCATCACCACGGTAGCGCCGGCATTGCGCAGCGCCAGCAGGGCATCCGTGAGAATCTCGTAGGCATCCGCCGCTGGGGTTGCGGAATCGAAGATATCGCCGGCGACGAGAACAACATCCACCTGGCGCGTGCGCACTACCTCGACCAGAGAGTCGAGCACCGTGCGCAGGTGCGCGAGGGTCGAGTGGCCATGGAAAGTGCGCCCAATGTGCCAGTCAGAGGTGTGCAGAAGTCGCATAAGGTTCACGCTAGCGGGGGCGACCGACATGATCGGGCAGAAGCCGCGCGTTCGGGCCTGATCCCCGTTATTTCACCGGTCCAGGGGCCAGGCGACTTCGAAGCGCTCGAAGACGACTTCGAGCCCATCCGACCACGGAATGCCCCGGTTCTCAGTCACTCGCTTCCAGTACCTGATGTGGTCGGCGAGCCAGGATTCGCGGCTACGGTCGCCCTCCCCCTCATCCCAGGCGAAGGCGTCGTCGACGCTGGAGATGGGTCCGAGACGCAACCAGGTTGATCGCAAGACCACGGTGGGTGTGCCCGAACCGTCACAGGCGATCCAATGACCTCCGATGCGCGGAAGCAACTGGCTCTCGGCAGAGAACTCGCACACGAGGGTCGCGGTCGCTGTCTTCTGACCTTCAAGAACCAGAGCAAGAAGCTCATCGGCGAGCTCCGCGGAGTCGCCGAACCACTCGACAGACGGATGCTCGAGCTCGTCACCGGGCACCGCATCGCGATAGGCGCGCCAGAGTCGAGCGGCGGCGGCCATATCTGGCTCGGCTACGGGAGTGGGAGTCACCCTCTCATCCTCTCACTGCCCTGCACACGACGCGACGCCCCGCCTGCCGCAGGCCGCCTGCCGGAGTCGTCGTGACATGTCAGACCCGCATGAAAGACTTCTCCCGTGACCCCGCCGCCCCCATCCTCGTCGTGGCGTGCGGCTCTTGAACCGCTGATGCCGGTCGCCTCTGGCTCGCTGCCCCGCTCGTCCGGCACGCGCCCCATGGCCCTGCAGTGGGAGTTGCGGGAGCAGGTCTCGCGTACCTCGCACCAGTGGGGCGGACCAGCCACTCGCACAGTTCCCGCTGGCAGCGTGGGTAGGAGACCTGACGCCGACGCGTATCGTCTGGGGGTTCGCCCCGTCTCACGCAGCGCAAGCGGCAACTGGACGCGCAGCTCGCTCAGCTGGAGCAATCTGCCTTATCAGGGGAGCGCCGCCGCGCTCGACCCTGCTCACCACCTCTGGTTTACACAGTTCGCCGCCCTACACCGGCCGATCCGCGATGTTTATGCCGGCCGTGAAAGCGACTGGATCTATCTCGACGATTACCAAAGCCCGCTACTGTGGCAGCTCCTCGCCGGCGCCGACGCGCTCGGGATTGCATTCGTCGGCGGCAGCGGCGCCAGCAAGGGGGCGACAATCACGGTTGCCCCTCGCGCCACTCTGAGGCTCGACGCAACCCTGGACGCAACCGTCGACGGTGACGCGGTCGTGCTGTCGCCGAGGCTCGGCTTCGACGGGCTCGACTGCCCACTCGGCATCGTGGCGACGATCGGCGATCACGGCGCCTACTGCGCCGAGCTGGGGCGCGAGCCGAACATCACCGTCGCGCCGCTCGCGCCACCGACCGTCGCCGCGCGCGCAACCCTGCCAGCCGCAGCGAGGGTGGCATCGAGCGATCTGGCCCGCATGCTCACGGCCGGGCAGAGCATCCGGATTCCGGCCAGCGGAGCGGCCGAATTCTTCAGCGACCTTTATCCGCGGCTCCAGCGCAGCATCGGGATCACCAGCTCGAACGCGTCTGTCTCGCTGCCAGAGCTGCCCGCTGCACAGTTGGTGCTCGCGGCGTCGTTTACGCCACGGCACACGCTCACCCTGTCGTGGTTCTGGGACTACGGCCACGACCGCATCCCCGCGGGGCCAGCCGCCCACGGCGATGCCGCGCCTTCTCTCGATCCCACTCTGGAGGCCGCGGTTCTTGCCGTGGCGAAACCGCATCTCACCTCTCTGGCGACCACCGTTCTGCGCGGAATCGACGCCGCAGAATTCACCGCTCACTCACTTGTCGCTCTCGAGGGGATGGCCGGCGTGCAGGTCGAGCGCACGGGCAAGCATCCCGACTATCGCGAGCTCACCGAACTGCCACACCTGAGCATCCGCACGATCGAAACCGAGCAGCGCGACTGGTTCGATCTGGGCGTGCTGGTGACGGTCGGCGACAAAGAAATTCCCTTCGGGCCGTTGTTCGAAGCTCTCGCGAGAGGGCGCCGCAAACTGCTCATGGTCGACGGCAGTTACCTGTCTCTTCAGCAGCCGCAGTTCGAGAGACTCAACGAGCTCATTGCCGAATCGCGCGATCTGGCGGAGTGGGAGACCGGCCCGCGGATCAGTCGTGTCCATGCGAGCCTCTGGTCTGACTTTGAGGATCTGGCCGACGAAACGCACGAGGCGGTGGCGTGGAGGGCAGCGGCTCAGGGTCTGCTCGACACGACAACAATCCCCAGCGTGCCCCACCGCCTCAGCGCCACGTTGCGTCCGTACCAGCAGCAAGGTCTCGACTGGCTCATATTCCTCTATGAGCACGGCCTTGGCGGCGTACTCGCCGACGACATGGGCCTGGGTAAGACGATGCAGACCCTGGGGCTCCTCGCCCATGCCACTGCGCAGCGCGGCGACGGTCCTCCGTTTCTCGTCGTCGCTCCCACCTCCGTGGTTCCCACCTGGGTTTCGGAGGCCGCGCGGTTCGCTCCTGGCCTGCGCGTCGCCGAAATCACTACGGCGCGGGCGGCCAGCAAACAGACGGTGGCGGATGTCGACCCGAGCATCGATGTCGTCGTCACCTCATACGGGCTGTTTCGCCGGGATATCCAGAACTACCACTCACGAGAGTGGGCCGGGCTCATTCTTGACGAAGCGCAGTTCGTTAAGAACAGGCTCTCTGCTGTGCACCAGTGCGCTCGAGACCTGAACACGCCATTCACCCTTGCGATCACCGGCACGCCGCTCGAGAACAACCTCATGGAGCTGTGGTCGATCTTTTCCCTCGTCGCCCCTGGATTGTTTGCCTCGCCCCGTCGGTTCGCGGAGGAGTATGCGCGCCCCATCGAGGGCGGCAATAAGGAGCGTCTGGCGCGGTTGCGTCGCCGCATTCGGCCGCTCATGATGCGGCGCACAAAAGACCGGGTCGCTGCCGAACTCCCGCCCAAGCAGGAGCAGGTCATCATGGTTGAGCTCGAGGCGCAGCATCGCCGTCTTTATGACACGGCACTGCAGCGCGAGAGGCAAAAGCTTCTCGGTCTTATCGACGATGTCGATCGCAACCGCATGATCATCTTCCGATCGCTCACGCTCCTGCGCATGCTCAGTCTTGATGCCTCGCTCGTGGACGGCGCCCACGCTGGCATTCCCTCCAGCAAACTCGCGATCACGATTGATCACCTCAGCGAGGCGATCGCCGAGGGGCACCGCTCCCTCGTTTTCAGCCAGTTCACCTCGTATCTCAGCATCGTGGCCGCGCGGCTCGAGGCGTCAGGAATTCCCTATGTCTATCTCGACGGGTCAACCACCAATCGAGCGGAGGTAATCGCCTCGTTCAGGGACGGCGAAGCGCCGGTCTTTCTCATCAGCCTCAAGGCGGGCGGGTTCGGCCTTACCCTCACCGAGGCGGACTACGTGTTCCTGCTCGACCCGTGGTGGAACCCCGCCGCAGAGGCTCAGGCTGTCGACCGCACCCATCGAATCGGGCAGTCGCACACGGTGATGGTCTATCGGATGATCGCCGCAGACACGATAGAAGAAAAGGTGCTCGCGCTCGGCAAAAAGAAGGGCGAGCTGTTCACCTCGGTGATGGACGACGGAGCCGCGTTCAGTTCCGCATTGACGGCGGATGACATCCGCGGCCTGATCGACTAGCCACGGCCACTAGTCCTCGGCGACGGCCCTCTTGGGTGCTCGAACCTTGGGCCGCACGAGCTCGTGGCTTGCGATGATGAGATCCTCTACGAGGTCGTCGGGGACCCCCTCAGACGGATCCGCGCTCACCACCACCGTGATCCAGTGCTTCTTATTGAGGTGATATCCCGGCGTGATCTCGGCGAACTCCTCGCGCAACGCGACCGAATCTTCTGGGTCGCATTTGAGTGACACCGTGAGAACGTCGGCCCCGAGATTGCTCAGAGCGAAAATGCGGCCATTGCCGCTCGTCTTAAAGACGCTCGTTTCATTGTCGAACGGGAACGTTTCTATCGCCTGGGGCAATGACAGGCACAGTTCCTGCAGGGCGTCGGGGGTCATGGATCGACCATATCGGCGCCGACCGACACGACCCCCTTGCGCCTGCATGCTGCGGCTTCTGCCGCGGTGCGGTGCCTACTTCTTGAAGGCATCCTTCACGTTTGTGCCAGCGTCTTTAACATGCTCGCCAGCCTTCTTGGCTTCTGCCTTGGCCTGCTCAGCTTTGCCCTCGGCGATGAGCTTGTCATCGTGCTTGAGCTTTCCCGCTTCTTCCTTGGCCTTGCCCGCGAGCTTCTCTGCCTCGTTTTCGAACTTGTCTCCGATGCCCATGGCGTACTCCTTTGTTGCATTCGCGCTGGCATGATGTCGCTGCCAGCCTCGGTAGACCTGTGACAGTAGTCGCCATCTCTCGGAGCGACATGAGCACTCAGGGAACTCTGAGGTGGGCGAATCGGTGGTATCAAGGGGAGGTGACTCCCTCTGGCCAACCTGCGACCGCGTCGTATCCCCAGCGATCAAACGGCTCCTCGCATGGTGTGCGGCAACGCGTGCGCCGCGCCAGCCACAGTCGCGTCGTGCGCTCGCTGGCCAGGGCTGGGCTCATCGCCAGCGGGGTCGTTCACGTTCTCATCGGGGTGCTCGGCATGTCGGTGGCCAACGGCATTCGGGTCAGAGCAGATCAGTCGGGAGCGCTCGAGGCAGTAGCCGATGCCCCCGGCGGTTACATCCTGTTGTGGGTTGCGACGGTGGCGCTGTTGGGGCTCGGGCTGTGGCAGTGGTCCGGGGCTCTCACCGCTGGCCCCGACGAATCGAAGATCTTCCCTCGCAAGCTGCGCGATCATGCCAAGGCCCTCGGCTTCGTCGGCGTCGGTCTCGCCTGTCTCGCCTTCGCTGTGGGCAGTCGGCCAGACACCGCTGAGGGAACCAAAACCCTGAGCTCCACGCTCATTGGCATGCCCGGCGGCGTTTTCGTGCTCGCCGCCATCGGGGCAGTCGTCGGAGGTGTGGGAATCGCGTTCATTTCGCGCGGCGTGAGCCGCCGCTTTCGCGAGGATATCGACCCGCCAGAGGGCCCATGGGGTCAGGTCGTCGTGGCCGTCGGCGTCATCGGTCACACCCTGAAGGGCATCGCGTTAATGACCGTAGGGCTTCTCTTTGTGGGCGGGGCGGTCCTGACGGACGCGGACTGGACAACAGGGGTCGACGGCGCGATTCGCTGGCTGGCAGCGCTGCCCACGGGGCCATGGCCGCTTTTTGCAATCTCGGCCGGGTTCATGATTCACGGCCTGTATCTTGCGGCGCGGGCCGTCTATCTCAAGCGCTGACTTCTCAAGCGCTGACTCGATCTAGCCCGCAGCATCCACATAGACCCAGCGCCCGTCACTGCGCGCAAAAGTACTCGCCTCGTGCTGCACGCCCGATTGCCCGCCACCCTTCCAAAACGCAGAGAATTCCACGACTCCGTCGGTGTCGAGCATGCCGCCGCGCTCGGTGCGCTCAATATCGAGCCGATACCAGCGGATGCCCTCGTCGAGTTCCAGGCGCTCGGGCCGGGTTGCCGGATGCCACGTTGCCAGCAGATAGCCTGCATCCCCGACTGCGAAGGCCGAGAAGCGGGAGCGCATGAGCCGCTCAGCGGTGGGAGCGGCGGCACCTCGGTGAAGGGGGGCACAGCATGCGCCGTAGCTTTCGCCGCTGAGGCAGGGGCAGCGGGAGGAGTCGTCGATCATAAGCTGTGCTCGTTGCGGCTTTAGCGGCCGACCCATTCCTCCGCAAGCGCGGGGTAGCCATACAGGTACCCCTGCCCCAGCTCGTATCCAATGTCCTGGAGCAGTCTCGCCTGCGCGGGAGTCTCTACGCCCTCGGCGAGGGCGATCGCGTTCACAGAGTGGGCTGCCTCGCAGAACATCAGCAGCCCCGCCATATCAGGCACCGTGTCGACCGCCGCCTGGAGAACCGACTTGTCGACCTTCACGATCGACGGATTCGAATTGTGCACTCGTTCAATATCCGAATGCCGGGCCCCAGCGTCGTCGAGCAATAGCGCGACCCCGAGCGAGCGCACGGTCTGGCGTAGGCCCTCATAGAAGCTCACGGCCGACATCTCTGAAAGCTCGATGCCCCACTCGTGGGTGCGCTCGGAGAGCACTGCGGGGAGACGCTCGTCAACGAGCGTCTCAGCGCTTGAGTTCATCGTGATGAGGGCATCCGACTTGAGCGATTTACATGACTCGACGGCGCTGCTGATGAGTTCGAGTTCCAAGTCCACGAGCGTGCCCTTTGCTCGCGCGTCGGCGAGGTGCGCGAGAGGAGAGCGCCCATCGTCAAAGCGCGCGAGGGCTTCGTAGCCCACCACTTGCCAGTCGACGATGCGCACGATGGGTTGGAATACAACATGATGTCCAACCATGTGTTGCGCCTTTCTTGCAGTGGCTTTTGGGTCACATCCCCTGGCCTTGGCCGGATGTCCACTACCCTGAACCCTAACGGATTCGCCGCTGTTCCCGGGAAAGGACGCCAGGTGGGCATCCCCTTCTCGACTGACGATTCACAGCGGCTTCAACTGCGCTCGCCCGAGCCGCAAACGAGCCCCGGCACCGTGCAGGCCAGCGGCATCATGCTGGGTATCTCGGCGTCACCCTCGTCTGCAACGGTCATCGCCGTCTCCGACTCGTGCGAGTCCCTGTGGGGCCTGCGGCCGGACGAGGTGCTCGATCGACCGCTCGATGATTTTGTTCCAGGCTATGCGCCCAGTCGCTCCGGATCGCTCAGCCACAGCAGTCCCCAGCTGGTCACCGACTTTCACGGCACGACGTGGTATTCCACCGCCACGTTCATGCAGGGCCAGACGGTGTTAAGCCTCGAACCTGGGCCGGGTGAAGCTACACCCGATGGCACGATCTGGCTTGCCGAGGCAGCAATGGCACTAGACGACGTCGCCGACGTCCGCGAGCTGTGGGCCCTGGGATGCGACACGGTGCGCAGACGCATCGGGTTCGACCGCACTATCGCCATCGAGTTCCACGAGGCTGGGCACGGCGAGATCGTCGCCGAGTCAGTGGTCGACGGCTTCGACCAGTTTGTCGGCCTGCACTTTGCCGCATCCGACATTCCCCGAGAAGCGAGGGCAGCGACCGGCAGGGTTCGGTCGACTCTCGTTCGCGACGCCGAAGCGATGCCGTCGATCGTGGTACCGCGCTCGGACCGCACCGGAACACCGTGGAATCTGAGCCTCTCACCGCTGCGCAACCCTGCACACCGGCATCTGGAGTTCATGCGAAGCATGGGAAATGCGGCCACCCTCACGCTGCACCTGCCAAGCAATGCCGGTGTCGCCTACATGATGGTCTCTCACTCCCGGGAGGCGCGCACGGTAGACCCTCTCACCCGCGCCAGCATCGAAATCTATGCGCGCCTTCTGCTCGACCGAGTCGCGACCCTCGCGCGCAATGCCGAGCTTCACCGCCGCGCCAACATCGTGGCAATCGTGCACCAGCTCACTGAGCGCATCGGTGACGGCAGCATCCTTGACGCGCTCAGCGACGCAGCCCGAACAGGAATCGACACGGTCGGCGGGCTCGAACTTATCCACGCCGAAGCCGGCATCATCAACGTCCGCGGCAAACTTCGTACCCTCGGCCACCTCACCCTCGCAGAGGCGCAAGCGATCCACGACACCGTTAATGTGTGGCTGCAAACCCTGAGTCGCCATGGCGCACTCCTCACCAACAGGGTGAGCGAGGTGCACCCTAAGCTCGCCGAGGCTGCACCGGAGGTCGCAGGGCTGCTCGCGGTCTCGATCGGTTCGCAGGGCGACTACCTGTGCTGGGTACGCCGCCCCGTGGACCAGACCGTTCGCTGGTTCGGCTCGCTCGCCGCCGAGAGTCTCGATTCTGCGGCGACCGCCTCCCGCGACCTCTCGCCCAGGACCGACTCAATTACGGATGCCTCGCGCCCATGGTCCGCGACCGACCGCGAGGTTGCCGAGGAGCTGGCGCGTGAGATCGACGACAGGCTTCTTCGCAGAGTTCAGGCGGATCTCGCCCAGCAGGCGCTCGTCGACAGCCTGACGGGGCTGCCCAACCGTCGACTCCTGCTTGATCGTCTGAACTCCGCGCTCGCCCGCGCAAGTCGGGGCCACCACTGCGTCGTGCTCTTCATCGACCTCAACGACTTCAAAGAGGTCAACGACCGCTTCGGACACCGTGCAGGGGATGCAATCCTTGTCGAAACCGCGCGCCGACTCACCGAGGTTGTGAGAGAAACTGACACGGTTGCCCGTTTGGCTGGCGACGAGTTCGTGGTGCTCTGTGAAGACACCATGCTTGGCGAGGACGAAGCCGTAGCCGAGCGCGTTCGCCAGGCGTTCGAGCAACCCTTTAATGTGTTCGATATTCCTCTGCCGGTGCGAGCCGCTATCGGAATCGGCCAACTCGAACTGGGCGTTGATGCCGCTGGAATGCTCGACCGCGCCGACCGCGCCATGTATGAGGCCAAAGCCACGATGAAGGATGCGCCGCTCTAGTACGCGCGAACGGCCGGGTGGCTCGCCAGGCGAGGGCTAATGCGCCAGTGCCCGCGCCTTGAGCGACTCATACTCGTCCGGAGTGATTGTTCCCGCGTCCAACAGTTCTTTGGCTCTAGCAATCTCTGCGGCGGGGTTGGAGCTAGCTACCTGCTTGATATAGGCATCCGTCGCTGATTTGGCCTGCTGCTCGGCCTCTGCGGTGCGCTCCGCCATGCCACTGCCCCGGGCGATGAGATAGACGAGCGCGGTGAGAAAAGGCACGACAACCAAAAAGATGACCCACACCGCCTTCCCCCAACCGCTGAGTTTTCGATCCCTAAAGAGGTCGGCAAAGATCGCCACAAGCGCGAAGAGGTAAGCAACGAACACGAAGACCCACAGGAACCACCAAATGATGTCCCAGAAGCTGTTCCAGAAGTTCATGACAGTCCTTTCGCCAGCGCTCGAATCGATTCAGAGCCTAAGCAGCACGCCGGAGCCTGACCTCACCCTCCGGGGATGACGGAATCACCGGGGCCTGCGCCCTTCGCTGAGGGGCGCGAAATGCGTGTTCAGGATGCCCGCGAAGACGCATTCGGCGCCCCTCAGCAAAGAAGAGGGCCACCGGGAGGACAACAAAAACGCCGCCCGGCATAAGCCGGACGGCGTTTCTGTTGCGTTGCACGACGCGAAGTGTGGACCCTAGGAGATTCGAACTCCTGACCTCCTCGATGCGAACGAGGCGCGCTACCAACTGCGCCAAGGGCCCGTGCGGTAACTACGATAACACCTCGCGCGGGCCGCCTTTGCACACGAATAATCAGACGGCGCGGCGGCGGCGAAGCGCCTCATCGAGGTCGGTGGGTGCAAGCTCGACCTCGCCGATCACGCCCATCTGGGCGAAGCGGCTGGGGACTGCAGAAACCGCGGGGGTCTTGGATGCCGAGCGTGCGGCATCCGCATCCTCGATCCGAGGGGTGATCCTGGCGGTCTGCTGCTGGGCTTCGCGCAGGGCGTTCTCGGAGCGTTCGGATGCGTCGCGCAGTTGGGCGGCAGCATCGAGTTGCGGCGCCGCAGGGCGCTCGGCAGCTGAGGTTGCCCCGGCCTCTGCCCGGTCCCCAACGGGGCGCGCCAGGCGTGCGGCCGCTTCAGAGAAGCTCACGCGAGGCACAGCGGGCGCCTCGGGGCGCGAAAGGTACAGCGGCTTGGGCAGTTGCGTTGGCACCCAGCCCTCCGACTGGCGAACCTGGGCCTCTGCGGGCTGCTGCCAGAAGTCGGCGACGGGAGTCGACACTCGAGGTGCTGCCTGCACCTCTGCGGCGAGCTGCGCGCGTGCAGTAGAGACCGCAGCGAGCTGCCGCAGGAGCACACCAGCGCCCAGCGCCACGACCGCGGAGCCGATCACCATGGCAACTCCGGCACCGGCAGCAACCTGGGCAACGCCGAATACCAATCCGATGATGGAGGCGACGAGCACCAGGGTTGTGATCAGCCGCGATCGTCGCAGCCTTCGGGATGCCAGCGAGCTCCGCGCCACCTGGGCGGCAATCGCCGGACGCGTCTCGGCCAGCGTGCGGGCTGCCGCGCGAGCATCCGCTGCTCTTTGGGCACTTTCGATTGCGCGGGTGCGCTGCATTTCTCGGTGCATAAACTTTTCTCGCTCTGCGACGCTTCTTGTCGAATTCTCGACCCGAATCTCATCGGGAACTTCGGCCGTTTCGGCCAGAATGCGCAGGGTTTGCTGAAGGCGAACCGCGTTGCGCTCGGTGGAGAGGTACTCGCGGCGACGAAACCAGGTCGGCACGAGATAGACGAGCCAGAGCACGGCGGCGATCGCAATCACGACGCTTGAGCTGAGCCCCTCGAATCCCATGAGCCAACGCTACGAGCGGGTGGCGGTTTGGCGGCCCATTATCGGGGGTGTGTCTTGCGGTTGACCCCTCGATGCGGGGTGCCTTCCCAGGCTTCGCACTCAGTACTATGGGTGTTTCCCAAACCGATATACCAAGGAATCCCGTGACCTCCTCCGCACCCGAAGCTGCAACACCCCAGCGCCGCCTCTCCGACTACTTCGGCAACATGGAGCTGATCATCGTGATCCTCCTCGGCGTCGTCTCGACCGTAACCGCCTATGCCTCGTTTCAAGCGGCGCTTTACGACAGCCAGATGGCGGGCGCGTACACCAAGGGCCAGGCCGCCGGCACCGAGGCGGAGTCTCTCTACCTCGAGGCCAACCAGACTTACATCCAGGACGTTCAGCTGTGGTCTACGCTCACGCAACTCTCGATCGACGCCGAGAGCGCGGATGCCGCGATCGCCCAGTCGGCAAGCGACAAGTACGACGTTATGTACTTTCAGTCGGTGAGCGAAGGCCTCGACGGCGCCATCACGTGGGCTGCGGATGAGAACGAGGCGGACCCCGCGGTCTACACGGCCCCGTTCGACAACGAGGACTACATGAACACTCTGTTCAGCCCATACTCGGAGTCACAGGAGAAGGCCGAAAAGCTCATCGCAGAGGGCGACACCTACAACAGCCTCAGCGACCGCCTCACCCTCAACACCGTGCTCATGGCGATCTCGCTGTTCCTTCTCGGTGTCGCTGCGGTCGTCAAGGGACGCCGAGCCCAGATTGGCCTCACCGCGATTGCGACGGTCGTGTTCGTTGCCGCTGCCGCGATGACCGTCTCGATTCCGTTCGTGGGGCTCTAGCGGCCGCGAGCATCCGCTGCCGTCCCCGCTGACGGTTGACCCCCTCACGCCTCCGCGCGAGGGGTGCGAAATGCGTGCTCCGGGCGCCCGGGAAGGCGCATTTCGCACCCCTCGGCAGGCAAGCCAGTGCGAGCTAGCGGCGCACGCCCGACGCGCGCCAGTCAGCCTCGGGGATGACCGCGTTGGCGGCGGGCACGCGACCGTCGCGCCAGCGGTTCAGCACGCCGCTGCGAACCTCTTCTGCGACGAGCGCGAAGCAGAAGTGGTCGCGCCAGTCCCCGTCGATGTGGATGTATCGCCGACGAAGCCCCTCGTACCGAAACCCGAGCTTCTCCACGACGCGCAACGAGGCCGCATTCTCGGGACGGATGCAGATCTCCATGCGGTGCAGGCCCATCTGAAAGAAGCAGTGGTCCGTCGCGAGGGCAACCGCGGTGGGGGTTGCTCCCTTACCCGCGAAGCGCTGAGAGACCCAGTACCCGAGGGTGGCCGACGACAGCGACCCATAGGTGATGCCCGACACGTTGAGCTGCCCGGCGAATTCGCCGTCGTACTCGATCGCATAGGGCATGCCGTGGCCTCCGCGGGAGTGCGCCAACAGATTGCGGATGCTGTAGCGAGTATCCAGAGAGACCGGCCCATAGGGGCTGGTCGCCTCCCACCGGGTCAACCAGTCTCGGTTGTCGAGCAGTTCGCGCTCGAGAACCTTTGCATCGCGCACTCGGATGGGGCGGATGGTGACCGCCCCATCGCTGAGAGTTGGCACAGCAGTGACCATGATCAGTCGAGTTTGTCGGCGAACTCTTTGAGCCACGGGCGAAGCTCCGGCCCGAGGTCTTCACGGTCAACCGCGAGCTGCACGATCGCCTTGATGTAGTCGACGCGGTCTCCCGTGTCGTAGCGGCGCCCGCGGAACACGACGCCGAACACTCCGCCGGTTGCCTCTGGGGCATCGGCCATGGTCTGCAGAGCATCCGTCAGCTGGATCTCCCCGCCCTTGCCGGGCTTGGTGTTCTCCAGCACGCGGAACACCTCGGGGGTGAGCACGTAGCGACCGATGATGGCGAGGTTGGATGGCGCCTCTCCCTGGGCCGGCTTTTCGACGAGGCCAGTGATGCGAACGACATCCTCGGTCTCGGTTGGCTCGACGGTGGCGATTCCATACATATGGGTCTGGGCCGGATCGACCTCGAGCAGGGCAACAACACTGGCTCCTCGTCTCACCTGCTCCTCGATCATGCGAGAGAGCAGCACATCGCGCTGGTCGATGATGTCGTCGCCGAGCAGCACCGCGAACGGTTCGTTGCCCACGTGCATCTTGGCGCGAAGCACGGCGTGGCCGAGGCCGAGCGGGTTGCCCTGACGCACGTAGTGCATGTCGGCAAGATCGGTGGAGAAGTTGACCTGACGCAGACGCTCGGTGTCGCCCTTCTTCTCCAGCGTGGCCTCAAGTTCGCCGACGTGGTCGAAGTGGTTCTCCAGGGCGTTCTTGTTGCGACCCGTGATCATGAGAACGTCGGTGAGTCCGGCCGCTACGGCCTCCTCGACAACGTATTGAATCGCTGGCTTGTCAACGACCGGGAGCATCTCTTTTGGCATCGCCTTCGTGGCGGGCAAGAATCGAGTTCCAAGGCCTGCTGCGGGAATGACTGCTTTCGTGATGGTAAACGCCATGCCTGTCACAGTACCTTTCCCTAGGATGTCGTACATGCCCGATGATCTGGCCAACCGCAAACGAGCGCTGCGCGCCGAGTTGCGGGAGAGACGACGAATCATGACGAGTAGCGAAAGGGAGAAGGCGACCGAACTACTTACGGCGCACCTCTCCGAGCTCGTCACACGCTTCGACGCCCGCTACCTCGCGGCTTACCTTTCGACGCCGGATGAGCCGAATATCCGTCCGTGGCTTAACGCTGCGCATGAGGCTGGCATCCGTGTGCTGCTGCCAGTTTCACGGGATGACGGCTTGCTAGACTGGGTTCTTGGCGACGGCGAGACCGAGCGCGAGGGCCAGTTCGGAGTTCCGGAGGCGGTCGGCGAGGTTCTCGGCCCGATCGCCATCAACGATGTCGATCTCATCGTGGTGCCGGCGGCATCCGTCGACCGCAGCGGCATCCGCATGGGCTGGGGCCGTGGCTACTACGACAGGATGCTCGGGTCAATGGAACAGTGCCCGCCGGTTTATGCTGTGGTATTCGACAATGAGTTGGTCGACTCCGTGCCGACAGAGGTTCACGACAAGCCCGTGGACGGTGTTGTTACCCCGAGCGGCATCATCGATCTCTAGACGCAACCGAAACATCAAGGATTCTCGTGCCTACCTATTCTTACCGCTGCGCGGCCTGTGGCCACGCCTTCGATCAGTACCAGTCGTTCACCGACGACACTCTCACGGTGTGTCCCAGCTGCAACCAGGCCGACCTGCGCAAGGTCTTCAACAGCATCGGCGTCACCTTTAACGGCTCCGGCTTCTACCGCACCGACTCCCGCTCTGCGTCGACCAGCTCGGTGAGCGCCGGGTCGAACTCATCGACATCCGGTGCTTCGCCATCGGCTCCGGCCGCAGCGCCAGCGGCCCCCGCGGCGGCGAGTACGCCCTCCGCGTCCTGATCCTTTTAGCAACAGCAGCATCGTTTCTCTGAACGACGTATCACCTATGAATCTCAGAACCGATAGGAGTATCGCGTTGATAAAAGGCTTCAAAGAGTTCATCATGCGCGGCAACGTCATCGACCTGGCTGTCGCCGTGGTCATCGGCGCTGCATTCACCGCGATCGTCAACGCGCTCGTCGAGGGAATCTTCAACCCCGCCATTGGGGCACTCTTCGATGCAGAAGACCTTAAGTCCGCACTGATCCTCGAGATTCCCACCACCAGCGGCGAGCCCGCCCAGCTCATGTTCGGGGCGGTCATCGCCGCCGCGATCCAGTTCTTGCTGGTGGCCGCCGTGGTGTACTTCGTGCTCGTGACGCCGGTCAACTACATGCGCAAGAAGGCCGAAGAGAAGCGCAAGGCTGGCATTGAGGAGCCGGATGCTCCTGCGTCGGAGCTCGACCTGCTCGCCGAGATTCGCGACCTGCTCTCCGAGCAGAAGCGCGCGCAGGTCACGGTCGACGCCGAGTAGTCGGCCGCCGAATCTCCGCGCGGACGCAGACCCGCAGGCTAGCCCCAGTGCGGCGGAACATCCCGCTTGAGTTGTTCGTCGTTCTCGCCCTCGCCGTGTCGGCTGGGCTCCGGTGTCGGGTTCGGGTCGGTGCCGGGCACAGGCTCGGTGCGCACTCGCCGGTTACGTCGCCGAGGACGCCCTGCCTCGTCGGTGCGCGCTGCTTCGTCGTCCGCGCCCGCGGGGCTTGCGGCACCGTTGTCGCCGGTCGGAGAAACCATCACGCTGACACGATCGGGATCGGTTCGGTCACCGGGCCTCGGCCCGCACCGAGCATGGCGACGACGCGGTCGGCCACAGCATCCGGGTTATTGAAGAGTTCGAAGGCGTGCACTCGCATATAGTGCCAGCCGAGGCGGCGCAACAGCTCAGGTCGCAGGCGCAACGACTCCCGAAGGCTCGAATTCTGCAGCACCGTATCGGTTTCGATCGTGAGGCATTTGCCCTCGAACGACGTGACCAGGCCAAGCTTGCCGCGGTGGCCAAGCGCCACGCGCAGCCCGCGCTTCTCCAACCGCTTCGCCAAATCGACGAGCATGGGGTCGCTGTCGTCCGGCAGCGGCTCGCTCCGGGTGCGGGCGGATGCATCGGCCAAGATCTCCGCCAGGGCGACGGCTCCGCGCTCCATGCGGGTGTCGTCGATGTCTGACGGCTCGAAGCAGGTGACGATGATCATGCCGCGGCGGGCGCGGGTCATGGCGACCGCGAGCATCCGCTCTCCTCCCGGGCGCCCGAGCGCTCCGAAATCGCTCAGCACGCGACCATGAGGGGTGCGACCGTAGCCGACCGAGAAAATCACGCGGTCGCGGCTCTGGGCAACGGCGTGTTCAATGGTCGACACGCTAAAGGCTTCTGCCCTGTCGCTAAGCACGAACTCGCTCAGCTCTGTGCGACCCGGCAGCGCGGCGAGAATCGCCTGCTCTACCCGTACGGCGTGCTTCTCGCTCGCCGAGATGACCATGAGCGATTCGTGCGGACGCGTCTTGGCGTGCTCGATGACGAGTTCGATGACCCGCTCGACCTCGGCATCCACGCTTTCGACAGCGCCCGAGGTCTCGTCGGGGAGGCCGCTGCCGTCCTTCACATGATCGATGCGCAGGCTGCCGTGGCCGAGGAAGCTGCCGGCCCAGGGAAGGGATTCGATCTTGCCGGCATAGAACCGGCGGTTGACCAGTTCTGCGAGGTCTTCTCCCCCGGCGCGATAGCTGCGCGTGAGAGCGAGGGTCGGCAGCAGGGTGCCCAGGCGTGCGAGGGCGGAGTCGGCGTGAGTCTCGTCGAGGTCGCCATCGGCTGCATCGGCGTCGTCGCGGTCGGCGAACTCGTCAGCCAGACCAATGCGGAACGACGAGGGAGTCTGGGTGACGGGGTCGCCAAAGGCCACGGTTTGCTTGGCCCGGCGAATCGCGCCAACGGTCTCGGCGAGTGTCGTTGCGCCAGCATCAACGAGAATCACGGTATCGAACGGCATCGAGTCGGTAATGAGGTCAACCTCATACGGCGAGGCGAGCCAAACGGGGGCGATCGTTCGTGAGAGGTGGGGCGCTGCCGACTGCAACTGCCTCGAGGTGATGCTGTCGCGGCGAAGGATGCGCTTGAGGCTTGCCGCCTCTTCTGGCCAGTCGACGAGGCCGATGCTCCAGTTCTCCGCGAGCTGCCACGAGAGCAGCTGCGCGCTGCCAGAGGCATGGGCTTCGTCCACGAGTCGGAAGTCGGCCTCAAGCCGGTCGAGCACGCTCGTATTGGCCCCGAGCAAGGCACGGTCGGCATCGAGCAATGACTCGAGCGCGGAGCGCCACCATGCAAGCTCAAGCTCTGCGGCAACCTCGGTGTCTGGCACATGCCTCAGCGACAGGTCGGCGAGCAGCGGGTCGAGCTGCAGGTCGTGGAGGGTCGTGCGGAGCTGGGCGCGCTCTTGCAGGTTCGCCAGAGCATCCGACTCCGCCGCAAGGCCGGCCAGCTTGGCAAGAAGCTGCGGAATCGGCAGGTTGACGAGCTGCTCGGCGGCTGAGGTTGTGCCGAGCGGGCGATCGAGAGTGGCCAGGTCTTGTTCGACCTGCTGGTGCAGAACCTGGGCAGAGGCAATGCCCGCAGGCACACGAGGCGGCGCACCCGCCGCGACGAACCGCTGCCAAAGCAAACGCTGCTGCTGGATGCGAACCAGGCTTTCGTGCATATCGTTGACGGAGACGCCGGGCCGCAGATACTCCTTGGCGAGCTTCTTGAGCCGTCGACGGTTTGCGCCCGACATTTCGGGCGAGTCCTTGCGCGCGGCTGTCGCGGCGATGAGTTCACTGAGCGACCGGTCGAAGACGACGGGCTGGAACTTGTCCAGTGTGTCGCGGATGTCGGTGAGCAGTCGAAGGTAGGTGCCCAGCTCTGCGATCGTCTCGAACGGCCGCATCGGGGTGGACCCCACGAGCTCTGTTGCGCGCTCCAGCAGGCGGGGCACGTCGTCGTTCGAGAGACGCTTCGCTAGGGCGTGGGCAACCGTGGCCTGCTCGCTTGAGGCGAATGAGGCTCCGTACCAGGGCGAATCGCCGGGCCCGTAGCGGAACTCTCCCAGGCGGGCGGCCTGGACCATGGCATCGGCGGCCGCGCTGCGGTTGTCGATGAGGCGCTCGACCGACGTGCGCGAGAGTCGAGCCGTTGTCGACGGCGACTGCGGAAGCAGGGCGAGGCGTGAAAGCTCGGTGAGGCAGTCGAGCACAGAAACACCGATCGCGGGGTCGCGTCGAGCGATCGCGATGCGGTAATCGAGAAGCACCTTGCGCAGACGAACGAGTGCGTCGTCGACCTCGGCCAGCTGAGGGGGACGCGCCTTCTCGTTGCGAGAGATGCCGCGGATGACGTCGCCGCGCAGGCTCGCGGGTGAAACCGCGACTCCCTGCAGCCCGATCTCCCCCAGGCGGTGGGCGATGCCCTTGAGGCTCGATCGGCGGGGGCTCACGACGAGCACCCGCTTGTTCTGACCCACCAAACATCCGATGGCGTTGACGATGGTTTGCGTGCTGCCTGTGCCGGGCAGGGTCTTGACGACGATGGAGTTGCCGGCCGCGATCTGCGCCACAACTCCCTCCTGCTCGCTGTCGGCGTCGAGCAGCAGCGTGTCGGTCTCTGGTGCCCGATCATCCGGATGCTGGGGGTCGACGGGCGCGTAGCTTTCGCCCACGGTCCACTTGGCTCCGGGGTTGCCCGCCAGCGCGTCGAGGATGGGATGTTCCAGCTGGGCCGCATCGGCAACCATGCGGTCGCCTACTGAGGCAAATGACGAGACGACGAGGCGCGGCTGCACGTTGAACCACTGAAGGTGTGAGGTCAGGCCGCGAAGGCGGTCGATAACGGTGTTGGGCTTGAATGTGCCATCGTGCTCGGCGAGCGCCACAAAAGCGTCGGCATCCAGCGTGACCCCGTGCTGCTCTTCGAGCGCGCGGGCAAGATCGGGGTTGAGGAACGGGGCGCCGAGGAGCTTCATCTCGTAGTCGCGGCCGTATCGGCGAATCGCGAGCGGTCGCAGCAACACGGGGGCGCGGTATTCGATGCCCTCATGGGTCCACTCGGCGATGCCGATGCCCAGGTGCACGGCGTCGATTCCGCGGGAGGTCGTGAGCTCAAGGCCCTTCGAGGCGATTTCGCCCGCGGCAACCCTGGCCGCACGCAGAGCGAGGTCATCGCGGATAAGGCTCGAGAGAAGCGTCTTCTGACCGGTGATGAACTGGGCCAGGCCGCCGGGATGCGTCGTGCTCAGTTCGATGCGGGTGCGACGCTCGTCAACGAAGTGGAGGAGCGGTGACGGGCCGCCGATCGCCGCCAGCTGCTCTCGCCATCCCTGCCAGGTCGGCTCGGCAATGTTCGCTGCCGTATAGCGCGGATCCCCGAGGGAGAGCGCGTGGGGCGCGGTCACCTGCGGCTCGACGCGCGCCACGGTGATCTCGCCGTCATCAACGGCAGCGTCGTCTTCAGGTTGTCTATTAGCTGGCCACACAGGCCCAACCTTAAGCGCGCAACCCACAATATTCCGGTAGGCAGCGCCGATTTCTTGGCGTTCGCTCTCGTGAACGCCGCGAGCGTTGCCCGGCGGGGTCCCCGCCGAGTCTGCCGGTTCGCTCCCCCGCTGAGTCCCGCGCAAAGCTCAGCGTGCTCCCCATACAGTGGAACAACATTGCGCGAGCAGTGGCCGAGACCAGGGAGAAAACAGAATGGGTGAACTGGCGAGCGCCGCAGGAACGGCCATCGTCACCGTGCTCGTCATCGTCGGCGTGCTCCTCGGCGTGGGCTTCGGCCTGCTGTTCCGCAGAAACCGAGCCGCTGCGCTCACCTCGCCCCGCACTGGTGCAGACCCTCTCGAGGCTGCCGCTCAGCGAGCCAACATCCTCCTCGTTCGGGCCGACGATGCGGTGCGCGACGCCCAGGACGAGCTCGACTTTGCCCTCGCGCAGTTCGGCACTGAGTCGACCGCGTCGCTCTCCCGAACGCTCAGCGAATCCCGCCGTCAGATTATGGAGGCGTTCGAGCTGCAGCAGAAGCTCGACGATCACGTTCCCGACACCACGACGCAGCGCAGAGAATGGACCTCTCGCATCGCCCACCTGTGCGAGTCGACGATGGCGCGACTCAACGCCGAGCTCAAAGCTTTCGAAAAGCTCCGGGAACTCGACCGACGCGTTCCCGAAAACCTCGCAGCACTGCGGACGACGATCGATACAGCAGCCGCCCGTGATTCTCGGGCGGCCACCGTGCTGGTCGAGCTTGAGAGCGCGTATTCCGCCGCCGCTATCGCGAGCGTCGTCGATAACCGCACCCGCGCCGTCGAGGCGCGTCGGCTCGCCACTGCCGCGCTGGAGACGGCGGCGGCGGCGAGCACCTCACCGTCGACCACCGCCGCAGCCGCGACCCTGAGTGCGCTGCGTGACGGCGAGGAACAGGTCCGTCGCTCACTCCACCTCTATGACGCAATCGACACCCTTGCCGGGCAGCTCGCCGCGGCAACCGCAGCCCTCGACTCTCTCGCCGAATCGACGAAGGCCGCCATCGCCGAGGCCAAGACGGTGCGAGACACGGCGACGGATGCGGCTGCCGCAGCATCCGTAATCGACGCCATCACGATGGCAGAAACATCGCTGGGGCAGGCGGACCCCCGTGACCCGGTAGCGGCGCTCGACAGGCTGCGGGAGGCGAATTCACGCCTCGACTCGGCCCTCGCCGGAGCCCGCAATCAGCAGCGCAGGCTCGACCAGGCCCGCGAGGCGTATACGGGCGCTCTTGTCGCCGCACGAAGCCAGGTCACCGCGACGCGCGATTTTATCGACACCCGTCGAGGCGGCATCGGGCGAGAGGCACGCACGCGGCTCGCCGAGGCGGAGCGCCTGCTCGCCGTCGCGCAGGCTGAGGCAGACCCCGTGATTGCCCTCGACACCGCTAGGAGCGCGGGCACCTATGCGCGCGATGCAGACGCCCTCGCCCGCTACGACGTGATGCACTAACCGATCAGTGCCTCAAGGGGCCCGCGCGCAAAGTAGATCAAGAAGCCGAGGGCCACGATCCACAGCAGCGGCGAGATCTCGCGCGCCTTGCCCGAAAGCGACCGCACGACGACCCAGGCGATGAACCCGGCGCCGATTCCGTTGGCGATCGAGTAGGTCAGCGGCATGATCGTGACCGTGAGGAACACGGGAAGGCCAATGGAGAACTCTGTCCAATCGATGAACCTGATCTGCGACACCATGAGGACGCCAACGACGACCAGCGCAGCGCCAGCGACCTCCAGCGGAACCACCTGGGTGAGAGGCGTGAAGAACATAGCGAGCAAGAACAGAACACCGGTCACCACATTGGCAAGACCCGTGCGTGCCCCCTCCCCCACGCCAGCGGCGGAGTCGATATAGATCGTGTTCGACGACGACGACGTTGCCCCACCGGCAACCGCACCGACACCCTCGATAAGCAGCGCGGACTTGAGGCGGGGAAAGTTGCCCTTGTCATCCTGAAGACCAGCCTCTTTGGTAAGCCCCGTGAGGGTGCCGACCGCATCGAAGAAGTTGGTGAACACAAGGGTGAAGACGAGCATGAGCGCCGCGAGCGCTCCGATGCGCTCGAAGGCTCCGAAGGAGAAAGCACCGACGAGGGACAGGTCGGGCAGCGACACAATCGACTCGGGAAGGGTAGGAACGTTGAGGTTCCAGCCGGCCGGATTCGGGCCATCCTTGGTGAACGACGGGCCCACCTTGAAAATGGCCTCGACGATGATGGCGATGACGGTGGTGCCCAGGATGCCGATGAGCAACGCGCCCTTGACCTTGCGCGCCATGAGCACGCCCATGAACAGCAGGCCGATCACAAACACGAGCGTGGGCAGGGTGGCGACCGAGCCATCGTCACCCAATTGCACGGGCGGCGAGGCCGACCCGCTCGCGCGCACAAACCCGGCATCCACAAGACCGATGAAGGCGATGAAGAACCCGATGCCGACCGTGATCGCCGTCTTGAGCTGGGCAGGCACCGCCTTGAAGATCATTTCGCGAAGCTTTGTCGCCGACAGCAGCACGATGATGAGGCCGTTGATAACGACCAGTCCCATCGCCTCGGGCCAGGTCACCTGACCTACGACACTGACGGCCAGGAAGGAGTTGATCCCGAGGCCCGCAGCCAGGCCGAATGGAAGATTTGCCACCATTCCGAAGAGGATCGTCATGACTCCGGCAGTTAGCCCCGTCACGGCGGCAAGCTGGGCAACCTCGAGCGCGTTGCCCGCAACGTCATCCGTGCCACCCAAAATGAGCGGGTTCAAGATGACGATGTAGGCCATCGTCATGAACGTTACGAGGCCTCCGCGCACCTCCCGAGAGATCGTCGAGCCGCGTTCGCTGATCTGAAAGAACGAATCAAGGCGCCGCCGCGCGGGAGAGGGAGTCGTTTTTGTCGAAGTCACACCGACAAATCTAACGGTCACCGGCTAGTGTCGTTGTTCTTAAAATTTGTCCCCCGAAAGGTGGACAAGATGAGCTAGGCTGGCGCAACCCGATCCCTCCCGCCTGGGAGTGCCCGCAGTCCCCCCGTTGCCCGGCAGATTGGATCGAACGGCGGGAGTGCCCAATGACGGAACCACAGAATAGTGCTGCACCTGCAGGCTGGTATGTCGACCCCATTACGCGTCGTCACCTGCGATGGTGGAACGGTCTTGCCTGGACCGAGAGCGTTGCCCCCCTGCCTGGAGTAGAGCCCGCCGCTGCGGTTGCCCCGGCTCCCCGCGTGCAACAGCGATTCGCCCTGCAAGCATCGGACGATCAGACTCAAGCGGCAGCCGCGCACACGCAGGTGCAGGCAGAACGCTTCACTCAGCCGGCCCAACAGTTTGTCACCCAGGTGCCGAACTACGTTGCACAACGCGTCGAGCCGACCGCCGAACCTACCTTGAGCGTCGCGCCCACTATTCCCTGGCCCGCGATGCAGAACGGCGCTCAGTCCGCAGCAGCTCAGCCGGTCGGTCACTACACGCCCCAGTACGCGGATGCCCTCTCGATTCTGGGATCCCTCCCTCTCGACGACGCGAACGATGACGAAGGGGTCGACGACCCGGCCCCCGAGCGATCGCCATTTGCTCCGACCACCGCGAGCGACACTGATCCGATCTCATCGCTTCCCGTGGCAGCCGCTCCTCCCGTTTCGGCCACCGACTCGCGCTCCGAGGCCGTCAAAAGCGCTGCCGCACGCCTTGAAGCGGAGTGGGCAGCCCAGCTCGCCGACCAGGCGCAACGCGACCGTGAGGCAGCTCACTTCGCGCTCGCCGCGCAGGCCGACGCCGCACACGCGCGCGCGCAAGCTCACCTGGCGGAGTCGCTCGCCGCCGCCACAGCGCAAGCCCAGCAGGTTCAGGCGCAGCAGGTTCAGGCGCAGCAGGCCCAGCACGCGCAGGCCCCCGACAGCACGGCCCTCGACACCACAGCACTCGACGACTCCATCGAGTCGACCCTCATGTCCCGACGGCGGCTGCGCGATGGCGGTACCGGCCCTGTCGCATCATCCGGCGCACCCACTTCTCGTGCGTCGGTTGCCGTCGCCGACGACGACATTTGGGCCGGGCCCGGCGATCGCCGCGGGGAGGCATCCTGGTCGCCCGTGGGCAACGGCCGCGTCGCCGAGCTCAACAACCGCATTCCTGAGCGCTGGAGCACCGCATCCGTTTGGCTTCTTACGCTCACTCCGTGGCTGTGGGGGCTTGCGCTTTTTGTCACGCTCTCGCTCTTTGCCCCCTGGTCGCTGCCCGCGATCGGTGTGCTCGCGCTCCCCTGGCTTGTGGGGCTTCTCTTTGCCCAGCAGGATGCTGCACGGCTGCGTGACTTCGGCCATGCGCATCCGCCAAGCCCAGCATGGGCGCTTCTCACCGCTCCTGTGTATCTCGTGCTGCGCACGCTCATGTTGCGTCGCACTCTCGGGGCGGGCTCAGCGCCGCTGATCGTATGGGCGATCAACGCTGCTCTTCTCGTGAGCATCCTCGCGGCCGCAGCGCTCATGCCCGAGATCCTGCCGTCCTATGTGATCGACACCCTCGAGCCACTGCGCGAAACCGCCAAGGACTGGGCAGGGCGCTAAGCCGCTGCGCGCGACCACGCCTGTATCCCGTGAACGCGCGCGCTGCTCTCGGGCAGCCCGCAGATTCCGCTCCTATCGTGGTGCGCATGATCAACCATGAGCACGACAAACACCTCCGCGCCGAGGCGCCGCTCGGAGCTCTCTCTCCCGGATCAGAGACCGCCCGACCCACCAGCGCCGAATCGGCAGCGGCGGAGTTCGGCGTCGTAGAGATCCCTCACGTCGAGCCCGCAGAGGCCAACCCCGAAGCACTCATCGAGGGCAACCGGGTCACGACGGCCCGCGATATGGAATAGCACGACACCGACGCCTCACGGCACTAAGCCATCACGACGGGAGCACGCATGTCACGCGAATATGAGCCCAACCTCGAAGACGAGCGAGAAGAAGATCTCTCTGACGAGCCGGAAGCGCCCGTGCCACCGACGATCGATCCCGACGAACGCATCGAAGCGGAAGAGGACCCGGACGCCCCTCTGGACGACGACAGGCTGGCGTAAGCACGCCTCCCACGGCACGACCTCGTGACGGTACCGCCTAGCGAGTGCCGCGCGGCACGGCTTACTCGGCCGACGCCTCGCTGGCTGCTGCTGCTGCCCTGCGGGCCCGCTTGCGCTGAGCCGTGACGAACAGGGCCATGAACACGACAGCCGTCACCACGATGGCCGCCATGAACGCTAGACCGCTGAATGCGCTGACAGGAGCGAAGCCCGCCCCGACGAGCAGAAGAAGCACCGATGCGACGAGCCAGTGAACAACGGTCGCGGCGAGCACCCGCTGCGTCACCGACCCATTGCCGAAGTATCCGAGAAGCACCGAGAGCGCGATCGTGCCGACAAAGACCGAGGCGACGGCGACAAAGTTGTTGGCCATGGGAAAGAGCTGCACGGTCCAGAAACCCCACACCGCTCCGACGATCACGGTGGCGAGAAAGCGGCTGCCGGTGAGCTCCAGAAGGGGCTGCAAGAAACCTCGCCATCCGATCTCCTGGAGGAGGGCGCCGACCAGCAAGCCGAGCAGGGCCACCGCGATCGGGACCCCGGCAACATCCGCCGGCCACAGCGCGGGCACGCCGAGGATGGCCAGAGCCCCCAGCATCAGCCCGAAGAACACAGCGGATGCGGCAACGCCCAAGATGAGATGGGCAACGACCTGACGGGTCGAGACTGCGGCGGGCAGCAGCTCGCGAAAGCTGGCGCGCTTGTCTGATCGCGCTCCGGCCACAGCCCAGGCGGCCAGCGCGCCGACCGCTGGGCCGCATGCGGCGAGAGAAATGTATCCGTGCGCGAACCCGCTCAGGTCTTGAACGATGTCGAGCACGACGGAGACAACCCCGGTGACGATGGTGAAAATTGCGATGGGGGCGATGGCTCGCTCGAACTTGCTCACTGTTCGACTTTAGCGCGGTGAGCGCGCATCCTGACCGCCCGCTGATTGCTCGGCGCACCCCATCGGCGTAGACCTGGGAGTACCGCACGGGGGTTGACTCGGGCAAGGAGATGGCGATGACGACATCAGAAGACGCGCGGAGGCGCACCGCCGTGCCACCGCGAGAGAATCCCTCGCAGCCGGTTTCTCCCCCGCTCTCCTTGTCGCCTGACCTTGTCGTGCCCGATTACATTGACCAGGACCTCTCGCTGCCGCCGATCCGCCCGCCGCGTCCAGAGCGCTCAGATCGCCTGGCCTCTTCCCAGTTGCGTCGCGAGGTGCTTGAGCGCGAGGAACGGGCGTTCGGAGGAGTCAAGATCGGCTCCGCATTCTTCGGCTGGCTCACCGCCGTCGGCACAGGGGTAATCCTCGTCGGCTTCGCTGCCGGCATCCTCTCAATGCTCGGTGCGTCGCTCGGCCTTGACGGGGCAGGAGGGTTCACGGCGGGCGATGCTGGCGTGTCGGCCACGGCAACGGCCATGCTCGTTATTGCTCTGACCGCATCCTATTTTTGCGGCGGCTATGTCGCGGGCCGCATGGCCAGGTTTGCCGGTGCACAGCAGGGCGCCATGGTGTTTGTGTGGAGCATCGCCGTGAGCATCGCTGTCGGAGCCGCCGCCTCCCTCACGGGCGATGGCTTCGACGTTGCCGCGAGCATCGAGGCATTCCCCGGCGTCATACTCGCTAGCGGGGGGCTGAGCCTCGCGAGCATCCTCGCTGTCGTGGCCGTGCTTACCGTGATGCTGGGAGGCGCCATGCTCGGCGGAATCGTCGGCATGCGCTTTCACCGCCGGGTCGATAAGGCGGGTTTTGGCGAGTAGCGCTGTGCCGACTAGAGAATGGCTGGGCCGTTGAGAGAATGGCTGTGCGCGCGCTGACAGAATATGGAGCATGACCAACCCCTTCTCTGACAGCTTTCCCCTTGTTCTCGGCGGCAACGTCTTCGGCTGGACCGCCGACGAGCCCGAGTCGCACCGCGTGCTCGACGCCTTCGTTGCGGCAGGCGGAGACCACGTCGACACCGCAGACGGATACTCCGCCTGGGTGCCGGGAAACACCGGAGGGGACTCCGAAAGAATCATCGGCAGCTGGCTCGCCAGCCGCGGCAACCGCGACACCGTGACGATCGCCAGCAAGGTTGCGACGCATCCGGAGTTCACAGGGCTCTCCCCTGCAAACATCGCCGCTGCCGCCGACGCTTCGCTCGCCCGCCTCGGCACCGACTACATCGACCTCTACTACGCGCACTTCGACGATGAAACCCAGTCGATCGAAGACATCGCCACAGCCTTCGACGCACTGGTCAAGGCGGGCAAGATTCACTCCATTGGCGTATCGAACTTTTCACCGGAGCGCATCGATGCGTGGTTTGCCGCCGCGAAAGCCAATGGCCTGAGCACCCCCGTCGCCCTCCAGCCCCACTACAACCTGCTCGCCAGGGGTTACGAAACGACTTACGCTCCCGTAGCCGAGCGCCACGGCCTCGGCGTATTCACCTACTTCTCGCTCGCCGCTGGGATGCTCACGGGCAAGTACCGCAGCGCCGCCGATGTTGAGGGTGCGGCGCGTGGTCGAACGCTCGCGCCGTTGGCAACCGAAAACGCTTTCTCTACCATCGCCGCGCTCGTCGAGGTCGCCGATGAGGTCGGCGCGACCCCCACCGCCGTTGCCCTCGCATGGCTGCAGTCGAAGCCGTCCGTTACGGCGCCGATCGCCAGCGCACGCTCGGTCGAACAGCTTGAGGGCCTGCTCGCATCGGTCGAGCTTCAGCTTGACCCCGCGCTCGTGGAGCGTCTCGACGCGGCATCGGCGGTGCCCGCAGCGGCATAGCTCGCGCTCAAGCCCGCTCCCTTTCTGCTGAGGGGTCCCATATTCGCCTTCCGTCGCCTCCGGCAAGGCGAATATGGGACCCCTCAGCGGCTTTTGCGCGGTGCGCTGCGAACTGTAGGAGACTGGTCTGTCAACCACACTGCCCCGCAGTTCGACTGGTCTATCGGGATCAGCCCCGACTCTGCTCGGCAAGCGACAAACTCCTAAGGAAGCCGCCTTGACATCTGAGATTCGTTTCTCCGACGAAACGACCCCCGACTCCCACGCACCATACGTAGCTGCTGCCGATCGCTACACCCATCTTGGTTACCGCCGGGTTGGCGCGAGCGGGCTTTTGCTGCCGCCGATTTCGCTGGGCCTCTGGTACAACTTTGGCGACAACCGCCCCTTCCAGACGCAGCGCGACATCCTGCGCAGGGCATTCGACCGGGGGATCACTCACTTCGACCTGGCGAACAACTACGGCCCGCCCAACGGCTCTGCAGAGGAGAACTTCGGGCGCATGCTGCGCACCGATTTCGCCCCGTACCGCAGCGAGCTGGTCGTCTCGACCAAGGCAGGATGGCCGCACTGGCCGGGCCCATACGGCAACTTCGGGTCGCGCAAGTACCTGCTCAACAGCCTCGACGAGTCACTCAAGCGCCTTAACACCGACTACGTCGACATTTTCTACTCACACCGGGTGGATGTCGACACGCCCATTGAGGAGACCATCGGGGCCCTCGACACGGCTGTGCGCCAGGGCAAGGCGCTCTACGCGGGCATCTCGTCGTACTCGCCGGAGCGCACACAGGCTGCGGTTGCTGCGGCACGCGCCCTCGGCACCCCTCTGATCATCCATCAGCCTGCCTACTCGCTGCTCAACCGGTGGGCGGAGGGCGGCCTGCTCGAGGTTCTGGATGACTCCGGGCTCGGCTCGATTGCCTTCACGCCGCTCGCGCAGGGGCTGCTCACCTCAAAGTACTTGGGCGATGTCCCCGGCGAGCGGGCCACCAACCGCCCGTCGTTCTCGGAGGATTCTCTTTCGGAGGAGAACCTGGCGCGCATCCGCGGTCTCAACAACATTGCGGCGAAGCGCGGTCAGACGCTCGCACAGATGGCGGTCGCGTGGACCCTGCGGCCCGGTGGGGTCACCTCAGCGCTCATCGGAGTTTCTTCGGTCGCTCAGCTGGACGAAAACCTCGATGCGCTCAACAACCTCGAATTCTCGGCCGACGAGCTGGCCGCGATTGACACCTTCGCCGTCGACGCCGGTGTCAACCTCTGGGCGAAGTCGAGCGACCTGTAGTCACGGTGCGGTTGCCCTAGCTGCCGGCGTAGAACGCCGTGACCGTGTCGGCTAGGGCGACCGCGTCGTCCACATGGCACAGCTCGCGAGCCGAGTGCATTGAGAGAAGGGGAACGCCCACATCGACCGTGCGGATGCCGAGCCTGGTTGCTGTGAGCGGCCCAATTGTCGACCCGCAGGGCACCGTATTGTTCGACACAAATACCTGCACTGGCGCGCCGGCCGCGTCGGCGAGGCGCTGCCAGAGCGCTGATCCGTGCGCGTCGGAGGCGTATCGCTGGTTGGCATTGAGCTTGAGCAGGGTTCCGCCGCCGGCGACGGGGCGGTTGGCCGGGTCGTGCCGATCGGGATAGTTGGGGTGAACGGCGTGCCCGGCATCCGCCGAAACGCACCACGACGCTGCCCACGAACGATGGCGATCGTCGCTGGAGGCGCCGAGCCCCGAGCCAATGCGAGTCAGAACGTCTTCGAGCAGCGGGCCGTTTGCGCCCGACCGCGACGACGAACCCAGCTCCTCATGGTCGAACGCGGCAAGCACGCTAATGCTGCCCGCGGCCGGCTTCGCCTGCAGCAGTGCGACGAGACTCGCATAGACCGAGGTGAGATTATCGAGTCGCCCCGCGGCAAAAAGCGAGCGCCCTGCACCGAATCGAGCGGGCGCAGCGGTGTCGGCCGCGAGGATGTCGAACCCGGCAATGTCGTCGACCCGCACACCGGCTGAGTCGGCCAGGACCGCAAGAATCGAGTCCTCACCAGCACCCACCGTGCCGAAAATCGGCTGCGTGTGCTGTTGCCGGTCCAGCTTGAGGCCATCGTTCGCCTCGCGATCGAGGTGAATGGCCAGCTGCGGGATGCGCAGATAGGGCCCCGTGCGGGCCAGAACCTCTCGTCCATCACGCGTGACAATGCGGCCCGCAAGTTCGAGTTCCCGGTCGAGCCACGAGTTCAGGAGCGGCCCGCCATAGACCTCGACGGATGCCTGCCGCCACCCGTGCGCGCTGATCGAACCGTTCGGCTTGAGCTTGAACCCTGGCGAATCGGTGTGCGATCCGAGAATTCGGAACGGGGTGAGGCCGGATGCTCCTGCCGGAATATTCCAGGCCACGACAGCACCATCGCGAATCACGAACTGGCGGCGCGGCTTGCGACCCTTCGGCTTGGGCATAGCCCAGGCGTCGGCCTCGT
Organism: Salinibacterium hongtaonis; assembly: GCF_003065485.1. Classification (GTDB taxonomy): domain Bacteria; phylum Actinomycetota; class Actinomycetes; order Actinomycetales; family Microbacteriaceae; genus Homoserinimonas; species Homoserinimonas hongtaonis. The sequence goes on from NZ_CP026951.1 coordinate 2,152,473, forward strand.
TCAGGCGATCGAATCCGGCCGCCTCTAGTCGGCGTCCGACCTCTGCTGCGGCGTGGTAGCTCGACGGCGAGGCCTGAATAAATCGGGCGAAATCTTCGATGTAGGCGTCGGCATCCGTCATGACACTATCCAAGCACCTGCGGGCAGCTCTCGCCCGCAGGTGCAACGTCGCCTAGGCGAACTCGAGGATGAGCTCGACCTCGACAGGCGAGTCGAGCGGCAGAACGGCAACGCCCACGGCGCTGCGAGCGTGGATGCCGACGTCGCCGAAGATGTCACCGAGCACCTCGGATGCACCGTTGATTACGCCGGGCTGGCCGCTGAACGAGGGGTCTGAGGCGACAAACCCGACAACCTTGACCACGCGAGTCACGCGATCGAGCGAGCCGATGACCGACGTCGCCGCTGCGAGGGCGTTGAGGGCACACTGGCGGGCGTACTGCTTCGCATCAGCGGCGGGAACAAGACCGTGACCGTCACCGACCTTGCCCGTCGCCGGCAGCGCGCCGGCCACGAAGGGTAGCTGGCCCGATGTGTACACGAGATTGCCAGATACAACTGCGGGCACGTAGGCCGCGACGGGGGCCGCAACCTCAGGAAGGGTGATACCAAGCTCTGCGAGACGGTTTTCTACGGACATTGCAATCCTCCAACAGGGGGGTTAGATAACGGAGCACGGGCCAGCGCCCGTCACGGCCTAAGCCGCCGAAACGCGTCTACTCTGCAGATGCGACGGGCCGCTTGAGGTAGGCGACGAGCCCACCCTCTGGGCCAGTCACGACCTGCACGAGTTCCCAGCCCTGAGCGCCCCAATTGTTGAGGATCGCTGCCGTGTTATGAATCATCAGCGGCGTGGTCAGGTATTCCCAGGCGTGCATGTCGGCATCCGTTCAGGTTGGCGAGAGTCTCGATCCCCTACTCTAGATGCTATGTCTGCCCAAAAAACAAAGCCCTCCGGCGCCGTTGGCGCCCTCGCAGGGCTTGCCGGACTCAGCCTCCTTGCCGGCGTGCTCGTCACGGCCTTGGTCACTCCCGCCATCGCTGTCACCGGAATGGCCGCGAAGAGTTCCATTGACATCTTCAACAGCCTTCCCGATTACCTCGAAATCGGAAAGCAGTCCACCAAGAACGTTATCTATGGTCTCGGCGGCGACGGCGCCCCCGTCCCCATCGCCGAAATTTATGACCAGAACCGCGAAGAAGTTAACTGGGATCAGGTCTCGCAGTTCGTCAAGGACGCGGTGGTCGCCGGTGAAGACCGCCGATTCTATGAGCACGGCGGCGTCGATGTTTCTTCAGTAGTCCGCGCTGCAGTCGGCAACGTTGCCGGCGGCGACATCGGCAGTGGTGCGTCGACACTCACGATGCAGCTTGTCAAGAACATCAAGGTTCAGGATGCTCTCACGCAGCCATCCGAGACCCTCATCAAGGCCAAGTATGCCGAGGCCGTTGAGCAGTCGATCGAGCGCAAGCTTCAGGAGATGAAGCTCGCGATCGGGCTTGAGAAGAAGTACGAGAAGGACGAAATCCTCCTCGCTTACCTCAACATCGCCGGATTCGGCGGCAACACCTACGGCATCCAGTCGGCTTCTAAGCAGTTCTTCTCGGTGCCCGCCTCCGATGTGACCCTCGCGCAGGCGGCAAGCCTGATCGCGATCGTGCAGACCCCGTCGAAGCGCAGCCTCAACGACCCCGAGAACTTCGAAGACAACAAGAACCGCCGCAACCTGATCCTCGGCAACATGCTCGAGCTCGGTTACATCGATCAGGCTCAGTACGACGAGGCTGTTGCGACGCCCGTCGAGGTGACCTACAGCACCCCCCGCAACGGTTGCTTCGCCGCAACCGCTGCCCCTTTCTTCTGCGACTACGTGACCAAGCTCATTCCCGAGCTCGAGGTTCTCGGGGCCTCCGAAGAAGAGCGCCTCACGAACTGGAAGCGCGGCGGATACTCCGTCTACACAAGCGTCCAGCTCAACCAGCAGGAGAACGCGCAGGCGATCATCCAAGCGCAGGCCCCCGCCGAGGAAACCCGCCTCGAACTCGGCGCCGTCGCCTCGGTCGTGGAGCCCGGAACCGGACGCATCCGCGTTATGGCGCAGAACAAATACTTCAACAACACGCTTGACGGTGGCGGAAGCGCCGCAACCGCGGTCAACTACAACACCGACAAGCCCTACGGCGGCTCGAGCGGATTCCAGACCGGCTCGACGTACAAGATCTTCACGCTCGCGACGTGGCTCAAGTCCGGACACGGCCTCAACGAGGTTGTCAACGGGTCCAAGCGCACCTTCGACCAGGCGTCGTTCCCCGACTCGTGCGGCGGCGGCTTTGTTGGCAAATGGACTCCGCCGAACTATGGCGGCAGCAGCGGGTCAGCCAGTACAACAGTGCTTCAGTCGACCGCAAACTCCTACAACATCTCGTATATTGCCATGGCGCAAAAGCTCGACCTGTGCGAGATCCGCAACACCGCAGAGTCGATGGGGTCGCACCGTGCCGACGGTTCTGAGCTTGGATTCTCGCCCGCCTCAATTCTCGGCACCAACGAGATCGCCCCGCTGTCGATGGCTGCGGCCATCGCCACGATCGGAGCCAACGGCCTGTACTGCAAGCCGACTGCAATCGACAACATCGTCGACTCCGAGGGCAACGAGCTCGGTGGCCAGGCACGCGAGTGCTCGCAGGCGCTGACCCCCGAGGTCTCAAGCGCCGTCGCCTATGCACTCAAGCGTGTGCTCACCGCAGGATCGGGAACCGCCTCAAACACGCGTGACGGCATCCAGATCGCCGGTAAGACCGGAACCACAGACGGCTCGAAGGACACGTGGATGATCGGCAGCACGTCGACCAACGCGCTCGCGATCTGGGTCGGCAACATCGTCGGCAACGTGAACCTCAACAAGCTCTCGTTGCCGGGCGGAAACGGCGCGACCGCCCGTCACCGCATCTTCCAGCCCGTCATGAAGGCGCTCAACGCGCAGTTCGGCGGCGCCCCCTACGCAGATCCGCCCTCCTCGCTTCTCGCAGGGCAGGGTGCCGTGGTGCCCAACGTCGTTGGGCAGACGCAGGAACAGGCAAAGGTTCTCATCGAAAGCCTCGGGTTCGTCTACGCCTACGGCGGCGAGGTCGACTCGAAGCTGTCGACCGGGCTCGTCGCCTCGATGGACCCGGGAGCCGGTAACACCGTTCCCAAGGGAAGCACCGTGACGGTCTACTCGAGCAACGGCAGGGGCGTTGAGATGCCCGATGTGACCAGAAAGCCCGGCGGAGGCTACTACAGCTTTGGCGAGGCGAAAGCGGCACTCGGCTTCTCGGGAAGCGTGTCTGAGGCCTGCTCGCCGCTGCCACCCAAGGGCAGCCCGAGCGAGCCGGACGACCCCACGGCCGGCAAGGTCATTGCCTCGAACCCGGCCGCCGGTGCCGACCTGCTCCCGAGCACCGCAGTGACTCTCACCGTGGCAAAGTACAACTGCTAATGGGCACCGGCGCCAAGTCTGTGGGTTCCGCTCTCGGGGTCGTCGCGGCCGCCGGAGCGGCGACCCTGGCCTGGGGAACCCTCATCGAACGCAACGCCTACCGCGTGCGCCACGAGATTCTCCCCGTGCTGGATGCTGGGGCATCACCCATCCGGGTGCTTCACATCAGCGACCTGCACATGGCCCCGTGGCAAACCGCCAAGCAGGACTGGGTTCGCGGCTTGGCCTCGCTCACCCCCGACCTCGTGGTGAATACGGGCGACAACCTCGGCCATGTTGACGGTCTCATCGGCGTGCGTCGCGCGCTCGAGGTCTTCGATGGCATCCCGGGGGTCTTTGTCCACGGCTCGAACGACTATTACGGCCCGACCGGCAAGAACCCCCTCGCCTACTTCTCCGGCCCCTCACACCGGCCCGAGAAAGCTGCGGAACTCGACACAGAAGCGCTCAACGCGTTCTTCGGCGAGCTCGGCTGGGTTGATCTCAATAACGCCGCGCACTCCATGATCATCAATGACTCCCCCTTGGAATTCATGGGCACGGCGGATGCTCACCGCGGGTGGGATCGCCTTGACATGATTCCCGGCGCCCTCGACGAGCTTCGCGAGGCAGATCCTGAGCCGCTTCCGCCCACAATGCCGGCGGACCGCGAGGCAGTGACCATCGGCGTGACGCACGCCCCCTACCAGCGAGTGCTCGACTCGTTTGTGACGCACGGTGCCGAGGTCATTTTCGCCGGCCATACTCACGGCGGCCAGGTGTGTGTGCCCGGCGTCGGCGCTCTCGTCACGAACTGTGATCTCCCCCGCGATATGGCTAGCGGCGTCTCCCTGTGGCGCCACGCCCTCGGGAGCGCCTACCTCGAGGTTTCGGCAGGGCTTGGCACCTCGATCTATGCGCCCGTTCGGTTTGCGTGCCCGCCAGAAGCGGTTCTCGTGACATTAGTAGGGTCAGACATCAGCTATTCTTAACGGAGTCGCGCGAGGGATTCTGTCTCCCGCCGATAGATCGGGGTATGGCGCAGCTTGGTAGCGCGCGTCGTTCGGGACGACGAGGTCGCAGGTTCAAATCCTGTTACCCCGACACTAATAAGGACCAGGGCTTCGGCCCTGGTCCTTATGTGTTTCTGGGCCCCAGGTTCGCTGAGGGAGGCGACCAGCGCCTAAGTGAAGTCCGGGTCGGGGGCGGCCTCGTAGACAAAGTCGATGGGATCTTCGCGCCCACTGCTGAGCACCCCACCGCTCTCCTCTAGGTAGCAAGCGCCACAAAGCGACTCATACGTCACCGAGAGGGTGCCGGCGGCTCCTAGGCCACTCAGAGGGCGTTTGGCGGCAGCATCCGCTCCCTCGTCGATCGCAACCTGGTCGCCGGCAAAGATAAAGCGGTCGCCGATCTTGCGAGCGTTGAACACAGCCTTGCGCCCACACCGGCAGATTGTCTTGAGCTCTTCGAGCGAATGGGCCACCTCGAGCATCCTGCGACTGCCCGGGAATGCCACCGTCTGAAAGTCGGTGCGGATGCCGTAGGCCAGCACCGGAATGTTCTCAAGAATCGATATGCGCAGCAGGTCATCGACCTGCCGCTCACTGAGGAACTGGGCCTCGTCGATGAGAATGCAGCTGATGTCAGAACCCGTGCGTTGCCGAACGGCCTCGCGTTCCGCCTCGACGAGTGCGTAGACATCGTCGCGCGGCTCGATCACGAAGTCGACCGTGCGGGTGACACCGAGGCGCGACACGATCTGGTCTGCGCCCTTCGTGTCGACCCTGGGCTTGGCGAGCAGAACGTGCTGGCCGCGCTCCTCGTAGTTGTAGGCGGCCTGGAGCAGAGATGTGCTCTTGCCGCTGTTCATCGCACCGTAGCGAAAGTAGAGCTTGGCCATTACTGAAGGAACCCGTCCTCTGCGGCGCGGCGGATGAGCTCCGCCTTCTTGCTCGCCGGCCGATTAACCTTGGCGTACTTCTCGCGAACTCGGCGCAGGTAGGTCTTGGCAGTTTCGTACTGCACGTTCATGCGCTTGGCCACCTCGGTGGTGCTGTGTCCCGAGACGTAGAGCTTGAGCGCGTCGATCTCGCCCTGGCTCAGCTTGGGCCGCACCTGGTTCATCGCACCCGTGGGCAGCGGGCGCCAGTTCTGCTGTGGCACCACCCCGCGATCATGACCCATGACGCGACGCGCCGCCTCCATGACCTCGTTCATCGGCATCGACTTGGAGAGAAAGGCAGCGGCACCGGATGCGAGGGCGCGGTCGCGGGCATCCCGCGTGTCGAGACTCGTGAGAACGATGACCTTGGCCCCGGCGGCCCGACACGTGCGAACACGCGCCTCGATCGACACAGGCTCCTTGAGCTGAAAATCGAGAAAGACCAGGTCGGTGGGAAAGTTCTCGCTGTGCACGAGTTCAAGCCAGGTGTGTGCGCTCAACACGAGGTCGAAGTCGGGGGCGTTCGTCGTGATCCAGCTGCTGAGGCTATCGAGCAGAACCTCGTGGTCGTCGAGCAGAGCTAGTCGCGTGCGGCGCGGCGTCGCGGCCTCGGGGACCGCTTCATCCGCCACCCGTGGCTCCCCCTGGATTTCACTGGTCATACGAGAATCTTACTGTTAGCACCGACTGCAAGTACTCGGCACGCACGCGGCGGAATACCACGCGCATCACCGCCAGGTAGGGCCCGAACCGGCTCTTGACGAGGCCGTCTGTCATATCGACCCGCAGGGTGAGTACGCCGCGGCAGCGGCCGTCAGCCCGGGCAAGCATGATCTCGAGATCTTCTGGACGGCCGTGGGCATTGTCGTAGATCGCCACGAGCAACGCGCGCAGTGCCGTGCGCTGGTCGTAGCTCATGAGGTTGGCGATGTTGTCATCGTCGAGGATGGTCGATGGCTGGCTCTGGCCTTCCCCTCCGCGACGGGCTCGTCCACGCAGGTGATCGACTACGTTCTCCAGCCAGGTTCTATCAACCTCGGCAACCATGACCGCACGAATCGCATCGGCGATCGACCTGGCCCGCTCGCGAACATCCGGCGTGATTTCATTGTTCGCCAGCACCTCCCCAAAGAACGGCACCACCTCCTGCTTCAGGATGGTGACGCGGTCCTGCTGCACCGAGCGTGCGATGCCGGGTTCACGCTCCTCGGACATTCGATCGACGGCCTGCGTGGCCCGAACATGCCAGTGCTCAATCGACTTGATCATGCTGTCGGTGAAGGCGCCTGCGCTGAGGTTGAGAGCAAGAAGGGGCAACACAACAAACGCGACGGTGACGACGGGCGGCACATCACTGACATCTTTGACCGCCTGCAGCATGACGATGAACCCGATCAAGACGGCCGCGACGCCGCCGAATCCGACCAGTTCACGCACGGGACGGTAGGCGGCCATTCCGATAGAGAACAGACCGAGGACCACGGGAGCGACCCACCCCATTGAGGCATGCGCAGGCGCATCCCCCGCGGCGACCGCTAGCAGCCCTGCCGCAAAAACCCCGAGCGCGACAGTCCAGCCGTGCGATTTGCGCTGGAACGGGCCGCGGTAGGGGTCTGTTGCCGTGATGACGATCATGCTCGACGCGGCGATCACCACGAGCGAGAGCACCGCTGCGCCGGGGTTATCGACGGCGTCAAGGCCCGAAACGACAACGACGACGGCGAACACCAGGGCAGAGATCGCGGCGGTCATGGTGATGAGGCGGTTCGAGTAGGCCCCCACCGGGTCCAACTCCTGCCGAGTGCGCTCGGGAGATCTCATTCGTCCCCCTGCACGGTGGACGCCGCCACGGCATCACCATGCTCATCGCCCGTGCCGGAATCATCGGGGCGATGGTCGCCATCACGAGACTGAGGATTGGCGGGAAGCTGCATGAGCACGGAGGTTCCGCTGCCCGGAGTCGACCACACCTGCACGGAACCGCCAACTGATTCGATGCGGTTGTGCACCGACGCCCGCAGCCCGAGCCGATCCGCGCCAACGGCGGAGTCAGAGAAACCGCGACCCGCGTCGATGATCATTACAGAAAGCTCATCGTCCGAGGCATACACGGCCACTTCGGCGACCATCACGCCCGAGTGCTTAATCACGTTGATAAGGCACTGCTTTGCCGCGAGGCCCAGCGCTTCGGCCTGAGCGGGCTCCAGGCGGGATACCGCGGCGAAGTCTCCCGTCCCCGTGACATCAAGACCGGCCTCGCGTACCTCCTGAATTGCCTCGCTCAGGGCGGTTCGGGCGCGGTCTTCGCCACCGGCATTCGTGGCACCAGCGGCGTCGCTTAGCCATTCCTGGCCCAGCAGGATATTCAGATCGCGCTCTATGCGAGCCTTCTGCTCGGGAGGCATGGAATCGTTCGTCGAGGTGGCGATCGCGGCGAGGTGGCTCAGGATCGTGTCGTGCATCAGGGCGGCCGCCCTCAGCTCCATTCGGGAGCGGATGTCGTCGAGCAGTTCGTCGTGGGCAGCGCGCTGAAAGCGTGGTTGCGATCGGGTGGCCCGGCGTGCCGTGACGTAGGCGAGAATGCAGATCGCGATCGCCTCGGCGAGGAGCCCCAGATTGAAGGGGTCGAAAAGCACCGGGCGGCCGGCGACGAGCAGCGCTGCCGCCGCCGCGCCTTCGGCGACGATAAACCCGCCGAACGTCCACCCGAGGCCGGCGAGAAGACCGAGGCCGGGCCCGGCAACCAGGACTACCGCCATCTTGGCGGGCGAATACCAGAACGCCGCATCCCCAATGACGTCACCCATCTGGGTTGCAAGAACCACGACATAGACGAAGGCCGATGCCGCGCCGACGACAAGGTAGACAATCCCGGCCAGCGGAGTTGCCTTCTTGTCGACCCATGCCAGGGCGGGGAGCATGCACAACAGCGCCAGCATCGCGGGCCAGAGCACACGCGTGGGATAGGCGGAAGCGAATCCCAGCGTGATGAAGAGACCGGCGACGATCGCCGCGAGGGCCATACCGTGGGCAGCACGGGCTAAGGCCCTGGCTACCGCGCCAGGTACGAGGTGCTGGGGCAGGCCAATAGACATTAAGCCACCCCCTCCACTCAGTGAACAGAAAGAGTATGTCAGTCTTTCGACCGCGCTTGTACCCCGTTTATCGGCGATGCACTAGCGCGTATGCTGAAATGTCGGTAGGGCTGTGCCCCAGTGACAGGAGCACCCCTATGCCAGTGACAAAACCTCTGCTGTTGACGCCATCGTGGCCTCCGCCAAAGCGGGGTCGTCAGAGAGCTTGCGACCCAGCGTCGGCACCATCTTCTCGAGCTCAGGCTTCCATCCGTCGAACTCCTGAGGGAAGCAGCGCTTGAGAACTTCGATCATGATCGGCACGGCGGTCGAGGCTCCCGGGGACGCGCCCAGCAGGCCAGCGATCGAGCCGTCTTCGGCGGCAACCACCTCGGTGCCGAACTGAAGAACTCCGCCCTTCTTGGCATCCTTCTTGATGACCTGCACGCGCTGGCCGGCCGTGATGCGACGCCAGTCCTCAGGGTTCGCATCGGGCATGAACTCGCGCAGCGCTGCGATCTTCTTTGCCTTGGTGGCCAGGAGCTCGCCGACCAAGTACTTGACGAGGCCGAAGTTATCTTTGGCGACCGCCAGCATGGGAATGATGTTGCCGGGGCGAAGGGACAGGGGCAGATCGAGCCAGGAGCCCGTCTTGAGGAACTTGGGCGAGAAGCCCGCGTAGGGGCCAAACATCAGGCTTGCCTGGCCATCTACGACGCGAGTATCGAGGTGCGGAACCGACATGGGCGGCGCCCCGACGGCGGCCTTGCCATAAACCTTGGCGCGGTGGCGAGCCACGACGGCGGGGTTGTCGGTGCGGAAGAACTGGCCGCTGATGGGGAACCCGCCAAAGCCCTTGGCCTCCTTGATGCCCGACTTCTGCAGTAGCGACAGTGCACCGCCGCCAGCGCCGACAAAGACAAAGCGGGCCTTGGTCACTGCGGGAGTGCCCCCGACCATGTGCTTGGACTGGATGCGCCAGAGGTCACCCTCGCGGCGAAGCCCCGTCACCTTGCGCTCAAGGTGAAGGCGAGCGCCGTTGTCGGTGAGGTAGCTAAAGAGGTCCTTGGTGAGCGCGCCGAAATCAACATCGGTCCCGCCCGCAACCCGGGTTGCAGCGATCGGCTGGTTCTTGGAGCGGCCGGGAAGCAGCAGGGGCGTCCAGGAGCGGATGACCGCGGGGTCGTCGCTGAACTCCATGCCGGCGAAGAGGGGGTGATTCTTGAACGCCTCGAACCGGCGACGCAGAAAGTCGACATTGGCCTCGCCCCAGACAAAGCTCATGTGGGGAACGGGGTTCACAAATCCGTCGGGCTCCGGCAGCATGCCTTCGCTCACCATGTACGACCAAAACTGGCGTGACACCTGGAACTGCTCGTTGACCTTGACGGCCGAGTCGATCTCGAACGAACCATCCGGCAATTCCTTGCCGTAGTTCAGCTCGCAGAGCGCCGCATGGCCGGTGCCCGCGTTGTTCCACGGGTTTGAGCTTTCGAGGGCAACCTCTGACAGTGTCTCGAAGATCTCGATGGTCCAGTCAGGCTGCAATTGCTTGATGAGGGCCCCGAGGGTCGCACTCATGATGCCACCCCCGATTAGGGCAACGTCAAGGGGCGCAGGGGCAGACGAAGATGAGCTCACACGTTCAAGTTTACGCCGCGCCGACGGTGCTCCTTGCCACGGGGCCGGGCACATAAGAACGGCCGAATTGCGTCTGCAGCAAATTCGGCCGTTCTTGCGAAAGGTTGGACGTTAGACCGAGAGCACCCGAGCGGCAATGAGCTCTGCAATCTGAACCGCGTTGAGGGCCGCACCCTTGCGCAGGTTGTCATTGCTGATGAACAGCGCGAGCCCGCGCCCACCGGGAACACCCTCGTCCTGACGGATGCGACCGACAAAGCTCGGGTCGCTTCCTGCAGCCTGCAGGGGTGTCGGAATGTCGGAAAGCTCGACGCCGGGGGCATCCGCCAGCAGCTCCTTGGCACGCTCGGGGCTGATCGCTCGGGAGAACTCTGCGTTAATCGAGAGCGAGTGACCCGTAAAGACGGGAACGCGAACGCAGGTTCCGCTGACGAGCAGCTCGGGCAGCTCAAGAATCTTGCGGCTCTCGTTGCGGAGCTTCTTCTCTTCGTCCGTCTCATAGAGACCGTCGTCGACGATGCTGCCAGCAAGAGGAATCACATCGAATGCGATGGGCCGAGGAAAGGCCGAGGGCTCGGGCATGGTGACCGCGGCACCATCGTGAACAAGACCAAGTGCATCCTGAGCCACCGCTGCGGTGACCTGGCTGAGCAACTCTTCGCCGCCCTTGAGTCCAGCGCCAGAAACAGCCTGGTAGGTGCTCACGATGAGGCGCTCAAGCCCCGCCTCCTCGTGCAGCACCTTGAGCACGGGCATGGCCGCCATCGTGGTGCAGTTGGGATTGGCGATGATGCCCTTGACGGCCTGGTCGATGGCATGAGGGTTGACCTCGCTCACCACGAGGGGCACCTCGGGGTCCATGCGCCACCCGGACGAGTTATCGACGACCGTGACACCCGCAGCGGCGAAGCGCTCTGCCTGAGCCTTGGACAGCGTGGCCCCGGCCGAGAAGATAGCAACGTCGAGGCCAGAGGGATCGGCTGTCGAGGCGTCTTCGACGACAATCTGCTCGCCCTTGAACGGGAGCGTTGTGCCCGCCGACCGCGCGGAAGCAAAGAAGCGGATGCTGGCGACAGGAAAGTCGCGCTCCTCGAGCAGACGACGCACGACGGCGCCGACCTGCCCGGTTGCGCCAACAACCCCGATGTTTACTCCTGCGCTCATCGGCCGGTCCCCCCGTAGACGATAGCTTCGCCCTCGGCGTCGAGGTCGAAAGCGGTGTGAATGATGCGAACGGCCTCTGGCACGATCTCTGCCCGGGTGACAACGCTGATGCGGATCTCACTGGTGGAGATCATGTCGATGTTGATTCCCGCGTCAGATAGCGCCGTGAAGAGCTGGGCCGAGACACCCGTGTTGGTGCGCATTCCGGCGCCAACGAGTGCGATCTTTCCGATGCCGTCGTCGTGCTGCAGCGTGGAGAATCCCACCTCGGCACGGCCGGCTTCGAGCGCTTCGAGCGCCGCGGGCACCTGCGACTTGGGCAGCGTGAACGAGATGTCGGCAACACCGGTGTTCACGGTTGACGCGTTTTGCACGATCATGTCGATGTTCGCGCCGGTCTTGGCCACGATCGTAAAGATGCGTGCTGCCGTGCCGGGAACATCGGGAACCCCGACGACGGTGATCTTGTCTTCGCTGAGATCAGCGGCAATTCCCGTGATGAGCGGCTCTTCCACGGTTTCTCCCTCTTTCGGATTCACCACAAGGGTGCCCTCGTTACGGCTGAACGAGGATCGGACGTGCAGCGTTACGCCATGACGACGCGCATATTCCACTGCGCGAATATAAAGAACCTTTGCCCCGGCTGCCGCAAGCTCAAGCATCTCTTCCGAGGTGATTCGATCGATCTTGTGAGCGGCGGGAACCATGCGGGGGTCTGTCGTGAAGATGCCATCGACATCCGTGTAGATCTCACACACCTCGGCACCGAGCGCGGCGGCCAGCGCGACAGCCGTGGTGTCGGATCCCCCACGACCGAGCGTGGTGATGTCGCCGGAATCCCGGTTGAAGCCTTGAAAGCCCGCGACGATGGCGATGTAGCCCTGGTCGAGCGCAGCACGAACGCGCAGCGGCGACACCTCAACGATGCGGGCGGCACCGTGCTTCTCGTCGGTCATCATGCCGGCCTGGCTGCCCGTGTATGACCGCGCCTCCTCGCCAAGGTCGCGAATCGCGAGGGCAAGAAGCGCCATAGAAATGCGCTCGCCCGCAGTGAGGAGCATGTCCATCTCGCGGCCGGCAGGCTCACTAGAGACCGCGTCAGCCAGGTCGAGCAGGTCGTCGGTGGTGTCGCCCATGGCGGAAACCACAACAACCACATCGTTGCCAGCACGACGGGTTTCGACGATTCGCTCGGCGACGCGCTTAATGCCGTCGGCATCGGCGACGGAGGAACCACCGTACTTCTGCACGATCAAGGCCACGCGAATATCTCCCGAAAGTCTGTGGGGGCAGGGGCTGTGCAGCTCAATGCCGCGCCAGGCATCCCATTGTATCGGCTAGTTCTCTACTAGCCGTCTCCCCTCGAACGCCCTGCCGAGGGTGACCTCGTCGGCATATTCGAGGTCCCCACCCACGGGCAGACCCGAGGCGAGCCGAGAAACCGTGAGGCCGGGCTGGATGAGGAGCCGCGACAGGTAGGTTGCCGTCGCTTCTCCCTCAAGGTTGGGATCGGTGGCGATGATGACCTCGGTCACCGTGCCGTCGGCGAGTCGTTGCATGAGCTGACGGATGCGAAGGTCGTCGGGTCCGATGCCATCGATAGGGCTGATTGCCCCGCCGAGCACGTGATAGAGGCCGCGGAACTCGCGGGTTCGCTCGATCGCGACAACGTCTTTGGCTTCTTCTACAACACAGATCGTGGCGGGCGAACGGCGGGGGTCGCGGCAGATCGTGCACGTCTCCTGCTCGCTCACATTGCCGCAGATGGCGCAGAAACGCACTCGCTCACGAATCTGCATCAGGATCTCGGCAAGGCGCGTCGTGTCGAACGTCTCTGTCTGCAGGATGTGAAATGCGATGCGCTGTGCCGACTTTGGCCCGATGCCGGGCAGCCGACCGAGCTCGTCGATCAGCTCTTGAACGATTCCCTCATACATGTGGCCCTGCCTTCTCGCCCGCAGGCTTGATATCGAATGTGGACGCCAGAGGCGACGTCGGTGGTGCGGAGGTGCTGGTAGCGAGCGCGTCTACTGCGGACCCGCGAACCCTGAGGGCGTGTGTGGCTGTTCCTCGATGAACGTGGCGCCCAGCACCTGACGAACAACGGACTCGCCATATTTTTGCGGGCCCGAACTCGTGCGAGCGCTGGCGGAAGGGCGGCCCGCCGCGGATCGCGCTGCGGGCGTCGAGCGCGGCGATTCTGCGCGCGCAGGCGCAGAGCGCGGAGGCACAGAGCGCGCAGGCGCAGAGCGCGCAGGTTGGCGGCTTGCCGCGCCCCTCTCCGCGCCGGTGTCGGGCGGGACCGAATCGTAGTCGGGGTCGAAGGGCGGCTCGTCGTCGAACGGAGGCTCCTCGTCTCGCGGCGCTGCTGCGCCAGCGGGACTGGCGGGGCTGGCGGGTGCAGGGACGTGGTTCCGCGCGGACACGGAGCCTGGTGCTGTGGCTGAGGCTGGAGCTGGATCTGGAGCTGGCGCTTCGCCAGACGTGGTCGCGGCTGGCGCTGCGGACTCGGCCGAAGCGGAAGCGGAGCCGCCTGAGCCCGGAATCGCCACGGTCGCCCAGCCCGATGTTGCGACCGGCGCCGCAGAAGTGGGCTCGGCCTGCCGCTTGGCTGCAGCGGAGGCCGGGGCCGCGGTGTTGGTCGCGGCAGTCCCACTGGCACCGGTGGCACTGGCACCGGTGGCTCTGGCGGACGCCCCTGCGCGCGCTGCCATGGTGCGAGGCGCTGGGCTGCCTGCTGACCCAGCGGGTGTCGAGCCAGTCACAGAGCCTGACCCTGAGTCGCGGGCGACGCCGCCCGTGGGACGAGGCGACTGAGGAGGCTGGGGAGCCGAACCGCCCCCGCCCGCAGAGCCGGGAGCATCTGCAACCCTGGCGATGAGTCGAGGAGTGAACCCGAGTACCGCCGAGACCGCAGTCTTGAGGTGATCGCCGACGCCCTCGCCGGGGGCCGAAGTAGCCTTGAGCGCCTCGACGTCTTTGTGGCTGGGGAATTCGAGGATGAGGATGTCGCCCTCGCGCAGCTCACGAACCTGCGCGGTAAAGAGCACCATCCAGGCGGTGCGCTTGGCCTTTTGCACGGTCTCGAGCACCTCTGGCCAGGAGTCCTTGACCAGCTGAAGCGTGACGGGCCCCACCGGAGCGGTTCGCTGCTGAGCCGGCGAGGCTGCCGCTGCCGCGGCTGCCGGTGCAGGCGTCGAAACAGCCACAGGCTTCGAAACAGGAGCAGAGGCAGGCGCAGCCGCAGGCGTCGAAGCCGGCACGGGCGTCGAAACCGGCACGGGCGTCGAAACCGGCACAGGCGCAGAACCGGTGCGGTCCCCCTCCAAGGCGGCCGGTTCGGATCCGTGAGGAACGGACTCCACGCCGACCCTGCGCTCGAGTCGCTCGACCCTGGCGAGGGCACCGCGCTGGGTGTCGTCAGAGGCTGGCACGAGCACGCGCGCGAGCATGAGCTCAAGGTGGAGACGCGGCGATGTCGCCCCGGTCATCTCGGTGAGCGCCGCGCCCACGATATCGGCGGTTCGACTGAGTTCGGCCTGCCCAAATCGCGAGGCTTGGAGCGCCATGGTGTCGAGCTCGTCGGCCTGCACCCCGCGCAGCACCGCGGCAGCGCCGTGGTGGTTGCCCGCGGGGAACGCGCTCACGACAATGAGGTCGCGGAGACGTTCGAGCAGATCCTCGACGAAGCGACGCGGATCCTGGCCGGTCTGGATGACGCGGTCAACCGCCTCGAACGCCGCGGCGGCATCCTTGGCCCCGAGGGCATCGATGACCTCGCCCAGCAGCGCACCGTGCGTATAGCCGAGCAGGGCGACCGCGCGCTCATACTGCACGCTCGCTGCCTCGGAACCGGCCATGAGCTGGTCGAGAAGAGACAGGGTGTCGCGAACGGACCCGCCCCCGGCGCGCACGACGAGGGGCAGCACGCCCGACTCGACCTGAACGCTTTCGCTCTCGCACAACTGCCCCACGTAGTCGAGCATCTGGGCGGGCGGCACGAGCCTGAATGGATAGTGATGGGTGCGCGAGCGGATCGTGCCGATGACTTTGTCTGGCTCGGTGGTCGCGAAGATGAACTTGACGTGCTCCGGCGGCTCTTCGACGATCTTGAGCAGCGCGTTGAAGCCCTGCGGCGTGACCATGTGGGCCTCGTCGAGGATGAAGATCTTGAACCGGTCGCGCGCGGGGGCAAACACCGCTCGCTCGCGAAGGTCGCGAGCGTCGTCGACACCGTTGTGGCTCGCCGCGTCGATTTCAACGACGTCGAGAGATCCCCCACCATCGCGCGACAGCTCGACACAGCTGGGGCACACGCCGCAGGGGGTATCGGTGGGGCCCTCTGCACAGTTGAGGCACCGCGCGAGGATGCGAGCCGAGGTGGTCTTGCCGCAGCCGCGAGGGCCGCTAAACAGATACGCGTGATTGACCCTGTTGGTGCGCAGGGCCGTCATCAACGGATCGGTCACCTGCGACTGGCCGATGAGTTCGGCAAAGGACTCTGGCCGGTAGCGGCGATAAAGGGCGGTAACCACGGGGTCAATCGTAGTCGGGGCCACCGACGCCCGAGCTGTGCGAGTTGCGCGGTCCGTGTCAGGGGGACCTGTCGGCGCTATACCCCGACGAGCGCTGCCGTCTGCCGGGCGATCTCCAACTCCTCATTGGTGGGGATTACAAGCACAGAAACGGTGGCGCCCTCCGGCGAAATGAAGCGAGCCGCGCGCGAGGCGAGCTCGTTGCGATCGTCGTCGATCTCGATGCCGAGAAACTCCAGGCCGGCGAGCGCCCTGCGCCGGAGGAGGGAGTTGTTTTCGCCGATGCCCGCAGTGAAGACCAGGGCATCCAGACCGCCGAGCTCCGCAATATAGGCACCGATGTAGTGCCGGATGCGGTGCCGCCACACTGCGAGCGCCGCCTGCGCCGCAGTGTTGCCCCGCGAGGCGGCCTCTTGCACATCGCGCATATCGCCAGAACCTGTGAGCCCGAGAAGCCCGCTGCGCCGATTGAGGAGAACATCCAGTTCGTCGATGGAGAGGCCCGCCTGCCGAGCCAGGTGAAAGATGACCCCGGCATCGATGTCGCCAGAGCGAGTGCCCATGACGAGACCCTCGAGCGGGGTGAGCCCCATCGACGTGTCGATTGAGCGGCCCCCATCGATAGCGGCGACGGAGGCTCCGTTGCCGAGGTGCAGAACGATCGTCTTGAGAGTCTCCAGCGGTCGGCCCAAGAACTCGGCGGCGGCCCGTGACACATATTCGTGCGACGTTCCGTGGAATCCGTAACGGCGAACCCGGTATTGGGCGGCCAGCTCGGTGTCGATCGCATACGTATAGGAATCGGCCGGAAGCGTCTGATGAAACGCGGTATCGAAGACCGCGACGTGCGGCACGGTGGGCAGTGCGATCTTTGCCGCCCTAATGCCGAGCAGGTTAGCGGGGTTGTGGAGGGGGGCCAGCGCGGAGAGGTCGTTGATCTCGGCCTCCACCTCGGCGGTGACCAGGGCGGGGCCATCAAAGTTCGGCCCTCCGTGCACGACCCTGTGGCCAACGGCGGAGATTTCGGCGCTGCGGTCGCCGAGCTTGGCCAGCACAATGCTCATACCGAACTCGTGGTTGGGCACGGGAGAGCCCTCTTCGCCGATTCTCTCGAGCAGTCCGCTCACGACGGCCGCTCCCGTCGCCAGATCGATGAGCTGGTATTTGATCGAGGATGACCCCGAATTGATCACGCAGACGAGGCTCATTCGTGCCCCTGTGCTACTGCGCCGGTTGAGGCCGCCTGGATGGCGGTGATGGCAACCGTGTTGACGATGTCTTGCACGAGCGCGCCCCTCGAGAGGTCGTTGATGGGTTTATTGAGACCCTGCAGAACGGGACCGATCGCCACGGCGCCAGCGCTTCTCTGCACCGCCTTGTAGGTGTTGTTGCCCGTATTGAGGTCGGGAAAGATGAACACGGTCGCCCGCCCGGCCACAGCACTGTCCGGCAATTTGGAGCGGCCAACGGAAGCATCCACCGCGGCGTCGTATTGAATGGGGCCGTCGACCATGAGGTCGGGTCGACGCTCCCGCACGAGCGCCGTGGCCTGCCGCACCTTGTCGACATCCGCTCCCTTGCCGGATGACCCCGTGGAGTAGGAGAGCATGGCGATGCGCTGTTCGATGCCGAATTCCTCGGCGGTTTCGGCCGACGAGATAGCGATATCCGCCAGCTGAGGGGCGTCGGGGTCTGGGTTCACGGCGCAATCGCCATAGACCAGTACCCGGTCTTCGAGGCACATGAGAAACACGCTGGAGACCACGGAGACGCCAGGTTGCGTCTTGATGATCTCGAACCCGGGTCGGATGGTGTGCGTTGTCGTGTGCGCCGCGCCCGAAACCATGCCGTCGGCGAGCCCGAGATGCACCATGAGCGTGCCGAAGTAGGAGACGTCGGTGACGATGTCGAGCGCGTCCTCAACCGTTACGCCCTTGTGTGCGCGCAGCCGGGCATACTCCAGCGCGAACCGCTGCCGCAGGGTCGTGTCGAAGGGGCTCAGCACCTCCGCTGCCGAAATATCGAGCCCCAGGCCACTGGCCCGCGCTCGCACCTCGCTCTCCTCGCCCAAAATGGTGAGTCGCGCCACGCCGCGACGCAGGAGGGTGCTCGCCGCGCGAAGGATGCGGTCGTCGTCACCCTCGGGCAAAACGATGTGTCGCTGCACCGAACGAGCCCGATCGAGCAGGTCGTACTCGAACATCAGCGGGGTGATGGTGTCGGTGCGCGAGACCTCAAGCTTGCGCAGCAGCTCCTGCGAGTCGACATGCTGTTCAAAAAGCGCGATCGCCGTGTCGTATTTGCGCGTGGAGTCTGCCGCCATGCGGCCCCGCGTCTTGGTTACCCGCCGGGCCGTGTCATACGTGCCGAATCGCGTGCTCACGATGGGAAGGCTCGTGTCGAGGCCATCGATGAGGCGCTCGATCTGCGGCAACAGCTCGAAGCCGCCGTTCAGGATGATTCCCGCGAGAGAGGGGAACGTGTCGGAACTGTGCGCCATAAGCATGCCGAGAAGCACATCGGAGCGATCCCCCGCCACAACGACGACGGCACCGTCCATGATGCGAGTGAGACAGTTCTCCATCGACATGCCGGCCATGACCACTCCGAGGGCTTCTCGCTGAAGCAGCTCAGCATCCCCCTTGATGAGGGTTCCCTCGACGGCGACGAGAAGCTGGTGCATGCTCGGGGCGATGAGAAACGGGTCCTCGGGGATGGCCCAGACGGGGATATCGCCAGCGACCTCGCTGAGCTCCGCCACGATCTCGACGAGACGGTCGGGGTCTGACCGGTTAGCGACGACCCCGATCGTGTAGGCATGGGCGGCATCGAGCTCCTGCATCGCGAGGCCGAAGACCTGCTGCAGTTCGTCGGCCGTGCGGGCGCCGCGCTCGTCGGACTGCCCGCCGATGACGAGCAGGACGGGCGCGCCAAGGTTGGCGGCGATCCTCGCGTTGTATGAGAGCTCGGTCGGGGTGCCGACATCCGTGTAGTCGGAGCCCAGGATGACCACAACATCGCACTGCCGTTCGACCGCCTTGTAGCGCTCCACGATGCGCGAGAGTGCCGCCTCAGGGTCTGAATGCACCTGGTCGTAGCCGACGCCGATGCAGTCCTCATAGCTCAGATCGACACCGTCGTGGTCGAGCAGCAGCTCAAGCACGTAGTCGCGCTCTGCGATGGAGCGAGCGACGGGGCGGAACACCCCGACCCTGCCGGTTTCGTGGCTCAGGGTGTCGAGCAGCCCCAGCGCAATTGTCGACTTGCCGGCATGTCCCTCGACAGAGGTGATGTAGATGCTTTTGGCCACGCGTCCACCCTACGCCTCACAGGATCGGCCGCCAGGGCGGGCTGCACAGGCTGCGGCCCAGGCTGCGAATCGGGCCCGAAACTCTCGTCGTTAACGAGAAAGGACCCCTCGCGCACCTGCCAGAGCCCGGTTACCCTTGCTGCATTTCTGCCCTGGGGGAGTTGGCCTGGATGGCACCACGCGAGGAGCCGTTTTCTACTTTAGCGGAGATCGAGACCCGCTTTTGAACCCTTAGAACGGATACGGTGCGATCTCGGGACGCATCGTGAGCCACTGGGTCTCGGTGAACGCCTCGATGTTGGCCGCGGCGCCACCGAATCGGGAGCCGGTTCCGGATGCCCCTACGCCGCCGAACGGGGAGTTGGCCTCGTCGGAGACGGTCTGCTCGTTGATGTGGATCTTTCCCGAGTGGATGCGGTCGGCGACCGTCATCGCCAAACCGACATCTCCCAGAATTCCGACCGAGAGCCCGAACTCGCTCGAATTGACGAGGTCGATGGCCTCGTCAATCGTGGAGAAGCTGATCACGGGCGCGACCGGTCCGAATATTTCGTCGGTCCACGCCCGGTTCTCCGAGCTGAGCCCCGAGAGCACTGTGGGCCGGTAGAAGAGGCCCTCGGAGGTTCCGCCAGCGGAGAGGGTCCCGCCCGCAGCGACTGAGTCCTGAACGATCGAGTCAATGTGGGTGCGCTGCTTCTCGTCGATGATCGGACCGAGCGCGACCTGCTCCTGCGCCGGGTCGCCGACCGGCAGACCGTTTGCCTTCGCCGCGAGCAGTGCGACGTACTCGTCGTGGATGCTCTCGTGAACAACGTGGCGACCGGTCGTCATGCAGATCTGCCCCTGGTGCATAAACGACCCGAAGGCACCCGCCGAGACAGCCTTCTCAAGGTCGGCTCCCGGCAAAACAATGAGGGCGTTGTTGCCCCCGAGTTCGAGGTGGGCGCGCTTGAGGTGACGCGCAGCCGCCTCACCGACCTTGCGACCGGCAGGGGTTGACCCCGTGAACGAGATAATGCGAACCTCTGGTGCCTCGACAACCGCGGCCCCAACATCCGCCCCACCGGGCAGCAACTGGAGAACTCCGGCGGGCAGCCCCGCTTCTTCGAAGATGCGCATGAGCACGACACCGCCAGAAACGGCGGTGCGGGGGTCTGGCTTGAGCAGAACGCTGTTGCCCAGCGCGATGGCCGGGGCCACCGACCGAATCGACAGGATGAGCGGAAAGTTGAACGGGGCGATGACGCTGACGACGCCGGCCGGGAGACGACGGGCGAATGACCAGCGGTCTTCGTTAGAGGTGAGCACCTCGCCGTGCGGGTGCCCGGGGAGCCCAGCAGCCTCGTAGCACTCGTTCGCTGCGATGTGCGTTTCGAGCTGAGCCTTGGGAGGGATTCCGCCGCTCTCGCGCACGATCCAGCCCTGGATCTCCTCCGCGTATTCTTCGAACAGCTGCCCGGCACGACGCAGAACTGCCGCGCGCTCCTCAGGCCTGCGCTTAGCCCAGTCGACCTGGGCCGCCGCCGCTGCCGTTGCCGCCTCCAGAGCATCCTCTGTCGTCGCCGCTCCGACAGAGCCTAGGCTGCTGCCCGTTGCCGGTTCGGTGACGGGCAGGATGCCTCCGCGCCCCTCAACCCAACCATTCAGGTAGATCTTGCCGTGCCAGAGGGAGGTTTCAAGCAACGTCATGGTGTTCTCCTTGTAGTTCTTTATTCGTGCCGTTGGCTGACTAGATTCTGCGCCCGCGGGGCTGGGCGTTCTCGGTGGACTGCCGCAGCTCTCCGGGGGTGAACAACGAGGCCCGCGAAATCGCGTAAGATTCTGTGAGGTCGTTGCCGGGAAGCCGGAATCGATCGCCAGGAGAATTCGCCTAGTGGCCTATGGCGCACGCTTGGAAAGCGTGTTGGGTGCAAGCCCTCGGGGGTTCGAATCCCCCATTCTCCGCCATTTTCAGACCAAAGCCCCGTGCATCCGCCCGGGGCTTTCGTCGTGTAGCGCGCTGTGTCGGCGCCTTATTCGTCCGGTGCGAACTCCGCTATCGTCTGCGAGACCCTCGCCCAGATGTCGTCGAGCAGCTCGGGCGGGAATGCCCCCACGAGCTCGAGGCTAAGAACACCGTGCGCATACGCCCACGCGCTCATGGCACCCACCGGCCCGGCCACGAAGGCCCGAAGCCGAGACACGGCCGCACGATCTATGCGCTCGGAATCTGTGCCCGTGAACGGCTTGCTGTGCATGAGGAGGTAGAGCTGCGGATTCGCGAGGCCGAATGCGCGGTAGGCCGAAACCAGCGCCGTGATGTGGTCGAGACGCGAGCCCTCAGCCGCGCTGGCCGCTGGGCCAATGTACTCATCGGCGAGACGCGCAAACCCCAGCGTGATGAGCGCAGCCTCGATGTCGGCCTTGCTGGTGAACTGCTTATATAGCGATGGCGGCTTGATGCCTGCCTGGCGGGCGACGGCACCAACACTCAGCGATGCGAACCCGTCTCGCTCCAGCACTGTGAGCGCCACATCCACGAGCTCATTTCGGCGGGTCTGGTGTTCGACTCTCGGGTCAGTCATGAGCAAACCTTACTCACTAGTGCGCGTGACGGCAGGCCGATTGCTCAATCGTTCGCGCTCAGCAGCGATTCTTGCGGCGAACGGTGCCCACACGATTATGGCGACACCAGCCCCCACCAGCAGCCCGCCGACGGTATCGCTGATCCAGTGCGCCCCCAGATAGGTGCGGGCCACCATCATGAGCACCGTATAAACGGCACCCGCCGCCCACACCCAGGTGCGGCCGACGATGATGCCCAGAGTCACGGCAATCGTCGCGGCGTTGGCGACATGCCCTGACGGAAACGAGCCGACATCCGCCACCACCATGATGTCTTCTGGCCTGGGGCGCAGATAAAGACCCTTGAGAAGCTGAACCGCGCCGGCACTCGCGATGGCCGCGATGAGGTAATAAAGCGCGGCCCACATCCGGCGCAGCAGGCAGAGCACAATGACCGTGACGATGGGCACAACAAAGATGCCGACAATGCCGCCGCCGAGCCAGTCCAAGAACAGCGAGAGCGCGTCGAGCGCGTCGCTCCGATAGTTGAGCATGGCGTCAAGCCACCCCAGATCGACGCCGAGAGGCGAGCCGCTGTTGCGGGCCGCGATAAGCCCCCCGAGCGATACCGCCACCACAAGGGCAACGATTCCGCTGATGAGGGGCCAACGGTTGGTAACGGCTCGGGACTCGCGGGGCTCCATAGATCTGAAGCTAGCCGCGATTTGCTCAATAGTGCGCCAGCATCCGCTCAGATTTAGCGCTCGTTTCGCGGGCCCGCCGGAATGCGTCGGCTGCGCACAAGCTCCGAATACCAGTGGCCGGAGTTCTTGATCGTGCGCTCGAGCGTGTCGTAGTCGACGTGCACGATGCCGAAACGCTTGGAGAAGCCGTAGGCCCATTCGAAGTTGTCGAGCAGCGACCACACCTGGTAACCACGAATGTCGACGCCACGGGAGAGGGCTCGGTGAACCGCCGTGAGGTGGCGCTGCAGATAGTCGATGCGATCAGCGTCGTCGACCACCCCATCGCGCACCTCGTCGACGAACGCCGCACCGTTCTCGGTGACCATGAGCGGAAGGTCAGGAAACTGCTCAGAGAGCGAGACGAGCAGCTCCTCAAACCCCTCCGGCGCGATGTTCCAGCCCATGTCGGTGTAGGGGCCGGGCTGCTCAACGAACTCCACAAAGTCGCTGCCGGGCCAGGGGCTGCCTGCCGTGCCCTTGTGCCCATCCGCCCTCTGCCGGGGCCCCCGGCCATTCCACTCTCTGACCATCGCGGTCGAGTAGTAGTTGACCCCGAGAAAGTCGATGGGCTGGTTCACGATGTCGAGATCGCCCGGCTGCACGAACGACCAGTCGGTGACGGACGCGGTGTCTGCCAGGAGGTCCGCCGGGTATGCCCCCGTGAGCATGGGGCCCGTGAATGACCGATTGGCGAGGGCGTCGATGCGGCGCATCGCATCTTCTGCCTGATCGTCGCCGGGGCGAAGCACGTGAAAATTGAGGGTCACCGAGCATTCGGCGTCGGTTGGCAGAACGGACCGCAACGCCTGCGTGCCGATTCCGTGCGCGAGATTGAGGTGATGCACCGCGGTGAGCGCGGCCCTCCCGCTGGCGATTCCGGGGGCGTGGGCACCGGATCCGTAGCCCAGGTAGGCCGAGCACCACGGCTCGTTGAGGGTCGTCCACGTGCCGACTCGATCGCCGAGCGCCTCCCCCATGATCGCCGCGTAGTCGCCGAAGCGCTGCGCTGTGTCGCGGGAGGTCCATCCGCCGGCATCTTCAAGAGCCTGCGGCAAATCCCAGTGATACAGCGTGGCGATGGGCCGGATGCCGCGCTTGCGCAGGCCGTCGACCAGCCGGGAATAAAAGGCGAGACCGCGGGAGTTGACCGCCCCCTTGCCGTCGGGCTGAATGCGAGACCATGACACGGAGAAACGGTAGGCCTCGAGCCCGAGCCGCTCCATGAGGTTGAGATCGGATTCGAGGCGGTGATAGTGGTCGTCGGCACGATCGCCCGTGTCGCCACCGACGACGCGACCCGGTGTGTGACTGAACGTGTCCCAGATGGAGGGGCCTCGGCCGTCCTCGTGCGCGGCTCCCTCGATCTGATAGGCCGCAGTCGCGGATCCGAAGAGAAATCCCGGAGGAAATTCGAGGCCGATGTCGCGGTAGTCGGGGCTGCCTGTTGTCATGATGCGTGCGACTCTACCCGACGCCGTGGGAGCGCTCCCAGAATCGCTTTGCTGATAACGTTCCCATCGATGAAAACCTCGCGCGCGACCATGCACGATGTTGCCGCCCTGGCCGGCGTTGGTCTCTCCACCGTGTCGCGCGTTGTCAACGGCGATGTCAAGGTGAGCCCCGCCAAAACCCTTGCCGTAGAAAACGCGATCCGCGAGCTGGGCTATCGCCGCAACGACTCGGCCCGGCACCTGCGCACGGGCGCGGCCGCGAGCATCGGCCTGCTCATCGAGAGCATCGCCGACCCCTTCTTCTCCCTCATCTCGCAGGCCGTAGAAGAGGTAGCGCTCAGCAGGGACTCCCTGCTTCTCTCCGCTTCGTCACACCAGGATGCCGCCAGGGCTCGGCGCATGGTGCTCGCATTTTGCTCGCGGCGCGTCGACGGGCTCATCATCACACCCTCCGAAGACCAGTCGATCGACTACCTCCGCACCGAGCTCACTGCCGGCGTTGCCATGGTCTTTATCGACCGACCGGTGCCCGGGCTCGATGTCGACACGGTGCTCACCGATAACGTGGGCGGCGCCATGAGCGGAGTCGAGCACCTTATTGCGCACGGTCACCGCCGCATCGCATGCATCACCGACAGGGCTGGTCTCTACACGTCATCGCATCGCATCCGCGGCTACCGGAACGCACTCGCCGCGGCAGGAATCCCGTTCGACCCCGCCCTCGTCTATTCGGCCGACGACACGACAGACACCCTGGCGGGGCCCCTCACCAGCATGCTCGACGCCGAGAACCCTCCAACCGCACTATTCACTGCGAACAACAGGTCGACCATCGGCGCGCTGAGGGTGATGGGTAGCCGGCACAACCGCCCCGCCCTCGTCGGTTTCGACGACTTTGAGCTCGCCGATGCGCTCAGCCCGGGCGTGACAGTCGTGGCCCAAGACCCGCTGGCGATGGGGCGCATGGCGGCAGAGCTGCTCTTTCGCCGACTCGACCGCGACACGTCGCCGCCTCAGACGATAACGCTGGGAACGCGCCTGATCGCTCGCGGATCGGGCGAGCAAAGGCCGTAGACGAGCCGTCACACCGGCGCTTGCCCTCGCACCGGAGACCCTCGGTAACGATTTCGTCATGGCCCGTTGTCCTGAAAACGTTTTCATATTTGAATGAAGGGACCTCGCCGAACGGCGACACACGAACTGCGAGATTCCAATGGAGGAACTCACCATGCGCAAGCCAGTGTCACTGATCGCAGGGGCCGCAATCCTTGGCCTCGCCCTCGCCGGATGCTCGGGCGGAGGAGACACCCCGTCGGATTCCGGGGGCGCGAACGAGGTCGAAGTCTTCACCTGGTGGTCATCTGGATCGGAGAAAGTCGGGCTCGACGCCCTCGTCAAAGTCTTCAACGAGCAGTACCCCGACATCGAGTTCATCAACGCCTCTGTGGCCGGGGGCGCAGGCTCCAACGCCAAGGCAGCCCTAGCATCCCGCCTCGAAGCGGGCGACCCACCCGACACCTTCCAGGCACATGCTGGCGCCGAACTCACCGACTACATCGAAGCGGGCCAGCTGCAAGACCTGAGCTCGTTCTTCGACGACGAAGGGTTCACCGAAGTGTTTCCCGAGAGCCTGATCCAGTTGCTCACGGTTGACGACGCCATCTATTCGGTGCCCAGCAACATCCATCGCGCCAACGTCGTCTGGGTCAACACGGGCATCCTCGAAAACGCCGGCATCGACCCTAAGAAGGCACCCGCCGACATCGACGCCTGGATTTCTGATCTGGAGAAGGTCAAGGCCTCGGGAGTCGAGGGACCTCTCGCGCTGGGAACCGAATGGACCCAGATGCAGCTGTTCGAAACCGTGCTGCTCGCCGACCTCGGTGCCGACGGGTACACGGGGCTCTGGACGGGAGATACCTCCTGGGATAGCGATGGGGTCACGACCGCCATCGACCACTACAGCACCCTCCTCGACTTCGTCAACAGCGACTACACGGGCCTGGATTGGGATGCGGCGACGCAGATTCTGATCGATGGCCAGGCGGCCTACAACGTTATGGGCGACTGGGCTGAGGCCGCGTTCGCTCAGGCTGGGCTCACCTACGACAACGAATACACGACGTGGCCGGTGCCGGGCACGGAGGGAATCTTCGACTTTCTCGCCGACTCGTTCACGCTGCCCGTAGGCGCCCCCCACGAGGAACCCGCCAAAGACTGGCTGCGCACGGTCGGATCTGCAGACGGTCAGCAGGCGTTCAACCTGGCCAAGGGATCCATCCCCGCCCGCACCGACATCGATGCGGCCGACTACCCGCCCTACCAGCAGACCGCGATCAAGGCCTACGCGGACGACGTAATCGTGAGTTCGCTCGCCCACGGGGCCGCGGCGAGCATCGCGTGGTCGGGCGACATCTCCTCGGCGGTCGGCAGGTTCGGCAGCGATAAAGATGTGGCCGCGCTGCAGTCAGCGCTCGTTGACGCAGCCCAGAAGGCGCTCGGCTAAATCCGCAGCGGTACCGGGTGGGAGTCGATAGCTCCCACCCGCCGCTATGCCGATCGTCCGGTGAACCGAGAAGGGAGTTCGGGTCATGCGCAAAGGGGTAAGAAACTGGGGGCCACCGCTGCTGCTGGTGTCGCCGACGATCGTTATCCTCGGCATCTTTGTCTACGGGCTCATCGGCGCGAACGTCTCTGTTTCACTCAGCGACAGGCACAGCCTGAGCCCCGCCGAGAGCTTTGTCGGTCTCGACAACTACTTCTCCCTGTTCGCCGAAGAACGCTTTCAGCACTCCCTCTATAACCTCGGCATCTTCACCCTGTTTTTTCTCGTCGGCACAATGCTGTTCGGCTTTCTCTGGGCGTGGATGCTCGACAAGGGCGTGAGCGCTGAGGGCGTTTTTCGCTCGGTCTACCTCTTTCCCATGGCGATCTCGTTCATCGCCTCTGGTGTGGTCTGGCGGTGGCTCCTCAACAGCGCAGAGGGTGATCGAGCATCCGGGCTCAATCGCATCTTCGAATCGCTCGGCCTTGGCTTCTTGCAGAATCCGTGGTGGAACGACCCGACCTGGGGCATGGCGGCCATCGCTCTCCCCGCGATCTGGCAACTCGCGGGCTATGTGATGGCCCTGTTCCTGTCGGGCTTTAGAGGCATCCCCGACGAACTGCGCGAAGCGGCCCGCATGGACGGCGCCTCGGAGTGGAAGCTCTACCGCCACGTCGTGTTTCCGCAGCTCAGCCCCGTGGCGCTCTCCGCCCTCGTGATCATCGGCCATATGTCGCTCAAGGTGTTTGACCTGATCATGGCCATCACCAAATCCATCTACCAAACCGAGGTTCCCGCCACCTACATGTGGGTGGCCCTCACCTCGAACGACTACGCAAAAGCGGCAACGATCGCCACCGTTCTCTTGCTGTTCGTTGCGGTGCTCATCATCCCGTACCTCATCCACACTTCGCGCTCCGAGAAGGCGCAGCGATGACGATCTCGACGGGCATCGACAGAAAGCCCGCGCCAGAACCCGCCCCTCTCACGGGGCGGCCGAGCAGGGTGACCCTGGGCAGAACGGCCAAGTACGTGCTGCTCATTCTGTTTCTCGTGGTGGTGCTCATGCCCGTCTATGTGCTGGTGGTCACGAGCCTCAAACCGCCTCAGGATGTCAACCCGGCAACGTCGTGGGGCCTGCCCGTTCGCTGGCCGTGGGAGCCGGCGCTCGAGGGCGGGGCAACGGGGTTCGACAACTGGAGTCTCGCGTGGGACGCCCTCTCGCCCGCGATCGCCCGCACGTTTTTGCTTGCCATTCCCGCGGCGATCATCTCGTCGTTCCTGGGCGCGATGAACGGATTCGTGCTCTCCCGATGGCGCTTTCCCCGCGCCGACTGGGTGTTCACCTTCATCCTCTTTGGCATGTTCATTCCGTATCAGGCGATCATGACGCCGCTGGTGCAGATGAAGACGTCACTCGGGCTGCCGAGCGGCATCAGCACCCTGCTCGTCGTGCACATCATCTATGGCTTGCCCATCTGCACGCTGATCTTTCGCAACTACTACACGGGCATCCCAATGGAGCTCATGGAGGCCTCCCGCGTTGACGGCGCCGGCATGCTCCGCACGTTCGCGAGCATCGTGCTGCCCCTCTCGCTGCCGGGCTTTGTGGTCACGATCATCTGGCAGTTCACGAGCGCATGGAACGACTTTCTCTTCGCGCTGTTTCTCTCCAACCAACGAGAAGGGCCCGTCTCGCTTGCCCTCAACAACCTTGCCCAAGGCGCCCAGCTCGCCAATTACGGCTCGGCAATGGCCGGGGCGCTGCTCGCGTCGCTGCCCACCCTGGTGGTCTACATCGTGCTGGGCAAGTACTTCATCGGCGGGCTCATGAGCGGGTCGGTCAAGAGCTGACGGAGGGTTCCTCCACGCGGCCGGAGATGGCCAGGGCGACTGCCGCGATCACGATAGTGAGAGCGAAGACTCCGGCGAAGGATGCTGCGCCGTCCACGTCGACAAGGGCGGCGACGATGAGACCCGTCGTGGCGAGCGCGAGCGCCGCACCCAGCGAGTCGGCAATCGTGATGGCGGAGCTGTTGAAGCCCTGGCTCGCCGGAGTTGACCGGGCGAGAGTCATCGAGCTCATCCTGGGATACATGAGGCCCATTCCGCCACCGCCGATCACCCAGCCCGCGATGATGATCCACGGGGCCAAATGCAGCGCCGCCGTCGCGAAGGCGATGACCACGGCGGCAAGAACCATGAGGGCACCGATGCGCATCGCCATAACATCGCGCAGTCGGGCACCGAGCTTGCCCTGCAGCCATGACCCGGTGGCCCACGACACCGCTGCACCCGTGAGAGCAACCCCCGCTAGCGAAGGATCGAAAGCATACTCATCGATGAGCAGGTACGGGATGTAGACCTCAGCACCAAAGAAGGCCGCGGCGACGAGGGACCGCGAGAGAACGACGGAGGCGAGTCCGCGGCGGGCGAGGAGGGTGCCCTTCGGCACGAGAGGCCGCACGGCAACGACAAGCAGAACCAGGGCGCCGACCGCGATGACGGGCGCAAGAGCATCCGGAGCCTGCTCCGAAAGGTTGAGGGCGAGCACGGCGCCCGCGGCGAGAATCGACCAGCCGATGCGACCCCAGGCCCACGGCTGCGGGTTCTCTGGCACGGGCTGCGATGCCAAGACGCGTACGGCAGGCACGACCATGCCCACAGCCGCCAGCACAAGACCGACGACCCCCAGAAACACCCAGTGCCAGGAGAACAACTGGGCGATTACCCCGGCGATGGCCGGCCCGATCATTGACGGGACCACCCAGGCTGCGGCGAACGCGGCAAAGATCTTGTGATGCAGGTCGGGGGATAGATGCGGGCCACGAGCACATAGAGCGCGACGGTGACGCCGCCGCCGCCGAGACCCTGCACGAGGCGACCGACGACCAGCACCCACATCTCTTGTGCTGTGCCAGCGACCAGAAGGCCTGCAACGAAGAGCGCCCCGGAGAGGTACAGCGGCCCGGTCGGCCCGGCACGGTCAGACCAGTTGCCCGCGACCACCATGCCGATCACGCCGACCGCGAGCGGTGCGGCGAACGCCAACGCGTAGAGGCGGGCGCCATCAAGATCGTCGCTGACGATGGGCATGATGGTGGTGACGGCTAGGTTCTCAAACGCGTTGAGAAAAACGAGCGCGCACGCCCCGATCGTGGTCCACAGATAGGGCGCACTGTAGATGCCGATGCGACTGGTTGACACCCCGCTACGCCCGGTCGGCCGTGGCGCAGAGAGCGCCGATCGTGAGGCCGAACGCTGCACTGCCCGCCGAGCTGCGCGTCGTGCTCTGGGGCTGGGCTGCAGGGGTCATCTCGGTAGATTAGCCGAAAACTACGGCGCGCTCGGCACGCTCAGCGCCCCCAGATCGGGCACGGCCGCGGCGGCCGGCTGGGTCGTCACTTCTGCGCGCGCAGGGCCCCGAGCGGGTTGGAAATACAGCGGTCGAAGGCCAGCTCGCCCGCCCCGATCATGAGCAGGTTGTCGCCGAGTTGCGCTCTGGCGACGCTCACGTCGTCGAAGGCCGGGGCAAGCGTGTGCTCTCGCACGGCGGCGAGGAGATGCTCTGGCGCACAGTCGAAGATGACACCGAGAAAGCCTCCGAGAATGACAGCGGCGGGGTTCAGGATGTTGATCGTTCCGGCAAGCCCTCGGCCCAGCGTGGTCGCCTGCCGCGCGACAAGCTGAGCAACCTCGGCATC
Source organism: Salinibacterium hongtaonis (assembly GCF_003065485.1). Classification (GTDB taxonomy): domain Bacteria; phylum Actinomycetota; class Actinomycetes; order Actinomycetales; family Microbacteriaceae; genus Homoserinimonas; species Homoserinimonas hongtaonis. The sequence continues at coordinate 2,182,590 of NZ_CP026951.1, forward strand.
GGTCGAAGCGGCGAGCGCCATTTCGAGTTCCGCATCGGTGGGGGCGGCGACGCCCAGCGCCGCCGTGAGCGAGGCCCGATCGACGAGATCCTCCAGGGCCGCCCCGGCATCGGTGCTGAATGCGTGGCCGAACTCACCTGCATAGCCGCTGAGCCCCGTGAGGGTTCGGCCTCCCAGCACGATGCCGCCACCGATGCCGCTGGCCCCGCCGTTGAGATAGACGAGATCGTCGACTCCCCTGCCCGCGCCGAAGGTGCGCTCCGCCCTGGCCCCCAGGGTCGCATCGTTGGCCACAGAGACGGGCAGATTCGTGGCCCGGCTGAGCATCCGCTCGATGGGGGCGTCGCGCCAGAGCAGATGGGGGGCGAGCCGCACGACACCGTCGCCGTCGCGCACGAGGCCGGGAACGGCGACCCCGACTCCGGCAGAGCGCTCAACGCCGTGCTCGTGGGAGAGTCGCTCGATGAGCGCGGCGGCAACCTCGACGGCAGATTCTGCCGTGGGCACCTGGTCGACATCGACCCTGAGCTTGGCTATGACGACGCCGCCCAGTTGCACGAGCCCGACGGTGATGGAGTCGAGTTCGGCGTGCACGGCGAAGGCCACTGCGGATGCCCCCGCTGAGACGACCGGAGAGGGCCTCCCCACCCGGCGGTCACCCGTGGGATCTGCCTCAGAAACGAGACCAGCGGCCACGAGCTCGCCGACCAGCGCCGAGATTGTGGAGCGGTTAAGGCCCGTCGCCCTGGTGAGTTGCGAGCGCGAGATGGCGCCGCTGTGGTGCACGATTTCGACGATGCGACCGAGGTTGTGTCGGCGCACATCGTCGAGGCTCGCGGCGCTCGATCGTGGTGTCATGGTGACAGCACGCTACCGGATGTCGCGGGGGCATCCGCCCCGCAGTATCCGCGACATTCCGGGGCAAGCGGGTATTTGTTGCTATTGACCTCAAAAGGTTCCGTGCGTAGTATCCAGACATCCCAATCACTTTCGACAAAGATGTCGAAACTTTCGAGAGGCGTTCGACGATGAACAGATCCCGCACCACAAGGGTCGCCGCAATCGCTGCGGTATCCACCCTGGCGCTCGGGCTCGCAGCCTGCACCCCCGGCGGCGACAATGGCGATAACGACGGCGATGTCACCATCACGTGGTGGCACAATGCGACATCCGACCCCCTGCAGGGACTCTGGGAGGACGTCGCGGCTGAATTCGAAGAAGCCAACCCCGGAGTCACCGTAGAGGTCACCGGTTACCAAAACGAAGACTTGCAACGCACCCTCATCCCCAACGCCCTACAGTCGGGCGACGCCCCAGACGTCTTCATGGTCTGGCCCGGCGGCGAGGTGCGGGCGCAGGCCGAAGCTGGCCATCTCAAAGACCTGACCGAGGTCGCAGCAGACACGATCGAGGAGATGGGTGCCGCGGTAAGCCCGTGGCAGCTGGACGGCAAGCAGTACGCCATCCCCTATGCCTTCGGCGCTGCCGGCATTTGGTACAACACCGAGCTCTTCGACAAAGCGGGCATCGAAGGCACTCCGGAGACGCTGAGCGAGCTTGCAGATGCGGTGACCGCCCTCAAGGCGATTGATGTCGCCCCCATTGCGGTAGGCGCCGGCGACCTGTGGCCTGCGGGTCACTGGTGGTACCAGTTCGCGGTGAGCTCCTGCCCCACCGACGTGCTTGAGACCGCCATCCCCGAGTTCGACTTCTCTGACCCCTGCTGGGTCGAAGCTGGCGAGCAGCTGGAGGAGTTCATCGCTACCGACCCCTTCAATGAGGGATTCCTCGCAACCCCAGGGCAGACCGGCGCCGACAGCTCGAACGGGCTCATCGCCAACGGTCAGGCCGCCATGGAGTTCATGGGGCCGTGGAACTCCGGCACCATCGGCGCTCTCACCGAAGACGGCGAGGTCCCCGAGTGGCTCGGTTGGTTCCCGTTCCCCACCGTTGACGGTGCTGGCGGCGACGCCGGCAGCATCATGGGCGGCGGCGACGGCTTTGGCGTCCACGTGGATGCACCCGACGAAGCCGTCGACCTGCTGAAGTACATCATGAGCGAAGATGTTCAGCGCCGATTTGCCGAGACCGGCGCTGGCGTTCCCACCCACCCTGGTGTAGCAGACGCCCTCACGGATCCCAACCTCATCGCCAGCGCGGCAGCACTGGGCGAGGCGAGCTATGTGCAGCTCTGGATTGACAGCGCGCTCGGCCCGGCCTTCGGTAACCCGCTCAACCAGGCGATCGTGAACATCTTCGCCGGATCAGGCACGCCGCAGGATGTCGTGGCCGCTCTGGAGCAGACGGCCGCCGCTCAGTAGAACGACCGCGCGACCGCGCGACACGACACCGAGGATCCACCCCGGCGGGGCCTGCCCCGATAGCAGGCCCCGCCGACTCTCCCAACGGAGTGAGACATGACCGCAACGCATGCAGCACCCCCTCGCGTCACGGCCCCGAGCCCAGCAGGTCCAGCGCCCGCCACCCCCCGGCGTCGCCCAGCGGCCGACCGCCGCAAATGGTTAGAGATCGCTCTCTTTGCCGGGCCCGCCCTCGTGGTTTTCGTCGGGTTCGTGATCGTTCCCGTGGCTCTCGCCGCGGTCTACAGCCTCTACAACTGGAATGGCCTCGGCCCGCTCGAGCGATTCATTGGGCTCGACAACTATGTTCGGGCATTCTCCGACCCCCTCTTCATTAAGGCGATCGGCAACAACGCGACGATCGTTATCGCCTCGATCCTCGTGCAGGGCCCGATTGCGATCGCCGTCGCCCTGCTCCTCAATCGGCGCATGCGCGGACGCACCGTCATTCGCGCGCTCATCTTCGTTCCCTACGTGCTCGCCGAAGTTATTGCTGGTCTCTCGTGGAAGCTGCTGCTCTCGCCCCGGGGCGGCGTCAACGCCGTGCTCGAGGCGATCGGTCTAGGCGACCTGGCGCGGCCGTGGCTTGCGGACCCGGACATCGCGCTCTGGGTCATGTTCGGCATCCTGAGCTGGAAGTACCTGGGCTTCGCAATCCTGCTGATGCTCGCAGGGCTGCAAGGAGTGCCAGAAGAACTCCACGAGGCCGCCGCGATCGACGGAGCCAACTGGTGGCAGACCCAGTGGCGCATCACCCTGCCACTGCTCGGGCCCACCATTCGCATCTGGATATTTCTGTCGATGATTGGCTCCCTCCAGCTTTTCGACATGGTGTGGGTGACCACAAAGGGCGGCCCCATTGGAGCGACCAACACCATGGCCGTGTACATGATCCAGTACGGCCAGGGCCAGTACGGCTACGGAAGCGCGATCGCGGTCATCCTCTTTGTGATCTCGCTCGTCGTCGCCGTGATCTACCAACGGTTCGCCATGCGCCGCGACCTCGCCGGTGCGCTCACGAGCGGAGTTCGCTGACATGACAACCCTCTCGCAGACCACCGTGCACGGCACCCGAAGCCACCCCGTCAAGAAAAAGCCCTTCGACATGGGACAGGTCTGGGTCTACGTCGTCGCGCTCACCGCGGTAGCCGCATCGATCGTGCCCGTTGCCTACATCTGGATCGGAGGCTTTCGGCGCACCTCCGACATCAACGCCGCCCCGGCCGGCTGGCCAGACCCCTGGACCGTCGAGAGCTACGTGCGCGTACTCACCTCCAGCAGGTTCTGGGGATCGGTGTTCTCCTCGACCCTCGTAGGGGTGGGCACAACACTCGGCGTGGTTCTCCTCGGCGTTATGGCCGCCTTCGTGATCGCGCGGTACAGCTTTCGCGGCCGCGGCGGGCTCTACGCGCTCTTCGCCGCCGGCCTGATGTTTCCCGTCACGGTCGCTGCGCTGCCGCTGAGCATCCTGCTTCGGGACCTCGGACTTCACGGCACGTTCCTGGGGCTCATCATTCCTCAGGTTGCGTTCGCCCTGCCGACGACAATCATCATCTTGGTTCCCTTTCTGAGGGCGATCCCGTCGGAGCTCGAAGAAGCAGCCGCAATCGATGGCGCGAGCCGGATCGGTTTTTTCTGGCGCATCATGCTGCCCCTCTCGGTGCCGGGGCTCATCACGGTGGGTGTGCTCGCCTTCATCGGCAGCTGGAACGCCTATCTGCTGCCGCTGCTCATCATGGCCGCGGGCGGCATGCCCCAGGACCTGTGGACCCTGCCGCTCGGCGTGCAGCAGTTCTCGACCCAGTACTCGTCTGACACCGGCGCGGTACTCGCATACACATCGCTCTCGATGGTTCCGGCACTCGCCTTCTTCCTCCTCGCGGAGAAGCGCATCGTCGGCGGCCTGACCGGCGCAGTCAAGGGATAGGAATTCTGTGACCAGTGAAGTCGGGACTCGTCCCCTATGGCACGACACCACAATGCCCGCCCCGGCACGAGTCGCCGCCCTCATGGCGGAGATGACGCTCGAGGAGAAGGTCGCCCAGCTCTACGGGGTTTGGGTCGGCGCCTCGGCCGAGGGCGGTGAGGTGGCTCCGCATCAACACGACATGACCGACAGCGTGGATCTGGATGCCCTCCTGCCGCTGGGCCTCGGCCAGCTGACCCGACCCTTTGGGACCGCGCCGGTCGATCCGGCACTCGGCGCACTTTCACTCGTGCGCACCCAGGAACGCATCGTGGCGGGCAGCCGACTGGGCATCCCCGCAGTTGCTCATGAAGAATGCCTCGCTGGCTTCGCCGCCTGGGGCGCAACCGCCTACCCCGTGCCGCTCTCGTGGGGGGCGAGCTTCGACCCCGAACTGGTAAAACGGATGGCGCGGCGCATCGGCGATGACATGCGCTCGGTGGGAATTCACCAGGGCCTCGCCCCCGTGCTCGATGTCGTGCGTGACGCCCGGTGGGGCCGCGTTGAGGAGACTATCGGTGAGGACCCGTTCCTCGTGGGTACGATCGCGACGGCCTATGTGCAGGGCCTTGAATCGGCTGGCATCGTGGCGACCCTCAAACACTTTGTCGGCTATTCCGCCTCCCGAGCCGGTCGCAATCTCGCACCGGTCTCCATTGGCTCCCGTGAACTCGCCGATGTTCTGCTCCCCCCCTTCGAGATGGCGGTCAGGGAGAGCGGGGTGCGCAGCGTGATGAACGCCTATACCGACATCGACGGCGTGCCCTCTGCTGCGGATCGCGGACTGCTCACCGGTCTGCTCCGCGACACCTGGGGCTTCGACGGCACGGTCGTGGCCGACTATTTTGCCGTGGGGTTTCTCATGCTTCTCCACGGCGTTGCCGAAACCTGGGCGGATGCCGCTGCCGCGGCCCTCGAAGCCGGAATCGATGTGGAGCTGCCGACCGTCAAGGCCTATGGCGAGCCCCTGGTCGAGGCGATCCGGGAGGGCAGGGTCGACGAGAAGCTCGTCGATGGCGCGCTCAGGCGTGTTCTGCTGCAGAAGCTCCAGCTGGGGCTTCTCGACCCCGGGTGGAGCGCCGTGCCCTCGGCCCTCGCCGGCATGGACCTGAGCGACCCCGCTCACGTGCGCGCACGCGTGCAACTCGACGGCGAAGATAACCGCGAGTTGGCCCGCGAACTGGCCGAGCGCGCAATCGTGTTGCTGCGCAACGATGGCACTCTGCCTCTCGCCTCCCCTCGCCGCATCGCCGTGATCGGCCCCAATGCCGACGACCCCTATGCCGTTCTCGGCTGCTACTCGTTCCCGAGTCATGTCGGTGCCCTGCATCCCGACAGCCCCGTTGGAATCGTGCTGCCGACGCTGCTGGAGAGCCTGCGCACGGAGTTTGCGGATGCCGCAATCGAGCACGCGCTCGGCACGAGCATCGACGGGGGCGAGACCGATGGCATCGCCGCAGCCGTGGAGGCAGCACGTCACGCGGACGTCGTAGTGCTTGCCCTGGGCGACCGCGCCGGGCTCTTTGGCCGAGGCACGAGCGGCGAGGGCTGCGACGCACCGTCGCTCGAGCTGCCGGGGGCGCAGCAGCAGCTCCTCGACGCCGTGCTCGCGTGCGGAACTCCCACCGTCGTCACTCTGCTTGCCGGGCGCCCCTATGCGCTCGGGCGCGCAGTCACGGATGCGGCGGCGATCGTTCAAAGCTTTTTCGCCGGGGAGGAGGGCACCGGGGCGATCGCCGGCGTGCTGAGCGGCCGCGTCAACCCCAGCGGTCGGCTGCCCGTGAGCGTGCCGGCTCAGCCCGGCGCTCAGCCGAGCACCTACCTGGCCTCGCCTCTTGCCCGCACCAGCGGTGTCTCGACCATCGACCCCACGGCGGCGTTCCCCTTCGGACATGGAATCGGCTACACGCGCTTTCGCTGGGACCAGCCGGAAGCATCGGTCGCGGAGCTTTCGACCGACGGTGCCGTGGAGGTTTCGCTCCGCGTGACCAACGAGGGAGACCGCACAGGCGACGAGATCGTGCAGCTTTATCTGCATGATCCCGTTGCGAGCGTGGTACGACCCGTGCAGAGATTGGTCGGGTATTCGCGGCTCACACTCGACGCCGGGCAGAGCGCGCGCGTGCGCTTCACAGTGTCGGCCGATCTCGCAAGCTTCACAGGGCTCACGGGCGAGCGAATCGTCGAGCCCGGCCTGATCGAGCTGGGATTCGGGCGGTCGAGTGGCGACATCCCGCACTCGCTCGGGGTGACGCTTACCGGTGCCGTTCGGGTCGTCGACCATCGCCGCACGCTTCGCCCCGGCATCTCAGTGGAGCGGGGCTAATCGGTCAGCGGGCGAGGGCGGCCGTGCTCTCGCGCACCACGAGACTCGTGGCAAGATCCATGCGCGGCGGGCTCGCGAGCTGCCCCTCGCTCAGGCGGATGACGAGCCGCGTGGCCTCCTTGGCCATCTCCATAAGGGGCTGATGCACCGTGGTGAGTCGAGGGCTCACCCAGCTTGCGAGTGGGATGTCGTCGTAGCCCACGACCGAGAGGTCGTCTGGCACCCGCATCCCGAGCGTGCGGGCCGTCTCCAGAACCCCGAGCGCCTGCAGGTCACTGCCCGCGAAGATCGCCGTAGGCGGTTCGTCGAGCGCTAGCAGGTCGGCCGCATGGCGCGCGCCGCCTGTGAGGTGAAAGTCGCCAAAGCGGATCCACTCTTCGCGGATCGGCAGGCCAGCGGCGTTCATAGCGGAACGGTAGCCGTCGATGCGCGCGAGGGAGCACATCATGTCTTCGGGTCCCGTAATGGCGGCAATGCGGCGGTGCCCGAGTTCGATCAAGTGCCGAACGGCCGCAAGGCCCCCTGCCCAGTTAGCCGAGCCGACCGCTGGCACGTCGGGCGACGGATCGCCGGCCGGATCCACAATGACAAAGGGGATGCTGCGCGCGGCAAGGGCGGACCGAAACTGTTCGGGCAGATCGGAGAAGACGAGCACGACTCCGACCGGACGGCGGCTGAGTACGCCCTCAAGCCACTCTGACCCGGGAGCGTGACGGGTTCCGCTCTCGGTGAGCACAACGCTCATGCCCCTCTCTGAGGCCACGCTTTCCACCCCGCGGATGAGCTCCATCGACCAGGCGCTTTCGAGTTCGTGAAAAACCAGTTCGATGAGTCGCGAGCGCGTGGTGGTTGCGGCACGGCGCTGATACCCGTTGCGCTCAAGGAGGCTCTCCACGCGGAGGCGAGTCGCTGCTGCGACATCCGGGCGCCCGTTGAGCACTTTGGACGCGGTGGCGAGTGAGACTCCCGCCTCGGCGGCGAGCGCCGCGAGGGTGACGCGAGGCTCGGTGGGGATGGTTGACATGCAACGAGAATAGGCGACTTTCGCACAATTCCTCGAAAGTTTTGGTTGGAGTTTCGGAGGCTTCCCTCGCGGGGCATCCTGTTATATGTTGGATAAAACAACATTTACTCGATCGGGAGCATCATGGCAACGAAGCCCACCTCCGCAGACAAGTTCTCCTTCGGGCTCTGGACCGTCGGTTACAACGGCGCAGACCCGTTCGGCGGCCCCACCCGCGCCGCCCTCGACGTAGTCCACGTGGTTGAGAAGCTCACGGAGCTCGGTGCCTACGGTCTCACCTTTCACGACGACGACCTCTTCGCTTTTGGCTCGACCGATGCCGAGCGGCAGGCGCAGATCGACCGCCTCACCCAGGCCCTCGACGCCACGGGGCTCACGGTGCCCATGGTGACGACCAACCTCTTCTCCGCGCCCGTGTTCAAAGATGGCGGCTTCACCTCCAACGACCGCTCCGTTCGCCGCTTCGCGCTGCGCAAAGTTATCCGCAACATCGATCTCGCAGCCGAGCTTGGTGCCAAAACCTTTGTCATGTGGGGCGGGCGAGAGGGTGCGGAATACGACTCCGCTAAAGACATCCGCAGCGCCCTCTCCCGCTATCGCGAGGCCGTAAACCTGCTGGGCGACTATGTGACCGACAAGGGCTACGACATCCGATTCGCGATCGAGCCCAAGCCCAACGAGCCTCGCGGCGACATTCTGCTGCCCACGGTCGGCCACGCAATAGCCTTCATCAACACCCTCGACCGCCCCGAACTCGTCGGGGTGAACCCCGAAGTCGGCCACGAGCAGATGGCGGGGCTCAACTTTGCTGCGGGCATCGCCCAGGCTCTCGACTGCGGCAAGCTCTTTCACATCGACCTCAATGGCCAACGCGGCATCAAGTACGACCAGGATCTCGTGTTCGGTCACGGCGACCTGCACAATGCATTCGCCCTCGTGGATCTGCTCGAAAACGGCGGCCCCAATGGCGGCCCCGCCTATGACGGACCCCGCCACTTCGACTACAAGCCCTCCCGCACAGAAGACGAGACAGGCGTGTGGGATTCGGCTGCGGCGAACATGCGCACGTACCTGCTTCTCAAAGAGCGGGCCGCGGCGTTCCGCGCCGATCCAGAGGTTCACGAGGCACTCGAGGCGGCCCGCGTCACGGAGCTCGCCCAGCCCACCCTCGGCGAGGGTGAAAGCTATGACGACCTCATCGCCGACCGCGCCGCCTATGAGGACTTCGACCCCGGCGCCTACTTCGACGGCAAAGGCTTCGGCTTCGTGCGCCTGCAGCAGCTGGCCACCGAGCACCTTATGGGAGCGCGCTAAGGATGCTCGTCGCGGGAGTCGATTCGTCGACCCAAAGCTGCAAGGTCGTCATCCGAGACGCCGCCACGGGGCAACTTGTACGATCTGGTCGCGCACCTCACCCCGACGGCACCGAGGTCGACCCGGAAGCATGGTGGCTCGCCCTGCAGCAGGCCGTGGCTGCTGCAGGCGGGCTGAGCGATGTTGCCGCCGTCTCCATCGGCGGGCAGCAGCACGGACTCATTGCCCTGGACGACGAGGGCCGCGTCATCCGCCCCGCCCTGCTCTGGAACGACACCCGTAGCGCCGCAGCGGCACGCGCACTGCGGGCCGAACTGGGCGATGCCGAGCTTGCCGCCCGCACGGGCAGCGTGCCCGTTGCCTCATTCACCTCGACCAAGCTGCGGTGGCTTCGGGATGCCGAGCCAGCGAACGCCGCCAGGGTCGCGGCGGTGGCCCTGCCGCACGACTGGCTCACCTGGCGACTTCGCGGCTTTGGCCCGTCGAACCCCAACCTCAGCGAGCTGACGACCGACCGCTCCGACGCCAGCGGCACGGGGTATTTCTCCCCAACGACAGGCGAATATGACCGCGAGCTGCTCTCGATCGTCCTCGGCCGCCCCGCCATCGCCTCCTCCGGGCAGGTGATGCTGCCCGCCGTGCTCGCGCCCCACGAATCACGGCGCGTTGCGGTCGGATCGCCCCAGCTTGCGCTGCCCGAATCCCTCATCGTCGGCGGGGGAGCGGGCGACAACGCGGCAGCGGCCCTCGGCCTCGACGCCCGACCCGGCGATGTGATCGTCTCAATCGGCACGAGCGGAACCGTCTTCGCTGTCTCGCCCTCCCCCATCGCCGATGCGAGCGGCACCATCGCCGGATTCGCGGATGCCACGGGCGCGTTCCTCCCGCTCGTTGCAACCCTCAACGCCGCGAGGGTGCTCGACTCTATTGCCGCGCTGCTGGGTGTCGACCATGCGACCCTCGGCCAGCTTGCGCTGGAGGCGGATGCCGCATCCGGCCCCGTTCTCGTGCCGTGGTTCGAGGGCGAACGCACGCCGAATCTGCCCACTGCGACGGCAACACTAAGCGGACTCACCCTCGCCTCGACCTCGCGACCCGCGATCGCCCGCGCCGCAATAGAAGGGATGCTCTGCGGTCTCGCCGATGGACTCGACGCGATGCTCGCCCACGGCCTCTCCGCCCGCCGCGTGTTGCTTATTGGTGGAGCGGCCCAGAACCCCGCCGTTCACACCATCGCTGCGCAGGTTTTCGGCGTGCCGATCACGGTGCCCATCGAGGGTGAATACGTGGCCGACGGCATGGCCCGCCAGGCCGCATGGGCACTCGCGGGAGAGCGGCCCGACTGGCCGGTCGCCGTCACACGCGAGATCCCGGCCGACGGGCGGCCCGAGATTCGCGAGCGCTACGCTCGAGCGCGGGATGCGGCGACGACGGCGGTCGAATAGCTCGCGCTCCCGACGACCCGATGGTGCCCGCTAGGACGATCAGCGCGGCTAGGGCGAGCGGGGGCCAGTGTCAGCGCGCGAGCCCGATCGCGGCCCACGACACGGGCGGCAGGGTCAGGGTGAGGGTGCCATCGTCGAGCACGACATCGTGAAGCGGACGGAGCCCGACTCGATCTTGTTCTGCGAGTGTGTTCTTGGCATACGGGTCATCATCGTGCAGCAGATGCGCCTCCGAGACGCGGCTCACGCCGAGCCCGCGCACGTCGATCACGATGGTCGCCGGCTCGCTCACGCTGCGGTTGACCAGAAAGACGGATGCCGCTCCGTCATCCGCCAGCGTCGCCACCGCGTCGACAACATCCGCCATCCCGTACAGAGCCGTTTCATAGCGATCGCACGTGATGACCGGGCGGATGACGCTCCCCTTGGCCATGCGCGATGTCGTCGAGAACGGAAAGAATGTGGTCTGACGCCAGGCGGGGCCGCCCGGCTCGGTCATGATCGGGGCGATCACGTTAACCAACTGCGCAAGCGAGGCACTCGCAACGCGGTCGTGGTGCTTGAGCAGAGTGATGAGCAGGTTGCCGAGAACCACGGCATCGGCAACCGAGTAGACGTCTTCTAACAGTCGGGGCGCGATGGGCCATTCGGTCTCGCTGACCTCGTGGCTCTCGCGATGCTCGTCGAGGTACCAGATGTTCCACTCATCGAAGCTCAGCTTCATGGTCTTGCTCGAGTTCTTGGCGAGCTTGACCTCGTCGGCGACGGTGGAGACGGTGGAGATGAAGTACTCCATGTCGAGCGAGCTGGCGAGAAAGCTGCCGAGGTCGCCGGCCCGCTCCTGATAGTAGGCGTGGCACGAAATGTAATCCACGTGCTCGTAGGTGTGCTCGAGAACGACCCGCTCCCAGTGCCCGAAGGTGGGCATCGACGAGCTCGAACTGCCGCACACCACAAGCTCGAGGTCACTCTGTGCCATTCTCATGGCGGCGGCAGTGCGGGCGGCAAGCGAGCCGTAGTCGTCCGCGCTCATAGCGCCGATCTGCCACGGGCCATCCATTTCGTTGCCCAGGCACCACATCCGAATGCCGTGCGGCTCGGTGGTGCCGTTGCGAGCGCGCTGGTCACTGAGCTGCGTGCCAGAGGGATGGTTGGCATACTCGAGCAGATCGAGCGCATCAAGCACTCCCCGCGTGCCCAGGTTTACCGCCATCATGATCTCGCTGCCGGTGAGCTTGGCCCAGCGAGCGAACTCATCGAGCCCTACCTGGTTGGTCTCCAGCGAGTGCCACGCGAGGTCTCGACGCACCGGCCGCTGATCCCTGGGCCCGACGCCGTCTTGCCAGCGGTAACCCGAGACGAAGTTGCCTCCGGGGTACCGAATCGTGGTGGTACCGAGCTCGGAGACGAGCTCAACCACGTCGCGGCGAAAGCCGTCTCCATCTGCGGCCGGATGACCGGGCTCGTAGATTCCGTCATAGACACAGCGGCCGAGGTGCTCCACGAACGCGCCGAAAAGGCGTCGATCGACGCGGGCGACGATCGCGGAACGATCGATCATGAGTGTTGCTTTGGCCACGGCGGCGACTCCTGACTCCACGGTTTCGCGAGTCGGCGGCGCTGCCGTCTCATCGCCCCAGTCAAGCAGTCGACGCGCCGCTGAGGAAGAGCGGATGTCGCGAGAATCGCCCCGGAACCACCGCCGCCTGGCCGCGCTGTAATGAGAACCCTCACAAGTGGGGGCTCTCTCGCACGTTGTGCCGAGACATTCCCGCGACATCGCCGCCACTGCGGCACATAACCGGAGATGCCGCCGTTACCCAACCGTGACAATTTGCCATTGTTAGCGTGAATTGTGAGCGCTAACATTCTGGCATCTAGCACGTATTGGTACCCGGGTGTCGCCCGAACCACCACGACAGCGCGGGATCACTGAACAAAGGAGTTTAGGTTGATCAAGAAAATTACGGGCCTGGCGGCAACAGCGGCCTTGCTCATCGCACTCACTGGTTGCGCCGGAGGCGACTCGGGCAGCAGCGGAGAGGGCGACGACAACATCGTCGTCGGCTTCTCGCAGGTCGGCGCCGAGAGCGGCTGGCGCACCGCCAACACGACCGACATCAAGTCGGCCTTCGAAGACGCCGGCATCGAGCTCAAGTTCTCCGACGCCCAGCAAAAGCAGGAGAACCAGATCAAGGCCATCCGCAGCTTCATCCAGCAGCAGGTGGATGTCATCGCATTCTCACCCGTCGTTGAATCGGGCTGGGACACCGTGCTGAAAGAAGCGAAGGATGCTGGCATCCCCGTCGTACTAACAGACAGGGCAGTCGACTCAGAAGACGAATCGCTCTACGTTTCGTTCCTCGGCTCCGACTTCATCCTCGAGGGAGAGCGCGCGGGAGACTGGGTCAACACGGAGTTCGCCGACACCGATCAGGTCAACATCGTGGAGCTGCAGGGCACGACGGGTGCTGCACCGGCCAACGACCGGGCAGAGGGATTCCGTAACGTTGTTACCGACCCCAAGTTCGAGATCATCGCGACGCAGACCGGCGACTTCACGCGCGCAGGCGGCAAGCAGGTCATGGAGGCGTTCCTCAAGTCAAACCCTGACATCGACCTGGTCTACGCGCACAACGATGACATGGGGCTCGGCGCCATCGAGGCGATCGAAGCAGCGGGCCTTGTGCCGGGCCAGGACATCAAGATCGTCACGGTCGATGCCGTCAAGGACGGCATGCAGGCGCTGGCCGACGGCAAGATCAACTTCATCGTTGAATGCTCACCGCTGCTGGGAGCCCAGCTCGTTGAGATCGTGGAGAAGGTCGTCGCCGGCGAAGACGTGGAGAGCCGAATCGTCACAGAGGAGACCACCTTCACGCAGGAGCAGGCGATCGAGGCCCTGCCCGACCGCCAGTACTAGCACGACGGATGCGCCCGACCAGCGAGGTCGGGCGCATCCCACACCCGCACGGTCTCAATGAGGAGAATCATGAGCGACAGCCTCGCTGCCCCCGTCGTAGAGATGACCGACATCTCCATCAGCTTTCCCGGCGTCAAGGCCCTCGACTCCGTGAACTTTCGCATGTACCCCGGGGAGGTTCACTCCCTTATGGGAGAGAACGGCGCCGGCAAATCCACCCTCATCAAGGCCCTCACCGGAGTCTATGAAATCGACTCCGGCACCATCCTGCTGGGCGGTCAGCCACTGAGCGTGACGGGCCCCGCGCAGGCCCAGGAGGCTGGCATCAGCACGGTGTATCAGGAGATCAACCTGCTCTCGAATCTGTCGGTTGCCGAGAACATCATGCTCGGGCGGGAGCACCGCCGCTTCGGGCTCATTGACTGGAAGTCCACCCGTCGGCACGCGGCAAAGGTGCTTGAGGGTCTCAGCCTCGACATCGACCCCGCCTCTCCCCTCAGCTCGCACTCGCTCGCCGTTCAGCAACTCGTGGCCATCGCCCGGGCCATCGACATCAAGGCGAAGGTGCTTATTCTCGACGAGCCGACGTCGAGCCTCGACGCCGACGAGGTCGCGGAGCTCTTTCGCATCATCCGCCGACTGAAGAATGACGGCGTCGCCGTGCTCTTCGTGAGCCACTTTCTCGACCAGGTGTACGAGATCGCCGACCGGCTGACGGTGCTCCGCAACGGGTCCCTCGTGGGCGAATACCGCACCGAGCAGATCCTGCGCATCGAGCTCGTGCACAAGATGATCGGCAAGGACATTGAGCTCCTGGAGAAGCTCGAGACGCGCACCAAGGCAAGCGCCGAGGCCGGCGTCCCGGCGACCGAGCCGTTCCTGGCTGCAGAGGGAATCGGGCGAAAGGGCTCGGTCGAGCCAACCTCGCTCTCTCTCCAACCCGGCGAAATCGTGGGCCTCGCCGGCCTGCTCGGCTCCGGCCGCACCGAGCTTGCCCGGCTCATCTCCGGCGTCGACCGCGCCGAGACGGGAACCCTGCTGGTCGCGGGCCAGCAGCGGCGATTCCGCTCACCCCGCGCCGCCCTCAAAGACCGCATCGCTTATTCAAGCGAAGACCGAAAGCACGAGGGAATCGTCGACGACCTGAGCGTGCGCGACAACATTGTGCTCGCGCTGCAGAGCGACCGCGGGTGGTTCAGGCAGATCCCCAAGCGCCGGCAAGAAGAGCTCGCCGCCAGCTATATCTCGGCCCTCGGCATCCGCCCCGCCGACCCCAACACGCTCGTGCGCAACCTCAGCGGAGGCAATCAGCAGAAGGTGCTGCTCGCGCGGTGGCTGGCGGTGGCGCCGCGGCTGCTCGTTCTTGACGAACCGACCCGAGGCATTGACGTCGGCGCCAAGGCCGAGATTCAGCGGCTGATCGCCAACCTGGCCGAGGAGGGCATGTCGGTGCTCTTCATCTCGGCGGAGCTGGAGGAGGTTCTGCGGTTGAGCCACCGGGTCGCCGTCATGCGAGACAGGCGCAAGGTCGCCGACTTCGTCAACGACGACGTGACGGTGGGCGAAATCATGGCGCTCATCGCCAGCGGCTCAGACGACGAGACGGATGCTGGCGAAGATTCCCCGGCCGTGTCCGGTGATGACGCCGGCACCATGGGCGCGGGCACGAGCGGCGCGGGCTCCGAGTCTGGCACCCCGAGCGTGAGGACAGGCGCATGACCACCCAACAAGCCGTCGCTTCCCGCGCCGTACGCAGCCGCCTCTTCTGGCCCGTGATCACCCTGGTCGCCCTTTTCGCCCTCAACGTGATCGTCTCCCCCTCGTTCCTCTCTATTCGGGTTCACGACGGACACCTCTTCGGCAGCATCATCGACATCCTGCGCAACGGGTCACCGACCCTGCTCGTCGCTCTCGGCATGACGCTCGTGATCGCGACCCGCGGCATCGACCTCTCCGTCGGCGCGGTCGTGGCCATCTCGGGCGCCCTCGCCTGTTCGATCATCGCGGGCTCCCCCGACCCCGGCAGCGTCAACACCGTTCTGGTCGCCATCGGGGTCGCTCTCGCGTTCTCGCTCATTCTTGGAGTGTGGAACGGCCTCCTCGTCTCGGTCTTCGGCATCCAACCGATCATCGCCACCCTCATCCTCATGACGGCGGGCCGCGGCATCGCGATGCTCATCACAGAGGGCCAGATCATCACGGTTTCGAGCCCCGCCTACAAGGTCATCGGCGGGGGTTATTGGCTTGGCCTGCCCGCCTCAATCATCATCGCCGGCGCCATGTTCCTCATCGTGGGGCTGCTCACGCGGCGCACCGCGCTCGGCATGCTCATCGAATCGGTCGGCATCAACCCCACGGCGAGCCGACTCGCCGGCGTAAGGGCGCGGAGCATCACCTGGACCGTCTACGTCTTCAGCGCATTCTGCGCTGGAGTCGCCGGCATCATGATCAGCTCCAATGTCACGGCGGCCGACGCCAACAACGCTGGCCTCTGGATCGAGATGGATGCCATCCTGGCGGTCGTGATCGGCGGCACCTCCCTCATGGGCGGGCGCTATTCGCTCACCGGCACCCTCGTCGGGGCCTTCATCATCCAGACCCTCACGACGACGGTGTACACGGTGGGCATCGCGCCCGAGATCACGCTCGTGTTCAAGGCCCTCGTCGTCATCGCCGTCTGTCTTCTGCAATCTCCCGCAATGCAGGAGCGGCTGCGCAAGCGCAGGGCGACGACAACCACGACGGCAAAGGCGGCGGCATAATGACCACGACCCTCCCCCCGATCGCCCCGCTCTCCTCGCGCAGCAGGCTCGCTCGGTTCATCCCGTCGTCCCGGTACACGTCTGTTCTGGTCACCCTCGTGCTGCTTGTCGCCATGTTCGGTGTGGGTTCTGCGCGCTACAGGGGGTTCGCCTCCGGTCAGGTCGTGATGAACCTCTTCATCGACAACGCTTTTCTCATCGTGCTCGCGGTGGGCATGACCTTTGTGATTCTTACGGGAGGAATCGACCTCTCCGTCGGCGCCGTCGTCGCACTGTCGACCATGATGGCCGCGAGTCTGCTGCGAGACGGTTGGAACCCCGCGGCCGTCATCGTCGTCGTGCTCGTCGCAACCTCGGGGCTAGGCCTGCTGGTGGGCCTCGTGATTCACTACTTCGACATCCAACCGTTCATCGCCACGCTCGCCGCCATGTTCCTCGCTCGGGGCCTCTGCTACGTGATCAGCCTCGACTCAATCTCGATCACCAATCCGTTCTTTGTGAGCCTTGCGCAGACGCGAATACCGCTGGCCGACAGGCTCAGCATCACCCCATCCGTCATCATCGCGGTGGTCGTCGTGGCTATCGCCTTTGTCGTACTGCACTTCACCCGAACGGGCCGCACCGTCTATGCGATTGGCGATGGCGGCCAGTCCGCCCACCTCATGGGCTTGCCCGTCGTGCGCACCAAAGTGCTCGTCTATGTGATCAGCGGGTTCTGTTCCGGCATCGCCGGCATCCTCTTTAGCCTCTACACCCTCTCGGGCTACAGCCTGACGGCGGTCGGGATGGAACTCGATGCGATTGCCGCCGTCGTCATCGGCGGCACCCTGCTCACGGGGGGCTACGGCTTCGTTCTGGGATCCCTGCTCGGAGTGCTTGTGCTGGGCGTGATCCAAACCATCATCAGCTTTGAGGGAACCCTCAGCTCGTGGTGGACAAGGATCGTGGTGGGCGGCCTGTTGCTGCTGTTCATCATCCTGCAGCGCCTCCTCACCGCGCGGCAGCGCTGAGCTCGTCGTTCGCGGCGATGCGCGGTCAGACCACGATGCACAGGCATAATTTGAACAGGGCGGATACAAGGGGCGTGCACGGTGAGTAGCGATGACAAGGCGCGCGTCGCGAATATCTTCGACGTAGCGCGCCTCGCCGGGGTCTCGCATCAGACCGTTTCTCGGGTGGTGAACGACCTGCCCAATGTGCGCCCAGCCACGCGCAAACGGGTCGAGGATGCCATCCGCCAGCTTCGATACCGCCCCAGCACCAACGCCCGCGCCCTCGTGACCCGGCGATCGCGCATGATCGGCGTCATAACGACGGGCAACCCCGATTACGGGCCTTCGTCCACACTGCAGGCCTTCACAGAAGCGTCGCGCGGAGCCCGCTACAACGTGAGCATCACAAGCATGCTCGAGGCCGACCCAGTGTCGATGCGAGCCGCGGTGGAGACCCTCCTGTCCCAGAGCATCGAGGCCATGGTTCTGATTGCCGCCCATCGCGGCGCCCTCGATTCGATTCAGGGGCTCGACATCGGAGTGCCCCTTGTCGCCGTCGACAGCAGCTCGCGGCCCGGCTTCCACAGCGTTTCCATCGACCAGTTCCACGGCGCTCGTCTCGCCACGCAGCACCTCATCGACCTCGGGCACCGCTCCATAGTGCATCTCGCGGGGCCCAGTCATTCTATGGATGCCTCGGAACGGGAGCGCGGATGGCGCGCGGCCCTCTCGGCCGCCGGGCTCGTCGCGCGAGCGCCCCTCGAGGGCGACTGGAGCCCCCACAGCGGCTACGAACTCGGCAGCGCACTCGCGGCCGCTGGGGACTTCACGGCGATGGTCTGCGGCAACGACCAGATGGCGCTGGGCGCTATGTTCGCGCTTCGGGAGCGCGGCATCCGGGTGCCAGAGGATGTCAGCATCGTGGGGTTCGACGACATCCCCGAGAGCGCTTTCTTCACCCCTCCCCTCACGACGGTGCATCAGGATTTTGCCGGCCTGGGCAGCGACATCATGGCGAGACTTCTCGACCTTTTGCACGAGGACGATGTTCCCGATGCGCTTCCGCAGCGGGTGCCGACTCTTGTCTCTCGCGAGTCGACGGCTCCTCCGCAATCGTCGCCCGTGGCCGTCGCAGCCCCCCAGCTGCGACGGCCTTAGCCGGGGTCACTCTCCAGAGACTCCGACCCGGGTGTCTGCCGCCGGAGCCTCAGGAGCAGGCGGAGTGGTCGCGCCGGCCTGGGGAGCACCGGGCTTGCCCGTGTCCTTGGGCTTGTCGTCACCCTTTGCCTTATCCACAACGGCCCACGACTTGGGTGTCGCCCGGCGCCCGCCGGAGCGACGCTTGTTGAAGACGTCGAACGCCACGGCGAGGAGCAACACCATGCCCTTAATGAACTGCTGGTAGTCGGTGCTGACACCCATGAGGGACATGCCGTTGTTGAGCACACCCATGATCAGACCACCGGTGATGGCTCCCGTGACCGTGCCGATTCCGCCGGTGACCGCAGCGCCGCCGATAAAGGCCGCCGCGATCGCATCGAGCTCGAAGAGGTTGCCAGCCCCGGGCCCGGCGGAGTTCAGTCGACCCGTGAAGACGAGGCCGGCGAGCGCCGCGAGCACACCCATGTTGACGAAGAGGTAAAAGTCGACCTTCTGCGTCTTGATGCCGGAGAGCTGGGCGGCGTGCAGGTTGCCACCTCTCGCATAGATGTGGCGACCGAACACGCTTCGGTTCATTACCGCGGTGTAGACCACCACGAGCACGCCGAGCACCAGGAGCACGATGGGGGTGCCACGCGAACCCGGGGCAATGCCGAGCAGGTACGTAAGGCCGAGAACGAGCACGCCGGTGAAGGCGAGCTTGGCCACGAACCAGGCCAGCGGCTCGACCTCGAGGCCGTACTTGACGCGGGATATGCGGCCCTTGAGCTGCGAACTCACGAGCATGATGAGGGCGATGACGCCGAGCCCCACCGTGATCCACTCCGCCGCCGAAGCGCTTGCCGGAAACAGCTGGGGGAACACGTAGCCGCCGCCGAGTTGGCGGTATTCATTGGGGAACGGAGTGATGCGTTGGTTGCCCAGCACAATCTGCGTGAGCCCCCGAAAGATGAGCATGCCGGCGAGCGTGACGATAAAGGCGGGGATGCCCACGTAGGCAATCCAGAACCCTTGCCACGCCCCAACCAGGGCACCGACCAGCAGCGACGCGATGATCGCAACCCACCAAGGCGTACCCCACGATTGGATCATGATGCCGGATATGGCTCCGACGAAGGCCGCAACCGACCCGACCGAAAGGTCGATATGGCCCGCAATGATCAGCATGACCATGCCAATCGCAAGAATCAGAATGTAGCTGTTCTGCACGATGATGTTCGACACGTTGCCCGCAGTGAGCAGTCGTCCATCCGTGAGCACCTGAAACAGCAACACGATCACGATCAACGCGATGAAAATGCCAATCTGGCGCATCCTGCTGGCCAAGAAGCCCAGCGATTCTGTCAGGGCGCTCATCTACTGCTCCTTCTCTTTCGTCATGTACTGCATGAGCGCTTCGGGCGATGCGTCCGCGATGCTCATTTCGCCGGTGATGTGGCCCTCTGACAGCGCATAGATGCGATCGGAGATGCCCATGAGCTCAGGCAGCTCCGAGGAGATCACGATGACCGCCTTCCCCTGCGCAGCGAGCCTGTTGATGATCGTGTAAATCTCGTACTTTGCCCCGACATCGATGCCACGGGTCGGCTCGTCGAGAATCAGCACGTCGGGGTCGGAGAACATCCACTTAGAGAGCACGACCTTCTGCTGGTTTCCGCCAGATAGCTGACCCGTTACTGTGGCGA
Source organism: Salinibacterium hongtaonis (assembly GCF_003065485.1). Taxonomy (GTDB): domain Bacteria; phylum Actinomycetota; class Actinomycetes; order Actinomycetales; family Microbacteriaceae; genus Homoserinimonas; species Homoserinimonas hongtaonis. The sequence goes on from NZ_CP026951.1 coordinate 2,202,548, forward strand.
CCGAGGGCGCCTTGATGTTCATGCTCTTGCGGTAGTCGGCGGCGACAACGTACTCCTCGTTGTCGTCGACCCACCCGCTCTTCGCCAGCTTGGTCAGCGCGGCCGCCGAGATGTTTCGCTTGATGTCCTCGATGAGGTTCAGGCCATAGCGCTTGCGGTCCTCAGTGGCATAAGCGATGCCGCTCGCGATCGCATCCGCAACCGTTTTGACCTTGACCTCCTCGCCGCGCACATACACGCGGCCGGAGATGCCCGACCCATAGGAACGGCCGAAGATACTCATGGCGAGCTCCGTGCGGCCAGCGCCCATGAGCCCTGCGATGCCGACAACCTCGCCAGCCCGCGCCGTGAGGTTGGCGTTGTGGATAACGACCCTGTCGTGCTCTGTGGGGTGATGCACCGTCCAGTCCTCGACGCGAAAGATCTCGTCACCGATCTTGGGGGTGCGGTCGGGGTAGCGGTGCTCAAGGTCTCGCCCCACCATCCCCTTGATGATGCGGTTCTCCGAAATCTCGTCGCTCTTCATATCGAGCGTCTCAATAGCGCGCCCATCCCGAATGATCGTGACCTTGTCGGCGATCGCCTTAATCTCATTGAGTTTGTGACTGATGATGATCGACGTGATCCCCTGCCCCTGAAGGTGCTTGATCAGGTCGAGCAGGTGAGCAGAATCCTCGTCGTTGAGCGCCGCGGTCGGCTCATCGAGAATCAGCAGCTTGACCTCTTTGGAGAGGGCCTTGGCAATCTCGACGAGCTGCTGCTTGCCGACACCGATATCCGTGATCTTGGTTGTGGGGTTGTCGCTGAGGCCCACCCTGGCCAGCAGCTTTGCCGCCTCGAGGTTGGTTTTGTTCCAGTCGATGAAGCCACGGCGTTGAATCTCATTGCCGAGAAAGATGTTCTCGGCGATCGAGAGAAAGGGGCTCAGGGCGAGCTCCTGGTGGATGATGACGATGCCGCTCTTTTCGCTGTCGCGAATGTCACGAAAGCTCACTGGCTCGTTCTCGAAGAGGATCTCCCCCTCGTAGGTTCCGTGCGGGTATACGCCCGAAAGCACCTTCATGAGCGTTGACTTGCCTGCACCGTTCTCCCCGCAGATCGCGTGGATCTCCCCGCGAGCCACGTTCAGACTCACATCCTGCAGCGCCTTCACGCCGGGGAAGGTCTTGGTGATGCTGCGCATCTCGAGAATGTTGGCGACCATTCCCTGCCTCAATTCGTTGTCGAAGTTGCGGATGCTCGGTGGGGCACCGGAGGGCGCCCCACCGAGCGGGGTGTGGAGCTGTTAGAAGGTGCCCTTGTCGTAGTAACCGCTCTCGATGAGCACCTTTTCGTAGTTGCCAACCGTGACGATCGTCGACTCAAGCAGGAACGACGGCACAATCTTCTCGCCGTTGTCGTAGGTCTCGGTGTCGTTGACCTCAGGCTCGTCGCCATTGAGAACGGCGTCAACCATCTCCACGGCCTGCGCACCGAGAAGGCGCGTGTCCTTAAAGATCGTCGAGTACTGCTCGCCGGCGATGATGGACTTCACCGAGCCCTCTTCTGCATCCTGACCCGTAACGATGGGAAGGTCGCTTGCTGAGTAGCCGCCAGCCGTGAGGGCCGAGATGATGCCGATCGAGAGACCGTCATAGGGGGAGAGCACACCGTCGAGCTTGGTGCCGCCGATCACCGTGAGCAGGTCATCCATACGGTCCTGGGCCGTTGCCGGGTCCCAGCGCAGAATTGCTGCCTGCTCGAACTGGGTCTGGCCAGAGGGCACGACGATGACGCCGCTCTCCATGTAGGGCTCGAGCACCGACATCGCACCGTTCCAGAAGAACGTGGCGTTATTGTCGTCGGGGCTGCCGCCGAAGAGTTCGACGTTGAATGGCCCCGTTGCGCCGGTCTCTGCGCCGCTCTCGTCGAGAAGGCCGAGGCCCGTCACGAGTGAGGTTGCCTGCTGCACGCCGACCTCGAAGTTGTCGAAGGTCGTGTAGTAGTCAACATGCTCGGACCCGTTGATCAGGCGGTCGTAGGCAATAACGGGGATCTCCTGGGCCGCTGCCTGATCCAGCACCTCCGTGAGGGCGGTGCCATCAATTGCGGCGATGACGAGAGCCTTGGCGCCTCCAGAGATCATGTTCTCCAGCTGTGAGAGCTGAGTGGAGATGTCGTCGTTGGCGTACTGCAGGTCGACCTTGTACCCGAGATCTTCGAGCGAGGCCTTCACGTTGTCGCCGTCGGCGATCCAGCGTTCGGAGGTCTGCGTCGGCATCGAAACGCCAACGATGGCACCCTCGGTGTCTCCTTCTGCTCCTCCGCCTGTGCGGTCTCCCGAGCATCCTGCTAGTGCGAGAACGAGCGCGCTCGCGGCGGCGATGCCGGTGAGTAACTTCTTTGTTTTCACTGGGTGTTCCTTTTCTCTTGGGACTTCTCTTGGGCCCCGGAGGGGCGCGATGTCGTCGCGCCCCTCCGGGAGGTGTGAGCGGGTATTACTCGAGGTCGGACGCCTCGTAGTAGCCGCCCCCGATCAGGATGTCTTCGTAGTTGTCGAGCGTCACGACCTGCGATTCGAGCAGGAACGACGGCACGACCTTCTCTCCGTTGTCATAGGTTTTCGTGTCGTTGACCTCGGGCTTCTCGCCGTTCAAAATGGCCTGCACCATTTCGACGGCCTGCGCACCGAGCAGGCGAGTGTCCTTGAAGATCGTGGAGTACTGCTCTCCAGAGATGATCGCCTTGACACCTCCCACGTCGGCATCCTGGCCCGTGATCACGGGGATGTCGCCCGCATAGCCGCCAGAGCTGAGCGCGGCGATGATGCCGGATGCGAGGCCATCGTTGGGTGCGAGAACCGCGTCGAGCTTGGTGTCTCCGATGATCGTGAGCAGGTTCTCCATGCGGTCCTGCGCGTTCTCGGCAAGCCACCCGGGGGTTGCCGCCTGCTCGAAGGCCGTCTGGCCGGAGGGCACGACTACTACGCCGCTCTCCATGTAGGGCTGGAGCACCGACATGGCGCCGTCCCAGAAGAACGTTGCGTTGTTGTCGTCGGGGCTGCCGGCGAAGACCTCAATGTTGAAGGGCCCCACCTCTCCCGTGTCTGCTCCGCTCGCATCAAGCACACCCAGCCCCGTGAGGAGAGAGGTGGCCTGCTGCTCGCCAACCGCAAAGTTGTCGAAGGTCGTGTAATAGTCCACGTTCTCCGAACCGAGAATCAGCCGGTCATAGGCGATTACGGGGATGTCGGCATCCGCGGCCTGCTGCAGCACGCTCGTCAGCGTCGTGCCGTCGATCGAGGCGATGATGAGCGCCTTGGCACCGCTCGTGATCATGTTCTCGAGCTGCGAGATCTGGGTAGCGATGTCGTCGTTGGCATATTGCAGGTCAACGTCGTAGCCGAGCTCTTCGAGCTCGCTCTGCACATTGTTTCCATCGGCAATCCACCGTTCCAGCTGCTGACTGGGCATCGAAACGCCCACGAGGCCGCCTTCGGCATCATCGCCGCCGCCGCCCGAGCGATCTCCCGAGCATCCGGCCAGACCGAGCACGAGTGCACTCGCAGCGGCAACGCCGGCGAGGTACTTTCTCTTGTTCACAGTGCTTCCTTCCATGTGGTTGAGGTGGTGCGGGATGGTGCGGCTATAGGCCCTGGGCGAGTCGGTAGTACGCGGCGTTCCACCGCAGTTCGCGCTGAAAGTCTCGGAGAGTGGTGTGCTCGTCGATCACAAGAAGCTCGACGCCAGCGATCTCGGCAAAGTCGCGAAAGACATCGATGCCCACGGCGGTTGTCATAACCGTGTGGTGGGCTGCGCCGGCCGTGAGCCACGCAGCTGCGGAGGTCGCAAAGTCGGGCGCCGGTCTCCACAGTGCGTGGCCCACGGGAAGGTGTGGCATCGGTTCGTCGAGGGGCACGTTCTCGACGACATTCGCCACGAGTCTGAAGCGGTCCCGCATGTCGCTCATCGCTACAACCACGGCGGGCCCGGGATCTGCGGTAAAGACGAGCCGCACTGGGTCTTCTCTGCCTCCGATGCCGAGCGGATGAATCTCCAGGCTCGGCGTCGACGTCGTCAGAGATGGGCTCACCTCGAGCATGTGAGCCCCGAGGATCTTCTCATCGCCCGGCACGAGGTTGTAGGTGTAGTCCTCCATCAGGCTCGCGCCGCCGGCAAGACCCGCCCCCATCACATTGGCCGTGCGCACGAGGATCGCGGTCTTCCAATCGCCCTCGGCGCCGAATCCGTATCCCTCTGCCATGAGCCTCTGCACGGCAAGTCCTGGCAGCTGGCGAAGCGCACCCAGATCTTCAAAGCTCGTCGTGAAGGCACCGAACCCACCCGCTTCGAGAAACGATCGCAACCCGATTTCAGTCGCGGCGCCGTACCGCAGCGAGTCGTGCCGAGCGCCACCGCGGCGAAGCTCAGGCGCCACGTCATACAGTCGCTCGTACTCGGCAACGAGGGAGTCGATGTCATCCTCCGACGCCGCGTTCACCGCCTCAGCGAGCTCGTTCACGCTCCAGGTGTTCACCTGCACACCAAAGCGCAGCTCCGCCTCGGTCTTGTCGCCCTCAGTGACAGCGACGTTGCGCATGTTGTCGCCAAAACGAGCGAGCTTGAGCGAGTGGGTGGCTGCCCATCCGGATGCTGCCCGCTGCCAGGTTGCCACCTCGGCTATGACGCGCGGGTCGCTGACATGGCCAACCACGGTCTTGCGGGCCATCCCCAGCCGGGTCTGAATGTAACCGAACTCACGGTCGCCGTGCGCCGCCTGGTTGAGGTTCATGAAGTCGAAGTCGATGTCGGCCCACGGCAGCGCAATGTTGGCCTGCGTGTGCAGGTGAAGCAGAGGTTTGCGCAGGGCATCGAGACCTGCGATCCACATTTTGGCGGGGCTGAACGTGTGCATCCAGGCAATGAGCCCGATCACGTTGTCGTTCGCGTTCGCTTCGAGAGCCAGTCGGCGAATCGCATCGCTGTCTTTGAGCACAGGCTTCCACACCACCGAGACGGGAACCTCGGCTGCCTCATTGAGTGCCTCGGCGATGACCCGCGACTGCACCGCGACCTGCTGGAGGGTCTCCTCGCCATAGAGGTTCTGGCTGCCGGTGACGAACCAGACCTCATAGTGGTCGAGCGAGGTGGAGAGCGCGGGCATCAGGCGGTTCCTTCCGTCGGCTGGCCGTAGACGTTCTGGTAGCGGTCGAAGAGCGAGTCGATCGCAGCCGGTGGAATCGGGATTGGCTCCCCCGCTTGCCGTGCAATATGCACGGTGCGGGCAATGTCCTCGACCATGACGGCTGCCTTGACGGCATCCCGAGCATCCCGACCGATCGTGAACGGCCCATGGTTCTGCATGAGCACGGCCCGCGAGCGGTGACCGCTGAGGGTCGCCACAATTCCGCGACCGATCGAGTCGTCTCCGATGATCGCGAATGGCCCAAGGGGAATCTCGCCGCCGAACTCATCGGCCTGGGCGGTGATCACGCACGGAATGGCCTCTCCCCGCGCCGCCCACGCTGTCGCATAGGTCGAGTGCGTGTGCACGACCCCTCCAACCTCGGGCATATTCCGATACACGTATGCATGGGCAGCGGTATCGCTCGATGGGCTGCGGTCGCTGCCGGGCGACCCTGGGATTACGGTTCCGTCGAGATCGCAGAGGATCATGCTCTCCGCCGTGAGGTCGTCGTAGTCGACGCCGCTCGGCTTGATCACAAAGAGGTCGGCGCCGGGCACTCTGCCGCTGACGTTGCCGCCCGTCCATACGACGAGTCCATATCGGGTGAGCTCGGAATGGAGCTTCGCCACGTCGGCCCGCACCGAGTCGATGGAGGCCTGAAACTCGGGGCTCATGCGGCTCATGCGGGCACCCCGACAGCCCACGCGGCCCGACGGCGCGCCTTGAGTCGCTTCATGACGTCGTTGCCGCCTCGGCCAAAGTAGTCGTGCAGCCTGGTGTACTCCGCGAACAGTTCGTCGTAAGCGTCCGCCGCAGCATCGTCGGGCGTGTAGACGTTGCGGTCGACCCGGCCCATGGCCTCTCCCGCAGATCGCACATCGGCATACGCTCCCGCCGCCACTGCGGCATGGATAGCCGAACCGAGAGCGGGGCCTTGCTGGCTCGCGATCACCGAGATCGGCATCCGCAATACGTTGCTGTAGGTCTGCATCACGAAGGGGTTGCGGATGAGCCCGCCTGCGGCGATGAACTCACGAACGGCGATCCCGCTCGCATTGAAGGCGTCAACGATCGTGCGGGTGCCAAAGGCAGTGGCTTCGAGCAGCGCCCGGTAAATATCCTCCGGCCGAGTCGTGAGCGTCATCCCGAGCACGAGCCCGCTGAGTTCGTGGTCAACCAGCACCGAACGGTTGCCGGAGTGCCAGTCGAGCGCGAGCAAACCGTGTCCACCGACGGGCTGATCCTGGGCCAGCTCGGTGAGGTACTCGTGGATGCTCAGGCCACGCTCGCGCGCGGCCCGATGGTAGTCAGCGGGCACCTGATTGGTCACGTACCAGGCGAAGATATCGCCGACGCCGGACTGCCCCGCCTCATACCCGTAGAGACCAGAGACAATGCCGCCGTCAACAACCCCACACATGCCCGCGACTTCGGCCAGCGCATCCGAATTCATCACGTGGCAGGTGCTCGTGCCCATGATGGCCAGCATCTGACCGGGCTCAACAGCTTTGGCCGCCGGCGCAGTGACATGGGCATCGACGTTACCCACCGCGACGGCAATGCCCTCTGGCAGCCCCGTCCAGGCAGAAGCCTGGGCGGTGAGAGTGCCTGCAGCATCACCCAGTTGCCCAATCTCGTGGGCAACCTTCTCCTCGGCAAAGTCGGCGAAGCCGGGGTTCAGGGCGGCGAGGAACTCGCGGCTCGGGTATGCCCCGTCCTGCCAGATTCCCTTGTAGCCCGCGGTGCAGGCGTTGCGCACATAACGGCCGGTGAGCTGCCAGATAATCCAGTCTGCTGCCTCCACCCAGTGATCCATGCGGGCATAGACCTCGGGGTCTTCTTCGAGAACCTGCAAGCCTTTGGCGAACTCCCACTCGCTCGAGATCAGCCCGCCGTACCGCGGCAACCACGGTTCGCCCCGCTCTGCCGCAACCGCATTGATACGGTCGGCTTGTCCCTGCGCGGCATGGTGCTTCCACAGCTTCACATAGGCGTGCGGGCGGCCCTCGAAGCCGGCAACTTCGTTGAGCGGCGTGCCGTCGGCGAGCACGGGCATGGGGGTTGACGCGGTGAAGTCAGTGCCGATGCCGATTACGAACGCGGGGTCGATTCCGGCCATGGCCACGGCCTCGGGCACTGCGGTCGTGAGCACGCCCACGTAGTCGGCCGGAACCTGCAACGCCCACTCGGGATCGAGCCGCTCGCCGGTCGACGCCAAGACGGTATCCATCACGGCGTGGGGGTACTCGAAGGTGGCGGAGCCCAGTTCCTCGCCGTCGGAGACCCTGACCACGACGGCCCGGCCGCTCAGCGTTCCGAAGTCGACCCCGATGACATACGTCTCATCGGCAGCACTCTCGGATGAACTCACCGGGCGACTCCTTCGTCAGCGGATCAGTCCCCGCTCCGTCGGCTCCCATCCTGAGGATGCGGCGTCGAGGCGGCTAGATGTGACCGTTCACATCAGGCGACATGCTACCCCCATTTGCGGGAGTGCTGTCAAGGCCTCTAGAAGATACGTGACCGAATCCATATCAAGGCGTACGCATACTCCAGCGCTATCGCGAAGGCGGGGCAGTCGAACTCCGCACGATCAACTCGGGAGCAATCTGGTCGTGCCGGGCATCCGTCGATCCCGTTATCTCGTCAAGCAGAATGGCCAGGGCCCTGCGGCCGATCTCGGCAAAGTCCTGACGAACGGTCGTCAACGGTGGCCACAAGTGCGCGGCATCCGGAATATCGTCGAAACCCACGACGCTCACGTCCTGCGGCACTCGAACTCCGCCCTCATGCAGCGCGTGCATGAGCCCCAGCGCCATCTGATCGTTGGCGCAGAACACGGCAGTGAAGTCGGGATGCCGCAGCAACTCCCTGCCCGCATGGTGGCCGAACGCCGCGGTCCAGTCACCCAGGATGGGCGGGCGCGTCGTGAGGTCCGCCTCGTTGATCTCGTGCAGGAACCCTCGCATGCGAGCATCTGCCTCGATCCAGTCCTGCGGCCCGGCAACGTGCTCAATCTCCTGGTGGCCCAGATCGATCAGGTGGCGGGTGGCAAGGCGTCCCCCAGCGAACTGGTCGACCGACATGCTGCGACTGGTGTCTCGCTGCGTGGAGTCGAGGGTTACGAAAGGGATCGTGAGGTTCATGTCGGCGATGGCATCGAATACCCGCACCTGGGGAGCGATGATGACGATGGCCTCCACAGCCTGCTGCCTGAGAGAGTCGAGGCTGCTGCGAATCGACTCATAGTCGCTGGAGGTATTGGTAATCATCACGCGGTAATCCGCCTGCCGCGCTGCCAGCTCAATAGCGTGAACGCTCGTCGTTGGCCCATAGTGCGCAGTGTCGCCCGAGAGCACGCCGATGGTTCGGCTGCGGTTGGTAACAAGGGCCCTGGCCGCCTGGTTGGGCTGAAACCCGATCTGCTCGATGACGTCGAGCACACGCTCTTTGGTGCTCGGCCGAATGTTGGGCGACTCGTTCAGTACCCGAGAAACGGTCTGGTACGACACTCCCGCGAGCTTTGCGACGTCCCGAATGTTCGGGGCGCGAACCTTCTCCGGTTCCATCGATTCCACCAAGCCTGTCAATGTGTACGTTCACATTCTGCGGGACGCATCCATTATGCACGGGCGAAGCATGTGCGGCGTGCGCGTCTGCCGCTCGCCGGCCACGCGCCCGATTCTCCCGCCGAGACTACGCAAATCGCGCCGAAACCCGCCTCGCTAGAGCAAATTGCGCAGTCTCGGCGCAGGAGGGAGCGCGCACGGCACGAGCGCGCGCGCTAGCCACACGGGCAAGGCATGCGCGGGCATGCGCATTTGCCCGGACGCGGCTGCGCGAGTTTGGACCGCAGGCTACGCCCGGTCGAGCGCCGCCGTGATGTCGCCGAGCAGGTCATCGATGCCCTCGATGCCCACCGACAGGCGGATCACATTCTCGGGCACAGCAAGCTCCGTGCCCTTGACCGAGGCGTGAGTCATCTCGGTCGGGTACCCGATGAGCGACTCCACACCACCGAGCGACTCGGCCAGCTGAAAGACCTCCGTGCCCTCGGCGACGCGCTTGGCTGCCTCAGGGCCGCCCTTGAGCGCCAGCGACAGCATGCCGCCGAAGTCGCTCATCTGGCGAGCGGCGATCTCGTGGCCGGGATGCGATTCAAGGCCCGGGTAGTAGACACGCTCGATTGCCGGGTGGCTTTCGACAGTTGCGGCAATCGTGTGCGCGTTGGACGAGTGGCGATCCATGCGCACGGCGAGCGTCTTGATGCCGCGCACCGTAAGCCAGGCCTCCATGGGGGCCGAAATAGCCCCCGCGCCGAACTGCAAGAAAGCAACCTTCTCGGCAATCTCCTCGTCGCTCAGCACGACGGCGCCGCCGATCACATCGGAGTGGCCGCCGAGGTACTTGGTCGTCGAGTGCACCACAACATCGGCGCCCAGAGCGAGGGGCTGCTGCAGGTAGGGAGTCGCGAACGTGTTGTCGACGACGACGATCGCTCCGGCCTCGTGGCCGATCGCCACAAGCGCGGCGATATCGGTGATCTTCATGAGCGGGTTGCTCGGCGTCTCAAGCCAGAGCACGCGGGTGACGCCGGGGCGAATCGCGGCGCGCACCGCATCTGCATTGCTCATCTCAACGGTCGAAAGCTCGACACCCCACGGCACGTGAAGGCGGTTGACGAGCCGGTGCGTGCCACCGTAGACGTCGTTGCCCATGAGCACGTGATCGCCGGGGGCGAGGATGGCGCGGAGAAGAGCGTCCTCAGCGGCGAGGCCGGAGGCAAAGCTGTAGGCGTGCGTTCCCCCTTCAAGCGAGGCGAGCAAGGTCTGCAGCGAGTCACGCGTGGGGTTGCCGCCGCGCGCATACTCGTAGCCGCCGCGAAACCCGCCGATGCCGTCCTGCACGAACGTGGAGCTCATGTAGATCGGCGGAACGACGGCACCCGTCGTGGGGTCGAACTCCTGGCCTGCATGAATAGCCCTGGTGCTGAAGTCGCTCATCGTGGTTCCTTTGGTTCGTGAAGCTGGGGTGACGCGCGCTACGAGGAGCTAGCTAGCTGCTCGCTATTGCGAATTACTTGCTGAGATGCGCGAGCACGTTGCGGCGGGTGACGAGGCCCACGGGGTGGCCGTCGTTCATCACCATGAGAACGGGGCTGCCGGATGCCGCAAAGGCTTCGCGGGCAACCTCGGTCGAGCTAGACAGGCCAACGAGTGGCAGCCGCTCGCTCAGGTGCTCCGATACGGCGTCGTCGAGCACGGCGTCGTCAACGGCGACGGCGTCGAGGAGCGCGTCTTCGCTGACCGATCCGAGGACCTCGCCGAGCACGGCGGGAAGCTCGCCCGCGAGCACGGGAAGGCGCCCGAGGGCGTGATCGGCGAGCGCCGCGATGGCATCCCGCACGGTCGAGTCTGGGCGCACATGAGGGATCGCCGCCGCGTCGGCCGTGACGATCTCCGCGAGCGGGGTGCCTTCGCCTGCGGCGATGAACCCGTGCGATGCCATCCAGGTGTCGCTGAATACCTTGCCGAGGTAGCCGCGTCCGCCGTCGGGCAGCAGAACGACGACGACGTCGTCGGGCCCGAGACCCTTGGCCGCCTTAAGGGCGGAGACGACGGCCATGCCGCTGGATCCGCCGACGAGCAGGCCCTCTTCGAGCGCGAGGCGACGAGTCATATCGAAGGCCTCGGCATCCGAAACCATGATGATGTCGTCAACGACCGTGGGGTCGTAGGCGGTGGGCCAGAAGTCTTCGCCAACACCCTCGATGAGGTAAGGGCGGCCCGTGCCACCGGAATACACGGAGCCTTCAGGGTCGGAGCCGACAACGCGCACCGCTCCGTTGCTGGCCTCTTTGAGGTACTTTCCCGTGCCGCTGATCGTTCCGCCGGTTCCGACGCCCGCGACAAAGACCGTGAGCTTGGCATCAGTGTCGCGCCAAATCTCAGGACCCGTTGTCTCGTAGTGGCTGAGCGGGCCATTGAGGTTCGCGTACTGGTTGGGCTTGAAGGCGCCAGGAATCTCGCGCGCAAGGCGGTCGGAGACCGAGTAGTACGACTCCGGGCTGTCGGGCGCCACGGAGGTGGGGGTCACGACGACCTCTGCCCCGTAGGCGCGCAGAACGTTGCGCTTGTCTTCGCTCACCTTGTCGGGGCACACGAAAACGCAGCGGTAGCCGCGCTGCTGGGCGACGAGCGCGAGGCCGACACCCGTGTTGCCCGATGTGGGCTCGACGATGGTTCCACCCGGCTTCAGGTCGCCGCTCGCCTCTGCGGCGTCGATGATCTTGGTCGCAATGCGATCCTTCGAGGAGCCACCGGGGTTGAGGTATTCGACCTTGACAAGCACGGTCGCCGAAATCCCCTCCGTGACCTTGTTGAGCTTAACGAGGGGCGTGTTTCCGACCAGATCCAGGACGGTATTTGCATACTTCATGGTGGGCACAATCTATCAGCGGGGCCCGACAGCGGCGACAGCCGGGCAGAAACCCCAAGGTGGAGTCGAAACCGCGCAAGGGGAATAGTGGATGCGTTTACACACTTCTTGCAGATCGACTCTTCTAAGCTATGGGAGATTCATGGGTTACAGCAGCCCACCCTCTCTTGCCGCACTACTGACAGGACACCATCCGTGCCATCCCGCGACACCGACTCCCCTGCCGACGAGCAGGTCGTCCCGCCCTCTGCCAAGAAGCTCACCGTTAAGCAGGAGCGCGAACAGCGTCGCCTGGAGAAGGTCGAGAAGTTCAAGAAGGAGCAGGCGAGGGCCAAGCGCAACCGCATCGTTGCGATCACTCTGAGCTCGGTTGCCGCCGTGGCCGTTGTCGCGATCATCGTGGCCATCGTCGTTTCGAGTGCTGTGCCCAAGCGCGACCCTGCGGATATCGCAATCGACGGTGTGCAGACGTGGGAAGACATCGACTACACCCACGTGCAGGGCGTCGTCGACTACGAGAACGAATTCGACATGAATCCGCCCGCGGGCGGCAGCCACAACCAGGCATGGCTTAACTGTGGCATCTACGAAGAGCCGCAGCAGCCCGAGTACGCCGTCCACTCGCTCGAGCACGGCGCCGTATGGGTGACGTACAACCCCGATAGCGTTTCGGGCGATGACCTCACCACCCTGCGCGATTCGTTGCCCTCCTCCTACGTAGTCCTCTCCCCGTACCCGGGCCTTGATGCCCCGGTCGTCGCCTCTGCGTGGGGTGCCCAGGTCAAGCTCGACGGCGTCGACGACACTCGTCTCGCCGACTTCGTGGAGAAGTACTGGCAAGCCGGTGACGTTCCGGAGCCCGGAGCCAGCTGCGTCGGAGCAATCGATGGCCCAGGAAAGCTCTAAGACCGCCGTTTCGACTCGCCTGATCGTAGGCATCATCCTCGGAGCCGCCGTGCTCGTGGGTGTTGCCTTCGGTCTGGGCCGGGTCTCCGTGCCCGCCACCGATTCGACACCGTCCTCGACCAGTGCCGAGGCAGGTTTTTCCCGCGACATGCAGACACACCACCTGCAGGCCGTGGAGATGTCACTCATCGTGCGCGATCTCACCGACGACCCCGAGATTCGTATGCTCGCCTACGACATCGCGACAGCGCAGCAGCAGCAGGCCGGCCAGATGTTCGGCTGGCTCACGGTCTGGGGTGTTCCCCAGGCCGCACCAGAGCCCTCAATGACCTGGATGACGCGGCCAACCCTCGACGGGGCGACCCACGATCACGGCTCAGGCGATAGTGGCAGCTCCCACGTGCCCGGGGGGCCCATGCCGGGGCTCGCGACCGACGAACAGCTGGCCACCCTCAAGTCCCTGACCGGCGTCGAGGCGGAGAAGTACTTTCTCGAACTGATGATCGCGCACCATGTGGGTGGAGTCGAGATGGCAGAAGCGGTTCTTGACCGCAGCGACGAGCGCGTCGTTGTCGCCCTCGCCAAGGGCATGGTCACGGTGCAGCAGAAGGAGATCGATCTGATGAACGACCTCCTCGCGGAGCGTTCGTAGCCGATCCCCGCTACTCGGCCCTGACCTGGCGCTGAAACAGCGTCGCGTAGACACCGTTTTCGGCGAGCAGCTTGTCGTGCGTTCCCTGTTCTACGATGCGTCCGCCGTCGACCACAAAAATCACGTCGGCGTGCACGACGGTGGAGAGACGGTGCGCGATCGCAACGGTTGTTCTGCCTTTCGCGGCCTGATCGAGCGCCGTCTGCACGATGCGCTCCGAGACCGAGTCGAGCGCGCTTGTCGCCTCATCGAGGATGAGCACGGCCGGGTCCTTGAGCAGCACCCTGGCGATCGCGACGCGCTGCTTTTCGCCGCCGCTGAGCCGGTAACCTCGCTCGCCGACAACCGTCTCGTACCCGTCGGGGAACGACATGATCGTGTCATGGATGTTGGCCTGGCGGGCCGCATCCTCTAGCTGCTGCTGGGTGGCATTGGGGCGCGCATACCGCAGGTTGTCGGCGATCGTGGCGTGAAAGAGGTAGGTCTCCTGGCTCACGATTCCGATGGCGCGCATGAGGTCTTCGTGCTGAAGCTCGCGAACATCCTCACCGGCGAACCGCACAGCGCCGCCGCTCACGTCGTAGAGCCGCGGGATCAGGTACGACACCGTCGTCTTGCCTGCGCCCGACGGGCCGACGAAGGCCGCAAAGCTGCCAGGCTCAATCGTGAACGACACGTCCTTGAGCGTCGCCGGCGAATCTGCCGGGGCATCCGGATATCTAAAGGTCACGTCATCGAACTGGATGCGCCCCAGCGACTGCGACGGCACCTCACGCGCGCCAGGGGCATCCGTGATGGCGGGGGTCAGGTCGAGGTATTCAAAGATGCGGGCAAACAGAGCGGATGATGTCTGCAGGTCGAGCGCGACCCTCATCAGCCCCATGAGAGGCCAGGTGAGCCGAGCCTGCACGGTTGTGAACGCCACGATAGTTCCCGCCGTGACGGGCACGTTGCCGAGGATGAGCCAGCCGGCGACGACATACGTAATGGCCGGAATGACCGAAAGAAACACCTGCACCGTGGCGAAGAACCACTGCCCGCTCATCACCTGACGAACCTGCAGCTCGATCTGTCGCTGGTTCTCCTCTGTGTAGCGCCCGACCTCGGCGCCCTGCTGCGTGAAACTCTTGGCGAGCAGAATGCCGCTCACGCTGAGCGACTCCTGCGTGATTGCGGTCAGGTTGCTCAGCGACTCCTGCGTTGCCGCGGCGATGCGGGCGCGCACCCGGCCGATTCGGCGTTGGGCGACGGCAATGAGTGGCATCAGGATGACCGCGACGAGAGTCATCTGCCAGCTGAGCAGCAGCATGGCTACGAATGCCGCGACGACCGTGACGGTGTTGCCGATCACGCTCGAGACCGTGTTGCTGAGAACCCCGGCCACACCCCCGACGTCGTTCTGCAGACGCGACTGAATGACGCCCGTCTTGGTGCGGGTGAAGAAGCCCAGCTCCATGCGCTGCAGGTGCGTGAACAACTGGATGCGCAGCTGGCCCATGACCTTGTTGCCCACGCTCGCCGTGAGCCAGGTCTGCCACACACCGAGGGCCGCCGCCGCGATCCACAGCAGCACCATGATGCCGACCAGCTCGAGCAGCACGGGCATGTCGGGCACCCCCGACGGCGGGAACAGCCCGAGGTCGAAGGCCTGCTGAGTGAGCAATGGCGGCAAAACGCTGATGCCGGCACCGATCAGAACGAGAATGATCGTCACCGTCAGGGCACGTGCGTGGGGCGCAAAGAGGTGACGGATGCGGGGCAGCAGATCAGGGATCGTGGGCGCTGCGGCGTTCTCCGCCTTCTGCGCCTCCGGGTCTGCGCTCGAAATGCGGGCGCGCTGCTTGCCGTACCTGCCAGTGCTCCCGTGCCCGCTCATCGTTCAACCCTAACGATGAGTGGGCACCGCCCATTCCCTCGAGTTTCTAGCGCTGAGACCCCGCAAGCAGCGCCTGCACAAAGTAGCGCTGGAAGGCGAAGAACACGATTAGCGGAACGATCATCGACAGGAACGCCCCGGCCGAGAGCACATCGATATTCGACCCGAATTGCCGCAGCTGACTCTGGATGGCCACCGTCAATGGCTGCGATTGCGAGTTGGTAAAGATCAGCGCAACGAGCATGTCGTTCCACGTCCACAAGAACTGGAAGATCGCGAGGGAGGCGATCGCCGGCAGCCCCAGCGGCAGAATCACGGTGCGAAAGATTCGCCATTCGCTGGCCCCATCGAGCCGGGCAGCCTCAAGCAGTTCAGTGGGCACCTGCAAGAAGAAGTTTCGCAACAGGAACACGGCGAACGGCAGTCCGAACGCCGTGTGAAACAGGATGACGCTGAAGATCGATCCAAAAAGCCCCACCGAGCCGAACAGACGGGCAAGGGGGATCAGGGCGACCTGGATGGGCACGGCCAGCAGCACGATGACGCCGATCAGCAACCAGTCTCGACCGGGAAACTCCATCCAGGCGAACGCATATCCGGCGAGCGAGCCGATGACCACCACGGCGGCCGTTGTCGGAACGGAGATCATGATCGTGTTCCAAAACGACCCCGTGATCGTGGGGTTGGCCAGCAGGTTCGCGTAGTTCTCGATTGTCAGTTGCGCCGGTGCCGTGAATACAGTCCACCACCCCGACGAGGAGTTGTCGGCGACCGAGCGCAGAGAAGCGAGCAGCAATCCAACGCTCGGTACCAGCCAGAAGATCGCGATGATCAGAAGCAGCACATTGACGATGCTGTTGCCGAAGAATCCGAGGATTCGCTGGGCAACCGTGCGTTTGCCCCGCACGATGGTGAGGTCGCTCATCGCTCTCTCTCCTGCCGGAATCGACGGATGTTAATGATCATTGACGGCAACACCAAGATCAGCAGCAGGATCGCGAGAGCACTGCCGAGCCCCTGGTTATCTCCTCCGCCAAAGGACACGGTCCACATCTCGACCGCGATCACGTTCGCCGCGGGTTTCGAGGTGCCAGGGGGAATCACGTAGACGAGGTCGAAGATCTTGAGCACATTGATGATGAGCGTCACAAAGACGACCACGATCACAGGCGACAGCAGGGGGGCGGTAATCCGGGTGAACACCTTCCACTCGCTGGCCCCATCGATGCGGGCCGCCTCTTGAAGCGAGCGATCCATCGCCGAGAGGCCAGAGGCGATCATGATCATCGCGAATCCGGCCCAGATCCACACGTAGGAGAGGATGACCACACCGTTGATGAAGGCGGAGCTCAGCCACGAGACTCCCTGGTAACCCGGATCAAAGTTCGACGCGGGCAGCGCCACAACATACCCCTGGCCGTCGAGGCCCGCGATTGTGTACTGACCCGCGTCATTGGTCTCGGCGGTGCCCGCAATGGTGCCGTCGGCGTTGACCGCATCGACCTTGATCCCCGGCAGCCCCTTCTTGCCGTCGCCGACTTCGCCGTTCTCACCGCCACCTCCCTGGACGACATCGAGCCACACGGTGCCGCTGATCGCGTCCGAGTCGGGGTCCGGCGCTTCTTTGGCCTCTGCAGCGTTGGCGGGCAGCGAGGATTGCTTCACCCCGACGAGGGGAAAGTTCTGCGCAGAGCCCGGGTTAACCCCGGGAGCGCTGATCGTCCCGCCGTCATCCTGAAGCCCCGCGTCTGGCCGCACGGTGGCGCCGGGATAGGCCGAATCATCCGAAAACACGCTGTTGATGGCCACGAGCGCTGCGTTCACGACGCCCAGGTTGGGGTTCTCCTGAAACATGGTGCGAAAGATGACGCCGGCGGCGAGCATCGAGATCGCCATGGGCATGAAGATGATGAGCTTGAACGCGGTCGCCCAGCGGATCTTGTCGAGCAGCACGGCAAAGATCAGCCCGAGCACGGTGCAGGTGACGGGCGCCACGATTACCCAAATCACGTTGTTGCGAATCGCCGTGAACGTGGTCTCGTTCGTGAACATCGTCACGTAGTTGTCAAAGCCCACGAACTCTTCGCCGCCAGGGCTATAGAACGAGCGGATGACCGTGTAAATGATCGGATACAGAACGAGCGCCCCGAGGAGCACGAGCGCTGGCGCCAAGAAGCCCAGGGCGATGTAGAACATTCGGCGCCGGGCCGACCTGCGGGAGGGCTGACTGCCGTCAGCCCTCCCGCTCTGGGTCGGCACCGGAACCACTGCTGGTTGCTGCGTCATGGCAGACTCCGATGCACTCGTAGGTCAGAACCTGCGTCAGTAGGCCGCCACTGCCGCGTCCTCAAGGGCCTGCTGAGTACCCGGAATGTCGGTCGGGTTCTCGAGGAACTGAATCATGATCTGCCAGAAACCCTGACCCTCTGTTCCGCCGAATGCGCTCGGCGTGAGGTCTGACATGTCGAAGCGGAACACCTCGGCTCCCGTGAGAGCCTCCGCGATCTTCTTGGCGGTCTCATCGGGGTAAAGCGCGGTGTCGACATCCTTGTTCGGCGAGGTCAAGCCGCCCTCCGGCACCCACACCTCGGCCGATTCCGGCGAAGCGAGGTACTCCATCAGGGCCTGGGTCGCTGCGTCGTCGGTGAAGGCAACGGCAACGTCACCGCCTCCGACGATGGATGTTTCGGCGTCCCCCACGAGCGGGAAGTCAAAGAATAGTGCGTTCTCACCGACCACTGAGACACCCTCATCCTTGATGACGCCAGCCACGAAGTCGCCCTCGTAGACGGTGCCAGCCGTGGGGTCAGCGCCGAACACCGCCGACACCGACTCGGGGAAGGTGCGCTGCGCCGAGCCGGGCTCGACCAGTGCTGAGTTGCCCCAGAGCGTCGCGAGCGTCTCAAGTGCGGTCGCGACGGAGGGGTCCGTCCAGGGGATCTCGTGCGCTGCAAGCTGGTCGTACATGTCGCCGCCCGCGGTCTGCAGGTACACGTTCTCGAACCAGTCGGTCAGGGGCCAGCCGACGTCGGCACCAATGGAGATGCCCGCATACCCAGAATCGGCTACAAGCTGCAGCTGGGTGAGAAAGTCGTCCCAGCTCTCCGGCGGTTCCGCACCCGCGTCGCCCCAGATGTCGGCGTTGTACCAAACGGTCGACTTATTGGATGCCTTGAACCAGACGCCGTAGACCTCGCCATCCACCGTGCCCAGGTCGATCCAGCTCTGCGAGTAGTTGTCATTGACCTCGTCGAGCACGTCCTGTGACAGCGGTACCAGGTTGCCGTCCTGGGCCAGCTGCGTCATCAGCGCTGGCTGGGCAAGCATTGCCACATTGGGCGGGCTGCCTCCCTCGATCTGCGTTCCTAGAGTGGTGGCTGCTTTGTCGCCGAAGCTCGAATAGTTGACGGTCGCCCCCGTGTCCTGTTCGAACTTGTCGAGCACCTTCTCAAAATTCTCTTGTTCAGCTCCTGACCATGCGCCAGAGACTTCGAGCGTTTCGCCCGAGAATTCGGCGTCGTCATCGTTGTTGTCTCCCGAGCCAGAGCATCCGGCAAGAGTGAGGCCAACAACCGCAGCAAGGCTGACGGATGCGGTGAGTGTGCGATGGCTATGAATGGACATTTCCGTGAATCCTCCTCGGTGAGGCCGGGCCGCTCATGCTGTGCGCTGACCCAAATCGACCGCAAAATGCCCCCAAATAGGGGTCTTCTTGTGAAGCTACGTCAGCCCAACGCCCCCTGCAACCCATAGTCGAGAGCGCATTCCCCCGTTAATGACGAATATTCCTGAAATTGCTTTACATGGCCCCCATTTGGGTGGTTCTATGAGCACTGCAGCCCACTCCCCCGAAGCCGCGGCATCCCCCATGTCGCTCCCGCGGGCTGTGATTACCCCGAATAGGAACGACCATGAAACCCGAATTCATGCGACTTCGGCGCGCCATCGCGCTTGCAATCGCTACCGTTGTGGCCGCTACAGGCCTCGCACTTCTCATCCCCGCGTCAGCCATGGCCCATCACAACACCGTTCGCGTGAGCGCCAGTTGTGAAAACTATGAGTGGATCATCACGTGGACCATCACCAACTCCGAGCGGGATAAAGACGAGACGATCATCGCGTCGAACCAGCTCGCACTCGTGCCCGTCGGCATGCAGATCGAGGCGGGTGCCACCTATACCGTGACCGAAAAGGTCAGCGGCCCGCTCTCGAAAACGCTGACCGTCAAGGGCTATTGGCCCTCGTCCAAGGCCACCGACACCGCCCGCAGCGCTTCGATCTCGCCGCGGGACTTCGCGGGGACCTGCTCACGGAACGACCCGGCCCCGAGCCCGACTCCGCAGCCGAGCCCCAGCCCGAGCCCCAGCGCCACGCCTCAGCCCTCCGTCGTTCCGTCCCTGGTCGCGAGCGCCTGCGTCGTTCGCGGAGGCGTCGCCACCGGCAGCGTCACAGCAACGGTTGCAGGCCTCCCCGCCAGTGGCACCTTCACCGCCACCCTTCACGCTGGTTCGCGAGCGCTCGACACCGCGACAGTGACGCGATCCTCACCCTCGGCGACGTTCACAGATCTCGCCCCCGGTGATTACACCGTCAGCGTCAAGAAAAACGGCTCGCTCGTGGCGACATCCCCCACCGCCACGCTCGTGGACTGTACGCCCCCCACGCCGACGCCGAGCCCGACACCAACCCCCCTGCCGGATTCCACGGGAATCACGACGATCGCAGCAACTCCCGTTGACTGCGTCAGCGGAGTGCCTCGCAGCATCACCGTCACCGTGGCCGGGCTCACACCGGGCAAGAGCTACACCGTTGCGGTCGTGGCGGACGACGGCACCGATACCGCCGCGGAGCTCGTCACCGGAGTCGCCACGACATCCATCACGTTCGCCGGGCTATCCTCCCCCGCGAGCTACGTGGCAGAGCTGCGCGGAGACGCCACGACCAGATCCGCCCGCAGCGACACCATGGCCCTGGTTCCGTGCCTGGTCGCCTCGTCTGTCACGAGGCCACCGATCACACTGCCCGCCGCAGTAACCGCTCCCACCCAGACGCAGTCCCAGGCCCTGGCCGCAACGGGAGCATCCGAGCTGATCCCGCTGAGCTTGCTCGCCGCGCTTCTTCTGACGGCCGGTGGCGTGGTGGTGACCGCGCGGATGCGGCGGTTGGCTACACCGGCGGTGATGCACGACGCATAACTGGGAAGCCGCACGACCGGCCCAACAGCCCGGGCTTAACAGCCCGGGTTACAGCCCAGGCTCCAACCAAAAAGAACACCCCCGGTCAATGACCGGGGTGTTCTGAGTATGAGGCGCGATGCCCGAGGGCATCAACGCCGCGTACTACTTGAGGTTGACGGTTGCGCCGGCCTCTTCGAGCTGAGCCTTGGCCTTCTCGGCGGTCTCCTTGTTAACGCCCTCGAGGACGTTGGCGGGAGCGCCGTCAACGAGTGCCTTCGCCTCACCAAGGCCGAGGCTCGTGAGTGCGCGCACCTCCTTGATGACCTGGATCTTCTTGTCGCCAGCGGCCTCGAGAACGACGTCGAACGAGTCCTTCTCCTCGACCTCTTCAGCGGCAGCAGCAGCGCCACCGGCAGCGGCAACCGCGACGGGAGCAGCAGCGGTGACCTCGAAGACCTCTTCGAACTTCTTGACGAACTCGCTGAGCTCGATGAGCGTGAGCTCCTTGAACGCCTCGATGAGTTCGTCGCTAGAAAGCTTTGCCATTTTTTTCTCCTTGTTTGTTCTTGTCTAAAACCGCGTACAGAAACCCGTGAGGGTGACTAGTTCGCGGACTCCTGCTTTTCGCGCAACGCGTCGACGGTGCGAACCGCCTGCGCGAGCGGCGCATTGAACATGTACGCGGCACCGAACAGCGAAGCCTTGAAGGCGCCGGCAAGCTTGCCCAGCAGCACCTCCCGCGACTCGAGCTCGGCCAGCTTGATGACCTCGGCGGCGGTCAGCGGGTTACCGTCGAAGTAACCCCCCTTGATGACCAGCAGAGGGTTTGCCTTGGCGAAGTCGCGCAGACCCTTCGCAACGGCGACAGGGTCACCGTGCACGAAAGCGATAGCGGAGGGACCGGTCAGCTCGTCGTCGAACGACGAGATACCGGCCTCGTTGGCCGCAATCTTGGTCAGCGTGTTCTTCACCACGGCGTAAGACGCGTGCTCACGGATGTTCGTGCGCAGCTGCTTGAGCTGAGCGACCGTAAGCCCGCGGTACTCGGTGAGCAGTACGGCGCTCGAGTTACGGAAAAGTTCCGTAAGCTCGGCGACCGAAGCTTCCTTGTTCGCCATGGGGCTCCTCAAATTTCGTTTATGCATTCGGCCAGACCGGCGCACCCGGTGAGCATGAGCTCTCCTGAGTCCTGAAGCTGAGTTCCTGCGCCCACTCACGAAAAAAGCTCCGGCACAGGGGCACGGAGCTGGAATACCCGAAACTCGGGATCAAACTTCACACACCTGCGCGGGCTCTTGCTCGAGAAGCAAGCCTTCGGTCCTGGGCGTTTTCACGCACGAGACAACCAGCGGTCTTTGGCTCCCCTAAGACTAGGCGATTGCCCGCGCCCAGGCAAATTGACCCCGAAGAGTCGTCGCTGAGCCTAGGAAGCATCCGTCGCGAGAGGCAGTCGCACGGTGAACACCGTGTTGCCGGGGGCGCTCTTCACCGCGACCGAGCCGCCGTGCCCTTCTACGACGGCCTTGACGATCGCGAGCCCCAACCCTGTGCTGCCCGAAGCCCGGGAGCGCGAGCCGTCGCCGCGAGAGAAGCGCTCGAACAGGTGCGACTGAAGCGCCTCGGGGATTCCGGGACCGTTGTCGGCGACCGTCACCACGGCATCCGAATCGTCGACGACGAGCGTCGTGATCACGTGAGTCCCCGCAGGCGTATGCATGCGCGCATTGGAGAGCAGGTTGGCGAGCACCTGGTGCAGCCTGTTGGCGTCGCCGATGACGAGCACGGGGTCTTCGGGCAAATCGAGCGACCATTCGTGATCGGCACCGGCCGCCCGAGCATCGCTCACCGCATCGATGACCACGCGGGTGAGGTCGGTCTCCGCGAGTTCAAGGTCGCGACCCTCGTCGAGCCTCGCCAGCAACAGCAAATCCTCCACAAGAGTCGACATGCGCACCGCTTCCGACTCGACCCGGCCGATCGAGTGCACGACCTCCGGCGGCAGCTCCTGATTGAAGCGTCGAGTGAGCTCGGCGTAGCCCCTGATGGAGGTGAGGGGGGTGCGCAACTCATGGCTCGCGTCGGCGACAAAACGACGCACCCTGTTCTCGCTCGCTTGACGGGCGGCCAGGGCGGATGCTACGTGGTCGAGCATCCGGTTGATGGCAGATCCGACCCTGCCGACCTCCGTCGAGGGGTCTGCGTCCTGTGGCGCGACTCGCTCGGCGAGCGCGACTTCGCCCCGGTCGAGGGGCAGCGCGCTCACCGCAGTGGCCGTGGCCGCAACCCGGTCAAGCGGTCGAAGCGCAAGGCGCACCACGGCGTGACCAACGACTGCGGCGACGACAAGCACGATGATCGCAACAATCGCGATCACGGCAATTAGGCGGGAAACGGTCTCGGTGACCTCCCCCAGCGGCAGCGCCGTGACGAGCGTGGTTTCTGGCCCGATCTGCTGGCCGGCGGCACGGTACTGGCCGAGGTCGCCGAGCGTTATGGTCACCGGCTCGCCATCGACCGGAACATTGAGCAACTCGGCACTTTGTGCTTCGTCGAGCAGCGCGATATCGCCGCTCTGGGTCACAATGCCCGCCCGCACGACGTCGGTGAACACGATGCCCGTCACGGTGAGAGGCCCCTGCACACCAAATCGCAGCGACGACGGACCCAACCCGTCATCCGGGGCCGGAGCAGGGGCTCCACCGTCGTACCCATTCGCCGCATTCTGGCTGCGCCCGGTTGCCGAGGCGAGCTGAGAGTCGAGTCGGTCCATCAGAAACCCGCGAAGGGCAAGCACGCTCACGAGGCCGATGATGAGGCTCGCCGCAGCAAGCAGCCCAACGATTGCGACGACAAGCCTTCGCCTCAGTGTCCAGGAGTTCATGACGGAGCCTTGATCATGTACCCGACGCCGCGCACCGTATGGATCATCGGGTCCGCCCCCGCGTCGATCTTCTTGCGCAAGTAAGAAATATAGATCTCGACGATGCTCGCTCTGCCACCAAAGTCATAGCTCCAGACGCGGTCAAGGATCTGCGACTTGCTCATCACCCGCCGGGGGTTGCGCATCAAGAAGCGCAGAAGCTCGAACTCGGTGGCCGTGAGTTCGATCTCGCGGTCACCGCGGCGGACTTCATAGCTCTGTTCGTTAAGAGTGAGATCGCCGACCCTCAAGATCGGGTCGTCCTCTCCCGAGATGAGTGCGGATGACCTGCGGATGAGCCCCCGCAGCCGGGCGATCACCTCTTCGAGACTGAATGGCTTGGTCACATAGTCGTCTCCGCCAGCGGTGAGACCCGCGATGCGATCGTCGAGCGCGTCCTTGGCGGTGAGAAAGAGAATAGGCACGTCTCGACCATCCGCCCGTAGCCGCCGAAGCACCTGAAGCCCGTCGATATCGGGCAGCATGATGTCGAGAACAACGACATCGGGGTCGAACTCGCGTACAACCTTGAGTGCTGCCTGCCCGTCGGGGGCGGTGCGAACATCCCACCCCTCATATCGCAGCGCCATCGAGAGTAGCTCCGACAGGGTCTCCTCGTCGTCGACAACTACCGCGCGAACGGGGGAACCGTCGAAGTGACGCAGGGCCGGCACCGGCGCGTAACGCTCTAGCATGGCTCGATTATCCAGCCGGTTCCTATATGCAAGCTATGAGCAGGCTGGGCGCAGCTGGGTGGCGACTGTGGCGGTGCGGGAGACTCCGCTCGGCGCGAGACAATAGAGAGGTGATCTCCTCCCAGCCCCCTCTCCCCCTCTGGGACGATCCGGCCGAGAGCACACTGAGCACACCCGCCCCTCTCCCCGCGCATCTGGCTCGCATCCTCGCCGATTCCACCGATCGTGTTGGCTGGCTCCGCGCTCGAAGCCGTGGAATAACGGCGACGGATGTTGCCAAGCTCGCCACCGAACGATCCGTCAGGGCCGTGGTCGACGACAAGTGGTACGGCAGCCGCTTCTCGGGCAACGCGTTCACAGACCACGGCCGCGAGCGGGAGCCCGAAATCGCTCGCTGGGTGAGCGAGAACTTTGGCATCCAGCCGAGCACAGCGCTGTTTCACGCCGAGGGCAGCCGCGCGCATCTGGCAACCCCCGATGGCCTCTCTATTGGCGGGCCCGGTCTGCACCTCGCCGAGATCAAAACCACGAGCAGCGCGTGGCGCTCTATCCCGCGAGGGTACCTGCGCCAGGTGTGGTGGCAGCAGTACGTTCTGGGAGCCGAGCGCACTCTTTTGGTGTGGGAGCAGCACCGCGACTTTGTGCCCGTCGATGCTGAGCCTCAGTACCGCTGGATCGACCGCGACGATAACCAGATCCACATGCTCGTGCGCCTGGCCGACCAGGTACTCGAGGCTCTCGCCCAGCGCAGCCGGGGCTGATCGTGGCTTCGCCGTCGCCGTCGCCGTCGCCGAACAGAAGGGACCCCGTCATGACCGACACCTCCTCTCCCACAATGCGCGCCGTCGTCATCGACGAGCTGGGGGGCACCGACCGGCTTCGCCTCACCCAGCTCGCCAGGCCGGTCCCTGTTTCAGCGGAGCTCCTCGTTCAGCTCCATGCGGCCGCCCTCAACCCGATCGATGCCAAGACGCGGGCCGGCAAGGGTGCAGCGGCGGGCATCCGCTCGTTTCCCCTCACCCTGGGCAACGACTTCAGCGGCGTCGTCGCCCAGGCGGCCTATGAGGCTCACCCCCTGCGGCCAGGAGCCGAGGTCTATGGCATGCTCTCGGTGCCGCGCACGAACGGCAGCTACGCCGAGTTCGCTGCCGTGCCCGATATGTCGATCGCGAGAAAACCGAGCAACCTGAGCCACGTCGAGGCGGCCGCAGTTCCCCTCGCCGCGCTCACAGCAGACGGGGCGCTCAGGGTGGCTGGCGTCACAGCCGGCAGCCGCGTGCTGATCCATGCGGGCGCGGGCGGCGTCGGCCACTTCGCCGTGCAGTTCGCCGCCCTCGCGGGCGCTGAGGTCATCACGACGGCATCGCCTCGCAACGCGGACTGGCTGCGAGAACTCGGCGCGAGCGAGGTCATCGATTACGGCTCCACGAGGTTTGAGGATGTGGTGAGTGGAGTCGATATCGTCATCGACCTCATCGGCAACGTGCACGACAACACCGGCTCGCGTTCGCTCGGAGTGCTGCGCGCCGACGGCATCCTCGTCAATGTTCCGACGGGCAGCTGGCCCTCTCTTGCCGAGGATGCCGCCGCGGCCGGTCGCCGAGCAACGGGATTCAAGGTCTCTCCCGACGGTCGCCGTCTCGCGGAGTTCACCGACCTCATAGAAGCGGGAAAGCTGCGAGTGCACATCGACGCGGTGTTCCCCCTCGATCGGGTCGCCGAAGCACACGCCCTTCTTGAGCAGGGTCACACCCGCGGCAAGATCTCACTCGATCTCACTCGATAGGACGGGTTCGCTCCTCCGCCCGGCGCCTCGGAGCCCGGTTGGGGGGCTAGGTCCCCTGTGTGAGGACGATGCCTGCGTGATGCTGGGATTCCGCTAACAGTTGAAGGAACCCATCGTGCGCACAGCTCTGCTCTCGGGAGTGGCCGCCGCCACCCTCATCGTCGTCACCGCCGCCGCCCCAGCCTTTGCAGCGACTGAGACGGTCACCACGGTCTCCACGCACACGGTACCAGCGGATGTCGCGATCGAGATCCCCTATGACTACGCCGTGTGGGGCGATGCGGGCGCATTCGCAATCGACGGAAGCGTCGCCTTCCCGCTCACCGCCATCCAGTACGACGGCGACTTCAGCCACCACACTTTCGCAATGTCAGCCACGGCATCCGCAGGATGCGTCCGCGTCGTCAAGAGCTTTACCTTCGACTACACGCTTGCGGACAACGGCGGTGTCAGCGACCCGTCCGTGCCGCTCGCGGGCGGTATCGGCGCGGGCGAGCCCCTGGCTTTCGCGTCCCTCGGCACCGCCAACGTCATCCACGGCGGAGACGGCACGGTCAACAGGATCGATGGCGAGCGCGTCTGGGTAGACCTCGATGTGCTCCCCGCGCCCGCGCCGCCGCAGTCCGGCACCGTCACCATGTCGTACACGGGACCCGTGGCGCCCGAACAAGCCCGGGGCTACATCGGCTTCGGCACGCCAGACGTGACGACCTGGGTCGTCGATCGAGCATCATTTCTCGTGACCGACACCTGCAGCAGCCAGGTCGCAATCCCTGCCGTCGCGGCACCGCCCGTCCTGCCCGCGACTGGCGCGGAGTCCGGAATCGCCGGAGCGCTTGCCGCAGCGTTCCTCGCAGTGGGCATTGCCGGCCTAGCGCTGGCCCGCCGTCCCACCACCCGCGCGGGGGAGCGCTGATCTCGAGGCATCTGATCGATCGAAAGCCGGTCTATCTGCGGTGGCGCTCTGTGCGGTGAGGCGCGGTCGTCCCGCCCGTTGCGCCACGAGCAGCCCCGCGAGCAGCAGGAGCCCGCCGATCCATTCCGCCGTGTTCGGAACCTCGCCCAGCAGCGCCCAGGCTGCCGCGATTCCCGCGACCGGCGCCAGCAGAATCCACGGCACCACGGCGGCAGACGGATACTTCGAGAGCAGCCGGTTGAAGATGGCATACCCGAACAGCGTGCACAGCCCGGCGGTGTAGATCGTTGAAACCGCCGCCTCCCACGAGAAGCCGGCCAGCGCTGCTCCGATCTCGACCGGGCCGTCGATCAGGAGCGAGAGCGCGAACAACGGGAGCGGCACAACAAGCGCTGACCACACCGTCAATGAGAGGCCGCCCGAGATTCCGGATGCCCGGGAGACAACATTGCCGACGGCCCACGACAGGGCGGCGAGCAGAGACAGCATAAGCGCGACAAGGGGCACGCTGCCCTCTCGCCCTACGGCGACGATCGCGAGGCCCACCGAGCCAATCACTGCCCCGATCAGTTGCGCGGGTGCAGGAATCTCCCGGAGGACACCGGAGGCGATGACCATCGTGAAAATAACCTGCGCCTGGAGCACGAGGGCCGCGAGTCCCGGCGGCATTCCCAGGTGCAACGCCACATAAAGAAAGCCGAACTGGCCGAGCGACATGAAGACCCCGACGCCGATGATGAATCGCCAAGGAGCATCCGGCTTGCGCACAAAGAATATCGCCGGAAGGAGAACCACCGTGAATCGGATGGCCGCGAACAGGAGCGGCGGAATCCCGTCCATTCCCCAGTCGATGACAACGAAGTTGATACCCCACAGGGTGGCTACCAGGGCGGCGAGCAGACAGTCACGCAGATTCACCTTCTAATAGTCTCCCGCCGCAACCATGTAAATCCAGCAAATGATTTGGATGCTCACCAGGTAGCATCGCTTCATGATTGATGTGACGGCGCTGCGGTCACTCCGCGCAATTGGCGCGCACGGATCCGTGATTGCGGCGGCGGAGGCCCTCGACTTCACCCCCAGCGCCGTGTCACAGCAGATCAAGCGCCTCGAGCGGCAGCTCGGGCTCCCCCTGCTCGAGCGCGTCGGACGGGGCGTGGTACTGACGTCTGAGGGCCGCCACCTCATCGACGCCGGTGGTCAGCTCCTCGCTCACATCGAGCAGCTCGAGTCTGGCCTGCATCGCGAGGCGGGAACCGTGACGGGCAGTCTGCGGGTTGCAGCGTTCTCCACCGCCACCCGAGGGCTCATCGCGCCCGCTATCAAAGCCGTGACGACTCAGCATCCGCGTCTCGCTCTCGAGATCGCCGAACGGGAGCCGTGGGACTCCATCGACCTGGTCGCCGGAGGCCGGGTCGACATCGCCGTCGTTCACAGCTGGGGAGATGTTCCACTCGCGATTCCTGGCAACCTCGTCCGCACGCCCCTCGCCGTCGACCTCGCCGACATCGTGATGCCCGCCGAGCACCGCCTTGCGGGCAGAGAGCGCGTCTCGGCCCACGACCTTCTCGGCGAGGCGTGGATCGCCACCCCCGAAGGCACCATCTGCCGCCAGTGGCTGCGAAGGATGCACGACGGCACTGGGCAGCTGCCCCGCATTGTCCACGAGTCGCTGGAGTTCGACTCCCAGACCGCTCTCGTGCAGGCCGGACTCGGAATAGCCCTCATACCCCGTCTCGGTCGCCACCCGCTTCCCCACGGCGTGGTCGCTGTCCCCACCCATGAGCCGGTCTCCACCCGTGACATAACAGCTCTCCACCGCGACAGCATGGCCGACTCGCCCGCGGTGGCTGCAGTACTCGAAGCGATGCTCGCCCAGGCGGCACTCGCATGATGCAGCAGGTCAGTGCCCGTACCAATACAAAAAAGGCCCCGCCGAAGCGGGGCCTTTCTGTAGTAGCTGGGCGACCTCAGTCGCTAAGCGAAACTAGATTGCGTTGACGTCCACGGGGATGCCGGGGCCAAACGTGGTCGACAGCGTCGCCTTGGCGAGGTAGCGGCCCTTAGCGGAGCTTGGCTTGAGGCGAACAACCTCGTCGAGCGCTGCCTTGAGGTTCTCGTTGAGCTTCTCAACATCGAACGACGTCTTGCCAACGATGAAGTGCACGTTGGCGTGCTTGTCAACGCGGAACTCGATCTTTCCGCCCTTGATCTCGTTCACGGCCTTGGCCGTGTCGGGGGTGACGGTGCCGGTCTTGGGGTTCGGCATGAGGCCACGCGGTCCGAGGACCTTTCCGAGGCGCCCGACCTTGCCCATGAACTCGGGCGTTGAAACGGCCGAGTCGAAGTTGGTCCAGCCAGCGGCGACCTTCTCGATGAGCTCGTCGCCACCGACCTCGTCGGCGCCAGCAGCGATAGCTGCCTCAGCCGCGGGGCCCGTTGCGAAGACGATGACACGGGCGGTCTTGCCGGTTCCGTGGGGAAGGATCACGGTACCGCGAACCATCTGGTCAGCCTTGCGGGGGTCGACGTTGAGCTTGAGCGCAACCTCAACGGTCGAGTCAAACTTCTTCGAGCCAGTCTCACGGGCGATGTCTACGGCCTCGGCGGGCGTGTAGAACTTGCCGTCTTCGATCTTCTCGGCTGCGGCCCGGTAGGCCTTGGACTTCTTTGCCATGGTGTTCTCCTAAAAGTGAGTTCGTGGGTAGCGAGCCAGGCGGGCTCTTCCACTACAGCGACCGAGGTCGCCAAAAAATGGGGTGGTAGACCTACGCGTCGACCGTGATGCCCATCGAACGAGCGGTGCCCGCGATGATCTTCGAAGCTGCATCGATGTCGTTGGCGTTGAGGTCAGCCATCTTCTGCTCAGCAATGGCGCGAACCTGGTCCTGGGTCAGCTTGGCGACCTTGACCGTGTGCGGAGTGCCAGAACCCTTGGCAACGCCGGCAGCCTTCTTGATGAGCTCTGCGGCGGGCGGGGTCTTCAGGATGAAGGTGAAGGAGCGGTCCTCGTAGACGGTGATCTCAACGGGGATGACGTTGCCGCGCTGCGACTCGGTCGCGGCGTTGTACGCCTTGCAGAACTCCATGATGTTCACGCCGTGCTGGCCAAGTGCCGGGCCGATGGGCGGGGCGGGGTTGGCGGCGCCGGCCTGGATCTGAAGCTTGATCAGACCCGTAACCTTCTTCTTCGGTGCCATTGTTTCCTTCTTTCGTTGTCGAGCATCCTGAATTCGGATGCTCTTCCGCCTGCCCGGCCGTTCCGAGCTGCGGTGGTCTAGTTGATATTAAAGCTTGGTGACCTGGTCGAAGCTGAGCTCGACGGGGGTCTCACGCTCGAAGAGCGACACGAGCACCGTGAGCTTGCCGCTCTCGGGCTTGATCTCGCTGATCGACCCGGGGAGACCCGCGAACGAGCCCTCCTTGATCGTGATGGTCTCGCCGACCTCGAAGTCGACTTCCTGAGGAATCGAGCGCTGAACAGCCTTGCCGCCCTTAGCTCCACCCTTGGTGGGAGCCTCAACGACCTGAACCAGGCTCTTGAGCATCTGGAAGGCCTCTTCGAAGCGAAGCGGGGTCGGGTTGTGGGCGTTGCCCACGAAGCCGGTCACGCCGGGGGTGTGACGCACAACCGACCAGCTGTCTTCGTTCAGGTCCATGCGAACCAGTACGTAGCTGGGGATGCGGACGCGCGTTACGAGCTTGCGCTGGCCGTTCTTGATCTCGACGACATCTTCCATCGGTACCTCGACCTGAAAGACGTAGTCCTCCATGGTCATCGAAACGCGACGGTTCTCGATGTTCTGCTTAACGCGCTTCTCGAAGCCTGCGTACGAGTGGATGACGTACCACTTGCCCGGCAGGGACTTGAGCTCGGCGCGGAATGCCTCGTAGGGGTCAACCTCGGCCTCTTCGGCGTCCTCGGCTTCGGCAACCGTCTCGTCGCCAGCAGGAGACTGCGCGTCGAGGGCTGCCTCAAGGCTCGCCTCTGCATCGTCGATGACGTGCATAGCCTCGTGCTCGGCGGGGGTCACGGATTCGATCTCCTCGGCCAGCACAGGACCCTCGAGCTCCTCGTCCTCATAGGACGACTGCTCTGCTGCCACGGACAGGTCGATCTGCTCCTCGGGGGAGTTCTCGATTTCGCCACGTTCTGTGTCAGACACTGATTCTCATTCCATTGATCTCAAACGATTCGGCTTCGGATGTCGGTCGCATGCGACCGGCCACGATTAGCCGACTGAGCCGTTGCCGAAGACGTAGGCGACGACAAAACCAAACAGCAGGTCGAGCCCCGAAACCAGGGCCATCATGATGATCACGAAGACCAAGACGACCGCGGTGTAGCTGAAGAGTTCTTTGCGGGTCGGGGTGACGACCTTCTTGAGCTCGGCAATAACCTGGCGCAAAAAGAGCGCAACACGGGCGAACGGGCTGCGACGCTTAGCCCGCTCTGCCTTGGCGTTGCCGACGACATCCTCACTCGGCTCGTCGATAACTTTTCTCGCCACAGTTACTACCTTCCGGACGTGGACCGAAAGGTCACAGGACCTTCGGCTGTTCGCTGACCAGCGCTCAGGGTGAGCTGATCACGCTGCAGGGCGGACAGGACTCGAACCTGCAACCTGCGGTTTTGGAGACCGCTGCTCTACCAATTGAGCCACCGCCCTTCGGCATCGAAATACCAAGCTTTAACCATAAGGGTTGGGATTCTCTGGGTTCCATCCATGCTTCGAAATTGGCATGGAAAAGCTTGGCGGATTTCAACCACCACGCATCAGTCTAGAACACCGTTCGGAGGCTGTAAAGCTGGGGGTCGCCCGCGCGCGCCGCGGTGGCAGCATTCGCACAGTAAGCACGCCGCTGCCAGCCTGTTGGGCCCCGATTCCATTACTGTGGAACGGTGACCGAACTCCCCCCCATCTCGCCCCGCATCGCCGCGATCGCCGAATCCGCCACGCTCAAGGTCGATTCCAAAGCAAAGGCCCTCCAGGCCGAGGGCCGCGACGTCATTAGCTTTGCGGCGGGCGAACCAGATTTCGCCACCCCTCAGCACATTGTCGAGGCAGCATCCGCCGCCGTTCTCGACCCCAAGAACCACCGCTACACGCCCGCCGCAGGCCTTCCTGCGCTGCGCGAAGCCATCGCCGCAAAGACGCTCCGCGACAGCGGGCTTGAGGTTTCTGCCGCCCAGGTGATCGTGACCAACGGCGGCAAGCAGGGCGTCTACCAGGCGTTCGCCACCGTGGTCGGCCAGGGCGATGAGGTTCTGCTCCCCGCCCCCTACTGGACCACGTACCCCGAGGTCGTCAAGCTTGCGGGCGGTGTGCCCGTCGAGGTATTCGCGGGCTCTGACCAGGAATACAAGGTAACGGTCGAGCAGCTCGAAGCCGCACGCACCGAGCGCACCAAGGTTCTGCTCTTCGTCTCGCCCTCGAACCCCACAGGTGCCGTTTACACGCCAGAAGAGACCAAGGCCATCGGCGAGTGGGCTCTTGAGCACAACCTGTGGGTAATCAGCGACGAGATCTACCAGAATCTGGTCTACGACGGCTCGGCGCACGCCATGTCGATCGTCGAGGCCGTCCCGGCCCTGGCCGACAACACCATCCTCGTCAACGGCGTGGCCAAGAGCTACGCGATGACCGGATGGCGTCTCGGCTGGATGGTCGGCCCGGCTCGCGCGATCAAGGGTGCTGGCAACCTGCAATCGCACTTGAGCTCCAACGTCTCAAACATCTCGCAGCACGCCGCTATCGCCGCCCTCACCGGCCCGCAGGACGACGTGCTCGCCATGCGCGACGCGTTCGACCGCCGCCGCAAGCTCATCGTGAGCGAGCTCAACAAGATCCCCGGAATGGTGACCCCGACGCCCGAGGGCGCCTTCTACGTGTACCCGGATGTCACGGGGCTGCTGGGGCGCGAATGGGGCGGAGTTACGCCGACGACGTCGCTTGAGCTCGCCGACCTCATCCTGGATCAGGCGGAGGTTGCCGTCGTTCCCGGCGAGGCATTCGGGCCGAGCGGATACATCCGTCTCGCCTATGCACTCGGCGACGACCAGCTCCTTGAGGGCGTGCAGCGCCTTCAGCGACTGTTCTCCTAGCGCGTCCCTGCTGCGCGGGCAACCTCGTCTGCGACTGCTGTAAGAAGCTCTGAGCGCAGGTTCCACTGCTGCCAGAACAACGGCACCTCAACAGTGTTGTCGGGCCCGACGCCGACTAGTTGCGGATGGGATTCTCTCTGCTCGTCGGGGATCATGCCCCAGCCCATTCCTGCACTCACGGCCGAGACGAATTCACTCGACGCCGGCACGTAGTGCCGCGGCGGGTTACCGGCCACCCCGAGGCGACGAAGCATATTGGTCTGCATCTCGTCGCGCCGGTCGAAGTCGACGATGGGGGCCACTGCGAACTCCGCTGGCGTTCCGCCGTCGGCAAACCAGCGAGCGGCGAACTCCGTGCTTGCCGACGCGCGATACCGCATGCTGCGCAACGGGCTCACGACGCATCCTGCGACGGCGATGGATCTGGCGGTGACGGCTGCCATGACCTGACCGGTCTCGAGCAGTTCGGTCGTGTACTCCTCGTCTTCTCGCCGCAGGTCGAAGACCACGGGGTGTCGTCGAGCCACCGCGGCGAGCGCCGGCAGCAGCCAGGTGGCGAGCGAATCGGCGCTGACGGCGATGCCCACAGAGGTGAATCTCGTGGATTCATCGTCGAGACCCGCCTCGGCGAGGGCATCGTGCTCAAGAAGCGCCATCTGGCGGGCGAGGCGCACAATGGCCGTGCCAGCATCCGTGGCCCTGACCGGCCTCGATCGCACAAGAAGCACGCGACCCATGCGCTCTTCCAACGCCTTCACCCGTTGGCTCACCGCAGACGGGGTGATGTGCAGCGCGCGCGCAGCCCCCTCGAGCGAGCCTTCGTCGATGACGGTGGCAACCGTTCGGGCGAGATCGAGGGGAATCTGCATTATGAAGCGATGCTAATGCAAGCTAAGGAACATTAGCTGGTGTGCGCCATCCCGCCCTGCTTACAGTCAATGGGTGATCCTCCCCCTCGACCTCTCTCTCCCCACAATCGCCGCTGGATTCGGCGTTGGTTTCGGCCTCATCGTCGCCATTGGCGCGCAGAATGCGTTCATCCTGCGGTCGGGGGTCCGCCGCCAGCACCTGCTGGCCGTCGTGCTCGTGTGCGCCATCTCCGACGTCGTGCTCATCACGAGCGGAATCGCCGGGATCGGGGCGCTCCTCGACAGCGTACCCTGGGTCATCAGCCTTATCCGCTGGGGAGGCGTTGCGTTTCTCACGGCCTACGGACTGATGGCGGCCTGGCGCGCCTGGCGCCCGCGGGCGCGAGGTCTCACGGTGGAGGACACCCATGATGATGCCACCGAGCGCGAGAGCGCCCCCGTGGTGGCACTCGCTCCTGCCCACGCCGCGATGGGCGCATCCACCTCGCCGAGAGGCACGACATCCGAGTCAGGCACGACGATGGTGCAGGCCCCGCCCCGCCCCGCAGCCGCGCGTCGCGGCATGCGCACACGGAGCACCCTCGTGACCGCAGTACTCACCGCCCTCGCGTTCACCTGGCTCAACCCGCACACCTACCTCGACGCGGTCGTGCTGCTCGGATCCATTGCCAACACGCACGGCGATTCAGGGCGATGGATGTTCGGGCTCGGCGCAATTACGGCCAGCTTTGTGTGGTTCACCCTGATCGGCTTCGGCTCGCGTCTGCTCGCCCACCGCCTCGCCTCACCGACGGCATGGCGCATCCTCGACGGGATAATCGCCGTGATCATGCTCTCGATCGCCCTCTCGTTGGCGCTGTCGAGCTAGAGCAGCCGGCGCTCCAACGCCCACGCGGTCAGCTCGTGCCGGCTCGAGAGCTGCAGTTTGCGCAGCACCGCCGACACGTGGGTCTCCACAGTCTTGATCGAGATAAAAAGCTCGGTCGCCACCTCTTTGTAGGAATAACCGCGGGCAATGAGTCGCATTACCTCACGTTCGCGTGCCGAAAGCCTGTCGAGCTCGTCATCCGTGGCGGCCTGCTCGCCCGCAGCCGCGCCAAAGGCATCGAGCACGAAACCGGCGAGCCGAGGCGAAAACACCGCATCCCCGCCAGCGACCGTGGCGATGGCCGTGTTGACGTCGTCGGCAGAACTGCCCTTGGTGATGTAGCCGCGAGCGCCAGCGCGAATCACGCCGACAACATCCTCAGCGGAGTCAGAAACGCTGAGCGCGAGAAACGTTGTGCCAGAGAGGTGAGGGAGGCTGCGCCTGATGACCTCGGCCCCGCCGCCGCCCTGCCCTCCCGGCAGGTGAACGTCGAGGAGCACGACCTCTGGTTTGAGCTCGGTTACGGCATCGATTGCGGAATCGACATCCGCCGCCTCCCCCAGCACCTCGACCGCCGAGTCGAGGGATGCCCTCAGCCCCGACCGAAAGATCGAGTGGTCGTCAACGATTACTACGGTGGTCACGGGTCGCTCCTAGCTCACTCATGATGCACTGCTTGCCAGGGCAGGTGCAGATGCACTTCGGTGCCCGAGCCTCCCGCGCCGGGCTGAACAGTCGCTGATCCGCCGGCGCGCTGCATGCGACCGACGATGGATTCTCGCACGCCGAATCGGTCGGCCGGCAACGCATCGAGATCGATTCCCGGGCCACGGTCGCGCACAAAAACGTCAACGGCACTGGCCGAGCCCTCGATATAGACGGAGACGTCGCCGCCAGCGTGGCGCGCAGCGTTCAGCATGGCCTCCCGGGCGGCCGCGACGATGACCGCCGACGCCGTCATCGATTCGCCGACCGCGACCACGTCGATGCGAGCGGGATGGTCGAGCTCGATCGCCGCAGCAATATCGCGCAGTTCTTGCGCCAGGTCGGCGCTGATCGGTTCGGTTCCGGCAAAAAGCCATTCGCGGAGTTCTCTCTCCTGGGCGCGAGCTAGCCGTGCAATGTCGCTCGAGGCACCGGCACGGTTCTGGATGAGCGCGAGGGTCTGCAAGACGGAATCGTGCAAGTGGGCCGCGATCTCGGCGCGTTGCTCCTCTCGCACACGACCGGCGCGTTCCGCGAGCAGGTCGGTCCACAGTTTGACGAGCAGAGGGGCGACCGCGACGCCAAGGCCGAGCACGAGCATGACCACGGCCAAAACAGCCGTCATCGCATCGGGGCGACCACCATTCGACGACAGCAGCAGGAGGCCCGCCATAAGAAACACGGCAACGCCGAGCGCTCGCACCGTGACCACGTAGCGCCGTGAGCGCGAGGCGTCTGCTTCGTCAAAGGCGAGGCTGAACCCCACCGCGCTGCCGGTCAACACGATGGCAAGCACGATCGCCGTGACCGTGGATGCTCCCACCGCCGATTGAATGACGGCGACGACGGAGGCGATGGATCCCAGAACGAGAAGCACTGCGGCGATGGGTGCCCGGCGCTGAGGCGCATCATCGTCATCGGCCGAGAGTGCCGCACCGGATGACCGCTCTGCGCCGGTTCGGCGCGTACCGGAACCTTCCGAAGGGGTGAGCGCCCACAGCCACAGGTAGAGCAGCGCTCCAGCCCCGCCGATCAGGCTGGTGAGGGCAAAGAGCCAGCGGATTCTGGAGACGGGCCAGCCCAGGTGGTTGGCGAGGGCAACGCTCACTCCCCCGACCAGAGTTTTGCGGGGACGCACGAGCGGCGGGCGCAGCGAGAGCGACGCCGTGGCGGCGTCGTGCGCGTGGTCGGCTCCGGATGCTGTGCTCACGCATCAATCCAAGCAGACGGGAGCACCCCCGGGGAGTGAGCGGGCCAAGATCAGGGTTCGCTCAGGGGCGTCCCCCATGGCCGGGCGCCGAGCCCGGGGCCACGATATAACCATGACCAACGACTCTCCTGCCCCATCACAGGCACCCAACGGCAGCAACTCGTTCTTCGAGTGGATGCGCGGGCTCGGCATCATCCGCGAGCCGGGCTGGATCGGCGGCGTTGCCGCAGGCCTCGCCACCCGCCTCGGCATTGACGCCCTCATTGTGCGCGGCATTATCGTCGCGCTTGCCCTTCTCGGCGCACCCGCCCTGCTGCTGTATGCGGCGGCGTGGGCACTGCTTCCCGACACCACGGGGCGCATCCACCTTGAAGAGCTCTTTCGCGGCACATTCGATAAGGCCATTGCCGGCATCGGAGTGATGCTGCTGATCGCCCTGCTTCCGTTCGGCAGCACCGGTTGGTGGTTCTTCCCCGGCATTGACTCCGGCTGGTACAACGGCCCGTCGCTCGCCGGAATCATCTGGGCCGTTTTACTCACGGGTGCCGCCGTATGGCTGGTCATCTGGCTCGCCCGCAAGGCGCCGTCGACCCCCGCCGGCCCGCCCTACAGCGCTGCGGACAGCACAGCGCCTTCCGAGACCCCTGCGTCGTCGGCCTCCTTCGTGGCGGGCGAAACAATGACAGCGGCGCCCACTGCTCCTCCTGCGCCCCCGGCGGGCAGTGGAGACGCCGAACTTGCCGCCTGGAAGCAGCAGCAGGCTGAGTGGAAGCGCACGAACGACGAATGGCGGCGCGACCAGAACGCGAGCGCTCACGCCAAGCAGCAGCAGGCCGCCGCCGAGCGCCGCCGGATAAACCAGGAGGCCGCAGCGGAACGTCGCCGAATCGCGGAGGAGCACGACCGCATCACTCGCCCCGGCGCCACCTACACCCTCATCGCCATCGGTCTCGCCCTCATCGCGGGCGGCGCAACCGCCCTGATCATCTCCTCCTTCGACTGGGCAGTCGAGTCAAAGGTCGTTGCCTCGATGAGTGCATCGCTTGCCGTGCTCGCCGTCGCCATCATCATCAACGGCTTTCGCGGCAAGCGCAGCGGCGGGTCCAGCGGCGTCGCCGTGCTCCTTGTCATCGCCCTCATCCTCACGAGCTTCTTCAGCTCGGTGCGCGGCCCGCTCATCTCCGACCGCGACATCATCTGGCAGCCCGCCGCGGCGGCCCATGCTCAGGAACGCACCGTGATTGCAGGGGACGTGAGGCTAGACCTCAGCGACTACTCAGAAGAGTTCACCTCCAACGGCTTCGACCGCACCATCGAGCTCACCGTCGTCGCGGGTGAAGTCACCGTAATCGCCCCTGCGGATGTCGCCAGCCAGGTCGACGTGGATGTCACCTTCGGCAGCATCACTTCGGGCCGCGGCGACAACCGCGACTTCGACACCGACGGAGTTGGCATCACCCGTGTCTTTGAGTTCGAGCCCCGCTCCGGGAGTTCAGACGACGACAGGCTGGTGCTCGTCGAGATCCACGTCATCGCGGGCGAAGTCAGCGTGAGCCAGGCTCGCTGAGCCGCCGCATCCCCAACGTCACGAGAAACGGAAACCTCATCATGAGCGACAACACAAGCGACACGAACGACCCGACGGTGCGCCTCGACTTCACCGACGAAAAGTGGACGACCGCACCGACCCCTCCTCCCCGCACCCGACGCCCCGTCCGCATGTCCACGGTCGTGTGGGGCGTGATTCTGCTGGGCCTTGCCGCCCTCTTCGTCACCGCTCGGGTGGTCGACCCGAATATCGTCGACGGGTGGACGGCCCTGGCCTGGGGCGGCCTTGGCCTGGGTCTCATCCTCATCGTCGGCGGCATCGCAGCGGCATCGCGGCGAAGCTCCTAACCCCCGCAACGACGAAGGCCCGAGGACATCGTCCTCGGGCCTTCGTGCACGCGCCCGCTAGATCACGGGCCTAGTTGCGGTAGTTCGGAGCTTCTACGACCATCTGGATGTCGTGGGGGTGTGATTCCTTGAGCCCGGCAGCCGTGATGCGCACGAACTTGCCCTTGTTGCGCAGCTCCTCGATCGTGCGGGCGCCGACGTAGAACATCGACTGACGCAGGCCACCGAGCAGCTGGTAGGTCACGCTTGAGACGGGGCCGCGGTAAGCGACCTTGCCCTCGATACCCTCGGCGATCAACTGCTCGTCGCTCGGAACATCGGCCTGAAAGTAGCGGTCGCGCGAGTACGAGGTCTTCTTGCCCCGAGTCTGCATCGCCCCGAGAGATCCCATTCCACGGTAGGTCTTGAACTGCTTGCCGTTGATAAAGATCATGTCGCCGGGGCTCTCATCGGTTCCCGCGAGAAGCGAGCCGAGCATGACCGTTTCGGCGCCAGCGACGAGGGCCTTGGCGATATCGCCCGAATACTGCAGGCCACCGTCGGCAATTACGGGAACGCCCGCTTCGCGGGCCGCCAGCGATGCCTCGTAAACGGCCGTCACCTGGGGCACGCCAACGCCGGCCACCACGCGGGTGGTGCAGATGGAGCCGGGGCCGACTCCCACCTTGATGGCGTCAGCTCCAGCATCCACGAGCGCCTGAGCTCCCGAACGTGTGGCGACATTGCCGCCGATGATGTCGATCGCCGCGAATGCGGGGTCTGCCTTGAGTCGCTTGATGATGTCGATTTCGCCACGGGAGTCACCGTTGGCGGTGTCGACCACGATCACGTCAACGCCGGCATCGGCGAGCGCGCCAGCACGCTCCCAGGCGTCGCCGAAGAATCCGACTGCCGCGCCGACGCGAAGGCGGCCCTCGTCATCCTTTGTGGCGTTGGGGTACTGCTCGGTCTTATCGAAGTCCTTGACGGTGATGAGGCCCGTGAGCCGGCCATTCTCGTCGATGAGGGGGAGCTTCTCGATCTTGTGCTCGGCGAAGATTGCCACAGCACTGTCGGGGTCGATTCCCGTGGGTGCGGTGATGAGCGGCATCCGGCTCATGACATCTCGCACGAGGGTCGTGGCTTTCTCGAACTGCGAGACGAAGCGCATGTCGCGGTTGGTGATGATGCCCACGAGCTTGCCGTCGCCCTCTACGACGGGGAGTCCTGAGACTCGAAACTGCCCGCACAGCGCATCAACTTCGGCGACGGTGGCATCGGGGTGTGTCGTCACGGGGTTCGTGATCATTCCCGACTCCGAGCGCTTGACCTTATCGACGTAGGCCGCCTGGTCTGCGATCGAGAGGTTGCGGTGCAAAACACCAAGACCGCCCTGGCGGGCCATCGAGATTGCCATGCGCGCCTCGGTGACCGTATCCATTGCCGCCGAAATGAGGGGCGTGTTTACCCGGATGTTTCGCGTGAGTCTCGACGATGTGTCGACCTCGCTCGGAATGACGTCGGTATGGCCAGGCAGCAGCATCACGTCGTCGTAGGTGAGTCCGATGAAACCGAAGGGATCCGGCTGGTCCATTGTTCCCCTTAGTGAGAGTGGCCAAAATGCCCGGTAAGTGGGCGATTGTTGCCGGTGAAGCTGCTCTGATTCCCGGTAATCAATGCTAACCGGTTCACGCTCCCCGCTATTCCGCCAGCGGGGTTTCCCACTACGTTTAGGGCGAAACGTTTGTGGCGACCCGCTTAACATGCGCGTCACAATCTAGAAGTAACGTCAACGACGACGAAAGCTGTCCTCGGTTACACCCGCACCACAGCCGCTTCACTGGAGGTTCCATGAGCAACACCAGTAGTCCCCGCGCACGACGATCACGGTGGAAAACCGTGGTCTTTGCGACACTTGTCGGCGCGTTCTCCCTTTTTGCCGGGCCAGCGATGGCAGACGAAGTCGGCGAAGACGAGCCGTACAAGATCAGCGGCAACGTCAAAAACGAGGGCACGCCGCTTGAGGATGTTCGCATCACGGTTGAGGGCAGCGGGGTCGACCTCGAAGTGCTCACGGATGTCGAGGGCAAGTGGCGAGCGGGCGTTCCAGAACGAGACACCTACACCGTGACACTCGACGAATCGACGCTGCCGGAGGGCATCGCCGTCATCGAGGGAACCAACGTTCAGGAGGTCGAGATCGGCCCCGGCGGTCGCGTCACAATGAACTTCTTCATCGGTGAGGGAGAGCGCAATCAGACCAGCTTTGCCGACCAGCTCATCTCCCGCACGATCAACGGCATCAACTTTGGGCTCATGCTCGGACTCGCCGCGGTGGGCATCTCGCTGGTGTTTGGCACAACGGGTCTCTCCAACTTCGCCCACGCCGAGATGGTCACCTTCGGTGCCGTGATGGCGCTGCTCTTCAGCGTGACGCTCGCTCTGCCGCTCTGGGCGGCTCTTCCGTTGACCGTGGTGGTGAGTGCGCTCTTCGGCTGGGTGCTCGATGCCGGCCTCTGGAAACCGTTGCGATCACGAGGGCTCGGAATCGTGCAGCTCATGATCGTGAGCATCGGGCTCTCCCTTGCCCTGCGCTATGTGTTCCAGTTCTTCATCGGCGGAGGAACACTTCAGCTGCCCGGCGCGAGCGCCGAGAAGATCACACTCTTTGGGTCTGTGCAGCTCTCCTGGATCGACATCACGAGCATGGCGATCAGCATCGTCGTCATCGTCGTCTTCGCGGGGTGGCTCACCTTCAGTCGCATCGGCAAGGCCACCCGGGCCGTCTCCGACAACGCCTCGCTCGCAGCAGCATCGGGCATTGACGTCGACAAGGTCGTGCGCATCGTATGGATCGTCGCCGCGGCCTTGGCCGGCCTCTCCGGCGTGCTCTACGCGTACTTCCGCCCGGGCATCAAATGGGACATGGGCGCTCAGATCCTGCTGCTCGTCTTCGCCGCCGTAACCCTCGGCGGGCTTGGCACCGCATATGGGGCACTCATCGGCTCGATCATCGTCGGCGTTCTCGTCGAGATCTCTGGGCTGTGGATTCCACCGGACCTCAAATACGTCGGGGCTCTCGGCGTTCTCATCCTCGTGTTGCTGTTCCGGCCCCAAGGAATTTTGGGCCGCAGAGAGAGAATAGGTTAAGGGGGCCCTCATGGACTGGCTAGGAATCTTCTCCAACACCGCCTCCGCCATCATCGCGCCGGCCACCCTCGGGTATGCGCTCGCGGCGATCGGCCTGGCCGTGCACTTCGGCTTTGCGGGCCTACTCAACATGGGCATCGCGGCGTACATGGCGATCGGCGCGTATGGCTACGCCATCTCGATCCTCACCTTCGGGCTGCCCTGGTGGGCTGGAGTCCTCATCGCCATGGGTGCCTCGGTGATCTTCTCGCTCGTTCTTGGCATCCCGACTCTGCGGCTCCGAGGCGACTACCTCGCGATCGTCACGATCGCGGCGGCCGAAATCGTGCGATTGCTGTTTCTCTCCACAGAGTTCGACGCCATCACGGGTTCTGCCGATGGGCTGAGCGGGTACCACGCGAGCTTTAGAGCGTCGAACCCCATTCCGCCGGGAACCTATGGCTTTGGGCCGTGGGTCTATAACGAGAACGGCTGGTGGGTGCGCATCATTGGCATCGTCCTGGTCGCCATCGCGGTGCTGATCGTGTGGGCAATCATGCGCAGCCCGTGGGGCCGTGTGCTTCGGGGCATTCGAGAAGACGAGGATGCCGTGCGCTCGCTGGGCAAGAACGTCTTCTCCTACAAGCTCCAGGCGCTCGTTCTTGGCGGCATCTTCGGCTCGCTCGGCGGCATCGTCTACGCGTTGCCGTCATCGGTGAACCCCGGAGTCTATGTGACCTCGCTCACGTTCTTCGTGTGGACTGCCCTGCTGCTCGGTGGCGCCGCCACTATCTTCGGGCCCGTTCTCGGAGCGGTGCTCTACTGGGTCGTGCAGGCGTTCCTCAGCAACTTCCTTCCAGCGCTTGTTCAGGCTGGTCTGCTGCCCTTCATGTCGACAACTCAGGCGCAGACGCTGCGGTTCATCCTCGTGGGTGTAGCGCTCATGCTCCTGGTGATCTATCGACCGCAGGGCATCCTCGGCAACAAAAAGGAGCTGACCTTTGTCAAGTGACGCAGCTACCCCAACCACCCCGGTCGCGCGGGTCAAGTCGACCGGGCTCCACAAGGGCGAGATCGGCCCCGGCGTGGCCAAGGTGGACCCGATTCTCGTGGCCGACGGCGTTAAGCGCACCTTCGGCGGCCTCACGGCCGTGGATGTCGACCACCTCGAGATTCCGCGCAACGCCATCACGGCGTTGATCGGCCCCAACGGTGCTGGCAAGACCACGCTGTTCAACCTCCTCACCGGGTTCGACAAGCCTGATCAGGGTTCGTGGGCGTTTGATGGCAAGTCTCTCTCGGGGGTTCCCGCCTTCAAGGTGTCCCAGCGAGGCCAGGTTCGAACGTTCCAGCTCACAAAATCGCTCGGCCTGCTCACGGTTCTCGAGAACATGAAGCTCGGGGCGCAGCACCAGCGTGGCGAAAAGTTCTTCTCAGGGCTTTTTCCGTGGCTGTGGCGCGCCCAGGAGGCGGAGTTCGACATCAAAGCGCTCGAGCTGCTCAAGCGATTCAAGCTCGACACCAAAAAGGACGACTTCGCGGCAAGCCTCTCCGGCGGGCAGCGCAAGCTCCTCGAAATGGCTCGCGCGCTCATGAGCGATCCGACCCTCGTGATGCTCGACGAGCCCATGGCTGGAGTGAACCCCGCGCTCACGCAGTCGCTCCTTGAGCACATCCTCAACCTCAAGGACCAGGGGATGACCGTGCTCTTTGTAGAGCACGACATGCACATGGTTCGACACATCGCCGACTGGGTCGTCGTGATGGCTGAGGGCCGCGTGGTCGCGGAGGGGCCTCCCGCCGACGTCATGAAAGATCCAGCCGTGATCGACGCCTACCTCGGCGCACATCAGGATGTCGACCTGGGCGTCGTCACAGGCCGCTACGAGGGCGAACTGTCGAACGAGGCCGCAGAGCTCGTCGCCGAGATCGAAGAGGCTCAGGCGGATGCCGGGCAGCAGAAGGGCAAAGAATGAGCACTCCAGTGATCGCCACGAGCGCAGAGACACCGGCAACGGGGGTTCCCGTCGTCGAGGTAACCGACCTCGTGGCCGGCTACCTGCCGGGCGTCAACATCCTCAATGGCACCAACCTCACGGCAGCCCAGGGTGAGCTCATCGGAATCATCGGCCCTAACGGCGCCGGCAAGTCGACCCTGCTCAAGGCCATTTTTGGCCAGGTGCACGTGCGAGGTGGATCGATTCGCCTCAGAGGCGACGACATCACGGGGCTCAAGGCCAACAAGCTTGTCGGCCGCGGCGTGGGCTTCGTGCCCCAGAACAACAATGTGTTCCCGAGCCTGAGCATCGAAGACAACCTCAAGATGGGGCTCTACCAGAACCCCTCCATCTACAAAGAGCGGCTCGACTTTGTCATCGGCATCTTCGGC
Organism: Salinibacterium hongtaonis; assembly: GCF_003065485.1. Taxonomy (GTDB): domain Bacteria; phylum Actinomycetota; class Actinomycetes; order Actinomycetales; family Microbacteriaceae; genus Homoserinimonas; species Homoserinimonas hongtaonis. The sequence goes on from NZ_CP026951.1 coordinate 2,246,231, forward strand.
GAGCTGGGTTCCCGCCTCAAGCAGCGCGCTGGCTCTCTCTCCGGCGGCGAGCGCCAGATGGTGGCCATGTCTCGCGCTCTCATGATGGATCCGCACGTCATGCTGCTCGACGAGCCGTCTGCTGGTCTCTCCCCCGTGCGTCAGGACGAGGCCTTCATCCGAGTCTCTGAGATCAACAAGGCCGGGGTGACCGTCATCATGGTCGAGCAGAATGCTCGGCGCTGCCTGCAGATCTGCGACAGGGGTTATGTGCTCGACCAGGGGCGCAACGCCCACACCGGCACGGGCCGCGACCTGCTCAACGACCCCAAGGTGATCGGGCTGTACCTGGGCACCCTGGGCCAGGACTAACAGCAAATAACAACGACAAAGGGCCCGGGCTTTCGCCCGGGCCCTTCATCGTGATATCGGCTTAGTAAGCCGAGTAGTTGTTGTCCTCACCGAAGATGTAGGTTCCGATAGTCGCCTCGGTCGGGTCGCCGACCTCGTTGAACGTGATCGGTCCTGAAACACCGTCGTAGTCGGCGTCGCCGCCTCCGTTGATGATCTCGGCGCAGTCAGCGAACGTGGTGCACTTTTCGCCATCACCCGAGCCGCCGGAGACCGCCTGAAGCGCCTCTGCGATTGCAGGGCCATCCGTCGACCCCGCCTTGAGGGCAGCCAACGCGAGCAGGATGACCGCGTCGTAGGACTCGGCTCCGTAGGTGAACTCCGTGAGCTCCTTCTCGCCTTCGCCGACCCAGAACTCATTGAGCGCCGTGGTGAAGTCGCCAAGCGTGTCGACGTTCGTGCCGGGGAAGGTGCCCTTGGCGCCCGTGAGGGTGCCTGCCGGGTACTGGTCTCCGAAGTTGGCGAGGTTGCCATCCACGAAGTACAGGTTCTCCGCCGGGAACGCGCTCACCACGTTGGGGATCATCGTCTTGACCTCTTCGAACGTGATCAGGACGATCGCGTCGGGGTCCTGAGCGATGACCTCGCTGATCTGAGCGTCGAACGACGTGTCACCCGTGTTGTACGTGGGTTCAGCGACGACCTTGCCACCTGCGGCTTCGAACGCCTCCTTCGTGTACTTGGCGAGTCCCGTGCCGTAAGAGTCGTTGAGCACGATCATTCCGAGCGTCTCGTGACCATCTTCGGCGATGAGGTTGCCCAGAACTTCGCCCTGGAGAACATCGGAGGGGGCTGTGCGGAAGTACAGGCCGTTGTCCTCATACATCGTGAATGCATCGGACGTGTTGGCCGGCGAGAAGAGAATTGTGTCAGCAGCGACAACCTCGTCAATGAACTGGAGCGAAACACCGGATGATGCTGCGCCCACAATCGCCGAAACGTCCTCGCTCAGAAGGCGCGGAATCTCGGTCTCGTATGCCTTGTTGTCTGTGTCGCCAGAGTCACCCTCAACGACCTCGATCGTAATGCCGAGGTCTGCCTCGTTGATGAGGGACGCCGCGTAGGCGACTCCCGCGTTCTCGGGCGGGCCGAGGAATGCGAGGTTGCCAGTCTGCGGAAGTGCTGTACCGATCTTCAGCGTCAGGTCCTCGCCGCTGTTGCCGCCATTGGAATTGCCACTATCTGCAGCACAGCCGCTCAGCACGAGAGCGACGGCACCAAGGCCGGCGATTCCCGCATACAGGGACTTTCGTCCGCGCGAGCCGGCGTGTGCATTCGCAAATACGCTCATGTTGCTCCTTGCGTTAGAAACGTGATGAAAACACGACAGGACACTGCCGTTGTGTCACGGTATTCCGCTGGGAGCGCTCGCACAATACCTCTGTGTTACGGGCTAGTAACATGCTTAACCTTTCTCAGGAAAATGGGGGTAGTGCTCCCGAGATGCCTGAGTAGTGAATATCGGCTCGGTCGGCGAGCACATGACGGCATTCGCCGAAGCTTGTGCACTCGATCCGATCTGCCCCGCCTTCTGCCATGAGCCCTGCCGCGGCGTAGGCGATCGTCGCCCCTCCGTCGTCGTCGGCAACCGTCGCCGCAAGGGCCGCCAAAATTGTGGCGTCATAGGCTTCGGCCGCGAAGTCGGTGGTGCGGATGGCCGGATCCATGGACAGCACCCGGGAGGCGAACGTATCGTCGACCGCGCTGCCTGTTGCCGTCGCCTGCGAGAACAGCGCAATACCGGACTCATCCGCGAGCGGCTGAATGCGATCCACCAGAGTCGACGACGTGAGCCCGATAACGACATCGACCTCCTTGGTTACGAGCTCCGCGAAAGATGCCTCGACCACGCTCTCATCGGCATTGCCCGACGTGCGGTGGAACACCCTCACGGGCTCGCCGAGCACGCCGCCCGCCTCATTGATCTCCCGCACGGCCAGCTCGACCCCCGCGATCTGCGCCGCAGCGATATCGGCAGAAGAGCCCCCTATGGAGAACAACGTTCCGATCGTGAGCACCCCGTCACCGGATGACGCTGGCGCGCTGGGCGCGGGAGCCTTCGACGTCATGGGTTCTGTCGGCTCCGCTGCACAGCCAGACAGCGCGAGGACTGCGGCAATCGTGAGGGCGGCGAGTCGTGCTGCCGTCGCTGGCCGCCGGGCCCCCTGCTCCGCACGGTCGCATCCGGTAATTCGCCTCATGTCATCCCCTCCGTCGCGGCCTCGCCGGGGCGCGAACACGGGGAACCCTATCGACTATTGCGCCGCCACCACCTCAGGCGCGGCGGCGGAGCGCGGCAAAGACGCGCATCCCGGGAGATCTGTTTTCCCGCTGAAACGATAAGGCCGATAAAAACGATGAGGCCCACCCGACAGTGTCGGGTGGGCCTCATCGGCTAATGCGTGTAGTCCTTAGCGGACGACGACTGCGAGAACGTCGCGAGCCGACAGCACGAGCAGGTCGTCGCCGCCGTACTTGACTTCGGTTCCGCCGTACTTGGAGTAGATCACCTTGTCGCCAACGGCGACGTCGAGGGGAATGCGGTTGCCGTTGTCGTCAATGCGGCCGGGGCCCACTGCAACAACTTCGCCCTCCTGGGGCTTCTCCTTGGCAGTGTCAGGAATGACAAGACCGGATGCAGTCGTCTGCTCGGCCTCGACCTGCTTGATGACAATGCGATCTTCGAGCGGCTTGATGGACACCGACACGGTTGACCTCTTTCTGAAGTGCGTGAAGAAACTTGGGGTTAGCACCCTCACGGGGAGAGTGCCAGATCAACTGTAGCGGCCCGGTTAGCACTCTCGCAATCCGAGTGCCAATGCATCGGTGTTCCTGAATAATGAACGGATGGATGCCGCTGAGCTGCGAGAAGTACTGTCCCCCGAGGGGCTGCGGTTGCTCGACTCGCTGCCCGCCTATGGCTCGCGCGACGATGTCGTGCGCACTGTGAGCGAACTGCGCGCCGCAGGCCACCCGCCAGCGATGGTCGCAGCGGTGCTCAACCAGTCGCGGCTGCGGGGGCGCGCTGCCGCCAAGTTCGGCCCGTTTGCGGCCAGGATGCTCTTCACCGAGGCGGGTCTCGAGCAGGCTACGCGACTCAGCGTCGCCTCCCTGCATGCGGGACGGTTTCGCTCCGCGGGCGCCACGCGCATTGCCGATCTGGGCTGCGGAATCGGCGCAGACTCCCTCGCGCTAGCAGGACTCGACCTAGGCGTGCTCGCCGTTGAGCGGGACGAGGTCACCGCCGCAGTCGCCGCCTACAACCTCGCCCCGTGGCCCGCCGTCACGGTGGAGAACTCCGATGCCACGAGCGTCGACCTGAGCAGCGTCGACGCCGCCTGGCTCGATCCGGCTCGACGCAATGAGCGGGGCCGTCTGCACGACCCGTCCGACTGGTCGCCCTCGCTCGACTTCGCATTTGGGCTCGCTGAGCACATGCCCGTCGGGGTCAAGCTCGGGCCGGGCATCGACCGCGACCTCATCCCCGCCGATGCCGAAGCCCAATGGATATCCGTTGACCGGGATGTCGTGGAACTGGGAGTCTGGATGGGGGCGGTCGCCCGCCCGGGCATCCGCCGCGCAGCCCTCGTGATCGGCCAGCACGGCGCGGCAGAACTCACGGGAGGGGCCGACAGCGACGACGTCGAGGTCGGCGACCTCGGACCATATCTTTATGAGCCAGATGGCGCCGTCATCCGGGCTCGCCTCATAGGAGACCTTGCCCGCGCGATTGGCGGTCGAATGGTGAGCCCGGGAATCGCTTATGTCACGGCGGATGACCCTGTCGACACCCCGTTCGCGAGCCGGTTTCGCATTGTTGACCGCTTTGCTCTCGACGAACGCAAGCTCAAGAAAGAACTCGCGGCGCGAGGGATCGGCACCCTCGAAATCAAAAAGCGCGGAGTCGATATCGACCCCGCGCTGTTCCGCAAGAAAATGGCGCTGAAGGGTGATGGATCGGCCACCCTGTTTTTGACGCGGATTGCCGACCGCCATACCGCCCTGCTGGCGGTGCGGGATTAGCCTGCTGCAGCAGCGAGCGGGCGCCTAGTAGTTGTAGGAGTCCCAGCCTCCGCCGAGCCCGGCAAAGAACAGCAGCACGAACGGCAGCAACAGCAGCAAGAAGAGCACGGCAAGGCCGATGCCGACATACCCGGTGATGAGGCCCGTGAGCCAGAAGGGGCGGGCGTACGGCTCGCGCTTCTGGGCGAGGTGGCCGCAAATTACTGCGGCGATAGCCGCGAGGATGCCGATGCCTGCGAACGACAGCACGAGGCCGCCGATTCCGGCAACCATCGACGCGATGCTGAGGCCTTTGGGCTCCGACGCCGTCGTTGACGCATACGGCGAATACGACTGCTGCGGTGGTGAGGATGCGGGAGGGGGCGGAGGTGTCGTCTGCGACGACGTGGATGCCGCAGGACTCGGGGCCGCAGGACTCGGGGCCGCAGGACTCGATGCTGGCAGGCGAGGTTCGTCTGGACTGGGAGCGGACCCTGCGGGTGGCACGGGCGGAACCTCGGAGTTGGAGTTGTCAGTCATCAGAGTTCCTTTCAGTTCCATTACGTCACGAGCTGTGCCGGTGGTGCACTGCGGCCGGCCTTGGGCCGACCGCAGCAATCTGTTAGAAGTTGGAGTAGCTGGAGTAGCCGCTGTTAGCGGCCGCGACGATGAAGATAATCCAGAACACGAACACGAGAATCATCGCGGCGATTCCGACCCAGCCGGTGATGATGCCGGTGAGCCAGAATCCCCGAGCCGCCGGTTCGCGCTTGCGACCCATGTAGCCGAGCACGAGCGCCGCGATCGACGCAAGACCGAAATAGCCGAAGCTGATTACGCCGACGATTCCGGCGATCATCGAAATGATGCTCAGAACCTTGGGCTCCGAGGGAGCCGTCGGTGCCGATGCGTAGGGGTTTGCGGGGGCTTCTGAGCCCGTCGTAGCGGCACCATAGGGGCTGGCCGGCGGAGCAGGCGGCACAGGCGGTGCTGGCGGCATAGGTGCCGACGTGGGCTCGGCGCTGGGCACCGGGGTGGGCTCAGAGATCGAATCTGAGTTAGAGGGAGGGGTGGGATCTGACATGCGGCTGGCTCCTTAGTCGCGAATTGACATATTGCGCTGCCCATCGTGGCAGCGCCAAAAATAGGTGTCAATCGCGCGACTAACCAAGCTACGCCTGAATGTCTGTAACCGGGAGGGTGGAATCCGCGCCGAACCCGAGCCCGGATGGCGCCCTGCCCGCCGCGACGAGCTGGGCACCGAGGGCCGCGATCATGGCGCCGTTGTCTGTGCACAGCGAAAGGGGCGGAATGCGCAGAGCCACTCCCGCCGCCGCGCAGCGCTCCTCCGCAAGCTGTCGCACCCTGGCATTTGCCACGACACCGCCCCCCAGCAACAACCGAGGCACTCCCAGCTCACGGCAGGCCTTGACCGCCTTGGTGATCAACACATCCGCTACGGCCTCCCTAAAGCTGGCCGCAACATCCGCCACAGGAACCTCTTGGCCGGAATCGCGGCACTGCTCAACCCACCGGGCGACGGCCGTCTTGAGGCCAGAGAAGGAGAAGTCGTAGCGATGCTTCTCCATGTCCTTGGGCAGGCTCAGCCCCCGCGGAAAGCGAATCGCGTTCGGATCACCGTTGACGGCAACGGCATCGATCTGAGGGCCGCCCGGGTACGGAAGACCCAGCAGCCGGGCAACCTTGTCAAAGGCCTCGCCCGCCGCATCGTCAATCGTCTCGCCGAGCAGTTCGACGTCGTCGACCAGATCGCGAACGAGAAGAAGCGATGTGTGTCCGCCCGAAACAAGGAGGGCGATCGTGGGGTATTCAAAAGCAGTATCGGCAGAATCACCCGCGCGCGTCTGGCCAGAAAGATCGCCGCTCAGGATGTCCGCGCCCACATGGCCGACCAGGTGGTTGACCGCGTAGAGCGGCTTGTCGAGCGATATCGCGAGGGCCTTGGCGGCGCCAACCCCCACCATGAGCGCACCGGAGAGGCCAGGGCCACTGGTGACGGCGATCGCATCGAGATCATGGAGATCGACCTGGGCCTCGGCGAGCGCGGCCTTGAGCGTTGGCGTGAGCGCTTCGAGGTGCGCGCGCGCCGCAATTTCGGGCACAACTCCGCCGTAGCGAGCATGCTCATCCATCGACGATGCGATCACATTGGCCAGCAACGTTGTGCCCCGCACAATTCCCACGCCGGTCTCGTCGCAGCTCGTCTCGATGCCCAGCACGAGCGGCTCGCGCGGGCTTGTCAGTGAATCAATGGTCATGGTCGACTCCGATCGCAGGGGATGCTCGCGGCGCTTCAAGCGCGTGTCGCATTACGACGGCATCCACCCCATCTGGTTGGTAATAGCGGGGGCGAACGGCGATGGCCTCAAACCCCAGCTGCTCATAGAGCGCCTGCGCACCCGGGTTGTCCGCGCGCACCTCGAGGAACACCTCGCGGGCACCGCGCTGGCGCGCCTCTGTGATCATCTGCAGCATCATCGCGCGCCCGAGGCCTTTGCGGCGGGCACTCGCCGCAACCGCAATGGTTTGGATGTCGGCCTGGATGCCGCCGCGCGGGGCGAGAAGCCCCGAATAGCCCTCGATCGCGTTGCCGTCTTCGGCGATGGCCACGAGGTAGTAGGTATGGGGATTATCGAGCTCGGACGCCATCGCCCGCGCCGACCACGCATCGCTGCCGAATGTTGAGGACTCGATCTCCATGATGGCGTCGAGGTCGTCAAGACTCGCCCTGCGCATGAGCCAGGCCATCAGCTGACGCGCTTCGGCCCGCTCGACAGGGTCACGTCGGGGGAGCGCAGATAGAGCGGCTCGCGGCCGGCAAACGGACGACCGTGAAAGAACATGGTCTCGGCGAGCATGCCGAGATCGCCGGCGGAGACCTCCGTGGCGTCGAGGCGAACATGATCGGCGAACCCGGGTACGGCGGCGGCGAGCCCTTCGGGGGAGACGAGCCCGGGGGCGGCGGAGCGCACGGGCAGCCCTGCATCGTCAGCCCCTGAATACGCGGACCAGTAAACCTCTTTGCGGCGCGCATCCGTGACCACCAGAAGCGGGCCATGACCGCCTCTCGCGTAATGGCCGAACGCGAGCGCATCGTGACTGACGACACGAACGGCGGGCTTGTCCGCCCCCAGCGCGAAGGCCTGCCCGGCGGCGATGCCAACGCGAAGCCCAGTGAACGGCCCCGGTCCCATCCCCACGGCGACACCGGATAGAGCGGTTACCGACACCTCAGCATCGGCTAGGCAGCGGGCAATCAGCTCCCCAATGACCTCGGCATGGCGGCGAGTATCGGCCTCGGAGTGCTCGACGATGACGCCACGCTCCCGGTCGACGACGGCAACACTCGTACCGGCAGACGTATCGATAGAGAGCAGCATCAGTCCAGCCTAATGTCCGCCCAGCGATGGCCATGGCCCGTGACGGTGACCTGGCGAGGCTCGACGCCTTCCTCGGACTCAACACCACCGACAGGGCGCACGATGCCGATCTCCAGCCATTCGTCGACAACCGCGTCAAGCATCCCCGCCGCCCATTCGACCACGACGATTGAGCCCTCGAAGTCGATGTCGAGATCGTCAAGCTCAGCCGGATTGCCCATGCGGTACGCGTCAACGTGAACGAGCGGGGCACCACCCGCTGGGCGCGGATGGGTTCGAGCCAAGACAAAAGTGGGGCTCGTCACGGCGCCGCGCACGCCGAGAGCCTGCCCCAGTCCGCGCGTGAAGGTTGTCTTGCCCGCGCCGAGTTCACCGTTGAGGGCCACGACATCGCCGGCTCGCAGCTCGCGCGCGACGCGAGCACCGAACTCCTCCATGGCCTCGGGGGTGTCGATCGTGAACGAGTTCTCGCTCATGGGCGAAAGCTCCTCACGATCCGCCCGCCGAGACGGGTGACGATCTCGTAATTGATCGTGTCGCAGGCGAGGGCCCACTCATCGGCAGACGGCACCCCATCCGCCGGGTCTCCGAACAGCACTGCCTCGTCGTCGATTGACGCCTCGACCGTGCCGAGGTCGACGACAAACTGATCCATTGCGATGCGCCCCGCGATCGGGCACACAACCCCGTTAACCCACACCGCGCCAGTGCCGGAGGCATGGCGGGGAATTCCGTCGGCGTACCCGAGGGGAATGAGCGCGAGCGTCGTCTCCTTTGCCGTGCGATAGCTGAGCCCGTAGGACACACCGGAGCCAGCCGGCACCCGCTTAACTGCGGCGATGCGAGCGGTCAGCCTCATCGCAGGTTCAAGTGCGAGATCGGCAGAACTGCGGTCCTCGAAGGGCGAGAGTCCATAGATTCCGATGCCGAGGCGCACGAGGTTATAGCGGGCTTCGGGCAGGTCGATGGCACCAGCGGTCGCGGCAATATGCAGCAACTCAGGCCTTAGCCCCGCATCCCGCGCGGCGGCAATTGCCTCGTCGAAGACGGCAACCTGATCCAAGTCGCTCGCTCGACCGGCGTTGGCCAGATGACTGAACATTCCGACGACGCGGATGCGCCCGCTCTTCTCCAGCTCCGCCGCCCTGGCAAAAACGGCGGCCCAGTGGGCACGCTCGACGCCGTTGCGACTCAGCCCTGTATCAACCTTGAGGTGCACTCGAGCGAAGCCGGCATCTGCAACCCTGTCGAGCTGGGCGAGGTAGCTCACACCGAGATCGATGCGCTCCGCCACAGCCTGCGAGAAATCCTGTTCGGGATCATGCAGCCACGCGAGGATCGGAGCGTCGAGGCCTGCTCGGCGCAGAGCGAGACCCTCGGAGATGTCGGCAACGCCGAGCCAGTCGGCGCCTCCGGCGATGGCCGCGCGCGCACTCTCGACGGCGCCGTGACCGTAGGCCTGCGCCTTGACCACCGCCATCGTGTGCTGCGTGCCGACAACATTTCGCAGATGCTCGACGTTGCGAGTTATGGCGCCGAGCGACACGGAGAGATTGCGCAGTGCGCCGGTCATTCGGGCGCACCTTCGGCGATCACATACGCGGTCGCCACTCCCCCATCGTGACTCATCGACAGGTGGAGCCGCGTAATTCCCCGCGCCGCCACAACATCCGCAATCGCGCCATCAAGCTCGAAGGACGGGTTCCGCAGCTCGTTGGAGACGACGCGCACGTCGTGCCAGCGCATTCCTGCCGAGTCGCCAATCGCCTTGATGAGCGCCTCTTTGGCCGCGAAACGCGCCGCGAGCGACCGGAGCGGCCGCTGGCGGCCCCCGCAAACTGTTCGCTCTCAGCGAACAGGCGGTCGAGCAGTCGCGGTGTGCGGCTAGCTGCGCGCTCGAATCGTGCAAGATCTACCAGATCTACGCCGACACCGATGATCATGAGTGACCTATTCGACCGTCACCGATTTAGCGAGGTTACGCGGCTGGTCGACATCGAGGCCCTTGGCCGAAGCAAGCTCAAGAGCGAAGATCTGCAACGGAATGACCGCGAGCAACGGCTCGATCAGCGTCGAAGCCAGCGGAATTGGAATAACGACGTCGGCGTAGGGCAGAACGGCCGCATCACCCTGCTCTGCGATGGCCAGGATGCGGGCACCGCGGGCGCGAATCTCCTGGATGTTCGAGACAACCTTCTTGTGCAGCGAGTTCGGATCGCGAGGGCTCGGGACGACAACGAAGACCGGGATCCCCGGCTCGATGAGGGCGATCGGCCCATGCTTGAGCTCGCCAGCGGCGAAGCCTTCCGCGTGAATGTAGGCGATCTCCTTGAGTTTGAGGGCGCCCTCCAGCGCGACCGGATATCCGGCGTGGCGACCCAGGAAGAGAACGGATCGAGTGTCGGCCATCCAGCCAGCAAGCTGCTTGATGGAGTCGTGCTGCTCCAGAACGGTCGCCATCTTGTCAGGGAGCGCGTTGAGCTCCGTGACGATTTCGGCGACTTCGTCCTTCGACAAGGTGCCGCGAACGACAGCAAGGTGAAGGCCAAAAAGGTATAGGGCAATAACCTGGGCGACGAACGCCTTGGTCGACGCCACCGCTACCTCGGGGCCGGCGTGGGTGTAGACCACAGCGTCAGACTCTCGCGGAATGGTTGCGCCCTGCGTGTTGCAGATGGACAGCGTGCGGGCGCCGTTTTCGCGCGCATACTTGACCGCCATGAGGGTGTCCATGGTCTCGCCGGACTGGCTCGTGGAGACCACAAGCGTGTTGGGGGTGAGAATCGGGTCGCGGTAACGGAACTCGTGCGACAGCTCGACCTCCACGGGGACCCTTGTCCACTTTTCGATCGCGTACTTGGCCTGCATGCCGGTGAAGTTCGCGGTGCCGGCACCCACGATCACGATGCGGTCAATCGATCGCAGAGCGTCGTCGCCAATGGAATCAAGCTCGCTCAGATGAACGCTGCCGTCGGCAACGCGGCCGAGAAGAGTCTTGGCAACGGCCTCGGGCTCCTCGCTGATCTCCTTGGCCATAAAGCTCGACCATCCGCCCTTTTCGGCGGCAGACGCATCCCACTTGACCTCGAACGACGTGGTGTCGACGAGATTGCCATCAAAATCGGTGACCGTCACGGCGTCGGGAGTGATGATCGCGAGCTGGTCCTGACCGATCTCCATCGCGCGGTGTGTGTGCTCGATAAAGGCGGCGACATCAGAACCGAGAAAGTTCTCCCCATCGCCGAGCCCGATCACGAGCGGCGAGTTGCGGCGAGCGCCCACGACAACACCGGGCTCGTCCTCGTGCATGACGAGAAGAGTGAATGCGCCGTGCAGGCGGTTGACCACGGCCCGAAGCGCCTCGGCAAGGCTGCCCGCTTCGCGGTATGCGCGGCCAACGAGCAGCGCGGCGACCTCACTGTCGGTCTCGCTCAGGAACACCGTCTCGGGGTCCTCGTCGATGAGCTCCTGCTTGAGCTCGGCAAAGTTCTCGATAATTCCGTTGTGGATGAGGGCGAGCTTGCCGCCATCTCCCAGATGCGGATGCGCGTTCGTGTCGTTGGGGGCGCCATGCGTCGCCCAGCGGGTGTGGCCGATGCCGGTGCGGCCATTGGCGATGGGGTTCGACTCGAGCTCGTCGGCAAGCTTCTGCAGCTTGCCCGCCTTCTTGCGCGTATCCAGGCGACCTTCTGTGTCAATCACCGCGATCCCGGCAGAATCGTAACCACGGTATTCGAGGCGGCGAAGGCCGCCCATGAGTACCTCAACGCTCTTATCGTTACCGACGTAACCCACGATTCCACACATGCGCCCGATTTTACGGCACAGGGGCTGCACAAAAGGCCAGATTGAGCAGCGCTAGGCTTCTGATCGATGTCCGACCCCACTAATGGCTCCCCCGGAAGCACTCCGTTCGTCGAAATCGAGCGGGCTGCCTGGGCAGACCTGGCCCCAGCGACGCAGCTGCCCCTTGCCCCCGATGAGCTCACAGGCCTCAGGGGCCTCGGAGACATGCTCGAAATCGACGAGGTTTCTGATGTCTACCTTCCGCTGAGCAGACTCATCAATCTTTATGCGGTCGGAGCGCAGCAGCTTCATGCCGCAACGAGCGCATTTCTAGGGGAACGCTCCCCCACGACACCCTTTGTCATCGGCGTCGCCGGCTCCGTTGCGGTCGGCAAGTCCACGATCGCGCGGCTACTGCGGGTCTTACTCGCCCGGTGGGAATCAACCCCCCGCGTGGCCCTGCTCACCACCGACGGCTTTCTGCTGCCCAACGCCGAGCTCGAGCGCCGCGGGCTCATGCAGCGCAAGGGTTTTCCGGAATCCTACGATCGCCGGTCGCTGCTTCGCTTCGTCACTCAGGTCAAGAGCGGGGTCGCCGAGGTTCGCGCTCCCGTCTATTCGCACTTGAGCTACGACATCATTCCCGGGGCAGAGGCCGTCGTTCGCCGCCCCGACATTCTCATCGTCGAGGGGCTCAACGTTTTGCAGCCGCCCATGGGCAACAAGCTGGCTGTGAGCGACCTCTTCGACTTCAGCATTTATGTGGATGCCCGCACGGCAGACATCGCCCGCTGGTATGAGGAGCGATTCCTCAAGCTGCAACGCGGGGCATTCACGAACCCAGAGTCGTACTTTCACCGGTACGCAAGCCTCGACGAAGCAGCAGCCAGGGCCACCGCTGCGGACATCTGGCAGCGCATCAACCTGCCGAACCTCACCGAGAATGTGCGCCCGACTCGGTCACGGGCAACGCTCGTGCTGCGCAAAGACCCTCAGCACAGGGTTCAGAAGATCCTGCTGCGCAAGATCTGACGCGGGCGCGCGGTCGCTGGCTTATGCGGCGAGGTGCTTGCGCACCACGTCGGCTAGCTCCTGTGCCGCACGCTCGGCGGTCTCGGTGTCTGCCGCCTCGACCATGACGCGAACCATCGGCTCGGTCCCTGACGGACGAAGGAGCACGCGCCCCGTCTCACCCAGCTCGGATTCCCACGCGGTGATCGCGACGGCAACCTCCGCGCATTCGGCCAGCTTGGTGCGGTCGACACCGCGCACGTTGATCATGACCTGCGGATACACGGTCATCACCGAGGCAAGTTCGGCGAGCGATTTGGTGGTTCTGGCCATCTCTGCCACGAGGTGAAGGCCTGTCAGAATGCCGTCACCGGTCGTCGCGAAGTCGCTCATGATGACATGGCCAGACTGTTCGCCGCCGAGATTGAGGCCCTTTTCGCTGAGCGCCTCCAAGACGTAACGATCGCCCACCGAGGTGAGCACCATCTCGATGCCATGCTCCTGCATTGCCAAGCGCAGTCCGAGGTTGCTCATAACCGTCGCGACGAGCGTGTCGTTCTTGAGCAGACCGCGCTCCTTCATCGACAGCGCGAGGATCGCCATGATCTGATCGCCGTCGACGATGTTGCCCTCGTGGTCCACGGCCAAGCAGCGGTCGGCGTCGCCGTCGTGAGCAATGCCGACGTCGGCACCGTGGGCAAGCACGGCCTCGGCGAGACGATCGAGGTGGGTGGACCCCACGCCATCGTTGATGTTGAATCCGTCGGGATCGGCACCGATCACGGTGACGCGCGCGCCAGCATCCGTGAAGACCTGGGGAGAGACCCCTGAGGCAGCGCCGTGGGCGCAGTCAAGCACCACGTGGATGCCGTCGAGACGGTGCGGAAGGCTCGCCAAGAGGTGCAGCACATACCGGTCTTCTGCATCGGCGAATCGGCGGATGCGCCCGACCTCGACACCGGTGGGCGCAAGCTTGCGCTCGGTGCGGAAGGCATGCTCGATGCGGTCCTCGACCACATCGGGAAGTTTGGTGCCGCCGACGGCGAAAATCTTGATTCCGTTATCGTCGGCGGGGTTGTGCGAGGCGGAGATCATAAAGCCGAAGTCGGCCTTGATGTCTCCAATAAGAAACGCTGCTGCCGGGGTCGGGATGACGCCGGCGTCAAGCACGTCGACCCCCGAGCTCGCGAGTCCGGCCGCCACAGCGGAGCTGATGAACTCACCCGAGATCCGGGGGTCACGCGCAATAACGGCGACGGGGCGCCGACCAGAAGCGCGGCGGCCATCGGCCACCCGCCCCTGTCCGAGTACTACAGCTGCGGATTGAGCAAGCCCGAGAGCTAGCTCCACCGTGAGGTCCTGGTTCGCCAGGCCCCGCACGCCATCCGTGCCGAAGAGTCGAGTCGTCATCCTCGTCGCCGTTATGAAGCGCTGATTAGCGCTTCGAGAACTGCGAAGCCTTGCGGGCCTTCTTGAGACCGGCCTTCTTGCGCTCGATGACGCGGGCGTCACGCGTGAGGAATCCGGCCTTCTTGAGGAGGGGACGGTTGTTCTCGCGGTCGATCTCGTTCAGCGAACGAGCGATTGCGAGGCGAACAGCACCGGCCTGACCCGAGGGGCCACCGCCCGTGACCTTGGCAATGACGTCGTAGCTGCCGAGGAGGTCAAGCACCTTGAACGGGTCGTTGATGAGCTGCTGGTGCAGCTTGTTCGGGAAGTAGTTCTCGAGGGTGCGGCCGTTTACGACGAAAGCGCCGTTGCCCGGAACGATGCGCACGCGGGCGATTGCCTGCTTGCGGCGTCCCACGGCTGCGCCGGGAACGTTGAGAACGGCGCGGGGAGCCTTGGGAGCCTCCGACGCGGGCGTCTCGGTCGTGAAGCTCTCAGGAGCCTGGTCGATGGAGTCTGCGATCTTCGCCATGGTGTTGGGAATCCTTATTTCTTACGGCCGGCGCTACTGCGCGACCTGGCCGAGGGTGTAGGTCTTGGGCTGCTGCGCAGCGTGAGGGTGCTCGGGGCCCGCGTAGACCTTGAGCTTGGCAAGCTGAGCCCGACCGATCGAGTTCTTGGGGAGCATGCCGCGGATGGCCTTCTCGACCGCGCGCGTCGGGTGCTTCTCAAGGAGCTCGGAGTAGGTGGTAGCCGTGAGGCCGCCCGGGTAACCCGAGTGACGGTAGGCCTTCTTCTGAACGAGCTTGGAGCCCGTCAGCGCCACCTTGTCGGCGTTGATGATGATGACGAAGTCGCCCATGTCCATGTGCGGAGCGAATGTTGCCTTGTGCTTGCCGCGGAGAAGCGTTGCGGCGTGGCTGGCAAGACGGCCCAGCACGACGTCGGTCGCGTCGATGATGAGCCAGTCACGCTGGACATCATTGGGCGTGGGAGAAAATGTGCGAGTCACAGTAGTGCTGCTTTCTGATCGAGTGAGGTGTTCGTGAATCCCGCTCGCGTGACGAGTTGTCGGACGATGTCCGAGAACGCGCCGGTGGAGGGCTCATGATCGGATGCTGCGCACGAGACGCAGGCACCAAGGGTCTACTTTAGACCAGCCGGTCTTCGATGGCAATTCTCAACGGACGGCACGCGCGCAGCGCTTAGTCGAGAGGCTCCCGCCGAGCCCTCGTTTGTTCGGCTCGGGCGGCGAGTTCCTCGTCTGGCGGATACCCCACTTCCACGAGAGTGAGCCCTTTGGCCGGCATCACCTTGAACTCGCTGCCCCTCAGTCGCTCGTCGCGGATCTGCCCTGGACGCTCTGCACTCAAAGTCCCCTGCCCCACAGAAACGCACGCACCAACGAGCGAGCGCACCATGCTGTGGCAGAAGGCGTCGGCCGTGACGGTCGCGATCAGCACTCCCGTCTGATCCCTCACCCACGAGAACTCCTGGAGGGTGCGAACCGTTGTGGCCCCATCCCGCGGCTTGCAGTAGGCGGCCCAGTCGTGGAGCCCGCGCAGTTCATCCGCAGCCGTGTTCATCGCATCGATGTCGAGTTCAGCGGGGAACCAGACCGTCCGATGTCGCTCAAGCGGGTTGCGAAGCGCCCCGAGGTCGCCGACGCGGTACTCGTAGCGCCTCCAGACGGGCGAGAACCTCGCATCGAACCCTTCGGGGGCGAGCGAGCTCGACAAGACAACAACGTCGCTATCGAGGCCAGCAATGCCGTTGAGTCGACGGGCAAGGGAGGCGGGGCCGTCGACCTCCTGCGGTCGCTTGCGGCGACCATGCTTCGCGGTGTGTCCTGCCCCTCGCCTCGGGCCGGTGAGGCTGCGAAGCTGCTCTTCGGTCAGGTCCACGTGGGCGACCTGACCAGTGGCGTGCACACCCGCGTCGGTGCGGCCCGCGACCACGAGCCGTGGCGCTGGGCCATGACGGCTCATCAAGACGCTCAACGATGACTCGAGAGCCCCCTGAACCGTGCGCTGTTCAGCCTGGCGCGCCCATCCTGAGAAGTCGGTGCCGTCGTAGGCAATCTGCAGACGGATGCGAACGCTGCCCTTCGAAGGATGACCTTCGGCCTCGTCGGCCAGCACACGCGCTTCCACGCTCCGATTCTATTGCCGACGTCCACTGCCGACTTGCCTCCCGCCTCCGCACAGGGGACGATCGATTGATCCCTATGCCGTTACTTAAGATTTCGTCCGCGCCCGCTGGCGTCGACCCCACCCCGTTGCGGGCGCTGCCGTCACCGGGCGGCACACGTTTTGCTGGACTCGACGGGTTGCGCGCGATCGCCGTCGTTCTCGTTCTCGTCTACCACTTGGCTCCCGGCGCTCTGGTCGGCGGTTTCATCGGGGTCGACGTCTTCTTCGTCATCAGCGGCTTTCTCATCACGGCCCTTTTGCTCCGCGAGCACGCCGCAACATCCACCGTGCGTCTGGGGCGGTTCTGGATCCGGCGCGCCAGGCGCCTGCTGCCCGCAATCGGCCTGCTGGTGCTGGTGACGAGCGCCATCGCAGCAGTCGTCGGTGGCGATGTCGTCATTGGGCTTGGCGGGCAGATTCTGGGGGCCGCCACTTTTAGCAGCAACTGGATCGCCCTCGCGGGCACGACCAGCTATTTCGACGCGTCTACCCCCGAGCTACTGCGTAACCTGTGGTCCCTCGGAGTGGAAGAGCAGTTCTACCTCGTGTGGCCCGTGGTGCTGCTCGGGCTGCTTGTTGTGCCCCGTCGTTGGATGAGAGTGACGCTGCTCGGCGCGACGGCCGTTGCCGCCGCGTTACTCATGGCCGCGATGTGGTCGCCCGGCATCGACAGCACGCGGCTCTATTACGGCACAGATACGCACAGTTTCGGCCTTCTCGCTGGCGCAGCCTTCGCCGTCGCATCGGCTGGCGGTCTCGCCTTCGGCCGCCGGGCGAGTATTGCCCTGCAGGCTGGGGGGATGCTCGCGATAGTGGGCCTTGTCTCGCTCGCCATAGTCATGCCCGCCGACGGGGCTTTGCCCTATCTCGGCGGGCTCGCTCTCGCCTCCGCATTGAGCGTCGTTGCCATCGCGGGAGCCACCCTCGACGGTTCGCGCACGGGTGCATGGCTCGACAGCGCGCCACTCGCGTGGGTGGGAGAACGCTCGTTCGGGCTGTATCTGTGGCACTGGCCGATCTGGGTTCTGGTCACAGCAATCGCCTCGGATTTGCGGGCAAGCACGGCCGGTCAGTGGACTATCGGCGGAATAGCCCTCGTACTTACGGTTGCGGCGACGGTGGCCTCCCACCGCTATGTCGAACAACCAATCCGGCGGCTCGGGTTCCGGGGAGCGGCCCGCGAGTTCGGCGACCAGCTCCGCATTCGCGCTCCGCGTCGCGGTGTGCGCATGCTCGTTTTCGCCGTCGCAGCCAGTGCCTCGCTTGCCCTGATCGCCGCAACCGCGTCGGGCATCGTTTCGGGAGAGAAGGCCGGGTCAGTCGAGCGGCAGATCGAAGCCGGTCGTGCGGCCATCGAATCAACCGCCGTGCCCCACTCCGGCGCGACGCCGACCTCGCCGACCTCGCCGGTCGCATCGCCCGAGTCGGCCGCGCCCGCGGCGCTGCCCGGGGGCGACCAGATCACGGCCATCGGCGACTCGGTCATGCTCGCCTCGGCGGCCTCGCTCCAGCAAACGTTCCCGGGCATCGTTATCGATGCCGCAGTCTCTCGCCAGTTTTCCGCTGTGCCCAATCTGATTCGCGCCCATAAAGAGGCGAACACCCTGCGGCCAATTGTGCTGCTCGGGCTAGGAACGAACGGCCCTGTCGACGCCGACGTTCTCGCAGAAGTGCGGCAGCTGCTCGGCACTGCCCACCAGCTGGTTGTCGTCAATGTCTATGCACCCCGGTCCTGGACGGACGGAGTGAACACCGAACTGACCAGGTTCGCTCAACGCTTTCGCGACGTGGAGCTCGCCAACTGGCGCGACTCCATCGCGCCGCAATTGCGACTCCTCGCTGGCGACCAGATTCATCCGGGAGATGCGGGCGGGCTCGTCTACGCCTCCGCCGTTCGCGACGCTCTGCAACGCCTTGCCGAGCTGCCGCCGGTCATTGGTCCCCGCGACTACGGGTTGGCCGCTCAGCCGCTTTAGACCGCCCACCACACGAACCAACCCACTGGGTGACGACCTGCGTGCGCAATGGAACCGCCGCCACGGCACATGCAGAAGGCCCCACTCCGAAGAGTGGGGCCTTCTGTCACGCTAAAGTGCGTTACTTGGTTTCTGCAGCGGCGTCGTCCGCAGGAGCCTCGGCGACCTCGGTGGTCTCCTCGGCAGCAGCGGTCTCGTCGGTGCTGGTCTCCTCAACGGGAGCCTCCTCGACAGGAGCCTCCTCGACGGGAGCTGCGGCCTTGGCGGGCTTGTCAGCCTTGGCCTTCGGCTTGGCGTTCACGGGCTCGAGAACGAGCTCGATCTGAACCATCGACGCGTTGTCACCCTTGCGGAAGCCGAGCTTCGTGATGCGGGTGTATCCGCCCTGACGCTCGGCAACGAGCGGCGCGATCTCCGTGAAGAGCTCGTGGATGACGGACTTGTCAGTGATGATCGCAAGCGCGCGGCGACGCGAGTGCAGGTCGCCACGCTTCGCGAACGTCACGAGACGCTCGGCAACGGGACGGAGGCGCTTCGCGCGGGTCTCGGTCGTCTTGATGCTCTTGTGAGTGAACAGCGCGGCGGCGAGGTTGGCGAGCAGCAGACGCTCGTGGGCGGGGCCTCCTCCGAGGCGCGGACCCTTAGTGGGCTTTGGCATTTTCTAGTTCTCCAGTATTCAAAAAAGTGTGTCAGGCAAACGGCGCGGCGAGAGCCGAGGTTAGTTGGTGCCCTCGGCGTCGTCGTAGCCGCTGTAGAAGTGCGCACCGTCGAACCCGGGAACCGCGTCCTTCAGCGACAGGCCCATCTCCACGAGCTTGTCCTTGACTTCATCCACCGACTTCTGACCGAAGTTGCGGATGTTCATGAGCTGAGTCTCCGAAAGGGCGACCAGTTCACTCACGTTGTTAATGCCCTCGCGCTTGAGGCAGTTGTAGCTGCGCACCGAGAGGTCAAGATCCTCGATGGGCATGCTCAGCTCGGTCGAGAGAACGGCGTCGACCGGCGCGGGGCCGATCTCGATGCCCTCAGCGGCAGAGTTGAGCTCGCGGGCCAGGCCGAAGAGCTCAACGAGCGTCTTTCCGGCGGAGGCAATTGCGTCGCGGGGGCTGATCGCCTGCTTGGTCTCAACATCGACCACAAGGCGGTCGAAGTCGGTGCGCTCACCGGCACGAGTTGCCTCGACACGGTAGGTGACCTTGAGAACGGGCGAGTAGATCGAGTCGATCGGGATCTGGCCGGCCTCAGAGAACTCGTTGCGGTTCTGAGTTGCCGACACGTAGCCACGGCCACGCTCGATCGTGAGCTCAAGCTCGAACTTCGCCTTGTCGTTCAGGGTGGCGATGACGAGCTCAGGGTTGTGGATCTCGACGCCGGCCGGAGCGGAGATATCCGCAGCGGTGACCTCGCCCGAGCCCTGCTTGCGCAGGTAAGCGGTGATCGGCTCATCGTGCTCGCTCGAGACGACGAGCTGCTTGATGTTCAGGATGATCTCTGTGACATCCTCCTTGACTCCTGCAACCGTGCTGAACTCGTGGAGAACACCGTCGATGCGGATGCTCGTCACGGCAGCGCCGGGGATCGAGGAGAGGAGGGTGCGGCGGAGGGAGTTTCCGAGGGTGTAACCAAAGCCAGGCTCAAGAGGCTCGATCACGAAGCGTGACCGGAACTCGGAGATGTTCTCTTCGGAAAGAGTGGGACGCTGTGCAATGAGCACGTGTATTCCTTTCGGCAAAGTGTCCGCTATTTGACACTTAAGCGTTCGAACGGGTGGCTGGCCCGCCGGTAAATCTGTTGAGTTGTGGAAAGGCTGTGGGTCTGAGCCGGTTCCTTAGAACCGACTCAGCCCACAAACACGCTTAGACGCGGCGGCGCTTCGGGGGACGGCATCCGTTGTGAGCCTGGGGCGTCACGTCGTTGATGCTGCCAACCTCGAGGCCAGCGGCCTGAAGTGAACGGATAGCCGTCTCGCGACCCGAACCCGGGCCCTTGACGAAGACGTCAACCTTCTTGACGCCATGCTCCTGCGCCTGACGCGCGGCCGACTCGGCCGACATCTGGGCGGCGTAAGGGGTCGACTTGCGCGAGCCCTTGAAGCCAACGACACCTGACGACGACCAGCTGAGCACAGCTCCGGTCGGGTCGGTGATCGTCACGATCGTGTTGTTGAACGTCGACTTGATGTGAGCCTGGCCCACTGCGACGTTCTTCTTCTCCTTGCGGCGCGGCTTGCGAGCGGCCGATTTCGGTGTTGCCAATGTCTTCTCCTAAAACCTTGATGGCGATGCGAGCCGAGCGGCCGCTATCGTGCCTTCTTCTTGCCGGCGACGGTGCGCTTCGGACCCTTGCGGGTGCGAGCGTTGGTCTTGGTGCGCTGACCGTGGACGGGCAGGCCGCGACGGTGACGGATGCCCTGGTAGCTTCCGATCTCGACCTTGCGGCGGATGTCAGCGGCAACCTCACGGCGAAGGTCACCCTCAACCTTGTAGTTGCCCTCGATGTAGTCACGGAGCGCAACGAGCTGGTCGTCGGTGAGGTCCTTGACGCGGATGTTCACGTCGATGCCGGTGGCCTCAAGGGCCTGGAGCGACTTGGTACGGCCTACGCCGTAGATGTAAGTAAGTGCGACTTCAACGCGCTTGTCGCGCGGAATGTCTACGCCTGCTAGACGAGCCATTGTGGCTTCTCCTGTTGAGTGAGTGGAGGTCTGGAGCAGCTCCTGTGCATCGGCCTCCAACCGATGGTGTCCCCCGAAGGATCTGGGGCTGCTCTAGTGCGATATTCAGTTGATGAGTCGCAAGCGACTCGGTTGTTGGGCTGCATGCAGCCCCACCCATCAGCCCTGGCGCTGCTTGTGGCGCGGGTTGGACTTGCAGATGACCATCACGTTGCCGTGACGGCGGATTACCTTGCAGTGGTCGCAGATGGGCTTGACGCTGGGGTTGACCTTCATTGTGATTCCTTGATCTCGCTGTCTTCGTACCCTCGGAATGCCGAGGGCCGTTACTTTCCAGCTGAATGCCCGCGAGGGCATCCGTTTCGCGCCATTACTTGTAGCGGTAAACGATCCGACCACGGGTCAGGTCGTAGGGGCTCAGCTCCACGATCACGCGGTCCTCTGGAAGGATGCGGATGTAGTGCTGGCGCATCTTGCCCGAGATGTGAGCAAGTACTTTGTGCCCGTTGCTGAGCTCAACGCGAAACATCGCGTTGGGCAGAGCTTCAACCACAGAGCCCTCGATTTCGATGACACCGTCTTTTTTGGCCATTGCCTCTTCGTCGCTAAAAGTAGTGAATGCTGGTCGTGCGGATTGTGGTGCCTGACCTGCGCTGAGCGCAGGAAACGGGGAACGCAGAAACGGCCCTAGGACACCAAGGATCTATCCTAAGCGATCCCGGGCGTTTCTCCAAGCTGGCCCCATACTTCGAGGTGAACCTCCCAGCGTGTCGGCGCGCCGAGAACGAGAAACGCAGTCTTCTAGGGGATCGGGATGGGCTTGACACCCAAGGCAGCAAGCTCAGCGGCTCCGCCGTCGTGAGCCGTGGTGACCCAGATGCCGCCGGAGTGCACGGCGACACTGTGCTCCCAATGTGCAGCAGAAGAACCGTCGCCCGTGGCAATGGTCCATTCGTCTTCGCGCACGAATGTGTCGATTCCCCCGAGGGTGACCATCGGCTCGATTGCAACACACAGACCCGGCTTGACCGCGGGGCCTCGGTCGCGAACGCTGTAGTTGAACACGGTGGGTGCCTCGTGCATCGAGCGTCCGATGCCGTGTCCTACATAGTCCTCGAGGATGCCGAATGTGCCGTTCGAGTCGATGTAGTCCTCAATCGCGTCTCCGACCTCGTTGAGGTGGGAGGCGCGGGAGAGCGCCGCAATTCCGCGCCACAGAGAACCCTCGGTTACATCGGAGAGCCTTTGGCGTGCCGCAACGAGCTCGGGCTGGGTGGGATCGGGGATGACGACCGTGATCGCCGAATCACCATTCCAACCTGCAACCTGTGCGCCGCAGTCAATGGACACGATGTCGCCGGGTTCGAGAACGCGGTCCCCGGGAATCCCGTGGACAACATCCTCGTTTACCGAGGCGCAGATTGTGTGGCGATAGCCAGGGACCAGCGCGAAGTTGGGCTCTCCCCCGCCGTCGCGGATCACCTTCTCGGCGATCGCATCGAGTTCGATCGTGGTGACGCCGGGGCGAATAGCGTGGCGCACGGCGTCAAGCGCCTGCGCCGTAAGAACGCCGGGAGCGACCATGAGGCGCAGCTCGGCCGGCTTCTTGTAGATGCCGCGGCGCATGCTATTTGACGTGCGCTGGGCGGATTCCGCGGGCCGCGAGGCCCTCGGTGATCCGTTCAGAAACTGCATCAATTTCGCCGAGTCCATCGACCTCAACGAGAAGGCCGCGCTCGCGATACACCGCAATCAGCGGCTGAGTCTCGCGGGCGTAAACCTCTTGGCGGTGACGGATCGACTCCTCGGAGTCGTCAACCCGGCCCTGTTCGAGAGCGCGCTTGCGCAACCGCTCCACCACCTCATCCTGATCTGCGACCAGGAGGATGACGGCATCGAGCGCCTGACCCTTCGAGCTCAGAAGCTCGTCGAGATAGGCGACCTGTTCAAGGGTGCGGGGGTAGCCGTCGAGAAGAAAGCCAGCCTTAGCGTCGTCTTCTTCTATGCGGTTCGCGACGAGCGCGTTGGTGAGGCTGTCGGGGACATAGTCGCCAGCGTCGACGATCGCCTTGACCTCAACGCCCAGGGGCGTCTCGTTGGCGATGTTGTAGCGAAAGATGTCGCCGGTCGAGATTGCGGGGATGCCGAAAGCGCTCGTCAGTCGTGCCGACTGCGTGCCCTTTCCTGCACCGGGGGGTCCGACAATCAGGAGTCGTGTCATCGAAGGAGCCCTTCGTAGTGTCGCTGCTGAAGCTGCGAATCGATCTGCTTCACCGTTTCAAGGCCGACACCAACAATGATCAAGATGCTTGCGCCGCCGAACGGGAAGTTCTGGTTTGCCCCGACCGTCGCAAGTGCAATGAGCGGAATAAGCGCAAGCACACCGAGGTACAGCGAACCAGGGAGGGTTACCCGGGTCAGCACGTAGTCGAGGTATTCAGCCGTCGGGCGTCCGGCACGAATGCCGGGGATGAACCCGCCGTACTTCTTCATGTTGTCGGCAACCTCTTCTGGGTTGAAGGTGATCGCGACATAGAAGTAGGTGAACCCGATGATCAGCAAGAAGTAAACAAGCATGTAGAGCGGGTTGTCGCCGGACGTGAAGTTGTCGGTGACCCACTGAACCCACGGCTCGGGGAGATCACCGTTTGCCGGCTGGTTGAACTGAGCGATCAAGGCGGGCAGGTACAGCAGGGAGGAGGCGAAGATCACGGGGATCACGCCGGCCATGTTGACCTTGATCGGAATGTAGGTGTTGTTGCCACCGTAGGTGCGGCGGCCAACCATGCGCTTGGCATACTGCACAGGAATGCGCCGCTGCGACTGCTCAACGAACACCACGGCACCCATGATCAGGATTCCAACGGCGATGACGAGGAGGAACACCTCGAACGACTTCGCGACCGCGATGCTCCAGAGAGCGGCGGGGAACGTCGCGGCGATGGAGATGAAGATCAACAGCGACATGCCGTTGCCGATGCCGCGCTCGGTGATGAGCTCGCCCATCCACATGATGAGGCCGGTGCCGGCCGTCATGGTGACGATCATGAGAAGGATGGCGTACCAGGCCTCGTTCGTGATGAGGGACGAGCACTCAGGGGCGCCGGTCGAGCCGAACAACGTGCCACTGCGGGCAACGGTGATCAGGGTTGTCGACTGCAGAACACCCAGCGCGATGGTGAGGTACCGCGTGTACTGCGTGAGCTTGGCCTGGCCCGACTGGCCCTCCTTGTGGAGGGTCTCGAAGTGGGGAATGACCACGCGCAGCAACTGCACGATGATCGACGCGGTGATGTAGGGCATGATGCCCAGCGCGAAGACCGAAAGTTGAAGGAGAGCGCCACCACTGAAGAGGTTGACGAGCTCATACAGGCCCGCGGGGCCCGAGTTCGACGCTAGGCAGCTCTGAACGTTGCCGTAGTCGACGAAGGGTGCTGGGATAAACGATCCCAGACGGAAGATGGCGACGATTCCGAGCGTGAAGCCGATCTTCCGCCGTAGGTCGGGCGTGCGGAAAATGCGCGCGATAGCTCTGAACACGAAGCCTCCAGGTTGTGCTTAAGGGTGAGCCGAACGGGTGGCCCCTGTGCAGGGGCCACCCGAGACGACTACTTGACGGAACCGCCCGCTGCGACGATCTTCGCCTCTGCTGAGCCGGAGACCTTGTCCACTGCAACGTTCAGCTTAACCGCAACATCACCCTGTCCGAGAACCTTGACGCGCTCGTTCTTGCGAACGGCACCCTTGGCCACGAGGTCGGCAACGGTAACGTCGCCGCCGGTCGGGTAAAGCTGGACAAGCTTCTCGAGGTTGACAACCTGGTACTCGACGCGGAACGGGTTCTTGAACCCGCGCAGCTTCGGAGAACGCATGATGCTGTTCAGGTTTCCACCCTCAAGACCAACGCGGACCTGGTAACGGGCCTTGGTGCCCTTGGTACCACGGCCAGCGGTCTTACCCTTGGATCCTTCACCACGGCCAACACGGGTCTTAGCCGTCTTGGAACCGGGAGCGGGACGAAGGTGGTGCATCTTCAGCACCTGCGCGCGAGCCTCGACCTCAGTCTTAGCCGTCTTCTTCGCAGGAGCCTTGGTGTCATCCGACTTCGCAGCAGCGGCCTTGGCCGGAGCCTTAGCCGGGGCCTTCTTGGCCGGAGCCTTCTCCTCAGCCTTGGCGGCAGCAGGTGCCTTCGCCTCAGCCTTGGGCGCCTTGTCGGCAGCGGCCTTAGCCGGAGCCTTCTTGGCGGGCGCCTTCTTCTCGGCGGCCGGAGCCTTCGCCGAATCCGCCGCAGCGGTCGACTTCTTCTCTTCAGCCATTAGTCAATCTCCTCGACCTTCACCAGGTGAGCAACCGTACGGACGTAGCCGCGGTTCTGAGCATTGTCCTCGCGGACGACGGTGTCGTTGATCCGCTTGAGTCCAAGGCTCCGAAGCGTGTCGCGCTGGTTCTGCTTCTCGCTAATTTTGGATTTGATCTGGGTTACCTTGAGGCGCGCCATCAGGCACCTGCCTTCACTGCCGTCGCTGCGGCCTTAGCCGTAGCTGCCTGAATCCGGAGGATCTGCTCGGGCACGACGTCTTCGATCGGGAGGCCACGACGTGCGGCAACCGCACTGGGCTCCTCGAGCGCCTTGAGAGCCGTTACGGTCGCGTGCACGATGTTGATCGTGTTCGACGAGCCGAGCGACTTGCTCAAAACATCGTGGATGCCGGCGCACTCCAGCACTGCGCGGACAGGTCCACCGGCGATAACACCGGTACCTGCTGCTGCGGGGCGGAGAAGCACGACACCAGCGGCCGCCTCACCCTGCACGGGGTGCGGGATGGTGTTGCCGACGCGGGGAACGCGGAAGAAGTTCTTCTTGGCTTCTTCAACGCCCTTGGAGATGGCGGTAGGAACTTCGCGGGCCTTGCCGTAGCCGACACCCACGAGTCCGTTGCCATCACCGACGACGACGAGCGCGGTGAAGCTAAAGCGACGACCACCCTTGACGACCTTCGATACGCGGTTGATCGTGACGACGCGCTCCAGGAACTGGCTCTTGTCGGAGTCACGTGCTCCACGCTGCTGGTTAGGGTTGCGCTCGCGTCCACCACGACGAGCCTCGCGAGGCTCGTTTCTCGTGGATTCCGTCGACGCAGCGGTCTCAACCGGCGCCTCGGATACTTCGGCCACAGCCTGCTCCTTGTTGGTTGTTTCGTCGCTCACAGGTTCAAACCACCCTCTCGAGCTCCCTCGGCGATGGCCGCAACGCGCCCGGCGTAACGGTTGCCACCACGGTCAAATACGACATCAGCGACGCCAGCCTGCTTGGCGCGCTCGGCGACGAGCTCGCCAACCTTGCGGGCCTTAGCGGTCTTGTCACCGTCGAAGCTGCGAAGCTCCGTTTCCATCGTCGATGCAGAAGCCACGGTGTGGCCCTTGCTGTCATCGACGACCTGCACGAACACGTGACGCGCGGATCGCGTGACGACGAGGCGCGGACGCACCTCGGTGCCGACGATCTTCTTGCGAAGGCGTGCGTGACGACGGCCCTTAGCGGCCGACTTGCTCTTTCCTCTGGTTCCGAGAGCCATGATTACTTACCACTCTTTCCGGCCTTGCGGCGGACTACCTCGCCGGCGTAGCGAACGCCCTTGCCCTTGTAGGGCTCAGGCTTGCGCAGCTTGCGAATGTTTGCGGCGACCTCACCGACGGCCTGCTTGTCGATGCCGTGAACGGTCAGCTTGGTGTTGCCGTCGACGGTAAACGTGATGCCGGCGGGCGGGTCGACGGTAACGGAGTGCGAGAAGCCGAGAGCGAACTCAAGAGAGTTGCCCTTCTGAGCGACGCGGTAACCGGTACCTACGATTTCGAGACCCTTGGAGTAGCCCTCGGTGACGCCGACAATGTTGTTGGCGATCAGGGTACGCGTGAGGCCGTGGAGCGAACGCGATGCGCGCTCGTCATCGGGCCGGCTGACGACAATCTGGTTGTCTTCGAGCTTTACCTCGATCGGGCTGGCGACGGTGAGCTGAAGCTCACCCTTCGGGCCCTTGACGGAGACGGCAGAGCCGTCAACCTTGATGTCGACACCCGCGGGGATGTCAATGGGGAGACGTCCGATACGTGACATAGCGGGTTACCACACGTAGGCGAGGACTTCCCCACCCACGCCCTTCTTGGTCGCCTGGCGGTCCGTGAGGAGGCCAGAGGAGGTCGACAGGATGGCGACGCCGAGGCCGCCGAGAACGCGAGGGATCTCCGTCGACTTCGCGTAAACGCGCAGACCGGGCTTTGAAACCCGCTTGAGGCCCGCAATGGAGCGCTCACGGTTCGGTCCGTACTTGAGGGTGATGGTCAGCGTCTGGCCGACACGAGCGTCTTCGACCTTCCAGCCGCCGATGTAACCCTCTTTTTCGAGGATGCCGGCGATGTGGGTCTTGAGCTTGCTGCTCGGCATCGACACGGAGTCGTGGTGTGCCGAGTTGGCGTTGCGCAGTCTGGTCAGCAGGTCTGCGACCGGATCTGTCATTGTCATATGTGCTTATTCCTAATCTCGACTGGTTTCGGCATCCGTTACACGAAAGCCGACCTATTCGATCGATGTCGGTGGGCGCGAACGCCCACCGACTATGGGGTACTACTGGGTGGGAGCGTCGGTCGACTTGAACGGGAATCCGAGAGCCTTGAGCAAGGCCCGGCCTTCATCGTCGCTCTTCGCCGTCGTAACGATCGTGATGTCGAATCCGCGAACGCGGTCGATCTTGTCCTGGTCGATCTCGTGGAACATGGACTGCTCGTTGAGACCGAAGGTGTAGTTACCGTTGCCATCGAACTGCTTGGGGCTCAGGCCACGGAAGTCACGGATGCGGGGAAGCGCAAGCGTGATCAGGCGGTCGAGGAACTCCCACGCACGGTCGCCACGAAGCGTGACGTGTGCACCAATCGGCTGGCCCTCGCGGAGCTTGAACTGCGCGATGGACTTGCGAGCAGCAGTGACCTGCGGCTTCTGACCCGTGATCGCGACGAGGTCGCGAACGGCGCCATCGATGACCTTGCTGTCACGCGCGGCTTCACCAACACCGGTGTTCACGACAACCTTGACGAGGCCGGGAACCTGGTGCGGGTTTGAGAAGCCGAACTGCTCGGTGAGCTGTGCAGCGATCTCGTTGCGGTACTTGAGCTTGAGGCGGGGCTGGATTTTGCCAGCCGCAGCGGTCTCGGTCATTACAGGTCCTTACCTGACTTCTTGGCGAAGCGGACGCGCACGGTCTTGCCGGCGGCGTTCGTCTCGACACGGTGGCCGACGCGGGTCGGCTTCTTGGATTCGGGGTCAACCAGGGCGACGTTCGAGATGTGAAGCGGAGCCTCATGCGTCTCGATGCCACCGGTCTTGGTGCCACGCTGCGTCTGGCCGACGCGGACGTGCTTCGTAACGAAGTTCACACCCTCGACAACGACGCGGTTCTTCTCAACGATGACCTCGAGCACGCGACCCTGCTTGCCACGGTCTCCGCCGCGAGCCTGGGTGCGGCCGGTGATCACCTGGACGAGGTCGCCCTTTTTGATCTTCGCCATGACTAAATAACCTCCGGTGCCAGCGAGATGATCTTCATGAACTTCTTGTCACGAAGCTCACGACCGACCGGCCCGAAGATGCGGGTGCCGCGAGGCTCCCCGTCAGCCTTCAGGATGACCGCTGCGTTCTCGTCAAACTTGATGTACGAGCCGTCGGGACGGCGCGTCTCCTTCTTGGTGCGAACGATGACAGCCTTGACGATGTCACCCTTCTTCACGTTGCCGCCCGGGATCGCGTCCTTGACCGTGGCGACGATAACGTCGCCGAGGCCTGCATAGCGACGGCCGGAGCCGCCGAGCACGCGAATCGTGAGCAGCGTCTTGGCGCCAGTGTTGTCGGCGACCTTGACTCTAGATTCCTGCTGAAGCATTCTCTGTGTCCTTTACTCCTAAGCAAGCCGCGAGGCTTACTTAGCCTTCTCGAGGATCTCGACCAGGCGCCAGCGCTTGGTGGCGCTCAGCGGACGGGTCTCACTGATGACAACAAGGTCGCCGATGCCGGCACTGTTGTTCTCGTCATGAACCTTGCGCTTTTCAGTGCGGCGGATGACCTTGCCGTACAGCGGGTGCTTCACGCGGTCTTCGACCTCAACGACGATGGTCTTGTCCATCTTGTCGCTGACGACGTAGCCACGCTGGGTCTTGCGGTAGCCGCGCACGAGAGCCTCGGCGGCGACCTTCTCTTCGGCCTTAGCCATTACTTGGCCTCCTCGGTCTCGACGGCCTCGGGAGCCGCGTCAGCAGCATCCTTCTTAGCCTTGGTCTTCTTCTCGGCCTTGGGGGCCTCAACCACGGCGGGAGTAGCCCGGATGCCCAGCTCGCGCTCACGGATAACCGTGTAGATGCGAGCAATGTCGCGCTTGACAGCGCGGACACGTCCGTGGCTGTCCAGCTGGCCGGTGGCCGACTGGAACCGCAGGTTGAAGAGCTCTTCCTTGGCCTTCTTCAGCTCGTCGACGAGACGCTCGTCTTCGAAAGTATCGAGCTCGGCAGATGCCAGCTCCTTGGATCCGATCGCCATTATGCGTCGCCCTCCTCGCGCTTGATGATGCGCGCCTTCAATGGAAGCTTGTGGATTGCACGGGTGAGCGCCTCGCGGGCGAGCGTCTCGTTGACGCCAGCAACCTCGAAGAGCACGCGGCCCGGCTTGACGTTGGCGACCCACCACTCGGGCGAACCCTTACCGGAACCCATGCGGGTTTCGGCCGGCTTCTTGGTCAGCGGGCGGTCGGGGTAGATGTTGATCCACACCTTTCCACCACGCTTGATGTGACGGGTCATGGCGATACGTGCAGCCTCGATCTGGCGGTTCGTAACATACGCAGGCGTGATTGCCTGGATGCCGAACTCACCGAACGTGACCTTGGTGCCACCGGTGGCGTGTCCGCCACGGCCCGGGTGGTGCTGCTTGCGGAACTTGACCTTACGTGGGATCAACATTGTTATGCCTCAACTCCTGCTGCGACGGGCGCCTCAGCCTTGGGGGCGGAGGAACCACGACGCGGACGGTCGCCGCGCTCGGGGCGCGAGGACTTCTGGTTCGCCTGCTCGCGGGCGAGCTCCTTGTTGGTGATGTCACCCTTGTAGATCCACACCTTGACGCCGATACGGCCGAACGTCGTACGAGCCTCGTAGAAGCCGTAGTCGATGTTGGCGCGGAGTGTGTGCAGGGGAACGCGTCCCTCGCGGTAGAACTCCGAACGGCTCATCTCGGCGCCGCCGAGGCGGCCCGAAACCTGGATACGAACACCCTTGACGGTGCCCGTGCGCTGGGCGCCCTGCAGACCCTTACGCATCGCGCGGCGGAATGCCACGCGGGCGCTGAGCTGCTCGGCGATGCCCTGGGCAACAAGCTGAGCCTCGGCCTCGGGGTTCTTGACCTCGAGGATGTTCAGCTGAATCTGCTTGCCCGAGAGCTTCTCGAGGTCAGTGCGGATGCGCTCTGCCTCTGCGCCGCGACGGCCAATGACGATGCCGGGACGAGCCGTGTGGATATCCACGCGGACACGGTCACGGGTGCGCTCGATTTCGATGCGGGCAACGCCTGCACGGTCGAGGCTCGTCTTGAGCATGTTGCGGATCTTGATGTCCTCAGCAACAAAGTCGCTGTAGCGCTGGCCGGGCTTGGTGCTGTCGGAGAACCAACGCGACACGTGGTCGGTGGTGATTCCCAGACGGAAACCGTAGGGATTTACTTTCTGGCCCATTACTTCTTCCCTGCCTTCGCAGTCGTCTTCTTCGCGTCAACCTCGTCAGGCGTGGCAAGCACGATGGTGATGTGGCTGGTGCGCTTCAGAATCTGGAATGCGCGACCCTGTGCACGGGGCTGGAAACGCTTGAGCGTTGCTCCCTCGTCCACATAAGCCTGGCTGATGTACAGGTCCTGCTCATCGAGGAAGCTGTTGCTGGCATCCGCCTTGACCCGTGCGTTAGCCATTGCCGAAGCAACCAGCTTGTACACGGGCTCGCTCGCACCCTGGGGGGCGAACTTGAGGATGGCCAGGGCTTCCTGTGCCTGCTTGCCGCGGATCATGTTGACGACACGACGAGCCTTCATAGGGGTCACGCGGATGTGACGCACACGTGCGATCGACTCCACCATTTCTCTACCTCCTTCACCACCGCGATTAGCGGCGGCGACCCTTCTTGTCGTCCTTCACGTGTCCACGGAAGGTGCGGGTGGGAGCAAACTCTCCGAGCTTGTGCCCAACCATGGTCTCGGTGACGAACACCGGGATGTGCTTGCGACCGTCGTGCACCGCGATGGTGTGACCCAGCATTGCGGGGACAATCATCGAGCGGCGCGACCAGGTCTTGATTACGTTCTTGCTGTTGGCCTCGTTCTGCGTGGCGACCTTGCGAAACAGGTGCTCGTCAACGAAGGGGCCCTTTTTAAGACTGCGTGGCATTTTCTACCCTGTATTCCTTTTCCTGGGCTACTTGCGCTTCTTGCCGACGTTGCGGCGACGAACGATGAGCTTGTCGCTCTCGCGGTGGGCCTTGCGGGTACGACCCTCGGACTGACCCCAGGGGCTAACAGGGTGACGTCCACCGGAAGTCTTGCCCTCACCACCACCGTGCGGGTGGTCAACCGGGTTCATGGCGACACCACGGACGGTCGGGCGAACGCCCTTCCACCGCATACGGCCGGCCTTGCCCCAGTTGATGTTCGACTGCTCGGCGTTGCCGACCTCGCCGATCGTCGCGCGGCAGCGAGCGTCAACGTTGCGGATCTCGCCGGAGGGCATACGCAGCTGGGCGTAGGGGCCATCCTTAGCAACGAGACGCACCGAGGCGCCAGCCGAGCGGGCGATCTTCGCGCCGCCACCGGGCTTGAGCTCGATGGCGTGGATGACCGTACCCACGGGGATGTTCTTGAGGGGGAGGTTGTTGCCGGGCTTGATGTCGGCGCCGGCACCGGACTCAACGATGTCGCCCTGCTTCAGCTTGTCTGGCGCGATGATGTAACGCTTCGAGCCATCGAAGAAGTGCAGGAGCGCGATACGCGCGGTGCGGTTGGGGTCGTACTCGATGTGAGCGACCTTGGCGTTGACGCCGTCCTTGTCATTACGACGGAAGTCGATGACACGGTACTGGCGCTTGTGGCCACCACCGATGTGACGGGTCGTGATGCGACCGGCGTTGTTGCGGCCACCCGTCTTAGGAAGCGGACGAAGAAGTGACTTCTCCGGGGTCGAACGGGTGATCTCGGCGAAATCAGCTACCGAGGAACCGCGACGACCCGGGGTCGTGGGCTTGTACTTGCGAATTGCCATGGGTTATTCCTCTGCTCCCTAGCCGACAGCCGTGAAGATGTCGATGGAACCGGCCTTGAGCGTGACGATGGCGCGCTTGGTGTTCTTGCGCTTGCCCATGCCGAACTTGGTGCGGCGGGTCTTGCCCTGACGGTTGAGCGTGTTGATCGAATCGACCTGCACGCCGAAGATCTTCTCGATGGCGAGCTTGATCTCAGTCTTGTTCGAACGGGGGTCTACCTCGAAGGTGTACTTGCCCTGGTCGATCAGGCTGTAGCTCTTCTCGGAGACGACGGGCGCGATGATGACGTCGCGCGGGTCCTTGAACGAGGCGCTCATGCGCTCACCTTCGCTTTCTTGTCAGACTCGACCGTCTCTGCCTTGGAGCCGACGAATGCATCGAAGGCGCCCTTGGTGAAGACGATGTCATCGCTTACGAGCACGTCGTAGGCGTTGAGCTGGTCGTAGGGAAGCACATGAACGCTCGGGATGTTCCGAACGCTCTTGTAGCTGATTTCGTCGTCGCGCTCGAGAACGATGAGCACGTGCTTGCTGGTCGCGATGGACGACAGCAGCTCGACAACCGACTTGGTCGAGGGCACATCGCCGAGGGCGAGGGACTCGATCACGTGGATACGCTCGCCACGGGCCCGGTCAGAGAGCGCACCGCGCAGAGCGGCGGCGATCATCTTCTTGGGGGTGCGCTGCGAGTAGTCACGCGGGTGTGGCCCGTGAACGATGCCACCACCCTTCATCTGAGGGGCGCGGATCGAGCCCTGACGAGCGCGACCGGTTCCCTTCTGCTTGAAGGGCTTGCGGCCTGCACCGGAAACTTCGCCGCGGCGAAGCGTGTTGTGCGTGCCCTGGCGAGCCGCAGCGCGCTGCGCGACGACAACCTGGTGGATCAGCGGGACGTTGGTCTGTACGTCGAAGGTCTCGGCGGGAAGATCGACCGAGCCGACCTTCTTGCCCTTCACGTCAATGACGTCAATTGCGGTAGCCATGGAACTAGGCTCCCTTCACTGCGTTGCGAACGAAAACGATGCGGCCACGAGCTCCGGGAACGGCGCCCTTGACGAGCAGCAGGCCCTTCTCGAGGTCAACAGCCTGAACCATGAGGCCCTGGACGGTGACGCGGTCGCCACCCATACGACCGGCCATGCGCATGCCCTTGAAGACACGGCTGGGGGTCGAGGAAGCGCCGATCGAGCCGGGCTTGCGGTGGTTGCGGTGAGCACCGTGCGAGGCGGAAACACCCTTGAAGTTGTGACGCTTCATAACACCGGCGAAACCCTTGCCCTTGCTGGTGCCGACGACGTCGACCTTCTGGCCGGCCTCGAAGATGTCAACCGTGAGCTCCTGGCCGAGCGAGTACTCGCTGGCGTCGGGGGTACGGATCTCCGTGAGGTGACGACGGGGCGTAACGCCAGCCTTGTCGAAGTGACCGGTCGCAGGCTTGTTCACCTTGCGAGGGTCGATCTGGCCGTAGGCGATCTGAACTGCGTCGTAGCCGTCGACCTCGGGGGTGCGAACCTGCGTGACAACGTTCGGGGTGATCTCAATAACGGTCACGGGGATGAGCTTGTTGTTCGCATCCCAGACCTGAGTCATGCCGAGCTTCTTGCCCAGCAGTCCCTTTCGGGTCGTAGTAGTAGCCATGATGATCCTTAGAGCTTGATCTCGATGTTGACGTCGGCCGGCAGGTCGAGACGCATAAGCGAGTCGACAGCCTTTGGCGTCGGGTCAATGATGTCGATCAGGCGCTTGTGTGTGCGCTTCTCGAAGTGCTCGCGGCTGTCCTTGTACTTGTGAGGAGAGCGGATCACAACGACCACGTTCTTCTCAGTAGGAAGGGGCACCGGTCCGACAACCGTCGCGCCCGCACGGGTAACCGTGTCGACGATCTTGCGCGCCGAGCTGTCAATGACCTCGTGGTCATACGACTTAAGTCGGATGCGGATCTTTTGTCCCGCCATGTCTGACTCTCTCTCTTTAGTACCAAGTGCGTTTTTCGCACACGCTGCGTAGCACTTCTGCTGTCGCACCACTGTTTTTATGTCAATCGCCGGACCCTGGGGTCCGACACCGTACCGACTCCCGAGCTCAGGCATGAACCTGCGCTAGGCACACGGGTGACCGCGTGTTTATCGAGTGTCGATTAAGCTTCGCTCTGCTACCCGCGGCCTAGATGCTCACCCCGGCCGTGGCCCGAGCGTCAAATCTATGCACTGCCTGGCAGTGATCCCAACCCCGGCGCAGTGCACCAAGTGGGAATGTTGAACTAGACGAGTTTGCCACATTCCCCACCATGCTGCAACCCGGGCGTGTCGCGTTCGGCGTGTCGCCCCTCCACAAACGACGAAGGGCCGGACCCTAAGGCCCGACCCTTCGCTGCATCCGAGCGAACTCGGAGGGAGTACTACTTGATGATCTTCGTCACCTTGCCGGCGCCGACGGTGCGGCCACCTTCACGGATAGCGAAGCCGAGGCCCTCTTCCATGGCGATCGGCTGGATCAGGTTGACCGTCATCTCGGTGGTGTCACCAGGCATGACCATCTCGGTGCCCTCGGGCAGCGTGATGACGCCGGTGACGTCCGTGGTGCGGAAGTAGAACTGCGGGCGGTAGTTCGCGTAGAACGGGTTGTGACGGCCACCCTCATCCTTGGAAAGGATGTAGGCGGTGCCCTCGAACTCGGTGTGCGGGGTTACCGAACCGGGCTTGACGACGACCTGGCCGCGCTCAACGTCCTCGCGCTTGGTGCCACGAAGAAGAAGACCACAGTTCTCGCCGGCCCATGCCTCGTCGAGCTGCTTGTGGAACATCTCGATACCCGTAACCGTGGTCTTCTGCGTCGGGCGGATGCCGACGATCTCGACCTCGGAGTTGATGGCGAGGGTTCCGCGCTCTGCGCGGCCCGTGACGACTGTTCCACGACCGGTGATCGTGAAGACGTCCTCGATGGGCATGAGGAAGGGCTTGTCCTTGTCGCGGATGGGGTCAGGCACGTTGTTGTCAACGGCTTCCATCAGCTCGAGGATCGAGTTGACCCACTTCTCGTCGCCCTCAAGTGCCTTGAGGCCCGAAACGCGAACAACGGGAACGTTGTCGCCATCGAACTCCTGGCTGGAGAGCAGCTCGCGAACCTCGAGCTCAACGAGCTCCAGGATCTCCTCGTCGTCGACCATGTCGGACTTGTTGAGGGCAACGAGCAGGTAAGGAACACCAACCTGGCGCGCGAGCAGAACGTGCTCACGCGTCTGGGCCATGGGGCCATCGGTGGCGGCAACAACGAGGATGGCGCCATCCATCTGGGCCGCACCCGTGATCATGTTCTTGATGTAGTCGGCGTGGCCGGGGGCGTCGACGTGAGCGTAGTGACGCTTGGGCGTCTCGTACTCAACGTGCGAGATGTTGATGGTGATACCACGCTGGCGCTCTTCGGGAGCGGAGTCGATGGTCGCGAAGTCGCGCTGCACGTTGGTCGCGGACGGGTACTTGTCTGCGAGCACCTTGGAGATCGCCGCCGTAAGCGTCGTCTTTCCGTGGTCAACGTGACCGATCGTTCCGATGTTGACGTGCGGCTTGTTCCGCTCGAACTTGGCCTTGGCCACTGGGTCCTCCTCAGGACGCTGGTGCAGGCATCCGATCAGTGGATTCTGATCGGATGCTCTGCGGGGTGGAGTGTGTATTTATGTTACTTGGGACGGGACGCCCCGGTGAACGTGGGTTATTCGCCCTTGTTCTTCTGGACG
This sequence comes from Salinibacterium hongtaonis, assembly GCF_003065485.1. GTDB lineage: Bacteria > Actinomycetota > Actinomycetes > Actinomycetales > Microbacteriaceae > Homoserinimonas > Homoserinimonas hongtaonis. The sequence continues at coordinate 2,282,121 of NZ_CP026951.1, forward strand.
ATCTCGTCGGCAACAGCCTTCGGGACCTCCGCGTAGCTGTCGAACGACATCGAGTACATCGCGCGGCCGGAGGTCTTGGACCTCAGGTCGCCCACGTAGCCGAACATCTCCGACAGCGGAACCTTCGCCGTGACAACCTTCACGCCCGTCGCGTCTTCCATGGACTGGATCTGTCCACGACGAGAGTTGAGGTCACCGATAACGTCGCCCATGTACTCCTCGGGCGTACGAACCTCGACCGCCATAAGCGGCTCAAGGAGCACGGGGCTTGCCTTGCGAGCGGCCTCCTTGTAGGCCATCGATCCGGCAATCTTGAACGCCATCTCCGAGGAGTCGACATCGTGGTAAGCACCATCCAGGAGGATGGCCTTCACGCCGACGGTCGGGAAGCCGGCGAGAACACCGGTCTGCATGGCGTCCTTGATGCCGGCGTCAACCGAAGGAATGTACTCGCGGGGGATACGACCACCGCTCACCTTGTCGACGAACTCGTACGACGTCTCAGGAGTGACCTCCATCGGCTCGAGCGCGATCTGCACCTTAGCGAACTGACCAGAACCACCGGTCTGCTTCTTGTGGGTGTAGTCGTACTTCTCAACCGTGCGACGAATCGTCTCGCGGTACGCAACCTGGGGCTTGCCCACGTTGGCCTCGACCTTGAACTCGCGCTTCATACGGTCAACGAGGATGTCGAGGTGAAGCTCACCCATACCCTTGATGACGGTCTGGCCGGTCTCGTAGTTGAGCTCGACGCGGAACGTCGGGTCCTCTTCGGCCAGCTTCTGAATCGCGGTGCCGAGCTTCTCCTGGTCAGCCTTCGTCTTCGGCTCGATAGCGACCTCGATGACGGGCTCAGGGAAGGTCATCGACTCGAGAACAACCTGCTGGTTCGGGTCACACAGCGTGTCACCCGTGGTGGTGTCCTTGAGGCCGATGACGGCGTAGATGTGACCAGCGGTAACGCTGTCAACAGGGTTCTCCTTGTTGGCGTACATCTGGAAGATCTTGCCGATGCGCTCCTTCTTGCCCTTGGTGGAGTTGGCAACAGCCGAACCACTGTCGAGGCGACCGGAGTACACGCGGATGTAGGTGAGGCGACCGAAGAACGGGTGCACTGCAACCTTGAACGCGAGAGCAGCGAACGGCTCCTTCTCAGAGGGAAGACGCTCAATGATCTTCTCCTCGTCGCGCGGGTCGCGTGCCTCGGTGGCACCAACGTCGAGCGGGTTCGGAAGGTAGTCGACGACAGCGTCAAGCATCGGCTGAACGCCGCGGTTCTTGAACGCAGAGCCGCAGAGAACGGGGTAGATCTCGCTTGCGACGGTGAGCTTGCGGATCGCGGCCTTGATCTCGGCAACGGTCAGCTCTTCGCCACCGAAGTACTTCTCCATAAGAGCGTCGTCGGTCTCGGCGACAACCTCGAGAAGAGCGGTGCGGTACTCAGCAGCCTTCTCCTTGAGGTCCTCGGGGATCTCTTCGATGTCGTACTTGGCGCCCATCTGGACGTCACCCTTGGAGTCTCCGCGCCACGTGAGGGCACGCATCTCGACCAGGTCAACAACGCCTTCGAAGGCGGACTCGGAGCCGATGGGCAGCTGGATAACCAGCGGCCGGGCACCAAGACGCTTGACGATCGTCTCTACCGTGAAGTAGAAGTCAGCGCCCATCTTGTCCATCTTGTTGACGAAGCAGATGCGGGGAACGTTGTACTTGTCGGCCTGGCGCCAGACGGTCTCGGACTGGGGCTCAACGCCCTCCTTGCCGTCGAACACAGCGACAGCACCGTCGAGAACGCGGAGCGAGCGCTCCACCTCGACCGTGAAGTCAACGTGACCGGGGGTGTCGATGATGTTGATCTGGTTCTTGTTCCAGAAACACGTAACAGCAGCGGACGTGATGGTGATGCCACGCTCCTGCTCCTGCTCCATCCAGTCCGTCGTCGACGCACCGTCGTGGGTCTCGCCGATCTTGTGGTTGACGCCCGTGTAGAACAGGATGCGCTCAGTCGTGGTGGTCTTGCCGGCATCGATGTGCGCCATGATGCCGATGTTGCGGACCTTGTTAAGGTCGGTGAGCACTTCCTGTGCCACGGTGGTCCTCCGAAAATTTGTGGTGGGAAAAGATATCGTCCTGAGACGGGGCGGATCACGCCGAGCAGCAGCAATCCCCGAGGGGATTCGATGCTGCCAGGACGGATCCGACCCGGCCTAGGAAACGAACTTGTGTTACCAGCGGTAGTGCGAGAAGGCCTTGTTGGCCTCGGCCATCTTGTGGGTGTCTTCACGGCGCTTGACCGCGGCACCAAGACCGTTGGATGCGTCGAGGATCTCGTTGGTGAGACGCTCGGTCATCGTCTTCTCGCGACGGCCCTTCGCGTAGGTCGTGAGCCAGCGAAGCGCGAGAGTGTTCGCGCGGTGCGGCTTGACCTCAACGGGGACCTGGTAGGTCGAGCCACCGACGCGGCGGCTCTTGACCTCAAGGGTGGGGCGCACGTTGTCGAGCGCCTTCTTAAGGGTAACAACGGCATCCTGACCGTTCTTTGCGGCAACAGCCTCGAGTGCGTCGTAAACGATGCGCTCTGCGAGGGACTTCTTGCCGTCAAGAAGGATCTTGTTGACGAGCTGGCTGACGATGGGTGCGCCGTAGACCGGGTCGATCGCTACGGGGCGCTTAGGAGCTGGTCCCTTGCGAGGCATTACTTCTTCTCCATCTTCGCGCCGTAACGGCTGCGAGCCTGCTTGCGGTTCTTGACAGCCTGGGTGTCAAGTGCGCCGCGAACGATCTTGTAGCGAACACCGGGGAGGTCCTTAACACGACCACCGCGCACGAGCACCATCGAGTGCTCCTGCAGGTTGTGGCCTTCACCGGGAATGTACGCGGTGACCTCGGTGCCGTTGGAGAGCTTGACACGGGCAACCTTGCGGAGAGCCGAGTTCGGCTTCTTTGGGGTAGTCGTGTAGACACGCGTGCATACGCCGCGCTGCTGGGGGTTGGCCTTAAGGGCGGGAGCCTTGGTCTTGACGACCTTCGGCGAGCGACCCTTGCGGACCAACTGCTGAATAGTTGGCACTGCTTACTCCTTGGATATCCTGCACGGTGACAGTTTGTTGCTACTCACACTCATGCCCGCCCGAAGCCCGGGACAGGGTCATGGATGTTTGCGACCCGGCTGGTGTCGAGGGATTACTCCCCCACCTCAGCGATTGGGTATGCCGTGGGAGCCCGGTAAAACCAGTAGGTTTCACCCGAAACTCGATTCCGGTTGGTGCCAGATAATGCGCCCCGGCATCCGAATTGTTCATTCGGACACCCGGAAGCGCACAGCAAAGCGCACACCCGGTCAAGGATAGTCGCACGAGAACCAGCGGTCAAATGACGACGGGTATCACGGAGAGAGCGGAAGGGCGCAGCGACAGGCTAGATCGCCGCGGTGTCGGTGGACTCTTCGCGCTCTCTGTCGTATGCGGCACGAGCCTCCGCGTTGCGGGCGCGCACGGTGCGGCCCCGAGCCGCGATGAGAGCGCCGAACCAGAGAGAGACCTCCCGCGCAACCACAAGGGCGATGATGAGCGGCGCGCTGAATAGCAGACCCATCCACAGCTCCTGCGCCTGCGACGGGGTGAGCGTCATGATGTCGGCCAACAGCAGGATGATGCCGCTCGAGGCGAAATAGGTGACGACAGCGATCACGAGGCTGCCGATTACCCACGCCCACCAGCCGGCGCGGTTGATAAAGAGCGCTGCGAGAACGAAAACCACGAGGAACGTGGCGGTCGGCACGATGAACGCCGAGCTCGTGGCGTACTCGAGGACATCGAAACCGCGACCCGCGAGCGTATAGACGAGCGCGGTGATTGCCGCATAGAGCACAGCGAACACGACAGCACCCAGGAAGGCGAGGAGCACTCCGACGCCACGGTTTCCCTTGCGGCGAGGACGCTCGGCCGGAGCATCCGCCGTGACAGTCGCTGGCCGGTCCACCTCGGGCTGCGGCGCTACCGGCTCGGGAGCACCCTGCTGAGCCGGCGCAACCGCGACAGGGGCGACGATGACCTCGGGCGAGAGGATCGCAGTCTCGGCGGAGCTCCTGTCATGCTGAGCCTCTTCTGCCGCAATAGCCTCGGCCTCTGCGACCGTCGTGGCGTGAGCGGTTTCAGACGGCTCTGCGGCTGGGGTTGACTCTGCGGTTGGGGTTGACTCTGCGGTTGCAAGAGTCCCGGCCGGAAGCACCACGGCCGGGGGATGATGACGGCAGGAGGCGGGGTCGGCACGTAGGGCTCCGGCTCGACGAGCGGCTCGGGCTCGGCAGGTAGCTCGGGCTCGGCAGCTAGTTCGGGCTCGGCAGCTCGCTCCGGCTCGGCAGCCAGTTCGGGCTCGGGAGTCGCCACGGGGACAGGCTCCAGCTCGGGCTCCGGCTCAGGCTGCGAGTAAGCGGCGGGCTCAAGCTCCGGCTCAGGCTGCGAGTAAGCGGCGGGCTCAAGCTCCGGCTCTCGCTCCGTGTAGGTGGCGGGCTCGAGTTCGTCTCGGTTGATTGCCTCTGGATCGCTCGAGTCGCCCTCGGCGGGCTCGTACGGTCGCTTGTCGTTGGGGGGCACGGTGCTCATAGGAACTCCTCACGGGCGGGGGCGCCACGGGTTCGGCAAATCGGCAGCAGAGAACTGCGAGCCCAATGCTAGCGCGACCCCCGAACGCGGGGCGCACACCGGAGTTATTGTCACAGAATCCGGTCTGGGTGCCTGCCCCGCTACCCGGCCGCCTCGGCGACCGGGGCCTCCGCCGGAGTCTCCACCACGGGCGCCTGGCCCGTGAGCATGAAGGCCTGGAAGGTGAACGTTGCCTCGACTACTGAATCATTCGCCAGCAACCCGTCGGGAAAGCTCACTTCATGGACAAGGATCGTGCGCTGCCCCGTCTGCAGCGCATTGAGGAAGCCCATAATGGCACCGCGCGGGCCAGTAACTCGCACGCTGCCGGGCAAGATCACGAGTCCTCGATTGTCGAGCGCCGACATCGCGTCCGCGAGTTGCTCGTCGGCTGGCAACGCCTCTGGAAGGACAAAAGCTTGCGCTTCCTCGAACGACGACGTCCCAAGCGTGACGCCGAATGTTGCGGCCGTGGCCTCCAGCTGGCGGAGCAGAGCAATCGCGTCAGCCTGCTGAGGAACGCTCGCCCTGAGCGCAGAAAGCTCCTGTTCGAGCACGGGAAGGTTCGCGTCTAGCTCTTGAAGCGCCTTCAACTTAACCCTGTGAATGGCGTTCTGGCTCTCGACAGTGCTCCTCTCGGCGTCGGCAACCGCCGCTTCGGTAAGCCGTGGCCCCACTCCAAGAAACCAGGTTCCTGCCAGAACAACCAAAATGACAATGACGGTGAGCACCGACCAAATGCGAGACTCGTTCATCACTTCTCCTCGCCTTCGACGGTTTCGGCATCCGTTGGTGTTTCTGGAACGACGTAGTAACGCTTGGCCAACGCCGCCTCGTTGATCGAGAGCGTCATGACGAATTCAAAACCCGCGCCCTCGGTCAGCTCAATCTGAGTAACGGACGCACCCGCGTAACCAGGAAGAGTTTGGATATTGGCGAGGAGAGTCGAGACATCGCTGTATGTCGGGGTGGTGCCCGTAAGTCCGATGTTGGCGATCCGCCCCGTGATGAGAGGCCCAGCAGTCTCGGGCGCAAGCTCAAGAGCATTCTGCGAGTCGACGCTCACGAGCGTGATCTCCGTGCCAGCAGGGAACCGCGCCTCCAGCTCCGCGAAGTACGCCTGCCACATGACCTCACGTGATGATCCGAAAAGCCGCGCACCCGTGACTAGCGCAACATCATCAGATGCTTGCCGAGCAACCGAGTAGGCGGCCTGCTCCTTAATTAGCGCTAGCGTGCGCTGCTGCTCGTCCGCAAGTGCGATCTGGCGAGCAATAGCGACCGTGGTGACCCCTCCGTACAACACGACACAGAGGGCTATGACGACGACCACGAGTGCGACGAGTCCCCTCCGGGTGCGACGGGCCTGCTTCTTCTGCTTGATCTCGGGCGGGAGAAAGTCGATGCGGGGTTCGCCGCCGACGACGATTCCCTTATCGTTCTGGGTTCGAGCACTCATGCTGCACCGCCTAAGGCGAGGCCGAGGGCAATTGTCATTCCCTCGGAGGTTCCGCCCCCTTGACCGGGCGACTTTGAGAGCCGTACGCCGCTAAAGCCGTCGCTCGTGTCGACGGACACCCTGGTGAGCTCCCCCAGCGCGCTGGCAAAGCCGCGGAGCTTCGATGCACCACCGGTGAGCACGATTCGCGTGATCTGCTCCTCGGGGTGGGAGGTGACGAAATAATTGAGCGTGTTTCGCAAGCTGTTAAGCAACTGACCCGTCTGCTCGTAGATGACCTCGATCGCCGGGCGGTGCTCGGGCGCCACGCCCGCAGTGAGAATGCCGAGCGACTGCTTGGCCTGTTCGGCCACCTCGGTCGTGAGGCCGAGCCGCTGGACGAGCGCAGACGTGATCTCGTCACCGCCGCCGGGAATGATTCGAACAAATTGCGGAACGCCGTTTGTCGCGATGACGACGTTGGTCGTGGTGGACCCGACATCGATGAGAGCCACGGTGCCCCTGCCCGCCTCGCCACGCATGTGAACGCGGGTGAGAGCAAAGGGAATGAGGTCAACCTCGACCGGGTTAAGGCCAGCCAATTGCACCGCCGTGACGTTGGCCATCACGGCCTCTTTAATCGCCGCAACGAGAAGTCCGTTGATGACAGGGCCCTGATCGGTTTCTGCCTCGGAGATCGGATAGAAATCGAGAATGGCGTCGCCGACCGGAACCGGGAGCATTTCTTGGACTTGGAACGGGAGGGACTCACGGATCTGCGCCAGCGGCATGCGGGGCACGGTGAGGTCTCGAGCGAGCACGCGCTGATTACCCATCCCCAGCGCTACGCTGCGACTCTTGAATCCACCCTCTGCCCAGAGGCGTTTGAGCGCCGCCGCGACGGTGTGCACCTCAAGGACATCGCCGCTGCGGGCGGCACCCTCTGGTAGCGGAACCTGGTGAAAACGCTCGACGGTAGGGTTTGCCCCCGTCGGGTCTAGAAGCTCAACGGCGCGAATCGACGTATTGCCGATATCCACGCCAACGATGCGTTTGGCCATTGCCTAAATCTCCCCCATTGCGTTGAACTCCCCCATGCCACACATTCCCCTTGCGGCCGCCCCCACCGTGATCCCCATCACCCTGCGAGTCCGACCCACGATAGATAGGCATCCCACACCGGTTGCCCGGCGAAAATTCCCACCCATGCGCCCCCGAGCATCCAGGGCCCGAATGGGATACCACTCTTGCGGTTAGCCTTGCGCAGCGCAAGTAGTGCGATCGAATAAAGACCACCGAGAAGGAATGCAGCGAAGCCGCCGACGGCGAGGCTCCCCCATCCCAGCCACCCGAGGTATAGGCCAAGAACTCCCGCAAGCTTGACGTCACCGAGACCCATCCCGCCCGGCCGAGCGAGCGCCATGACGAGGTACGCGAGAAAGAGAATGGCAGCTCCAATAGCCGCTCGAACCAGGGCACCAATGTCGCCCGACATAAGACTCGTCGTTGCCAAAAGCGCGCCAGCCACGATGTATGCAGGGCCGACAATGCGATTGGGAAGCGTGTGGGTATCAAGATCAATGAGCCCGAGGGCTACCGAAATCGCCGCGAGATACAGCACGGCCACAAGGAAGGGGAGAACAGCCACCCCGTCAACGGCGTCAGTCGAGAACGCCCACCAAGCAGTAGCCGCGAAGAGTGCTCCCGTCAGGAGCTCGACGGCTGGATACCGAAGCGAGATGGAAGCCTGACAGTCGCGGCACCGGCCACGGAGCAGCAGCCAAGACACCACAGGAAGGTTGTCCCACCAGCGCACGGGATGGCCGCACTTCGGGCAGCGGCTCCCCGGCGAAACAATCGACTCACGAAGAGGCAAACGGTACACAACCACGTTAAGGAACGAGCCGATGAGCAGCCCGAGAACGCCAACGACGACGATGAGGGGGGTAAGAAGGTCGGTCACTCGAGCATCCTGCCGCAGCATCCATCGCTAGCGTCTGTCATTCCCCCAGCTCCTTGAATCCACCGAAGGTGGAGTCATAGGAGATCGACGGAGCATTCCACTTCTGGTCGAGGCCGCCGTCGCACACCGTAACGATGATCCGGGACCACTGCGAGTTGTACTTGTCATTGCCGTCGGCCTGGAGGCACCGGCCGGCGTTATCCATGAAGACGTAGCTGCTCGAGTATTCACCGTTATTTTTGATGCGTTGCCACGTCTGCCGCGCATTGGACGCGGAGCACGAGGTGAACAGCGGATATTTACCTCCGGACGCAGTGGTGGGTGACGTCAGGCAGTATTGCTTGCTCGTTGAGTTATCGACCCGAACCATGATCGTCCCCGTCGTCGAGACTGCCGAACCCGAGGCCTCCGTGTAGAACCACTTGTGGTTCCACGCTAGGTAGGCCCCCGAGCCAGACGGGTCCTGCTTGCAGGGATAGCTGATCATGAACGACTTGGCGATGTCCAAATCTGTGACGTCGAGGCAGCGCCCGAACTCCAAATAGTTGACGATCTGCGTCGTGCCGTACGACGCGGCGCCCGCACCAACCGAAGGAGCGGGTGCGAAGGTGCCGCAGGACCCAGTCTGCAGATAGTTACCCGAATTACCGAGACAAATCGTGGTCGGACCGGCCGATATGGGATTCTTGCTCACGTACCAGCTGTGCGTTCCCTCCCAGCTAAACAACTGGCTGAAGCGGGTGGAATCCGTGCGGCACGGCTCTAGAGTCGTCCGGCCCGTCGTGGCCGCTGCCGAGCCTCCAGAGCCCGTCGTCTTGCTTGTCACGCACAGTTTGGTGCCGGCGAGCGTTGAGTTAGCGAGGACGATCTGGTAGTTCGCGTCATAGACCCAGAGTTGTCTCTCGTCGTTGGTCGAGCATGCGGTGACGAATTCGATCTCGACACCCGGGGCGGCTACACCGCCGACAGTCTTTGCCTGGAGGCAACGAGTCTTGTCGAAGTTAAAAATGCGACCGCCGGGGATGTTGACGTTGGTCACCTTGAACTTGTAAGTCGCTGAGAGTGCCCGGTTGCCCTCATCCGCGGAACGGCCCTCCGCTGAGTCGTCGGCACCACGCGACACTACGTAGGCATAGCTGGGTTGCGTTGCGACACCCGCGGATGTGCAGTTCATCTTGTTTGCTTCGAGCCAGGAGTCTGTGCGCCCGGTCGGATCCGCGGTGTAATACCGAATGCTGACGGTGTATCGCGCATCCGCTCCTGCACCGTCAACGGAGCCGGAGTATCCGCAGGAGAGTTTCGTGCGGTCGCCGACGGTCGTTCCCGTGAGATCCACCTTGCTGGCAGCCCTGATCGTCCCGAGAGCGGACTGCAGTCCAGCTTGTGCTGCGTAGACGGTGCGGGTCGACTTTGCCGCGGCGTAGGCGGGGCCAATCTGGCCAAGGATGACTCCGAGCAAGACGAATGAGAGCCCCGCAAGCATGACGATGAAGAAGACAGTGCTGACGAGAGCGACGCCCTCTTCGCCTTGCGCGCTTCGGCGGAGCACATCACGCCGCCGACCTTCTGGCGACAACCGCCGTGCCATCGTGATGAAACCTTGGCGGCCGGTCATGGGCGAAGTCCCGTTCTATTGCAGATCAGGTGGTCACTCTGCCCGTCACCATTCGCGTCAGCGTTGCTCTCGGACAGGATGGAACTGTTGCGAGCCACATAGGTCGTAGAAACCTCTGAGACTGCATTCGCGTCTGGGTTTCCCGCATTGAGCGTAAGAACGAGCTGCTGGCGAGCGGACCCGGTTGTCGTCGCAGGCGCCATCTTGAACGGATAGTTCGCACCAGCCGTGTCGATCATGCTGGCCGTCTTGACTGACCAAGGCGACGGGGTTGCGCCAGCGATGTCCTGCCATTGACGCGACTCCATGGTGCCCTTCGCTGGTGTAAAACGCCACTGCGTGCACATGGTGAGCCCACTGACCGAGCTCGACGACGGCGTGCGGAATTCGACGTACTTCGCACCGCTGGAGCCAACCCCGGGAAAGTTAATGGCGTCCGCGTAGCGAACCTGGCGGTCCATTGCGCGAAAGACGATGAGAACCTCGCTCGAGGTTTCTGCGTTGAGTTTGGCCTGCGTGGTCCCTCTGGTCAGTCCGATGACGGCCGACAAGAAGAGCGACATAAAGATGGCGAAAATGCCAACCGCGACGACCATTTCGATAAGGGTGAAGCCCGACTGCTCCGACCTCAAGCCTTCGTGCGCCCGCCTAGCCACTGGTGTTCCATTCCAGATCCGTGCTCGAGTCGATCAGCGTCGACGTCTCGTATGAGCATCCTGAGTCGCATCCCGCCGTCCAGCGGACGACAACAACGACTCGCAACATCCCTGTCGTCCCCGCTGGCGCCGTTGCCGGCGGCGTTGACGGGAAGGCTGCAAGTTTGGTGCACTGGCCGCTTGTGATCGCCTTGAAACACTTTCCGATGTAGACGTGTGAAGTGAATTCAGTTCCGCTGCGCGTGACCGTGCGCGCCAGCGGGACGGCCTGTGTCGCGCTCGCGGTGGCCGTCGGGTCCCAAGTCGGATAGCTCTGAGCGAGCCCGCTAACGGCCGGGGCGGCAAGCCATTGTGCTTGGACGAGCGCCTGGTTACGCCCTGTGAGCAGTGCACTCACCGTCGTTGCGGAGATCACGTTGGAATTCCAACCCTGGATGATCTCCATCGATTCGTTGGCAACCGTGATGGCGAGCTCGCGACGCTGGTGAGCGGATGCCGACTCCATCGACGTCATATAAAAGCCGAGGGAGACCGTCGAGAGAATCCCGAGGATCCCAATTGCGACAACGACCTCAATAAGGGACATGCCTGATTCGCGCTCGCCAGACGATGTCGTGAGTAAACGAAGCTTGCGCATGATCCTCCCCCGGAGTGCCGCCAACGAAATCGCACCGCACCTGATGTGAACGCGGGACGCCACCACACCGTGGCGACGCCCCGCGCTCGGAAAGTGCTACTTACGGAGTGCCGCCAGAAGTACCGGCGTTGTTCCAGTCCTGCAGTCCGCCGGCTGCACTGTCGTACTTCAGCGACTTCGCGCCAAGGTTGGTGTTTCCACCCACGATTTCGTAGCCGTTTGTTCCGACCTTGGTCACCGTAACCGTGTTATCGGCCGAGACCTTTGCGCTGGGGAGGTCGGTGCTGGGCGTCGTGCTCGTGATTGTGATCGTTGCCGGAAGGGTTGAGATCGACCCATTGTTTTCTGCGGCGTACGACTCGAGCGCAAGGGCAACGTTCTTCAGGTCGGACTCAACCGACGACTTCCAGGCGCTCTCGCGCTGGTTAAGGAACACCGGGATGGCGATCGCGGCGAGGATGCCGATGATGATGACGACGACGAGGAGCTCGATCAGGGTGAAGCCCTTTTCGTTCTCTTCGCGCTTGAGGCGGCTGGCGTCCAGCGCCTGGTTAATGCGTGTGATCATTTCTGATTCCTGTCTTTGTCTGAATAGGACAGGTGGCCCCCAAAAGTCAGACCCCCTAGAGAAGGATTCTCCTGGCCCTGACCGTGCTGAGTAAAGCCCCCGTTTGCGCGAAACGCCGAACAAAACACCCCCAGAATTGGGGGTGTTCTAGCCGATCTGCTCGAAAATGCTGAACACCGGCATATACAGCGCCACGATCATGCCGCCGATGACCGCGCCGATGACCGCGATCATGAGCGGCTCGATGAGGGCTGTGAGGGCCTCCGCGGTGCTCTGAACCTCTTCGTCATAGAAATCGGCGATCTTCGCCAACATCGTCTCGAGCGCACCGGCATCCTCACCGACCGCGATCATCTGAGTCACCATCGCGGGGAACACGGGGTTCTCCGCCAACGGTGCCGCCACCGATTTGCCCACCCGCACGGAATCCTGCACCTTGCGCAAAGCGTCTTCGATAACCCAGTTGCCTGCCGTCTCGCCGACAATGCTGAGCGACTGCAGGATGGGCACGCCGGCGCCCATCATCGTGGAGAAATTGCGTGTGAAGCGCGCGATAGCGACCTTCTTGAAGAGCTCCCCGAACACGGGCATCTTGAGCTTGAGCGGGTCAACGACCTTGCGCACCTGCTCGGTGTTCTTGTTGTTCTTCCACCAGATCGAGAAGCCGATGATGAGCACCGCTATTAGCGGAACAGCCCAGACCATGTTCTTCGACATGACGACGAGGATCGCCGTCGGCAATGGCAACTCGCCACCGAAGCCAGCGAACATGCCCTCGAACACGGGAACGATGAAGATGAGCATGCCGATAACCGCGAGGAACGCGATGATGAGCACCGCGACGGGGTAGGTGAGTGCCGACTTAATCGTGGCGCGCAGCTTGACGTCTGACTCGAAGTTCTCGGCGATCGACTCGAGGGTCGACTCCAAGAAACCGCCCGTCTCGCCCGCGCGCACCAGGCTGATCATGAGCGGCGGAAAATGCTTGGGATGCTTGCCCATCGCGGCCGACAGGGAATAGCCGGCCTCAACATCCGTCTGGACCTTGGAGAGGATGCCCGCGAGGGTCTTGTTCTCGGTCTGCTCCGAGAGGATCGTGAGCGTGCGGATGAGCGACAGGCCCGACGAGGTCATGGTGGCCATCTGGCGCGACATGACCGCGAGGTCCTTGAGACCGACAGACTTCTCCATGCCGGGGATCGAGAGTTCCTTTTGGAAGCCCGTGCCCCCCGAGGCTTCACCGACCGAGATCGGCGTGACACCCATCGTGCGGAGTTTGGCCGTCACGGCACCCTCAGTTGCGCCCTCCAGTCGGCCCTTGACGACCTTGCCAGAGCCATCCCGGCCCTTGTAGGTGAACTCTTTCGTAGCCGCCATTAGATCTGCCCTGAGTAGGCGTCGCTGTAGTCGACACCGCTGTTCATGGTGCCCCCCAGCTGTCCCACGGTTTCTACCCGCGTGACCAGGCGTTTGAGCACCTCGTAGTCGTGCGCCTTCTCCATGGCCGACTCAAAGCTGATCTGCCCGGAGTTGACGAGGTCGGCGAGGTGCTGGTCGAGCGTGTGCATGCCCAGTTCTCGACCCGCCTGCATCGCAGAATGCACCTGATAGGTCTTGCCCTCGCGGATGAGGTTCGCCACGGCGTGCGTCGCCATAAGAACCTCGGTGGCCACCACTCGGCCCTTGCCATTGGCGCGCTTAATCAGTGTCTGACAGACGACGCCCTGCAGGGTTGCGGCGAGCTGCGCCCGCACCTGGCTCTGTTGGTGCGGCGGATAGACGTCGATGATGCGGTCAATCGTCTGCGGAGCATCCTGCGTGTGCAGGGTCGCGAACACGAGGTGGCCGGTCTCGGCCGCGGTGAGGGCAACCGAGATGGTCTCGAGGTCTCGAAGCTCACCGACGAGGATGACGTCGGGGTCCTGACGAAGAACGTGCTTGAGGGCTGCCGCGAAGCTGTGAGTGTCGTGGCCGACCTCACGCTGGTTGACCAGCGACTTGTGGTTGCCATGGAGAAACTCGATGGGGTCCTCGACGGTCATGATGTGGTCGGTCCGCGTGCGGTTGACCAGGTCGATGAGCGCGGCGAGCGTTGTGGACTTGCCGGAACCCGTTGGACCGGTCACGAGCACGAGACCACGCGGAAGCTTGGCGAACGACCCGATCGACTCCGGAACACCCAGGGCCGACAAAGGCTTGATCTCGGTGGGGATGAGTCGGAATGCTGCACCGAGGTTGGCTCGCTGCTGGTAGATGTTCACTCGGAATCGAGCGTTCTCCGACAGCGTGTAGGCGAAGTCGAACTCCAGGTGCTCCTCGAAGATCTCGCGCTGCTTGGGAGTCAGGATGCTGTAAATGGCCTCAGCAACCTTGTCTTGGCTCCACACCGGAGCATCCTTGATGGGGCGCAACGCTCCGTCGACACGGATCATGGGCGGGGCGCCGGCAGAGATGTGGAGGTCGGAACCGCTCGTGAGGAGCACGCTCTGGAGAGCGTTATCCAGGTCGGGGTCGACGGAGAGGTTGGGGTCTCGGCGCGTGGACATGCCCGCAGGGATCGCCGTGCTCGACGGCGACGGTGCGTTCGGCGCTTGCAGGGGCACAGGGCCGGGCAAGGCTCCGACGTTGGCCTCGGAAGCGCGGCCTCGGCTGCGGGATGCCGGAACGGCACCGGCGGTGCCGGCGGTCTCGGCGGCGGGCGGAGCAGTGGGCGCGGCGGCTGGCGCGGATGCTGCGGCAGGAGCCTGGGCAGCGGGAGTCGGCGACGGAGCGGGGGGTGCGACAGGACCAGCCTGCGCGGGAGCAGACGGAGCCGGTGCCGGAGCAGCCGGTGCCGGAGTCGACACAGCGGTCGCAGGAGCGGGAGCGGCAGCGGCAACAGGAACTTGAGCCGAAGGCGCTACGGGCGGCACCGAAGGAGCTGCCACCGGCGGCGTTGCCTCAGCGGCGGGGGCGGCGGCAGGAACAGCAGCGGGCACTGATGCCTGAGCTGACGCCGACGCGGGCGATGCCAGCTCAGCGGCCGGCAAAGACGCTGGGAGCGGCGTCGTTGCCGGAAGAGAACTCGCCATCATCGCAGCGGCGGGCGGCTGGGCGCTCGCATAGGCGGGCACCTCCTGGCCCGGGGCGGGCAACGACGCCAAAAATTCGCTCACCGAATCGGAAGGCGACGGTGCCGCTACGGCGGACGAACCGGCGGCCGGAACGGCGGGGGGAGCAGCGGCAGGCGCCGCGGCCGGAGCGCTCGATGCGGCCGGCTCGGGCGCATCGAACTGGGGAACCAGGTTCACCGGCTGGGTGATTGGCTTATAGCTCGACGGAAGATAGCCCGACGGCTCAAAAACTGGCTCAGCCGCAGCATCCGCGTTCTTGCCCGCTAGGGCCTCCAGCGAGGCTGACAGGTCGTAGACCGGATCGTTCATGAGTTCCCCCTCATTCAGTGCGATTCGGCGAAACTGCCGATCGCGCCATTTGTGCTGACCACTCCCCCGCGGTCATCACATCACACCACCACGCGCAGAATCTCCTCCACCGCGGTGTGGCCCATCAGAGCCTTGGTCCATCCATCCTGACGCAACGTAGCCATGCCCTGCGACACCGCCATCTTCGAGATCTCGAGGCTGGATGCGCGAGCAACGGCGAGCCGCTCGATCTCCTCGGTGACCAGCATGACCTCGTGGATTGCGATGCGCCCTCGATAGCCCGTGTTGGAGCAGTGCGTGCACCCGACGGGCCGGTAGAGCACGGGAGTCGGCTTGCTCGGGTCGAGAAAGAACCCAAGACCGGCGAGGCCCTCGATTGTGCTCTGGTACTGCTCCTTGCAGCGGTCGCACAGGCGACGGGCGAGGCGCTGGGCAACAACCGCTTCGAGGGCAGAACCCACGAGGAACGGCTCGATGTCCATCTCGATGAGACGCGTGATAGCGGCGGGCGCGCTGTTGGTGTGCAGGGTCGACAGCACGAGGTGGCCGGTGAGCGACGCCTCGATAGCGATCTGCGCCGTCTCCTGGTCTCGAATCTCACCGATCAGCACAACATCCGGGTCGGATCGCAGGATGGAACGCAGCGCGGCCGCGAAGGTAAGCCCCGCCTTGACGTTGACCTGAACCTGGCTGATGCCTTCCATGCGGTACTCGACCGGGTCTTCAACCGTGATGACGTTAACCTCGGGCTTGGCCACAGCGTGCAGCGTCGTGTAGAGCGTCGTTGACTTGCCGGAACCGGTCGGGCCGGTTACCAGGATCATGCCGTTGGGCTTGACGAACGACTTGCGGTATTTGTCGAGGTTGGCGTCGAGCATGTTGAGGTCATCAAGACTCAGCGTTGTCCCCGAGTTGTCGAGAATTCGCATGACGACCTTCTCGCCCCACACCGTCGGGAGCGTCGCAACACGAAGGTCGATCTGGCGCCCGCCGTGGTTGACCGAGATGCGACCATCCTGAGGCTTGCGGCGCTCGGCAATGTCGATATCCGCCATGATCTTGAGCCTGGAGATCACACCGTTCTGAATCGACTTGGGTGCTCGCTGCATCTCGTGCAGAACACCGTCGATGCGGTATCGAACGCCCATGTCGTGCTGGCCGGGCTCGATATGAATATCGGATGCCTTGTCCTGGATGCCCTGGCTGATGAGCAGGTTGACGAACCGCACGATGGGGGCGTCGTCTTCGTTGGGCTCAGAATCGGCGAGGGCGAGCTCCTGACCCGTGCTCTCCTCCTCGAGCACCGTCGTGAGCGAGCTGATCTCGTTGTCGGCACGGTGGTAACGGTCGATTGCGGCGAGAAGATCCGCGCGCTCAGCGACGACGAGGTTGACCTGCATGCGAACAGCGGCGCGAACGTCGTCGATCGCGAACACGTTGCCTGGGTCGACGACGGCAAGTGTGAGCGTGTTTCCGATGTTCGCGATCGGCAGCACCTCGTGGCGGCGGCAGATTGCTGCCGGCGTGAGGGCCACCGCGATGCGGTCGACCGGGTACTCGGTGAGCTCCACGAAGGGCAGCCCATGTTGAGCAGCGCGGGCAGAGGCAAAGTCTTTGGCTGAGATCGTGCCGTCGGCGACGAGCTGGCGAACCATCTCGTCATCGCCCTTCCACCCATCGACAACGTTGTCGAGCGCTTCGATAGGCATGACGCCCCGGATGATGAGAATCTCGGTAAGAGATGACACTGTAAAGCCCCCCTGCTCGCTACCGCCCCCGGTAAATAGCTTGCCGGTCCGCTCAGGTGAGATCGGATATGCGGAACCGGTCTAGTCAAATTACCCCACGAATGGGCGCATGGCTATACCTTCATCGCCGCACCCTCCAGCGTCGACACGCCGCACCCCACATCTAGTGGTCGGATGCCGCGTCAGCACTACGGGCGGAACATCGGTCATCGGCTCCGTGACGTCGCGCTCGACGAGCCCATTCGGATGGCGAGACCACCGAGCTCCGTCGAGCGGGCTCGCTCTGCCTCGGCAGCGGTAATCAGCCCTCGCTGTTCGAGATCCTGGATAGCTGCGTCGAGATCACTTTTTACAGCGTCTCGCTCAGATCCTGAAAGGTGCGCCAGTCGACTCTGGAGCTGCTCCTTTAACGCTGCCGCTTGCGGAGACAATACTGGCGGGTCTCCGGGCTTTCGCGCGGCATCCGCCCGCAGCCGTCGCACCCAATCTACAAATAGCAGAACGGTGAGAACGCCACCGAGCCCGGCGGCAATCGCCACAGGGATGCTCCACACCATGTTGACCGACTCTTCCGGCCCGCGGAGCAGGAGCCCGGCGAGCGTCAGCGACGCAAACACGAACGTATAGAGACCGAAGCCTCGCGCTACCCCAGGCTTGCCGCGCACAATCCACAAGACGATGAGAACAACAAGCGCGACTACTGCACACAGGAAGAAAACGCCGGCGACTGGGGCCGTCTCGGCCAATGGCCGTTCAGGAGCTGCAGTAGCAAAGCGCCCTCCCCCGGACACCGCAACGAGCCCGAGAAGCGGTGCCAGCGCGAAAACCACGGCGATAATCACGACAGGGATGAACCAGGCCCACTGCCACGGAGACACCGTGCGACTGTCCTTCGTCGCGGAAGATTTCCGCAGAACTTCGGGGTGCTGCGCGAACGCTGCTAGCTCCAATCGGTCCCAACGCACCGCAGACCCGGGCCGGACCTTGGACGAATATTCGCGTGCGTTCATGCTGCAGCCTCCGGGGCTATTAGGTCAGCGGCTCGGTGACGCTCGACGAGCCCATACGAAGAGCGAGACCGCCGAGCTCAGTGCCGCGTGCCCGCTCCGCGTCGGCTGCCGTTATGAGGCCGCGCTGTTCGAGATCACTCACAGCGGCATCCAGGTCTCGCTTGATCGCAAGGCGATCAGTTTCGGCAAGATCAGAAACGGCGTCCCGGCGCGCCTTCAACTCCGCCAGCTTGTTCGGGGGCAACCCGGAGCTTTGATCGAGACTCGCCCCACTCTTCTTGCTTCTAGCAAACAACTGAAGCATTGCGAGCACAGCCGCGAGACCGATTGCCGCGACCACGGGAATAATCCACGATTCCCAGCTGGCGACCGATGACTCCGTTCCGCGTTCAGACATCGTGATGCCCGTAAGCGCCCCCAGCACGACAGTCATCACGGAGAAGGTCAACGCGACGCCTGAACGGCGACGGTCTCCCATGAACCAGATTACGATCCAGGCGAGAAGGGCGATCGCTGTGCCCAGGTAGAACAGCCCAGCGAGCGGAATCATCTCTTCGGGCGGCGCCTCATAATTCTGAAACCGCCCCACCGCGATGGCGGAGACTCCGAGGATAGGCAACAGCATCGAGAACCCCATTGCCAGCACAATGGGCACCGCGAGAACGAGTTGCCAGCGCGGCTTGGTGTTCTGAGGACTCCGGCGAACGCCTTCCAACGCGGCAAGCACCGAGGGCTGATCGGAGAACGCGGCCTTCTCGAGTCGATCCCACCGCACTGTCGAACCGGGCTGCGCTTTTGCCGCGAGACCCTGGGCACTCACGATATAGCTCCCGAAGTGTCGAATTCCCATGTCTCGGCAGGCTTCTGCAGTACCTCCATGTCCACCGATGCTCTCCCCCACTCGCGCCCGTCTTCAGTGTCCACCTGGATCGTGTGGACGACGTCTCGCAGGGAATCACGCATGAGGCCGATGAGGTGCGGAAGGGTGGGGTCCACCCCGACATAGACGTATCCGACCTCGGATTCGAAGAGGTAGTTGAGCACGCCTACTGTGTATGGAGGCTCATCATCGAGAGCAAGAAGCGCTGCGGATTCAACTCCGGTTCCGAGTGTCTTGCTCTCGAAGGGAATGCTCTGCGGCTCGGTCACAAATGGACCGTCGTCGAGCGGAATTACCCGGCGTTGGGGCTCCTGCCCGAACGTGCCTGCGACGATATGCACAATGGCGTTGACGACGGATGCTCCAGGCCAGAACTGAAGAGTCAAGGAGTCGTCAGGCTCCACCCGGGCGACGGCATGCTGCAGGGCTCCTCGCACGAGCGGTTCCAGCTGAGCCGTGAGAGCGCCGTCCCAGGCCTCTCGCATCTGTGATGCGACCTGATCCTCCCACTCACGAACGGTGTCTCCCGATTCGCTCGGGAAAGTGTGGGGAATCACGAGCCATCGCGCGGAGTCGATCGAAACCGAGACCGTCATGACGTCACCCACGCAAACGTCGAGAGATGAGCGTCAAATACTCGCTTGAGGCCCGTGGTGAATTCTTCATCACCCTCCTGCGCCGGGTCATGAGTGAGGACGAGGGTAAAGCGCAATGCTCGCGTGCGGCCGGTCCCTGGCACCGGGGTGAAATATACGACTGTGGTCGTCGCGACCCGGGTGCCGTCGACGTTCTCCACCGCGTCCTGCTCCCACCGAAGAAAGCGCTTATCGTCTCCGAGCGGTGTCGCTCCTTCGCTGCGGATGAGCTGGGCAATTGCGTGGTCGAGTGCCTCTCCATCTTGACCTCGTTGCAGGGATGCCGTCAGCGTCGCGGGGAGGAAGGCCTCGTCGGGAGCAGTGGCTGCTGGCCCGAAGAAGGCGACCGTCTCAACGCGACGCATCTCGGCAAACAACTTGTTGATCAGCGCCGTGGTCTGACCGTAGAGGTCCGGGCGGTGGGCTTGCATGAGTCGGCGCTTCGCGGCAGCGAGCATCTCATCTCGGACCTCGTCGCTCGGGGCCCTGCGCTCCCAACCGTTAGGAAGGACGAGGGTGAACTCCGGGAGATGCTCCCCCATGAGCTCGGCTTTGAGACTGGACATCGTGGCCTGCTGTTCCCTCCGGATTGCGACGCCTGACCACGGATGTGGTCGGACCGACTGCTCATTTCACGTTAGCGCTTCGGCGAACCGAACATCGGCTGTTCCAGCTCAGGCGACGGGAACCAATCGTTGTGGAGGTCACCGAGGGTATCGGGGATTCCGAATACGGTCTTGACTCCCCCGTCGCCCCACACGCTGCCAAGCACGCCCAGTCCGCTAATGCCGTCGTCCCCCCAGTGAGAGAGGTTCTGGCCCGTCATAAGGCGCGAAAGCATGTTGGCTGGGCCAGCCCCATTGGGCCCAGCCCACTGCATCGCCGCTCCGCGGGCTCCCCGCCAGATCCCCGGGAGGAACCCGTTCGCTCGACCGAATCCGGTGGTGAATCCTCCCGGCATCCGGCCGATGCGGCCAAGATCACTGACAATGTCAACCCTGCTCGAATGCTTCAGCAGCCCCCCTGCCATGTCATCCAAGAAACCCATCTTGTTGCCATTAAACAGTTTGCCCAGGCTGCCAAAAGGTATGACGCCGATTACGGCGAACACGAGGTCCCCGACAGTGGAGTTACCGCGGGCGAACGAGTAAAGCGTGAGGAGCAACGTCGCAATAGCAGCGATCGCAGCGAGTGCGGCGATGAACGGGCCGCCGATGATGACACCGAGGATTGCGAGACCAAGCCCGACCCACTTGAGCACTTCGAGCGCCCCTGCAACGAACCCGTCGAGGTTGTCCCACTTGGAGTCTTTAATCTTGCCGTCATTGGCCTCCGTGAGGCCGGTGGCGGCGAGGTTGAACGCCTTCTCCCACGAGTCGTAGTGGACGTCGAAGACGTCTGCGTCTTCTTTCCACGCGTCGTAGGCGTCGTCTGCGGCGTCCTGCGCGTCACCGACTGCCTCCTGGCGCTGCTCCGCAGGAGTCTTGGCATCATCCGGAGCGTCATCGGCGGGAGAGGGATAGAAATCCGCCTGGGCTTCCCAGATGGCATTGCGCTTCGTTGTGACCCTCTGCCACTCGGTCTCACAGTTTTGGACGGCGGTCTTGATCAGCGGCTGAAGGTCGCAGACTGCCTGCCCATAGGCCACGAGAACGGGCCCTGAAGGCTTGTACCGCTCGCCCGCGAGCTTGAGCTCTGCATGGCAGTCGCCCACGACCTCTTGGAGCTTCTCGACCGCGAGGCCCTTTTGCCCCGAAGCGCCGTCAGCGATGCTCTTCAGCAGAGCTGCCGATGAGATCATCTGGTCACCGAGCTCGGTGATTGTGGTGCCGCGCGAGATGATTGTGCCAGCGTCACCGTCGAGAGTCGTGATCTCGCGGCCCTTGGGCGAAGCGTCCATGGTCTCTTTCTCCAGCGTCTCAGCGGTGGCCTAAGAGGCCGACGACATTTCGTTTGAGGTGTCGGTGTCCCACTGCTCGAATCCTTCGAGCACGCCCGCGACGTGCTGCTGGACCTTCTCAATGTCTTCGAGGAGGGCGTTGCGGCGGTCGTCCCATCCGCCTTCAAAATCGTGAGCGGCATCCTTCAGCTTGCTTTTGCCAAATGGCTTGCCGATTGCCTGCTCTAGTTCATCTGTGCGCTTTGACGCCTGCTTGAGCTCTTCGACGATTGCCTTGAGCGCATCGTCGACGCCCTTGAGCTCGTCGTACTTGATGAGTACCCCATCGCCCATTGCAGGCATCCTTTCGTTTCGTTGGGATTGCGAGAGGGCCAGCATTGCGCTGGCCCTCTCGTGCTGCTGTTAGTGCTTAGGAGCCGGCCATCTTGGAGTCGAGCTCCTGGATCGCCTGCATCATTCCCTTGAGCGCTTCGCCCATGTCGCCAATGCCGTCGGTCGCCGTCTTGAGACCCGTCGTCAGCTCGCCGTAGCCCTCACCGAACTTGCCGGATGCGTGCTGCGTCTTGAACTCGCTGCCGAGGAGGTCGTCGACCGCCGTCTTAAGGTTGTCGAGCTGCGTCTGGATGTCTTCACGAGCCGTGCTGAGCTGGTTCGACATCGCTTCCATCGCGCCGTAGGATGCTCCGAAATCTGCCATGGTTGGACCCCTTCTTCGTTTCCGATAGTGGCCCGAACGGTGGACCATCGAGCTACAAGCTATCGTGACCCGACGCCGACACTCAATGGGGAGCGCTCCCCATGCCTGCCCATGTCTCCCGGGTTCAGTCCAGGTGGGGCAACTGCACCGTCACGAGGCGACCGTTCTGCACAAAGATGCCTCGTCCCGCGGGGAAGTCGCTTCGCTTGACCTTGGGGAACGGAACCTTAAAGAGCGAGTCACCGTCGTAGGCATCCGGCTTGAGCACGATGCCTTTGCGGCCAGCCTTGAAGTCACCGACGAACCCGAAGCCGCTGGAGAGAAGCGAAACATCGGCGTCGCCAACGAGGAAATGATCGCTTCGGTTGATTGCTTGGAAGAGCTCCTTGAGCGGCCTCTCTGCGTCGGAATCGGCAAACTGAGTCACGTTCTCGATGACCACCATGATGCGACCCGGAATCGACTCGTCAGGAATGATCTCAACGAGCTCCTTGGCCAGGGCCTTTGCCTCATCGGTGGACGTTGCGCTTCGCATCCACGGTGCGTAGGTCGCCAGTTGCGACCTGCGACCGCCGAAGTAGAAGAGTTTGACCTCGGGGTCAAAGCGCGTCATCGAGGTGATGAGCCACTTGAGAGCATTGGTCTTACCGCTCTGCGGCGGCCCCGAAACGGAGAAGGTGCCGACGGGCTCGAACCCTCGGGGGCCGAGAGTGTCTTCTGCGATACCCAGAACGGGTTCGTCGCCGACAGATGCCGGCAGCGACTCGATCGCAAGCTGAGTGGGCAGCGCACCGATCTCGGGTACCTCCCGCGCACCCTCAGCGCGCAACTGATCGGCCAGCTTGTCGAAGGCCTTCGACTGCTCAGCGACATTGGCCGTGCCCCCGAGCACCGCAACCTGAGCCTCAAACCCATCGATTATGGCTCGGCCGACCGGAGAGTGCTCCGTGAGAACATCCTTGGGCGCACCGAGCATCTGGTACGAGGACTCGTCCGAGAGTCGCAGCACAATGCGCTTCGACACGTTGGCGCTGACCGATGTCGGCACGCTTCCTGCACGGTCGGCCGTCGCGACGACATGAACGCCGAGCGGCCGCCCCTCACCGAGGATGCGCATAAAGACGTTGTAGAACGGCAGGCGAGCGGATGTTGCATCCCACTCTGCCTTGAACTGGCCGAACCCGTCGAGAAGCAGCACGATGCGGGGCATCCGCTGCCCCGTGATCTCACGATATTCGGTGATACTCGCGGCGTTGACGTCACTGAAAAGGCGGCCACGCTTGTCGAGAACCTCGCCGATCATGCGCAGCAGACGCTGCACCCTCTCCGCATCGTCACCCATGATGATCGAGCCGACATGCGGCAATGACTCAAGTGACCGCAGCGAGCTGGAGCCGAAGTCGAGGCCGTAGACCTCGACGTCACCGAGATCGGGGCGCATGCCAGCGGCTGCTCCGATCGATCGGAGCGTCGTTGACTTGCCTGATCCACTCGTGCCGTAGACGAGCATCGACCCGTCCCGATCCGGCACGTAGTAGACGGCCTCCTGCAACTGACGTTCAGGAATATCGGCCTTGCCCAGCAGAATCTGCGAATCGCCGTGGACGGGCAGATCGACGATATCGACCGTCTGGGAAAGGTCGTCGAGCCAGGGCCTCCTCGGCGCGGGGATCGCGGCGAGTTCCGTTGCCCGCACAAAGTTGCTCACCAGGCGCTTCTGGTCGTTGGGGCCAAGGTCTTCGTCGTGCGACTCCGACTCAGGCTCAACTTCGCCCTCCCAGAGCACGAGCGAGCCAAACCTCAACTCAGCGACCTTGACCTCAGCCTTGGTTGCAACCTCGCCTGTCCACCCACCGGCATAGGCCGATTGGAAGGGCACGAGTCGCCCCGGACCGGTCTTAGCGATTCCGCGGCCCGGAATCGTGGGGTCAAAGGTGCCGGCAACCGGGTCGCCGACCACGTCCTTTGAGTCAGAGACATCGGCCATGCGAAGGGCCACCCGCAGGTTGGTGTTTGCTCTCAGGTTGTCCTTGATCACGCCGGCGGGGCGCTGAGTGGCCATGATGAGGTGGATTCCCAGCGATCGCCCGCGCTGGGCGATGTCGACCACGCCGTCGACGAACTCGGGAACCTCGCCAGCAAGGGCGGCGAACTCGTCGATCACGAGGACGAGCGCTGGCGGGGTCTCGGGGTCGCGGCGCTTCTCAAGCTCGAGAAGGTCCTTTGCCTTCTTTCGGTTGAAGAGGTGCTCGCGGTGATGGAGTTCTGCCCGCAGGCTCGTGAGC
Source organism: Salinibacterium hongtaonis (assembly GCF_003065485.1). Classification (GTDB taxonomy): domain Bacteria; phylum Actinomycetota; class Actinomycetes; order Actinomycetales; family Microbacteriaceae; genus Homoserinimonas; species Homoserinimonas hongtaonis. The sequence goes on from NZ_CP026951.1 coordinate 2,306,218, forward strand.
GCGCGGCGCACAAGGTGCGGGCTCAGGTCGGTGACGAGGCCGACACAGTGAGGCAGCGCAACACAATCGGCAAACGCCGAGCCGCCCTTGTAGTCCACAAAGAGAAACGTCACGCGATCTGGGCTGTACTCCGCCGCCATGCCCAAAACCCATGCCTGCAAAAACTCAGACTTGCCCGAACCCGTCGTGCCTCCGACGAGGGCGTGCGGCCCCTGGGTTCGCAGGTCAAGCGTCATCGCATCCGGACTGCCCTGACCTACGAATGCCTTCAGGGTGCCAGCGCGCTTGAGGCGGGGCAGCGGAAGACCGCGACGGTCGATGATCGAGTTGTTCTGCCGCCATCGCTCAAGGACCGCCCCTGGGGCGGATGCCGCCTCGCTGCCCACAAGGCTGAGCAGGTTGATGCTGCGGGGGATGTCACTGGAGTCGGCCTCGACCGAGCTGGAATCCACCACGGGCGCGAGCCTCTTAGCGAAGACCTGCGCGTAGGCGTTAGAAACGCCCTCAACCTCGACCGCCTCGTAGCTCTCTCCCGAGCGCACGTAGCCGACCCTGGCGCGCTCCAAACCATCTGTCGCGTCGATAAAGGTGCGGCAGCCCGCAGGGAGAGAGGCCACCGTCGGTCCGAAGAACACGGTGTAGATGCCGGATTCTGGGCCGCGCTCGATGATCTGGGTGAGCCGGGGACGGTCGACGGGGGCATCGCTCGAAACGAAGAGCACCATGACCATGTCGCCGGAGAGTGTTCCACCCTTGGGCACGCCCTCGCCGACGGCGGCACCGAGAGTCATCGATCCCTTGTCGTCTTTGAGAGGACCACGCTCACCCGAGCGGGCGCCCTCTCGCTGGAGGATGGCCTCCTCAAGAGCGTTGAGCAGAGCGGTGCCCGCCGACTGACTGTCCGCGAGAGCGATCCCCGCGAACGGCGACTGAGGGCTCGTCGTGTGCGGCAGCCACTTCATCCACTCAAGCTCTGGCGTCCAGGACGGGTGCACGATCGCTGCTGTGATCAGCTCGTTGGGCGCGTGCATACCGAACAGCTGCACGCCAATGCCGCGCACGACATCGGCGGCTACCTCGCGGGTTCCCGCCACACCGATCGCACCCGCAGAAGGGAAGGTCTCGACAAAGGGAACGTCCTCAATGAACTCGTGCCGTTTGCGCAGCTTTTCGATCTGACGCACGTAACGTGGGATGCCGTCCTGGCTTTGCGGCACGGCGATGGTGTTTCTGCTGCGAGCCGTGCCGAGTCCCAGCCGCAGAGCAAGAAAGTTCCAGTGCTCGGGGCGTCTCGTCCAGAGGAGCGGGCCCAACTGCATCGCCTGCTCATAGATGTGCGCAACGGCGGGTGCTTCTGCGCGGCGCCGCTCTTGCTCGATGGGAACCTGCGCTGCGAGTTCGTCTTCGAGGTTCTCGATCTGCTCCTCATAGATCTCGACCTCGCGCTGGAGCTTTTTGCCGGTCTGCGATTTTCCGCTGAAGTAGTTGGCCATCATCATCATGGGCGTCATGACAATCATCAGCAGCGCGTAGGGCCTGCCGGTGAACGCGAACATGGCGAATCCCAGCATGATGGGCGAGACCACCATTGGCCACGGGAACATTCGCGGCTGTGCCTCGGTAGGCACCTTGGGATAGGGGTATTCCGTGCCCGGGTATCGCACCTCGACGCGCGGTGAACGGTTGAACATGAGGGCGCCACCGCGCTCGAGCACGGGGTCGAGGTCTTCGTCGCGCGAGGCGACCGGAGTGATGCTGATGCTGGTATCGCCGAGCGTGATGAGCTGGCCTGGGAGCACCCTAAGCCGCTGCACCATGCCGCCATCGACGATGACCCCGTTGGCCGAGTTCAGGTCGACGAGCTCGATAGAGGTGCCGACCTCGATGCGGGCATGCCGCTTCGAGACGAGGGGATCTGAGAGGTCAACGTCGCCATTGCCGCGACCCACGATGCTGTGGCCTGCCGAGATCGGAATCTCCCGACCGGCATCCGGCCCTGCATGCACCCGAACGATTGCGGCGACCGGCGCGGTCTGCCCATCAGGATGGGCCCGACTCTGCAGTGGCGTAACCGAGACGATAAAGCCGGCGCCGATCTCTGCCTCGGCGATCAGCGCGTCGGGGTGAAGCGCGACCAGCGACTGCGATGTCGGAGGCGCGACCGACAGCGTGAGCACGGGGCTTTCGGCCAAGACGCGACTCGACGACATGGGGTCGGTCGTGGCGATGGACCGGGCGACGTCTTCGATCGTCGCGGTCGAATCGGCCGTGACGACGATGTCGACCATTGAGCCGGACTGTCGCCTCAGAGAGAGCTTGACCTTCACCGGTTACCACCGTTCGATTGAGGATCTGGTACGAGCGTGAGTGTGCGCCCGCCGAGGGTGACCGTTGACCCCCAGGGGATGAGACTGCGCTCCCACGGCACGAGGTCGCCGGTGGAACCGCCCGGCTTCACCACCTCCACACCGTTGACTGAGCCGCGATCGGTGAACCAGCATCCGCTGTCGTCCACCTCGAACTGCGCGTGCGTCTTCGAGATCATGAGGGTCTCGTCGGCAACCGGAATCGCATGGTCGAACGCCTCCCCCTGCGGAATCTGGGGAGCGCGGCCGAGCAGTCCAGAGCCAGAAACCCGGAGCTTGGCGCCATCGTCAAACTCGAAGATTGCGCCGGGCTTGGCTGGGGATGCGGCTGCGGCCTGCTGTGCTGGCGGTCGTGGCTGATGCGCCGGTTGTGCAGGCGCTGCGGCAGGCATCTCTGCAATGGGCGGCGGCACCCAGGCTTCTGCAGCGTTGTCATAGCCGCCGGGAGCGACGACGCCCGAGCGGGAGCGGCCGGCCGGCACGAAGTCGACAACAGCTCCGGAGGTTGTGGTCGCCAGCGATGGCATGCGCTGCTCTGCCTCCACCTCCGGCTTCTCGAGTCGGCGACGGGCGTGGCGCATCGCCTTGGTGTCGAACGGGTCAAGACCGCGCCGGGCGTCGATGAGCCAGTTGCCGCCCACTCGGTCGAGCCACCCTCGTCCGCGCTTCTGCGGATCCCACAGGGGCGACAGCAGAAACGGCACCGCCCCGAGAATGGGCACAATCGTGAGCGAGGCCCAAAAGATCACGCCCCGCATGAACATGCGCCAGAAACCCGGTTTGGTGAACCGAACCACATTCACCGACCGGAGACCCACGATCGCTTTGCCGACGGTAATCCCCCGGCGCCCGTGAAGAATCAGTTGCACGAGCAAAAAGATCATGAGCAGCAACTGCCCAATGCCATAGAAGATCGCGCCCCACACGAACCCGTCGTCGGCGAGAAGGCTGAGCGGGTCCGCGGGATTGACAGAAGCAAGCGCGCCCATCCAGAGCGGGAGCGTTCCGAGCGTCATGGGCAGGGTGAGCAACAGCACGATTGCGGCATCGATCGCGAACGCGAGCGAGCGCAGCCCCGGCCGGGCCGGCACGATGCCGAGGCTCTGGGGTAGGCAGGATCGGGACGGCCGTCGTCTCCGAGGCCGTAGATGACATCGTCCTCGTCAAGCGTGACGCTCACTCGGTCTCCTTTGCGTGCCCCGCCCGCGCGAAAGCCACCTCTAAGCTCACCAGCCCGTCGACCTCAGGTCGATGGGGAGGACTCCCCGAGCAACATTATCGCCCTGCGTGCCCCGCAACGACGAACGGCCCGCCACCGTGAGGTGACGGGCCGTTCGAACGGGATGAAGCTACCTATTAGTTGTAGGTGCCTGGCGTGAAGTCATCCGAGCTGAAGCTGTCGAAATCGACAAAGCTCAGATCAGCTTCGCTGAACGACGAGTCGTCAGAGAAGATGCGGTTCGGGTAACGCTCCGCCTTCGCCTCTTCCGTCGCCTCTACCGAGACGTTGCGGTAGCGGGGAAGACCCGTACCGGCCGGGATCAGCTTTCCGATGATCACGTTCTCCTTGAGGCCGAGCAGCGGGTCGGACTTGCCGTCCATGGCGGCCTGCGTGAGAACACGCGTGGTCTCCTGGAACGACGCGGCCGACAGCCACGACTCGGTCGCGAGCGACGCCTTGGTGATACCCATAACCTCCTGGCGGGCCGAAGCGGTCTTGCGACCCTCGGTCAGCGCAGCACGGTTGAGAGTGTTGTACTTCGAACGGTCGACGAGCTCGCCGGGCAGGAGTCCGGTGTCGCCGTGGTCGACCACGGTGACCTTGCGGAGCATCTGACGAACGATGACCTCGATGTGCTTGTCGTGAATCGGCACACCCTGCGAGCGGTAAACGCCCTGGACACCATCGACGAGGTGCTGCTGAACGGCGCGAACACCGCGAACCCGCAGAACCTCCTTGGGGTCAATCGCACCGATGTGCAACTGCTGACCAAGCTCAACGTGCTCGCCATCCTCAACGAGGAGGGTTGCACGCTTGAGCACGGGGTACGCGATGGGCTCGTCGCCACTGTCGGGGGTCAGGATCAGCTTGCGGCTGCGGTCCGTGTCCTCGATGGTGATGCGACCAGCGGCCTCGGCGATCGGGGAAGCACCCTTGGGGGTACGAGCCTCGAAGAGCTCCGTGACGCGCGGCAGACCCTGCGTGATGTCATCAGCGGATGCGACACCACCGGTGTGGAAGGTACGCATCGTGAGCTGCGTTCCGGGCTCACCGATCGACTGAGCCGCGATGATGCCGACGGCCTCTCCGATGTCGACGAGCTTGCCGGTGGCCAGCGAGCGACCGTAGCAAACAGCACAAACACCGGCGGCCGACTCACACGTGAGCACCGAGCGCACCTTGGCGTGCGTGATGCCCGCCGCGATGAGGTCAGCGATGAGAACGTCTCCGACGTCGTCACCAGCCTTGGCGATAACCGTTCCCTTGGCGTCGACTGCGTCCTCAGCAAGGCTGCGGGCGTAGAGCGAGTTCTCGACGTTGGGGTCAGCGACGAGAACACCGTTGGCATCGGGGGCTGCGAGCACAAGCTCGAGACCACGCGACGTGCCACAGTCGTCCTCGCGGATGATGACATCCTGCGAAACGTCGACCAGACGACGGGTCAGGTAACCGGAGTCGGCGGTACGAAGCGCCGTGTCGGCCAGACCCTTGCGGGCACCGTGGGTTGCGATGAAGTACTCGGCAACCGAGAGGCCCTCGCGGTAGGACGACAGGATCGGGCGAGGGATGATCTCACCCTTCGGGTTCGACACCAGACCACGCATACCGGCGATCTGACGAACCTGCATCCAGTTACCACGAGCACCAGAGGTGACCATGCGGTTGATGTTGTTGTCAGACGGCATGTTGTCCTGCATCGCCGTGGCGACCTCGGCCGTTGCCTTGTTCCAGATCTCGATGAGCTCCTGACGACGCTCGGCGTCGGTCGTGAGGCCCTTCTCGAACTGGCTCTGAACCTTTGCAGCCTGCTTCTCGTAGCCTGCAATGATCTCGCGCTTGTTGGGCGGGCTCACGAAGTCAGAGAGAGCAGCGGTAACGCCCGAGCGGGTAGCCCAGTAGTAACCGGCGTCCTTGATGCGGTCGAGCGTTGCCGCGACCTCCACCTTGGGGTAGCGCTCTGCGAGGTCGTTGACGATCGCGGAGAGCTGGCCCTTGTCGGCAAGCGCCTCAACCCAGGGGTAATCGACCGGGAGCGCCTCGTTGAAGAGTGCGCGACCGAGCGAGGTCTCGACCAGCTGGCGTCCACCCTCGAACTTCTCGCCGACGAGGCGGATGCGCGCCTTGGCGTTGAGGCTGAGCGACTTCTGGTCGAACGCGAGGATAGCCTCGGCGATCGACGAGAACGCACGGCCTTCGCCCTCTGCACCCTCCACCAGCGTGGTGAGGTGGTGCAGACCGATGATCATGTCCTGTGCGGGCAGGGTCACCGGGCGGCCGTCAGACGGCTTGAGGATGTTGTTCGAGGCGAGCATCAGCACGCGGGCCTCAGCCTGTGCCTCGACCGACAGCGGCAGGTGCACCGCCATCTGGTCACCGTCGAAGTCAGCGTTGAACGCTGCACACACGAGCGGGTGAAGCTGGATGGCCTTGCCCTCTACGAGCTGGGGCTCAAACGCCTGGATGCCCAGACGGTGAAGCGTAGGTGCGCGGTTCAGCAGAACGGGGCGCTCGCGGATGATCTCCTCGAGCACATCCCACACCTGCGGACGTGAACGCTCAACCATGCGCTTGGCGCTCTTGATGTTCTGCGCGTGGCTCAGGTCGATAAGACGCTTGATCACGAACGGCTTGAACAGCTCGAGAGCCATCTGCTTGGGCAGACCACACTGGTGCAGCTTGAGCTGCGGGCCGACGATGATGACCGAACGGCCAGAGTAGTCAACGCGCTTTCCGAGGAGGTTCTGGCGGAATCGACCCTGCTTACCCTTCAGCATGTCGCTGAGGGACTTGAGGGCGCGGTTGCCGGTACCCGTCACCGGACGACCACGACGACCGTTGTCGAACAGTGCGTCGACGGCCTCCTGCAGCATCCGCTTCTCGTTGTTGACGATGATCTCGGGGGCACCGAGGTCAAGCAGACGACGAAGACGGTTGTTGCGGTTGATCACACGGCGGTACAGGTCGTTGAGGTCAGACGTTGCGAAACGTCCACCGTCGAGCTGAACCATCGGGCGAAGCTCCGGCGGGATAACCGGAACAACCTCGAGCACCATTGCGGCCGGCGAGTTGCCGGTCTGCAGGAACGAGTTGACAACCTTGAGGCGCTTGATGGCGCGGATCTTCTTCTGACCCTTGCCGTTGGCGATCTGGTCGTGCAGCTCGTCGCTCTCGGCCTGAAGGTCGAACGAGAGGAGACGCTTCTGGATGGCCTCGGCGCCCATGAAGGCCTCGAAGTAGATTCCGAAACGGTCCTGGAGCTCGTGGAAGACGCTGTCCTCAGGCTTGAGGTCGCCAACCTTGAGGGTGCGGAAGTCTTCCCACACGCGCTCAAGCTGAGCGATCTGCTCGTCGAAGGCCTTGCGGGTCTGCGACATCTCCTTCTCGGCGCCATCCTTCGTGCGGCGCTTCTGGTCTGCCTTTGCACCCTCTTCTTCAAGAGCGGCAAGGTCAGTCTCGAGCTTGGCAAGACGGTCAGCGATCTTGGAGTCGCGCTGCTTCTCGAGCTCGGCGATCTCCAGACGGATCTCGTTCTCGAGACCGGGCATGTCGTCGTGACGGCCCTGCTCATCGACCGAAATCACCATGTATGCGGCGAAGTAGATGACCTTTTCGAGGTCCTTCGGCGCCATGTCGAGCAGGTAGCCGAGGCGGCTAGGAACACCCTTGAAGTACCAGATGTGGGTGACGGGGGCGGCGAGTTCGATGTGGCCCATGCGCTCACGGCGCACAGACGACTTCGTGACCTCTACGCCACAGCGCTCACAAACGATGCCCTTGAAGCGCACACGCTTGTACTTGCCACAGGAGCACTCCCAGTCACGGCTCGGGCCGAAGATCTGCTCTCCGAAGAGGCCATCCTTCTCGGGCTTGAGCGTGCGGTAGTTGATCGTCTCAGGCTTCTTCACCTCACCGTGCGACCAGCGACGGATGTCGTCTGCGGTCGCGAGGCCAATACGAAGCTCATCGAACGTGGTTACGTCGAGCAATTTTTCTCCTTGGAAATGAAACTAAGTTGTCGTCTTGGCCTGGGACTAGATCTCGTCGATTGACGAGTTCTCGAACCGGGAGGAAATGTTGATGCCGAGCTCTTCAGCAGCACGGAAGACCTCGTCATCCGTGTCCTTGAGACTTACGGCTGTACCGTCGGCCGAGAGCACCTCGACGTTCAGGCAAAGCGACTGCATTTCCTTGATGAGCACCTTGAAGGACTCGGGGATGCCGGGCTCCTGGATGTTCTCACCCTTGACGATCGCCTCGTACACCTTGACGCGACCGAGAATGTCGTCCGACTTGATGGTGAGGAGCTCCTGGAGCGCGTAAGCGGCTCCATAGGCCTCGAGGGCCCACACCTCCATCTCGCCGAAACGCTGTCCACCGAACTGCGCCTTACCACCGAGCGGCTGCTGGGTGATCATCGAGTACGGGCCGGTCGAGCGAGCGTGGATCTTGTCGTCGACGAGGTGGTGCAGCTTGAGGATGTACATGTAGCCAACCGAGATCGGCTCCGGGTACGGCTCGCCGGAGCGGCCATCGAAGAGCTGCGCCTTGCCGGAGGAGCCGATGAGGCGATCTCCGTCGCGGGTGGGGAGCGTGGACTCGAGCAGACCCTCGATCTCGGTCTCGAGCGCACCGTCGAACACGGGGGTCGCAACCTTGGTGTTCGGCGCTGCACTGTAGGCCTCGGTCGGGAGAGCTGCGGCCCACTTGGGCTTGCCCTCGATCTCCCAGCCCTGCTTGGCGATCCATCCGAGGTGGATCTCGAGCACCTGGCCGAAGTTCATTCGACCGGGCACGCCCAGCGGGTTCAGGATGATGTCTACCGGCGTGCCGTCCGCGAGGAACGGCATGTCCTCGACGGGCAGGATGCGGGAGATAACACCCTTGTTGCCGTGACGGCCGGCGAGCTTGTCACCAGCGGTGATCTTGCGCTTCTGGGCGATGTAGACGACAACGCGCTGGTTGACACCAGAGCCGAGCTCGTCGTCGCCATCCTGTGCGTCGAAGACCTTGACACCGATGATGGTGCCCTCTTCGCCGTGGGGAACCTTGAGCGACGTGTCGCGAACCTCGCGGCTCTTCTCGTTGAAGATTGCGCGAAGCAGGCGCTCCTCGGCGCTGAGCTCGGTCTCACCCTTAGGCGTGACCTTGCCAACGAGGATGTCGCCGGGGCGAACCTCTGCACCGATGCGGATGATGCCGCGCTCGTCAAGGTCGGCCATGAGCTCGGGGCTCACGTTGGGGAGGTCACGGGTGATCTCCTCCTTGCCGAGCTTGGTGTCGCGGGCGTCGACCTCGTACTCCTCGATGTGAATCGAGCTGAGCACGTCGTCCTTAACCAGGTTCTGGCTCAGGATGATCGCGTCTTCGTAGTTGTAGCCCTCCCACGGCATGAACGCTACGAGGAGGTTCTTGCCGAGCGCGAGCTCACCGTTCTCCGTCGCGGGGCCATCAGCGATGACCTCGCCAACCTCGATGCGGTCGCCAGCGTTGACGATCACGCGGTGGTTGTAGCTCGTGCCCTGGTTGGAGCGGTCGAACTTGCGGAGGTAGTAGTCCTGGGTTCCACCCTCATCGAGCTGAACCGTGACGACGTCTGCCGAGACCTCGGAGACGACACCAGCCTTCGTGGCGGTGACAACGTCGCCGGCGTCGATGGCTGCGTAGCCCTCCATACCGGTACCAACGACAGGCGACTCGCTGCGAAGCAGCGGAACAGCCTGACGCTGCATGTTGGCACCCATGAGGGCGCGGTTCGCGTCGTCGTGCTCAAGGAAGGGGATCAGCGAGGTCGCGACCGACACCATCTGGCGCGGCGAAACATCCATGTAGCCGATCTCGTCGACGGGGACGAGGTCAACTTCGCCGTCCTTCTTACGAGCAAGAACGCGGGGCTCGGCGAAGCGAGCGTCCGACGTCAGAGGCGCGTTTGCCTGCGCAACGACGTACTCGTCTTCTTCGCTCGCGGTGAGGTAGTCGATCGTCTCGGTGACCACGCCGTCAACAACGCGACGGTACGGGGTCTCGATGAAACCGAACGAGTTGATGCGGGCGAACGATGCCAGCGAGCCGATCAGACCAATGTTGGGGCCTTCAGGGGTCTCAATGGGGCACATACGGCCGTAGTGCGACGGGTGAACGTCACGCACCTCGACACCGGCGCGCTCACGGCTCAGACCACCAGGGCCCAGCGCCGAGAGACGACGCTTGTGGGTCAGACCCGCGAGCGGGTTGTTCTGGTCCATGAACTGCGAAAGCTGCGAGGTTCCGAAGAACTCCTTGATCGCGGCGACGACGGGGCGCACGTTGATCAGGGTCTGCGGCGTGATGGCCTCGATGTCCTGCGTGGTCATGCGCTCGCGAACGACGCGCTCCATGCGGGAGAGACCGGTGCGAACCTGGTTCTGGATGAGCTCGCCGACGGCGCGGATACGACGGTTACCGAAGTGGTCGATGTCGTCGATGTCGAGACGGATGTCGACCTTCTTGCCATCGCGGATGCCCGGGAGCGTCTTCTGCTCGTCGTGCAGAGCCACGAGGTACTTGATGGTCGCAATGATGTCTTCGCGGGTCAGGACCGACGACGACAGCGGCGCCTCGATGCCCAGCTTGCGGTTGATCTTGTAGCGACCAACCTTGGCGAGGTCATAACGCTTGGGGTTGAAGTAGAAGTTGTCGAGCAGCGCACGCGCGGCCTCGGCAGCAACCTGCTCGCCCGGGCGGAGCTTGCGGTAGATGTCCTTGAGGGCTTCTTCCTTGGTAAGGATGTTGTCCTTCTCAAGGGTTGCCTCGATCGACGCGAAGCCCTTGAACTCAGCGAGGATCTCTTCGCTGGTCATGCCGAGGGCCTTCATGAAGACCGTGACGGACTGCTTGCGCTTGCGGTCGATGCGAACGCCGACCTGGTCGCGCTTGTCGATCTCGAACTCGAGCCATGCACCACGGCTCGGGATGATGCGAGCGGAGTAGATGTCCTTGTCGGAGGTCTTCTCCTGGGCGCTGTCGAAGTAGACGCCGGGGCTGCGGACGAGCTGCGAGACGACGACACGCTCGGTGCCGTTGATAACGAAGGTGCCCTTGGGGGTCATGAGCGGGAAGTCGCCCATGAAGACCGTCTGAGTCTTGATCTCACCCGTGAGGTGGTTCATGAACTCGGCCTCGACATAGAGAGGAGCGGAGTAGGTCTTGCCCTTCTCCTTGCACTCGTCAATCGAGTACTTCTTCTCTTCGAGGAAGGGGTTGGTGAACGAGAGCTGCATCGTCTCGCCGAGGTCCTCGATCGGGGAGATCTCTTCGAAGATCTCCTCGAGGCCGGTCAGCGACGGCAGGTCTTCGCGGCCGGACGCCTTAGCGTCAGCGGCGCGTGCCTTCCACGCGTCGTTGCCGACGAGCCAGTCGAAGCTTTCGGTCTGCAGAGCGAGAAGATCGGGGACCGTCAGGTTGTCCGAGATCTTGGCGAAGGAAAGCCGAGAATGGTCGCGACCGTTCTTCGGGTTTCCCTTCTGTGATGAGTTCGTGGTGGATGCGTTGCGCGCAGCAGCCAAGGAAATAACCTCCGTGACCCCAATGGGTCAATACAGTCGGGCGATGCCAGTCGGTGTGAGCTTGTCGATACGGATTGTTCGTGAAGCACCCGCCAGAACCTACATTTGGGTTATCGGGACCGGAGTCCGGATACGCATAGGCCGACCGCAATATGAAGGCAGAGCAATTCTGGGAGCGCAAAGGTCAACTATAGTTTGCGATCCTGCAAACTGTCCAGTCGATTCTTGACCAATTTCGGGAATTCCGCTATAAACGCGCGAACCGCCACATCCGACACCCCAGAACGCGTGGGAAGATGCCCCTATGTCTGGCACCGAGCATCCGTCTACCGTTCTTTCTCTCAGCGGATTCAAAGCCACGATCGAGCCGGAACGCTGGTTCGAAGGCAGTTACACGCTCGTGGTGGACGGCACTCCGCAGTCCAATGTTCACCTCGACGACCCCACCAAACTATTCTTCGAATATGTGCAGCGCATCGGTCTTGTGATCGACCAGTTGCCGGATGGCCCAATCACCGCAGTGCACCTCGGCGCCGGCGCCATGACGCTGCCCCGCTATGTGGAGGCGACTCGCCCCGGCTCTCGCCAGCAGGTCGTCGAGCTGGAGAGCGACCTGGTCGCGTTTGTTCGCGAAAACCTGCCCCTGCCCAAGGGAGCATCGATCCGGGTGCGCCACGGGGATGCCCGCGCCGTGCTTGAGAAGCTGCCGACGGGCCTGCGGGGCTCCGTCGATCTCGTGATCGTGGACGTCTTTGGGGGCGCCCGCATCCCCGCCCATGTCACGAGCGTGGAGTTCTACCGGTCAGTCGTGGAGCTGCTCGCACCGGGCGGCATCGTCGCAGTGAACATCGCCGACGGCCCCGGACTCGCCTTTGCTCGCGGCCAGGCCGCCACCCTGATGACCGCGACGGGCCACGTCGCAGCCCTCGCAGAAACCCAGATCCTCAAGGGCCGCCGCTTTGGCAACGTCGTACTCGTCGGCTCGGCCACCCCACTGCCGCTCGAATGGATGCCCCGGCTGCTCGCGGGCGGGCCGCATCCGGCCAAAGTCATCGACGGTCGCGAGCTCACCGACTGGATCGCGGGAGCCCCCGTCGTCACCGACACGACAGCGATTCCTTCGCCCCCGCCGTCGAAAAACATCTTCCAGACGGGCAAATAAGCCGACCACATAAGCACTAGGAGGCCAGGATGTCTCGGCGCAGCACACGCACTGGCAGGGCGGTCTGCGCCGTGGCGCTGACGGGAACCCTCGCCCTCACGCTTGCCCTCACCGGCTGCATGCCCTCTGCGCCGCGGTCGACACCCGCACCGACAACCCCGGCGAGCGCCGCGCCCACGCCGGCACCGGGGCTCACCGGCCCTGTCGAACCGGGCGGCGCCGTCGGAGTGCTTGCAGAGGGCCTCGCCGCGCCATGGTCCGTCGTCCGGCTCACGGATGATCAGCTGCCGGGAGCATCCGCCCTCATCAGCGAGCGCGACACCGGAGTCGTCAAGGAACTCACGGCAGGGGGCACCCTCCGCGACGCCGGAACCGTGCCCGGCGTGGCTTCGGGCGGGGAAGGCGGGCTGCTCGGCCTCGCGGTTCTGCGGCAGGGAACCGATGTGTGGCTGTATTGCTACCTGACCGCGGCATCCGATAACCGCATTGTGCGGATGCCCTTGGTCGGCACGGCTGGTGCGCTCTCGCTCGGCCAGGCGGAGGACGTGCTCACCGGCATCCCCCGCGCCGGCAACCACAACGGTGGCCGCCTCGCCTTTGGCCCCGACGGCATGCTCTACGCCACGACGGGTGACGCCGGCCGTGGCACGGCAGCGCAAGATCTCGATTCGCTAGCCGGCAAGATTCTGCGGATGACTCCGGACGGGTCCGCGCCCGGCGATAACCCGTTCCCCGGATCCCTCGTCTACACGCTCGGGCATCGCAACCCGCAAGGAGTCGCGTGGGCCGAAGACGGAACGCTCTATGCGTCGGAGTTCGGGCAGAACACGTGGGACGAGCTCAACATCATCACGCCAGGGGGCAACTACGGCTGGCCCGTCGCCGAAGGCATCACCAACGCCGAACGCTACCTCGACCCCATTCAGCAGTGGGCGACAGCCGACGCCAGCCCTAGCGGCCTCGCCGCCGTCACCGACACGCTCTTCATGGCCGCGTTGCGTGGAGAACGCCTCTGGGCCATCTGGGTGGGTCCGCCATCAGTGGATGTCTCCCCCTATTTCACCGGCGAATACGGGCGCCTCAGGGATGTTGTGGCCGGGCCGGGCGACACGCTGTGGGTACTAACCAACAACACCGACGGCCGGGGCAACCCCCAATCGGGGGACGACAAGCTGTTGCAGATCCCGCTCCAACGGCGATAGGCGGGTTAGCCTGTACGGGAGAACCGATCGGGGCACCACGTGAGCATCATCCTGGGTTATGACCCAACCACCCTTCGCGAGAAGGTCGACATGCAGGCAGCCGGGGCGCGGCTTGAAGACCTCGGCAACCTGCGCAGCTCTGACGCGCTCAACGAGAAGGTCGCACTGCTGCGACTCGTTGGCCGTCTCGACGAGGCCTGGGACATGGCAAACCTGGCGCTCCGTCAGGCCCGCTTCTCGGCCGACCGCGAAGAGATCTGCCTCGCACGAATCCGCCGCGCCATGGTGCAGCGCGACCTCGGCAAACCCGAAACCGCACTCATCGACCTAACCTCGTGCGTCGATGAGGCACGCTCCCACGAGTGGGCCGTCGCCGAGGCCCTCGCCCTGCTTGAGCGGGGAAAACTGCAGTTCGGACTGGGCGAGTACAAGGCCGCGCTGATCGACTTTCGCGCCGCCGTGACCATCCGCGTTCGTATCGGAGCCAGTGCATCCGACATCGATAACGCGATGATGGCCACCGCCATTGCCGAGTCGTTTGTCGACGAGCTGTAACACCCCGCGCCTCAGACCCTCGCGGTCAGCGGCGGCGGTTTAGGCTCGAAGCATGGCTGATCTGGCTCGGGTGCGCGTGTGGGCGAACGCCCTCATTGCGCTCCACCTCGACGCTGCGTGGACATTTGGCTTCGACAACGCCAAAACCCGTGCTGGCCTGTGCAACTACACGCACAAGCGCATCACGGTGTCGAAGTATCTGGCGGAGCGCTTCGATGACGACGAGATCCACCAGATCCTGCTGCACGAGGTTGCGCACGCGATGGCCGGGCCCCGGGCCGGTCACGGGCCCAAGTGGAAGGCCACGGCAGCAGAGCTCGGCTACGTCGGCGGCAGAACGCACGACGGAGAAGTTGCCAAGGAGCTGGCGCCCTGGGTGGGCACCTGCCCGTCCGGCCACGCGCACTACCGCTATCGCAAGCCGACCCGGCCGCTTGCATGCGGCAAATGCGCTCGCGGGTTCGACCCCCGCAACGCCATCACCTGGCAGAAGCAGACCCCGGCCCCGGCTCGTCGGCGCTAGTTATTCTTGCCCGACCTGTCTCTTGTCTCGCTTGTCGGCGAAGTCAATGAGCACGGGCACCGCGGTTGTCGGCGTGAGGTCGATCTGCACCCCGCCCAGTTGCCGCGATGTGACCGTCGCCCCGAGCAGATGCTTGGTGGCGCGGCGCAACCCGAAGTACGCGGCGGATGCTGCCGCCGCCTCGGGCGAGCAATGGTCGAGACCGACGGCCGTGAGGGCGTCGATGACGGCCCCGGCCCCCAGCTGATCCTCCACGGCGAACCGCAGCGAGCCGTCAGGGCGATGCTCTCCAGCGGCAACGACCGCGATGCGAAAGCGGTCGCGACGCTCCTCTTGTTTGGCGAGCATCCACTCGGCAACGGCCGCAGCGTTGGCAATGCCGCCAGCCACAACCACGGCATTCGTCTCGACTGACGGCACCTGCGGGGTGCCGAGCTCATCGACCCACACGATCGCGTCGGAGCCTGCGAGCGCCTCAGCGCCAGCAATGCCCCAGTCGAATCGCACCTGATAGAAGGACTGCGTGTGGGGAGAATCGGGAGAAGTCACCCCGAGATCGTACCGAGACGGGCGAAACTGTTACGGCGCGCTCTACAGATTCTCGAGACGGTTGACCACGTCGGCGAGCACGTTCTTCCAGTGCCCCAACATCATCGAGCGCTCTTCACGGTCGGCGAGGCCATCATGGTTGATGCTCACGACAATGTGACCGTCTGCCTGCTTGACCGCAACCGTGAGGGTGGTGTTGTGTGGCCAATCGGCCGGGCGCCACGTGAGCTTGACCTTCTCGTTCTCGGCATAGCGGTGGATGACTCCGCGCACGCCGTCTTCTGTCTCGTAGGTGTCGTTCTGCTTCGTGGGCAGCTCGGTTTCGCCCAGCCACAGAGGCAGGCCAGGTCCGACCAGAAATGCCCATGCCGCATCCAGCGGAACCGCGACCGACTGGCGCACCCCAACGTCGAATGAGTCGCCCCGGTTGCGCCCGGTCTTGTAAGTCTTTGATGCCGCCATACCCCAAGGCTACGGGAGCGTAGCTGCCATTCAGACCGAGAAGCGATGCGGGATGCTAGGCTGGCACCACTTGCGAACGCGTTTCACGTGTTCCCTGCGTCGTAGAACGCATCACTCACCGTGCTTAAACGGTTGACATTCTTCTCACGGCGAACGGATGTGGCCATCGCCACCTTCGCCCAACCCTTCCGGGTTTCTACGGCGCTGCGCGCCCTTGTGCCCAGGGACTGCAAAGAAAGAACCACCTTGACTGAAACCACATTCGGCGCGCTTGGCGTGCCGTCGGCCCTCGTCTCCGTGCTTGAAGCAAACGGCAAGACCAGCGCCTTCCCCATCCAGGTCGACACCCTGC
Source organism: Salinibacterium hongtaonis (assembly GCF_003065485.1). Lineage (GTDB taxonomy): Bacteria > Actinomycetota > Actinomycetes > Actinomycetales > Microbacteriaceae > Homoserinimonas > Homoserinimonas hongtaonis. The sequence goes on from NZ_CP026951.1 coordinate 2,322,152, forward strand.
CGGATACCCTCAACGGCCGTGACGTTCTCGGTCGCGGCAAGACCGGCTCTGGCAAGACCCTCGCCTTCTCCATTCCCATGGTTGCCCGCCTCGGCGGCGCCCTCGCCGGTGGCAAGCGTCGCAGCGGCCGCCCGCTCGGCCTCGTACTCGCCCCCACCCGCGAGCTCGCAACCCAGATCACCAATGTGATCGAGCCGCTCGCCGACGCTTATGGCCTCAAGGTCACCACGATCTTCGGTGGCGTCTCGCAGCAGCGCCAGGTTGCCGCACTCAAGGCGGGTGTCGACATCGTCGTCGCCTGCCCCGGCCGCCTCGAAGACCTCATGAAGCAGGGCTTCGCAACCCTCGACGCCATTGAGATCACCGTGCTCGATGAGGCCGACCACATGGCCGACCTCGGCTTCTTGCCCGTCGTGACCCGCATCCTCGACAAGACGCCCCAAAACGGCCAGCGCCTGCTCTTTAGCGCCACGCTCGACAACGGCGTTGACAAGCTGGTCAAGCGCTTCTTGCACAACGAGGTTCTGCATTCCGTCGACGAGGCCACTTCGCACGTCGCCGACATGACTCACCACCTCTTCGAGGTCGACGGCGTCGACGCCAAGAAGGTTCTCATTGAGAAGCTCGCGTCGGGCACCGGCCGCCGCATCCTCTTTATGCGCACCAAGCACCACGCCAAGAAGCTTGCCAAGCAGCTGACCGAGTCGGGCATCCCCGCAGTGGATCTGCACGGAAACCTCTCGCAACCGCAGCGTGACCGCAACCTTGCCGCCTTCAGCGAAGGAACCGCCAAGGTTCTGGTCGCAACGGATGTCGCAGCCCGCGGCGTGCACGTCGACAACATCGAGCTCGTAATCCACGTTGACCCGCCCGCCGAGCACAAGGCGTACCTGCACCGCAGTGGCCGCACGGCACGTGCTGGCTCGACTGGCGACGTTGTGACCCTGATGCTGCCGACGCAGAAGAAGGACACCCTGGCGCTTCTGCGCAAGGCCGCCATCGAAGTTCAGCCCGAGCGCGTGACGGCAGACTCCGCATCGGTTAACGCCCTTGTCGGCCAGGTCGCCGCCTATGTGAAGCCGTCCCCCAAGCAGGAGCAGCCTCGCGGCGGCGGTAGCTCGCAGGGCGCTAACGCTCAGCGCAAGCGCGCTGCCCGTGACGGAGCCGGCTCAGGCCAGCCGCGTCGCGACCGCTCAGGACGCCCCGCGTCTGCCACCGGAAGCGACTCGACCCGCTCGGGCCGCCCCGCCGCATCCTCGGATTCTGCCCGCAGCGGGCAGGCCCGTCGCGGAGCCTCACAGGGCGGACAGGGCTCGCACGCCCCCCGCACCCGCCAGGGCGGAACCACCAGCTACAGCACGTCGTCACCGGGGGCGGCCACTCCCGCTGGCGGCCAGCGCCGCGCCGGACGTCGCGCGCAGGGCTAAGTAGCCCGCTTCGCCACTCCACTTCACTGAGGGGCGTCATATTTGGCTTCCGGAGCATCCGGAACACGAATATGGCGCCCCTCAGCGTGGTTTCGGGGACGGGCAGGGAGAGCCATCGCCGACGCGTGGTCGAGGATGACAGTTTGCTGTGCCTTCACCGGGGCTCGATTTCGCATCGAGGCGTAGTCGACTTAGGCTCGACACATGAGCACCAGTGACGTTGCCGAAGTCCTTATCCGCCCGATCCGTGACAGCGATGTCGAAGACCTTGGTCGAGTCCATGCCCAGTGTTGGCACGAGACGTATGACAAGTTGATCAGCAAGGCATCGCTCGAAAACCTCTCCCCCCGACGCATGGCTGAACTGTGGTCACGCATGGCCACGCGCGGCGAGGAATACAACCAGTTCGCGGCTCTCCTCGACGGCGAAATCGTGGGGTTCGTGGGCTCAGGCCCCGCCCGCGACGAGAACCCGCCCCGGGACCGCGAGCTGTACTTCATCTACCTGCTCGCCCAGTATCAGGGCACCGGCATCGGGCAGAAACTGTTTGACGCGGCCTGCGGCGACCTCCCCGGGTACCTGTGGGTGGCCAAAGACAGCCCGCGCGCGCACCGGTTCTACGAGCGCAACGGCATGGTGCTCGACGGTGCAGAAGAGGTTCACCCGTTTTTGGGTGAAGACCTCGTTGAGGTTCGCTACGTTCGCTAGGGATGCAGGGAGCGACAGCCTAGGCCGGGAGCACTCCCACCGAGGCAAGTGCCTGGCGCAGCAGCAGACCGCGGCCGCCGTCCATCTCTAACCCGACCGTGGCGCTAGCCGCCTCCTCCGGAGACATCCAGGTGATCTCGAGCGCATCTTGCCGCGGCTCGCAGGTTCCCGTGACGGGAACGACATAGGCCAGCGACACGGCGTGCTGGCGGTCGTCGGTGAACGGGCTGATGCCGGGCATAGGAAAGTACTCGGCCACCGAGAACGGCACGGGGCTCGCCGGCAACTGGGGAAAGGCCATTGGCCCGAGGTCCTTCTCTAGGTGGCGGAACAACGCCTCCCTCACCGTCTCGCCGTACATGACCCGGCCCGAGACGATAGTGCGGCCCATTTCTCCCGTGACGGATGCCCGCAACAGCACCCCGACCTCGCTGACGAGCCCCAGCGGGTCGAGCCGCACGGGGACCGCCTCCACATAAAGAATGGGCATGCGCCGGCGAATCTCGAGAAGCTCGACATCGGAGAGCCACGCGTTGCCGGGATCGGGGGTTCCAGTTGCGCTCATGCTCCATAGTCTTGCACCAGAGACCTGCACCTCCGGTAAGAACGAACCCGCAACACGACTGTCAGGCGTCTGGGACAGGATGGATGGATGCGCGACCCCCTTGACCTATTCAGCCCGGTGACACGGGAATGGTTCAGGGGTGCATTCGCCGCACCCACCGCCGTGCAGGCGGGGGCGTGGGAGGCGATTGCTGGGGGAAAGCATGCCCTCGTCGTGGCGCCGACGGGTTCGGGAAAGACCCTCGCGGCTTTTCTGTGGGCGATCGACAACCTCGCGGCGGCCAGCGGCCTCGAGAACGCTGCGGGTTCGGCAGAATCTGCCACTGGCACGCAGCCTCCTGGCACTCGCGTTCTGTATATCTCGCCGCTCAAGGCGCTCGGAGTCGACGTCGAACGCAATCTGCGCTCCCCCCTCGTCGGAATAACGCAGACAGCGGCCCGCCGCGGCGAAACGACGCCGCAGGTGCGCGTTGGAGTGCGGTCGGGCGACACCACACCCGCAGAACGGCGGATGCTGCAGAAGACTCCACCGGACATTCTCATCACGACTCCCGAGTCCTTGTACTTGATGCTCACGTCTGCTGCGCGAGAGACCCTGCGCACGGTCGAAACGGTGATCATCGACGAGATCCACGCTGTCGCCTCGACCAAGCGGGGTGCGCACCTCGCGGTCTCGCTTGAGCGGCTCGATCTTCTGCTCGACCGGCCAGCCCAGCGGGTGGGGCTTTCGGCGACCGTGCGCCCGCTCGACGAGGTCGCCCGTTTCTTGGGCGGCGCGGCGGCCACAACGATCGTGGCTCCCCCCGCCGAGAAGACCTTTGACCTGAGCGTGAGCGTGCCGGTTGAGGACATGACAGAGCTGGGCACGGTTGCCCCGCAGGAAGGCTCGGCAGCAGCATCCGCCGCTCAGGGCTCCATCTGGCCGCACGTCGAAGAGGAGATCGTCGACCGCATTCTGGAGCACCGATCAACGATCGTGTTCGCCAACTCTCGGCGGCTCGCCGAGCGGCTGACCGCACGGTTCAACGAGATCAACGAGGAGCGGATGGGGCTCGGCGACGCCTCCGATGCCGCTGCCCTCCCACCCGCCCAGCTGATGGGGGCATCCGGATCCACCTCGGGGGCTGAGCCGTTACTGGCGATGGCACACCACGGCTCCGTCTCCAAAGAGCGAAGGGCGATGATCGAGGACGATCTCAAATCCGGTCGCCTACGCTGCGTTGTTGCCACGTCGTCGCTTGAGCTCGGCATCGACATGGGCGCCGTCGATCTGGTGATTCAGGTCGAGTCGCCGCCCTCGGTGGCGAGCGGCCTGCAGCGCATTGGCCGGGCCGGTCACAACGTCGGCGACATCAGCAAGGGCATTCTGTTTCCCAAGCATCGCGCCGACCTGCTGCACACCACGGTGGCAACCGAGCGGATGTCGGCCGGTCTCATTGAGAAGCTGGCCGTTCCGCAGAATCCGCTCGACATCCTCGCCCAGCAGACCGTGGCCGCCGTAGCGCTCGAAGCGCTCGGCGTCGACGAGTGGTTCGATACCGTTCGCCGAAGCGCGCCCTTTGCGACGCTGCCCCGGAGCGCATTCGACGCGACCCTCGATCTGCTCAGCGGGCGGTATCCATCGGACGAGTTCGCGGAGCTGCGACCCCGCATCATCTGGGACCGCGTGGAGGGAACCATCGTGGGCCGGCGCGGCGCGCAACGACTCGCAGTGACCTCGGGCGGCACGATCCCCGACCGCGGGCTCTTTGGGGTGTTTATGGTGGGCGGCGAGAGCGACGCCCAGGGCGGGCGGCGGGTTGGCGAACTTGACGAAGAGATGGTCTACGAGTCACGCGTCGGCGATATCTTCGCGCTGGGGGCGACGAGCTGGCGCATCGAGGAGATCACCCACGACCGCGTTGTCGTGACCCCGGCATTCGGCCAACCGGGTCGTGTTCCGTTCTGGAAGGGCGACGGCATCGGCCGGCCAGCCGAGCTGGGTCAAGCCATAGGCGAGTTCGCCCGCGAGCTGTCGGCCGGGCACGAAACGGCGCTGCGCGAGCGGCTTTCTCTGGCCGGGCTCGACTCCCGGGCGGTGACCAATCTGCTGGCGTTTGTGGAGGAGCAGAAGGCTTCGACCGTTCACGTGCCCAGCGACCGCACGCTCGTGGTCGAGCGGTTCCGCGACGAGCTGGGCGACTGGCGCGTCGTGTTGCACTCGCCCTACGGAATGCAGGTGCACGCGCCGTGGGCACTCGCGGTGAGCGCCCGCATCCGGGACCGCATGGAGATTGACGGTGCAGCGATGGCGGCGGACGACGGCATTGTCGTGCGGATTCCCGACACGGATGCCGAGCCGCCGGGGGCCGAACTGTTTGCCTTCGAGTCCGACGAGCTCGCCGACATCGTGACCAAAGAGGTGGGCGGGTCGGCCCTCTTCGCCTCGCGTTTTCGCGAAAATTCCGCCAGGGCGCTGCTGCTGCCCCGGTATAGCCCCGGGCGTCGCTCTCCGCTGTGGCAGCAGAGGCAGAAGGCGTCGCAGTTGCTGGCCGTCGCATCCAAATACCCGACATTTCCCATCGTGCTCGAAACCGTGCGCGAGGTGCTGCAGGATGTCTACGACCTCCCCGCCCTCACAGAGCTGACACGGCGGCTCGCCGACCGCACCGTGCGCCTGGTCGAGGCGGAGACGGATGTTCCGTCGCCGTTCGCGCGATCGCTGCTGTTCGGCTACGTTGCCGCCTTTATGTACGAGGGCGATTCTCCGCTGGCGGAGCGCCGCGCCGCTGCCCTCTCGCTTGACTCGACGCTGCTCGCCGAGCTTTTGGGCAGGGCAGAGCTCCGGGAGCTTCTCGACCCCGACGTGATTGAGATGACAGAGCGCGAACTGCAGCGGCTGGCTCCCGACCGGCAGGTGAAAGACATCGAGGGGGTCGTAGACCTGCTGCGGTTTCTCGGCCCGTTGTCGCTCGCCGAAATCGGCGAGCGCGTTGTTGGTGGGTTGGCTGGCCTGGTGGCCGAGGCGGAGGCTGAACGCGCATCCGCCGAGTCCCGCGCCGAACAGCTGCTGCTCGACCTGGCGCGGGCCAACCGGGTTATTGCAGTCACGATCGCGGGAGATCGACGCTGGGCGGTCGCCGAGGATGCATCGCGGCTGCGCGACGCGCTGGGCACACCGTTGCCTTTCGGCATCCCGCACGCATTTCTCGAACCCGTCGCCGACCCGGTCGGCGACCTCGTCAGCCGCTATGCCCGCACCCACGGGCCGTTCACGACCGGTGAGGCAGCCAGCCGATACGACCTGGGCCCCGCGGTGGTTGCCGACGCCCTGCAGCGGCTCGAATCGCAGAGGCGGGTGGTCGAGGGCGAGTTTCGCCCTGGTGCAAGCGGCAGCGAGTGGGTCGACATGGAGGTGCTGCGGCGGCTGCGCAGCCGATCGCTTGCGGCGCTGCGCCACGAGGTCGAGCCGGTGGATGCGGCAACCTACGGGCGATTTCTGCCCGCCTGGCAGCACGTCACCGGCGCAGGCGGCACTCGATTGCGCGGCATCGACGGCGTGCTTGAAGTTGTCGACCAGTTGGCGGGGGTCGCGATCCCCGCGTCGACTATCGAGAACCTCGTGCTGCCCCTTCGCGTCACGGACTACTCCCCCGCCATGCTCGACGAACTCACCGCATCGGGCGAGGTGCTCTGGTCGGGCGCCGGATCGCTCGGCGACTCGGATGGTTGGGTGAGCCTGCACACGGCGGAGTCCGCACCCTTTACGCTGCCGACAGAGCCGCGACCATTCGACGAGACAGAGCTGCACCGCAGCATCCTCGAAGTCCTCGCGAGTGGCGGCGCCTATTTCTATCGCCAGCTTTCGGATGCGATCGGCAGCCTCGATGACTCGGCCCTGACCCCCGCACTGTGGGACCTGGTGTGGGCGGGAATCGTGACTAACGACACCCTTGCACCGCTGCGCGCATATCTGGGTGGGCCTGCACGCCGCCCCGCAGCACGAGGCAGATCATTCCGGGGGCGCACCCGGATGGCGATGCCGTCGCGCACTGGCCCCCGAGCGTGGCAGGTCGCTGGTCCCTGCTGCCCAGGCTCGCGGCACCTCAGCCGACCCTGCTCGGTGTCGCAACGGCGGAATCGCTGCTCGAACGCTACGGGGTCGTCACCAAAGGTGCAGTGGCCTCCGAAGGGGTTCGCGGCGGCTTCTCGACCGTCTACCGTGTGCTCGGCGGCTTTGAGGAGAGCGGGCGGGCACGCCGCGGCTACTTCATTCAAGGCCTGGGCGCCGCGCAATTCGCCACGGGTCCGACCGTTGACCGGCTCCGGACGTATCTGCTGGATCCCGATGCCGCACCACCGCTCACCGCCGTCACTCTGGCCGCCACGGACCCCGCGAACCCCTACGGCGCCGCGCTTCCCTGGCCCACCGGCGAGGGAACGCACCGGCCGGGGCGCAAGGCCGGTGCGCTGGTCGTGCTGGTCGATGGCGCGCTTGCGCTTTACGTTGAGCGCGGAGGAAAGACCGTGCTCACCTTTGTGGATTCCGAGACGGATGGTGCGGCTATCGCGTCGGCGGCTGAGAGTCTGGCAAGCACGGTGCGAGGCCACCTGAAGGCGCTCAAGGTGGAGCGGGTCGACGGCCAGTTTGTGATCGGCACCCCCCTCGGGCGCGCCCTCGAGGCATCCGGATTCACCGTGACGCCGCAGGGGTTGAGGCTGCGTGCCTGAGGGCGACACCGTCTATCAGACCGCCCATACCCTCAATCGGGTGTTGGCGGGCCAGCTGCTGACCCGCAGCGATATCCGCGTTCCCCGCTATGCGACGGTCGATCTGAGCGGGCGGATGATCGCGGACGTTATCTCGCGAGGCAAGCACCTGTTCATGCACCTGGGCGATGCGACGATCCACAGCCATCTCAAGATGGAGGGGTCGTGGCACGTGTACAAACATGGAACCCGCTGGAAGCGCCCCGCCTACCAGGCTCGCATCGTGCTCGAAACGGAGACCGATGTCGCTGTGGGGTTCGATCTCGGCACACTCGAGGTGCTCGACGCCCAGGGTGAAGCTGCCGCGTCGGCGCGGCTCGGGCCCGATCTGCTCGGCGCTGATTGGGATGCCGACGAAGCCGTGCGGCGGCTGCTGGCTCGCCCCGACCGGATGGTGTCGATGGCTCTGCTCGACCAACACAATCTGGCCGGCATCGGCAACATATATATGAACGAGCTGTGCTATCTGCGCGGCGTGCTGCCCACCAGACCGGTCGGCGAGGTCGAGCATCCCGAAAAGATGGTCGCGCTCGCTCACCGCCTGCTCGACGCCAACAAGCTGCGACCCAGAACCACAACCGGTCGCACCCGTGGCGACACCACGTGGGTCTATGGCCGCGAAGGCAAGCCTTGTTTGCGGTGCGGAACGCTCATCAACGACGGGTTAATCGGTGGCGCTGGCGAGTTCGAGCGCCACGGGTATTGGTGCCCTCACTGCCAGAACTAGCGGCTCCTTCGTTCACAGCAGGCTCAGATTCCCTGTCGACCGCAGCCGCAGCATCCTCCGCGCAAGCAGCTTCCGCAGGCCTCTGGGGGGCGTGTTGACGACCGAGATGTGTGGCTCCTGGGTGTTAGGGTGGCCTAAGTCTGGCTAGGCAAAACGTGCTAGCCACATATCTGAAGGGCACATTTTCGAATGAGCTACATCAAGTCGGCGGCTCTGGAGGAGACCGGATTCGTCATCCTCGACAGGTACGACCAGGCGCAGGATCCGAAGGAATGGCTCGACCTGGAGTATGTCGACTGGAAGTCTTCTGGAGACACCCAGTTCGCCCCCCTCGCGAGCGCCAACGGCGAGATCGAGGTCAACGGCTTCTGGAACCACCAGCCCCCTCGTACCGACAAAGACGGCGTCTGGATCGAGTCGCAGGTGGCGAAAGCTCCGCGACTTACCGCTAGGGCACAGGAGCCCGGCGCAAATGTCGGCCGGTGCCGTGTGATCGAGCTCAAGCCCAACAGCTACGAAGAGACTCTCTACAACCTTCACCAGGACGACAACAACCGCCTCAACCCCGACGGCTCCGGTTGGATCGTGCGCGGGTTCTTCAACCTCTCCGACGATGCCGACTCGTGCCTCGTGCTGCGCGAAGAGCGCTTCGACCCCGACACTGAGATCCGCATCCCGCTGCCGGCTGGTGCTCAGGTGATCGTCGACACCCAGCGGTTCTGGCACGCCGTGTGGCACCCGGGCCCCGAGAACCGCTACTGCCTCATCACGTCGTGGGAGTCCGGCCCTGAACTCGACGCCTTCATCGCCAAGCACCACGGAACGACGGAGCACACCAGTCCCCCTCTCGACCCCGCCGTCATCGCGCACGCGCAGGCCGATGTGCAGCGCCGCTTTGCGGAGCGAGCCGCGGCCCTTGCCGAGCGCGGCAGCGCCGATGAAGGCCCCGAAATGTCTGACGTCTAGGCAGATCGCGCATCGCCAACTAATGAACCGCCTCCGACTCTTCGGGGGCGGTTCATTAGTTAACCGCTAGTCAGCGGGAGTGTGATCCACGATCAGGCGTTCCGCCATCACCCGGGCCTGCTGCGCGGAATCGAGATCGCCCATCGCGGCCGTGACGATCGATCCCTTCATGAGGATGTGCAGCGAGAGCGCAAAGTCGTCCAGATCAGTGAGCCCCGCACGCTCGGCTAAGCCCCTGATCATGCGCCTAACGTGATTGAGGTGCACGATGCTTGATTGACCTAGCGGATGCTCCGGTCCCATCTCGAGAAGCACCTTAACGAACGAGTCCCCCTCGAAGTCATCACGGTGGAACCACTCGTCGAAGACGTCAAAGATGCCGAGCAACTGTGCGCGAGGGGAGTCGCTGCGGCTGGCGACTTCGGCCACGATCAACTCTGACGTCCACACCTGTTCGCGGCGATTGAGAAAAGCCTGAGCGAGCTCGTCTTTTGAGCTGAAATGGCGATAAAACGTGGCGATGGCGACCTTGGACTTGGTGATTATTTCGTCGACACTGACGTCGCGAATGCCTCGGTGAGAGAAAAGGTCGTACGCAGCGTCCAGGATGCGCTCTCGGGCTCCCTGTTTGATTGGCTCAGTCATCGCCCTCCAATCTTAGCGCTTGACAGAACGCATACTCTACCCCCTAAATGGGTACAGACAGAGCGTTCCATTCGCACAGATCGGTCATCCCGAGACGGCGCCAATAAACGAGAGAATGAGGGAAACAACCGTGACCATCACCGCTCCCACCACCCCTGCCCCCTCGACACCACGGCAGGCGCCGCGCAGCACTGACCGGAGCAAGGCTCCTCGCGAAGCCCGAGTTTCAGAAGACGCGGTACGGGACTACTTGCAGGGGATCTCTGTGATCCCCCTGCTGGCCGCAGAAGAAGAGCCCGAGCTGGCTCGCCGCATCGAGGTTGGCGTGATCGCCCGCGAGCGACTCGAAACCACAACCGGCCCAGCCAAGCTCGTTCGCGAGTTGCAGCAGCTCGTCAATGAAGGCGAAGCCGCCTACCGCCAGTTCGTGCGCGCCAACCTGCGCCTGGTCGTGAGCGTTGCCAAGAACTACGTCGGCCACGGCGTTCCCTTCATGGACCTGATTCAGGAGGGCAACCTCGGCCTCGACCGCGCCGTGAAGAAGTTCGACTTCGCAAAGGGCTACAAGTTCTCGACCTACGCCACCTGGTGGATTCGCCAGTCGATTAGCCGGTGCCTCGCCGATTCGTCGCGTCTGATCCGAATCCCCGTGCATGCAGCAGAGAAGGTCGTTGCCGTTCGCAAGCTGTACCGCGAGCTCGAGACCGAACTCGGCCGCCGCCCCACCGTCGAAGAGCTCTCAGCCGAGACCGGGTTTACGCCGGACAAGGTGCGCATCTATCTGGATGCCGACCGCGAGCCCGTGAGCATTCACACGCCCGTCGGCGAAGAGCAGGACACCGTGCTCGGCGACCTCATCGAGGATGACCAGCACGCGCCCGTCATCGACGTCGTGAGCGCCGGCATCCGCAACGAGCTGCTGCACAAGTGCATCCAGACACTGCCGGAGCGCGACGCCAAGGTTCTCAAGCTGCGCTTTGGCCTCGATGGATGCGCACCTATGACGTTCGACCAAGTGGGCGAGGTGTTCGGCATCTCACGCGAGCGGGTTCGCCAGCTTGAGCAGCGTGCCCTGCGCGCGCTTCGCGCACGCGAGTTCCGCGGCGCGCTTTCCGACAGCTAGGACTGACACCAGGACTGCTAGGTCCTCACGTACGAACGGCCCGTTGGCCGCCCAGATGTGCCCGTGGTGGGACGCACTGGGATGCCAGCAGGGCCGTTTGTCGTGTGGCCCGCGCTCGGCACTAAGCCCGGATGCGCCCCGTCGGCTGCCGGGCCGGGCGCGATAGACGCTTGGGGCTTTGCGTGATGCCCCACCAGGCCACCCTGGCCATTGCCTCGAAGACGATCGAGCTCGACATCTTGGATTTGCCTTCCTGTCGCTCGGCAAACTCGATGGGGACTTCACGCACTCGACACCCGCTGGTGTTCGCCCGCCACAGCATCTCGATTTGAAAGCAGTAGCCGCGGCTCATCACCGTACGCGGCTCGATTCGCTCTAGCGCCTCCCTGCGGAATGCGCGGAATCCGCCGGTCACATCGGCAGACGTAACGGGCAGGCATGCCCGGGCGAAAACGCTACCGCCACGAGAGAGAAGCTGGCGCGCACGGGGCCACCCCACGACGGAACCGCCGGGAACCCATCGCGAGCCGAGCACAACATCCGCAGTCTCGAGAGCCCGCAGTAACACCGGCACATCGGCCGCCCGGTGCGAACCGTCGGCGTCCATCTGCACGACCGTGTCGTAGCCCTCAGCCAAGGCCCACGCAAACCCCGCGCGGTAGGCCGCTCCCAGCCCGTCTTTGGTCGCTCGATGCAACACGTGGAGCCGCCCGTCGCTGGCCGATCGGAGTTCTGCCGCCTGCCCCGTTCCGTCGGGCGAGTCGTCGTCGACGATCAGGATTTCTGCGGAGGGAACGTGTCGATGCAGGTCATCCACCAATCCGGCCAGATTGGGCAGCTCGTTGTAGGTGGGAACGACGATCACAACCCCGCTCATGGTGCCTCCCGCGTGAATTCATAGAGCACCGTGCGATTGACCGGGATGGCCTGCACGAGCCTAAAGCCGAGTGTTTCGAGAGTGGACATATCGGTAGAGGAGCTGCCGGCAAGCTGGAGCGCCCACACGGTTTGGTGATCGCGCAGGTCGACACCAAGACCTCTGAGGGGGGCGACCTCCGCCCAGATCGTGTCGCGTTCACGCGCGGGGGTTACGAGGGCGACATCATGAAGCCCCGCAAACTGCTCCGGATAGAGGTCAATGGCGAGCCGCGGCTTGCGCGAGGGTCGCACCGACTCATCGAACACGATCGCGTCTCCCGGCGACGCGTGCTCAGCCACGATAGCTGCGGCTTCGCGAAGATCGCTGCCCTCGTCGCGCGAGAAGGGGCTGCGCTGCTCCACATAGCCGGGCAGCGCCGTCACCACGAGGGCGACCGCGGCCGCAGTCGCCACGAGCCGGCGCGCCGAGCGCCCTCGCGCAAGACCGGCCAGCACCCGAACTCCTTCGGCCATCAGAATCGCCACAGCAGGGGTGCAGAAGGAGAGATAGCGCGGGTTGTAGAGCGGTGTGATCGCGAAGTTCGCCGCCATGACTGCCGCAGTGGGGATCACTAGCCAGGCCAGCAGAAAAGCAAGGCGGGGCCGCGACTCTCTGCGCATCACAGCACCGGCGACCGCGGCGGCGATGAGTGCCCAGGCAAGAACCGCGAACCAGCCCGAGCCGAACCATTGCGTTACCAGGACCGACTCCACGGTGGCGTAGTCACGGCGGGCGAGAAACTCCACCTGTTGGCGCTGCGAGACGGCCGCGATCATGACGGGCGCAGCCAGCACGATCGCAACGCCGGCCGAGGCCAGCCATCTCATAACGATCGCCCGCGCCGGTCGCAGCGCAAGCATCCCGACCCCAAAAACGGGAATGAGAAGCACGAGATAGAGAAACACATAGGTGGATGCTGCGCCGCCAGCGCCGAGCAGCATCCAAGGCCAGATTCGGGTTTCGCGGCTGCGCACCAGCCGCACGAAGGCTGCCGCGAGCCAGACTGCAGCGGCGATTCCGAAGGCATAGGACCTGGCCTCGGAGCCCATTCGCGTTACCAGGGGCAGGATCGCAAAAATGAGCCCGGATGCCACGGCGAACCTGCCGCTGCCCGAGAGGCGTCGAGCGAGCACGACGACGCCCGCTGCGCCCAGACCTATGGCGATCGCGCTGGGGAGACGCACCGCAAACTCCGATGTGCCGACGAGAGCGATCCAATAGTGAAGAAAGAGGTAATAGGCACCGTGCACCGCGTCGACCGTGCCGAGCTCAGCCAAGAGGGTGGGGAGCGGCCGGTCGGCCGAGATCACGCTCGCTGCCTCATCGCCCCAATACGACGGGATGCCGGAGCCCGTCATCGAGATGGCCGCAGCACCGAGCCCCACCAGCGCTGCCGACCGAGTGTTTCGCCCCCGCCGGGTGGACGCCGTCGCGAACGCAGCCTCAGACTGGCCGATCAGCGCTGTTCCCGACATTGCCACCTCGTCTCCGCGTCGGTCGCGGCTTGTGCGGTTGCTGCGTGTTGTGTGTTGTGTGTTGTGTGTTTCGGGTCATAGTGCGCGCCTGGGCTGGGCCGACCATGGGTGCGAGGGCACAGAACCCTGAGAGTTCTTGTTGCGCGACCAGAGAGGCACCAGCTTCGCGACGACGGCTCGCGGTAGCCTCGCCTCGGGCCTGCGGACACTCGCGGGCGGCATGGCGCGAGGAGTTCACGATGACGCTGGTCGACAACGCTGTATACGTTGACGGGGTTCGGGCGGCAACGCCCAGCAACCTGGACGAGACGTACGAGGTGATGCGGGATCTCGGCGGGATGGCTTGGATTGGTCTATACCGGCCAGAACCGCATGAGATCCACTCGGTGGCAAACGAGTTCGGGCTGCATAAGCTCTCGGTTGAAGACGCGCTCAAGGGGCACCAGAGGTCGAAGCTCGAGCGCTATGGCGACACCCTTTTCGTGGTGCTGCGGCCAGCTCGCTATATCGACGCCGACGAGACCGTGGAATTCGGTGAGCTGCACATCTTTATCGGCCCAGGATTCGTTGTGACGATTCGCCATGCTGAGTCGCCCAACCTCGTGGCGGTGCGTCACCGGATGGAGGCGAGCCCCGAGCTGCTCTCCCTCGGCCCTGAGGCCGTGCTCTATGCGATCTTGGACGAGGTTGTCGACGAGTATGCCCCCGTGATCGCTGGACTTGAGAACGACATAGACGAAATCGAAGACCAGCTCTTCGATGGTGATTCCGAGGTCTCGCGCCGAATCTATTCACTCATCAGCGAGGTCATCGATTTTCAGCGCGCAGTGCAACCTCTCGTGCCCATGCTCGAGTCGCTTGAACGCGGCTCTGAGAAGTACAAGGTCAACGTGGAGCTGCAGCGATCGCTTCGCGACGTGCTCGACCACGTGTTGGCGATCGTCGACAAGTCGGCGGCCTATCGAGCGCTTCTGCAGAACGCGCTGACGGTGCATTCCACCCTCACTACCCAACGCCAGAACGATGAAATGCGCCTGCTCTCCCAGGCGAGCCTCGAGCAAAACGAGGAGACCCGAAAACTCAGCGAGCATTCCCTCGCTCAGAGCGAGGAGGTCAAGAAGATTTCGTCGTGGGCGGCCATTCTCTTTGCACCCACGCTGATCGGCACCGTTTACGGGATGAACTTCACCTACATGCCGGAGCTCGATTGGCCGTGGGGCTACCCGCTGGCGGTAGCGGGAATGGTAGCGATGGGCGCCGCTCTCTACGTGATCTTCAAGCGGCGGCACTGGCTATAGCGCTACTATCTGCGTATGGATGCAGATAAGCAGATAGAGGCCACCGACGACTCCGTCGCGATTGCCGCCGAGATTTTCTCGATGCTCGCCGACGCCACCCGCATCCGCATCATCCTGGCGCTTCGGGGCGGTGAACTCTCGGTCAACAGCATCGCGAACCTCATCGACAAAGCCCCTCCCGCCGTGTCGCAACACTTGGCAAAACTCCGCCTATCCCGCATCGTCACGACGAGACAAGACGGCACCCGCGTCTTCTACCGGCTGGCCAACGAGCATGTGAGCACGTTGGTAATCGAGGCGATCCTGCAGGCCGAGCACTCCGTTGACGCTGTCCCGGCGCACCACAGAGGCGCAGCCCCTAGCGTTCACTCCGCGAGCGCGGGGGCGCGGCCCGCCGGCCATGATCGCTGAAATCCTGCGCGAGGGGCGATTCGCCAAGCTCTTTGCCGCTCAGATTGTGGCACTGCTTGGCACAGGGCTTCTCACCGTGGCGCTCGGGCTGCTCGCGTTCGATCTGACTGGCGGGGATGCTGCTCTCATCTTGGGCACGGCGCTGGCGATCAAGATGGTGGCATATGTGGCCGGAGCGCCGCTCGTTGCAGCGCTGACGGCGCGCGTGCCGCGGAAGACCCTGCTCGTGAGTGCGGACTGTTCACGGGCCGCAGTGGCATGCCTTTTGCCCGCAGTGACCGAGGTGTGGCAGATCTACGTGCTGATTCTGTTTCTCCAGCTCGCCTCGGCAACTTTCACGCCCGCCTACCAGGCGATCATTCCCCAGATTCTGCCCAACGAGAAGCACTACACCCAAGCGCTTTCTCTCTCGCGACTTGCCTACGACCTCGAGTCGATTGCCAGCCCGGCGATTGCGGCGCTTCTGTTGACCGCCACGTCGCATAGCTCGCTGTTCATCGGCACCGTGGTCGGTTTTGTCGCTTCAGCAGGGCTCGTAGCGACCACGTCGATCCCTGCGATCAGCACGCCGACGATGCAATTTGTCGAGCGCCTTACCGGTGGTGCGCGAATCATGTGGCGCACCCCTCAGCTGAGGGCACTGCTGACGCTCAATCTTGTTGTCGCCGCGGGCACCTCACTCGTCGTCGTCACGACCGTGGTGCTGGTTCAGGGTGTCCTCGCGCGCCCGCCAGAGGATGTCGCGCTGCTCTTCGCCGCTTACGGCATTGGCTCGGCAGCGGTAGCACTGAGCGCGCCCCGCATTGTGCGCGCAGCATCCGACCGCACGGTCTTTCTGGCAGGCGGCGTTGCTGTGCCGATGACGCTTGTCGCAATAGCGACTGTTTCGGCCGTTGCCCCGACGTCTTGGCTGGCGTTCCTCATGCTCTGGCTGGCGCTGGGCGCGGCCACCTCGATGATCTTGACGCCATCGGCCCGGCTCATTCGACGCTTCTGCGATGAGTCGATTCGCCCCAGTGTTTTTGTCGCACAGTTCTCGCTCACCCACGCTTGTTTTCTGCTGACCTACCCGCTCGTCGGGGCAGCGAACACATATTTCGGCTTCCCCATCGCGGCCGCCCTCATGGCGGGCGTGGCTGCCGCAGGGTGCGTGGTTGCGTTCACCTCATGGCCCGCCCAACTCGGCCAGCGAGCCAATGTGAGCACTGCCGAAACAGAGTTAACCGTCGCACAATAGAACCGGCTGACGAGGAGGATCTAATGGGAACACTTCAATACGACGGCCTAGTGGTGGAATTTGATGATCGCTTGCTGGCACACCTTCAGATCGTGATTGTGCAAAAGATTCGACGGGGCGAGAGCTTTCTCATGTCGTGGAGAGACTCGCTCGAGACAGGGAGCGGGCACAGCGCGATCTGGATTCACCCCAGCCAGAACCTGTTCTTTCGGTTCGCGGGCAGCCGCAACCCCACGATCAACCAGGAGTGGATCGATCAGCTCTTGCTTTCGGCGAATAGCTCGCGTGGACTCCTGGTGATGCGTGAGGGCAGCGCAGAAAACCCTCCGACCGGAGAAATCGCCACCGCGACCACGATGCGCCGTAGCGACGGCAGCCATCACGCAAAGGCAGACCCCCAGAAGTAGTGGACCCTCGAGTGAGCCACTTATCCTTCGGCGAATCGCTGGAAGTCGACGGCGTCCTCCTCATTGAGAGGCTCACCTCGCTCCCCCTGGAGGAGACCGAGCGCCCGAGTGTTCATATACTCCACAACATCGGAGTTCTCTGGCTCTTTAAAGCCTTCGTCAGCCGTCTCGGTCATGAGCGATGCGCCTTCGTTCAGCACGAAGGTCGCCTCCACAGTGTGGCCGTCTGGCCCAATGGCGTTGAGAACGACCGTGTCCGCACGCCCACGATCGGCCAGAAGCGCCGCGTAGTTCGTTAGTGCATCAGCAGCTTCGTCGCCGATGAATAGCGACTTCTCTCCAAAGCTCAGGTGTTTCACAGCGTGCCTCCTTATGAGCGCTAGCCCGGGCCCGGCATAACCAAGCCCCTCCATCCATTCTGCTCGCGCGCGGGCGACATATCAGGGGCTTGACTCAGCGGGGCACCAGGTGCAGAGGGCTCTCCTTATGAGATCGTTCGAAAATCGACGAGCTTGTGAGTTCCATCGCAGAAGGGTTTAATCGCCGACATGCCGCAGCGGCACAACGCTACGGTTCGCCGGTCGGTACCCTCGGTATCGAGGTTTTCGATGGAGAAGTCACCGCGCACCAGCAGCGGCCCGTTCGGGCACGGCGTTATTGTCACTGACGGTTCGTTCAATTTGTTCCTCCTTGATGACGGCGGCGTGGAGCGCCCGCCGAGAATTAGCAGCTTTCTTCAATCTCTGGCCGTGATAAGCGGGTCCACCCCGAAGCCGCATGACGACCGCTGCCCAGGAGCAGAGCCCCCTCTCGGCGAGCCAGACGGGTGCCCAGAGCGCCGCAGTCGGAGCGAAGACAGCGCCCCCGCCGTTACGGCGGCGACCGCGCTCCGCCACCGCGATAGCGGCGACTCCTGCAACACCGAGGGCTACAGGCCGGCGACACATGAGCAACACCGCTGGCACGATCGCAAGCTCAGCGACGAGCCTGCCGGGTTGAGCGAAGCTGTCGTAGGCCTGGCGCACCCGCTGAGCCCAAAAGGCGCGGGCCGTGGGCGGGCGGCGCTCTACGAAAATGTCATCCGCCCTATCCTCCTCACCACCCCGCGCGAGAACCGTGCGGATAAGCTCCAGATTCTCGAACAGCACGTCGCCTCCATAGCCCTGCTCGAGACGTGCGCGGCGTATGCCGAGGGTCCCCGGGTAGTCAGAAGCGAGCGAGCGATTGAGCAGGGACCGCGCCGTGTCCCACCGTGCGTGCCACACCAGAGGCGCGAAATAGTTTTGGGGTCGCACGATATCGGCGGCGCGCAGCCTTTGCGCCACCTGCTCGAGGCAGTCGAGTGAATACCGCACATCGTCATCGGCAATGACCACACTGTCGTTGCGTAGAAAGGGAACTGCCGAGAGCACCGCCGCCGCTTTTCCATTCAGCCCGAGCGACATGTCCGGCTCGATCACCCGAACGGGACTAGCGAGGCCCGCGCGATGAGCTTGCCTGACCTCTTCTGGCGAGCCATCGACCACCATCACATCAGCGTGGTGAGCCAGCCACTGAAGGTAACGAGCAAGCTCACTGAAATCGCGACGGGCTGGCCATCGCAGGGGAAGCACATAGTCAACCGGTATTCGACCTATCGGAACACTATTTGTCACTCCAATGCCCGCAGGAGAGATGTTCGTCCGGCATTCCAGCTCGCATAGAGGTGCAGGGCAACAAGGCCATCGACGTAGAGGCACGCCGCCGCCCCGAACACGATGTCCTCAAGAGTCTCAGGTTCATCCTCCGCCAGCGATCCAGCGAGGTCGCGGGCTGCGATCTGCTCGTGAACCGCATCCGCTTCGACATGTTCGTCGAAGTAGCGTCTCACCTCGTCTCCGAAGCCGAGACGGCGGAACGCGCGGGCATACTGCGCATTGGGGATCGACGAGGTCATCTCGAATGCCGCCAAGTGGCCGGCAGTCGCCCCTCGCAAGCGGCGGTTGAGACCAAACATCGACATCATGTTGAGCGAGGCCAAGGTGATGGGCGGCACGACATCGACGTAGAACCCATAGCGAGTTTCGAGCCCCAGGCCCTCCATAGTGCGGGCAAAGAGCGCCGAGTGCATCCGCTGCGGGCGCCCTCCCCCATACTCGTCGGACTGAATCTCGACGAGAGCCGCCTTGGCCCGGCCCTGGAGCCGGGGGATCGCCCACGAGTGCGGGTCTGCCTCCCTCAGCGTGTAAATCGAGCGCTGCACCAAAAACTCTCGCGCCTGTTCGAGAGTGGCATTCTTGGCCATCCATCTCGCGAGGCTGGGGCCCTGTTCCGCCCCGGCCATTGTGAACAGAAGCTCCGGCAGCTCTTCGGCTGTCGGCAGAGTCTTGGGCATCTGCACGCGATCTCGCAGTTCCCTCTCAAAACGGCTTTCAATGCGCGACCTGATGCTGATGAGCCCGGGGTTCCACTCCCAGTCACCGGTGACCCACTCCCCCGGCCCGTAGTGGAGCGAATAAAGAAGGAACAGGGTGAGCTGGATGTCACCATCGGTGGCTATTTCCTCTGCCATCGCGAGGGTGGTGTATGCGGTTTCCGTGACGACCGAGCTGTCAGTCTCCTGCGCAGAGAGCAACAGAATCAACGATTCCGACAGGGGGCCCCGGGGGGTAGGAACGTTTTTCGCAAGCTTCATTGGCCACGCTTGGGTGGTGCTCATCGGGATACCTTTCGGCGAATTTCGCTGTTTCACGGTCAGTTGACCACGATTTGCTCCCGCTTATTAGGGGTTGAATTTTGCCCAAGGGTCGCTATGAGGTCCGCCACATACTCGGCCCGTTCTCACAGTTCAACCCCTTATATGCCGTACCCCGCTTTCCTAACGTTGAGCCATGCCACGTTTTCGTTGGATAGTGATCGGGGCGGCCGCTGCGGCGGGCGCGACTCTCGCTGCGCGGTCGGCGCGCACAGCGGCTGCACACCAAGAAGAAGATGACACCCGATGGCGCACGGTTTCGATCTATCGCTCTCGGGAAGAAATCCTGCCGGGGGGCGGACTCCCCGTGCCGCTCGCTGAACTTGGCGCCGCCATCGAGGTGCGTGCCGTGGAAGCACCGGGGGCAGGGGCACCGAACTGTCGGCGCGCTGGGCGCCCGGCTCCGACCGGACGCAGCACCGGAGCGATCGCGTTGGCGCGCTGCGCAGGGCTCTGCGAAACGCCAAACAGCTCATTGAGGCCGGAGAGATCGCCACAACCGAGGGCCAGCCGGAGGGGTCTCGCTCGGCAACGCCCACCGGATTCATCACCGACCTTGTCTCCTCTAAAGCCAAGTCGAAGGGAGTGTCATGAGAGCACTGTGCTGGCAGGGGCCCAACAAACTGGGAGTCGAAACAGTCGACGACCCGAGCATCCTGAACCCGCATGACATCATCGTCAAAGTCACCGCTACAGTGACGTGCGGCTCCGACCTTCACCTTCTCGCCGGGTACGTGCCGTTCATGCGGTCGGGCGATATTCTCGGCCACGAGTTTGTTGGTGAGGTCGTCGACATCGGCTCTGCGGTGCGCCAGCGGCAGATCGGCGAGCGCGTCGTGGTCTGTTCGTTCATCGCGTGCGGCCTGTGCTGGCCGTGCAGCCAAGGCCTGTGGTCGCTGTGCGACAACACCAATCCCAACCCGGGAATCGGAGAGGGAATGTTCGGAACATCGAGCGGCGGATGCTTCGGGTACAGTGCCCTCACGGGAGCCTACGCAGGATCACACGCCCAGTACGTTCGGGTGCCGTTCGGCGACATCGGGGCGTTCACCATCCCCGACGAGGTCACCGATCAGCAGGCAGTCTTCGCCTCCGACGCCGTACCGACCGGGTGGCAGGGCGCGTTCGACGGCGGCGTCAAGCCCGGGGACGTTGTGGCCGTGTGGGGTGCCGGCGGGGTCGGCCAGATGGCCGCACGATCAGCGATTCTTCTCGGAGCCGAACGGGTAATCGTGATCGACCGATTGCCGGAGCGCCTCGACCAGGTCACTCGGTTCATTGGCGCTGAGACTCTCGATTTCTCGGGAGGCGACCTCCAGGCGCGATTGCGGGAACTCACCGGTGGCCGGGGACCAGATGTCGCGATCGAGGCGGTGGGCATGGAAGCCCACACGGCTGGCCTCATCCAGACCTACGACAAGATTAAACAGGCCGTGCGCGCCCAAACCGACCGGCCGCAGGCGGTGCGAGAGGCGATCATCGCGGCCCGCAAGGGTGGCACCGTCTACGTTCTCGGGGTCTTCGGCGGGTTCGTCGACAAGTTCCCCCTCGGTGCCGTCATGAACAAAGGTCTCACCATGAGATCCGGCCAGCAGAACGGGCACAAATTCATACCGATGCTTCTCGAACGGATCTCTCGCGGCCAGATCTCCACGGACCACCTGGTGACGCACCAGATGTCGCTGGAACAATCCCCGCGCGGCTACGAGATGTTCAAGAACAAAGAGGATGGGTGCGTTCGGGCACTATTTCGCCCCTGAGCGCACAGTCACCGTTTAGTGGGGGGGCAACAGCCTTAGGCCTGCAGGCTGGCCCGGTTATCAAAGCTCTCGGCAAGACGACGGTAGGCACCACGAAAGAACACCAGCGGCTCGCGAGCGGTGTGCTCCATGGGGCTCATCTCGACTACGCGTGCGACAACGATGATGTGGTCGCCTGCCACGAGTTCGTCTTCGAGCTCGCAATCAACCCACATGACGGTGTCATTGATCACGGGGTTGCCTCCCATAGTGGCCCTCCACTGGATGCCGGCCCACTTGTCACCCGAGCTGCGCCCGAACTGCGCGGAGACGTGCTGCTGGGATTCCGACAGTACGTTGACGCAGAATCGACCGGCCGCGCGGAGCTTGGGATATGTGGTCGACGTTTCCATCACAGAAAACGACACGAGGGGCGGGTCAATCGACTGACTAAAGAACGACTGGCATGTCATGCCAACCGGCTCTCCCTCGTGCATTCCAGAAACGATCGTGATTCCCGAAGCAAAGTGCCCCAGGGTTGCCCGAAAGTCGAGGGGAGAAAACTCGCCGCGAGCGGCCAAGGGGTGGAGCGTCTTTTCCATGACAATTCCAATGCTCAAAGGGGCTGTGTCACTAGCCTGCACGCACTCCCAACGGGCAGACAAGCGCGCGGGGTTACGTTCTGGCGAAGGCTCAGTTACTCACCGATTGCGCCAGTGTCGAGCCCCTCTTACGACGGTGAAGACAGGGATTCTGAGCCATTTCGCCGCCATCGCGCACAGCCTAAACGTGCCTCATACGACGGCTGGGCGGCGCGCAAAGCCCCGTGTTGCCGCAGCCCCGACGAGGGCGACGATGGCAACTGCGAGCAGCG
This sequence comes from Salinibacterium hongtaonis, assembly GCF_003065485.1. GTDB lineage: Bacteria > Actinomycetota > Actinomycetes > Actinomycetales > Microbacteriaceae > Homoserinimonas > Homoserinimonas hongtaonis. The sequence goes on from NZ_CP026951.1 coordinate 2,344,155, forward strand.
AACCGGCAAGATCCCATTGAGCGGCGAATGCACCAAGCACGATGGGGCTGAGGGTCGCGCCGATTGCCTTGGCGATCGACTCGGCGGCGGCCGCGCTCGAACGGATAGCCGGGTACCACGAAACCATCACGGCGGGGCTGAGCGGCATGAGCATGCCCGTGAGGATGCCTAGCACGATGAGTGCCGCGATCTCCGCGATAAGAAAACCCGATCCAACGGCCACAGCGTACGCGATGCAGGCGAGCGGCAAGAGCCAATAGATGCGACCCAGGAGCTCCGTCGCCGTGTACCTCGTCAAGCTCAGCTGATTAACACTGCTGCCGAGGAACACCCCGACGGGAATCAGTATCGCGAGCCCGATGCGCTGCGTGATCGCCGGGTCGGTCTCATTCAGGAGCAGGCTTACGCCGTAGTGGCCGCTCTGGATAATCCAGCCGACACCGGCCGCCGCGATCAGCAGGCACAGGGTCGATTGGCTGCGGGCGGTGAGGCCTACCTCTCGTATGAGGGCCCGCAGCCGCACTGCGAAATGCGGAACCTGTTCATCGGATGCCGCGTGCCCCGGCCCACTCGGCATGCGGTTGACAAGCACTGGCGTGAGGCAGAGCACCCCGATTCCGTACGCCGCTACGACGCCGAAATATAGGGATGGCGCACCTATTCCCGCGGCAGTAGCGCCGAGCGCGAGTCCCGTCGCCGCGCCGAGACTGTTGAAAGTTTGAAGGTTGGAGAACGCCCGGTCGCGCCTTTTCGGGTCGGCGTTGTGTGCGTCGGCGACGATGATCGAGGCACACAGCAGCAGCACGCTGGTTGTGACACCCGTGAGGATTCGACCCGTCAACAGAACGGCAACGTTGGGCACAACGATGAGAGTCAGAGACACAACGACGTTGACGGTGACGGCCCACGGCAAGACTTTGCGGGCGGGGATTAAATCGAAGAGAGGCCCGAATACGAGAGTGGCCAGGGCGGATGCGGCGTTGTAGATGCCGATCGAAATTCCGACGGTCATGAGGTCGGCACCGAGCTGGTGGCCGAGCGCGACAGAAACCGGAATGTAGCCGAGCTGCGACAGCGGGGTGAGCAGCACGAGCATGCCGGGCAACGGACCGAGCGGGTGCACTCCCCGGGTGGAGCGGCTCACAGACACTCGCCCGCGTCTGCCTGCACCCGCTCCGGCTCGAGGCCTATGCGCACAACATCCGTGCGCTGTCGGCCCGAATATGTGAGCACAACATCACCCGACGGCACCCGCACGGTCGTCTCGATCAGCAGAAGAGGGTCACGAAGGCCGACATCGAGAACCTCGGCAGCAGACGCATCCGCCGCTATCGCCGAGATCGTGCGCTGCGCCCGAAGGCCCGAGTAGCCAAAGCGGCCCTCAAGTACCTCGAAGATGTCGCCCTGAGCGTCCGCCGGTTCGAAGCGATCTTCGCCCCGAAGTGGCACATGGTAGGTGCGCAACGAGCCAGGTTTGCCGTTGTAGTTGAACACCCGCTCGAAGATTGCGAGACGCTCGACATGCGGCGCGAACTCCGCGCGCATGGGCTGGGGAATGGTTGCCGACACTCGCCAGCCGATCAGCCGCTCCCACCGAAGGGTGCCGGCGTCGCGCACCTGGAGCGAATCGACGAGGTGGTCGGTGCGCCACCGCGACGGGTCGCTCATGACATACGTTCCGACTCCGACCGTGCGGTCGATAAGACGCTCATCCGCCAACATCTGCAGCGCGATGCGGGCGGCGTTGCGCGTGCAATGAAACTGTCTCGCTATCTGCTCATCGGAGGGCAGCCGCTCGTCTTTGTCCAGCGAGGCGACCACAAACTCGGCGAGAAGGTCTCGCAGGCGGCGAGCTTCGTCCTGCCTGCGGTGCTGGCCGAGGTCGAGGATGCGGTCGCCCGCCAGGTCGCGGGCGACGCGCGTCGGGGTCGGCACCGCCGGGTCGTTCTTCGGCGGCGCCACTGCCCGCCCGCGTTCGCCCAACACCGCGTTACTCGAACCTCGGAACGCCGAGGGTCTCGCGCAGCGTCGACCCCTCGTATGCGGTGCGGAAGCGGCCGCGCCGTTGAAGCTCGGGGATGAGGAGGCCGACTACATCGATAAGGTCGCGGGGGGTCACCTGCGGATGCGCGATCATGAAGCCGCCGCGGCTGCCCGAGGCCTCATATGACTCCTCAAGGTAGTCGGCAACCTGCTCGGCGCTGCCTGCAACGGTGTGGTCATAGCCCGTCGCGGTGCGCCAAGCGCTATCGATCAGTTCGTCCTTGGTCATCTCATGGTCGGCGCCATGCTCGGCGATCAAATCGCGGAAGGTAACGGGGCTCGCGTTCTTAGCGATCACCTCCTCTGTGAGCTCGGCGAGGGTGAATCTATCGGGCAGCTTCGCAAAGTCGAGGCCTGAGTTGTGCGACATCTGGGCTGCGGCAGCCTCGCGCGGCAGGAGGCCCTGCAACTGGTTCTTGCGCGCCTGGGCCTCCTCGGCCGTCTGGCCAACGATGATCTGCAGGTCCCACAGGATTCCGACCTTCTCAGGGTCGCGGCCCGACTCCACGAGAGCGGCATCGAGCGCTTTTCGGTGCTCGGCGCGATGCTCATTCTTAAAGGCGCCACCGAAAATGACGTCCGCGAACCGAGACGACGCCTGGATGCCCCGAGGAGAGCCGCCCGCCTGGATAAGTACCGGCGCCTGCTGAGGGCTCGGTACCGAGTTAAGCGGCCCCTTCACGGTGAAGAACTCGCCAACGTGATCGATCGGCGCCACCTTCGACGCGTCGGCGACCTGACCTGTCTCCCGGTCCCAGAGGTAAGCATCTGCTCCGACGCTGCGCCAGAGAGCGGTGCACACCTCGACGAATTCCTCCATGCGGCGATAGCGGGCGTCATGATCCATCAGCTCATCGAAACCAAAGTTGGCCGCATCCGCCCCCCTGCTCGACGTGACGATATTGAACGCCATGCGCCCGCCGGTGATGTGATCGAGCGAGTTGAGGAGTCGCGCCACATAAAACGGCGGCAGGAACGTCGACGAGTAGGTAAGACCAAAACCGATGTGGCTCGTCTCCTGCGCGAGTGCCGCGATGTAGGGGCTCATGTCTTGCCGCGGTGCGCCGATGCCCCAGCGCACGGCCGCATCGATCGAGTCGCCGTACGTCGACGGAATGCCCGTGCCATCCCCGAAAAAGATCATGTCCATGCAGCCACGTTCTGCGGCGAGCGCGAGCTCCTTGTACATGCGAAGGTCGGGAAAGTTGTAGCCCGCCCACGACCCCGGCAGGCGCCAACGCCCCTGATGGTGCGAGAACGAAAGGTCGAGAGCGAGGCTCATTTGGTAGGTCATTGGTGCTCTTTCTCAGTGCTTTTAGGCGGCGGCGACGGCGGGCGTATCGATGTGGTCAAGGAGCGGCATGACCTCCGTTCCGAAGCGTTCGATGCCATCGATGAAGTCGTCGAACGTGAGCATGATGCCCGCAGTCCCGCTCACGGCCGCCAACCGGTTGAGGTGGTTGGCGATCGTCTGAGGCGAGCCGACGACCGGGGCTCCACCGCCATAAAACGGGTTGCTCTTCGCCTCGGCGACCTTCTGTGCGATCGATGCGCTTGACCCGTCGGTGGACGTGTCGTTCGAGTACTCGCGATACATGCCCTCGAGCGCCCCCGCATCCGCACCCTTGGCATAGTGCTCCACCTTGCGGGCCGCATCGGCGTCGGTATCGCCGATGATGAGCATCGACGAGGCAAACGACTGGGGGTTGCGCCCCGTCACGGCCGACGCCTCCATGAGCGACGCATGAGACGCCTCGACCTGCTCGGGTGTCGCACCGGCGCCGAAATGGAAGTCGGCATACTCGGCGATAAAGCGCCGGCCTCTCGGCGACGCCCCCGCCGAGATGATGTCGATCGAGTTCGTCGGCTTGGGCAGCACCTCGCAATCCTCAACGGTGAAGTGCTCGCCCGCGAAGTTAACCCGTCCCTCAGCCCACGACTCTCGCAAAATGTGCGTGAACTCGCTGAGGTAGTCGTAGCGGTAGCCGTAGTAATCGTCACCAGGCCACGCGCCCATCTGAGCGTATTCGCTGCGGTTCCAGCCGGCGACGAGGTTGAGGCCGAACCGACCGTTCGAGACGTCGTCGACCATCGCCGCCATCTTGGCCGCGACGACCGGATGGTAGGTAAGGGGCGAGATCGTCGCATAGAGCTTGATGCTCTGCGTGACGGGGGCGAGCGCCGCCATGAGGGTGAACGGGTCGATCGTGTAGTCCCAATGCTGCGTTGTTCCGCCGAAACCGCGGTACTTGAGCATCGCGAGGGCGAAGCCGAAGCTGTATTTCTCTGCCCGCTGCACGATCTCGCGGTTGAGGTCGTAACTCGGCATGTACTGGGGAGATGTCTCCGACAGGATCCATCCGTTGTTACCCACGGGAAGGAAAACTCCATAGCTGACCATTGCTGCTCCGTTCAGTGCGTGTCGAAGATGTGCTGATATCGGGCGACCTGCGCCTTGATGGCATCGACCTCCTCGGCGGTGGGGTTGTCGGGATCTACGGGCACCGGAAGCGAACCGAACTTGAGGAGGCATGCCATGAGAAGCATCCGTGCCTTGTGAGCCATGAGGTTGCTTCCGGCGATGACGAGGCCGCCCTGAGTCGCCGAACGGAAGGCGAACCCGCCGCCCCCACGGCCCACGGCCACCACCGGCATCCCGCGGAAGATCGCCAACCGCAGCGCAGCGGCGAGCGACTCGTAGACGCCGCCATACGGGGCGGAGCCCTCGGCGACAAAGCCGGCGAGCGCGTGATCGCGCAGGTTCTTCTCGATGCGAGCGAGAACCTCGACCTCGCTATCGGCGCTGTCGCTGAAGTCATCCTGTCCATAGTTCACGTATTTGGCGACCGTGACCTTGGGCATCGCTGAGGCGAGAAGTGCCCCCGTGTCGTCCTTCACCGAGACCTCGACGGCGGCGAGGGTTTCGCCCCGCAGCATCGTTCCGGTCACGGACGTTGGCAGCCGGTCCAGGGTCAGCTCGGACTTATGAGTGTGCTTCGCGACGGGAATGAACGTGAGCACGGGTTCTTCGACCGTGTTGCCCACGACTCCACCTGTGCCGCCCATCGCCACGTAGCCGCCGGGGCGAGCATCCGCCTTGACGACCTCGCGAGCGGTGAAGACCTGGCCGTTCTGAATCATGACGGCGCCAACACGGTCCAGGCCAGCCTCGTCGGCCCACACACGAGAGGCGATGTATGAGGTCGCCTGCACGAGGTTGTGGTCACCGTCGTTGCCCAAGACACCGTGACCGTACTGCGAGCAGTTGCCCACGATGGGCACGGTCGCGTTGGTGAGAAGGTTGAGCCAGTAGACGGTTTCTTCTGTCGTCGGGCTTCCCTCAAGCCAGATCGCTCCGTCGTAGTCACCCTCGGCCAGGGTCGTCGAAACCACGTTGGTGAGCTTGGCCAGGGTCGAGATCGCCGGCTCCTGCCGGGCTGGCATGTAAGGAAAGAAGTCCTCGCCGAGGACCTCAGGCGGGATCGCCCCCTCCCCTTTGTCGGTGCGCTCATGCTCGGGCTGACCGAGCGTGTATCCGCCAGACGGTGCCGCCCGCACAAAATCGAACTCGGCCTGCGAGCTGAGGAGGTTGTTATGCCCCGACCCGTCCACCGCATACCGGTCGATCTCGGTGACGATGCGCGAAGCATCCGGATAAAACAGCTGGCGCGCCTGGCCGTCGACCGAGATCTGCGAATCCCAAGCCGAGCCGTCGGCCTGGGTCGCAGCGTAGGGCAGCATGTACGGCCCGTGCGATGGTTCGAGGGTGACCTCGTAAACGGGAGTACCGCCGGCAATCGCTTCAGTCGTGAACTTGCCCGTGACGGGGTCGATGAACCCGTCGGCATCGGCATAAAGCCCCTGCGCGTCACCCTCGAGCGGATGCGCGGAGTAGGCCTGCACGTATGCCGTGACCGGTGCCGCAAGCAACTGCGACCGGACCGTGTCGTACCCCGCCCCTGACGCCACCGGCAACAGACCACGAGCCTCGCGAACCGAGGGGCTCGTGACAAGCGACGGACTGTTCTGGATGGTCGCGCGGGGCCCTGAGAAGATGACGATTTTCGGCTTGGACGTGTCGTGTGACATTGTTCTCTTTCTGATAGCGATTGACGACGGCGAGACGGCTACTGGAACTTGAGGGTGATGATGCCGTCGGGCAGTTCCGCGAATCCGAGGTTCTCTTCACCGACGAGCGGGATGAGCACCTCGGCCATCTCCTGAAGGGCTGTCTCGGAGTCATCCGTGAAAGTTGCTCTGAGCGCATCGCGGCTCATGTCGCGCAGTTCAGCGACGATCACCTCATCGGTGATGCCCATGTTCTCGGCTTGCTCCGCCCACACCTCGTCGTCCTCCATGAGAATTTCGTAGGCCTCTTGGTAGGCGGCGACAAATGCTTCGACGTTCTCGGGGTTCTCCTCGATGTAGCTGTCACGGAACCCGTAGACGAGGTACGGGACCTCGGCGGGGAGCCCGATTCCGGTCGCCATCTCGGCGAGGGTTGCGATGACCGTGTCACCGGCAGCCGTCATGGACGGGGTCATGTCGTTGTACATCTGAGTGGCCTCGAGCTCGCCCTGGCCGATGAGTCCCTGGAGCAGAGCGGGCGACGGCGACTCCTGCAGTTCGGCATCCGATTCGAGATCGACGCCGAACTCCTGCTCCGCATAGGCCTTCAAGATGAACCAGTCCGAGGATGTCTTGCCCATGATGCCGAGCTTGCTGCCAGCCAGATCACCAATGTCTTCGATGCCTGAGTCCTTGGCCGCCACGACGGTATTGACCCAGCTCGTGAAGGGCGCAACTGCCGTTGTGGGGATGTCGGCCAGAGTCAGGTTCGCCAGTACGTTCCACGATGTGGTCATCGCGTCGCCCTCGCCCGTGCGGAACACCGTCTGGGCGTCATTCGTGTCTGTGACTTCGAGGGTAAAACCGTACTTTTTGTCGAGCCCCTTTGACTTGATCACATAGGCAGGGAACGCTTGGGTTCCGCTTGGGCTCACGAGCAGCTTCACGACGCCGCCGTTGCCGATGGCGTCATCGCTCGCGGGCTCTGTCACACCTTCTGCCGTGGCGCATCCGGCCAGGAACAGTGCGGAGAGCCCCAGCGCCAACGCGCCCAGCCCCTTCGATGTTGTTTTCATGGTTGCCTCAGTTCTGTGTCGAAACGAGTGGAACGGGTCGGGGGTGGCACGTCGGCCGTCAATCTGGGGTGTCTCCGATCACGGTGACCAGGCGCTGAACGACAACCCGGCTAGCCTCGAAAATGTCGGCGCTTTCGCTTGAGCGGGGTCGCTCAAGATGACCCAGGTCGATCTCGTCGGCGAACGAGCTCTGGGGGCCTCGCTTCATGATGAGAATGCGGTCGGCCAAGAACGTGGCCTCGAACGAGTTGTGGGTCACGAACACGACCGTGGTCTTGTGCTGCGACCAGATCTCGAGCAGTTCTGCACGGAGGCGGCGAGCGGATAATTCGTCTAATGCGCTGAACGGCTCGTCCATGTAGAGCACATCGGGTTCAATGCTGAAGGCCCGCGCAATGGAGGTGCGCTGCTGCATGCCTCCCGAAAGCTCGTTCGGATAGAAATCCTTGAACTCGAGCAGGCCGACCATGCCCAGGTATCGGTCAACCCGTTCCTGCCACTCCGACTGCGGATAGCCGGCCGCCTTGAGGGTGAACTCCAGGTTGCCCTGCACCGTTCGCCACGGCAGCAGACGGGACTCCTGAAAGATGTAGGCGCTGCGCACGCTGGCGATGTTCGGGTCTTCGACGTCGATGCCGCGAACCCGTGCCGTGCCACTGAAGTTTCTATCGAGGCCCGAGAGGATGTTGAGAAATGTCGACTTGCCACACCCGGAAGGCCCAAGGATGCACACGAACTCGCCCTCCGTTGCGGTGAAGCTCGCGTCCTGAAGCACGATCCGATCGGGTTCTCCCCTGCGGCCCTTGTATGACTTCTCAATATCCAGGCATTCAATTGCGGTCGTCTCGATAACGGACTTGCTCATTACTGCGGACTGAAACATGGCATTCACCTTCGTTGTTGGTGTCGCGCGGGGGTCGTGGCGGTTACGAGTTGCTGAGCGTCTTGCGCCAGTGGAAAAGCTTGTGTTCGATGAACCCGAAGATGCCCATCTCAATCACGAGCATGATCACCAGAAAGCCGAGCGCATAAGCGAGGACCTGGGTCATGTTGAACAACATGTAGTAGTGCTGAACCTGGTATCCGACACCGTTGCTGCGGCCGAGGAGTTCGATAAAGAGGATCATCTTCCACACGAGTCCCAGCCCGAACCGGGCGGAGGCGAGGAGGGTGGGCGCGAGTTGCGGCAGCACGACCGACCTCACGATCGTGAGACGAGAATTGCGAAACGCCTTGGCCATGTCGATGAGCCGGGTGTCGATTCCCTTTACTCCCTCCCACACGTTCACAGTGAGCATGGGGATTGTGACGAGCGCCGCAGCCACGACGGTTCCTGTCTCGTTCATCCCCACCGTCATGAACACGACGATGATCGTGACGAGGGCGGGAATCGTCATTCCGATGACGAGCCACGAATCGAAGAACTTCTCCACGCGGGAATACATGCCCATGAGCACCCCCAGCACGCTCGCCACCACCAACGCGACGACAAAGGCGAAGACAACCCGCCCGAGAGTGACCCCGAGGTGTGGCCAGATCTCACCGCTGGCAATGTTCTTGCCCAATTGCTCGATGACCACCACTGGCCCTGGCAACACACTTGTGGGCAGGATCACCGACCCGAGCACCCACAGAAGCACGGCGGTGGCTATGGATGCCGCCCTGATCAGGTGGTCTTCTCCAGGGCGGCGCTTCTTCTTCTTGAGCCGATTACTTGTGGTCGGCCGCGCCGATTCGGGGCTCTGCGCCGCCGGTGAGACACCGCGCGCACCGTTGACGTCAATTGTTTCGCTGGTCGCTTGCGGTTGGTTCACTGGTGTTCCGATCTGCATCAGTCCTGAAAACACGGTCGGAGCGACGCTGCTCGGCGCTGGAGTCCCGGGGGACGGTGGCAACTAGAAGCTATCCAGCCAGTGTTTCCCCGCCGTTGCCGCTCCGTGACGGATTGCTGCGCCAGTGGGATTCCCTCATCTCTCCCCAGGCAAAGGGCGAGACGCTCGCCTGCGCCAGTTCGCAGGGGTTATTCGGGCCCGCCGGGCATGCGAACGCGATGACGACGGATGCATCATCCGCATCGTGGTCACGTTCGTGGTCAGAGCAAGTAGGCGTCCACCATGAACGGGCCACGGATGTCGCGCAGCGTGTCGAGGATGCGCTGCAGACCGCGCTCTCCGACAGAAGGAATCTGCAGGTCGAAGGGGCCAAGGGGTTGCAGCTTGCCCGTTCGAATGCGGATGACCTCCCACCCGGCGGAGCGGAGCGCACGGTCTTTGCGCTTGTCTGCCTCTTCACGTTTGCCAACATGCTCGAGGCCGTGGCGACCGATGCTGTCATATTCGAGCGCGACGCGCAGCTCGGGGAGCAGGATGTCGGGCCACACTTCGAGGTGTCGAAAGAACGGTCGGGCCACCTTCACGGCGGTGAACCCCTGGGTCACGCTGAGGCGGGCGAACAGGTCGGCCCGCATCTGGGCTTCGACCGCCGATGCGGGTTTGGGGGCGCACTCACTGGCGAAGGGCTCGCCGACGGCAAGGTTCGGCGTCTTGCTGCACACGGGCGGGACCGGTCGCTTTGGCTTGGCCTTCGACGCGACGGGCACCCCCGCCTGCACCGGTTTGGGCTTGGCGAGCGCCAAGCATTCCGGGCACCACACAGAACGCCGCCGCTCGCGGCTCGGGCGTTCACGCTGCTCGGTGGGAGTGGCAACGAACCGGTGGCCGAATTGCTCGCACTGCCAGAGCAGCAACACATCGGCTGCGGGCGGGATCTGCGTAAGCATGATTCCGTCGTTGTACTCGGGGTGATACTGGCGCACCAGCGCGGGGTAGTGCGCCCACGCCTCCCGATAGGTGCCCACGGGATAAGGCACATCCATGCCCCTCGAAAACTGGCGACGCGCCCACCAGTCCTGAATCCTCTCTGGCATGCCAACAACGGTACGCGCCTCCACTGACAGTGAGCGGGAGACAGTGAGCGGGAGACAGTGAGCGGGAGACAGCGAGCGGCAGGCAGCATCCGCTGACGAGCGTCCCTTAACTGTGGCGACCCCATTTGCTGGTGAGGCATACTCGAATGCATGGCAGGCGTACCCAACGGCTTCGAGTTCAGCGTCCACAGCGACCGCGTAGAGATTCGGCACCATGGGCGGCTGGCCACCACCCTGCGCAAGTCCGCAGCACTCAAGTTTCTCAACGCTGTTGAGCGCGATGACCCCCAGCAGGTAATGGCGAGAGTCACCGGAAACTACAAGCGGGGCAACGAGCGTTCAAGCTCCCACCGACCGTAGGACTGCTGGCGCGCGCCCACCCACCACCCACTGAGGGGTCCGAAGTTCGCCTTCCCGCGGGGGGTTGAACACGAATTTGGGACCCCTCAGCGAAGAAATCGAGGTGCGCGCAACCTACGCGGCGCGCACCTCGATCTCGCCAGGCTCCGCGCCTGATGCGCCAAAGATGAGCTTGCGGTTGGCAATCTTGTCGGTGAAGAAACGGTCGTGGCTAACGACGATGACCGCGCCGGGAAAGTGCACGAGCGCCCTCTCCATGACCTGCGTGCTGGCGAGGTCAAGGTGGTTCGTCGGCTCGTCGAGCAGCAGAACGGATGCTCCCGAGAGCAGGCACTGCGCCATCGCCACGCGGGCGCGCTGCCCACCCGAGAGCTCCCGGATGCGCTTCTTGAGGTCGGCCTCGGAGAACTGGAACATGGCCAGAAAGCGGCCCACCGACTTGCGGGTCGCGGCAAGGGCGAGGCTGTCGGGCATGGCGTTGACCGAGTGGGTGACGGTGTCGTCGCCGTCGAGGTTCTCGAGCACCTGGTTGTACGAAACAACCTTGGCTCCGGATGCCCAGGCCACGCTTCCCGCATCAGCTTTCTCTTCACCGGTGAGCACGCGAAGCAGCGTGCTCTTGCCGCTGCCGTTGGCCCCGAGCACAACGATGCGGTTGCCGCGGCGCACCTCAAAGCTCAGGTCGGAGAACAGGGTGTGGTCGCCGTAGGACTTGGTGAGTCCCTCGACCCGGCACAGAACATCCTTCACATGCAGCCCGCCGTAGATCTCCGTGATGATCTGGTCAACGGGCCGCGGAGCCCGAGCCTTCTTGATTCCGGATAGCTGCTTTCCGAGCGACTTGCTCGCGTTCTTCGCGGCCTCGCGTCGGTCGGCGATGCCCTCCGCCTCGAAGGCCAGAAGCTCTGATTCGTGCACGAACTGCTGCTCAAGGGTCTTGAGCCGAAACTGCTTCTGCACCACATACTCGGCAAAGTTGCCCGGGTATTCGTGCAGGTGAAAGTTCTCGACCTCGATGATGCGGGTCGCCACGGCATCCAGAAATTTGCGGTCGTGCGAGACGATGATCGCGGCACCCTTAAAGTCGCGAAACCACGACTCGAGCCATTCGACTCCGGCAACGTCGAGAAAGTTCGTGGGCTCGTCGAGCAGCAGAACCTGCGGGTCTTCGAGCAGGATCTTCGCCAGCGCAGCGCGGTTGCGCCATCCGCCAGAGAGCTCGTCGATCGCGCAGTTTCTGCGGGCCTCATTGAACCCGAGGGTGGTGAGCGCCTGGTCGATCTTGCGCGAGTAGTCCCACCCGTCGATGCGATCCATCTCGGCGAACAGGTCGGACTGCCGGTGGATCAGTTCGTCCATGTCGCCACCAGATGCAGCCGCAGCGGCGATCGCTTCGTCGATCGTGGCGAGCTCACGCTCAACGGCATGAACGTCGTAGAAGAGCGCATCCAGAACCTCGGTAATGGTGGCGTCGCCGCTGAGCTCGGAGAACTGCGAAAAGTATCCGATGCGGGTGCCCGGGTCGACCGTGACCGTGCCGGTATCTGGCTGCACCTGGTCAAGCACGAGTTTGAGCAGGGTGGTCTTGCCTGAGCCGTTTCGCCCGATGAGTCCGACCCGGTCGGCGTTCTCGAGGCGAAAAAACGCCTCTCTCAGAATCTGCGCGTTTTCGAATTTCACGCCCACATCGTTGAGTCGGACCAGACTCACTCCCCGGCCTCGATCTTCGCCGCAGCGGTCGGGTCGGAGTCGTTCAAGAACGTCGCCAGGCGCTCGACCTCGTCCTCTTCGCCAATGGCGTCGGCGGCACGCTGGAGCGCAAACAGGGCACGAAGCACACCGCGGTTGGGCTCATGCGACCACGGCACAGGGCCGTGACCCTTCCATCCGGACCGGCGCAAAGCATCCAGGCCGCGGTGGTAGCCGACGCGGGCGAACGCATACGACTCGAGGGTCTTGCCCTCGGCAAACGCTTCGTCGGCGAGCAAAGCCCAGGCAAGCGAGGAGGTGGGATGCGCGATGGCGACATCGGATGCCGAGAAATCCGAGTCTGCAATCACCTGCAGAACGTCGGGCTCTTCGGGTAGCAGGGTCGGCTCAGGGCCGAGGAGGTTGGTGGGCGTGAGGTTCGTGGGCATACCCCCACGCTAGCGTGGCGGCGATGTGAGGGGTTCCTGCCGCTGTCGGGCCCGGCGGTGTCTGCACTGCGATCGATTCAGCCATCCAACTTGTGTGAGACCGCGACAGCGGCCCGACTGCCGACGCTGGCGCCATAGAACACGAGCCCGAGAATCGCGACGCATCCCACGAGCACGGCCGTTGCAAGCACCGGAGCGGACACCGGCAGAAGCGCCACGACGCCACTTGCGATTGATGCGTATCCGGCGAGCATCGTGGACCGCTTTGCCCGGATGTGAGCCGCCAGCCACGCCTCGTCACTCGCCATTGTGCTGGCGACGCGGATGCCGGCGACCGAGTTGCGCTTCAGACGCCCCGACGCTGCCGCGCGAGCCATCCACAGGAGCAGAATCCCCGAGCCGACCATGACAACGAACAACACAACTCTCACGCCCAGGTCGTCTTCCATGGCGACGATTCTATTTGCGCGACGTCTCCCCACCCGGTGCTGTTCCGCCCGGAGCCGATCCGCCCGGTGACTGCGGCGGGGCATCCGGGCCTGCGCCAGATTCCTCTGGGTTCACGAGAACATCGTTAAAGGTCCGCACCTCTTCTGGTGTGCGCTGATCCCACGACGGCTTGCGCACGGCGTAGAAGATCAGTGGGGGCACACCGAGTGCGATCACGACCACACCCACGAGCACGGGATAAACCCAGCCTGGCGCGCCACCAGCGAAGTTGTCTGGCGGAATAAAGCCGAGGCAGAAGGCTGCAAAGCAGGCGATAAAGCCGACCGTGGCAATCACAAACATTCCGGGAGTGCGATAGGTGCGTTTGACGTTCGGTTGCGACTTGCGAAGCTTCATGGCCGCCGCGAACATCAGCATGTACATGATGAGGTACAGGGCCGCCGCCATATCGATCAGGGCGATGAATGCGGTGTTGATGTTCGGGATGAACAGAAACAGCGAGGCGAGAAGCGTGACGATGATGCCCTGCGGGATGAGGATGCCCGACTGCACTCCGGCCTTGTTTCGACGCTGCAAAAACGCCGGCAGATATCCGGATCGCGCCGCCGCCAACAGACCGCGGGACGGGCCAGCAATCCAGGTGACGACCGAGGCGAACGCACCGAGAGCGATCAGCAGCGACAGCACTGGAGTCAACCAGCTCACACCGAATGCTTCGAAATAGTTTTGGAACGCGAGGTTGATGCCGGTCGTCAGCCCCAGCTGTTTCGAGGGCACAACGAGACCGATAGCGATCGTCGGGATGATGAACAGCCCCAGAATTAGAACCGACGCGATGAGTACCGAACGGGGGAACCCCTTTCCCGGGTTCTTCAAGTCGTTGGCGTGGACAGCGTTAACCTCCATGCCCGCGTAGGCGAGCACGTTCGACACGATGAGAACGATCGAGGCAATGCCTGTGAACGGCGGGATGATCGATGAGGCCTCTAGGGAGATCTCACTGTGCCGCCCGGACCCGATCCAGACGAACGCAAAAATGATCAGCAGCAGGCCGGGCAAGATCGTGCCAATGAGCCCCGACCACGATCCGACTTTGGCAAACAGATTGCCGCCCCTCAGGGTGATGAGGGTTGATCCCCAGTACAGCACCACGATGACGATGGCCGTATAGGCACCGGAATCGGCAAGCTTCGGGTCGAGAAAAACAAATGCGAGGCTCGCAGCGATGAACGCGATCTGGGTTGGGTACCAAACCACGTTCTGCACCCACTGCAGCCAGATTGCCTGGAACCCCCATCGTGGTCCGAAGGCCTCCCGCACCCAGGTGAAGACTCCGCCCTTCCACCCCGTCGCCAGCTCCGCCGCAACAAGCGCGGTGGGCACGAGAAAGAAGATTGCCGGGATGATGAATAGCGTGATCGACCCGAGGCCATAGCCGGCCATAGCCGGAAGACTTCGCAGGGATGCGACCGCGACGACCGTAAGGATGGCCAGTTGCCACACGGTCATAAACGTGGTGGCGGTGGTGGCCGGAGCGCCGATGGCGGGGCGGTGCTTCACCTTTTTGAACGGATGCGGCGCCACATGCTCTTCGCTCGGGGCTGCCGTGCCATCCGCCCGTGTGGGCTTCTTCGAATGACTGCTCTCAGTTGACATGTCACACCTCAGTGAGTAAAGGAGGTCACTTGGCCCTCAGCCGGGATTGGAGTCTCGAGGCGGTCGAGATATTCGACAGCCTCTTTGATGTCGATCACGAGCGATTCGGCCAAATTGCGGCTAAACCCGTTGCGCACCACGATGCGCTGCACAACGAGATCGGAGATGTCATCGGGCATCGGGTAGGCCGGAATCAGCCATCCCTTGAGCCGCAGTCTCTCTGAGAGGTGGTAGAGGTTCCACTTGTCGGTGTAGCCCTCCTTCAGCTGCCAGGCGAACACAGGAATGTCGCTGCCGTCATTCCACAGCTCGAACGCGCTGATTGCCGCGATCTCACCCGAGAGATAGAGAGCAACGTCATGCGACGCTTGCTGAACTCGGCGATAGCCGTCCCATCCCAGCCGGAGGAACAGGTAGTACTGAAGCAGCACCTGTGCGCCCGGTCGCGAAAAGTTGAGGGCGAACGTGGGCATCGTGCCGCCGAGGTAGCTCACCTCAAAGACCAGGTCCTCGGGAAGGTCCCCCACGGTGCGCCACACAACCCAGCCGAGCCCCGGATAGACGAGGCCGTATTTATGGGCAGAGGTGCTGATCGAGACCACCCGATCCACCCTGAAGTCCCACTCCAGGTCTGTCTGCAGGAACGGTGCGATCATTCCTCCCGAAGCACCGTCGACGTGGATCTTAACGTCGAGACCCGTCTTGTCTTGGATGCGATCGAGGGCGGCGGCGATCTCTGCAACCGGCTCATACATTCCGGTGTACGTAACGCCCATGATGGCGACGACACCGATGGTGTTCTCGTCGACATACTGTTCGAGGTCATGCCCGTCGAGCACCTTGTGCTCAAGCGAAATGGGCACAAACCGGGCCTCGACGTCCCAGTAGTTGCAGAACTTCTCCCAACACACCTGCACTGCGCTTGAGAGCACGAGGTTCGGCTTATCGGTCGATTTGCCCGCTGCCCGCCTGGCCAACTGCCAGCGGCGCTTGAGCGCTAGCCCGCCCAGCATGCACGCTTCTGACGACCCGATTGTTGATGTGCCGATCGAGTTCTCGGCGTCGGGAGCATTCCACAGCCTGGCAATCATCTTCCAGCACCGCGTCTCGATTGCCGCGGTCTGCGGATACTCGTCTTTGTCGATCATGTTCTTGTCGGCGGATTCCATGTAGAGCTTGATCGCATGGTCGTCCATCCACGTTCCAACGAAGGTGGCCAGATTCAGTCGAGCGTTACCGTCGAGCATCGACTCGTCGTGCACGATCTGGTACGCCGTCTCAGGTAGGGATTCGCCCGCAGGAATCTGATCCAACGGAAAGTCGGTGGCTTCTCCCGGCCTGGCAAACAACGGATTCAGTTGATTGAAATCTCCATAGCCCGTGAAGGCGTTGGGGGACGTTTCGTTCGTGGGGTCAGAGGCTTTAGCGTTCATACGTAACGACTGTAGAAAGGGCTGTCTACCTGCCAATCACCCCGGGCGGGTGATAAGTCCCGAATCCCCGCCATTCTTCCCCTGAGGGGCAAACACGAACCCGAGCATCGCGGTGCAACCCACGAGCACGGCCGTTGCGAGCACAGGCGCGGA
Organism: Salinibacterium hongtaonis; assembly: GCF_003065485.1. Classification (GTDB taxonomy): domain Bacteria; phylum Actinomycetota; class Actinomycetes; order Actinomycetales; family Microbacteriaceae; genus Homoserinimonas; species Homoserinimonas hongtaonis. The sequence continues at coordinate 2,360,458 of NZ_CP026951.1, forward strand.
CACGGGCAATATCTCTCGGTTCAGCGATCTCGCAGGCTAATTCGGGTGCGGGGGCGCGCCGCACGGTGTAGTACGGGTTCCATGGTCCAGATAAGAGACTCCATCGACATCCAGGCGCCACCCTCCGAGGTCTATGCCGCGCTTCGCGACCTCGCCGTCTACCCAAGCTGGCTCACGCACTCAGTGGTTTACCGAGGAACGAAGGTCACCGCGTCGGCCAGCGGGCTGTCGTACGAGGACTCAACTATGGTCGGTCGAATGCACGGCGAGCTGGTCGAAGATGTGCCCGACCATGCGCTCCACTTTCACCAACACCTGAGTTCGGGTGGCCTCGATGCGCACATCCGTTACAGCCTGGACGCTACAGGAACGGCCACCCACCTCACCCGTGTTGGCGACATGACAACGAAGGGCGTTCTCCACATGATGCAGCCCATGCTCGTGCGGATGGCAGCCGCAGAGAGCAAACGGATGATGGGCGCGCTCAAGGCACGTGTCGAGCACCACGCCTGAGGTCATGATGGTTGCGCAGGAGCTGCACAAGGACTGACGAATTTTCATGCCGGTGAGACTGGTCGCGGCACCCGCGAGCGCCACCGCGGCGAATGTGATCGCTTGGGTCTCAAGGTGGAGGGCCACGGCGACTCTTCCCATGCGCCGGATCGAGCGTCGATGCGCGAGTAGCGTCTTCCGCAATCAGAACGCCAAGGCCCCCTCCCGAGGAGAGGCCAAGCTCAGCGTCCAACGCCTGCGACGTGGACAAAACGTGAAAAACCCCCCTGTATCCCATATAGACAAGGGGATGCAGGGGGGTTTTCAGTGGCGGTACCGGTGGGATTTGAACCCACGGTGCGCTTTCACGCACACAACTTTTCGAGAGTTGCACCTTCGGCCGCTCGGACACGGTACCGCCAACGATTGTAGTACACGCTGGCACCCCCGGATGCACGCCGTCACTCGCGCACCCGCGCCTCCCAGCGAAACCTCCCTACGATCTGAACATGAGAATTCGCACTGTTGGATGGGCCGCATTGGCAACCGCACTCGTGGCGGCAGGCGGCGCGCTCGCTTCCACTCTCGTGCAGCAGCGCCGCATCCAGGGCATGGAGCGGCTCGCGCAAACGATTCCCGTCAACTCCAAGTACTGGCGGGATCGCGCCAAAAAGAAGGGCGAGTTGCTCTATGTGGCGCTCGGCGATTCTGCGGCGCAGGGCATCGGATCGAGCAAGCCACAGCGCGGCTACGTTGGCGAGATTGCGCGGATGCTGCGCGAAACCACTGGCCGCAGCGTTCGGGTCGTTAATCTGAGCGCTTCTGGTGCGCGGTTGCGCGAGGCCATCGAGAAGCAGTTGCCTGCCCTCGCGAAGCTGGGCGTCGAGCCCGATGTCGTTACGGTCGGGATCGGCGCCAACGACATCGGCACGTGGGATCCCGCCCGGTTCGAGCGCGAGATCGAGCAGCTCTATTCTGCGATTCCCGCGCACAGCATCGTCGGCAATGTGCCGAGTTTTTATGTGGGCAGAGCACAGGCGAACGTGCGAGTGGCCAACGAGATGATTGCGGCGGCGGCGCAGCGGCACGGCCTCAGCGTGGCCCCTGTTCACCGCGAAACCCACCGGCTGGGCATGCTGCGCTACGCCCTCAACCAGGTGTCGCAGGATTTCTTTCACCCCAACGATCGCGGCTACCGCGCCTGGATCAACGCCTTTCTGCCACTCGTCGAGCGGCGCGCGGTCGAGCTCGTCGCCCAGCAGGCGGAGAGAGAGGCGGATGCCGCCGCTGGCGGTGTCGGCGGCCTCACCTAGGCTGGTCGCATGGCCCGCATAACCACCAACTTTCGCTGCTCTGAGTGCGGGTGGACAACCCTCAAATGGGCCGGTCGCTGCGGCGAGTGCCAAGCCTGGGGCACGGTCGCTGAGGCGGGCCAGACCACGGGCATCGCCCGCACACTTAAGCCCGTGGTACTCAGCGATGAGCGGGCGGCGCAGCCCATCACCGCCATCACGGCAAGCGCCGTGGCTCACTGGCCGAGTGGCATCGCGGAGTTCGACCGCGTGCTTGGCGGCGGCATTGTTCCCGGGGCCACCATCCTGCTCAGCGGCGAGCCCGGCGTCGGCAAGTCAACCCTGCTGCTCGAAGTGGCCTCCCGCGCGGCCGCCACAGGTAAGCGGGTGCTCTACGTTTCGGCAGAGGAATCCGTGAACCAGGTGCGGATGCGCGCCCAGCGCACCGGGGCGCTGCATGACAGCCTCTACTTGGCGGCCGAAACTGATCTCGCCACGATCATCGGGCAGATCGACCAGGTTCACCCCGATCTGCTCATCGTGGACTCTGTGCAGACGGTGTCGTCGTCGCTGAGCGACGGCCTCGCCGGTCAGCCCGGCCAGGTGCGCGAGGTCGCCTCCACGCTCATCCGCATCTCCAAAGACCGCGACCTGCCGCTGCTGCTCGTCGGCCATGTCACGAAAGACGGCTCGATCGCCGGCCCGCGCCTGCTCGAACACCTCGTCGATGTCGTGTGCCAGTTCGAAGGCGACCGGCAGACGGCGCTGCGATTCATCCGCGCCCACAAGAACCGCTTCGGACCAACGGATGAGGTGGGCTGCTTCGAGATGACCGGTGACGGCATCGCCGAAGTCGCCGACCCCAGCGGCCTGTTCCTCAGCCGCAGCACCGCCCCCGTCAGCGGCACCTGCGTCACCATCGCCACCGAGGGGCGCCGCTCCCTGCCCGTCGAGGTGCAGGCCCTCATCGTCAAGAGTTCGGCGCCTCAACCACGCCGCGTCACCAACGGGGTCGACTCCTCCCGGGTTGCCATGCTGCTCGCGGTGCTGGAGCGCCGCGCCAAACTGCCGCTCAGCAGCAGTGACGTCTACGTCTCAACCGTGGGCGGCATCCGCCTCACGGAGCCCGGCGCCGATCTCGCCATCGCGCTCGCGATCGCCAGCGCCTACAGCGACAAGGCGTTCCCCACCACGCTTGCCGCAATCGGCGAGATCAGCCTCGCGGGCGAGATCCGCAGCGTCAGTCATAGCAAGCAGCGGGCGGCGGAGGCACACCGACTCGGGTTCACCACCCTCGTTGACAGCACCAGCACACACCTGCGCGAAGCGATGCGCACCGCGTTCGCAACGACCGAAACGGTGCAGCCCGAAGTGCCGCAGTTTTAACGCTGCCGCACCTAGAGCAGGCGGAAGTAAACGGGCTCCGACTCGAGCTCGCCCAGCTTGACCACAAAGTAGTAGGTCGCGTCTCCCGCGGGAACCGCGGTGTTGCTGTTGTCGCACGGCGAAGACCGCGTGCGGTCCCATGCGAGCGGGGCCGTGCTGAGGGGAGTGTTGGGTTCCAACACCACGGGCGCATCGACGGGTTCCGTCTGGCAATCGGTCGAGAGCCAATAGGCCTCCTCGCCGCTGCCGACCTCAAAGACCTGCTGCGTCGTGCCCGCATTGACCGTGCAGGGAGAAGCCCCGATGTTGGTGAGCTGCAGGCTCAGCTGCGGAATCACGCCGGCGGCATAGGCGGTCTTGTCGGCAATCGCCTCGATCTTCACGCTCTGCGGGCGGCACGGTGTCTCCGGCCCGGCATCAACGACGGGTTCGTCGCTCGGCTTCGGGCTGCTCGATTCGCTGGCCGCTGGAGCAGTCGATGCTCCCGGATCCTTGCCGTCGGCAGCGCCGGGGCGCACCACGATGAGCACAATGACAATGATGACCGCGAGAAGGCCAAGTCCCAGCACCAGCCGGCGCCGCCAATACACCTGAGGCGACTGCGGGCCGACGGGGTTTCGGATCGTCGACATGTACTCAGACTAGCTAGAGAGTCTTGATCATCCGGGTATTGCCGAGCGTGTTGGGCTTGACCCTCGACAGGTCAAGAAACTCCGCAACACCCTCGTCGGGCGAGCGCAAAAGTTCGGCATAGACCTCGGGATCAACGGTCTCTTCTCCCATGGGCATAAAGCCGTGACGGGAGAAGAAGTCCACCTCAAAGGTGAGGCAGAACAGCCGGCTCAGCCCCAGATCCCGCGCGCTCTGCTCAAGCGCGGTCAGCAGCGCATGGCCGATGCCCTTGCCGAGATATTGCTTCGAAACGGCGAGGGTGCGCACCTCGGCGAGGTCCTCCCACAGCACGTGCAGCGCACCGCATCCGATCACGGCACCGGCTTCGTCGACGGCAACCTGAAACTCTTGGATGTTCTCGAAGAACACCACAAGATCTTTGCCGAGCAGGATGCGCTCCTGCACGAGAGGCTCGACGAGCGCCTGAATCTGCCGCACATCCCCCGTTCGTGCGGGGCGAACGGTGAAGGCCTGCGTCTCAGAAGTCACCCCTCGATGCTACTGCGCGACCGGTCAGGTCACACTCGCCCACATCCGCCCCACCACGCCGAGGGGTCCCGAATTCGCCTTCGCGGCGATCTCGTGGACGCATTTGGGACCCCTCGGCGGAAATGGGTGGGCGCGGGCGACTGCGGCGGCGGCGACGGCGGCGTTTGGCCGGTTAACGCACGAACCCGCCCCGGATGCTCCGGGGCGGGTTCGATGGTACGTAACGCTATTCGGCGATGGCCGCCGCTGGTGCCTCGATGGCCTCGCGGCCGGGCTGGCGGGTCGTGGTGAACACGTAGTCACCGTCGGCGTAGTCGACGTGCACGTGGTCGCCGGAGCCGAGTTCGCCGCCGAGGATGCGCTCGCTCAGTCGGTCCTCGATCTCGGACTGCATTGCGCGGCGCAGCGGGCGGGCGCCCAGAGTCGGGTCGAACCCGACCTTGATGAGCTGTTCCTTGGCCGCCGGCGTGAGCTCGACGGTCATGTCGCGGTCGAGCATGCGCTCGCCCAGGCGCTTGACGAACAGATCGACGATCTGCAGCAGCTCCTCCTTGTTGAGCTGCGGGAACACGATGGTCTCATCGACTCGGTTGAGGAACTCTGGCTTGAAGTTCTTCTTGAGTTCCTCGACAACCTTGGCCTTCATGCCGGCGTAATCCTGCGCGGCATTGCCCTCGATCGTGAAGCCGACCGGGCCACCGGTGATGTCCTTCGTGCCCAGGTTGGTGGTCATGATGATCACGGTGTTCTTGAAGTCGACGACGCGACCCTGACCATCCGTCAAGCGACCCTCTTCCAGAATCTGGAGGAGCGAGTTGAAGATGTCCGGGTGGGCCTTCTCGATCTCGTCGAAGAGCACGACGCTGAACGGCTTGCGGCGCACCTTCTCGGTGAGCTGGCCACCCTCTTCGAATCCGACGAATCCGGGAGGGGCACCGAAGAGGCGCGAAACAGTGTGCTTCTCGCCGTACTCCGACATGTCGAGCGAGATCAGAGCGTCTTCGTCGTCGAACAGGAACTCGGCGAGCGCCTTGGCAAGCTCGGTCTTTCCGACACCCGTGGGGCCAGCGAAGATGAACGAACCGGAGGGGCGCTTCGGGTCCTTGAGCCCGGCGCGCGTGCGGCGGATCGTCTTGGAGAGAGCCGAGATGGCCTGCTCCTGCCCGATGACGCGCTGGTGCAGGGCCTTCTCCATGAAGACGAGACGCGCGGTCTCTTCCTCGGTCAGCTTGAAGACGGGGATGCCGGTCGCAGAAGCCAAAACCTCGGCGATGATGCCCTCGTCGACGATTCCGGTCGAGCCGGCCTCGCCACTCTTCCACTGCTTCTCGAGGCGCAGGCGCTCACCGAGAAGCTTCTTCTCCTCGTCACGGAGCGATGCTGCCTTCTCGAAGTCCTGGTCTTCGATCGCGGCTTCCTTGCGCTTGCGCACGTCGGCGATGCGGTCGTCGAACTCGCGCAGCTCGGGGGGCGATGACAGGATCGACAGGCGCAGGCGGGCGCCAGCCTCGTCGATCAGGTCGATGGCCTTGTCTGGCAGGAAGCGGTCCTGAACGTAGCGGTCGGCGAGGTTCGCAGCAGCAACAATCGCGCCGTCCGTGATCGACACCTTGTGGAACGACTCGTACTTGTCGCGCAGTCCCTTGAGGATGTTGATGGTGTGCGGCAGCGACGGCTCGTGCACCTGCACGGGCTGGAAGCGGCGCTCAAGCGCAGCATCCTTCTCAAAGTGCTTGCGGTATTCGTCGAGCGTGGTCGCACCAATCGTCTGCAGCTCGCCACGGGCGAGAAGCGGCTTGAGGATGCTCGCGGCGTCGATTGCGCCCTCGGCGGCTCCAGCACCAACAAGGGTGTGGATCTCGTCGATGAACGTGATGATGTCGCCGCGGGTGCGGATCTCCTTGGTGACCTTCTTGAGGCGCTCTTCGAAGTCACCGCGGTAGCGGCTTCCGGCGATGAGCGAGCCGAGGTCGAGCGTGTAGAGCTGCTTGTCCTTGAGGGTCTCGGGCACGTCGCCGCGCACGATCGCCTGGGCAAGACCCTCGACGACGGCGGTCTTGCCGACCCCGGGCTCACCAATGAGAACGGGGTTGTTCTTGGAGCGACGGGAGAGGATCTGCATGACCCGCTCCATCTCCTTCTCGCGCCCGATTACGGGGTCGAGCTTGCCGTCGCGCGCGGCCTGCGTGAGGTTGCGCCCGAACTGGTCGAGAATCTGCGAACCACCCTGAGCCTGGGCCTGGTCGTTGCCACCGACCTGCACCTGCTCCTTGCCCTGGTAGCCAGAGAGAAGCTGGATGACCTGCTGGCGCACCTTGTTGAGGTCTGCGCCGAGCTTGACGAGCACCTGCGCTGCGACTCCCTCGCCCTCACGGATGAGGCCGAGCAGGATGTGCTCGGTGCCGATGTAGTTGTGGCCGAGCTGGAGGGCCTCGCGCAGCGAAAGCTCAAGAACCTTCTTGGCGCGCGGGGTGAAGGGAATGTGGCCGGTGGGCTGCTGCTGGCCCTGACCGATGATGTCTTGCACCTGCTCGCGCACGGAGTCGAGCGAAATGCCTAGCGACTCGAGGGCCTTGGCGGCTACGCCTTCACCCTCGTGAATGAGTCCGAGCAGAATGTGCTCGGTGCCGATGTAGTTGTGGTTGAGCATCTTGGCTTCTTCTTGCGCCAAAACGACAACACGACGAGCGCGGTCGGTAAATCTCTCGAACATCTCTAACTCCTCTGGCATCGGGCAGGTTGGATGCCGTTACAAAGAGAGTAACGAGGCGACCCTCGCGTTTGCTCCCGTGTTCGCCCTGGGCGTTAAGCGGGCGGTGCGCACGCAGGTGCTTCGCAGATTTCTTGCAGCTGCAGTTGCGCTCCATAACGACAATCGTTATGTTAACGATTGTCGTTGTTATCGATAAACGTTAGGTGCCCATGAAGACCACTGTGCCCGGCCCCACCATGAGCCTGAGCAACCGCGCCGACATCTACGCGACCATCGGAGTCGGCATCGTCGTTGCGATCATCACAATCGTGACGACCACGCTGCGCATCATCAGCATTGCGCCCAATGTCGACATTCCCGTGCTCGTTCCTTTTGCCGAGACGACCGCGGACCTGCCCATCGGCCCGGGCGGAAGCCTCGTGACGGTCGCGGTCGAAACCGCCACCGTCACCGCATCCCATCTGGCCGCCACCACGGTCGTCTCACTGGTGCTCTCCGAGATCGTCGGGGCTCTCACCGTTCTCGCCGTGACCACGCTCATCTGCCTGCTGTGCCGCAACATGCTCAGCGGAACGATGTTCAGCCGCACGAACTCGCGACTCGTCACGGCATCCAGTTTCACGATCGTCGTCGGCTGGGGCCTCGGAGCGATTCTCACGACGATGGGCGTCAACGGCACGTTCGGCACCCTCAGCGACTACAGCTACGACAACATCATCTTCACGATGGATTGGATGCCGTTCTTTTTTGCCATGACCCTCGGCGCCCTGGCCCTCGCCTTTCGAGCGGGCGAGCGGATGCAGCGCGATACGGATGGACTCGTCTGATGGGACAGGCAGCAGCACCCCGAGCAGCTTTTCGATATGTGATGTGGAGCAAATGATGACACAGGTACTCACCCCGACGCCGGGCAGGATGGCCGAGAAAGTAGTGCTCGGATTCATCACGGGTGGCGCGCTCGCGATTGCGGCGACCGAGGCTGTCTTCCTGGTGAGGCGACAGCTCGTAGGCCTGGCGAGCAACTCCGCCACCACTGTCTCGGGGATGACCGTGCAGGACGCTTCGGCTGACCGCGTCGCCGAGGCATCCACCCTCATCACCTCCGCCCAGTACGAGAACGTCTCCATCACCGTCGAGTCGCTCCCCGCGGAGGCGCGCGGGTACCTCATGGCGGCGGCGATCCTGAGCTCGCTCCTCGTGATCGGGATCTGCTCCGTCGTCGCCTGGCTGTGCGTGCGAGTCTTCGTAGGCCGACCCTTCGTGCACTCGGCGACCTGGGGCATCGGCGCCGCGGCGGTGCTCGTCATACTCGCCGGGCTCGGAACGCCCTTTCTTACGGGCCTAGCGCACGCGGAGATCGTGGAAAGTCTCGATCTCGAGGCGGCGGGGCTGCCTCTATTCATGGTGGACATCGATATGGCCCCGCTCGGCTGGGGTCTCGCGCTCGCGGTCGTGGCGGGTGCCTTCGAACTGGGCCAGCGCCTGCAGCGCGACACCGAGGGACTCGTCTGATGGGGCCACGGGCAGCCGACGAAGAGGAGACCGGCATCCATTGCCGACTCGACGAACTTCTCGAAGAACGAGGGATGACCCTCACACGGCTGAGTGAGCTTGTTGGCATGAGCATCGTTAACCTGTCGGTGCTCAAGAACGACAGGGCGCGCGCCATCCGCTTCTCCACCCTCACGGCCATCTGCGATGCACTCGACTGCACGGTCGGCGAACTGTTGGTGCGCTCCGACTAAAGCGTGCTTAGACTGACGCGCAAAAAGGAGTGCAACGCCATGAGACCACTTCGATATTCGATCAACGTCACCCTCGACAGCTGCTGCCACCACGAGGCTGGGCTCCCTCCAGACGAGGAGTCGATGCGCTACTGGACCGCTGAGATGGAGCGAGCCGATGCCCTGATCTTGGGCCGGGTGACCTACGAAATGATGGAGTCAGCGTGGCGAAAACCAGCGACGGGCGAATGGCCCGACTGGATGGAGGAGTGGGAGATCCCCTTCGCCGAAGCCATCGACAGCGCGAAAAAGTACGTCGTGTCGAGCACGCTCGGCGAGGTTGATTGGAACGCCGAGCTGCTGCGAGGCGAGCTAGGTCCAGCGATTGAGAGACTCAAGCAGGAGCCAGGCGAAGGCCTGTCGGTCGGCGGCGTGACCCTCCCCACGTCGCTGGCCGATCTGGGACTCATCGACGAATACGAGTTTCTTGTGCAGCCGGTAGTTGCCGGGCGCGGGCCCACACTACTTGCCGGACTGCGCGAGAGCATCCCACTCGAACTTGTGCATCGCCATGAGTTTGAGTCGGGGGCCGTCGCCCAGCGATACCGGCCCATTCCCGCTATGGCGTGATGCCAGCTGCTCTCGATCGACGGGACGACCTAACGGCACAAAGGTGAGCGGATTAGGGTCTGACCAGACGAGGGGAGTTCGACGTGTCAGACCACCAAGGTAACCCGCCCGACGACCAGCCACAGGGCAGCGATGGCGCCAGCGGCGCAGACGCTCAGGGCGCGGGTGCTGGCCCCGGCGCCGAGCCGCCCACCGAGGAGTTCAGCGGAGACGACCTGCCCACCAAGCCCATCCCGGTCGAAGGCGACGCCCCCACGCAGCGCCTCGATCAGGATGCTGAAACGGTGATGCTGGGCGCAGCAGACCCCGAGGCAGCCCAGGCGACCGCCCCGTTTGCATCCCACGTTCCGATCGCCTCGGCCGCTGGCGCGGGCGCCGCAGCAGCCGCGGAGACCGACGAGAAGAAGAAGAGGCCGTGGCCCTGGATCATCGCTGGGATCGTCGTTGCCGCGGTATTGGCGATCGCGCTTGCCCTCATCCTGCCGCAAGTTTTGGGCAATAGCGACGCGCCATCGACCTCGCCGAGCCCGAGCGAAACCCCCTCTGAGACGCCCACGCCCACACCCACGCCGACGGAAACCACTCAGGAACCTGCCCCGGTGCCGCCGCCCACGCCGACCCCGACACCAACGCCCGAACCGGTGCCGACGCCGACACCCACCCCGACTCCTACCCCGACACCCACCCCGACGCCTACACCCACCCCGACACCGACGCCCACCCCGACACCCACCGAAGAATAGGGCCCCATCGGGTGAGCCGCGCATCGCCCCGACCTGCGGGCGACGGCGTCCCCGGCCTAGGCTCGTTGCATGAGCAACCTCGACGTGAAGCCAGAGGAGCGCGTGTGCGCCGCTGCGCCCGCCGGCGACGGCGGCATCGTGCTGATCGAGCCACGCGATGTCCCTCTCGGGGGCCCTCGCGCCATGACGGTGCGGCGCACACTGCCCCAGCGCGGTCGTTCGCTCATCGGGGCGTGGTGCTTCGTCGATCATTACGGGCCGGATGCTGTGGCCGAATCGGGCGGAATGGTCGTGCCACCGCATCCGCACACAGGGCTGCAGACGGTGAGCTGGCTCTTCACGGGCGAGATCGAGCATCGCGACTCGACGGGCGCCCACGCGATGGTGGTGCCGGGTGAATTGAACCTCATGACCGCGGGCCGCGGCATCCAGCACTCAGAGGTTTCGACCCCGCAGGCAAAAACCCTGCACGGCGTTCAGCTGTGGACGGCGCTGCCGGACTCGTCTCGCCATGTCGAGCCGTTCTTCGAGAACTATGTCGCCACCCCTTTCGAGCATCAGGACGCCACCGTGAGCGTCTTTCTCGGCAGCCTTCTCGGGCGCGAGTCGACCGCGACAACATTCAGCCCGCTCGTCGGGGCGCAGATCGATCTGCCCGCGGACACCGAGATCAGCCTGCCCGTCGATGCCCGCTTCGAGCACGGCGTGCTCGTGGACACGGGCGAGGTGAGCGTCGACGACGAGGCTGTGCCCGTCGACCACATCGGCTATCGCGCACCAGGTTCTGACACTCTCGTGATCGCGGCGGGCTCAACATCCGCCCGGATCGTTCTCATCGGTGGCGAACCACTCGACGAGAGCATCGTGATGTGGTGGAACTTTATCGGCCGCACCCACGACGAGGTGGTCGCGTACCGCGAGCAGTGGATGCGCGAGGCCGTTGGCGGTGAGAACCCAGCCGGACGCTTCGGCAGCACGGTCTATGACGGCAGCCCGCTCCCGGCGCCCGAACTGCCCACGGTGCGACTGCGGGCGCGTGACTAGAGCCGCGGCGGCGTGCGTTAACCGGCGACGGCGGAGGTCACCACGTAGGTGATGCTGGTCTGCGAGTCGGCAACCGAGGCAGTGACAATGAGCGAGTAGTTGGTCCCCGTGAAGGCACCATTCGCGCTGTCGGCGGTCTCGTTGATCACGCTCTGCATGAAGCCCGCGTCGGTGAGCTGCGTTCGGATGTTGGCGAAGGCATCCGCAACCGGTTCCGTGGTCGTGATGGTCACGGTCCAGTTCTGGGTTCCGTTGACCTCGAGGCTTCCGCCGTAGGTGACCTCGCCGTCGATCAGTGGCACCTCGGCGGGAAAGTCTGCCGGAATCTCGCCACCCGACTCGACCTTGGTTCCCGTCGCGTCTTCGACCGCGCTCTCGACGCTTTCGCTGACGATGCCCTCAAGGGGCGTTCCACACGCGGTGAGCACGGGAGTCAGCAGAAGGGTGGCGACAATCGCGGTGGCGTGCAGCGCACGGCGGGGGATCGAAGGCACGGCAACTCCTCGGGTCTCGATGCGGCAATGCGCTCGCGTGCCGGCGGTTACGGCGCGGGGGTCTCGGGGGTCGGCTGTCCGAGCTTGGCGCGCTCCTCCGCCTCGATCCGCGCATAAACCTTGCGCTCCGTGCGGTCGGCACGAAGGATCGATCGCATGACCATCCAGAAGATGAGGCCGATCAGGATGGTCGGGGTGACCGAGAAGACGGCGTTAGCCCAGAAGTTTTCCAGCACGCCGCAAGTCTACGCGTCCAGCCTGAGTGCCTGGCCCCGCCGCTCCTGCTAGCGGAACAGACCGGAGACGACGGTCACGAGAAAGTAGAGCGCCACGACCCCCGCGAGAACCAACAACCCGATTCGGGCCGGTGGTATCTTCTTTCCTCCGGGAACGGCCATGAGCGCTACTTCACCAGCGGAAACAGGATGGTTTCGCGAATGCCGAGACCCGTGATGGCCATCAGCAGGCGGTCGATGCCCATTCCCATTCCGCCCGACGGCGGCATCCCGTGCTCGAGGGCACGCAGGAAATCCTCGTCCATGCGCATTGCCTCGACGTCGCCACGGCCGGCAAGGGTCGCCTGCTCCACGAAACGCTCGCGCTGAATCACGGGGTCGACCAGCTCGGAGTATCCGGTCGCCAGCTCGAACCCGCGGATGTACAGGTCCCACTTCTCCACTACGCCAGCCTTGGTGCGGTGGTCGCGCACCAGAGGGGAGGTGTCGACGGGGAAGTCCATCACAAAGGTGGGACGCGTGAGGCCGACTTTGACGTAGTGCTCCCACAGCTCCTCCACGAGCTTGCCGTGTGTGGGGTGCGGCACCTCGACCCCGACCTTAGCCGCGTGCGCGAGCAGATCGTCGAGGGAGGTCTGTGGCGTGATCTCGACGCCGGATGCTTCGCTGAGCGACTCATACATCGACACGCGATCCCACTGCCCACCCAGGTCGTACTCGGTGCCGTCAGCCCACGTCACGACGTGGCTTCCCGCTACCGCGAGGGCGGCGTTCTGGATGAGCTCCTGCGTGAGGTCGGCCATCTGGTTGTAGTCGCCGTAGGCCTGGTAGGCCTCGAGCATCGCGAACTCGGGGCTGTGCGTGGAGTCGGCGCCCTCGTTGCGAAAGTTGCGGTTGATCTCGAAGACCCGCTCAAGACCGCCGACGACGGCACGCTTGAGAAAGAGTTCGGGGGCGATGCGCAGGAACAGTTCGGTGTCGAATGCGTTGCTGTGCGTGACGAACGGGCGAGCGGATGCTCCGCCGTGCATCGTCTGCAGCATGGGCGTCTCGACCTCGAGGTAGTCGTGCCCGGCGAATGTTGCGCGGAGCGATGAGACGGCGGTGGCACGGGCCACGACGGTGTTGCGCGCCTGCTCACGCACGATCAGGTCGAGGTAGCGCTGACGAACCCGCGTCTCCTCGTTGAGCTCGGTGTGCATGTTGGGCAGGGGGCGGAGGGTCTTTGCGGCGACCTTCCACTCTTCGACCATGATGCTCAGCTCGCCGCGGCGGCTCGAAATGACCTCGCCCGAGACGAAGAGGTGGTCGCCCAGGTCGACGAGTTCCTTCCACAGCGCGAGAGACTCCTCGCCGACGGATGCCAGCGACACCATGGCCTGGATTCGAGAGCCGTCGCCCGCCTGCAGCGACGCGAAGCAGAGCTTGCCGGTGTTGCGCAGGTGCACGATGCGGCCGGCGACGCCGACCTTGACGCCCGTCTGAGCATCCGCTTCAAGGTCGGGGAACTGCGCGCGCACGGCAGGGATGGTGGTCGTGATGGGCAGCGAAACGGGGTAAGCCTCGTGGCCGCTCTCGATGAGACGCTCCCGCTTGGCGAGACGCACCTGCGTCTGCTCAGACAGCTCCGCCTCGGTGGGCTCGGCGGTGGCCTTGGTCTGCGTGGCAGAAGATTCGGTCATGCGGGGCAACGTCTCCTTGGTAGACCACCAGTTTACGCGGGGCCTGAGGTGGCCGGGGCCAGCCCTCCTGCGGGGCTCCCTCTAAGGCGCCAGGCATAGAGTGGGCAGGTGCCCAGTGTGCCCCTCACCGCGTCGAGTTTTGGCGATGTCATCGAACAGAACGACATCGTCGCGCTCGACTTCTGGAACAATTCGTGCGCTCCGTGTCGCGTGTTCGCACCCATTTTTGAGGCCGCGTCCGATCGGGAACCCGACGTCTTTTTCGGCACGATCAACACTGAGGCGGAGCAGGAACTGGCCGGGGCGTTCGGCATCCGCTCCGTGCCCACCGTCGCTATCTACCGCGAGGGGATCATGGTCTACTCGCGGCCGGGGGTGCCCTCCCGCACAGAACTGCGGCGACTGATCGCCACGATTCGCGATCTCGACATGCAGAGCATCCGTGAGAAGCTCGCCGCGAGCTAGCGCGGCAGCCGCAGGCTGCGACCGCGGTGGCCGCATTCGGCGGCAGCTAGCCCAGGTCGATGGGCCGGTTGTCGATAAGCCGAGTCGCCCCCACGCTGGCCGCCACGATCGCAACGGCGGGGCCTGAAAACCCCTCGGCGACCGGCTGGAAGGTGTCGGCGCCCACGATCTCGAAGTAGTCGAGCACAGCGCCGGGCTCGTTGGCAAAGACGGCGTGAGCAGCATCCCTGGCGGCCGCTGCCCCCTTCGGTGCGCTGTCGGCCGCGGCCTGCAGCGCCTTCGAAAGCACGAGAGCGACCGTCGACTCGTCAGAAGTGAGGAAGCGGTTGCGGCTGGAGAGCGCAAGGCCATCGTCTTCGCGCACGGTCGGAGCCACCTCGACGCGCAGCGGAAGGTTCAGATCGAGCACCATCTGCTTGACCAGGCGCACCTGCTGAGCGTCTTTCTGACCGAACACCGCGACATCCGGCTGCACGATGTTAAACAGCTTGGCGACGACCGTGAGCATGCCATCGAAGTGCCCTGGTCGAGTTGCGCCCTCGAAGAGCGAACCGACCGGGCCAGCGGTAACGCGGGTGAGGCTCGGCCCATTCGGGTACATTTCGTCGACGCTTGGCGCGAAGACGACGGCGGCGCCGTGACCGCCGAGAGCCTCGACATCGGCATCAAGCGCGCGCGGGTACCGTTCGAGGTCTTCGCCCACGCCGAACTGCAGAGGATTCACAAAGATCGACACCACAACGGTGTCGGCAAGGCCTGCAGCCCGCTCCACGAGCGAGAGGTGGCCGTTGTGCAGGGCGCCCATCGTGGGAACGAGGGCAACGGATGCCCCCCGCTCACGCCTCGAGCGCACAAACTCCCGCAACTCGGCAATGGTGTGGATGACCAGGGGGCGGTCAGCGGTGGTCACGGGTGGATCTCCCTGTCGTCGGTGGGGTGCGCGAGCGCGTTCTCGACAGCCGACCGCACGAGAGGAGCGAGCACTGCCCCTGCGGAGTCGACGCCGATGTCGTCAAGCAGGCGCATCGCCTGCGAGACAATCGCGGTCGAAAAACTGGTTGCGGTGGCAATCGCCTCTGCGTAGGCTGCCCGGTCTGCCTCGGCGACCACCACAGGCTCTGCCCCCATCTCTACGACCAACGCCTGCCCGATGGGCAGAACGGGCGCCGGAGCGGTGACCGCGCAGAAGGCCTCGCGCAAGCGAATGAGATCAACGCTCGTGCCCGTGAAGGCAAGGGCGGGATGTACGGCAAGCGGAATCGCCCCGGCCTGGAGTGCGGGCGTTAGCACCGAGATGCCGACCCCCGGTGCCGTGTGCATGACAAGCTGGCCCGGCTGCCACGCCCCCGTCGCCGCGAGGCCGGCGACGAGATCGGCGAGTTCGGAATCCGGCACCGCCAGGATGACGAGTTCGCTGCGCTCCACAACCGTGGGCACGTCGAGGATGGGTGCGCCCGGAAGCATCACCTCGGCGCGATCACGACTCTCGGGCGAGAGGGCAGAGATGCCGACGATGGCGTGCCCGGCCCCGGCGAGCGCGGCGCCCAGAACGGGGCCGACCTTGCCTGCCCCGATGATTCCGACGCCAAGGCGCCCGGCTCTCTGCGAGTTATTCATACGGATTCTTCCTCCCGGGCCCAGCGGTGGGAATGGTCGCGGGCAGCCGCAGCGACGAGCGCGCCGGCGGCATCC
The DNA here is from genome assembly GCF_003065485.1 of Salinibacterium hongtaonis. GTDB lineage: Bacteria > Actinomycetota > Actinomycetes > Actinomycetales > Microbacteriaceae > Homoserinimonas > Homoserinimonas hongtaonis. The sequence continues at coordinate 2,376,212 of NZ_CP026951.1, forward strand.
GTAAAGAACTGCGCGGCCACCGTCTCGTCGAGGGCCCCGAGCCGAGCGCTGATCGGGCCAGCCACGGTGTGCAGGTGAACACTGGCGAGCCTCGTGACCCGGCCGAGCGGCCCCTGCTCAAGAGAAACGCTCTGCACGCGCGGCCCCGGAACGATTGCGAGTTCGCGCCATACCGCTCCGCGTCGCAGAAAGAAGCCGTCGGGGTGCTGGGCAAAGCCGTTGCGCCGCCACGAGAACCAGCGCAGCCATGCGGCCCGTCGGGGTGAGGTGACATATCCATCGGATGCTGCGCCCCTGGCGACCAGGCCGGCCTGGATCAGCGCGATGGCGTCGTCGTCGGTGAAGTTGGGCAGCAGCAGGCGCAGCACGTTCATGACGTCGACGGAGTTGCCGATGGGCATGATCGTGGTGTTTGCCTCCCCCGCCGCACCGCTGGCCGACGACTGGCTTGCACGGTTGACCTTGATCTCCCACCAGCCGGCGGGCCGCCACAGCAGCGGCTGACTGACCTGCACGGAGTGAATGCGCCCGGGCGGCAGGGTCTCGTTGGTTGTCGAGAGGAGGCCGTAGCCGACTCGAACGCCGTCCGGGGTCCCCGCAATGGAGTAACGAAGGCTGCGCGCGAACCTCTGCACCACGTAGCCGCCAAGACCGAGCATGGCGGGGATCATGCCGAAGAGGATGCTCCACTCGCCCGTTGTGGTGATGAGGACGATGCAAGCCGCAATGCCGAGGACGAGGGCAACGGTCATGCCCGACAGCAGAATCGAGCCGATGAGTCGGCCCAGATGGATGCGAACAACCGACTCTGGCGGCGCCTCGTCGGGGCTCAGCTCGGGGGCGAGCAGCTCGCTCACCCGCTGGTCGATGAACCCGCCCGAGGCCTCCGCAACCCTCTGGGCCTCGGCCTTGCGAGTTCCCGACGCGAGGCGCAGGATCTCGCGACGCAGATCATCCGACGCCGACGACCCCAGGTAGGCCAGTTGCACATTGGCGTCTTGCCCAGCCTGGTTGATTTCGAGACGCGCGGCGCCGAAGAGCCGAGCAAAGAACGGCCGCACAATGTTGATGCCCTGAATGCGGTCGAGCCTGGCCTTGCGGTTGGTGCGAAAGACGATGCCGGAGCGCACCTCGACGACTTCGTCGGTGATGCGGAACGTGTGCATGCGCCAGGAGAAATAGAACCCCACGATGAGCACGATGAGCACAACCGCGATGGCGAGCAGGATGTACCCGACATAGCCGTGGTCGAGCACATAGTCGACGGGGTCGCCGGACTCGGTGAAGCCGGGAACGAAGAAGCCAACGAGCCGCTCGCGCAGGTTCGAGATGATGACACCGAGAATGGCGATAAGCGCGATGCCGCCTTTGAGCAGCGGGGACGCCGGGTGGAGCCGATGCCACTCACCATCGGCGAGGCGGGCCGCACCCACGGCGGGTGCTGCGAGCGATTCGCTCACGGCGCCACCAGCGGTTTCGTCGGTCACAGCCCCGCCCGTCGGGTCTCGGCAAGCTCCACAAGGCGATCGCGCAACTGCTCGGCCTCTGCCTCGGGAAGGCCAGGGATCACCACGGCGGAGGATGCTGCCGCCGTGACGAATTTGAGCTCGCTGAGCCCGAGGGCGCGAATGAGGGGTCCGCGGTTAATGTCGACGAGCTGCATGCGGCCGTAGGGCACAGAGACGAGACGCAAGAACATAATGCCCCTGCGCACCACTAAGTCGTCCTCGCGCAGCTGGTACCCGTAGGCCCGCACCTGGCGGATGGTGAAGATGGTGCCCAGGATGAGAAAGACCACCGCAGCGCCCGCGACCCAGAGGCCCCACGACCAATCGGTGAGCGCCCACATTCCGATCGCCGCAGCGATCACGATGAGCCAAAAGATGGTTCCGCTGATGATCTCGGCGACAGCGAGCCGGGGGGAGACCCTCCGCCATTCGATTTCGTGCGTCTCGAGGTGGGTGGTCATAGCGTCCTAGTTCTTGTCAGCTCATGGCTTTCGCCGCGTCGTCGGTATCCTCGTCGCTCGGCGGCGGAATCCGGCACATCCCCTCGGCGACAAGCCCTGCGACAAGCAGCAGAACGGCCCCCACAGTCATGCCGACCGAGTACCCGACCGAGCCTAGCGCGGGCACCGTCCTTGTGAGCAGGTACACGACGAAGCCGATGCCGATTCCCGCGAGAAGCGCGCCGGAGATGGCGCAGGCTTTAGCGAGCACGAGCACCCTGAGCGCATAGAACGGGTCAACATGGGTGCGAACCTTGCCCTTGACGGCACGGCGAATCGGCACCGCCATCGCCACAACGAACACCCCCATTGCCACCAGAACCAGGTCGAGACTGACGGGGGGAACCAGCCCGGGCAGCCCTGCGGATGCGAGGGCGTACTGGGTGAGCAGCCCCACCCCGGCGCCGATTGCCACGATGAGGACTACGAGAGCAGCGGGAGTGCGCTTCACGGCGTCACCCCCTGGGATGCGCCGGGCAGAAGAGGTGCAGCGGGGTACACCGATACACGGTCGGTGCGCTGCTGGAGCAGGTCGGCGACGGCTCCGTGCCCGATAAGGCGGGCGTGCGCATCCGCCTGGAGCCACGGTGCAAGCACGAACGCCCGTTCATGGGCACGCGGATGCGGCAGGGTCAGCCGCGGAGTATCGAGGATCACATCATCGACACTAATCAGATCGAGGTCCAGCGTGCGATCGCCCCACCGAACCTCTCTTGTGCGGTGGTGCTGCGACTCGATCGCGGCCAGCGCATCGAGCAGCGCATGAGGATCGAGCGTGGTCTCGACGATCAGTACGGCGTTCAGATACGAGGGCGCGTCATAGTCGACCCCGTCAAGCTTGAGGGCGGGAGTCTCCACGAGGCCGGAGGCCGCGAGCATCCACACGCCATCGAGCGCAGCGACCGAGGCGACGGCCGAGCGAAGAGTCGCTTCTCGGTCGCCAAGGTTGCCGCCGAGGGCGATGACCGCACGAACCGCAGCATCGGGCGCGGATCTGTTGTGCCCCAAGGTCATGCCCGCAGTCGGGTTATCGTGACCGAGACATCGCCGAACGGAACCTCGATGGGCGCCGAAGGCTTGTGCAGCGTCACTCGCACGGCTGTGGCCGGCTCATGGGCAAGAACCGTGTCGGCGATGCGCTGAGCGACCGTCTCGATGAGGTCCACAGGGTCTCGTTCCACTGCGGCGACGACCTCATTCGCCAACTCGCCATAGTGGATGGTCTTGCCCAGGTCGTCGCCGGAGGCCGACACACTGAGGTCGAGCCACACGGTGACGTCGATCACGAATTCTTGGCCGTCGCGACGCTCGTGCTCAAAAACCCCGTGGTGAGCCCTGGCCCGCAGGCCGGTGAGCGTGATGTGGTCGCTCGACAGGCTGGCGGAGAGCGGGCCGCCCGGCGTCACCGTGGTTCCCGAAACGAGGTGCGGGCACGCTGCGGCAGCGGGGGCCGCTCGCTATCGATCGCGCCCCAGGTTTCGAGCATCATGCGGGTCGAGGTCACGTCGTGCACGCGAACACCCCACGCTCCGGCCTCAGCAGCGAGGGCGCTCGTCACCGCCGTGGCCCGGTCGCGCTCATGCGCGTTGGTGCCGTCCTCAAGCAGGGGGGAGAGAAAGCGCTTGCGGGAGGTGCCCACGAGAACCCGGTTGCCAAAGCGCGTGAACTGGCGCAGGTTAGCGAGCACAAGCCACGTGTGTTCCGGCTTCTTGGCAAAGCCGAGCCCGGGGTCAACGATGATGCGATCAGGGTCAACGCCCATGATGATGAGCTCCGCCATGCGCAGTTCAAGCTCGCCGAGAACCTCGCGTACAACGTCGGTGTAGTTGGCCTCGCCGTCCATTCCCGAGCTGGGGCCGCGCCAGTGCATCGCGACAAAATCCACGTCGAGACCCGCGACGGTCTCCGCCATCGCAGGGTCTGCTTTGCCGCCAGAAACGTCGTTGATGATCTCGACGCCCAGCTCGGCCGTCATTGCAGCGGTCGAGGCGTTCATGGTGTCGATCGAGAGGCGGATGCCGCGGTCGGCGAGTTCCCGCACGACCGGCATGATGCGCCTCTGCTCCTCTTCGACACTGACCCGCTCGGCGCCCGGCTTGGTGCTTTCGCCGCCGACATCGATGATGTCTGCCCCGGCGTTGACCATCTCGATCGCGTGCGCCACAGCAGTCTCGGTGCGGGCGAAGTCCCCACCGTCACTGAACGAATCAGGCGTTACGTTCAGCACGCCCATGATTACCGGCAATTCAGCCATTTCTGCCTCCTATGAAGTCGGGAGCGGTCGGTGCCATGAGCCCAAGCACTGCAGCTCGCTGAACACTGTCGGCGAGCTCCCCCCTGCTGGCGACGGTCACGGTGGTACTGGAGATTTGCTGGCTGCCACGGGCGGTGACGCATCCGTGGCTCGCATCCATGACGACCACAACGCCGCGGGCTTCGAGCCCGTCGTTGAGGGCATCCGCAATCTCGTCGGTGAGTCGTTCCTGGAGTTGCGGGCGCGCCGACAAGGTCTCCACGACGCGCACCAGATTGCCCAGGCCAACGATGCGGTCCCCCGGTAGATAGGCCAGATGGGCCACTCCAATGAAGGGCAGCAGGTGGTGCTCGCACATGGAGCGAAAGTGAATATCGCGCACGATAACGAGTTCGCCCGTGTTGCCTTCGAGGTCGATGCCGTCGGCGAGATGCTCGCGAGCATCGACGCCCACCCCCGCGAAGAATTCGCTGTAGGCCTGTGCCACCCGTCGCGGGGTTTGCTCAAGCCCCGAGCGGGTGGGGTCTTCGCCAATCGCTTTCAGCAGTTCGAGAACCGCCGCCTCGATGCGGGCCACGTCAATGCGCGGTGCGTCGGGGCGCTGTGCCGTCTGGCCCGTCTCGGTCATCTCGCTTCGGGTCTCCACGACGATTCCTTACGCTGTTGCGATGCCCGGTGCCTGGCGGGGTGCGCGCTTCTTCGACTCGGGCTCCGGATCGGAATCCACTCCACCGTCGACGACTCCGGGGTCGATCGGAGCCTTCTTGTCTGGCAGCGGAACCGGCGGGCGGTCAGAGACAGGTCGGCGCTCGCTCGAGAGCCACTGCGGGCGCGGAGGAAGCTTCTTGACATCCTTGAAGATCTCCTCGATCTGGTTGTGATCGAGGGTCTCCTTTTCGAGGAGTTCGGATGCCAGGCGGTCGAGAACGTCGCGGTTGAGGTTGATTACTTCCCACGCTTCGTCGTGTGCATTCTCGATGAGCTGGCGCACTTCGCTGTCGACCTCTTCCGAGAGCTTCTCGGAGTAGTCGCGCGTGCTGCCCATGTCGCGGCCCAGGAACATTTCGCCGCTGCCGGAGCCGAGCTTGACCGACCCGATCGAGGCACTCATGCCGTAGTCGGTCACCATCTTGCGCGCCGTGGAGGTCGCCTTCTCGATGTCGTTGGATGCGCCCGTTGTGGGGTCGTGGAACACGATCTCCTCGGCGACGCGGCCGCCCATCGCGTATGCGAGTTGGTCGAGCAGCTCGTTGCGGCTCACCGAATAACGGTCCTCAAGCGGCATGACCATGGTGTAGCCCAGTGCGCGACCGCGGGGAAGAATCGTGATCTTGGTCACGGGGTCGGTGTTATTCAGCCCGGCAGCAACCAGCGCGTGCCCACCTTCGTGATACGCCGTGATGAGCTTCTCCTGGTCCCGCATCACACGGGTGCGGCGCTGCGGACCAGCCATCACGCGGTCGACGGCCTCGTCGAGGGCGCGGTTGTCGATCAGTTGCGCGTTTGAGCGCGCCGTGAGCAGCGCAGCCTCGTTGAGCACATTGGCCAGGTCCGCACCCGTGAAGCCTGGGGTCTTGCGGGCAAGGACCTCCAGGTCGACATCCGGAGTCAGGGGCTTGCCCTTGGAGTGCACCTCAAGAATTTTCTTTCGGCCGGCGAGGTCTGGGGCGTCGACGCCGATCTGGCGGTCGAAACGACCGGGGCGCAGAAGAGCGGGGTCAAGGATGTCGGGGCGGTTGGTTGCCGCGATCAGGATGACATTGGTCTTGACGTCGAAGCCGTCCATCTCGACCAGCAGCTGGTTGAGGGTCTGCTCGCGTTCGTCGTGACCGCCGCCCATTCCGGAGCCACGGTGTCGTCCCACCGCGTCGATCTCGTCAACGAAGATGATGGCGGGAGCATGCTCCTTAGCCTCCTTGAAGAGGTCGCGAACACGGCTTGCGCCGACACCGACGAACATCTCGACAAAGTCAGAACCCGAGATTGAGTAGAAGGGCACATTGGCCTCGCCTGCGACGGCTCGGGCCAGAAGCGTCTTACCCGTTCCGGGAGGGCCATAGAGCAAGACGCCCTTGGGGATGCGAGCACCGACCGCCTGGAACTTGGCGGGGTCAGTGAGGAACTCCTTGATCTCGTGCAGCTCTTCGATGGCTTCGTCGGCGCCGGCTACGTCGTCGAAGGTGACCTTGGGGGTCTCTTTCGATACGAGAGTCGCCCGGGACTTGCCGAACTGCATGACCTTGCCGCCGCCGCCCTGCATGCGCGAAAGCAAGAACCAGAAGATCAGACCGATGATGAGGAACGGGATGATGAACCCGAGAATCGAGGTCCAGAAGTTGCCGTTGTCGACCTCGTCATCGAAGGTCTTGACCGACGAGTCGTTGATGGCGGTGACGACCTCTTCGCCACGCGGTGCTGCGTAGTAGAACTGCACCTGCTTGCCCAGGTCGCCGTCAGCTTTCTTGAGCACGAGATCGACCCGCTGCTGGCCGTCGATGATGGTCGCAGATTCGACCTGGTTCTTCTCCAGAAACTCAAGGCCCTGCTGAGTACTGACCTCGCGGAACCCCGACCCCCCGAGAAGGCTAAACCCGACGGAGACGACAATGAGGCCAACGGCGATGTAGACCAGAGGGCCGCGCAGCAACTTCTTGAAATCCATAGTGGTGCAAGGCTACCGTGCGACCCCTGAGCGGCTACCCGATGTTTGCTGGGGGCGTAACGGCCGAGCCGAGCGCCCGCGAATCAGGAGTAAACGTGCGGCGCAAGCACGCCGACATCCCGCAGATTGCGGTACTTCTCGGCGTAGTCGAGGCCATAGCCGACCACGAACTCATTGGGGATGTCGAAGCCGACGTAACGAACGTCGACCTCAACCTTGGCGGCATCCGGTTTGCGCAAAAGCGCGCAGATCTCCACGGATGCTGCTCCGCGGCTTTCGAGGTTGGCGCGCAGCCACGACAGCGTGAGGCCCGAGTCGATAATGTCCTCGACGATGAGCACCTTGCGACCCGTGAGGTCGGAGTCGAGGTCCTTGAGAATTCGCACGACACCAGACGACTTGGTGCCAGAGCCGTAGGACGACACCGCCATCCAGTCCATGTTGAGCGGAAGCTTGAGCTCGCGCGCCAGGTCGGCCATCACCATGACGGCACCCTTGAGAACTCCGACGAGAAGCAGGTTCTCGCCCTCGTAGTCGGCCTCAATGCGGCGGCTGAGTTCGGCGATCTTGTCGTGAATCTCCTGTTGCGTGAGCAACACCTTGGAGAGGTCGCCCGCGATTTCGTTCGATTCCATTGCTTCTCTTCCTACGACACGGCCGTGAACACGATCAGTGATCCTGTTCTTTCAACCCTAATACCCGGCAGATGCAGTGGCCCCTGCCCCGTCCACCCCGTCACGAGCGCAGCGACACCCAGGGTGTGAGCGCGGCTCAATGAAACCCCAAACTCAGACTCGACGACATAGCGGATGATGCGCTGTCGAAGAGCGGCCGGGTTCGCCTCCAAACCGCGAACGCTCAGGGCGATCCCCGCCTCGGCCGGCTCCACGAGATCTTCTATCGTCTCCTGAACAAATCGATCGAGCGCCTCGGAATCCTCCGCGAGCTGCTCCGCCGTTCGGGCGAGCGCCTCGGCAACGCCCGGCCCAAGCTCGCGCTCCAGCACGGGCAAAACCTCCTGCCGCACCCGCACTCGCGTGAACGACGGATCGCCGTTGTGCGGGTCAAACCACGGCTCAAGCCCAGCGTCTACGCAGGCCTGCACCGTCGCTTCTCGCCGAACCCCCAGCAGCGGGCGGAGCACGGATGCCTCTACGCCTGCCACGGGAAACGGTGACTCAGGGGCCATACCGCGCAGGCTTGCGGCACCGCTGCCCCTGGCCAGGCCAAGCAGCACCGTCTCGGCCTGATCGTCGAGAGTGTGCCCGAGCACGATGGCGACCGCATCCGTCCGCTTGAGCGCGTCGGCGAACGCCGCATAGCGGGCCGCGCGGGCCGCCGCCTCAGGCCCGCCGTCACCCCCCACCGAGACCGTCGCCACGCTGACGGGAGCCAGCCCGAGGGCTGACGCCTGGGCAGCGGCGCGCGCCGCGACATCCGCAGAACCAGGCTGCAGACCGTGGTCGACGACGACAGCGCCAGCGCGAACCCCGGCCCGAGGCGCCTCGAACGCGAGCGCTGCGGCCAACGCGAGCGAGTCTGGCCCACCGCTCAGACCGAGCAGAACGAGAGAATCTGCGGGCAGCCCCGCGAGCGACGACCGCACCGCCCTGCGCAGGTCAGCGATGGGAGGGGTGAGTCTGGGGCGGCGTGACGGCATCCAGTAACGTTATTCCAGCAAACGCCGAACCCAAGGAGCTGAACCGCAATGGCCGCCTACGACGCCGTAATCGAGATTCCCAAGGGGAGCCGCAACAAGTACGAGGTGGACCACAAGACTGGTCGCGTCTACCTCGACCGCGTGCTCTACACAACCTTCGTCTACCCCACCGACTACGGGTACTTCGAGAACACACTCGGCCTCGACGGTGACCCCGTCGACGTGCTCGTGCTGCTCGACTACCCGCTCTTCCCCGGAGTGGGCGTTTCGGTTCGCCCCGTCGCCGTCTTCAACATGACGGATGACGGCGGCAGCGATGCCAAGGTGATCGCCGTTCCCGCGAAGGACCCGCGCTGGGCCCACATCCAGGACCTGAACGACATCCCCGAGTACACCCGCAAGGAGATCGAGCACTTCTTCGAGCACTACAAGGACCTCGAGCCCGGCAAGTGGGTCAAGACCGAGGGCTGGGGCGACGCCGCAGAGGCCGAGCAGATCATCGTCGACGGCATCGCCAAGCTGGCGGCCGAAGGCCACTAAGGCTTAGCAGACATACGAAGAAGGCCCCCTCCGAGCGGAGGGGGCCTTCTTCTTGTGTGAAGCCTGTGTTTTTGTGACCGAGGCGCTAGATAGCCACGCCGCGGGCCCGCAAGAACGGAACGGGGTCTTGCGTGGCACCGCCGACGCGCACCTCGAAGTGCAGGTGGCATCCGGTCGACGTTCCTGTGGTGCCGACGCGGGCGATCTGCTGGCCAGCCGAAACCTGCTGGCCGTTGTGCACAAGGATGCCGCCGTTGACAATGTGGGCATAGGCCGTCTGCGAACCATCGGGGTGGTTGATCTTGATGTAGTTGCCGTAGCCGCCGCTGAGACCGGCGAAAACGACCGTTCCCGATGATGCTGCGTAGATCGGCGAGTTGCAACCGGGGGCGAGGTCCACTCCGCCGTGCAGCGTGCTCGCACCGCTGGTCGGTGGCACGCGCCAGCCGTAGTGGCTCGAGATGCCTCCGCCGGAGGGGCGAACCCATCCACTGGAGCTGGGGGCTCCGCCGCCAGCGTTTCCGCTGCCGCCGTTGTTCTTGGCCGCCTCAGCCGCGGCCGCAGCCGCAGCCGCAGCCGCCGCACGGGCAGCCTCGACGCGGATACGATCGCCCACTTGGAACTCAGCCTCGGTCGCGAGGCGGTTCTCCTGGAGGCTCACGAGCTGCGCCTGGAGCCGGGTCTGGTTGGCGGCCTGCTCTGCGAGCGCTGCCGTGGCGGCATCCGAGGCCTTCTGCGCCTCAATCATGGCCTGCTCGGCAATAGTCGCAAGCTCAGCGAGGGCGGCTTCTTGCACGGCAGCAGTTTCGCTCAGCGCCTGCGCTGCATTCTCGTCTTGCTTGGCCTTGTTGAAGACACCACTGGATTGCTCATTGACCTTGGTTGCCCTGCCCAGCTGGCTGAGCAGATCATCCGACTCTGTGAACAGCAGCGTGGCCGTGAGATCGTTGGTTCCCGAGCGCTGCAGGCGGGCGGCCAGCTGGCCGGCCTTGAGAAGCGACTCCTCGGCCGCCGCGGTGGCCACAGCGACCTGCTCACGAAGTGTGCCGAGCTTGAAAGCAGCCTCATCGTAGGCCTGCTGGGCGGCAATGAACTCGTCACCCTTGGCCATGGCTTCTGCCTCTGCGGCAACAACCGTGGATTCCAGCTGTGCGATCAGGCCCTGGAGGCGCTTGATCTCGGCACTCTTGGCCGACTCGCTCGAGCGGGCATTGAGCACGTCTTGCCAGCTGGGATAGTTGGCCGCATATGCGGGCTCTGCCGGCGACTGGGATGCAAGACCAGCCGTGAGAAGCACCCCAAGAATCGCCAGGGTCGCGACGAAGCCTTTGCGGCCACGACGATCACCCCTGTTGTGGTGCTTCATGTTGTTCCCCAAACCTGGATCGATTGACAGCAGACTCCCCAGTCACACTGTTAACACAGGTAACACTAGCAACTCCCGCATTCTTGGCAAGGAAAGTGCACCATTGAGCACTATCGGCCAGCGAGCGGCCGCCGTGAGATTGGCGCCCCGGTGATGCTGCGAGCGATCAGATTTTCACGCCCTGATTGCGCAAAAAGCTCACGGGATCCGTCGTCGTGCCGCCCCTGCGCACCTCGAAGTGCAGGTGGCATCCGGTCGAGGTTCCTGTTGTGCCAACCTTGGCGATCAACTGGCCGGGCCCAACACCCTGACCGGGACGAACAGCGATGCCCCCGGATTCGATGTGGCCGTAAGCGGTGGAGGTTCCGTCGCCGTGATCTACCGAAACGTAGTAGCCGTAGCCGCCGTTCCAACCGGCATAGTCGACCTTTCCGCCCGCCGCAGCAAAGATCGGTGCCCCGCAGCCCGGAGCAAGATCCACACCGCCGTGCATGCTGCTCGCCCCCGACTTAGGCGGAACCCTCGGCCCGTAGCTGCTCGAAATGTACCCGCCGGATGGCCGAGCCCACCCCGACGCCGAAATCTCGCCCGCACCGAGGCTCGCCCCCTCGCCCCACATGGCCTTGATACCCGCCACGTACTCAGCCTCGGTGGCGATGCGGTTCTCCTTGAGCGTCGCGAGTTGAGCCTGCAGCCTGGCAATGTTGTCGGTCTGCTCCGTGAGCGCCGTTGACGCAGCATCCGCCGCCGCCTGCGCCACGACCATCGCGTCTTCGGCGACCTGGGCCAACTCCTGCAGCGCGCCCTTGGCGACGACCGCCTGATCAGTCAGCGCCTGAGCCGTGTTGTGATCTTGCTGAGCCTTGGCAAAAACACCCGTCGACTGCTGGCTCACCTTGCTCGCCATGCCCAGTTGCGAGAGCAGATCCTCGGTCCCAGCGCCGCTGAACAAGAGCGTGGCCGTCAAATCGGATGACCGCACGCGCTGGGTGCGCGCCGCGAGCTGGCCCGCCTGCCGCATGGATGCATCCGCGGTCACCTGGGCGGCATCCGCCTGGGCCTGCAACTGCTCGGCCTTGTAGGCGGCGACGTCAAAGTTCTGCTGGGCGACAAAGTATGCGTCACCCTTTTCGATGGCAACGGCCTCGGTAGCCTCAACATCGGCGGCAAGCTGCGCGATCACACCCTCGATGCGACCGACCTCCGCCGATGTGGCCGACTCATTGTCGCGAGCGTTGAGAACCTCATCCCAGCTCGGGTACTCGGCTGCCCAGGCTGGTGCGGCAGCGAGCGAACCGCTCAGCACCAAGCCGACCGCCAGAATCGCTGCGGCCATCGCACGGCTTCGCTTAGCGCTTCTCGACGTCATCGACCCTCCCGAGCACGGTGTTGCCCTCGAAACTAGCCCTTCGCGGTGTGCAAACCCTGCAGCAAAACGCAGGTTCGAAAAACCCGAAAACACGGGCGACATGCCGTTCACTTTCTCCGGTTTGGCAAAACGCCCCGACATCCGTATGCTTGTCTGTCGGTAGCTAAGAAGGTTGTTTTTCTTCACGGCCCCATCGTTTAGTGGCCTAGGACACCGCCCTTTCACGGCGGCAGCACGGGTTCGAATCCCGTTGGGGTCACCAGACAATTACAGTTTCATAGCTAGGCCCTGTAGCGCAGTTGGTTAGCGCGCCGCCCTGTCACGGCGGAGGTCGCCGGTTCAAGTCCGGTCAGGGTCGCAAGGCACGGTTCACTCTCGCCAGTGTTCCGTGCCTTCTTCACATTAGTGAAGAGGCTCTGTAGCTCAGTTGGTAGAGCGTTCGACTGAAAATCGAAAGGTCACCGGATCGACGCCGGTCGGAGCCACTGAGATCCTCGTAAGGCTTCTACTTGCGGGGATTTCTTCTTTTAACTGCGAGTTTTCAGTCGACCACTCCGCATAGACCCAGCATTATTCAAATCAGGCCCTCGAGTCGCTGCTCCATCACTTCTGAAGCCCGCTTCGATCCCTTGATGGTGTTCATGTAGACGTCCTGGGTCATAGAGGGGTTCTCATGCCCGAGGTAGTCGGCAATTTCCGTGGCCGACAGCCCCTCATTGTCGAGGATCGTCGCAACGGTCTTGCGGAACGAATGCGTTGAGAGCTCGGGATAGCCGAGCGTGTCGCGCCGGTCGCGAATCTCGCGTCTCAGTCATGCGGTACTCCTGCCCTGTGGGTCAACGTGAAGTTTCTGTCAAATCTATCGACGACCGCGGACGTTCGCTTGATCTTCCATCAGGGCATTAGACCCCACACTGTCGGGAGCGAAATGCGCCGCGATCGAATGTGTCATCGCGGCGTATGGGGTCTCAGAGGTCCTGGACGCGTGGGGCAATCCAAACTCGACGATACGTCTCGCCAAGGCGAACGTGCGCGCAACGCTGACACGGCTCGGCGTACGGGTGTTCCACCTCGACGACCTCGCCAGCGCCAACGAACCGCGGCATCCGGCTCCCATAACAGGGAGGCTCCTCCTTCTCAGGGCCAAAGTAATATTTGAGTTGATGGACGCCCTTACCTGCCGCACGTCAGCTCTCTGTGTTAGCCTCAAACCACTACATCCCCCACGCCTCTCATAGAAGCGCACTTGGGGGATTTTCTTTGTCCGGCCAGGAGGAGGATCGATGCCCCGACCTCCACGTGAGCTGCGGCCGCGCGGCACTCTCCACTACGACAAACCCGCTTTAAGTCTTGACGCATTAGTTAATCGACTCTCCGAACGCGGCCTTGCGGTTCCTGATCCGGATCGGGCCGCACGGTACCTGCGGCACATTGGCTACTTTCGGCTCTCGCCATACACAATCCCGTTCCAACACGGACAGCCAGGTCACCTGTTCGCGACGGTGCTGCGTTCGACGACGTATTAAGTATCTACGTCTTTGACCGCGCACTGCGGCTGCTCGTGATGGACGCGTTAGAGCGTGTCGAGGTCGCCGTTCGCACAGCATTGACCGACCATATGTCGACCACTTACGAGGACCCACACTGGTATGTCAAGCCCTCTCACTTCCAGCACCCCGGCAAGCACGCAGGCCTGCTGAACATCGTTCGGACGACGTCTGACAGCAGACTCCTCAGCGCACCTGAACTCGTTGGGCCGTCACTTGAGACCGAGGATGAAATGCTTAGCGTAGGCGATCGTGCGGTCACTCACCGGTCCGCCCTCGAACACTATTTGCTGACGTACGGTACGCCCGAGCTGCCGCCCTCCTGGCTCATGGTGGAGGCCCTCACCATCGGCCAGCTCAACAGCGCGATCAACAACCTGCGGCAGCGCTCCGACAGGACCGCGGTGGCTACGCGCCTCGGCCTAAATGAGCCAGTTCTCGCATCCTGGTTGCGAACCTATGTGCGGGTGCGGAACATCTGCGCGCACCATGGTCGCCTGTGGAACGTTGGAATCGGCGTACCCGGCTATCCCCAACTCCAGTGGGATCTCATGGCTGAAGAGTGACAATGCCCTCCCTGCGCGTTCGGAAAAACGCCTCTACCCAGTGTTGGTGTCCCTTCAAGCGGTGCTCGACGTGGTGTCTCCCCGCAGCACCTGGGCGCAACGTCTTCATGACCTCGTGAGCACACGCCCACCTATGAACCTCGCGAGTATGGGCATCCCCGATGACTGGGCGGAGGATGAATTCTGGGGTCGGCACGTCAGCTGAGCTACTGGAAACCCGTTCGGGCGCTGCTTGAGGGGATGCGAGTGCATTCGATAGTCAAGGCACGAAAGGAGGCTTCCGCCCGATAGTCATGATAACTGTCATTATCGTCGCCAAAATACCCACCCCTTGAAGTGACATGCAGCTGAGTTAAAAAAGGGGGTCGAGAGCGCGTGTGGCTGGCCAAATAAAGTGTCGCCGGCCCACGTAACTTGTCGACGGGGCCGTCAGATGAGGCGCTGACTGGCCTCCGCGACTGCCTGCCCGCCTGGATCGGCGCGGAGCGACACGTTGTTTGGACAACGGCGGCGACACGTTATTCGGCGGCCCTCTCGTTTCACTGGGTTCGCGACCCCAGTTGGGGCCGCGTTCACAGCGCGGAGTGGGTTCTACGGATGCGCTCAGCGCCAGCTCCGGCGACGTGACGTACGACGAGCCCTGGCGCGCTCAACGGCGATGGTGCCGGGTTAGTCCGTGGTCTCGGGTTAGCGCGACGTGATCTTGCAGTACGCGAGAGCCGATTTGTATGCGGAGTCGTCGAGTTCGATTGATTCTGAGTTCGTGCGGACGGCGGGCTCATCGAAGCCGACGTCGAGTTGGCGCATCCAGTAGGCCCAGCAGGTGCCGCCCCCGCCGGCTGGCTGTCCGTGCTTGGTGCCGAATTCGATCCCGAGTGGGACTGTGCCGTCGTCGAGCTCGATCTTCGTGCGCAGTAGTGTCGCGATTGCCGTCGTGATCTCACGGTCGTTTCCGGTGAGGTGACCGAGCGTGAGTTCCTCGGGCAACCCGTCGATTTCTTCGGCCAGCTTGTTGAGGGCGGCGATCGTCTCCATCTTCGTGATGTCGACCCACCAACCCTCGGGAAAGCTGATCGTGTAGAGTTCGCGGCCCTCTCGGAACGCGGTGGGCAACCAGCTGGCCCTCATCGTACCCAGGGCATTCCACTCTTCGACGATCTGATTCCAGTAGTCGTCGAGCGGCATACCGATAGCGTCGGCCGCGGGCTGAAGCGCTCGCTTCTGCTCCATCGCGACCGTGCGGTAGTAGGCAAGGACCTCCATGTAAGCAGTGAGCTTGTCGGAACTGGCGTAGATTGTGCGTCCGAGAGTGTCGTAGCGACTCCAGGCCCCGACGTCGTCACCTTCGCGAACAGGAGGATCGAAAGGACCGAGTGATTCGCGCGCGATCCGAAACGCAGAGACCGGGCCCGCCGTAAGGACGAGCCCGGTTTTCTTGCATATGCGGTTGTCTGCCACTGGCTACCCGGCCTCAGCCGCTGAACGAGTCGTCGACGAGTGCCTGGGCGGCGTTGCTGGCTTCCTTATACCGTCCCTCGCGGATCGCGTTCACGGGAGTGTCGTAGTCGAGCCAGGGGTTGGCACCGATGAACCAGAGGCGTGCAACATGCTCACCCTCGGCCTCGACGACCTTTTGCCATTGCTCGTAAGCGAACGTAAGCCTGCGGACCGCCTCGGCGCGCGGTGCGGAACCGCCTTCCTTCGCCCACTTGTGGGAGATCTTGGTGTCCTTCGACCCGGCCAGAGTAGCGACGAGAGTGCCGCCGAGCGCCGCATTCAAGCGGCGCGTGATCTCGCGCACATCGAGCTGAATCGTTCGGTGGTAGGCGCTTGCTCTTTGGGTTTTGTTACCGGTGCTATTCACCGTCTTAGTGGCCATTTGGGGCCTCGTTTCGATTTGGCGATTAGATCTAGCCTACGCGTGAGGTACTGAAATGTCTATTGTCTATCCACCTAAAAGCAACCATAAAACTCCTCGTAATCACAAGAGTAGTCTTTGGGTTGGCCCGGGTGAAGCCTGCTGGCGTAGGCAACTCACAGCCGAACTTACAAACGAATGCGAACCTCAGAAGCATGCCAGATGAGGCGTCTTTCTTGGGGTCTCGTCGATAGCTGACGAGCTTGCTCAGCGACTAGTGCGCTAGGTGCTTGGTTAAGGCGCTCAGCTAGGATAGCGCGAAGCTCGCGCACTGAAGGGTGTCAAGGGCTTCGAGGATCTTGGACGTCTGCCAGACGAGGTTGCGGTTGCCAGTGCTGATCTCGGTGAAAATCCTGGCGTCGATGACTCGGTCGCGCCCGCCAATGGCGCATTGCGATGGTCCGAAACATGATCGATTAGCCGCACTCGGCGCTTTTACCTATCGCCGTCACAGAACGGATCGATAGTCTCGAACTGTGCGTGCGCGATGCCTGCTGAGCGAGTATAGAACTGTGGGCGAAACTGATGGAGGCGACCACACCCGTCATGAGCGCTGGAACACGATCCTCCGACTACGGAACTCGCAGTTCTTTAAGCGGATCCCGAGTGGCCGCTACCCAGGCTGGAACTACAGCGGCAAGCACCCCGACCGCGACCGCAAACACCCCAACGGCGATAAAGTAGTCGACTCCCGGAAGCGGATCGCCGGATAAGAGCAGACCGGTTAATGCACCGGCGCTGCCAAAGAACGCGCCTACAGCAGCGAGAGCTGCCACCTGGATAAGGAGCAACATGACAATGAACGACTGCGAAGCGCCTAACGCGCGTCTACGCCCGAAGTCTTTTCGTCTAAGCATCACGAGGCCGTAGAGAATCGCCGCTACTAGAACCCCGGTCAACGCAAAGACAGCAACGACCAGCTCTCGCCCGAAACTGCCCAGCTGCTGCTCAATTATTGCTCGAAGATCTGCCAGATCCTCACTCGTCGAGATTGTGATCGTAGACGGATCGCTGACGCCCAGCACAGATTGCACCGCCTGCGAAACAGGGGCGATGAGATCGGGCCGCGCTGCGACAACGACCAACACCGCGACTGGAGCGGGCTCCGATCGATCGAATTGAGACGGCACAACGATGACGGGTTCGAGGAACGCGAGGTAGCCCGGCGTTTGGACTTCGCCCGCCAGGTCAAAATCTCTACCCAGGAGCGTTGTGACGTTTCCAACGCCGTCAGTCATTCCGAGTAGTTCGAGAGCATCGATACTCGCCCAGGCGGAAGGTTCGACGTTCTCCGGCGGTGGCATCCCACCTGGCAGGCCGTCGCCCCACGCCAACCTCAAGGGGACATTGGCGCCATCTGCAACTAGAGCATTCTGGACATCAATTGGGGGACTAAATCCCCCACTCCAATCAATCCCGTCCACGTGAGCTAACCGGTCAAGGACTGATGTTGTCAGGCCTGAGGAAGGTTCCGCCCTTACGATGATCGACCTAGTGCCAGCAGAGTCGACTGAGCTAAGGACAGACTGCTCCGCGCCGGCGGTCCTGCCCGAAGTTAGCAACACGACCGCGCACATTCCCGCAACCATGATTATGGTAATCATTGAAGCGACCGGCTGGGCCATTGCAGAGGCGATCGACTCTCTCCCGATTGCTCCCAAACGGCGCCGGATGCTCAAAGATCTATCCGACGATCGCATCGCGAAACCAGTTCCGGATCATGCGTAACAACGATGACGGCGGCGCCGGAACGCGCTTTATCCTGGAACGCGTCAACCACCAGAGCTGACGAGATGGGGTCGAGGTTCCCGGTCGGCTCATCTGCGAGGAGAATTGGAGGATCATTTATGAGCGCTCGACAGAGCGCAATGCGTTGCGCTTGTCCACCTGATACCTGCCCCGGTCTTGCATCCGCCCTAAACTCAACTCCGAATCTGCTCATGAGTTCCTTGGCTCGCTCTTGAGAATCCCGTCGCGAATCGCCGCGATACAGTGCCGGCTCAATTACGTTGTCCAGCACTGTGCGGGTCGGATCAAGTGCAGCATCTTGAAACACAAAGCCGAACAAGCTGGACCGCAGTCCCGCCCGAGTTCGATCGTTGAGAGCCGAAACGTGTCTTCCATCTACTCGCACTTCTCCGCCATCAGGGCGAAGCATCAATCCAAGAATGTACAGCAATGTTGATTTTCCTCGGCCAGACGGACCCGTGACCGCGACAACCTCGCCTGCCGAAAATGTTGCAGACCAGCCCTCCAATATGCGAGTTGAATTTCCGTATCCAAAGGAGATATCTCGGGCCTCGATCACGATCTGCCGGCGCTCACAGGCACCCGAACTTTTGCACCCTCGCTCACACCCTCGATGACCGAGAGGCCTCTCGCACTCGCGACTACAGTCACCTCATGTTTCCGACCGTCATCGTCAATAACTGCGATCGTTCCGTCGGCCTTCGTAAGCAGTGCCGCGGCCGGGACCACTAGCCCGACCGTAGGTTCGGTTGTCATCCCACCGCGAGATTGGAGCCAACCGTCGTCGACGGCCACTCAACCTTGGTGTTGAGCGCAATACTCGCACCAACTTCACCTGTAACTACCTCGACAAGGGTGTGCTGCTCGGACTCCAAGATGTCTACGGGAGCTCGGAAGACAACGCTTCCTGCCCAACCCAATAGAGCGCCAGCTAGAGCTGCCGAAACGCCCACCCAAAGCAATTGCACCCGCTTGCGCACTTGCCCCTCCTCTCAAGCCAGTTCCTCGAACTGGGGCAATGCATGACCAGTGAATCTAGTTGGCTCTCCGGCCTATGAATATCGCCTAGCTATCCATAAAGCCGCTCCGGGTCCTGTGGACACTTTGCGTTGAGTTCTTCCCAATCTTCCACGGTGGACATCACATCGGAATAGGGGGTCCATCCGTCGGCGGTCCCAAAACTACTCGAAAAACTCTGGAAGCTGGGCGCTTGAGCGATCTCATAGCCTTCGTCTTCCAAACAAGGCGTAAGCGTGTCCAAGAAGTACTTGTAGAGGAAACTCATCTGCGAGTCATTGAGCGCTACCGTAAACCGAGGATCAACCGGATACTTCGCAGCACAGCGATAGGTTGCGATTTCTGTGGCCTCTTCCTGACCCTCAGGGACGTGCTGGCTTACCCCGCCGCCCTCACCCGACGCTGGGAATCCCTCGTCGGTGCGGCATTTTGCGCTGACGGTGGGCCACTCATCTAGAGTCACAAATCGAATCTTGTCCACGACGGGTCGAACCGCATTCGGAAACTCGGCAAGTATCGCTGCCCAATGCTCATCGAGTGCGGCAGTTGTCAAGGCCGACTCTTCGCCGGAAGTCAGCTCCGGAACTACCGGGACCTCTTCCGCGGGAGCGCAGCCAACCATCGCCAACGCCATCGCGGCTGCCGCTAACACGATCCCAAAGTTACGCAGTCGAGCCTGACGCATCACACTCACTCCATGTTCCAGTTCCATTGAGACAAAAACAAACGCAACTGGAGTCTAGGCAGGGATCTACCCCCTAGCCCCAAACCACCCGCGCGCTACATCGAAGGAATCATCATTTGATGCAGAATCTCTCTTTCGATTGCTTCGGCCCAGCCGCAGTGCATAACTTCCGGAGAAATGTTCGTTATCAAAGGAGAAGCGTGAACAAGACACTGCTATCAGCACTCGCCGGGCATTGGTGGGCGAGAGCTCTCATCGTCGTAGCCGTAACCGTCGTCTGGTTTATGGCAGCGAGCTACTTAGGCGGGGTGGGGCATTTCGCAAGGAACCATGGCACACAACTTGACGCCATCGGCTGGCTCACCGCTGGTGTGATCGGGCTCGGAACGTATGCTGCGCTGTCGCTTATCCGCACGGAACGGTATGGCTATCTGCTGCCGGGGTGGGCGTTCGCGCTCCCGGGTGTCTTCAGCTTTGCCAACTTCGTAATAATAGTTTCCTTCGACCCGCAGCAACCCCCACCTGAAGTTTGGGCGCCGTACATCTGGTACCCCCTCACCCTGGGCGTAATTGCAGCGGTGTTGGCACACCGTCACATACGGAAGCTCAGAACCGTTACCGCTGTAGCCGCGATAGCGATTGCGGTTCTGCCATGGCCGGTGTTTTTCGTTGTCCTGGTTCAACGCGGCTGCTGTTAGCGACACGCGCGAATATGACTAAATTGGGACTATCCACTCAAGCCTTGTTCATTCGCGCACTGACATTTTGCGCACCGATCATCAGGTGAGGTCTACCCCGCTCAACGGCCCAAAGGAACTGCCTCAGGTGGGAGTTGAGGCGCTGCGAGATGACTCCGTCCGACGCTTTCCTCGTTCCAGAAGACGAAGCACCTCCCCCGAGCCTTCGAGCACCGAGAGTCAGGGATTCTTTGCCACAGGGAGCACAATCGGGCTTCACTACGAACTTGCACCATGGCAAGTCACGCTGCTCTCACGACAGAACGGTGCTGGCCGAGCCGTCCTCCCTTGAGCACGAGGGCGCCACGGAGCGTGGGGACCACGAGTCTGACGGTGTCCGCTGCAGTCTCGACGTCGACGTTGATGGTCTGCTGGAGTGCGCGGGTGCCGCCAGATATCCCGAACAGAGGTCGGCCCTGGCAGCGGTGTCGTCGCCAGATCGACTGTCGGTCCGAGCACATGACGTCGACCCGGTCGGCACCTCGATCGAAGCGGTATGCATGTTTGGTGCTGTCATCCAGGACGTAGCCGGCTGCGGCCAATAGCGCAGCCGCCTCGGCGAATGTGATCGCCTGGGTCTCAAGGTGGAGGGCCGAGTCCACATCCACTGTCGCGCGCGGCGACGGCAACCCGGCTAGTTCAGCGTGCAGCTTCACCATCAGACCGCCGACGAGTGTCCACGAGTTTTGCGGGAGCACGCGAGCGAGCTCGAAGGCAGAGGGCCACGGCGACTCTTCCCATGCGCCAGATCGAGCGTCGACGCTGACCAGCGGACGGGCGCTCATACGGCTCTCTGTGCGGCTGATAGCCATTCGGCGGCCGCCGAGCACTCCCGTGCATCGCCGTACGCAAACAGCGCCATGGCCTCGAGCACTTTGCGGTGCATCTCGGCACCTTCAACGACGGCGATATCGCCCGAATCGTCGAGGCCGAGACGCGCTCGCCTGGCTGCGCGCGTAGCATCTTCCGCAATCAGAACACCAAGGCCCCCTCCTGAGGAGAGGCCACGCTCAGCGTCCAACGTTGAACGGAAGGTCTTCTTGATCTCGTCGCTTACGGCACGCCTTAACGTCACACGACCACGGAGGATCTGACCGGCAAGCACTCCGACCTCAGCGCTACGGATGCGCTGCTTGAGCCGGCTTCGCTCGGTGCTGGTGAGCATCGTGGTCGCCCCTGTCGCAAGGAGATCAAGGGCAGCCTCTTGCGTTGTGCTCGACCAGTCGCGGCCGCGGTGCGATGTTCGCTCGAGTGCCTGCAGCTGTCGCTGCGAGAACGCGTGCGCCGCGCCAACCTTTGCGGCAACAATGCGCCCACTAGCGGCCGCGCGCCGCACCTGCCGGGAGCTGACGCCCAGCTTTTTGGCGGCCTGCGAAGCGGACAAGGACATACATATATAGTCCCTTGTCGGACTATATATGTCAATCAAATCCTGTAGGCTCATCCAGACGGATGCGGGTGTCTGTCACTGGCTATGGCGATTCTTCCGCTGAAGCCACGGGTGGATCGACGCTGCAGGTCTGGGCTGCTCTTAGCGGCAAGAACGGCAACCTCTATCACGTGAGCGCGCCGAAGAAGGTAGTTCTGCCCGCGTCCGGGCTAGTGCCTGTGCTCGGGCGATGGTGGGCGAGGTCGCTCATCGCTATTGCAACCACTGTTCTCTGGTTTATGGTGGCCAATTGCCTGGGGCGAGTGGGGTACTTCGCGCGGTATCGGGGCACCGACGCTGACGTTGCCCTATGGCTCGCGGTTGGCACTATTGGCCTCGGCCCGATGCGGCAGGAACAGCCTCGACGGCGTCTACTGCAGCGACAGCATCCACGGCTTCGACACCGGGGCGCTCCGCGTAGGCGGTGCTCTCCCAACCTTCGTCGCCGGGAAGGGCGATGCTCGTGACTGCCACGAGCGCTTGGTCTGAGCTGGCGACAGAGACGCCGGCACTCTTAGTAGCCGCGGCGCTGTCCTTGAGAGCTGTGGCGCACTGACGAGCGGCCTCTTCTGCAGTGGCCCTGGCCACGCCGACAGAGACAGCAGTGATGCCGCCGGCGAGCACCAGAGCACCCGCAGCGAGGATGGCCACGAGGCGCCGGCTATATCGCGGCGACTTTGGGCCGGGGCCTGCGCCAGGGTTGTCGGCGCTGAGCTTGTCAGTCATGGTCGTCATCTCCTTCTGGCTCAGGGGCCACCCTCCCGGGTACCCGAAAATGCTTGACAATCCAGCGAACACCAGGCGGTGGTGGGCTATGAGTCCGGCAGTCAGGCCACGGTGTCTGCCCTGATTTTTCCTCCGTTGATGGTGATGATCGAGTCGCAAATCGCGTCGATCTCGCTGCGGTGGTGGCTGGTCATGACGATGGTGGTTCCTGATTCGGATTTGGCGCGCAGCAGCGTGGTGATGTTCTGGACTGATTCTTCGTCGAGGGCGTTGAAGGGTTCATCGAGCAGGAGTACCTCCGGACTTTCGATGAAGGCCTGAGCAAGAGCGAGCTTCTGTTTCATGCCGAGCGAGAAGGTGCGAACACGTTGACGTGAGCGCGGGTCGAGCCCGACATCGTCCAGCACGGCTTCACAGTCGGCGCGTGTGTCGCGCTTTCGGATGGCGGCCAGGTCGAGCAAGTTGTCGATCGCCGAGAGTCCGGCAAGGTAGGCGGGGCCATTGATGGAAATGCCGAACCGATCCGGAAAGGTTCGATCGGCGGAGAGTAGCGACGAGTCGATCGACACGCTGCCCGTATCGGGGGCGATCAGTCCGCACAGCATCTGCAGCAGCACAGATTTCCCTGAGCCGTTGGGCCCGCAGAGACCGTAGCTGCGCCCGCGCTCGATCGTCAGCGAAACATCCGCCAGCACGGTTTGTCCCTTGAATGATTTGGATGCGTTGCGGACGTCAATGATGGACACGGCGAACCTCCGATTCGTGGGCGAGCTTGAGGACAAGGACGAGGGTGCCGAAGCAGAAGGCGGCCGCGAGGACGAGAACGGTCGAGGCAATCGTGGCAGCCTCCCCCGCCCACTGCCCAGACCAGGCGAGCAGTGGATTCCATGGTGACCATAGCGGCGGAAAGAGTCCCAGTACGAGGATGGTGCAGCCGATGGCGGCGGGGGCCGCTTCCGAGCCGAAGACGACAATACCCAGGATGAGCAGGATGACGACGAGGGCGACCGAGACTAGGAGCCGGCCGAGCAGGGCGGCCTCGGCGGCAATCTCGCTCGCCGAAGCGAGGGTGTCACCGCCAAGCGCCGCGAATCGGAAACAAACGATAGCGGCCGCGACGATGAGCACTGCGTGGGCCACCCAACCGAGCTCGCCAGCAAGGGTTGCTGTGACCCAGCGGGTAGTGGTGCGGGATCTGATGCGCACTAGTGCCCCCCTCTGTGTCCAGTCGGTCGCGAAGCGTGCCGTGGCGGCAAGGCTGAGCGAGAGGATGACCGTCATTCCTATGAGGTACTCGACCACCGATCTACTGACACCGACGAATACGGTCGATAGTGCTGGAGCGGCTGCAGGGTCAGTGTGGTTGAGGGCGACAGCACCGACGGCGCCGACGAAGAGTGCAATCCACAGTGCGGTCGCACGTCTGTCGGGGTGTGGTTGGTGCGCACCGGCGTCCCTCCACCGGGCGACCGCGGAACACAGCACGAGGGCGAGCACGGCAGCAATGAGCAAGGTCACGAAGAGACTTGGCCGCGACCGGACGTATTCGGCTGCGACGTACTGGGCGAGGTTCAGCGGGTGCGGCACGAGAAACACGCCAATGTTGGGCATTACCGAGAAGACCCAGATGAGCATGGCGACCACGAGGGTCACCTGCCGTGACCTGAAAACAAGCCGCACCGTCAGCAGCAGCCAATACAGGGTCGCGAATCCGATCGCCAACAGCGCCGCCGCGCCGGCAAGAACACCGACGGCGGTCATGGCGACGAGCACGTGATCACTCCCGGTCGGCATCGTTGCCAGAGCAATGCCGAGCCACACCACAGAGACCACAGCCGCAACGAGAACAAACCGAACTAGCAGCGGCCAAAACGGATCAAAGGCCAGTGATCTGCGGGCTCCCCACCGGACAAGACGCTGCGGCATCAGCGCCCGGTTGATCATGATCGACGCCGCGATCAGCCAGACCGGCAGCGCCACAAACGTCTGGAACCGCTCGTTCGAGCTCAGTGCCGTGATGAGTTCCGCGCCTGAGATGCCCTCGGCAGCACCCCGGCTGGTGAGGGCGTAGCCGACCGCGACGAGCACCACAACCAGGAGGAGGGAAATGAATCGGATGCGCATGGGCGAGATCATCAGCGAAGCGACAACAAATCTCGCGGGTGGCGGAAGATCCACACCCACACCGCTGCAACCCCGAGCGCCAAGAGCACGGTCGGCGCAGCAGTCGTAGGAATCGGAGCCTGCTGCAGCCCGAACGGTGCGAGCGAATACAGCAGACCCGCGTACGGACCCACCAGGATCGCGGCCGCGATCGTCTGAATCATGTACATGCCCAGCGGCAGCAGCATCGCGAGCATCCGGTTCTGCAGCAAGACCAGCGCCGCGGCGGCGAACGCCCCATAGATGCCGGCAGCGAACCCAAACCACAGCGCGGAGACTGCCCCGAACACCGGGGAGCCGAACGCCATCAACTGGGTGAACGCCGTCAGCGACTGCTCGTAGTCGGCCACATCCTGGCCACTAGAGAGAAGGTTGATGGAGGGGTCGATGAACGGATCACCCAGCAGCGGCCAGATCAGAAAAGCGATTGCGTAGACAACCAGAACCGATGCGCCGAAAATCACACACGGCAAGAGAAAGCTGCTCACAAGGCGCGCACGCAGAAACGCTACGACCGATAATCGCGACCGCAGGTTGGCTACGTGACGATGGCCCAACTCGGCATGCAGTCGCGCGTTGCCGGCCCAGGCTGCCAAGAACGGAATCACAAGCACAAGCGGAGAGCCCATATACAGGATGAAAACATTGAGCTGGCTCGACATCGCAAACTGCTGCACCTGAACAGTCCCCCAGACGACAGGGGCACCAACGGCAATGACGGCGACCGCGATAGGAATCAACGACTGCCGAAAATTCCATCGACGATGAGTGCCGCTCACGCTGCTGCTTGGCCGCGACGCCGGCGTATATGTGGCGTCACTCATTGGCAGGCACAAAGGTCATGCAATTGAGTCGACTTCATATTGTTTTCAATTGCTGGCGAAGTATCCGGTCACCTGCACATTCACAAGGTTGAAGTTCGGAACCCACATCTGCGCAACGACACTCGGAGTTCCGGCCGAGATGTTGTTCGGCAAGTTCGCACCGCTTCCCACTGCGACAGTTGTGCCACAGCTCGTGTTCGCACCAACGCACTGCTTGGCATGAATGCTGTAACCCCCGCCGACGGTAACCTGCGTAAGTAGACCGGGGTGACTGGAGATGGCCTTTGTTTGAAGGCCCGAATAGCCAGCACCGCCGAACTGGGGTGCGACTGTGTTAAAGCCGATGAGCGTTGTCCCGGCATTCGCCGCCATTGCTCCGCCCGCCACCAGTGCTACTGAGACAACTCCTGCGGCGAAAAATCGCTTGTCAAACTTCATGTCTTCTCCTCATTCGATTGCGAAGCGCTACTGCAACACAGCAAGCTTGCTCCGGCCAGTAGCACCAACCGAAAATGAGCAACTCTCCGCAGGCTACCGAAGGTCTCCGACATGCTCAAGGCCGATGCGGAAATGCCTCTGGACGCGCGATTGGAATCACTCCACCAGCGCTGACTGGGTCGCGAGAATGCAATTGAAAACTCTCGTTGCCGAAGTTCGAAGATGACGGCGGCGAGTGGCGATTTGTCCACTATTACCCCGACGAGTTCGACGTGAGCACCTTCTTACCTTGAGCGCCAAGTAGGCACTCCGTCGCCCCCGCTCCGTGTACGGATCTGCACATCCCGGTCAACGAATAGCGAACTGTTGCCGTGCCCGGAGGCCAAGCGTTCTTCTTGTCCTGCTGGTCGAACGAGGCTGCTGCTGATCGCGCATCCAGACGGATGCGGTTGCCTGTCACCGACTATCGCGATTCTCAATCCAAGAGCGGATACCGCGGCACACGGCCGGTAGCGACCTGCTCCAGGTACGCAGCGGCGTCATCTTGAGCACGCCCTTCGCGGTGGCGGCTGGGTACCATCTGGCCGTTCAGGCTTTGACACTTCGCGCAGCTCTGGACCCGTTCTGAGAATCTGTTGGCGTAGGGGCGGCGGGCGCCGCATTCAGTGCATATCCACGTGCCGCACATGGGACAGGAGCGCGTCTGGCTCTCGGGTGTTGACGGTTCGATCTTGAATGTCATGGGATCCTCTCAAAGGACCACAGCGGCTTCACGACTTTTCAGGCGGACTTTCCGCTCGGCGGGTCGGCGCGTACGATTGCAGGTCGCGCTTCTCGGGGTGCACTGAGAAGGCGATGCGCGTACCCGAGACTGTCGTGGAACCCCGCATCTATTCCGCAGATTTGGTGACAGATGCCGAAAGCGCGTAACAGCAAAAAGCAGTCTTGACCGGGGATTATCGAAGACGGCGCTAGTCCGCAGTTACCCCTGATAGGGCCGTACTCTTACTCGAAAGGTCACCGGATCGACGCCGGTCGGAGCCACTGCCCTATCTCGAGGCTTCTACTCGGGGTGGGGCTCCTTTTGTTTAACGGCCGGTTCCTCTAGACGGCGCTAGTCGAGCGCCCATAGGATCCGCCCATGAGGATGCGAATGGCCATGGTGTGCCTTGCTGCCGTGGCTACGTTGGCCGGATGCACGCTTGCGCCAGCTGAAGTGGCGCCCCCGCTCTCCGCGACGCCCAGCCCTTCACCGGCAGTTCCGACATCAGCGCCACCGGCGAAGGAAATTGTTGCCCCTGACTGCGACGACACAGTGCCGTCGTTCCACAGAGAACAGTTCGAAAGCAGTGATAACGGGATGCGCCTTGAGTCCGAAACCTTGTCCGAGCTCTACGGGATCCCCATCCAACAAGGAATAACCTGCACCTCATCTCCGAAGGACTGCTACTGCGACTACGTAGTGACCGTGGACTGGGGGCTCGTTGATAAGGCCGCGGCAGCGCAACTCACCACGAGCATCGCCAATTCCGTATCCGCTGGTCACTCGCTCACTTCCACCCCTGTAGCGGGAGGAATAATCCACTGGACGACTTTTGTGTCGGACTCCGATGTGCTGTGGAACGGAAGCGAACGCGCCACTCTTATCCGGGATGACGGCCAGGTGCTCGCTACAACGACGATTGACAGCCTCCGCGAAATCGCGAGTGAGCTCGGTCTTTTGTAGGTCTGCCGTGAGTGGTCACGTTATGCACCAAAGCCAGGCTTTTGGTGCAGTTTGCGGCCACTCAGCACGACGTCTCGCCTAGCCGCGCAGCATGGGCACGTGCGGGATGCCATCTTCGAGAAACTCCGGGCCGCACGTGACGAAGCCGAAGCGGGCATACCAGCCCTCAAGGTAACGCTGGGCGTCCAGGATGATCGGCGCCGAGCCGCACTCCGCGATCGCAAGTTCCATGAGTTGGGCGGAGAGCCCCTGCCCTCGCGCTGGCTGCGCTGTCGCGACGCGGCCGATGCGGCGGCGGTCAGCATCCGTTAGCAACCGCAGCGTCGAAACCACTGCGTCACCCTCCTGCGCCCAAAACTGCACGGTCTCGGGTTCGAGATCGCGGCCGTCGATGTCGTCGTAGGCGGCCTCCTGCTCGACCACGAAGACTGCGCTGCGAAGCCACAGGATGCGATACAACGTCTCGGGAGCAAGATCGCGGGTGCGGGCCGAGTGGAGGGTGACGGACATTCCGCAACTGTAACGGCGCACGGCGCGCGGCCCGCCCGGCCCCAACGGATATTCTGGATGCCGCACATACCGGCAATGGGGGCAGCGTGTCAGAAACAATCGCGTCGACAGGCGAAAGCCCGAGCATCGGCACGGGCCTCGCATGGGGTGTCAAGGACTCCTTTCTGCGCTACATCACCACGATGCCTGGCGGCTCCCCCACGACAAGCGGCGACGCCACCACGACCCGCGATGGCTCGTTCTACTTCGCGACCGCCGACCAGTCCGGCTTCGACACGACTGCCCTCACGGGCACGATCAAGTTCAGCGGACGCATTAACTTTGTCGGCCACTTCGGCGCCCTCAGCGTGAGCCTCGTCGACCCGTGGCTGATTTTGGACAGCGAGGGAGGCTCGCTCTCCGTCGAGTGGGGGACGGGGCCAGAGAGCCGCAGCGAGATCGTGCGCGTCATTCCGGACGCGCCTGTTGCCGCCGGCAGTGTGCTGGCGTGGCGGGCGGCGGAGACATTCCTGTCGCCGCTGGCGGTTGCCCAGTTCAACAGCGTTTACCGCGCGGGCGAGCCATTCGCTCCCCTCGCGATTCGGGTGCTGCGCTAGCACTAACCCGTAAGCGACGCGAGATACAGCGGGAACACATGCTCGCTCGTGAGGGGCGCGATATCGGCGTCGCCCGTGTCGGCGGGGTCGAACCAGCGCACCTCTGCGATCTCTGCGGCGGCAGCCACGGGCGCATCCGTCGTCAGCGTGAACACCTCGCAGTCGACGAGCCACCCCGGCTCGTTTGCTGCGGGCGCACCGAAGCGCCCGAGGTAGCCAAAATCGTCCGGCGCGACATCGAGCGTGAGTTCCTCCGCGAGCTCCCGCACGATCGCCTCGAGCGCACTCTCGCCCGCCTCGATCTTGCCGCCGGGCTGCATAAACGCGTGCGTGCCCTTCTTGCGTACGAGCAGAGCGCGTCCCTCACTGTCGAGAAGCAGTGCCGCCGCAAGGGTGAACGTGTGCGGATGCGCTGGTGAGGATTCGGATGCAGTGGCCACGTAATCAGGCTACCGGCGCCACCATCCAGCGCGAGCCTGGGCGGGCTGCCGCACACCACGAAAGACTCTCCCAACGGCGTGTGGAAACACCAAAGGGCGCACCCACCGAAGCGGATGCGCCCTTTGTGGGCTAAGCCCTACAGCGCCTTGACTGCGGACAGCACCTTGGTGAGCGACTCCTTGGCGTCACCAAAGAGCAGCGTCGTGGTCGGCTCGAACAGCAGCTCGTTCTCGATGCCGGCGAAGCCGGGGCGCATCGAGCGCTTGAGGAACACGACCTGGCTGGCCGACGACACCTCAAGAATGGGCATGCCGTAGATGGGCGAGCCGGGGCTCGTTTTGGCCGCGGGGTTCACGACGTCGTTCGCGCCAACGACGAGCACAACATCCGTTGTCTTGAACTTGGGGTTGACCTCGTCCATCTCCTGCAACACCTCGTAGGGCACGTTGGCCTCGGCCAGAAGCACGTTCATGTGACCGGGCATACGGCCGGCAACGGGGTGGATTCCGAAGACCACCTCGATGCCCTTGCCCTCGAGCGTCGTGGCGAGCTCGGCCATCGTGTGCTGAGCCTGAGCCACGGCCAGGCCATAGCCGGGAACCACGATCACACGCTGGGCGTAGCCGAGCAGGATCGCGATGTCCTCGGCAGAGCCGGACTTGACCGGGCGGTCGCTCACCGCAGTCGAACCCGCGGTCGAGCCGCCCTTGAACGCGCCGAAGATGATGCCGCTGACGCTGCGCCCCATGGCCGAGGCCATGGCACGGGTGAGGATGGTTCCGGATGCCCCAACGAGCGTTCCGGCCACGAGCAGCAGCACGTTGCCGAGCACGAGACCCGACGCGGCGACCGTGAGGCCCGTGAACGCGTTGAGCAGCGAGATCACGATCGGCACGTCCGCACCGCCGACGGGGAGAACGAGCAGCACACCACCGAGCAGACCGAGCGCGAGCAGGATGATCGCGGCGATGAAATCACCCGAGACCACGAGCCAGGCACCCGAGGCGAGAGCCGCGAGCAGCACGAGCCCCATGACAACCTGCTGACCCGGGAAGGTAACCGGGCGCGTCGTCATGAGTTCCTGCAGCTTGGCGAACGTGATGCACGAACCGGAGAACGACACAGCGCCAACGAGAATCGTGAACGCCACCGCGAGCCCCGACCAGGGTCCATCAACATGGGCCAGCTCAAGCAACGCGACGATTGCCGCGGCTCCACCGCCAACACCGTTGAACAGCGCAACGAGCTGCGGCATCTGAGTCATCTTGACCCGACGCGACACCGGTGCGGCGATGGCCGAACCGACAACGATCGTGGCCAGGATGAGCGGGATGTTGTCCAGCTCGGTCGAGAGGAACACCACAACCATGGCGATAACGGCACCGACGGCACCGATCAGGTTGCCGCGGCGTGCCGACTTGGGCGAGCTGAGGCCCTTAAGGGCGAGGATGAAGCAGACCGCTGCGAGCAGGTAGAGCCCTGCGGTCCATTCGGGTGAGAGCACGTTCACTTGGTGGCCTCCGACTTAGCGGCCGGCTTGCGTCCGGCAAACATCTCGAGCATGCGGTCGGTGACAACGAAGCCGCCGACGAGGTTGACGGTCGCGAGGAGAACAGCGAGGAGCGCTGCGATGAGCACCCACACATCCTCGGCCTGACCTGCGACGATCACGGCGCCGACCAGGATGATTCCGTGGATGGCGTTAGCGCCAGACATCAGCGGGGTGTGGAGGGTGCTCGACACCTTGGCGACGACCTCGAAACCCACGAACACTGACAGCACGAACACTGTCAACAGGGTCATGGCATCCATTATTTGTCTCCCTTCGGCGCTGCGGCCGCGAGGGCTTCGCGCGTGGGCTCATGCGTGACGGCGCCGTCGTGGGTGAGGCTCGCGCCCCGCACAATTTCGTCGGCGAAGTCGGGCTCGACCTTGCCGTCGACGGTCATGAGCGAAATAAGGTTGGCCACGTTCTTGGCATACAGACGCGACGCATCGAAGGGCATCGTTGAGGCGACATCCTTCATTCCGACGATCGTGATCGTGCCACCACCGGGCAGCGGGATCGCGGTGTCTTCACCGGCGACACTGCCCTCGACGTTGCCGCCGGTCTCGGCAGCGAGGTCGATGATCACCGAACCGGGCTTCATGCCGAGAAGCATCTCTGCCGTGATGAGACGCGGTGCTGCGCGGCCCGGGATAGCGGCCGTCGTGATGACGATGTCCGACTCCGAAACGTGTGGGGTGAGCAGCTCGCGCTGACGGCGAGCGCGGTCTTCTGCGAGCTCCTTGGCGTAGCCGCCGCTGGCATCCGCGGTGCCGAGATCGAGGCTGATGAAGGTTCCACCCATCGACTTGACCTCGTCGGCGGATGCTTCACGCACGTCGTTTGCCGAGACGCGGGCACCGAGGCGCTTGGCAGTGGCGATGGCCTGCAGGCCGGCGACACCCGCACCAAGTACAAGAACCTTGGCGGGCGGAATGGTGCCAGCCGCGGTCATAAACAGGGGAAAGAAGCGGGGGAGGCGCATAGCGGCCTCGAGCACGCAGCGGTATCCCGCCACGAGTGCCTGCGACGTGAGCGCATCCATCGACTGGGCACGAGAAATACGGGGAACCAATTCGAGTGCGAACGCCGTGACCCTGGCATCGTGAAGCGCTGCCACTGCCGGCAGGCTCGATGCGGGCGATGCCAGCCCGACGGTGATGGCGCCCTCGCGGAGTGCGCCGATCAGCTCGACCGACAGCGGGCGCACGTGGGCCAGCACTTCGAGCTCGCCGGGGGCGATTGAATCGACGACGGTGGCACCGGCGGCGACAAAGTCGGCGTCGGGGTATCCGGCCGCTTCGCCGGCACCCCGTTCGATTGTTACGGTGAGCCCTTCGCCCACCAACTGGCGCACCGATTCGGGGGTGGCCGCTACGCGACGCTCCCCCGGCTCGAGCTCCCTGAGAACTCCTACATTCATGACGCTCCTTCTGGCTGTTGCCGCGTGAAACCTCCGAAAAATTAGCAGCCGACCGACGGTTTAAGAGGGTCGATCCGGGCACACTACGAGATAAGAACCGCGTTTCTTTCTATATGGCGGCAGTTTTGCGAAATCGCGACGAGACGCTTCACCGAGCGCATTCCGGCAATGGAATGGATCGAAAGGGCCTCCTCGGCCAAATTCCCGCCGGGGCATCATGTCGGCAACTTCGCCGCGCTCGCGCTACCCAACCCTTGCGCCTCTCGCCGTCTCGGGTCACGTTGTAGCCATGGAATCTTCAGCGAAGAAGGACATCACCAGGCAAATTGTCGTCATCGTCAGCGCACTCATCGCAGTATTCGGCGGCTTTTATGGGTCGGGCGCTGCGGGCGGCACTCAGATCGCGGATGCCGCAGGCGGAGCGCTTCAAGAGGACTCAACCACGATCGCCCCCG
The DNA here is from genome assembly GCF_003065485.1 of Salinibacterium hongtaonis. GTDB lineage: Bacteria > Actinomycetota > Actinomycetes > Actinomycetales > Microbacteriaceae > Homoserinimonas > Homoserinimonas hongtaonis. The sequence continues at coordinate 2,408,567 of NZ_CP026951.1, forward strand.
GCGGCCCCGCGTTCGCCATCTGGAGTGTCATCTATCTCGGCTTGATCGCGTTCGCCATCTGGCAGGCGCTGCCAGCGCAGCGCAGCGACCGCCGTCAGCGGGCACTCGGCTACCCCATCGCCGCAACCATGCTGCTCAATGCCGCCTGGATCGCCAGCGTGCAAGCGGGCATCATCTGGCTGAGCGTCGTGATCATCGCCGTGTTGCTCGCCGTCTTGGTATGGGCGTTCCTCGTCACGCTCCGGCTGCGCCCCCACAGCATCATCGAGTCCATCGTGGTCGACGGCACGATTGGCCTCTACCTGGGGTGGGTGACGATCGCAACCGTGGCCAACATCGCTGCAGCTCTCGCGGCATCGGGGTTCGACGGGCTTGGGATCTCAGCCGATGTCTGGGGCAGCATCCTCGCAATCGCCGCCGGCATCATCGGCATCGGTTATGCCGTGCGCGGCGCAGGTCGCCTCGCACCCACGGCAGCGCTGTGCTGGGCGCTCTCCTGGGTGGCCTTCGCCCGGCTCACCGGAGATCTCATCAGCACCCCCACTGCGATCAGCGCCATCGTCTCGGCGAGCGTGCTTCTGATCGCGACCTTGGCGATTCGACTGCGCAGCACACGGAGTTCGCGGTTCGCAACCACGGGCTCACCGCTGCCGAGCAGGAACCGCTAAGCCAGCCCCGCTTAGGCTTAGCCACATGGCAACCATCGACCTGACCAACGCCGACTTCGAGAAGACCGTGACGGCCCCCGGCATCACGCTCGTGGACTTTTGGGCTGAATGGTGCGGCCCCTGCAAGCAGTTCGGCCCGATCTTCGAGCAGGCGAGCGAGACCAACACCGACGTGACCTTCGCCAAGGTCGACACCGAGGCCGAGCAGGCTCTTGCCGCGGCCGCTGGCATCACCTCTATCCCCACCCTGATGGCGTTCCGCGACGGTGTGCTCGTGTTCTCACAGGCCGGCGCGCTGCCCGCCCCGGCACTCGACGAGGTGATCACCGCCGTTCGTGGCCTCGACATGCAGCAAGTGTGGGCGCAGATCCGCGCTCAGGAGGCCGAGCAACCGACCGCGTAGGGCTTGCGGCGCCCGCCCCAAGACGGCTGCGCTTCTAGAGGGCTGCGCTTCTAGAGGCATGCGCTTCTTGAGGGCTGCGCTTCTAGAGCGTCTGCGCGGCGAACGTGTCGCAGGCGCCGGTGCCGCCCTCATACCCGGCTTCAAACCACCGCTGCCGCTGCTCGCTTGATCCGTGCGTCCAGGTGTGCGGATCCACTTCGCCTCCTGCGCTGCTCTGGATGCGGTCGTCGCCGATGACGGATGCCGCATTGAGCGCATCCTGAACCTGGGCGCGCGTCACGGGCTCAAGCAGCGTCTGCCCATTGGCATCGGGCACCGAGGATGCCCCGCCAACCCAGGCGCCAGCAAGACAATCCGCTTGCAGTTCAAGTCGCACCGAGTCAGAAGTCGGGCCGCTGTCGCCTCGCTTCACACGATCCATAACTCCCGTGATGTTTTGGATGTGGTGCCCCCATTCATGCCCAACGACATACATCTGAGCGAGGGGGCCGCCCTCCGCGCCGAAGCGCGAGCGCAGCTCGTCGTAGAAGCTCACGTCGAGATAGACCGTCGAGTCGCCCGGGCAATAGAACGGGCCAACCGCGCTCGTGGCGGAGCCGCAGGCCGTCGACACAGACTGCTCAAAGAGCACAAATTCGGGCAGGGCGTAGCCCGACCCCAGCTCCTGGGCCCAGAAGTCGTCGAGCGACTGGGCAGTGAAGTCGAGCCGACACTCGACAACCGCGTTTGCATCCGCGCCGGTCTCGCACCCCTCCAACGGTGAATCCTGCGAGGCCGCGCCCCCACCGCCGAGCGCGTCGCCCCCCACGAGTCCGCTCAAGTCAACCCCCAAAAACGATGAGACGAGCAGGATGACGATGAGACCGACTCCGCCGCCTCCAACCGCGAGGCCGGTGTTGCGCCCCCGCTTGCTCACTCGGGAACCGCTACTGCGCGCATTGTCATTGAAAGTCACGCCTCGAAGGTACCCCGTGACGCCATCCGACAGCCAGCAGAACCACTATCAGTTGGGGTGAAACGACTCGACCCCCCAAATGGGGGGGTATCGCATGAGGAATGTTCGGCCTAGTGTTGGCCCCCAATCCCCCATTCGGGGGTAACCCCCTATGGGGGCACCGTAGCTCCCACCGCTACGGATCTGCGCCACCAGCATTACCAGATTCATCGGATCCACTCACTCCTCAGCCATGCGCGAGGGCATTATTTGGCGTACCCAAATCCGCCCAATGTCTCCTCACGCGTAGTTAGGGGGTAACCGCCCACCCGTTCGCTGTTCCCGCAGCGAAGGCCACCCCCGCCGGCCGCACCCTTTCCCGACACCGTTTCGCTTCCCACGGCGAATCGAAGACCGCACCTCCCGGTGCGTTTTTTGCACACCACGCCCCTCCGCTGGTGTTGTATTGCGCCCTCGATCTGACGCCGACGATGTCCCGGATCACCTCGCCCGCTCACCCCGCGAGCGCATTTACCTGTACCCCCGATCTACAGGACGAGCGATGACCCATTCCGGAACGAGCCTTCCCCGGCTCTCTAGCCCCACTAACCGCCGCGACCGCGCCCACAGGTCGCTTCACCTCGTAGAGAACGACCCGGCCCGACCTGTCTCCACGACGTCTGGGCGGTTCTGGGCGCGGCAGTATCGCCACCGACTGCGAGTCACCGATAGCGCGATCGTCGCGGGTGTCGTCGCCGCGGCCTTTGCCCTCTCCACTCTCGACTCTCCCCCCGTCACGGGTTCACTCGTTGGCCACGGCCTCATCGCCGTTGCCGCCGCGACCCTGTGGCTCATCCTGCTGAGCGCCTTCCGCACCCGCGAATACCGAGTTCTGAGCGTGGGCATCACCGAGTACACGCGCCTCGTCAATGCCTGCACCACCACATTCGGCATCCTCGCGATCTGCTGCATCATCGCTCAGTCGGGCCCCATCAGCTGGTACTTCATCTCGGCGTTCCCACTGGGCCTCGTCTCGCTCGTGGTCAGCCGCTGGCTGTGGCGCAAGTGGCTCTCTCATCAGGGGCGGCTCGGGCACTCTCTTTCTCGCGTGATCGTGGTCGGGCGCAAGGCAGACGTCGACTACGTGATCCGTCAGTTCTCGAGCGCGTCACGGGCGGCCTACGCGGTTGTCGGGGCCGTGGTCGATGGCGGGGCAACTTCCATCGCCGCCGTGCCGACCCACCACGATCTAGACCAGGTCGCGGCGATGGCAGCGCACCTGGGAGCGGATGCCGTGGTCGTCGCAGGCACTCCGAGCGGCCGGGCAGATTTTATCCGCACCCTCTCGTGGCAGCTTGAGGGAACGGCCACCGAACTCATCCTCGCGACCAACCTCGCCAATATCGCTGGGCCGCGGATCCACCTGAGGCCCATGGAGGGTTTGCCACTGATCCACGTGGAGATTCCGCAGTTCGACGGCGCAAAGCACGTGCTCAAGCGGGCGTTCGACGTGGTCGTTGCCGCGACCGCCCTGGTGGCGCTGCTGCCCGTGCTGGCCGTGATCGCCGCGGCCGTCCGCCTCGACAGTGCCGGGCCGGCGTTCTTCACGCAGGAACGGGTTGGCCGCGACGGCCGGTTGTTCACGATGTGGAAGTTTCGCACGATGACCCAGGAAGCACCCGAAGCGCTCGAGCCGCTGCTGAACCAGAACGAGAGCGGTGGAGTTCTCTTCAAGATGCGCAATGACCCCAGGGTGACCCGCATCGGAAGGGTCCTGAGGCGGCACTCGCTCGACGAGTTGCCCCAGCTGTGGAACATCATCACAGGGGACATGAGTCTGGTGGGGCCCCGGCCACCGCTGGCCCGGGAGGTCGAACAGTACGAAGACCACGTGCACCGTCGCCTCTACATTCGCCCCGGCCTCACCGGAATGTGGCAGATCAACGGCCGTTCCGACCTGAGCTGGGAGCAAAGCGTGCAGCTGGATCTCTACTACGTGGAGAACTGGTCGCTCGTTGGCGACATTGTGATCATGTGGCGCACGGTTCGCCAGGTCAGCCACCCGGTCGGGGCGTACTGATGCCGCATTCCCGCAACAACAACGACGGCCGCCCGCTGCATTTCGCCATGATCGGAACTCGGGGCGTGCCCGCAACCTATGGCGGATTCGAAACAGCCGTAGAAGAGATCGGCGCACGGCTGGTCGAGCTAGGCAACGAGGTCACCGTGTACTGCCGCACGGCGGATACAAGCCTCAAGCACTACCGCGGCATGGCCCTCGTGCACCTTCCAGCCCTCAAGCTCAAAGCTGCCGAGACCCTCAGCCATTCGGCGCTCTCCGTTGGCCACCTCACTTTTTCTCGCCGGCCCGATGTGGCCTTCGTCTTCAACGCGGCGAATGCCCCATTCGTACCCTGGCTGCGCACGCTCGGAATTCCGACGGCGGTCCACGTTGACGGACTCGAATGGATGCGAGCCAAGTGGCAAGGGCTGGGTCGCCGCTACTACCGCCTCGTCGAGAAGCTAGCGGTGATGTGGTCAGACGCCCTCATCGCGGACGCCCAGGGGATCGCCGACTACTACGACCGCACTTTCGCGGCCCCCACCGAACTACTCACCTACGGCACGCGCATCCTCACCGATGTGGGGTCATCCCGCATCGCGGAGTTGGGCCTTGAACCCGGCCGGTATCACCTGGTGGTGGCCCGCTTCGAACCAGAAAACCATGTGGACATCATCGTGGACGCCTACTCGCGCAGCGCATCCACTCTGCCCCTCATCGTGGTCGGCAGTGCCCCCTACGCGGCGGCCTACACGCACAAGATCACCGGCCTCGCAGAAGGGGACCCTCGAATTCGACTCCTCGGCGGGGTCTGGGACCAGGTTCAGCTCGACGAGCTGTACGCAAACGCCCTCACCTATGTCCACGGACATTCGGTCGGGGGTACTAACCCGTCGCTGCTGCGCGCAATGGGAGGTGGGACTTCCGTGCTCGCCTATGACATCGAATTCAATCGGGAGGTGCTCGGAGACGAAGCCGGGTTCTTCGGATCGGTTTCGTCCCTGACGCACCAGTTTGATGAAGCAGAGAGCGACCCTGACCGTCACGCGGCGGTGGGGCTGCGCCTGCAGCGACGGGCCCACAACAACTACGACTGGAACGCAGTCGCCGATGGCTACGAGGAGTTGGGTCGGCGACTAGCCGCCGGCTACAGCATCCGGGCTTCACGCCCGAACCGAACGACCACCCGAACCGACACAACACCGAGGTTGCCATGACCCGCTCAGGTTCTGCGCGAATATCTGCTCTTTCGACAAAGGTTGCCGCAGCGCTAACGGCCGCGGTACTCATGCTCGCACTGCTGCTCGCAACGCCGCCTCCCGCCATCGCCGACACCGCGCCCGTCGACCCAGCCGTGCCCAAGACGATTGCTGCGGATGGTCTGCCGACCGTGCAGATCAACGGGGTCGCATGGTCGCAGGTGATCATAGGAAACACCGTTTATGTGGGCGGCGAATTCACGTCGGCTAGGCCAGCGGGCTCTGCCCGCGGTGTCAACGAGGTGCCTCGCACGCATCTGCTCGCCTATAACCTCACAACGGGCGCCCTCATCACGACCTTTAATCCCACCCTGAACGGCCAGGTCCTCGGCCTTGCAGCATCCCCCGATGGCACCCGGCTTTACGCGGTCGGCGACTTCACCCAGGTCAATGGCACGACCTTCTCTCGCGCGGTTGCCTTCTCGGTGGCGACAGGGCAGACCATCAACTCGTTCAAGCCGATTCTCAGCACGCAGGGCCGCGCCGTCGTTGCGACGGCAGACACTGTGTATCTCGGCGGCAACTTCACCAGTGTGAGCGGCGTGGCTCGCAACCGGGTGGCCGCCGTAGCCGCGTCGAATGGCGCAGTGCTGCCCTTTAACGCGAATGCCAACAGCGCGGTCAATGCTCTTGCGCTCACTAAGAATGGCGCCAAGCTCATCGTGGGTGGCAAGTATTCGACGCTCGGCGGCGCAGCGGCGCGTGGTCTGGGAGCCGTGGATCCCACCAGCGGCGCGGTGCAACCGTGGGCTATCAACAACACAATTTATGCATCCGGCGAAAGCGCCGCATTTGTGAGCCTCTATGCCGACGACGACGCGGTCTACGGCACGGCCTGGGCGTGGGGAAAGGACGACGGCAACCTCGAGGGTGTGTTCAGCGCCAACCCCGACACGGGTGCCATCATCTGGCTTAACGACTGCCACGGAGACACATATTCGGTCTACCCGATGGGCGACGTCGTGTACTCGGTGGGCCATGCGCACTACTGCGGCAATATTGGCGGCTTTCCCCAGCCCGACCCGTGGGTCTTTCACCGCGCGACAGCCACAACCAAGGCCGCTACCGGCACGGTTACCCGGGATCCGCACGGCTACTACAACTTTGAAGGCAACCCCAGCCCGACCCTCTTGAACTGGTTCCCCAACCTGAACGCTGGCACATATACGGGGCAGAACCAGGGGCCGTGGCACATCACCGGCAACGGACAGTACGTGGTGCAGGGTGGCGAGTTCACGACGGTCAACGGTGTTGCCCAGCAGGGACTCGTGCGCTTTGCCGTCTCGAGCATTGCGCCCAACAAAATAGGGCCGCAGTCGAATGAGGGCCTCACGCCCAGCGTCGTGTCGTTCAGGACCGGGGAGGCCCGCGTCTCCTGGCAGGCGACCTCCGACCGGGACAACAGCGACCTCACTTATAAGGTCACTCGCAACGGAGTTGTCGTTCACACCGTGGTGCAGTCGTCGAACTTCTGGACCAGACCGACCATGGGCTTCACCGACACCGGTCTCGCACCGGGGTCGAGACACCTCTATCGCGTCTACGCCTACGATCCGTTCGGCAACGAGGCAAGTAGAACCGCGATCTATGTGACGATCGCCACGGCCGATGCCTCCAACGACTACGCCGAAGCGGTCGCAGCTGACGATCCCTCGTACTACTGGCCGCTCGATGAGCCGAGCGGGACCGTGGCCTATGACCACGAGGGGTTCAGTGATCTCACCCTGGGGAGCGGCGTGGCGCGAGGAGCCGCCGGGGCCGTCTCCGGCAATGCCGCCTCCGACTTTGACGGCACCTCATCGGGATTCGGGACGACAGCTTCCCCCAGCGCTGGCCCGAGTTCCTTCACGGTCGAAGCCTGGATCAACACCACCACTGACAGGGGTGGCAAGATCATCGGCTTCGGCAACAGCGCTACGGGCAACAGCGGAAACTACGACCGCCACGTCTATATGGATAACTCTGGCCGCATCTGGTTCGGAGTCCACCCCGGCGCCGTGCGCACGGTCAACAGCTCGGCATCCTTCAACAACGGAGCGTGGCACCACGTCGCCGCATCACTCGGCGCCAACGGCATGCGTCTTTTTGTAGACGGAAACCTCGTCGGAAGCAGAGACGACGTCACGAGCGCGCAAGCCTACGACGGCGTCTGGCGCGTGGGAGGAGACAACACCGGCGGCTGGTCGTCTCAGCCCTCAAGCAACTACTTCGAGGGCGCGATCGATGAGGTCGCCGTCTACCCCACCGTGCTCACCCGATCTGATCTCGTGTCGCACTACGTGGCATCCGGTCGCACCTCGCCGCTGCCCCCCGCGCCCACGGACAACTATGGCAAGGCCGTCTACGACAACGACCCGACGCTGTATTGGCGACTCAACGACACGACGGGAACCGCCGTCGCCGACTCCGGCCCCAACGGAAACCCCGGCGTGTTCAGCGGAGGCGTGACCAAGAACGTGGCGGGCGCGATCACGGGCACCTCCAACCGAGCGGTGAACTTCGGCGGCACGTCCGGCGTGGCCGGCAGCTCCGAGCAGTTCACCAACCCGTCGACCTACTCGCTCGAGACCTGGTTCAAGACCACGACGACCCAGGGCGGAAAACTCATCGGGTTCGGAGACCAACGCACCGCGCTCTCGAGCAACTACGACCGTCACATCTATATGCAAGACGATGGGGCACTCGTGTTCGGAGCGTGGACCGGTTCAGCCAACACGATCACGAGCCCGACCGGTCTGAACAATGGCGAATGGCACCACGCCGTTGGCACCCAGTCCTCGGCGGGGATGGCGCTCTACGTTGACGGGGTTCTCGTGGGAACCAACCCTGCGACGAGCGCCCAGGAATACTCCGGGTACTGGCGCATCGGCGGCGACACGACATGGGGATCCAGCAGCAGCTACTTCGCCGGAACCCTCGATGAGGTTGCCGTCTATTCGACCGCATTGCCCGCATCAACCGTTTCGGGGCACTACGCGCTTGGCGCAACGGGAACGATCCCCAACGCCGCACCCACCGCCGCGTTCACGGCGGCTTCTTCGCAGCTCGCGGTGGCCGTCAATGCCGCGGACTCCACGGACTCCGATGGCACCATCGTCGGTTACGCCTGGGACTTCGGAGACGGTGCCACGGCAACGGGGGTTGGCGCCAGCCACACGTACGCGGCCGCGGGAGATTACGTCATCACCCTCACGGTCACCGACAACGACGGGGCAACCGACACCGAAACTCGCAGCGTCACGGTGACGGCGCCGCCCGCCAACGTTGCGCCCACGGCATCGTTCACGGTCTCGTCGAGCGGTCGCACGGCGTCGGTCAACGGATCGGCCTCTGCCGACTCCGATGGATCGATAGCTGGCTACGCCTGGAACTTTGGTGACGGGGCGACCGCGACCGGGCAAACCGCGTCGCATGCCTACGCCGCTGACGGCACGTATACGGTGACGCTCACCGTCACCGACGAAGACGGAGCCACCGCGTCGACAACCCGCACCGTGACGGTATCGGCACCGCCAGCCCCCACGGGGCTTGCGCAGGATGCTTTCGGTCGGACCGTGCCATCCGGATGGGGCTCGGCCGATCTGGGCGGCGCCTGGGCTGTGACGGGAACGGCGAGCCGGTACAGCGTGTCGGGAGGCGTCGGGCTCATGACGGCGCCCGCCGGCCAAACGCTCAAGGCGACCCTGGGGGCGGTGAGCTCCTCCGACACCGACCTTTCCGTTCAGTTCTCCACCGACAAGGTCTTGACTGGCGGCGGTGAATACCTCTCGGCCATTGGGCGTCAGGTCGGCACCTTCGACTACCGGGCACGGGTGCGACTCCTGGCCACGGGAGACGTGGTTCTGCAGCTCGTCCAGGGCGGAACAACCCTTCAAAGCCTCACGATCCCCGGCATGACGCATGCGGCGAACACTCCCCTCGCGTTGCGACTGCAGGTCACGGGAACCTCACCGACAACGATCCGGGCCAAGGTCTGGCCGGCTAGCGCGCCGGAACCGGGGGCCTGGCAGGCGAGCGTGACTGACTCCACTGCGGGGCTGCAGACCGCAGGATCCATCGCGCTTGAGAGCTTCATCTCGGGTTCGGCAACCAACGGGCCGATCACGACGCGCTTCGACAACCTTTCGGTGACGCCGACGTCGACGACTCCTCCGCCTGCGAACGTGGCCCCCACCGCGTCGTTCACTGCGGCGACGAATGGCCTCACGGCATCCGTGAACGCTGCGGCGTCGGCCGATTCCGACGGAACTATCGCGGGCTACGCCTGGAACTTCGGCGACGGAGCCACGGCGACCGGCGTGACCGCATCCCACGCCTACGCCAGCGCAGGAACCTACACCGTGACTCTCACCGTGACGGATGATGACGGCGCTACCGGGGTAACCACCCGATCGGTCACGGTGACGGCTCCTCCGGCGGGTTCCCCCCTCGCGGCAGACGCGTTCGAGAGATCTGCCACAGCAGGATGGGGAACCGCGGTCACGGGAGGTGCGTGGACGACAGCGGGCGGCAACGCCAACTTCTCGGTTAGCGGAGGGGGTGGCCTGCTTTCCACCCCGGCGGGCATCACTCTGAAGGGATCCCTGCTGGGCGTCTCCTCTACGAATGTCGACCTGCGCGTGGCCTTCTCGATCGACAAAGCCCCCACGGGTAACGGCGCGTATCTTTCGGCCATCGGCCGTCAGGGATCCACATCGGACTACCGAGCCCGCGTTCGGCTGCTCTCCACCGGCGACGTCGTGCTGCAGTTGGTCGAGGGTGGAACCGTTCTGCAGACGCTCACCATCCCCGGCATAACCTATGCCGCTGGTGAGCAATTGCAGGTTCGGCTGCAGGTCTTCGGCACCGCCCCCACAACCATCCGGGCCTCGGTGTGGAAGACGGGGCAGCCAGAGCCGACGACGTGGCAGGCGAGCGCGACGAACGCGGCAGCGGGACTGCAGGCCGCCGGCCCGATCGGGCTCGAATCGTATATGGCGGGCTCCACCACGAACGGCCCCATCGTCGCCCGCTTCGACGACCTGGTGGTGAACCCCACACCATGACGAACCGTAAAGCGACGCGCGCGTCGAGCACAACAGGGGTCCGCGGGACCACGGTTCTGCTCGCCCACCCGGGCGCGGAGCTCTACGGTTCCGACCGGATGCTTCTCGAGAGCGCCTCCGCCCTCCTCGACGAGAAAGCACGCGTTGTCGTTGCCCTGCCGTCGCTCGGCCCCCTTGCCGACATGCTCACGAACAGGGGAGCAGAAGTCATCGTGTGCAGAACGGGGGTCCTGCGCAAGAGCGCACTCTCGCCCGTTGGCCTCGCACGACTCGCCGTCGACACCGCAGGAGGGATGATCGATGCCTGGCGAGCGGTGACCCGATTCAAACCGCAGCGGATCTATGTGAGCACCCTCACCATCCCGCTCTGGATCGGCATCGCGCGGCTGCGCCGAGTGCCCGTCGTGGCGCACGTGCACGAGGCGGAATCCTCGGCCCCCGGGCTTCAACGCGCGGCACTCGCGGCGCCACTCCTGGCGGCAGACACCGTCATCGCCAATAGCGAGTTCAGTGTGGAGGTGCTGGGCGACTCCTTCAATAGTCTGGGTCGCCGCACGACCGTCGTGCACAACGGCGTCCCTGGCCCGTCACGACCGGTTCAAGCTCGCAAAGTGCTCGATTCGGCCCTCAAAATCGCCTACGTCGGCCGGCTTTCGCCCCGCAAGGGAGTGGATGTCGCCATCGAGGCGGTACGCCTGCTCACCGAGGCCGGTGTGGATGTTCGCCTCACCCTCATCGGCACGGCCTTTAGCGGATACGAGTGGTACGAGCAGCTACTGAGGCGCACGGTGACCGAATCCGGGCTCAGCGACCGGGTCGCCTTTCTCGGGTTTCAGTCCCCCGTGTTCTCCCGTATTACCGAGGCCGATGTCGTGGTCGTGCCCTCGCGGGTGGATGAACCGTTTGGCAACACAGCGGTCGAGGCTTTGCTCTGCGGTCGTCCCGTAATCGCGAGCGCGACCAGCGGGCTTCTCGAGGCCACGGCGGGATACCGATCAGCTCGCACGGTGGCCCCTGGTGACGCCACGTCGCTTGCCAGGAGCCTGGCCGAAGTGGCAAGCAACTGGCAGTACATGCGCACAGCGGCATGGAGAGATGTTGCCCTCGCGGAACACCGACACAGCCCATCGACCTATCGCCACAGGGTCGCAGCGACACTGGGCGGTCTGCCGCCCAGACGGTGGAAGCATCACCCCGAGCGCGTCGGCGGAGTCGCGGCGGCAGGGGGTGCGCAATGACAGCATCCAGCCTCAGCGTCGTCATCGCCGTGCTCACCTACCAGCGTCCGGATGACCTCGCCGAACTGATCCCGCTGCTTCGGGAGCAAGCGCAGGCCGAAGCCAGCAGTGCGTTGGTGAGCATCCTGATTGTCGACAACGACCCGTCGGCGAACGCGTCCGGCTGGAGCTACTCCGACCCTCAGTCGACGATCTCCTACGTGCATGAGCCGGTGCCGGGCATCGCTGCCGCCCGTAACCGGGCGCTCGACAGCGCGGGCGACGCCGACATCCTCATCTTTATCGACGATGACGAGCGCCCGTCCCCGCTCTGGCTGCACCTCTTGCTTCAGACCTATCGGTCACATGACGCGCCCGGGGTCGTGGGGCCAGTGATCTCCCGATTCTCCTGCGACCCCGAGCCGTGGATCGTCGCCGGCAGATTCTTTGATCGCCGCCGCCTTCCGACCGGAACACCCGTGGATGTTGCGGCCACCAATAACCTGTTGCTGGATCTCAAACGGGTCGGCAGCCTGCGTTTCGACCCCGCCTTCGGGCTCTCCGGCGGCTCGGACACACTGTTCACGCGGGAGCTTGTTCGCCGGGAGGGGCACCTCATCTGGTGCGACGAAGCCACCGTAGACGACATCGTGCCGCCAGCACGCCTCACCCGAAACTGGGTGCTGGCCCGGGCGTTCCGTAGCGGAAACTCCTGGAGCCGCACCAGCATCCATCTCGCGGACGACGGGGCATCTCGGCTGGCGACCCGCCTGCGGTTGAGCGCATCGGGGCTCGCCCGGGTTGCCTCTGGTGGCCTACTCAGCGCCGCCGGCGTTGTGGGGCGCACCCCGCATCTGCATGCCCGCGGGCTCCGCCGCCTCAACCGCGGCGGCGGAATCGTGTCGGGCGCCTGGGGCCACGTCTACTCGGAGTACCGGCGATCATGACGCGATTCGAGCGCACGACGATAGGCCGCGATATGCGCGTGTCCGACGGTCCCCCAGTCTCGAGACGAGAGGTTGGGGGCATCGCTCGGGACTCCTTCACGGACAGCGGCCTCAAGAGCGGCCGAGGTCAACTCTCCGTCGTACAGGCGCACCCAACTGGCCCCGACCTCATCGGCCATCGCGGCATTGGCAGGGGTGCGGGGCACCAGAACCGGCCGACCCAGGGAGAGCGCCAGCACCATCGCGCCAGAGTTGCCCATCTCTCGGTAGGGCAACGCCACGACGCTTGCCTCGCTGAACTCACGCACCAGCAGATCGTCGTCGGCGTATCCGAAACTCAACTGGATGCGCGGGTCACCGGCAACGATGCTCTCGATGTGGGCACCCAATTCCGCGGGATCAAGCTTGCCGACGACGTGCAGACTCACGTCGGTTCGAGATATGCCGCGGAATGCATGCACCAGCGCCGGAGCATTTTTGTAATCGCGAATCAAGCCGAAGAACAGGACCCGGCCAGCGACGGGCGGAGCACCCACCCGCGGGTACCAGTCCGAGTAGTGCCCGTGGGGGATCACCTCGACGGGCACGTCATTCTCGGCGCCAGCATCGGCCATGGAGATGAACAGGGTCGTCGCAGAGTCGATCCGGCTGAGCATCCGCTCGGTCAACCCTCCCCGGTCTTCGTGGGGCCGAACATTGTGAACGGTGCGCACGATCGCCCGGTTTCCCAGGCGCACCCGCATCAGCAGCAACCAGCACAGCACAGCCCCCGCGGCGGTGCGCAGTCGCCCCTCGCGCACGAAGAGCAGCTCGGGCCAGTGGATGTGCAGCACGTCCCATCTGCCCAGGAGCGCGCGCGGCCATGTGAAGAGTTCCACGCTCGCCTCCCGCTCAAGCGCTGTGACGAGCTGCACGAGGTAGGGATTCGTGGTCTCGCGCACAACGCGAAGCGATTGCAATACCCGAAGGGGGCGCTGACCGGATTCGAGATTCGCCGCCATCTGACATCCTCTCGCGCCTCTCGACCTGCCGGATGCCCCACAGACTACCCGGAGGGATGCTCATGAGTAGCACGCGGGTTCGCTGGCCACGATCTGGGCTGATCGCCTACAACGGCTACGACTCCGGCCTGGGCAACCGGGTCAGGGTGGTTCTGGGCGCGCAGAGCCTTGCCGAACTCGAAGACAGGGCGTTCGCCTATGTGTGGCCGACCGGCCGCCTGTTCGGGCCACGCTTCGACCAGCTCTGGGACTTCACGGCGCCCGTCGTAAGCAGGGCTGTTTCCCGTGGGCTGGCACGGGTTTTCCCCTACGGCGATGAGACCCTCGACTGGATCACGGACGAAAGCAGGCGTCGCCTGCTCTGGCAGATCCGCACCGGCAGCCCCATTGCCTTGCCCGCGGCGGCGCGCCCGTGGCAGGAGCGATTCAGGGCTCTGCGACCCACGGCAGAAATCGCCGACAGGGTCGAGCAGCTCTTTGACGAGCGCCTGCGCGGCGTTCCCTACGCGGGCGTGATGATCAGGGCCCACTCCGTCTCCCACGCTCGCACGCTCGCCGCCTCTCCGGTCGAATGGTTTCTCGCGAGGCTCACGGAGGTGCGCCGCCGCAACCCCGGGGTCATCTTCTACATCTCGTGCGACCGCCCGGATGTGCAAGAAGCCGTGATGGCCGAGATCCCCGGATGCGTCGCACAGGCCGACAAGGGTGACTACAACACCACGGCGGGGGTGATCTCCTCGATCGTCGACCTCTATCTTCTGGCGGCATCCGGTTACCTGATCGGCCCCCACTTTTCGAGCTTCGTGCACCTTGCCGAACACCTCGCGGGCGATCGCCTCACGTTTGAGACCGCCGTCGATAGGAGGTCTGGGCCGATCGACCTGGATGCGGCTGGGCTTGCTCTCGACCCCCTCCGCCCTGCGCAGCGCTTTGCCTCGCCGAGTTCAGCGATGCGGCGAAGCGAACCGTTTGACGGGAGCCCCTCATGACAACGATGGAGCAGCGAGCACCTCGGGCCCGTGCGCGAGTTATGGCGGGTTGGCCACCTCTCGCATCGTCAGTGTTCATCGCTTGGCTCGCCATTGCGTGCTTCGTGCCCTACTGGTTCAGCATCAACATCGGCATCGGATGGTCGCCCGCGTCTCTTGCGGCGGTTGCTGCAATCGTCGTGATGCGTCCGTGGCGCGACGTGCGCCCGGTGTTGGCCGACGCGCTCCTTGGCCTTGTTGTGCTCTCGTGGGCCATCGCATTCGCGACGGGCGACTCGACCTTCTCCAGCGGTGCCGTGATGATCACGCAGTGGGGCTTTGGCTACGTGCTCGGGCGCACCGCAGCAGTGCGCCTCGGAATGCCCGCCGTGTCTGTGATGATCACCCTGGTTTTCTGTCTCGTCGCAGCCCTGGCGTTCGTCGAGTTCGCCACGGTCTGGAACCCCTTCGTTGACCTCGCGGTGAACAACTCGCTCTATGCGACATGGGGTTCGCTGCAGGAACGCGGCGGGGTGCTGCGCGCCGAAGGTGCCTTTGGCCACTCCATCGCGCTCGGTGCGAGCCTTGCCCTCGTCGTGCCCCTTGTGCTCACCTCGCCTCTGCCCGAGCCTGTGCGATTCTTCGCCACGATGTTGGTGCTCGGGGCCTCGACGATGACGGTGAGTCGAACGGGAATGACCTGTGCGGCTATCGCGCTCGTGCTCTCGGTGCTGTTCCTTCGGGAGGCCGGGTCCGCTCGGCTGCGCATCAGCCTGATGGTCGCAGCCGCGGCCGTCGCGGTGACCCTCTGGCCTCCGGTTTCCACGATCTTCGACGTTGCGGGGGATGAGGCCTCGGCGAGCGCCGAGTACCGCGGCGACCTGATCCCCCTCATGGGAGAAATGAAGCTTCTGGGCCAGTCGCCAGCATTTCTGCGCGCGGCGGATGGCTCCGCCTATTTCGGCGGCTTCCGCTCGATCGATAGCTCCTTCATCCTGACGGGCCTCAGCTATGGCATCGTGCCACTGCTCATGCTCACCCTGCTATTGGCTGCCGCTGTGATCGCTGTGCTGCGATCTTCGGCCACCCCGGCGACCGTCGCCATCGTGGCCCAGATCCCGGCGCTGTTCAGTGTGGCCCTCATCACCCAGTACACGATCATCTTCTGGCTGGTCGCCGGGCTCGCCGTGAGCAGCCTCGCGGCTGCCCGCCGCACGGGGGCCAGCCGCACCGAGTTCTTCTCCATTGCTCCATTCGTTCCACCCCGTCCCACACGGGCTGTTCCTTCTCACCGCGTTCAGCACCTCCCGACAGAACAGGCATCCCATGACACACCAACTCCCCACACCACATGACCTCGGCATCCCCGGCCGTCCCCACGGCGCGCGAAGCTATCTGCGCCAATGGTGGATCGTCCTGCTCGCTGTTCTCGCGGGCGTCGGAATCGCCGCGTATCTGGCACTGAGCGCGACCCCGTCCTACTCCGCCCGCGCAACGCTGAGCATGTCCGTCGCCTATGCGAAATCGGCGACGGACATCAACCAGGGAGCCACCTACGCTCGCGACGCGATGCTGTCGTATGCCGAGCTGGCCGAGTCGTCGACGATCCTTGCCCCGGTGGTCAGGGAGCTCGGGCTGGAAACGTCGCCAGCGGCCCTCGCGGGTCGGGTCTCGGCGACAACCCCGCCCGGCACGTCGGTGCTCCACATCTCCGTTTCCGACGCCTCGGCGGACGAGGCCGCGGATATTGCGAACGCCATCGCGGCGGAGGTGTCGGAATACGCTGTCAAGAATTCGCCCGTCGACGCAGATCTCGGCCCGCTCATCACCGTGTCCACGATTCAGCCAGCTGTCGCCCCGGCGAGTTCCACGGGCCCCGGTCTTCGCACCTTCGTGGCGGCTGGAGCCATTCTCGGCCTGCTGGCCGGAGTCGTCCTTGCGGCTGTGCGGCAGCGGTACGACAACCGCCTTCGCGGGGCAGACGACGTGCGTGCGGTGACGGATGCTCCCGTGATGGGAATGCTTGAGCGGCCGGCCTCTTCCCGCGCGGCGGAAAGCGTGCAGCGCACGACAGCGGTGCTTCGTCACACGATCGAGTCGCAGGAGATTCATCGAATCCTCGTCGTGGCGGTTGCTCACAACGCAAGCACGTCCGCCGTGGCGACGACGCTGGCTGAAACGCTTTCGGATGCCGGAGTGGCCGCGCAGTCCTTCGATGGCGATCTTTCCGAGTCGGATGACCTCGGCGACTCGATCGCCGGTGTGACCATTCGCACGGAAGGACTCGTAACGCGGGGAGCAGTCGCTCTCGTTTCCACACGATCACTGGGCGATTCCGCCGACGCTTTGCTCCTGGCGCCATCGGTCGACGCCGCGCTCGTGATTGTGGATGCCCGGCGGGTTCGTGCGCATCAGCTCACGACGGCACTGCGGCAGCTCGAGTCCGCAGGCGTTCGCATTCTTGGTGTCGTTGTGAGGCGCGATCACCCGCGTCGGAGCAGCACCTCCGCCAGGGTGCCCTCCGCTCTTGGCCAATGGGCGAACGGCCTGCGCACCACCACCCCGGCGACACCGGCGGCACCCGCGGCACCCGCGGAGCCTACGGCCGGACCATCACCAGTGGTGAGCCAGCGGAATAGCTGATTTCGAGATGGTAGTCGGCCTGCCCCTCAGCGGGGAGAGAAAAGACATAGGAGCCTGGGGCAGTCGCTCCCGGCTCCAGCGTGCCGCCGAATTCGACGATCTCGGGGTTGCTCAGGACGGGCGAGGCGGGTGTCGAGTCGGCACCGTAATAGAGGTTGACCGTCACGCCGTCGAGCGGGATCGCAGCCGCACTGCCGTTGCTCATGACGATGTCGAACCGCAGCGCTGGCCCGCTTTTTTCGCCGGGCCCCCTGCCCTCGACCTCGAGCGGCGTGACGGCGGAGACCGTGGCGCTCACTCCATCGCCGAAGTCTCCCGCCGTGCCGACAGGCACCTCAGCGACTACGTCGGGCGCCGCGCCGTCGGATTCACCCGGCTCTTCGGAAGCGCCCGGAGTGGGGGATGCGGATTCGCTGCTCGTCGGAGCGCTGGGAGACAGAGATGGGTCTTCTGCGTCGGTTCGTCCGCTCAGCGCGGCGCTCACGGCGATGATGATCGCCAGTACGACAAGCGCAATTGCGGCGATAAGCCAAAAGAGACGGCGCTTAGCGGACTCCTTCTCCTCGGGGTCGATCTGATTGCCGTTGTCACCGAGCTGATGTGTCATTGCGACTCTCTCCCTCTGTGCACCCGTCGTACCGGCGCGTCGCCCTGGAGCTCATCGTGGGGAACCCAGGTTTTTCATTTCGCGGAACCACTTGGCAAGCGCAAGGACCAGGAACGCTGCGGTCGCAAGGGCGATGAGTGTGTAGACGACGAGAAAAGCGGGGAGCGCACCGAGGAGGAGAAACGACAGGCACAGGACGCCGTAGTCCATGGGCAGGACCAGAACGGCCCGCAGCCACGAAGGTCGCCCCGGGGCATCCGCGGCGAGGGAGGCCTCACCGTGCTGCCGCCGCAGCTGCTCGGTGAGGATCATGGCGAAGAACAGCACCGCGGAGACGATGGCGGAGAGCAGCGGAACGAGCAGCCACACGGGCTCCACGACATCGAACCGGTAGAAGCCCACGGCGAGCGCGATGGGCATGGCCGACACCTTGACAGCATCGACGACGTGGTCGAGCCATTCCCCGGCCGGGCTAGCGATGCCCCGAAGCCGGGCGACCTGGCCGTCGGCCGAGTCGAACGCGTAGCCAATGACCAGCAGCAGCGCTACGCCGATTCCCAGCACCCAGCTGGGAGGAACAAGAGCCAGAAGGGCGATGCCAGCGAAGGTGAAGAGCGCGCTGATTGCCGTCACCGCGTTGGGGCCGAGCCCCACGGAGTACGCCCACGCGGCCAGATAGCGACCGATGCGTCGATTCACGAAGCGGGAGTATGCGGGGGCGCTTCGAGCGGCAGGCTTCTGAGCGGCCCGAAGCGTGGCCAGTGTCTGCCGAAACCCGCGCGGCGGGGCGGCGGGTGCCGTGGGGAGGGCATCCGCGGGGTCAGGAATCAGTGGCGAGTCTCGGGTCACTATGAAGCCTTCGGCTTGGCGGGTGCGGCAATCATAATACGAGCGACCCACAGCACCAGCCCCTATTTCTCACGCGGGGGTGACGCATGAGCGGCACACAATCTCTGGGGGTGCGGGCGGCACGAGGCGCGGCAGTCGTGCTCGCCGGGCAGGGCGTCCGCATCGTCATTCAGGTGGTCTCGGTCGTGGTACTTGCGCGACTGCTCACCCCTCACGACTACGGTCTCATCGCCATGGTGGCGGCCGTCATCGGCATCGCAACGATTCTCAGGGACTTCGGGCTCTCCTCCGCGGCCATCCAGTCCCCCACCCTGAGCAGGGTTCAGCGTGACAACCTGGTGTGGATCAACGGCGGCATCGGCGCAGCGCTGGGCGTCATGGTCTTTTTCTCCGCCTGGCCAATCGCGGCGTTCTTCGACGAACCCGCCCTGGTCGCCATAACGCAGGCGCTCTCCCCGACCTTTCTCCTGGGAGGCCTCGCCACGCAGTATCGCGCCGACCTCAATCGCCGGATGCTATTTCGGCGCCTTACCGTCTCAGACCTATCGGGAGCGGCCGGCGGGCTTGCAATGGCGATCGGAGGCGCACTCCTGGGCTGGGGGTATTGGGCACTCGTGGCCCAGCAACTCGCCCAGGCCATCATCCTGCTGGCGGCGAGCGTCGCCTCGGCCGGCTGGCTGCCCCGCCTGCCACACCGGGCTCCCATGCGGGGGCTGCTCACCTTCGGGGGCAACCTCGTCGCGACGCAGCTCATCGCCTACCTGGCCCAGAACATCGACTCGGTGATCATCGGCGCACGATTCGGGGCGGGGCCCCTCGGCATCTACAACCGGGCATTCCAGCTGCTCATGGTGCCGCTAAGCCAACTCCGTCGCCCCACAACCACCGTGGCGCTCCCCGTGCTCAGCCGCATCGCCGACGACGACACCCGATGGGGCGACTTTCTCGCCCGCGGCCAGGTGGCGCTCGGGTACACCCTCGTCGCGGGCCTCGGCCTGGTCGCCAGCTCCGCAGAACCACTCACCGCAATCATGCTCGGCGCGCAATGGATGGAGGCCTGGCCCATCCTGCGGCTTCTGGCGATCGCCGGAATCTTTCAGACGCTCGCCTACGTCGGTTACTGGGCCTATCTGTCACGGGGGCTCACCGCCCAGCTCTTTCGCTATTCCCTCGTCAGTGCCGTGCTCATCGTCGGATGCGTTGTTGTCGGCTCTCAGTGGGGCATTCTCGGCGTCGCCGCAGGCTACGCGGTCGCTCCTCTACTCGAATGGCCCCTCTCGTTGTGGTGGCTCTCCCGCTGCACCACGATCCCCGTCGGTCGCCTCTTCGCTGGCGCCGGGCGCATCATCGGCATCACGACCGTCGGCGCGCTCGCGGGGGCAGGCTCGAGCCTCGCCGCCGCACCCTTCGGCTCCGTGGCGCAGATCGCCGCGAGCGTCGCCGCCACCGCCCTGAGCTATGCCGTTGCCTTCGCCATTGTGCGCCCCATTCGCCGCGACATCCTGGCCGTTATCGCAGTGGCTCGCATGCTGCCCTCTCGCCGAACGACAGCCCGGCCGTCAGAGCACGCCGCTGCCGACCAGACGAAGGGAGCCGCACAGTGATCAATCGCGCCCTCGCAATCGTGGTGGTCAACTACGGGTCGCACGAGCTTCTCGAAGCGAACTTTGGCTCGATCGCGCTCGATGAGCTCGCCGCACGGCTCGTCGTCGTCGATAACTACACGTCGGCTGAGGAGCTGTCCCTGGTGCGGGCTCTCTGCTCCCGGCGGGGGTGGAGCCTCATCCACGGCCCCAACGTGGGGTTTGGCGCTGGCATCAACAGAGGGGTGCAGCATGCCCGCGAGCTGGGCTGCGACACCGTGATCGCCATCAACCCGGATGCCAGGGCTAGCTCCGCTGCGCTCGGCGCCCTCGCACAGGCCGCTCGAGACGACGCACTCGCTCTCGTGGGCCCCGTCGTGACTGGGGAGGATGGCGGCCACTGGTTCGCGGGCGGCCGAGTGGTCGTCGCGGAGGGACGCACGACAACGAAACCCGGCACCGACAGTGCCTGCTCCGATGGGTGGCTCACGGGAGCCTGTCTCGCCTTTCGACTCGACCTCTGGAATCTGCTCGGCGGCTTCGACGAACGGTTCTTTCTCTATTGGGAGGATGTCGATCTCTCCTGGCGCTGGAGGAACGCTGGCGGGCACCTCGTAGTGCGCAACGACATTCGGATCATCCATAGCGTCGGAGGCACCCAGGCGGCGGAGGGCCGCGCCAAGTCGGTGGGCTACTACTACTTCAACTGCCGCAATCGCATGTTGTTTGCCGCCGCTCACCTGTCGCGCCGCGACGCCATCCGGTGGCTCATTCTCACCCCTGACTACGCGCGCCGGGTGCTGCTGCGCGGGGGGAGACGGCAGTTTCTGCGCAAGCCCTGGCGGCCCCTCTGGGCAAGCTTCGCCGGTTCGGCCACCGGCATTCGCGCAGCATTCTCTCGACCGCAATCTCGTTCATCGTCGCGACGGGAGGTCACCCCGTGACGAGTAAGAAGCTCCATTCCGCTGCCCAGCGAGAGCGCCGACGGCTCGGCGCCAGTTGGTGGGCGGCGCTCGCCGTCACCGTGCTGGCCCTCGTGACAACCTCGCCGGCCCCCACGATCTCCGGCGCCCTGCCCGCACCGGATGACGCGGCATCCGATGCCACTCGCGGCACCAGCGAAGGCGAGCGAGGCGACGACCCGCTGCCCTCGTCCGCCGCCGAGCCTCCCGAAGTCACGCGCCTGCCCGACGCTGGCGTGCCCGGACCACATACGACAGGCGTGCCCGCGGGCACCCAGCTCACCCGCTTCGACGGCGACCTCGTGATCACCACCCCGGGGGCCGTCGTCGAAGGGCTCGACATCTACGGATTCGTGCGCGTGGAAGCGCCGGGAGTCACCATTCGCAACTCGATCATCCGGGGCCGCAGCGTTGCCAACAACGCCATGCTCATCTACGCGGGCTCACCCTCCGCGGCGGGACTCCTCGTGCACGACACGGAGCTCGCGGCGGCCTACCCCTCTCACATCGTCAATGGCGTGTACGGTGCCGGGTTCATGCTCCGACGCGTGAACATCCACACCGTTATCGACTCAGTGCACATCTTTGGCGACGACGTGGTGATCGAATCGTCGTGGCTTCACGGCAACCTGCACTACGACAACGACCCAGGATGGGGCGGCGGGCCGAGCCACGACGACAACATCCAAATCCAGGCCGGGACCAACATCACGATTACCGGCAACGTGATCGAGGGTGCCCACAACGCTGCGCTTCAGGTGACCCAGGATCAGGGCCCCGTTTCCCAGCTCGTGTTCTCGGGCAACACCGTCTCGGGCGGCGGCTGCTCCATCAACATCGCGGAGAAAAACAAGGGCGCGATCGAGGGCCTGCACATCTCCGACAACGTCTTTGGTGAGTCTCGATTCGGCTGCGCAATGCTGATTCCTCCGAGCACTCACGCCACGATCTCTGCCAATGCATCAACCAATGGAGCACCAGTGAGGATCGATCGCCGTGCGCAATAGTCCCGCCCGAACGTTTTTTCGCACCCGGAGAAGAGATGCCGAAATGGCCTCCCTCGTGCTCGCGGGAAAGATGCCAATCCACGCCCTGCGCATCGCGACGATCAGGTTCTGGGGTGGTCGAATCCATCCGGATGCCACGGTCTATCACGGCTTCGAAATTCGGGGAGCGCAGCATCTGCGCATCGGAGCGCGCAGCTCGATCGGCAACGGGGCCATCCTCGACGCCCGCGCTGGCATCACCATTGGCGAGGATGTGAACCTCTCCACGGCGGTGCATATCTGGACGGGACAGCACAACCCCCAGAGCGCCGAGTTCGCCTATGAGAGCGCGCCCGTCACAATCGGCAATCGCGCCTGGGTGAGCACGAGGGTGACGATTTTGCCCGGGGTGACCATCGGCGAGGGCGCCGTCGTGGCCGCCGGCGCGGTCGTTACCTCCGACGTTGCGCCGTTCACGATGGTGGGAGGCGTGCCGGCGAAGGTCATTGGCGCGAGAACAACATCGCTGCGTTATCGACTGCCGCTGCGGCGGCTCAAGCCATGGTGGTGGTGACAATGACCCTTCGAATCGGGTATGCCGCTGGTGCCTTCGACCTCTTTCATGTGGGGCACCTCAACATCCTTCGGCGAGCGAGAAGCGAGTGCGATCGCCTCATCGCCGGGGTCGTCTCCGACGAAATGCTACTGCTGACCAAGGGCGCACTCCCGGTGATACCGCTCGAGGAGCGACTCGACATCGTGCGCAGTGTGCGCTTCGTCGACGAGGCGGTGGCAGAAGTTGTTCCCGACAAGCTTGAGACGTGGCGCAGCGTGCGATTCACCCACTTCTTTAAAGGAGACGACTGGCAGGGCACCGAAAAGGGGCTGGCCCTTGAGCACTCGTTCGCCGCCGTCGGGGTCACAGTCGTGTACTTTCCCTACACCGACGGAACCTCAAGCACCCAGTTGCGGCAGGCCCTCGACACCCTCAATCGCGTCGAGCGCTGAGCGCCGCTGGCAGCGGGGTCGTCTCCCGAACCCCGCCCGCCTTTTGGAGAAGGTCGCGCGCAATATCTTGCACACCCCGGCCATACCGCTCGTACCGGCCGGTGAGCGCCTCCGCAAAGACCGGGCCGACGCGCAGGATGCGCACCGCCGGCAACAGGATGCGCACGCGTTCGTGTGCGAGCTTGGCCCTGGCATCCTTAACCGCCTTGGCCAGAAGGCGAGCATCGGGGGATCGGCGATTCACTGCGGCTCTGTGCAGCTCAGTGACCCGGTTGAGCAGATCGATCGCCCGACCGACGAGCCTCTCGTTGCGCTCTCCGCGCGGAGTGAACAGGCGCGCAAGCCTGGCAGAGAAACCTCTTCGCACGACGCCGATCTGATTGCGCGCATGCTGCCGGTAGTCCAATAACTGCTCGTCGAGAAAGTGGGTGCCTCCCGTGGCCGCGGCCATGATGGCCAGCCACTCGTCATGCACCCACGAATCGACGAACGGAACGGCGCGATCGAGAAGGCCGCGCCTGATGACAACGGTGGCACCCGTGACGAGGCTGCGCCGCACGAGAACATCCCAACCCCTATTGGTCGACAGGCTGTGGCGCTCGTGAGGCGACATGCGCTGAGTTGCCGCTAGCCCGGCCCCAAAAGGCAAACCATCGGCACGGATCAGTCGGGCGTCGCTGTGCACGAGAAGCAGCTCAGGATGCTCCGCGAACGCCGCCATAACCCTCGCCATGCGATCTTCGTGCCAGACATCGTCTTGGTCGCAGAGCGCAATCACGTCTCCCGTGCACCGCAGCAGTGCCTGCTCGAAATTGCGCACGACTCCCAGAGCCGGTTCGTTCTCGATCACGACAAGACTCGGCACCCGCACAGCCCTGCGGGCGTGCGCGGCAATGCCATCGGCCACGAGCGCGACGGTGCCGTCAATCGAGGCGTCGTCCGAGAGCACGATCTCGTCGACCGGGTGCGTTTGGCCCAGGATGCTGCGCAGTTGGGCGGCCAAGAACTCCGCACCATTGTGCGTGCACAGGGCAACGCTGATTCGCGGATAGGGGGCGGCGCCAGCATCCGCCATCGGCTCACGATCTGGTGCGGATGGATCGCTCATGTCTGGCCTCCGACCCCCATTATGCAGCACCCCCCGTTCAGGGTACAGACAGGATTTATGGGGGTGACTCCCACCCTGGCAACACTGCCAGCGAAGGGAACGTAACCTCTTTGTGTCGCGCGCGCGTGATTCGCCGCATCAGAGTCGCGACACTCCCCCACCTGCCCAGAGGAGAACCTCTTTTGTTCGATCTCAGCCACTGGCTGCCGCGATGGCGAGCCGCGCTTTCTATGGCCATTCCGCTGCTCGTTGCAGGCGGATTCATTGTTGCCGCCCCTAGCGCCTCCGCGCCGGGCGTCGCAGAAGAAACAAGCGTGACAGAAGAAACAACGAGCAGTGAAGCTCCAGTCGAGGAGGCTCCGGCGGAAGAAGCTCCGATTGAAGAAGCTCCGGGTGAGGAGGCTCCGGGTGAGGAGGCTCCGGTGGAAGAAGCTCCGGTCGAGGAGGCTCCGGTGGAAGAAGCTCCGGTCGAGGTGCCGACGCCGACTGAACCGGTTACGCCGCCGACGCCCGAAGAGCCAACCGCGCCGGCCGAGCCTGCGGCTCCCGCCGAACCCGCCGCTCCCGTGGAGCCGGCCGAGCCCGAGGCAGAAGCTCCAGCGCAGGCGGCGCCTTTCGCGACCACTCCGACAACGACTCCTTCGGGAGTTCGGCCGTCGGGGGCCAGCACAGGGGTACCAGCGACAACCGCGCTCACGATCCACAAGGGCGACCTGGTCATTCGCACGGCAGGCACCGTGATCAATGGCCTCGACATCCGCGGGTTCGTCCGCGTCGAGGCCCCCAACGTCACAATCAAGAACTCGATCATCCGGGGCCGAAACGCCAGCGAGAACGCCATCCTCGTCTATGCGGGTGCCGGCAAGAACGCGGGTCTTGTCATCCAAGACACCGAACTCGCACCTGATTTCCCGTCCTCCATCGTCAACGGCATCTACGGTTACGACTTCACCCTCACACGCGTCAACATCCACGACGTCATCGATGCCGTGCACATTTTCGGCAGCAACGTTCTTGTTCAAAGCTCCTGGCTGCACGACAATCTGCACTACGCCAGCGACCCGGGATGGAACGGCGGGCCCAGTCACGACGACAGCATCCAGATTCAAAAGGGCAACAACATCCGCATCATCGGCAACGACATCAGCGGCTCATACAATGCCGCCCTGATGATCACCCAAGACCAGGGAATCACGTCGAATGTGACGTTCAGCAACAACTGGGCGAGTGACGGCGGATGCACCATCAATGTTGCAGAGAAGGGCAAGGGTGCAATCGCGGGCCTGGTCGTGAAGAACAACGTTTTCGGCACCTCTCGCTTTGGTTGCGACATGCTCGTGCCACCAACGACAACCATCGTGAACCTCGGCAACACCGCCGCGGACGGCACTGCGCTTCGCATAGTCCGCCGCGCGCAGTAGCGTTCGGGCACCCCTCCCGCTCGCCCAGCGAGCACCAACCTCACACACACGTAATACCGACGGTCTCCCCAGACTGACAAAAAACGTTGCGCTACCCCCGCATGGGGGCCATAGGATACGACGAATCGCACCCCGCGCGAATTACCCGAAATCCTCATTCGTGAACGTCCAGGGAGACCCTTGTGCGAATTTTCAGAACCAGGCCGTCCCGGTGGTGGGCCTACAGCTCGTCGGTGACCGCGATTCTTCTTCTTGCCGGGGCAGGCGTACATTTCGGCGCCGCCAAGGCCACCGCGCCTGCTGGCGAAACCGGTGCGGCGCCCATCACGGCGCAGCCCAGCCCGTCGAGTGCCGCCGAAACATTGACCGAAGGCGCGCCTGCAGCGCCCTCCGCTAAGGGCGAATCCGCTCGCGGCACGGACGATCTCGACGGAACGTCGCACGACGACGCCGCGGGCAAGGATTCTGCCACCCCTGCGCCCGCCGCGCCGAGCACACCACCGACCACAGCGTCGGGAGTCGGCACTGGATCTGCCGCGGCCCCGGCCCCCGCCGCAAATCCAGCGCCCGCATCCAGGCCAGCTGCGGTCTCTCCTCCCCCTGCCTCGACCTCGGCGACCGGCGTTCCCGCAGGAACCGCGCTCAAGCGGCACGATGGCGACCTCGTCATCAGGACTCCGGGAACCGTGATCGATGGCCTCGACATCCGAGGATTCGTGCGGGTCGAAGCCCCCAATGTCACGATCCGGAACTCCATTATTCGCGGCCGCGACACTACGGGCGATGCCATTCTTATCTATGCCGGAACCGGCAAATCAGCGGGTCTTGTCGTGCATGACACTGAGCTCGTGGCGCAGTTCCCCTCGCACAGGGTCAATGGCGTCTACGGCTACGGCTTCACCCTCACCCGCGTCGCTATTCACAATGTGATCGACTCCGTGCATATCTTTGG
Source organism: Salinibacterium hongtaonis (assembly GCF_003065485.1). Taxonomy (GTDB): domain Bacteria; phylum Actinomycetota; class Actinomycetes; order Actinomycetales; family Microbacteriaceae; genus Homoserinimonas; species Homoserinimonas hongtaonis. Next base: position 2,435,190 of record NZ_CP026951.1, read on the forward strand.
CAACGACGTCGTGATTCAGAAGTCGTGGCTGCACGACAACTTGCACTACGCGAACGACCCGGGTTGGAATGGCGGTCCCAGCCACGACGACAGCATCCAGATTCAAAAAGGCAGCAATATTGTCATCACTGGCAATGTGATCAGCGGCGCTTACAACGCCGCACTGCAGATCACTCAAGACCAGGGCACCGTCTCACAGGTGAGCTTTACCTCGAACCTCGTCTCCGGCGGCGGCTGCACCATCAACGTCGCCGAAAAGGGCAAGGGTGCGATCAAGGGCCTCACGATCTCAAACAACATCTTCGGCGGTTCTCGCTTTGGATGCTCGGCTCTCATTCCGCCCACAACCACCGCGACGATGTCGGGCAATACCAAATCGGACGGCACGGTTGTGCGGGTGGATCGCCGAGCTCAGTAAACTCGCGAGCTCAGCACGGAGGTTGCACTGGGAGTCGTTCTTAGCTGCTGAGCGCAACGACTCCGAGAATCGCCTCGCCATAGGCCTCGCGCTTTTTGGCACCGATTCCGCTGATGCCGTCAAGGTCGGTGAGCGTGGCCGGGCGCGCGACGGCGATTGCTCTGAGCGTCGCATCCCCGAACACGATGTAGGCAGGCACGCCGAGTTCTTTCGCCTGCTCAGCACGCCAGGCGCGCAGAGCCTCGAACAGTTCGACCTGAGCTGGCTCGAGGTCCGCTGCCGCCGTGGCGGCCTTCGCCGAACGACGAGACCCTCTGAGACGAGCCTCCGGCTCGGTGCGCATGGAGACGGCTCGCGCCCCCGACAACACATCGGCGGATGCCTCGGTTATGGCCAGAATGCCGTATTCGCCTCGGGTTGCGAGCAGCCCCTGCGCCAGGAGTTGGCGCACTACGCCGCGCCACTGCTGTTCGCTGAGATCGGCACCGATGCCCCAGGTCGCGAGGGTCTCGTGCTCGTGCTGCTGCGTGCGCGGGGTCTGCTTTCCGCGAAGAATATCCACGAGCTGCCCCGCTCCGAACGCCTGATCGCGTTCCCGTTTGAGGCGAACAACCGTGGACAGCAGCTTCTGCGATGGCACGGTTCCGTCCCACGATGCCGGCGGCGTGATGCACGTGTCGCAATTGCCGCAGGGGCTCGACTCCTGGCCAAAATATGCCAGCAGTTGCACTCGGCGGCACTCGACCGTTTCGCACAGGGCAAGCATCGCGTCGAGGTGTGCACTCAACCGCCGCCGGTGGGCCAGGTCACCCTCCGACGTGTCGATCATGCGGCGCTGCTGCACCACATCCTGCAGCCCGTAGGCAAGCCAGGCAGTGGACGGGAGCCCGTCGCGGCCCGCTCGACCGGTCTCCTGGTAGTAGCCCTCCACGGACTTGGGCAGATCGAGGTGGGCAACAAAACGCACATCGGGCTTATCGATGCCCATGCCGAACGCGATGGTGGCCACCATGACGAGCCCGTCCTCGCGCAAGAACCGAGACTGGTTGGCGGCCCGAACATGGGCGGGCAAACCGGCGTGGTAGGGGAGGGCGGGAATGCCGTTGGCCACGAGCATGTCGGCCGTCTTTTCGACCGAAGCGCGGGAGAGGCAATAGACGATTCCGGCGTCGCCGGGATGCTCGCTGCGCAACAGCTCCAGCAGTTGCTTGCCCGGCTGGGCTTTGGCCGCGATTCGATACTGGATGTTGGGGCGGTCGAAGCTCGCCACAAAATGACGGGCTTCCTCGAGCTGCAAGCGTCGCGCGATCTCGGCGTGCGTCTGCCCTGTCGCGGTTGCAGTCAGAGCGATGCGGGGAACCTCCGGCCACCGCTCGTGCAGCATCGACAACCGCAGGTAGTCCGGGCGAAAGTCGTGGCCCCACTGCGAAACACAGTGAGCTTCGTCGATAGCGAAGAGCGAGATCGTGCCGCGATCGAACAACGCGGCCGTAGATTCGAGGGCGAGCCGCTCGGGGGCGAGATACAGCAGGTCAATTTCGCCCGCGACGAAAGCTGACTCGACTCGTCGACGCTCGTCAGCATCCTGCGTTGAATTGAGAAACTCCGCCCGCACACCCACCGCGGCGAGGGCATCCACCTGGTCTTGCATGAGGGCAATAAGAGGTGAGATCACAACGCCGGTGCCCTCGCGCACAAGCGCTGGCACCTGGTAGCAGAGCGACTTGCCGCCACCCGTTGGCATGAGAACGAGGGCATCTCCGCCGTCGACAACCGTGCGGATGATCTCGGCCTGGTCGCCGCGAAAACTGTCGTAGCCGAATACCCGGCCCAGAACGTCGAGTGCGGCGTCGGGCGTCGTGAGCTGGGTCATGCTCTCAAGGCTAACCGGGCTCGCCGACCGTGTAGACGAGCCGAGCGAATTGCCCCACCTTGGTGGCGCTCTCGAGCCGCAGCCGGTCTGACTCCACTCGCCGGGGAAACACGGGAGCCCCGCCCGTGAGAGCGACCGGGGCGACCGAAAGCGCAATCTCGTCCAGGGCGTTGGCGTCGAGGAACTGGCCAGCGAGGTCACCGCCCCCGACGACCCAAATGTCACCCCCCGCGGCCGCTTCACGAAACTCGGGGAGAAGATCGGCAATAGCCCCTGAGCGGAATCGAACATCGGCCCCCTCAGGCACCGGCAGCTCACGCGTGGTCATGACGAACACGGGCTTGTCGCCGTGGAACTCTGCCCACTTTTCGGGGTGATCCAGGATGTCGTCGTGCTCAAGGATCCAGAGATAGGTTGTCGACCCCTCGACGAGCACGGTTGCTCCGGTCGGGAACAACCCCTCGTCGGGATGCTCGCCGCCATCGACGGCGAACAACCATTCGAGCGAGTTGTGCTCATCGGCGATAAAGCCGTTGATCGTGGTCGCGCTATCGAAGAGGACCTTGCCGGTAGTACTAGGGGCGGCGCTCTGTTCGCTCATGCGGGAAGAGTAGCGCCGCCCACCGACATCGAGGTTTACTTCTTCTTGTTTTTGTTTTTTGCCTTGAGGGTCTTCTCGTGCACGGGCGCCTCACCCGAAGCCCGCAGTGCCTCGTAGTAGTTGCGCGCCTCATCCTGTCGCTGCTGCTCTGCGCCACTCGCGATGGCCGCGCGCAGGTGAATGGGCTTGAACCCGAAGGCGTCCACAAGATCTTGCGCGTGGGGGCGAACGCGGGTCAGCAGCCGGTCGATGTAGGCCGAGACAGCCTGGGCACGCTGCGGCGATAGGCGCCCGTTTGAGAGATACCAACCGATGTTCTTCTCGATGAGTCCGAGCCCGAAAATGTCATGAAGCCACACGAGAACCTGCTTGGTGCCGGGGTCTTCCACTCGCTCAACTCCGCGAGTGAACGCCTCCCACTGCAGAAGCTCCGCGTGTGCCCGCGAAGCCTCGATGAGCTTGTTCTGCTGGGAGTTGAAGAGCGCTCCAGCATCCACCGGCGACATCTTGGATGCTGGCCGCAGCGCCTGCGCCAGCTCGGCAACCATCGTCTCGACCCTGTCTGTGAGGATCGCGCGCTGCACCTCGGTGTCGCGCAGCTCGCTCACTGAGCGCGCGGTCGAACCAAAGTCGCGCACCGTCTGGGCGATGCGGCGAAGACCCGTGTTGTGGAACGCTCGTTCAGCCGCCTGACCCACCGCGTACCGGGCCAGCTTGCCTGCATCCGCTCCCTTGAACTGCTTGGCGAAGTCGCCCAGCAGGCGCTTGCCGACGAGCTGGAGCAGGACGGTGTTGTCGCCCTCGAAGGTGACGTAAATGTCGAGGTCACTGCGCAGACCCGTAATGCGGTTTTCGGCCAGGAAGCCCGCCCCGCCGCAGGCCTCGCGGGCCTCCTGCAGGGTGTCGAGCGCGTGCCAGGTCGACAGGGGTTTGAGCGCAGCGGCGAGGGTTTCGAGGTCTTCGCGGGCCTGCGGGGTGTCGCCCTTGCCGCTGAAGACGGAGTCGAAGGCGACCAAGAACTCGTCGTGCGCAAAGTACTGGGCGTAGGTCGTAGCGAGACGAGGAAGCAGACGGCGCTGATGGCGCTGGTAGTCGAGCAGCACCATCTCCTCGCCCGTCGCGCCTTCGAACTGGCGACGCTGGTTGCCATAGGTGATCGCGATCGCGAGGCCCATCGCAGCACCGTGCGTCGCCGCGCCATCGAGCGAAACGCGTCCCTGCACGAGCGTGCCGAGCATCGTGAAGAATCGACGGCCGGGGCTGTCGATCGCGGAGGAGTAGGTGCCATCCTCGGCGACATCGCCGTAGCGGTTGAGCAGGTTCAGACGAGGGATGCGCACACCGGTGAAGTGCAGGCGACCGTTGTCGATTCCGTTGAGGCCGCCCTTGAAGCCGTCGTCCTCGCCTCCGACGCCGGGCAAAAACTCGCCCGTCTCACGAGAGCGGATGGGCACGTAGAAGGCGTGAACACCGTGGTTGACACCCTTGGTGATGAGCTGCGCAAAGACAACGGCGTCGATGCCGTGAACCGCGGCGTTGCCGAGGTAGTCCTTCCACGCCCCGCGGAACGGGGTGTCAATGACAAACTCTCCCGTCGTCTCGTCGTATGTCGCCGTGGTTCCCACGGAGGCAACATCCGACCCGTGGCCCGTCTCGGTCATCGCGTAAATGCCGGGCGTCTCGAGGCTCATGATCGAGGGGAGAAAAGTCTTGTGGTGATACTCGGTGCCGAGGTGCTGCACTGCAGAGCCGAAAAGCCCCCACTGCACACCGGCCTTGATCTGCATCGACGGGTCGCCGAACACGAGCTCCGTGAACGACGCAATGCTGCCGCCGATGTCGCCCTTGCCACCCACCGAGACGGGGTACGCACGGTGCACCCGGCCGCTGTCGGCGAGCGCCTGCAACTGACCAAGCACGCGGGTGCGGTGATCTTCTTTAGTCTGGTTGTCGATGCGGTGAAACTGCGGATCTTCCATCGCATCGCGCGACTGCTGACGGATGTCGGCCCACGTACCCAAGAGCATGCGTCCGAGCGCGGCAACATCCACCGAAGCGGCGGATGACGTCGCATCGAGATTGGCATCGACTTCGGCCTCGACCGAGGGCGAAGCGGGGGCTGCTGGGGTACGACCGGGGGCGGTGTCGAGCATGGCAGGAACTCCAATTCAGACAAAGAGAGCGTGTGTTGCCACGCTAATCCGGCTTCATGAACAGAGGGAATTCAACGTCCGCCGCCTCCAACGGGGAGTCGCGAGTCCACCGAGACCGTTGTAGCCAAGCTACAAGTTGCGGGGTTCGGATCCATCTGAGTCCGACAAAGGCGTCGACTCGACCTGCACCGACACGTCAGCCGGAATCGGCTCCCGCACGACACGCACGCGCTCGAGGCCCAGACGCGTGTGCATCCGCACAACCCACCAGGAGAAGAGCCCGAGGGTGATCGCGGTCGCAATGACGCCGAAGGGGGTGCCTTCCGACGTGTTCGCATCGACCATGCCCACAGCAGCGAGCAAGAAGATCACGCCGTTGTTGACCACATGTGCGGCAATTGCCGCTTCGAGGCCGCCCGTGCGCCATACGAGCCACCCCGCGAAGACGGCGAATACACCGACATCGAGCAGACCCCAGATGTCGTAGATGTGACCGGCCATGAAGAGGGGAACGGGCAAGAGGATGGCCCAGGCCGGATGCTTCAACCAGCCGCCGATGGCCTGCATCAGGTATCCGCGAAAAACATATTCCTCCGCCGTCGCCTGCACCGGCACCAACAGCAGGGTCACGATGATGAGCGCAACCGTATTCGCGCCAATCTGCGGGCCGACGATCTCATCACCAAACAACGGCGGAATGGCAAACAGCTGCAGGCCGAAGGTAACAGCGAAGACCACAATCGCAGGAAGGGCAAGGCGCCCCAGCCAGCGCCAGCGCAGTCGCCCTGCCACCGACGAGATAAGACCCAGGGGTCTCGGCCCCATAATGAGCCTGGCCAGGATGATCGACGGCAGCATGAGCGCGACAGTAGCGAGCGAGAACGCCAAGATGACCGGCTGCGAGTTGTCGATCGTTCCTTCGAAGAGCAGTGTCTCGAACTGTGCGGCGACGCCGCCGACGTCAAGGAACGAGGCGATCAGCATCGCCACCGTGATGATCACGGTGAAAACCACATAGATGCCCAGGGCGATCAGCCCCGTGACGATCGCCTTCCACCAGGCGTACTTGGGGGCGGAGCGAGCAAGGCGATGAAAGGCGTAGTTCACGCCCCGAGCCTACCCGCGGGTGCCCTCATAGCGTCAGATGGAATACGTGCCGGGATCCACGAAAAACTGACGGTCGAACTCATGCACGGGAGCGATCGGCCGCGGAACCGCAGGGCTCCCCACGAGCAGAGACTTGGGCGGCGCATCCTTGAGCACAACGGCTGCAGCACCGACGACACTTCCGGCGCCCAGCACGACCGGGCCGAGCACAGAGGCTCCCGCGCCCACCGTGACATGGTCACCCAGGGTGGGGTGGCGTTTGGCCCGCTCCGATGAACGACCCCCCAGGGTGACCCCGTGATAGAGCATGACGTCGTCGCCGAGTTCCGCAGTCTCGCCGATGACGACGCCCATGCCGTGGTCGATAAAAAAGCGTCGGCCGATGGTCGCGCCGGGGTGAATCTCGACGCCCGTGAGAAAGCGGGCGAACTGAGAAACGGCTCGGGCAACGAAGTACCACCGCCAACGCCACAGGATGTGGGCGATGCGGTACCACCACACGGCGTGCAGCCCTGAGTAGAGCCAGAAGACTTCGGCGTTGCTGCGGGCGGCCGGGTCGCGAAGGCGCGCGGTCGCAACATCCTCACGGATGCGGGAGACGACGCTCATCGCGCCGCTCCCGCCCGTGAGGGTGGAGCAGAAAGAGGATCAGCCACTAGTCCTGCAGGTGCTCGAACAGAATCGTGGAGAGGTAACGCTCACCGAAGTCGGGGACGACCACAACGATGGTCTTGCCAGCGTTCTCGGGGCGCTTGGCGACCTCGACTGCGGCGCTCACGGCCGCACCAGACGAGATCCCCACAAAAATGCCCTCTTCGACGGCGAGGCGACGCGCAAAATCGAGCGAAGCATCGAGTGAAACGTCGATGACCTCGTCATAGACCTCGCGGTTGAGCACATCGGGCACGAAGTTCGCTCCGAGGCCCTGAATCTTGTGGGGGCCAGCCTTGCCTTCGCTCAGCAGCGGGGAGTCGACAGGCTCGACCGCGATGACCTGCACCTCGGGCTTGCGCTCCTTGAGCAGGGTTCCAGCGCCCGTGATGGTGCCGCCCGTGCCGATGCCGCTGACCAGGATGTCGATGGCGCCATCGGTGTCGGCCCAGATCTCTTCACCCGTGGTCTTGTAGTGGATGGCCGCGTTGGCCGGGTTGCCGAACTGGTCGGCCCACACGGCGCCGGGGGTGTTCTCGACGATCTCCTTGGTCTTCTCGACCGCCCCGCGCATCCCCTCACTTCCCGGGGTGAGCACAATCTCCGCACCGAACGCGCGGATCACCGAGCGACGCTCGCGGCTCATGGTGTCGGGCATCACGATGATGACCTTGTAGCCGCGGGCAGCGCCGACCATCGCCAGGGCGATTCCGGTGTTACCGCTGGTTCCCTCGACGATGGTGCCGCCGGGCTTGAGCGCTCCGGATGCTTCTGCCGCGTCGATGATGGCCGCACCGATACGGTCCTTCACGCTATTCGCAGGGTTGTAGAACTCAAGCTTGGCAAGCACTGTTGCACCAGCACCCTCCGTCACCTTGTTCAGGCGAACGAGAGGGGTGTTTCCGATGAGCTCGGTGACGTTGTTATAGATACGGGCCATGATCTCGTTACTCCCTGAAGGCTTGTGGGTATGTGTTCACCTTAAAGCCCAGCGCTCAATGGGCCCAAAATATTTCATCACCCTCAACGAAACCCGGCCCGCTGCAACGCAGCGGGCCGGGTTTCTGTTGTCTGACCTAGCCGAAGAGCCACTCGAGGTAGGCCCTCAGCTCCGCTGCCACGTCCTCGAGCGCCGCAACGATCGTGCCGATGATGCCCGGCTTCGCGGCTGCCTTGACGACCCGGCCGGCCGACGTGGCGGAACCATCCGTGTAGCCATCCTTCGAGGCGGTGACCGTGACGGTGAGCGTCGTGGAAGCATCCGCTGCCACGAGCGTGTACCTCTCGCCGGTGGCTCCCGCGATCGGCTGGCCGTTGCGGTTCCACTGGTAGGCGTAGGCAACCCCACTCACACTCCAGCGCCCCTCGTTCACGCTCACGGTCTTGCCGACCCGCAGCGCACCCGTGATGAGGGGGATCTTCGCGTTCTCGATGGCCTCCTGCGCCGCCTCAACCTCGATCGGCACCTCCACTACGGTTCCCGTCTCCGGCACGGTCACGGTGAGCACCTGTGGGCCACTGACACCCGCCGGGACCGTGATTGTGACGCTAGCCCGGCCCTGCTCATCGGTCGTGTCGACGATGGTCGGATCGATGGCCGCAGTACCCAGCACGGTGGCCCCGAGGGCAACCTCGACGGTGGCCTGAGTGGGACCGCCGCGACTGAAGAGCAGCGAGGAGAGATTCAGCGTCACCTGGTCGCCCACGGCATAGGGGCCGGGCGCCGAGAAGACCACACCGACAGCCCGCTGCTCGTAGTCGACCTCGACCACGGGGTTAGCCGTGAAGTAGTCGACCATCGCTTGCAGATCGACCCGGCCGGAGTCCGCCGCACCCGTCGCCTGCGCAAAGGTGCCGAAGTTATCGCCACCCGCCGCGAGGAACGAGTTGGCGACGACCTTGTAGTTTGCCGTTGGGTCGATCGGTTCACCATTCACCGTGATGGAGGTGATGTGCGAGCCCACCGCTGCAGTGGGGTCGTAGGTGTACTCGAGCGAGGCAGAAACGCCGAGCTTGAGGAACGGTCGCTGAGCACCAGCGGGCTGCCACTGCTCCTCGAGCACGCTCTTGATCTGCGCCCCCGTGAGGGTGAGGGTCGTGAGCGTGTTGGCGAACGGCTGCACTGCTGCCGCCTCGGCGTAGGTGACGTTGCCATCCGGATCATTCGGCCCGGTCGAGCCATAAACCAGGTCGGCCCGAAGACCGCCAGGGTTCATGAAGGCGATTTCGGCGGCGGCATCCGCAGTGGCCCAGAGCTGCACGTCGGCGACGAAGTTGCTGAGCGTCGACTCGCCACCGCGGTTCTCGGGGAACGGGGTGGTCGCCGTCGGGTTCTGCACTGCGCGGAACATCGACTCCCCGATTTCGCCGACCTTGACCGCGCCCTGCACTGCGGCGACGGCGACGGCTTCGGCGACGATGGCCTCGACCTCGGGGTCTGGCGTGAAGCCAGCGATGGGAAGAACCTCGCCGGCGAAGCCGAGGATGTCCTTGGTCACCGGGTCGACGCTCAGGTCGAGGTGACCATAGTTAGCGCCGTACTGGCCCGCCGAAATCACCAGGCGCGGGCGCTCCATACCCGGAACCGTAACCTCGTGGTCGTAGGCAAGGTGGGTGTGGCCAGAGACGATCGCCGAGACCTCCGGGCTGATGCCCATGACGATCTGACCGAAGGCCGAGTCGTCGGTTGCCGAGGCGATGTCGGCCGTGGCGGCTCCCTCGTGGACGAGCAGAACGAGAACGTCTGCCTCACCATTGGCCGCGTCACCATCCTGCAGATAGTCCGCGACTCGATTGACCTCGGGCACGATCGATCGGACCTCAAGAGTTGCGATACCGGCCGGACTCACCAGCTCAGGCAGCGCCTCCGTGACGGCACCGATAAAGCCGACCGTCACCCCTTCGAACTCCTGCACGAAGTACTCGTCATAGGCCGGTTCATTCGTGGCTCGGTCATAGAGGTTGGCCGCAAGGTAGGGCCAGTCGGCCGCATCGAGGATGCGGTCGTCCACGTCGGCGCGTCCCTGGTCGAACTCGTGATTGCCGAACGAACTCGTGTTGAGCCCGATCTCGTTGAGCACGTCGATCGTGGGTTGGTCGTTCTGGATGAACGACGTGAAGGTGGATGCTCCGATGAAGTCGCCAGCGCCCACGAAAGTGGTGTTGGCGTTGAGCGCCCGCCAGTAGTTGACCATTCCGCCCATCTGGGCCGCCCCCGGAACTCCGCTGCCCGGTTCGAGCCGACCGTGGAAGTCGTTCACCGTGAGGATCTCGATCTCGACCGGCGCGATTTCGCTGCTGACGCCGACGACAATGGGGTCGTGGTCGCTTGAGCGATAAACGGTCCCGGCCTCAGAGGCCGCGAACTCGTACCCGCGGTCAGACCACTCAGGGGAGTTGATCGTCCAGACGCCGGCGCCCGTGATGTAGTTCGCGAGCGAGGGGGATGCGAACACATGGTCAAGAGAGCCGAGCTCGCCGTCGAACGTGTAGGTGTATTGCCCGTCAGTCTTGTCTGCAACGAGGTCGGAGAACCCCGCATCGGTCAAAACCTGAGCGGGGTCTTCTTCTGAATAGGCGTTGAAATCTCCGATGAGAAAGACATCCGCCGACTTAGCCGGGTCTGCCGCGATCGAGTCGGAGAACGTCAGAAGCCGCTGCGACATGGCAACCCGCTCCGCGTTGAAGCGACCCTGCCCATCCGCAGGTTCTGCACCATCTCCGCTCTTCGACTTGAAGTGGTTCGCCACGACCGTGAACACCTTGCCCGTGTCGTTCGACTCGAAGGTCTGCGCGACGGGCTTGCGGGCGATATCCCACACGGCGTCGAGGTCGGTGAAGCTCGCCCCGACGGGAGTGACCACCGCCGGCTTGTAGATGATCGCGCTAGCGATGAAGTCGGTGATCGCGGCATTGTTGAGCTCTGCGGGAGTGGCCGCGTAGGCCCATGTGCCGGCACCGGCTGCGGCGTTGAGGCCGTCGACCAGGTCGGCGAGCGCCTCGTCGAGAGGCTCCCCTAGCTTGACCGAGTTCTCGATCTCCTGCAGCGCCACCACATCGGCGCCGAGGCCGTTAATGGCCGCCACGATCTTGGACTTCTGCACAGCAAACTCTTGGGCCGTCTCGGCACCGCGCGCCTGCGAGTTCACGCTCGACAGTGTCGTGAAGTAGTTGTAGACATTGAACGCGCCGACCTGGAAGTCTCCACCAACCTCGGGAGCCGTCGCGGGCCGGGGGTTCTCACTGCCGAACGTGGGCTTGAGTGCTGCTGGGCTCGCATCGTTGATGGGCACCGTCGGCTGCAGACGCCAGTCGTCGAAGCCATACGAGAGCACATACGGCGTCGAGAACGCCACGGTGTCGCCGTTGCGCACCACGGTGTCTGCCGTGAAGAACGGCTGCGTGCCCGGGTGGCTCGCATTGCTGATCTGGATGCTGTAACCGTCGTCAAGCAGGATGCGATTGGCCCGGTTGGCTGCGGTAATGGCGGTGGCCTCTGGCCCAGCATCCGTCGTCTCCGTGCTCTTGACCGCCAAGGCTCCCGCGTTGAGCCACAGGGTGCCGAAGTTGAAGAGCTGATGGCTCGAGCTGACCAGATAGTTGCCGGTGGGCACCACGAGCTGGCTTTCGAGGGCCTCGCGCGCGTCGCCGATCGCGGTGTCGGGCAGCGGGGCCCCTTCTGGCACTCCCACCCCTGCGGTGATGAGCTCGGTTGCCGCAACCGTGGTGGCGCTGATCTGCGTCTGGCCGAAGTTCTCGCTCGCGGTGCCCGTGACCCGCACGAGATCGCCGATCGCCACGCCGGGGTTGGCCGCGTTCAGATACACGAAGATGCCGTCGGAGGCGCCGGGCGTCGCGTCCGTCGCCCCGCCCGAGCCTGCCGTCTGGATGACCATGCCGCGGTAGTTGCTGACGCCGCGATAGTCGGCGGTGACGACCCCCTCGACGGTAACGACGGAGCCCGCGAGCGGAGTCGCCGCACCGGTGCCCTGCACTTCGGCGATCGTGTGAGTCACATCCGCAGCTGTTGCGGCGGTTGCCCCGAGCCCCGAGAAGATGAGGGCGAGGGCACTGAGAGAAGCGACGGCAGCGAGCCGACCCCTCCGTGATGCGCGTGGTTCAGGGGCCGAGTCGGCAGGCTGCTTCATATGCGTCTCCCACTATGACGTGCGCCACTTCACCGGAACGCACGAGGATTACCCCCTTTTGGGGGACGAGACTGACGATATCCCAGCGAATTGCCAGTTCCAAGCGCTCATATGTTGCTGTTACCGGGTGTTCACCCGAAAGACACACCGATACTTAGGATTCGTAGCCTCGCGGGTTCGCCGACTGCCACGCCCAAGCATCCCGGCATGCATCCTCCAGCGAACGAGTCGCCCGCCAGTGCAGCTCGCGATTGGCCTTGTCGACGTTGGCATAGGTTGCGGCCGCGTCGCCGGGGCGAGGGGGCACGATCTCATACGGAATCTGACGCCCCACGACGGCGGAGTATGCGGCGATCAGCTCAAGAACGCTCGTGCCGCGACCCGTTCCAAGGTTGTAGGCCTCGACCCCTGGTGCCAGCGTGGCGAGGGCCGCAACGTGCCCCGTCGCGAGATCCATCACGTGCACATAGTCGCGCACCCCGGTGCCATCGGGCGTGTCATAGGTGTCGCCAAAGACGGAGACGCGGTCGCGCCGACCCCCGGCAACCTGGCTCACGAACGGCATGAGATTATTGGGAATCCCGAGTGGATCCTCACCAATCAGGCCACTCGGATGATTGCCGACGGGGTTGAAGTAGCGCAAGATCGCCACCTGCAGGTCGGGGTCAGACGCCGCGACATCCACCAAGATCCGCTCGATGATCGCCTTGCTGCGGGAGTACGGGTTGGTTGCCGCAAGGCCGGTCGGAGCGGTCTCGACGAGGGGCAACGTAATGGGCTCCTCATAGGCGGTGCCCGACGAGCTGAACACAAAACGGGAGACCCCGTGGCGTTTCATCGCCGCCAGCAGCTCAAGCGTGCTGTCGATGTTGTTGCGGTAGTACTCGAGCGGTTGGGCAACGGATTCACCGACCGCCTTAAAGGCCGCGAGATGGATGATGGCGTCGACGGGATGCTCCGCCAGAACGTGGTCTGCCTGGCCGGGGCGCGAGAGGTCCGCTACGACAAGGGGGATGCTCGCACCCGTGATCTGCTCGACCCGGCGCACTGCTTCAGCGCTGCTGTTGGAGAGGTCATCCGCGATGACAACGCTGTGCCCTTGCTCGATGAGCTCGACGGCAACATGGGTGCCGATGTACCCGGCACCTCCGGTCAGGAGAACTCTCACGGGGGGCTCCGTTGGTCGGGTAGGTGTGGCCACCAGGGCAGGGACACCCACCGATCCTACGGCGAGAGTATGAGCTGCGACTCAGCCGACTGAAACGGTTGCGCAATCGAGCGCTTCTGTGGTGATTAACGTCGGGTGCACGAGGGGGGTCGTCAGCACTTCGAGGCTCTTGTCACCAGCCTCGGCGGCCGTGATGTCGTAGCTCAGCCTCAGGGACTCGCCCGGCCCGACTATTACGGTCAGCTTGCCAACTGGGTAGTCGGTGTCGTGGTGTGCCTCAAGCGCGACGGACTGCCCGTTGACAACGGCGCCGGTGATGGTAGAACCGGGTGGCGCATAGAGGAATACCTGCATACGCATACTGCCCTTAGGAACCCGCTCCCCCTTCCACTGTCCAGCAACAGATGGCGAGAGGCCCGCGGCATCCCCCGGCTGCAACGTGCTGCTGAGATCTGCGGTGACCCGGTATTGCTGACGACCATCTGCTGCGCACGTGTTCTTACTCAGAGTGACGGCCTGATTGAGGTAGTAGTTGAGCTTGGACCCCACGTTGTCGTTGAAGTAGAGACCGACGCGGTCGGTCTCCGCATCGCTGACGGGCAACTCCCCATTTGGTCCGAGTAGAGCAACGACTGAACGCTCGTTTTCGTTAGCGCTCCAGAAGAGTATGCGATGCTCGCCCCATCCCTGCACAAGTGCACCGACCAGGGCAACGGGATCTAGCGATCCGCCGGTTAGAGCACCAAAGGTCGCGGCGACCGCTTCGCCGTAGACTACGTCCTGGGCCCGGTTGTCTGCCACGTCGTTGCCAGAGTTGAAGCGCTGATAGATCTCGTTGAGAAGGAGCGGCACGAGGGTGTCGCTTGCCAATACGTCGCCGGTCGACAGCGGGATCGGCCCTGTGGCTCTTAGGACGTATCCCAGCGCGATCGGGTCGATCGACACGACTCCGTCGACCGCATATCCGCGATCACGGACCCAGTTCGCCTGTGTAATTTCCGCAGCCGAGGTGAAGCTGGGGCGGAGCGTCGAATTTGCTATGAAGGAGCCGAAGGCGCCGGGCCCAAACAGTTCTTCCACGCCCTCGGGAACCGGTACCACCGAACCTACGTTGCGAAAGTTTCCGAAACCGGCAGGTACGGTCTCGACCATCTCTATGCGACCCTGGTCAACCCTGATCACAGCGAACGAGAGCGCCGTGCCACCAAGCGGGCGCGCCTCCGATGGATTTTGAAACATCACTACATAATTTCGGGGACCTTCCGACCCGAGCATCGGCGCGATGAAGGGCACTGCGGAGTTCGCCCCTGTCAACAATGGATCCAGCTGTTCGACCATGCCAGCGACTTTGGAGCGAGCAGCGACAATTTGAGGCAGTGCGCCGTCCGTATTAATAGCACCCACCAGCGGAATCGCGGCGTCGAGTCCCCGGCGAGCTTGCGCCACGGCGGGGACAGCATCAACTAAGGGTTGGAGATCGATCGCTCCGTCTTTGGGCGCCAGAGATTGGAGGTCGAGGCCTTTCGCGACATCGAGAAGCGGGGACGCAACGTCAGCCAAGATACGTTGAACTGCCACTGAGAGTTCTCGCACGGCGCTCAAGTTAACGCCGACGCCCGGGACTAGCTCAGCGACGCGCCATGTTGGATCGCTACTTGCATCAACCGCTCGATCGGTGTGAGCCGAGATCTCGTCGAATGTAGCCAGCGCCCCGTCTATATCGAGTGCGGCCGCTTGCGAGGTGAGATCTCCGATCTTCGACTGCGCAGCTTCCAGCTCATTCTTCGCCTGCAGCACTCTTGACCCTAGCCAAGCGGCAAGTCCCACAACGAGGATCAGCACCCCAGTGAGGGTCCAGAACCACCATCGTTTGTATAACCGCGGTCGCAATTTTTTGCGCAGCGAACGCCTGGTTATAGAAGTGGACACCAGATCATTCAACCATGCCCCCGCGGGGATGCTTGGCAGGCAGTGAGACTTCTTCCGCGCCCGCTATGACCTATACGGCATCGACGCGTCGCGTCGGTCACGCTCGGGGAGTCGGTCAGGCAAGAAGAGCAGCTGGAACAGCTCAATCGCCCCAGAGAGCATCGTTCCTATCAATAGCAGCGCGCCCACCAGCGGCGCCGCGATGCGACGTTTTAGGCCCTTCGCCCATTGCCTTCCCCTTTTCACGCACCGCTAACTTAACAAGTCGGGCTGTCCTCATCGCTACGATGCTCGAAGAGCGGCTACTCTGGCGAGCTCGACACTCGCCGGCTGCAGTCTTCCCAACTACCCACGAGGACCTCACTTTTGACTGACACCGCTCCCTCGACGAGGCTCAGCTCTCGATGGGCTTCGCGGCATCGCCGCTCCTGCACTACGCGCTACTCACCCTTCTGGCGCTGGCCGCCCCTTACTATTCGCTCGAACCTGTTGCCGCAACGCCCACGATCTGGTGGCTCACCTATACCCCATTGCATCTGCTCTGGGGCGGAACAGAGGCAGCGCTCCTGTTTTTCATCCTGTCAGGGCTCGCACTCACGTTAGCCACCCGCCGCCGCGGATTCACCTGGTCGGGATACTTCCCCAGCAGACTGCTTCGCCTTTACCTCCCGGCGGTCGCGGCAGTTGGTCTTGCCGCAATCTCGATATGGCTGGTACCGCTCAGGCGAACCATTGAGCCAATGGGTAGCTGGGCGGCCTCGTGGCTACACGGTCGAAGGAGCGACGGGGTTGTCTTCGGCCTCAACTGGGAAGCGGTGCGCCAGTTTGCGTCGAACCTGACAGCGAGATGGGGGAACTTGCTATCGGTCGCGGCGCTCCTCATAGGCCTGTTCCTCAGCTCGTCGTATTGGATGTTTCGCGCCATCAGTTCTGACTCATTTGTCGGCTGGCTCAGTCGCCATTTGGTTCTAATCGGTCTACTCCCGCTGACTATTGTTGTTTCCGCCTGCTGGCGGCCCGCCGCTTCCCCTTTTGTCGCGTCGAGCGTTTCAATGGGCGGGCCTTATCTCATTCAGCCTTTATCTTGCGCACGAACCGATCACGATCGCAGCAAGCTATCTACTCGGGCCGTCCCAGATGGCGGTGTTGCTCAGCATCATCGGTTCTATTGCGGTCGCTCCTCTATTTTTCACGTTCATCGAGCACTCTTGCTGGCACGCAGTAGCATGATCTTGCGCTGTGCTCACCTAGTTGCGGGACCAGCATGGTTTGGCCAGCACAAAAGATATGGGGAATCTTGACTACAACGAATCGCACTGCCGTCATCGTGGGGCAGGGTTACGTCGGTCTGCCAGTTGCGATGCGGGCCATTGAGGTCGGCTACACCGTCGTCGGGATCGACCTCAACGAAATGCGGACGGATAGCCTCAAGGCAGGGATTTCCTACGTAGGCGACATCCCTGATTCCCAGCTACAGGCGGCATTAGCCACCGGCCGCTATACACCCACCACCGACTACGCGGATTGTGCGGGGTTTGACGTCGCCGTCATAACAGTTCCTACCCCTCTTCGCGAAAGCATTCCCGACCTCACCTTCATAGAAGAGTCATCGAAGTCACTGGCACGCCATCTAAAAGTCGGCGCCACCGTGATCTTGGAATCAACCACCTATCCAGGCACAACTGAAGAGCTGTTGGTCCCCATCCTGGAGGAGGGATCAGGCCTCACCGCAGGCGTGGACTTCTTCGTCGGATACAGCCCCGAAAGAATTGACCCTGGCAACAAAATTTGGGGATTCGTCGAGACCCCCAAGGTAGTGTCGGGCATCGATGATGAGTCGTTGGCCCGCGTCAAAGAGTTCTACGACGACCTGGTCAACACAACTGTCCCGGTGCTTTCCCCCAAGGAAGCCGAACTGACCAAATTGCTTGAGAACACTTTTAGGCACGTGAATATTGCGCTCGTAAACGAGCTTGCTATCTTCGCGAATCAGCTTGGGGTGAACATCTGGGATTCGATAGAGGCAGCGAGCACGAAGCCGTTCGGCTTCATGAAGTTCACGCCGGGCCCCGGGGTCGGGGGCCACTGCCTTCCCGTAGACCCCAGCTACCTCTCGTGGCAGGTGCGACGCAAGCTTGGGCAAAACTTCCGGTTTGTTGAGCTTGCAAACGATGTCAACGATCACATGCCCGACTACGTGGTGCAGCGAGCAATCGCAATGCTAAACAACGATCGCAAACCGCTCAATGGGGCGCGCGTTCTCCTTGTCGGCCTCGCCTATAAGAAGAACACGGGAGACTTCCGCGAATCGCCCGCGATTCGCCTCATAGAGCTTCTCTCGGAGTACGGCGCTGTTGTCGTTGCAGTTGACGACCACGTGGAGAGTTATGGATGGCCGCTCGGTGTGGAAAAGATCAGCCTCACTGCGCAAGAACTCGCCAGCAGCGACATCGCCATACTCGTGACCGATCACGACGACCTCGACCTGTCGATTCTGGCGTCCGCAACGATTCCTGTCCTCGACACGAAGAACCGCGTCTCCGGGCCTAGCGTACAGATCCTGTAGCCGCGCGCCGTCTGCAGTGAATATTCAATGAGGATTCTCCGACTGATGACCTCGGCGGGGCTTGGGGCTCTGTTCGGGGCCCTCACTCCGATAGGTGCGTTGCTGCTCCTCGCTCCTCTGGAGTATGGCCAGTTCTCAATCGTTTACCTGTTGTTTGCGTTCGGCTTTTCAATCCAGTACTCGGTGATCAGCGACGCATGGAATCGCGCTACGGTGCTTTCCGGCAACGCGTCATCAGCCCGCTCCTACGGCAGTGCACTCGTCGATCTCTCTCTGCTGTTCGGCCTTGCAAGCGCCATAGTGTCCCTTGCTCTGGTCGGACTTCGCCCGCTGTGGTGGGTCTATGGCCTTGCCGTGTTCTTTGCCCTCTACCGCGGTGGGCGACGCTACTACGCTGTCGCTGCCGGGCAGTCCCGAAGAATTGCTGTCTCGGACATCTCTGGAATTTTGGGCTTTGCCTTTTCGCTGGCTCTGTGCCTCCAATTCGGCCCAGAAGCAGCTGTTGCCATCAGCTGGCTGGTCGCGTCAACTCTGAGCGGTTTGATTCTAAAAATGCCTTCGCGAAGCCGCGGCGAGGGCCTTGCTGCTTGGTGCCGTCACCACTGGACGTCAATCAAGCCCCTGCTTGTCGACTCCTTGTTCATGGACGCAGGTGCCATCGGAACACCCTTTCTGCTTGCGGGGTTCATGGGCTCCGCCAAGTTCGGAATTTATCGTGCGGTGTCCAACGTGGCAATGCCGGTGCGACTTATCATCGAACCAATTCGTCCTCGTCTCGGCCAAATGTCTCCGTCCAGATTGCTCGGGATGGCCGCATCGATAGTGATCGGCGGAGCCGCGTTGGTTCTGACTGTCGCCTGCTATCTAGCGCTTGCGCTCATTGTTCCCGCGTTACCGTTCGAAGTGGGGACCTTGACTGCGCTGGGCGCCCACGCCTTTTCGACATCACTTTTTGTCGCGGGGAACCTGCTGGGAACCGTTTACTACATCGCCTGCCGAGCAAGCTCCCCAGGTCGTGACATCTTTATCGGCCGCGCCACTCAAACCGCGCTCGTCATAGCCTTGCCCCTTGCGGGGTTTGCAATAGACGATCTGAGCGGCGCCATATGGGGCTTCAGCGTTTCGAGCCTGATATCGGCAATGGTCTGGCTGTACCTTGCGTGGCGGGTAGCCCGCAGCACACATCTCAAGTAGTCGACCGTGTCCGGGCTCCAGCTAGCGGGCTAGACGCTGCTCATCGAGCCACGCCTGGAACATCAGTATCGTCCAAAGGTGGTGTTGCCACGGGTGCTTGCCACTGAGGTGCTCCGCCCACATTTTGCGAATAGGCTCCGGGTGAAAGTACCCCTCCCTTCGGAGGCGCCCTTCATCAAGAAGTTCTTCGGCCCAGTCTCTCAACGGGCCGCGTAACCAGTCATCCAGAGGAATGCCGAAGCCAGCTTTCGGGCGTTCGATGAGTTCTCGCGGAACATGCCTATAGAGCACTTCCCTGAGCACCCATTTACTCACTCCATCTCGAATTTTCAGGTCGAGCGGGAGACTCCACGCCAGTTCCATTACTCGATGGTCCAGCATGGGCACCCGCGTTTCCAGGCTGTTTGCCATCGCCGCGCGGTCAACTTTTACAAGGATGTCATCCGGCAAGTAGGTCTGGCTATCCATCGCCATCATCCAGTGTTCCAATGAGTCCTGAACGGGCCACGCAGTTTCATCGGTGACCCGAGTAGGTGGTTCGTATCCGCCAATAACCACCGAAGACGGGTCATCCCAATGACTGGTCAGCATGCGATAGAAGTCGTGACCATCTGTCGAAGACAATACCTTTGCGAGCTTATGCGCCTTGTCGCCGGGAGTGACAATGTTCATGGATGCAGGCAATACCTTTGAGGCGTGTGCCATGAAGCCGTCCCATTTCGCGGGCGAAACACTTGTCAAAGCCTTAGCCGCTGCGGAACGTGCGAATTTCGGAAGCTTGGCGAATCGCCCCCAGACAGCTTTTGCCGACACGTAGCGGTTGTAACCGCCGAACACCTCATCGCCTGCGTCACCACTCAGCGCGACTTTTACATGCTGACTCGTAAGCCGACTAACTAAGTAAGTCGGGATCTGCGAGCTGTCCGCGAACGGCTCGCAGTAGATGCCCGGCAGAGCGGGGATGACGGAAAGCGCATCCTCCGCAGTGACGTAAAGCTCTGTGTGGTCGGTCCCGAGGTGATCGGCTACCGCTTGGGCGTGCTGCGCTTCGTCGTATGCCGGTGTGGGCGAACCGATTGTGAAGGTCTTCACCGGACTAGCGCTCTGCGTCTGCATCAGCGCCACAATTACGCTGCTGTCGATGCCTCCCGATAGGAATGCTCCGAGCGGAACATCAGAGAGCATCTGATCGTGGATGCTCGACGATAGCCGAGCTTCGACAGCGTCGACTGCGTCCGAGTCGCTGCCTCCGAAAGATTCTTCTCGCACTAGCATCCCGTTGAGGCTCCAATAGGGCCGGGATTGTGCTGCCGTAGGGTTCGACCCAGGCGAGAACGGCAGTGTGAGGAGGTGAGCCGGTTCGAGCTTACGAATTCCTTCGTAGATTGAGTACGGCGCGGGAACGTTGTTGTGACGCAAGTAAAGCGAGAGCGCGCCTCGATCGATAGGTGCGTGGAATGCCGGGTGGGCCCTCAGCGCCTTGAGTTCCGACCCAAAGAGAAAGACTCCGTCTTGCCACCCGTAGTAGAGGGGCTTCTCCCCTATGCGGTCGCGAGCAAGCGTGAGTTCGGCAGAGGCCGAATCCCATAGCGCGAACGCAAACATTCCGACTGCTGACTGCAGCGTCCGCTCCACTCCCCAGTGGCTGAAACCAGCGAGAAGGGTCTCCGTATCGGAATGCCCTTTCCAATCAACGGAAAAGGACTCCGCTTCAAGCCGGGCACGAATTTCTAAATGGTTGTAGATCTCGCCGTTGAACGCAATGACGAAGCGCCCATCGTGCGATGCCATCGGCTGATGGCCAGCTTCTGAAAGGTCGAGAATCGCTAGTCGCCGATGCCCTAGGACTATACCCACGGACGCGTCAGACCAATAGCCGGCGTTATCGGGACCCCTATGACAGATGGTGTCGTTCATCCGACGAATTATCTCCTGGTTAGAGCCGCCACCCAGCTGCTCCATATATCCAGAGAAACCACACATACCTTTACTCCACCCCGTCGAACGTCTCAGTGCCCAAGGCCATCGCGCTTGACCATTGCTTCTCCCATGCACCGAAACTAAAGTGCCGGGTGACTCCATCTAGAGCCTTCATGCCAGCAAGTGAGCGGTCGGCATCGCTCATCTCTATGATCTGTCCAATCGCCGCTATCCATTCCTCATTGTTCCCTGCCGCCGTACCCCCGAGTTTCTTGAGAACGCCGGCGTTGGCTCCAACTGGGCTTCCAACTAGCGGCAGGCCGCTGGCGGCATATTGCAGAAGCTTGTAGGAGCATTTACCACGGCTGTACGGGGTGTCGTTGAGTGGCATTATTCCGAAATCCGCTTGAGTCAGACAGTTCGCGAACCCGGCAGCAGTCCACTGTTCCCTATCCACCATCGGATCGAGCCGTCCGAGCGAAGTGTTCCCCGCGCTAACCACCGCAATGCGCAGCCCGAATCTCTTGTTGAGTTCCAAGAGTGGCTCCCCCACCGCGCGTAGCAAGGGCTCGGTTGCTGGGGATCCGATCCAGACAGCGCGCGGAACGCTAGTAATGCCATAGTCCCGCTTTGGAGAGTAGTTGCGCGGCTCAACGCAGCTCGGAATCATCACCACGTTGTCTGAGTACTCCCGGGCCTGTGCTGCTAGTACATCACTGCCAGCGATGACGACATCCGCGGCGCTAACCGACCTCGCCCACACCTTCTCTTTAGACCAGAGCCTTCGAGTCCAAGAACCAGTGTCAAACTTCAATGCGTCATCGAAGTCATACACCCCGCGACGAGCTGCCCGCAGCAAGCGTTCCTCGATAGCTCCCGAACTGAACGGAGAGGCTTGCCGACTCAACAGCAGGGTTACATGTCCGACCCTTTTTTCGAGAGCGCGAAGACTGACCTCCGCTCGACAAACGTTCGGAATGTTCTTGGCAAGCCTGGCCGGCTGATTGTCTGATGTGCCGACATACTCGAAACGGTCAGAGGGAATCCCGAGGTGATCAAACCAGTCGTATACCCTCACTCGGGTACTCGCTCCTGTAGGTCCATACGTAGATACGGCCACGGCTCTACCCACAATTGGCTCCATCTCTGACCTAAGCGCCGAGCGGGCGTGGCCCCGCACCCATGTTCATTGGCTTGGCATCGTCGCCAGCTGACTCTATTCGGAGCAGAGCGTTCACAGTTGCCACAAGAAAGAAAAACATCCAAAAGTTGCCGAGTGTATGAAGGTATGGATTCGTTGCGTTTGCAATCAGTAGAGCTCCAGTTCCGGTCAGCGCAGCGAGGACTAGCGAGTTCCGATCAGGGAACCGCCTAAACGCTCGAAAGCTGGCGAGAAGCACCCAGATAGTGATGCCGGCGAGGCACAATGCGCCAAAGATTCCTACGGCATTCAGAACTAGAAAATACTGAACTTCGAACGCCCAGGGCCTGTCGGCGTCTCGTAGAAATCCGGCGATCTCGGCACCGAGACCGTTTCCGAAAACCGGAGCGTGCCGCCATTCGTCCAGAAGCAGGAATACTGATTCGCCACGGGGAGAGTCTGGTGAAAACTCCGAGAGCACCAGGGATTCGACGACCTTCGCTGGAGAAACCTTGAAAACTGGAAATGATAGGGTCCCGGCAACTATGGCTGCGCCGAGAACCACAAAGGCGCGGCGGCGAATGGACGAGGACGCTCGAGAAGTGACGATCACGGCTACCGCGATACCCACCGAAATCACTAGGGCCAGCATCAACCCCCGCCGCCCACTCAAAAGAAGAATACAAAGACCGAGTGCAACTGCAGGCCACGCAACGAACCGCGATACTCGCGAAGAATACGTGCTGGGCAGCATGAGCGACACGAGTAGGAATGGCAAAAGGAAAGCCAACGAAGATATCGAATGGTACGAAATCGTCGCACCGTTCTCCTGCCCGCCGAGAGCAAGCCCCAAATCGAGGTAATAGAACCAGATTGCGACAGGCTGTTGAGCGCTTGCGAGAAGCCAGTAGGTAACACCTACGAGTCCAATCGCCAGCATCACAAACGGGAAGATACTTATGACGGCCTTCAGGATACGCAAGTCAATGGCCGCGACGAGAACGACCCATACGGCCGGCACCAAGACAAAAAAGACACCTTCGGATAGTGCTCCGACGTTGCCTCGACCGACACCGATAGCCGTCCCGACACACCCAACCACGAGAGCAATAGAGAAACAAAGCTTCACTCGATAGTCCAGCCAGAACCCATTCTTCAGGCCCATCAGCATCGCGCCAACGAATACCAAAACGTAGGCCGCGAGCGTTAGGTAATTGTTCCCCACGGGTTTCACGGCCCAAACTGCGAAACCGCCAATAACCAAAAATGATGCGGTCATTTCAACAGCGCGGTGGGAGAGGAAAGTAAATTTTGCTCTTGGCAGCGACATAGGGCGCAGCGCCTGCCTCATCAGACGTGAACTGGGCGCTTCTGCAGAGCTAGCCTTTCGCTGTTCCTTCAGACCCAACTAATTCGCCTCATTAGGCTCAGTCCGGTCATCGACGCGGGTGCGCTGAAGATAGCCCCTGACACGCGGCGATAGTGTCAGGGTGAGCACCAGTACCAGGAACAAACACACAAGGGTCAGTGTGTCGTTGAGTTTGAAGGCGAAGGTCGCAAAGGGAAGCGTGGAGACAAGCACGGCTTGAAGCCAGAAAGCACGGGGAGATTTGAACCGTCGCATATAGGCCCACGCGATGACGAAACCCACTGCGGTAGAACCGAAAGCAACCCCGAGCGCACGGAAGTCCCTATAGAACGGCTCGAGCGACGTGAAAACGTTTGTCCAAACAGCGGTGTCTATGAATGGGTTGATCTCGTTCCAGCGCTGAATTCCAGGTATCACCTTCAAAATTGGCGAAAATGTCCGAGCTCCCCAGGTCTGCGGGTTGTAATCCCCGACGAGGATGGCACCTTCGAACTCATCCGGCGGCCATTCGTAGTTTGTCGAGTCTACGAGCTGCAGAAAGGCCGCCACCCCGCCCGTGTAGTAGATGAACGGCTCCGTTAAGCCGCTTCGTTCGAGAGTCGACGAGACCGCGCCCGTAGACAGAGCTTGTCCGCCTTCCTTGCCTAATGCACCGCCGATTGCCTGAAACGCAACGAATCCGACTACCCCGATCAGTGCCACCCCTGCGCCCAAGCGCAACTTGCCTTTTCGCTTGGCGCTGTTCAAGTTTTCGCGAGCTTGAACGCCCGCAGCGGGCTCCGCCAATCCGGACGCCTTTTTGTGCGGTTTTGTAACCAATACGGCCGCGAGCAGAAGGAGCCCGACGAAAAGGTTCGTTCGCTGCAGTAGGGCAAACATACTCACCGCGATAAGTGCCACCGCAGAAAGCCGTAGCCAAATGGGCAACGGATTCCGAACGGCCTCTTTGTAGCCAAAGATCGCAATGAGGAAAGGACCTATGTAAAGAAGGACTCGAACAGGAAGAGGTATTCCTTCCAAGTAGGTGGGGTCGCTCGCACCCCTGATTACGACCGGGTCAGTGAACAACGTCGCGATTCCGAACCGTTGCTCGATCAGCACAAGGTAAATCGTGAAGGCCGCGAAATACACTGCCGTCAGAACCGCGAGCATCGGTCTAGTAACTATCTCGGTTCTGCCCGAAAATCCCTCGCTCAAATCGGCCCTCGCGCCGGTGTCAATTCGATGAGATCTCGAGGAAAAATTAGCCAGTACGGCTCCCACATTAAACGCCACCAAACCCACTGACAGCGTGAGCCAGGATGCGACACTTGCTTCCTTGTAGTCGATCAGGCCTGTTCCGAGTAGCGCAATCGCACCACCCCAAATTACGTTGTGGAATGCGGCTACGGCTATTGCGCGCTTGTTGTATCGATTCACCGCGAACGTGATTGCCGTCAGTAGCAATACAAGGCACAATCCCCACGCCCAGTTAGGCATCATGCGCCTTTGGCCGACGTGATGAGATCATCATAAAATTCAGCGTAGAGATCCCAAACATTGTTTCGCGAATAAAACTCCACGGTCCTCGCTCGTGCCGCTTCTCCCATTGCTTTGCGACGCTCTGGGTCGCGAATCAACTTTGTCAGCCCTTCGGCCAAACTATGGGCTGACCCGACCGGAACAATTAGACCGGTAACGCCTTCAACGACAGAATCGACGGCCCCTGTGGCACTCGTCGTGACGGTAGGAATCCCCATGGCAGCAGCCTCAAGTACGACATTCGGGAAGCCTTCGCGACGAGTCGGGAGACATAGAACGTCCACCAGACCGTAGTAGATCGCCGGATCCTCGACATGCCCCGTCTGACATACCAGGTTCCCCGCCTCACTGAGGAATGCAACATCTTCCTCGGGGTTGGGGCTATCAATTCCACCAACTATGAGCAATTGGAAATTGGTTCCTTGAGCGATTACCTGGCGTCGCGCATCGACCAAGACATCCAGCCCCTTGTCGAGGTTAAGTCTTCCAACAAAACCCACGACGGGCACGCCTGGCGTCAGGCCTAGCTCGGATCGCAACGCAGACAGGTTCGATTCAGTGAATCGGTTTGGACTAAAGGCGCCGACATCGACGCCATTGGAGCTCCCTGCGCCGAGCACGACGACCTTGTCTTCGGATGCGATTTCGAGTTTCAGGAATTCGGCTCTCAGCGAATCGCTCACTGCGAGAACTTTGTGCGCCGAAGCCGACGCCACTTTTTCAAGGAACTTAAGCACCCTGCGCTTCGCGCCAAAGACTGTTTCGAGCCTCAGACCCCGGAGCAGGTAGACCCGTGAAGGCGTGCGAGTTAGCACCCCGGCGACACCGCCAAGCAGACCCGCTTTTGGAGTTCCCACCGACATGACGTCAGGTCGAACCTTCCGTAGGAGCCTGATCCATCGGACGAGCGCCGCGATGTCAGACAGCGGGGCGGGTTCACGGGCCATTTCAAGTGGGTGTGTCGTCACAAGTTTCGTCGACGCAAGTCGATCGAGGAGATCGCCTCTGGAACTCACCACATGAACGTCCCAGCCTCGTGTGGCCAGGAACTCAGGGAAACCGTCGAGGAGACGGATGGATGCGTCGGATGTCACCCCCAGGAGTATCCGCGGCCGCCGCCCGGTCACAGCACCCCGCGCTTTTGCTTAAACCAGTTTGCTGTGCGTTCAAGGCCCTCGGCGAGCGGGAGCGGCTGAACATTGGGAAAGATCTCTCGGATGCGGACGCCGTCGGACTGGGACGCGCGCACGTCGCCGACCCGCCTATCTACATGCTCCACGCTCAGTGGACTGTTCAGCGTGAGTTCAAGTTGCTCGATAAGTTCGAGAAGGGTGGTGTTGGTGCCAAACGCCAGGTTGATGGGGTCGAGCGAACTCACTCGACGCTGCACTGCTTCGAGGATTGCCGCGCAGACCGTATCCACGTAGGTGAAGTCACGCGACTGCAGACCATCCCCGTGCACGATGAGTTCACGGCCGCTCAAGGCAGCGTCGAGGAACTTAGGTATGACCGCTGCGTAATCATGATCTGCAGGTTGTCCCGGCCCAAATACATTGAAGAACCGAAAAGCCAGCGTCTTCATCCCGTATGAGAAACCGTAGGCGATTGCATACCCCTCCGTGGCGTGCTTGCTCACTCCATAGGGGCTCATGGGACGAGTCCAATCGAACTCGGACTTCGGAAGAGAGGGGTTGCTCCCATATACAGAGCTCGACGAAGCCACCACGACGTGCTCAACTCCACGTTCTCGAGCGGCTTCGAGAACGTTCAAAGTTCCCGTTATGTTGGCCGCGTGGGTGGGGCGTGGCGCTTTCACTGACCTCGGAACGCTGCCGATCGCGGCCAGATGAACGATCGAATCCACTCCTTCACTCAGACCCGAAAGCAGCTCGTAGTCGAGAATCGAGCCTTCAGTGAACTCGGCCCGGAGACCGTCGAGGTTGTCCAACCGGCCCGTACTGAGATCATCGATGATTCGGATTTCAACGTCAGGAGCGTTGTCGTTGAAATAGCGAGTGAGGTTGGAACCTATGAAACCCGCACCGCCCGTAATTAGAACTCTCATTTTTCACTCCAATTCATCGAGCAGGCACGCCCTTAACAGTTTGATTCGAGGGCACGTCTCGAGTTACACACGCCGCAGCCCCTACTACGCTTCCGGCGCCGACCGTTAGTCCTTGTAGCACAACGGCGCCTGCTCCGATGAGGGCGCCCTCACCAACCGTCACATCTCCCGAAATCACCGCTGCGGGGTTGACGGATACAAAGTCCGAAAGACCGCTGTCGTGGCCGACGGTTGTGTTCGGGTTGAGGTGAACATGTCGGCCGAGTGTCACATTGGTGGAGACGTGCACGCCACCACATATGACGACGCCCTCGCCAATAGTCAAACTTGATCCGAGCAACGCGCCCGGATGGACGATGGTTGCAGCGCGGTGCGCGGCTTTGGTGAAGCGCTCATCGATGGCTCGCCGCGCACCGGGATCTCCGACGCCGATCACGAATTGAGCGCTCCTTGGTTCATCGAGCCACTCGTCTTCGGTTCCGAGATAAGGCACTCCCCTTAGCTGGAGCCGCCGCAAATTTGTTTGACTCGGACCGCTGTCGATTACACCTAGAACGTTGAACTCGGGAGAATCGAAACGACGATTCACCTCGTCGACAACGTCGAGTAGTTCCCGCCCAAAACCGCCAGCGCCGACCACAACAAGATCGATGCTCACTCTTTTGCCCCGTCATCCAAGCGGCCCATGAATTCACGGGCCGTGACGTGCCCAGCCTGGCTTATCCCATCCCGAGTAAGCACGGATGTGACTGTTTTCCCGAGGATGCTGATGTCGAGCAGCGGCGACCGAGCGTCCACGTAGGCGACGTCAAGTTCAAACTTCTGATCCCAGCTCAAGGCGTTGCGACCGTTCACCTGCGCCAACCCTGTGATCCCCGGGCGCACTTCGTGACGACGTGCCTGTTCCTCGGAATATCTGCCGAGATACTGCACGAGTAGCGGCCGCGGCCCCACGATGCTCATGTCGCCCCTGAGCACGTTTACCAGGGTCGGCAGCTCATCAAGACTTGTAGAACGAAGTCGTCGCCCGAACGTTGTCAAGCGCTGCGCATCACTAATCAGTCCTGAAGCCGCGTCGACGTTTGCCATCGTTCGAAACTTGTAAAGCATGAATACCCGGCCATGTTTCCCGGGCCTTGGCTGGGAAAAGATCACAGGGCTTCCCAGCTTTGCCCTTACGAGTATCGCTACAACGAGAAGGATCGGAGAGAGAAGAACAAGTGAAATCCCTGCGGTCAGCACATCCGCGAAGCGTTTGATTGTGTCGTAAGGCTTCAGGATTCCACTCGTCACGCTGGCGTTCCCAGGAACTGGCTGATTCGGCGCAACACGCGGTCAATCTCCGAGACAGAGAGCGCCGAACCGCTCGGCAGCGTTAGCCCCGTCTCGAACAGCGACTGCGATGATCCGTTGACCACAGATGGAGCTCCGGCGAAGACCGGCTGGAGGTGCATCGGCTTCCAGAGCGGCCTGCTCTCGATACTGTCTTCGAGCAAGGCTGAGGCCAGATCGGCGGAACTCCAGCCCGTCACGGAGGAGTCGATCACGATCGAACTCAGCCAGAAGTTGTCATCCGAGTCGTTATCGCCGCCGAATAGTTCGACCCCGTTGACATCACCGAAAAGCAGGCGGTAGTGCTCACGCACAATCTTGCGTCGGGCGATCATCTCATCGAGGCGAGTTAGCTGAGCACGCCCGAGCGCCGCCAGAAGGTTGCTCATCCGGTAGTTGTAACCGATGTCGATGTGTTCGTAGTGGGTCACCGGCTGACGCGCCTGGGTCGCCAGGTACCGGGTGTGCGACGCAAGGTCGGCGTCATTGGTCAGGAGCATCCCGCCACCGGACGTCGTCATGATCTTGTTGCCGTTGAACGACACGATCGAGGCGCGCCCGAACGATCCTGCAGCGCGACCGTCGTGGCTGGCACCCAGAGATTCCGCGGCGTCAGACAGGACGGGAACCCCGAACTCCGCAGCAATGGCAAGAATCTCGGTGTAGTTGACGGCCTTGCCCAGCAAATCGACCGGAACAATTGCCGCCGCACGCTCACCCCGCGCGGCAAGTTGCTGCAACGCCTGCCGCAGCAACTCGGGATCCATGTTGCCCGTCGACAATTCGCAGTCGATGAAGAAAGGCTGTGCACCCGTGTAAACGATCGCGTTGGCGGTCGCGGCGAACGTCATGCTCGACGTGAGCACAACATCGCCGGGCTTGACGCCAAGGCCTAACAGACCGAGGTGAAGCGCCGCAGTGCCGGAGCTCAATGCAACCGCATGCTCGACTCCAACGCGGGCCGCCAATTCGGACTCGAACGCGTCGACATCGGGGCCAAGCGGGGCGATCCATCCGGACCGCATCGCCGCGACGACATACTGTTCCTCTAGCTCCCCAACGTCTGGCGACGACATGTAGATCCGGTCACTCATCAGCTGGGACTTCCTCCACTGCTTTCAGGAGGGCTTGCGCGACTCCGATTTCCATCGTGTCAAAGTCGTGCGATCGGCAGCGAGCCTCCCACTCCGCCTGATCCAGACGGTCGGGTGACAGCACGTTCACTGAGGCATGGGAGATCTTGGGGTGAATCGGCCTCTCATCGGATTCGTTCACTCCGATGAGCTCCTCATGAATCTTCTCCCCCGGGCGCAGCCCAGTGAAGACGATGTCGATGTCCTTGCCAGACATTTCGATCATGCGCTCGGCCACATCAAGAATGCGTACCGGTTCTCCCATATCGAGGATGAGGACTTCGGACGGCCGACCAATGCCGCCCGCCTGAACTACCAGTTGGCAGGCCTCGGGAATCGTCATGAAAAATCGGGTGGCATCAGGATGAGTCACGGTCAGCGGGCCACCCGCTTTGATGAGGGAAGTGAATGTCGGAAGCATCGAGCCACGGCTGCCGATGACGTTACCGAAACGCACAGAGACGTATTTCTTGCCGGTCGTCTCAGCAGCCCACGCAGTGAGCTTCTCCGCAACGCGCTTAGAATGCCCCAGCACACTCGTCGGGTTCGCAGCCTTGTCAGTAGAAATATTGACGAATGTCGAGACGCCTACACTCATGGAGGCCTGCAAGACGTTGACGGTGCCCAAGACATTGGTCTTCCAGGCCTCAGCCGGATACTGCTCGAGCATCGGCAGATGCTTGAGAGCAGCAGCATGAAACACGACCTCAGGACGACGCTCGTCGAAGATTCGCTGCAACGCCCCGCGGTCACGGATGTCAGCAAGCACAACGTCTTTGGTATCAAGCAAACCGTGGCCGGCGATCGAAATCTGGGCAGCCTGCAGACCCGTCTCGTCTCGGTCGAGCATCATCAGCTCAGCGGGATGGAACCTGGTGATCTGTCGACACAGCTCTGACCCGATTGACCCGCCCGCGCCCGTGACCAGTACCCGCTTGCCCTGGATGTAATCAGCGATGGACTCGATCTGCGTGTCGACCGGCTGCCGACCGATGAGATCTTCGATGGAAATGTCGCGCAGGTCGCGCAGACGCGAATGCCCCTCCAGGATTTCCCGCAGCGAAGGAAGCACCATGGTGCGCAGGCCTGCAGCGGTGGCCGCATCACTAATGGATCGCAGGGCCGCGGCATCCGCACGGCCAATCGCGATGACGAGCACCGTCGCCCCTGTCGACTGCGCAAGATCGACCAAGTCGTTTCGCGAACCCAACACCCGAATACCGTGCAACCACACTCGCCGCTTGTTGGGGTCGTCATCGATGATGCCCACCGGTATGAAAGCAGACAGCGCATCAGTGCGCATACGACGAATGATATTTCCGCCCAGATAGCCGGCCCCGTAGACCAGCGCGCGCTGGGCACCATCCTGCGGAGCGATGCTGCGCTCCGCCATCGCCCGCTTCAGGTACCGAGTGCCGCACATCAGCACGAAAACAATCAGGGCGGCCAAGAAGACAACTCTGCGAGGGATATCCCAGAGGATGCCGAACACCGCAACCGTTATGCCCAGCGTCACGACTTGAAACAGCACGGTCCAGAGCACGGAAGTGATTTCGTCGAAGCTGCCATAAGGATGGCGCCCTCGGTAAAGGTGGAAGATCCAACCAGCCAAAAACTGAATTGCCGCAGCGCCAACCCACAAGACGGCGAGAGCCGACCAGTTCACCAGAAGCGGGTCGAAGTCGAAACGAAGCACGGCAGCCGCAGCCAACGCGACACCCCATGAGGCTGCATCGAGAAGATACTTCGCCCAGATCCTCGAGTGAGGCCCACCGGAATACCCCTCCGACACTGCCGATTCCCCCAGCTGCGGCACGAAAAGCCCTCTAATCCTCGTTGACCGGAAAATAAAAACATTGTGTCACAGGCGCTGACTGCGTCCATCGAGCTCCGTACGCGAAGCAATCTCGTGAAAACTGTGAGTCTTCATAGAGTACCTGTTGAAACCGACACGCTTGCCCCGTTCCGCCCGAAAACAGAAAAAGCACCCTTTCGGGTGCCTTGTCTGCAACAGATATTAACGGCCTCGGCAGGTGTTCAACCCGCCAGCCGCTAGAGCGCGGCGAGCGTGTCGAGCAGCTGGTCGCCGGGGGCGACATTGTGCACGGACGCGTTGATCTCGGCGCGGCCCAGCATCTCGTCGACCCTGCGGTGACGGTTACGCGTGGTCAGCGTGACGACGGTGCCCTTCTTGCCGGCACGGCCCGTGCGCCCGGAGCGGTGGAGGTACGTCTTGTACTCCTCCGGCGGGTCCGCCTGGATGACGAGCGAAATGTCATCGACGTGGATGCCGCGGGCAGCAACATCCGTAGCGACGAGCACATTCACTCGGCCACTCGTGAGCATCTGCAGGTTGCGCGTGCGCCGGCTCTGGTTGAGGTCACCGTGCAGCGACGTTGCCGGGATGCCGGCACCGTCGAGCATGTCGGCAAGCTCCTCGGCAAATGCGCGAGTGCGGGCAAAGACGAGCGTCTTGCCCTCGCCACCGGCGAGCTGCTCGATGATGGCACGCTTGTCGCGCTGCTCAATGAGGAGAACGCGGTGGTCGATCGTGGACGACGCCTGGTCTTCACCAGCGACCTCGTGCACGGCAGGGTTCACGAGGAACTGCTTGACGAGCGTTGCGACACCCTTGTCGAGGGTTGCCGAGAAGAGAAGTTTCTGGCCGCCCTGCTTGGTGTGCTGCAGGATGCGCTGTACGGGCTCGAGGAACCCGAGGTCGCACATGTGGTCGGCCTCGTCGAGAACCGTGACCATGACCTCGCTGAGGTCGAGCACATCCCGACCAGCAAGAACGTCGGGGATCGTCGCCGCCTGGATGGCAAACGGCGCTGCCGTGACCATGCACTCGGCACGCTTGCTCGTGATGGTTGGCGCGCAGCGCGGAAGGCACCGCGCTCAAGGGTCCGAGCCCTACAGCGGTCAATTACGAGCGTGTTCCGAGGTCGCACGAGTCGCCGAAGCAGCAGCCGCAACCTACTTCGATCTCGGCGAAACGCAATGTCCCTGAGGCATCTGCACGCTGTTCGGTGATGGTGTGCTGATGTTTGATGCACCCGAGACAGAGTGTGCAAATGGCTGTTTCTCCGGAGAAAAAGAAACTACTTGAGCGGTCTCGGCAGGGATGACTGCGCCGTCTTCTCCCCCCGGACTGGGGGTTTGATTCTCTCGAGGAATGCCTTTGCTTTCGATATATCAAAATAGTGTGGTGGGATGACCCGAACTCATACTCGCCGAGCGCTCGCGCTTGCGCTCTCCCTCACGCTGGGGGCCGGATTGGTCGTCGCGACCGGACCCACCGCCGTGGCCATCCCCCTCGAGCCCACTCTCAGCAGCCTGACCACATCGATCGGCGATCTCGACGCCACCTTCGATCCGGCCGTCACGAACTACGCCATGACGGTCGCCAACACCGCCACCTACTTTTCATTCACTCCTACGGCGGGTGACCCCTCCGCCACGATCACGACCTGGAACGGCGACGCGGAGGCCGTCACCCCCAGCGGCACCCCGACGACGCCGTCGTGGCTACGGGTCGGCGCCAACATCATGACCGCGACGGTCGCGGTGCCGGGCGGCGGACCAAGCGTGCAGTACACGCTCACCGTGACGAAGCTCCCCGCGCCGCCCCCCGCCTACGATCTGAGCCTCAGCAGCCTCGCAGTCTCGCAGGGAAGCCTCAGCCCCGCCTTCGACTCCGCGACCACGTCGTACTCGGTCGATGTGCCGTATGAGACCACAACCCTGGACTTCATGCTTGGCTCGGTACCTGCCGGAAACGGGCTCACACTGAGCGCCACAATGCCTGTCGACGCCATGACCGTAAGACTTGCCGCATCCGGCACGCTCGCATGGATCACCGTCACGGCCCCCGACAGCACCTCCCGAACGTATTGGGTCACCATCACGCGCGGCCCGGCCCCCACCGCCGACGTCGATCTCGCGAACCTCGAGCTCTCAGTAGGCACGCTCACCCCTGCCTTCGACCCCTCCATCACGAACTACACGGCGACGGTTCCCTACGCCGTGCGGTCGATGCAGATCACCGCGACAGCATCGACGAGCGGTCACACCCTCACACTCCTCAATACCCCCATGACCGACGGTGCGCCCACGACGGTGCCCCTCAATTTCGACCCCATGGGCAACGGCTTCGGCATCAACGTCACGGCAGCCAACGGCGTGAGCAAGGGCTACAACGTCACGATCACGCGCGACCAGCCCTCGAGCAACGCCAACCTGACGAGCCTCTCGCTGTCGAACGCCGCCCTCTCACCCGCGTTCTCCAATGCGGAGACCGACTACGCAGTAACGGTGCCCTACCTCACGACATCGACGACCGTCACCGCAGTGGCGGCGGATGCTACGGCGATCCTTCGCATCAACGGCACCGACACCGCATCCGGCGTCGCCTCGTCGCCGATCGCGCTGAGGATCGGCGCCAACTCGATCGTCGTCGAGCCCACCGCAGAAGACGGCGTGACGACAACGAGGCGCACGATCGTCGTCACGCGCGAGGCGCCTGACCTCGACCTCGCCTCGCTCACGGTTGCCGGCGGCACCCTCTCGCCAGCGTTCGACGCCGCCACCACGGCGTATACCCTGGCGCTGCCGTACCCCGTGACCTCAGTCGACGTCGCGGCGACCTCAGTCGAGTCGGACTGGACGCTGCGCATCCAGGGCGTCGAGACAGGTGCCAGCACGATCGCCACACCCATCGGCGCGAGCACGATCACCGTTCGCGTGACCGCCCTGCACGGAGAGTTCCGTGACTACACGATCGCCGTAACGCGCGAGGCGCCATCGACCAATGCGATCCTGAGCGGCATCAGCCTCTCGGGCGGCACCCTCGCTCCGTCGTTCTCGACCGGCGTGCACAACTACGCCGCCAGCGTCGGCTACCTCACCAAGGAGATCACCATAGGAGCCGGTGTCGCGGATGCGACAGCGAGCGTGACGATCAACGGCACGGCAGCGACATCCGCCACCCTTGCGCTCGGAGTCGGGGCGAACACCGTCACGATCGTGACGACCGCCCAGGATGGGATCACGACGAGCACAACAACCGTGGTCATCACCCGCCAGGCAGCACCTCTGCCCGACGTCGACATCGCCCTCGGCTTCACGGCCGGTGACGCCGCGGCTGGTGCGCCATTTACCATCAACGGAGCAAACCTGTTGCCCGGCAGCGCCGCGACCGTGACCATGCACTCGACTCCGGTCGTGCTCGCACGCGGCACCGTACTGGCCGACGGCACGATCGTTCTGAGCGCCCGCATTCCCGCGGGTGCTGGAGCCGGCGCCCACAGGCTCGTGTTCGAGGGCACCGCCGTCGACGGCACCGCCGTGACCTCGACCGCATGGTTCACAGTGCTGGCGAACGGCAGGATCGGCGCGGTGTCACTCACCGGGCCCGTCGCCTACGCCGAGCCGGCCGCGGTTCGCGCCTTACCCGTCACGGGAGCAGATGCGGCAGCGCCGGCAATAGTGGGCACGGCCGGGGTAGCGTTCGGCGCACTCCTGCTGATGCTGGGTGGGGCGCTGCGCCGAAGGGCTCGCGCTTAACAGCCTGAGCTGAAACGCCGAAGGGGGCGGATGCTGCGCAATCGCAGCATCCGCCCCCCTTGCGTTCTCGGGATGCGAGAGGTTACAGAGCGGCGAGCGTGTCGAGCAGCTGGTCGCCGGGGGCGACATTGTGTACGGACGCGTTGATCTCGGCGCGGCCCAGCATCTCGTCGACCCTGCGGTGACGGTTGCGCGTGGTCAGCGTGACGACGGTGCCCTTCTTGCCGGCACGGCCCGTGCGCCCGGAGCGGTGGAGGTACGTCTTGTACTCCTCCGGCGGGTCAGCCTGGATGACGAGCGAAATGTCATCGACGTGGATGCCGCGGGCAGCAACATCCGTAGCGACGAGCACATTCACTCGGCCACTCGTGAGCATCTGCAGGTTGCGCGTGCGCCGGCTCTGGTTGAGGTCACCGTGCAGCGACGTTGCCGGGATGCCGGCACCGTCGAGCATGTCGGCAAGCTCCTCGGCAAATGCGCGAGTGCGGGCAAAGACGAGCGTCTTGCCCTCGCCACCGGCGAGCTGCTCGATGATGGCACGCTTGTCGCGCTGCTCAATGAGGAGAACGCGGTGGTCGATCGTGGACGACGCCTGGTCTTCACCAGCGACCTCGTGCACGGCAGGGTTCACGAGGAACTGCTTGACGAGCGTGGCGACACCCTTGTCGAGGGTTGCCGAGAAGAGAAGTTTCTGGCCGCCCTGCTTGGTGTGCTGCAGGATGCGCTGCACGGGCTCGAGGAACCCGAGGTCGCACATGTGGTCGGCCTCGTCGAGAACCGTGACCACGACCTCGCTGAGGTCGAGCTTGCCCTGGTCGATGAGGTCCTCAACGCGACCGGGGGTCGCGATGACGATGTCGACGCCACGGCGGAGGGTCATAACCTGCTTCTGCTGCGGAACGCCACCGACGATCGTGGTGGTGTGCATTCCAACGCTGCGGGCGATGGGCTGCACGGTGCGGTCGATCTGCATCGCGAGCTCACGGGTCGGAGCGAGGATGAGCGCACGGGGCTTGCGACCCTCGGTGCGGCCGACCTTTTTTCCGCCATTGTTCGCCATGAGGCGCTCGACAAGAGGGGCACCGAAGGCAATCGTCTTGCCGGAGCCCGTCTTGCCGCGGCCGAGAACGTCGCGACCAGCAAGCACGTCGGGGATGGTCGCTGCCTGGATGGCGAACGGCGCGGCCGCACCCATCGCGGCGAGCTGACGGGTGATGTTGTCGCCCAGACCCAGGTCACCGAACGTCTTGCCCTCGACATCGCCTGCGGTGACGACCTGTGCCTCTAGGCGCTCAAGAACGACGTCATCCTGCTTGGCGAACGACTTTGCCTCGCGGTTCGGGTAGAAGTCCGAGTCGCGCTTGGGGCGGTCGTCGAAGCTTCGAGCCGGGCGGTCACCGTAAGAGGGACGCTCGGTGCGCTGCGGGCGGTCACCGTAGGACGGACGCTCGGTGCGCTGCGGGCGGTCACCGTAAGACGGGCGCTCGGTGCGAGCCGGACGGTCACCGTACGAGGGACGCTCGCCACGGTTGTCGGAACGGCTATCGGTGCGGTTCTCGCCACGGTTGTATGCCGGGCGGTCACCACGATCCTTGTTGTACGCCGGGCGATCGCCGTAGGCGGGACGCTCGGTGCGGGCCGGACGGTCACCATACGACGGACGCTCGGAACGCTGCGGGCGGTCACCATAAGAGGGACGCTCGGAGCGCTGCGGGCGGTCACCATAAGAGGGACGCTCCGTGCGCTGCGGACGGTCACCATAGGAGGGACGCTCGCCACGGTTGTCGGAACGGCTATCGGTGCGGTTCTCGCCACGGTTGTATGCCGGGCGGTCACCACGATCCTTGTTGTACGCCGGGCGGTCACCGTAGGCGGGACGCTCCGTGCGGGCCGGACGGTCACCATACGACGGGCGCTCGCTGCGCTGCGGGCGGTCACCGTAAGAGGGACGCTCAGAGCGCTGCGGGCGGTCACCATAGGAGGGACGCTCGGTGCGCTCGTACGAGGGACGGCCGGTGCGGTTGGTGCGGTCGCCGTATGACGGGCGGTCGGAGCTGGGGCGCTCTTCGCGGGGAGTCCAATCGGGGCGGCGGTCGGCGGAGGGCTTGCGGTCACCCGTGCGGGCGGCGCGATCATCGGCGGACCAGCGCTTCTTGGGCGCTTCGCTGTTGGCGTTGAAGCCGCGGTGTCCGGGGCTGCGGCTGCCGGACTGCGGGCCGCGGTTGCTGTCGAACTTCTTGGCGGGGCGGCCTGATGCCGACCCATTTTGGGAGAAATTGGGCATAGTGCTTTCCGGGTTGTAACAAATGCATGGCAGGGCACAGCACGGTGTTGCGCTGCACTACTGAGGAAACCCGGGCAATCTTTGGCCAGGACCGTTCACATACGTGATTTTTCCGCCGGCCACGCGGTCAGGGAGTAGCTGACAAAGCGTGATGCGGAACCGGCCCAAAAGACTTACAAACCCATGCGCGATACTTCGCGCCGTCAAGAGCCGACCTACCTACATTACACGAAGGATGGCGTTAATGCGAGCGGCCCCGACGAGCTCGATCGGGGAATCCGTCGTCGCGCTTCGGAGCACACTGTCTCAGTTGCGGCGCGCCCACTCGTCCTCTACAAAGCGGTCTTTCCTCAGAGCGGCAACGCCCAGCACCATGACGAGCGCGGTGCAGACTCCCAGAACGAGCGGCAGCGCCCAGCCATCCGTTAGCCCGTGCAGAAGGCCCATCACCAATGGCCCAGCCGCGCCTGCCGCATAGCCGAACCCCTGCATGAACGAACTCAATGCCACCGCCCCGTCATGAGTGCGCGATCGCAGACCGACCAGCATGAGACAGATGTGCATGACGGTGGGCCCGACTCCGGCGAGCGCCACCCACAACCAAGGGGCGGCGGTTGGGGCAAGGAGCAGGCCACCGTAGCCGCCCGAAAAGCAGGCGATGCCGACGTACATCAGAGGGGACGGGTTGCGCATGCGGCGAGCAAAGGTGGCGACGAGCACACTGGCGACGACTCCCATGAGTGCGTAGACCCCGAGCATGACCCCCGTGGTCGCCCACGGCATACCCGCGGTGTCTACCAGCACCGTTGGCAACCACGCGAACATCGCATAGATGTTGACCTGCGCCAGCGCGAACACAAGCAGTAGCGCCCAGGCCGTGCGGGAGCGGGCGACATTCCCCGAGACTCGCGGCCTGTTCAGACCTGCCAGGTGCACGATGGTAGCAGAGCCATCCCTTCTAGCGCGCGCAGCAAGCAAGATCCACGGCACTAGCGCGACCGCGGCGAAGGCAGCCCACACGCCAAGGGCGAACTGCCACCCCAGGGCCTCGGTGAGCGAATGAGAGGAAATCGCTGGCGCGCTGGTGCCGATCGCCATTGTCGACATCGAGAACGCGGTCACCAGCACAATGTGCGAGGGGAAGTACTTCTTGACAAGCGCCGGGAGCAAGACGTTTGCTACTCCGATCCCGGCGAGGACGACACCGGTGGCAACCATCAGCGATCCCAGGTCGGCGGCGAGGCCACGCCCGACATTGCCGAGCACGATGAGTCCGAGGCTGAAAAGGATGAGGGCTTCGATCCGCAGAACCCTGCTCAGCAGGGGCACCAGGAGCCCGGAAACCGCGAACACAACGGGCGGGAGTCCACCCAAGATGGCGAGGGCAGCGCTCGAAAGCGGGATGTCGCGTGAGATCTGCACAACGATGGGCGAGATGTTACCCAGCACCGCTCGCATGTTTAGCGCGAGCAGGACGATGCCGAGAAGTGCGAGAAATGCAGTGGAATTCTTGCTCATCACAGATTCACTCGCCGACGAATGAGACGCCCTCTTGGTGGAGCAGGGCGAAGTAGTCGTCGACGCTATAGCGAGCCTGTAGATCCAGATTGGGCACCTCGAGTGCAACCGGAGTGCCCGGCGCGACAGCTTCACGCATGGCGGCGAGAGGCGCAGCACCGCGGCCCGGCAACAGACGGTTGAATCGCGACTCGATTAGCATGTCCTCGTCCACCGGGCTTGCGGCCGCAGGCCGGGAGTCACCCCAGATAGGCACCTCTGCGGGGGCATCACACAGCTGCAAGATGGGGAAGAGGTCGCGGTTCTGTGTAACCACCGAAAGGTCAGTGCCGGTACGAAAGACGTGCAACGCATCGAGTTCGACTGCACACCCGGTCGCTCGGGCGATCTGCACTGCGAGCGAATAGGAGTTCATGGGGCGATAGGCGATCGGTTCGATCACCGGTGTGATGCCGAGGGGAGCAGAATCCGCGCACAACTCGGCGATGAGCTCGGTGAGTGCTGCGGAGTCAGGGTCGTCACCCACGATGTTCAGAAGCGATGCTCCAAGGTCGGCGGTCATTTCGAGCAGGGGGAGCCAGTCGTCGCGCCGAGTCTGCGGGGTAAGAGAGAAGACCTCGATGTCAAACACATCCAGGCCGCTGTCGGCTACGAGGGATTTGAGCTCTGCGAACGCCGCATTTCCCGGCGTATAAACGACGTCTGCCGCCGTCACGGGCGAGAGTCGGAGCCCCACGAAGTCGAAGCGCGCACGGGCCGCCGCCTCGAGGTATTCCCGCGCGGTCGCCGTCACCGCGCTGAGCGGGGCGATCCCGATTCGAGTAGGCACGGTGATACTCATTGTCGTTCTCTCAATTCTGAGCACCGCGGGCGCGAGTGCGTGGTTGATGGCGGCCACCGGCGAGGACCGGTCGTGGGCGTGCTTGGACCAGGAGCGGGTTCTTAAGCGCTGTACGCGTTGATCGTGTGGGCGAGCCCGTCGCGCAGGTCTGTATGAACGAAGTCGGTGCGCCTTGTGCGCAGGTCGAACTCCGAGATGTCGGGGTGTATGCCCAGGTCTTCTCCCCCGACGGAGATGCGAGCCCCTGGAACGAGGTCGCCGATCGTGCTCGCGATTTCGCCGACTGAAACCAGTGCACCAGAGACGCTGCACGAGTGCGCGCCGGCGAGAGGCTTGAGCGCGCTGACGACGAAGGCGTCGGCGACATCCACGACATGGACCGCGTCGGTCATCCCCCCGAACGCGATCTCGTACTCCTCACCGTGAGCCGCAGCGCGACAGGCGAGCGAGACACCAGCGCTGGCCCCTGCCTCTCGGCCGGGCCCATACACGACGAACGGGCGGAGGCCCATGGAGTCGAGACCGAATTCGTGCGCGAAGGCGGTTGCCAATAGCTCGGCCGACAGCTTAGTCGCGCCATAGAGCGAGGTGGGCGCCAGATCGAGCCCTTCCCCCGAGTAAACGGCGGCACTGCTCGCATAGGAAACACCCTGAATTCCCGCGGCCACCGCTGCCCCGAAGACGTTAGTTGAGCCGATCACGTTGATTTTTACACCCTCGATGGGGTTGGCCCGGCAGAACGGAGTGAGCACCCCCGCGAGGTGCACGACGGCGTCCGCGCGACCAATCACAGCAGAAACTTCGTCCCCGTCGCGAATATCGCCCGTGACCCACTCGAGTTCCTCAGCTTGCGTGCCGAGCAGCTCGAGCACGAATGGCCCTGGTGGGGTCAGGTCAAGGACCACCGGTCGATGGCCGCGATCGAGGATGTTCTTGAGAACCCAAGCACCGATGAATCCGTTGCCGCCCGTCACAGCGACGGTGCGCGGCGTCACGCGGTGCCCCAGTTCTCGAACGAGAGGACGACCTTGCCTGCGGACTCCAGGGCGTGCCGATAACCAGCCTGCACATCCTCCGCGTCGATGACGGCCGAGACTACCCGCGTGGGATCCACTGCACCCGAGGTAATCGCTTCGATCGCGCTGTGAAAGCCGCCCGGGTGGTCGTACACATAGCTCGTGAGTATGCGCACCTGTCGCAGCACGAGGTCTTCACTGGTGAATTCGATTGGCGCTGCGCCCATGCCGACGAGCACAATGGCTCCCCCCGGAGCAACAGAGCCCAGCGCCCGGCGCCACCCTCCTGCGGAGCCCGATGCTTCGAATACCCAGTCGTGGGCGCCTCCCTCACTCGCGAGAGGAATGCCCAGGGACGCCACGAAACTCGCCTTCTCGGTGCTAATTTCCGCGACGGTCACCCGAATGCCGCGTCCCTGGAGGATCATCGCGATGAAGATGCCTTGCGCGCCACCTCCCACGATCAGCACATCGGCGTCGTCGGCAACGCGGGCCATCTCAACAGCTTTGACTGCGACGGCAAGAGGTTCCACGCAGCCCATAATGCTGGGCGACCAGTCCACCGGAACTACATGGACGTGACTGCTGGGCAACGCCACAAGCTCCGCGCCAATACCCGCCTCCGTCATGCCGAGCACCCGGCGCTCCCCACAGAGGGAAGAAGAGCCGCGGGTGCACTGGCGGCAATGACCGCAGCCGATGATCGGCTCGACCACAACAGTTTCGCCAACCCGAGACGGGTCGACGTTGTCACCGACCGCGATGATCGTGCCGAAGCCCTCGTGCCCGATCACCCAGGGGTGCTGGGGCACGGCCCGGTGACCCAAAAAACGGCTCAGGTCGGAGCCGCACAGGCCGAGCCCGCGCATCCGAATCACAACCTCGCCGTCACCGGCGGCGACCTCGGAATCGACGTCGATCACCCCGGCCCGCTCGGTCGCCGTGAGCGCGATGGCCTTCATGATCAGACCCTGCCGCGCCGGTCGAGCGCAGTGCCGGTGAACGGGGCTCGGTCGACCTGGTCGGCGTCGACGACATAGTCGATAACGAAGGTTGAGCAGTGCCCGACCCGTGCGTCACCAAAGTCGGCCGCGGTGATCAGCTGCCGCACGGCACCGGCCGCTTCGGCGGTCGCCGTGTCTACCGAAATCACCGCAACGTGACGAATGCCGTCGAGCTGCGGGTTCACAGGGCGCAGCTCGGCCTCGTTGGTGACGTAGTCGGTGATGTCGTCGCGCGAACGGGCGAGGGCGACGGATGCGACGAGCGGCAGCTCTTCGACCGCGGCAAGCACCTCGTCAAGCTGTCGGCGCACGTCGTCGAACCGCACGGTCGAGCTGGCGTCGATTTCAATTCGGGCGGTGGTCACGTAGGCAGCGTCGCCGAAGCCGCGCTGAACCTCGATCTCATTGGCGAAGCGCACGAAGTTCTGAAACGACGGCTGGATTTTCTGCGTCCAGGCGGTGGGGTTGTCAAGCCTCTCGAGGTAGGCGTCGGAGCGGAACACCTCCACGTCGCTCGCCTCATAGAGGGTGACGTACTTGGGCGACTGGTGCGGGTCGAGGGCGACACCCCGGCGACCCCGCACAAAGCCGGGAATCGATGCGCGCTCCGGCATGTGCTCCAGGACGTGCCACTCCACGTAGGCGGTCTGGCCGGTGGCCTCGATGTCGTGCCAGATAGAGAGGACTGCATTGCCGTTGATCATGATTACTCCGTGAAATCAGGGGTGTCAGTTGACAAGGAAGAGGGCTAGCTCGGGCACGAAAATCAGCAGCATAAGCATGATCAGCAGGCTCGGCACGAACATGAGGGAGCCCTTGAAGGCCGTCCAGATCGGGATTCCCGTTGCGCCACTGATCACGAATACCGCGGCCCCGAACGGCGGGGTCAACAGGCCGATCATGAGCGACAGGATGGCGACGAGGCCGAAGTGCACCGGGTCGACGCCAAACTGGATGGCGATCGGCAGTAGCACCGGCACCGTGATGACGAGCGCCGACAGCGACTCCATGAAGCAGCCGATGATTAGCAGGAGAAGCGCGCTGAGCAGCAGGAACACGACGGGCGAGTCCGTGAGGCCGCCAATCCACTGCGCCATGAAGAACGGCACCCTCTCGCGGGAAAGGATCCAGCCGAGGATGTTTGACGCACCGAGGATGATCATGATTGACGCGGTCGTCAGCACCGTGTCGCGGAACACCTTGTAGAAGAAGCTGCGCTTGCTGCCCTCCACGATGAAGAGCGAGACCACGAGGATGAAGATCGCGGCAACGCAGGCCGCCTCCGTGGGGGTAAAGGCGCCCGTGAGGATGCCGCCGATGATGATGACGGGCACGATCATCGGGAGCACCGCGCGCTTCGCCGAACGCCACAGGCGCTTCGCATTGAAGGGCTCCCCCGCGAGGTCGGGTCGGCGGAACGTAAAGAGAAAGACCGTGAGGCAGAGGATGAGGAACATCACGAGTGCGGGCACGATGCCCGCGAGGAACATTGCTCCCGTCGACACTCCGGCGATTGACGCGTAAACGATTGCGGGAATGCTCGGCGGCATAATGGGGCCGATGAGCGACGACGCGGTGGTAACTCCCGCCGAGAACATGTCGGAGTAGCCGCGCTTCTGCATCTGCTTCACCTCGACAGAGCCGAGCCCCGCGACATCCGCCAGCGAAGCACCGCTCATCC
Organism: Salinibacterium hongtaonis; assembly: GCF_003065485.1. Lineage (GTDB taxonomy): Bacteria > Actinomycetota > Actinomycetes > Actinomycetales > Microbacteriaceae > Homoserinimonas > Homoserinimonas hongtaonis. The sequence goes on from NZ_CP026951.1 coordinate 2,478,387, forward strand.
ACGAAAACCCGAGGCTCGCGGTGACGTTCACATAGCCGAGCGCGCCTCGAACCTTGCCCATCATGTCGAGCACGAGGTCAAACAGTCGCTCCGCGATCCCCGAGTGGTTGGCGGCGGCGCCGACGAGCACAAAGAGGGGAACGGCAAGGAGGGGCCAGCTCTCGATGCCCTCAATTGCGAGGCGGAACGAGAGGTCAGGCGCGAAGCCATTGAGCGAGAGGTAGAGCATGGACGGGCCAAGAATCGCAAATGCGATCGGCACCCGCAGGGCGAGCAGGACGAACATGCTCGCGATGAGGACGGGGAGTTCCATTGATTAGCCCAACTAGATAAGAATGCGGGGTCGGAGAGCAGGAGGCGATCAGGAGATCGCTTGTACCTCGTGGGTGAGGGACCTCTGCGGCATGCGGCCCCGTTTGATCACGAGGTCGAGCACGAGGTCGAAGGCAACGAGAATAAAGCCCAGCGCCGCAGCGGCGAAGAACGGGGCTTTGGGAACAGCGACGCTGGCCATGTTGCCCGTGACACCCGAATTGACGAGCATGAGCCCCGCCCACGCGAAGGCGAGCGAGATCACGATGACGAGTACCCGCGAGATGAGCCACACGATCGCGATGCCCTTTTTGGTGAGGACGCCGTCGATGAACTCAAGTGTGATGTGCTCATCCCGCGCCGCGAGATAGCCGGCCGTGAGCAGGGAGAGCACGACGAGCGACATCATGGCGAGCTCGCCAGACCAGCCGACGCCCGTGAGGCTGAGGTAACGCTGCAGGACCTGCAGCGTTACCCCCACCCCGACGCCGACCATCATGAGGATGCCTAGGCCCATCTCCGCTTTCGAGATAACCGCCTGAATGCGCTCAAGCGCTGACGGCTGGGTGATGGTCGACATGTCGTCTCCTTTGATGACTGAACTACTGAGAACTGTCGTGGATTACTTGATGACGGGGGCGGTCCAGCCCTCACCAAGGTCCTCGCCCTTGATCAGGTCGTAGTACTCGCGCTGCACGCCCGTGAGGTTCTCGTCCCAGTACGTCTCGGCGTGGTCGCGGAAGGCGTCGCGGTCGACATCCTGCACGACCTCGATGACGCCCTCATCCGCCCACTCCTGCAGGATCGTGGACTCCTCGTCGGAGATGCACTCGCCGGCCGTGACGGCTGCCTCGTCGACCGCAGTCTGGATCGTCTCGCGCTGCTCGTCGGTGAGGCCCTTCCAGAAGCTCTCGGAGACGACGACGAACTCAACGCTCGTCTGGTGCCCGGAAAGCGAAATGTAGTCCTGCACCTCCTGCACGTTGGTGCTCGCGATCGCCGACACGGGATTCTCCTGCGAGTCAGCCGTGCCCTGCTGCAGGGCGAGGTAGAGCTCATCGAAGGAGACACCGACGGGGTTCGCGCCGAGCGCGTAGGCCGACTCGAGGTACTCGGGCTTGTTGGGGAACCGGGTCTTGAGGCCCTTGAGATCATCGGGCTCGGTGATCGGCTTGTTCGAAGTGAACACCCGCATGCCGAAGTACCAGGCGCCGATGACGCGCACGTCTGCGTCTTCGAGCACCTTGTCGGTGAGCTCCTTGTAAGCATCCGTCTTGATGAAGTTCGCGAGTTGCTCGGGTCCGTCGAGCACGAAGGCGCGGTCGAGCAGGCCGATTGGCTCGGAGAATGCGCTGATGTTTGACGGCGAGTCGAGGTTCATCTGCACGTCGCCGGTCTGCACGGAGCGGAAGCGCTCCTGGTCGCCGCCGAGGATGCTCTCGGGGTAGTTCACGATCTCAAGGCCGACCTTGGCGTCGTTGACCTTCTCGGCGACGACGTCGACGCCGCAGCTGTTGTGGGGGTGGTTCGCGGCGAAGCTGTTGCCGAAGACCACCTCAGTGGCCTTGCCCTCTGCTGAACCGGAGTCACCACTCGCGGAGCAGCCTCCCAACACCAGGGTGAGTGCCGCGGCCGAGCCGATAATGGCAGCGGTGCGGCGCGTGAACATAGACATCTTTGTCCTCCTGTGAGACACAATTGGCTTTTTGGAAAGGTGTTCCGAAATGAACCCTAGTGCATCTCGACGCCATTTGGAAAGCTGTTCCAAAGTTGGCGGAGCTCTCAGGCGTGCAGGGTGGAATCCGCCAGTACCGCGAGGTCCTCACGACCGCGGAAGAGGTGGGGCACAAGCTCAAGGGCGCGCTCCCTGGTGAGTCGCACACTAGGTCCCGCAATGCTCAGTACCGCTGCTGGAGTGCCATCGGCGCGCGAGACGGGCACTGCGACCGCCGCGATACCAAGCTCATGAGTTGAGTCCGTGAAGGCGAAACCCCGTTCGCGGGCTTCGCGCACTGCGGCCAATGCCTCATCGAGATCACGCGGGCCCGACGATCTGGAATCGTCGTCTCTTTCGAAACCCTGCGCCTGTAGTCGGGCGATCGCTTGATCTTCCGGCAGGGCAGAGAGCCAAGCGAGCCCGCTCGAGGTGCGCGCAAACCGCGCCTCGCGACCGGCGTCGGGGTCGTAGCGCAGCCCGCCGCGGGCGCCCTGCGACTTTGCGACCCAGACAAGGTGGTCGCCGTCGGGGATGCTGAGCCTCACCAGTTCGCCCGAGAGTTCGGCGAGCTGGTCGAGCGTGGGCCTGGCAAGCTCCACGAGCGGAATGCTCGCGAGGTGACGCAGCGCCTGCGAGACGAGCTGTAGGCCAAGCGCGTAGTTGCCCTCGGAGTCCGAGCGAAGATACCCGAGATCAACCAACTCGGTGACGATGCGATGCGTTGCGCTCGGCGGTATCGCTAGTTCCTCCGCAATCTTACCGAGCGGGAGACCGGAGGGGCTGGTCACGAGAAGCTCCAGTACAGAAAACGCCCTGGGTACGGCTGTACTCATCGTGCTCGCCCTTTCGTCCGATTGGCCAGAGCCTAACAGTTTTGGAACGCCATTCCGCCCTGCTAGTTGGACCACGCGACAACCGCGCGTTCAAGCTCTTCGGCCGCCGCTCGAACGACGGGCACGAGTTCCAATGCTCTCTCTCGCGGGAGGCGCACGCTCGGCCCTGCCACGACGAGCACCCCCAGTGCCGGGTGTCCCACGGGCACCGCAAGCGCCGCAATGCCCAGCTCCCAAGTGGAATCGGTAAAGCTGAAACCGGACTCCCGCACCACAGAGACCCCAGCGAGGGCCTCCTCGAGCGTGGACGGCCCTTCGGGCCCGTAATTCTCCAGATCGTCGAACCCCTCGGATTCGATCAGCGCTCTCGCGCGACCCTCCGGCATGGTGGACAACCAGGCGAGCCCGGTGGAGGTGCGGATGAGCTTCGCGGCGCCACCGGAGTCGGAGTCAAAGCGCAGGCCACCGTGTGAGCCCTGACGCTTGGCTACCCAAACGATGCGGTCCCCGTCCGGCAGCCCGAAACGGGCGAGTTCCCCCGTAGCTTTTGCGAGGCGATCTAGGACTGGACCGGCGACGGCTGCCGGCGGGATGTTCTCGAGCTGTGTGAGGGCGAGCGAAATAAACCGCAGCCCGAGGTGATATCTCCCCTGCAGCCGCTCCTGTGCTACGAGCCCGAGGTCGATGAGGTCGGCAAGTGTGCGATGGGCCGCGCTCTTCGGGATGTCGAGCTTGGCCGCGATCTCTCCTAGGGTCAACCCGTCAGCCCTGCCTACGAGCAGCGAGAGCACCCCCATCGTGCGCGGAAGCACTGAAGTCACGGTACTCGCCTCTCGGAGAAGGACGCCATGCCTGATGGCGTGACAGGCAGGAGCCTAGCGCTGCTGTGCCGAACTCCACTCCTTCCGAGCGTGCCTCGCGGCAATGTACCCGAAGACGACCGCTGGCCCCAACGTGATGCCCGGCCCTGGGTATCGGTCACCCATCACCGACTGCATGTCGTTGCCCACCGCGTAGAGACCGACGACGGCGCTCCCATCGCTTCGAAGAATGCGCGAGTTGACATCCGTGACAAATCCTTGCGCGGCACCAATATCGCCGGGATAGAGGCGGATGGCGAAGAACGGCCCCTTGCGAAGCGGCCCCAGTGTCGGGTTGGCCCCCGCATACTCGGGGTCGCCGAGCGCTCGCTCATATCTAGTGGTGCCGCGCCCCAAATCTGGATCAATCCCAGCGTCGGCGTACCCGTTGAACGTATCGATCGTCGATCGAAGTGTCTCGGGGGCGATGCCGAGCATTGGGGCGAGGTCCTCGATCGACGAAGCTTGCACCAGATAACCGTCGCGGAGTCGCTTGCGCCGACCCCAACCCCCGGGCCGCACCGCACCGATTCCGAAGCGCTTGAGTGATGCGGCATCCGTGATCAGGAAGCTCGGAACACCCCTGCCATTCTGATGCTGCTGCATCGCGAGGCCAAAGCGGTGGTAAGACAGCGACTCATTCAGATAGCGCTTTCCGTCTTGATCGACGACGACGAAACCCGGCTTCGCCCGGTCGAGCGCGAAATGTGGGTAAACGCCCTCGGAGCCATCGGGCCGCGGCACGAGAGACACGGGGGCCCAGAACGCTGGAGAATCGGCAACTTCGCCATAGTGCCCCCCGAGTTCCTCGATTAGGTCATGAAGCTGACCCGTCGACCCCGGAGCGATGGGGCTGTGCTGCATCGGGGAATCCGGCAGCAGGGACTGCCGGCGCCGGGGGCTGCGGTTAAAGCCACCAGTGGCCGAGATCAGGGCGCGCGCGCGAACAGTGCGGCGCTCGGACCCCTGCACTAGCTCAACGCCGCTGACCCTGCCGTCCTCCATGACGATGCGGTCGACCGAGGTCCCCAGGAGGATCGGGACCCCCCTGTTGTTGAGGGCGATGAGGAGGCGACCGATGAGCGCATTCCCCATCGTCATCCGGGTTGCGCGCGCATGGAACGGCCTCGACACCGCATGCTTGGCGAAGATGAACGCCGCGCGCAGGACGTGACCCCAGTTGGCGGGATTCAGCGGAGCGCGGGCCACCCTGCTAAACGCTGCGATGTCTTGCGACTCAAGCTGCAGGCCGCCGAAGACCGTGAATTCCGGTGTCTGTTGGCGCACTCGATTTAGGCCAGGCACGTGAGCGCCGTTCACGGTGCATGCCTCGATAGGGCGCCAGCCCGCTGCTGAATCGGGCAGTTCTGCCATGTAGTCGGGATGCTGCGGCCGAACGCGAAGCTTCATACCGCGCTCCCTTGCGAGGGCGCGGATCGCTTCTGGCCCGGTATGGAGAAATGCCGAGCGCAACGAACGGTCCGAGCGATCCCCCACTGCCAGGTCAAGGTATCGTTCGGCGCTCTCCAGATCGCCACTCGGGGCTCCACCCTCCATCGCGAGATGCGTGCCCGGGATCCAGAGGGTGCCAGCCGTGTACGCCGTAGTCCCCCCGATGAGTTCCGTTCGCTCGACGAGAAGAACCCTGGCCCCTTCTGCTGCGGCGAACAGCGCCGACGCGAGGCCGCCAGCACCAGTGCCCACGACGATGACATCGACCTCGGCGACGGACAGATCGGACAGGCGGTGCGCAGGAGGGGTCAGCATCTGATGATTTCTGTAGGAATGGCGAGACTAGGACGTTTTTAGAACACTATTCCAAAAATGTGATTACGCATAAGCTTGACCTTCACGTGCTGACGACAATGACAGGCGCTTTGTGACCCTCGACCTCCTCCTCGCGGCAGCGCCGCTCGTGCTGATCGCGACCCTCCTCGCCTTCCGCATGCCGCCCATTCCGTCGATCCTCGTGGTCATCGCGATTACCCTGGCGCTGTCGTTCCGGTTCCCGATCGACGCGGATGCTGCGCACAACACACTCGACTCCCTGATCCACGTCTCCATCGCCGTACTCTTCATCATCCTGGGCGGCATCATGCTCGCCGAAAGCCTCACGGCATCCGGGGCACAGGATGCGATCGGTTCCTGGGTCGAACGTGCTGCCGGGAGCAAGGGGCGGGCCGTGATCCTTATTGGCCTCGGGGTATCGCCCCTCGCGGAGTCCATCATCGGCTGGGGGCTGGGCATTATCATCTGCGTGCCTCTGCTGCTGCGAATCGGTCTCAGCGCAACGCGGGCCGCCGGCGTCGCGCTCTTCGGCCTCGTTATCTCGGCGTGGGGGTCGCTCGGGCCAGGCAACCTTCTGCTGTCCGAGAGTACTGGCGTCGACTACATCGCCATCACGACGTGGACAGCGATCCTCAGCCTGCCGGGTCTCGTCATCATGGGAACGGCGATGCTGCTCCTCGGACTCGGCCGCCGAGAGGCCAGAGCCATGCTGCCCGAGCTGGCCCTCACGATCGCAGTCGTGTGGATCGTGCTGGTCGCAGGTAACTTGGTGAGCCCTCCGCTCGCCGGCATCCTCGCGTCGCTCGCCGGCATCGCGACCGTGCTGGTGCTGTCACGCATCCGGGAGGGCAGCATCCCCGTGCTCGAACCCATGACCCGGAGGGCATTGGCGCCGTACGGCATCCTCGTCGTATCTATGCTCGGAGCAACCGCGCTCGCCTCCCTCGTGGACCTCGGCCCCGCGGAGGACGTCGCCACGAGTCCCGCGCTCTGGCTCATGATCACAGCGGTGATTGCGCCCCTGATTTTTCGGCTCACGGGGACGCAGTTGACATCGATAGTGGCAAAGGGTCTGCGGCGATGGCTTCCCGTCGCCACCACGACCGTCCTGTTCATCGCGTTCGGCGGGCTTCTCACTGCGACCGGGATGACCGAGACGCTGTCGGAAGGAGCCGCCGAGCTGGGCCGCGGCTTCTTGCTACTCGTGCCCTTGATCGGATTTATCGGGGGCTACACGACAGGGAGTGGCACCGGCGCAGCCGCCATGTTCGCCACCGGAACCGCGGGAGCAAGTTCGTTTATCGGCGTCGACCCCGCGGTTGCCCTAGGTGGGCAGAACGCGGCGACCAGCGCCTCCACCATGACGACCCCGTCGCGCGTGGCCCTCGCGGCGGGCATGACCGCGGGCTTGGCGGCGGGGGATCGCATCGACATCCCGCGCCTCATGGGTTGGCTGCTGGGCACGAACGCGTTAGTGCTGCTGGCACTGGCGCCGCTAACGCTGTTGTTGGCCTAGTGATCTGGCCAGGCCCGGCTGCGGGCGAGGTAACCCGCGGGCGTACGCCGGCGTTGGCCCGCGAGGGTTAGCCAGTGGGGATTAGCCAGTGGGGATTAGCCAGTGGGGGCGAGCGAACCAAGCTCAAGCGGCGGCAGGGCCGAGTCGAGATTCGCCCCTCCGCGGTAGCGGGTGGCGATGTGGGGCTCTTGCAGCCGCGCCTCGCCACCGAAAAGCACCTCCCGCAGGGTGCGTGGTGCGGCATCCGCAGCCCGCCGCTGCGCCAGCCGGCCGCGCCGTCGAAGCTCGGGAACGACCAACTCAATAAAGTCCTGGGCCGTGCCGAACGAGTGATATTGGCGCAGGTTGATGCCGTCGATTCCGTCGTCGTCGAGCCAGGATTCGATGCTGTCGGCCACGGTTTCTGGTGTTCCGCACACGAAGAACTGGTCCTCCCACGACGCAACAAAATCGCGAATGAAATCGGCGACGGTCACGTCGACCGGCAAGAACGACGCAGCAGGATGCTCCGATTTGCCTTCTGCGGCGAGCGCTTGCCCCACCGTGACGGACGGCTCGTGGGCCGTCGGGTCGAACGGAAGGCTTGCATGGGCCAGGCGCCCTTCGACGCTCGCGTTCTGCTCGAACAGCAGCCGCTTCTGCTCGGCCTCCTCGAGGGTGCGACCCACGACGATTCCGGCCTGCACCACGACCTTGATCGAATCGCGGGGCCGCCCATTGAGCTCAGCAGCATCCTTGATCGATTCGATTCCTCGGCTCACCTGCTCTCGCGTTGACCCGCCCGTGAACACCATTTCGGCATGTCGGCCGGCGAACGCGACCCCGGCGGGTGATGCGGTGGCCTGGATGATGACGGGCGTTCGCTGCGGCGATGGCTCGCACAGGTGCGGGCCGGCGACCGCAAAGTGTTCGCCGACGTGGTTGATGTAGCGAACCCCTTCTGGGCGCGTGTAGACGTTGCCAACCCGGTCGGCGATCACAGCGTCGTCATCCCATGACCCCTCCCAGAGCTTGTAGAGCACGTCGAGGTACTCGTCGGCCTTGCGGTATCTGTCGTCGTGGGGGATCTCGTCGGCCAGACCAAAATTACGGGCAGCATTGGGCAGGTATGAGGTGACCACGTTCCAGCCGACCCTGCCGTTAGTGAGGTGGTCGAGCGTGCTGAGCCGCCTCGCAAACGAGAACGGCGGCTCGTAGCTCGTGGAGAAGGTCACGCCAAAGCCCAGATGCTCGGTGACGGCCGCCATCGCCGGAATCACCATGAGCGGGTCATTGCTGGGGATCTGTAGCCCCTCCCTCAGCGCTGTCTCTGGCCCGTCACGGAACGTGTCGTAGGCGCCCGTGACATCCGCCAAGAAGACGGCGTCGAAACCGCCATCCTCGAGCAGCTTCGCCAGCTCGATCCAGTAGCCGATGTCGTTGAAGCGGTGCCGATTGTTGTCGGGCAGCCGCCAGAGCCCGTGGGTGATGTGGCTGACGCAATTCATTTCGAACAGGTTCAGGATGAGCCGCTTGGGCTGGTCGGCGCTCATCGCTTTGCTCCCGTCGAGACGGGCTGTTCTGCGTCAGATCGAGTCGTTCCCCAGACGGGCAGTCGATCATTGAGAACGAAGTCGCCGAGAGCCCTCCTTCTCTGCACGGCCGGGTTGTGCGAGGCAATCGTGCGCACATTCCTCCAGTGGCGATCTAGCCCGAGATTGGAACTGACGGCGGATGCTCCCCCCACTTCGAACAGTTCACCGGTCGCCTTCAGCGCGAGGGGCAGCACGATCTGCTGTGCCCGGTACGCGGTGAACTGCACCGCGCGAACGCTGTCGATGTCGGCCTCACCGCTCTGCTGCGCCCGACTCACGGCGTCGAGTTCTCTCGCGGTCGACAGCACGAGCGCGCGGGCCGCCCACGCCGCCGACGAGAGCTCGCCGACCACGCTTTGCACCAGCGGGTCCTCTCGCGGGAGCGATTCTCCCGAGACGCCAAAGGTCCTTCTGCGCGCTCGAACGAAAGCGGTCGTGTCGTCGAGCGCAGAGTGGAGGATGCCCGCGACGACGGCAAGCAGAACGAGCTGAAAGACGGCGGAGAGATATACCTCTCGCACCCCGTCCGTTGTGTATGGCCGCACGTCGTCCGGCGATACGGGAACATCGACAAACGTTGTGGTTCCGCTGCCGGTCAGACGCTGGCCGAAGCCGTCCCAGTCATCGACGGAGAGCACTCCGGGGTGTGTGGCGGGCGCGATCACATCAACGAACTCGTCCTCCACCAGGGCAGAAAGCTGTATCCAGTCGGAGAAGATGCTGCCCGTCGTGTAGTACTTGGTGCCCGTGAGCGCCAGCTGGTCGCCCTCCCGCGTGAGCGTGGTCGTGATCTGGGTTGTGGCTTGGCGCTCCGACTGGGCGTTGCCGACCAGGTCGCCCTTGGCGACGCGGTCGAGCCACGTTCGCCGACGGGGAGAGTCTGGCTCAAGCAGCACCTCGTCGACGAAGCCGATATGCCCGCGAAAGGCGTGAGCCACATTCGAATCAGCGGCGGCGAGGCGAATGAGCTTGTCAAAGAACTGCTCAACGCTGTCGCCGGCGCCTCCGCTCTCGCTCGGCAGTCTGCGGCTGCCGAATCCGAGCGCCTGGAGTGCCCGAATCTGCTCGACCGGCAGCACCCTGTCTCGGTCCCGCTCGATTACGCCGCTTCGGATGTCGGCGAGAAGTGCGGCGAAGTCAGCCTCGAACCCGGCGTCGGCAGGCTTCTGGGCGTGGGCGTTGGCGTTGTGTTGTGATGGCATCATGCGGCTCCAACCGTTGCGAGGGGGCGACGACCGGGAATGGCGTTGATGAGCTCTGCCGTGTAGTCGTGCCGGGGGGAATCAAAAATGGTGCGCACATCGCCGTGTTCGACGATCGTGCCGCGCTCGAGAACACTCACGCGATGGGCAACCTGTCGAACGAGGCTGAGGTCGTGCGAGATCAGCAGGTAGCTGAGCCCCAATTTCTCTTGCAGGTCGAGCAAGAGATCGATGATCTGGGCTTGCACGGTGACGTCGAGCGCCGACGTCGGCTCATCGAGCACCAGCGCTTGAGGCGCCAAGACGAGAGCCCGCGCGAGGGCAACCCTCTGCCGCTGACCGCCGGAAAGCTCGCGAGGCCTGCGGTCGAGAACAGTGCTCGGCAAGGCCACGAGATCGAGCGCCTCGCCGACCGCTGCGGCGCGCTGGGCCCGATTGCCCACCCCGTTGATGATGAGCGGCTCCTCGATGGCGCGTCCCGCCGAATAGCGCGGATCGATGGCCGCCAACGCGTTTTGATAAACGAGTTGCACCGTGCGGGCGTTGTGATTGACGAGTTGGGGATGCTGCGTGAGCAGGGCGTCCCCCACCCTGACCTGGCCGGAGCTGAACCCCGTGAGGCCCGCGATCACCCGGGCAAGCGTTGTCTTGCCCGAACCGGACTCCCCGACGAGCGCGTGGATTTCGCCCTCAGCGAGGCTGAGCGATACGGCACCTAAAGTGGGCGCACCCTGGGGCGGGCCATAGAACTTGGTGACCCGGTCGACCTCGATGATTGCGGGAGCATCCGGCGCCGGGCGATGCGCGCGATCGTCGTACTTGTTGAGCGAAAGCGCGGGGGCGTTGGCGAGGAGGGCCACCGTATAGGCGTCGCGCGGAGAATCGAGAACGCGATGGGCCGACCCGTACTCCTTGAGCTCGCCTCGGTTGAGCACAGCGATCGCGTCGCTGCGCTCCTGGGCGAGGGCGAGGTCGTGGGTTATGAACAGCACGCCAAGTCCCAGGTCACTCTGAAGCTCGGCGAGCTGATCGAGAATAGTCCGCTGCACGGTCACGTCGAGGGCACTCGTCGGTTCGTCGGCGATGAGGATGCTGGGGTTGGCCGAGATCGCAATGGCGATGAGAACTCGCTGCAGCTGCCCGCCCGACAGCTCGTGCGGATACGCGCGGGCGCGTTGCTGGGGATTGCGCACCCCCACCCGGTCGAGCAGGCTGACCACGGCGGCGGCAACGTCGCTGCGGGGGACCACGTTGTGCAGCAGCAACGACTGCGCGATCTGATGCCCGACGCGGCGTAGGGGGTCGAGCGAGCTCAACGGATCTTGCGGAACGAATCCGATCGTCGTGCCGCGGAGACCCTGCCAGGACGACTGGCGGAGCGACGTGACATCGAGCGTCCCGCCAGCGGTCGAGACGGAAACCGTGCCAGCGGCGATGCGACCGTTCGCCGGCAGAAGCCCTGCGACGGCGAGGGCAATCGTGCTCTTTCCCGATCCCGACTGACCCACCAGGGCCAGCGTCTCGCCGCGGCCGAGCTCGAACGAGACCCCGTGGACGACCTCCGTCTCTGCGCCTCTGGCGCTCAGTCGACCCTCGCGATAGGCAACGCGAAGGTCCTTCACTACGACAACATCGTTCCGTGTACTCATGAGCTCAACCTCTCTGTGGCGAAGTGCCCTAACCGGCTGATCGAGAGCACGGTTACGGTGATGACCAGACCCGGCAGCAGGACGAGCCAGGGTGACGAAACGATGTATTCACGGCCCTCGCTGACGAGCAGGCCCCACTCGGGTTGGGGTGGCGGTGATCCGTAGCCCAAAAAGCTCAGCGCCGAAATCCACAGGATCGACAATCCAAACTGCAGCGCCGTCAGCGACAGCACAGCGGTGAACGAGTTGGGAAAGATGTGGCGGTGCAGCACAGCCCACCGGGTGTTGCCCAGATGGTGGCTGGCCTCCACAAACGGCAGGTTCTTGACCGTGAGCACTTCTGAGCGCATCAGACGGGTGAACACAGCAATCGACGAGACGCCCACCGCGATTGCGGCGTTGATCGTGCCGAAGCCGAGCGCAACGACGATGACCATGGACAGCAGCAGCCCGGGGATCGAGAGCAGAACATCCACAACGCGGCTGATCACGGCGTCGATGATGCCGCCGAACGACGCCGCGATCAGACCGAGCACCGTGCCCACTCCCAGGCCGATTGTGACCGCCACCGCCGAACCGAAGAGCGTGCGCGAGGTGCCGAAGATCACCCGCGAGAGCAGGTCTCGGCCGAGGTAATCGGTGCCGAACGGATGCGTCAGCGAGGGAGCGTCGAGCACCGCCCCTGCAGGAACCAGAGGGCTAAACGGGGTCAGAAGCGCTGGCAGCAGCACCGCCAGCACGAGAGCAAGCACCCAGGCTGCGGACGCAAAATCTGCGGGGCGAGCGTGGGAGAGCACCGCACGCAGCGGCGACGGCGCCGAGACGAGGAGAGATGCACGAGTCATTTCGCGATCACCGCAACCTTTCGTCGGGTGAGACTGAGCCCGCGCCGCGGGGCGTGCTCAGGAGAGAAGAGAGCAGAACCGATCCGGGGGTCGATTACCGGATAGAGCAGGTCGGTGACGAGGTTGATCACCACGAAAACCGTGGAGATGAGCACGACGACGGCGAGGATGACCGGGGTGTCCTGATCGCGGACCGCCTGCTGGGTGAGAAACCCGATGCCCGTTCTGCTGAACACGGTCTCAACGACAACCGCGCCCGCGAGCAGCTCGCCGACCGTCAGAGCGAAAAGGGTGAGGGTGGGAATGGAACCATTCGGCAGAATATGCCGCGCCACGATCGACGCCTGCGGCACGCCCTTCGCCCGCAGCACCATGACAAACGGTTCTCGGGATGCCCTGTAGAGACCCTGAATCAGCACCTGGGTGATCGTGCCGCTGACGGCAATGGAGAGCGTCGCGGCGGGAAGGATGTACGAGATTAACCCCTGATCTCGAATGGACGACACCCAGCCCAGCTGAAACGCGAACACCTGCAGCAGCAAGAACCCGACCAAGAAGCTCGGGGTCGACAGAAAGACGACGGGAAGCGCGCGGGCCGCCGCCCTCAGGTGCCGGGAGGGTGCAAACACGGCCGTGAGAGCCACCGTCAGCACGATGACCGCGGTGAAGGCGAGTGCGGTGAGTGAGAGCACAACGGTCTCACCGATCGCCTGCTGCAGCAGGCTCGCCACCGAATTGCCATTGACGAGCGAGTACCCCAGGTCGCCAGAGAACAGCCGGCCCACGGCGATCACGAACTGCTCGATCGCCCCGCGGTCGAAGTTGTAATAGGCCAGCAGCGGGCCGATCGCCTCCTGCGGAAGCGGGTTGAGAGGGCTGGTGATGCGCGACTCGATTGGGTCCCCTGGCAACACAAACAGCGTGAAGAACACGAGGGTATAGGCGAGCGCGATGACGAGGAGAGACTGCCCGATGCGTTTGATGACGAAGCTGCGCCGGTCCATGGCGCTAGTCGGCGATCCACGCGTTGTAGTACTGCGGAAGGGCTCCGTCGCTCAGGGAGAACCCCTGCAGACGAGGCGCGGCGACATAAACCTGACTGTCGTCGAGAATGGGCAAGACATACGCCTGACCGATCAGGTAGTCCTGCAGTGCCCCGAGAGCGGCCTCTCTCTCGGCGTCGTCCGTTGCGGTGACGTGAGCCGCGAGCAGTGCGTCGAGCTGAGCATCGTCGCTGTCGAGGGTGAGCAGACCACCTTTGCCCCCCGCGTAGTACTCGTTGAGGCCAATGGGGTCAGGATGCGGCCAGCCCACCCGAAGCACCCCCACCTCCGGGTCGTCGAAGGCAGTTGCCCAATAGCTCGAATAGTCGATCTCCTTGATGACGAGTTCGATCCCGATCTCGGCGAGCTGCACCTGGATCGCCTGAAACAACGCGCGGGAGGTGTTGTCATAGACATCCAAATAGGTGAGCACTGAGAGCGTTTCGCCGCCTTTGATGCGGTAACCCTCCGAGTTGAGCGCCGTCCACCCCGACTGTTCGAGCAACTCAACCGCCGCAGCCGGGTCGTAGGCGAGAAGGGCTGATTCGTCCTTGTATCCGAACGTTCCCGGGCTGAGCACGCTCGACGCGACGCTCCAGTTGTCGGTGTAGAGATCCTCGGCGATCTTGGCGCGGTTGATGCCCGACTGCAGGGCCTTGCGCACATTCACGTCGTCGAGAAACGGTGCCGACTGCTTGATGATCCACTGATTCGTCAGCCCGACGCCCGAACGGCTCACGATGTGAAAGCCCTGGTCGGCGAGAGCATCCTCCTCCGTCGGCTGCACATACCGAATCAGATCTGCCTGTCCGGACTTGATGCTGCCGAGCCGCACACTGTCTTCTTGGATCGGCGTCACGATCACCTTGTCGAGGTAAGCCTCGCCCTGATTGGGCGAACTAGGCGGCGCCCAGGCATAACCATCTCGGCGCTTGAGCACGACCTCTTTGCCATAGACCTCCGACTCCACGACGAACGGGCCGCTGCCGATGAGATTGACAAAGAGCGACTGGTCTTCGCGAGTCGCGTCGATCGTCGCATCGGCGACCAAACCAGAGGCCCAGCCGGTGAGAACGCCCAACAGCGGAGCGTAAGGGGCGGCCAGCGTGACGGTGACCGTGTTGGCCGCGGCATCCGTCGTCACCGCGAGCTCAGCAGGAAACACGGGGTTCGGCGAGATCGCCTTCTCTGGGTCGCCAAACGCCTGCCACTCAAGGTTGCGCTTCACACTCGCCACATCGAGGGCCGAGCCGTCGCTGTAGGTAACGCCTTCTCGGATAACAAACGTGTAGACAGTGCCGTCTGCGCTGACCTCCCAGCTCTCGGCAAGCCATGGCTCGAACTCACCCGTCTCCGCGTTGCGATAGATGAGGCGGTCGGTGATGTTCTGCTGAAGCGCTCGCGTCTGCCACGTGCCGCTGTCGTGAACCTGCGCAGACGTGGGGATTTCTGCGTCGAGGTAGATGAGCTCCCCACCGCGCTTATCCGCCTCGCTGACCCCGGATGGGTCGACGACGGCCGCGGTCGCCGTGCATCCGGCGAGGCCCATGGTGACGACAACGGCGAGGGCTGCAGCCCGAGCGGCAATGCGCCGGGGATGCCGAACGGAGGCGACGGATGCTATGCGAGGAGTCTTCATAGGGCACGAAACTAGACGCCCCAGAAGACCCCCGCACAGGCGCGAGTAATCCCGAGTAAAACTTATTAGTGCGGAGTAATGAACTCCCGAATATTGGTGGGATCGGCTATGGAGAGCCGAAAACCGCTACTCGCTCGGCTGCCCGGGGGCGGGCCGCTCGGGGTCGTCCGACTCCGGGACGCCCTGCTCACCGGTGGGATTGTCGACGGGCTTGTCGACGGGCTTGTCGACGGGCTCGTCGGTGGGCCCGTCGGTGGGTTCGGCTGCCTCAGGCTCGGCTGCCTCAGGCTCGGCCAGCTCGGGCGCAGCCACCTCGGGCGTTGCCTGCGGCTGCTCGGTCGCGCCAGCATCCGGAATCGGAACATCCCGGGTGTCTGCCGTGGCGATCTCCTCGGCTGACACGGCGACAGCGGCAGCACCGGCACCAGCGGCTCCGGCAGCAACAGCGGCAGCGGGCTCCCCAGGGGTAGGCGTGGGGCTCTCGCGCTTGGCCGCCCTGCGGTCCTCACGGCGCTCGCTCGCACCCTCGACGAGGTAATACAGCGAGGGCAGAACGACGAGCGTGAGAAGGGTGGACGAGATGAGCCCACCGATCACGACGATCGCCAGCGGCTGCGAAATAAAGCCGCCGTGGCCGGTAAGCCCGATTGCCAGCGGCAACAACGCAAAGATCGTGGCCAGCGCCGTCATGAGGATGGGCCGGAGCCTGCGGCTCGCGCCATGCACGACGGCATCCATCGCCTTCATACCGCGTTCCCGATACTGATTGACAAGGTCGATGAGAACGATGGCGTTCGTTACGACGATGCCAATGAGCATCAGCACACCGATCAACGACGGCACCCCGAGCGGAACGCCCGAGATAACCTGCAGCGCGATCGCTCCTGTGGCCGCGAACGGCACCGAGACGAGCAGAAGCAGCGGCTGTCGAAGGCTCTTGAACGTGGCAACCATCACCACGTAGACGATGAGGATTGCGATGAGAAGCGCAAGCCCCAGCTGCTGGAAGGCGTCGGCCTGCTGCGCCGTCACACCGCCCAGCTCAGCGCTCGCGCCAGCCGGCAGGTCGACCCCGTCTACTGCCGTTTGGATCTCAGTCGAGGCTGTTCCGACATCGTCACCGTTGGGGGTCACGCTCACAGTTGCCGACCGCACACCCTTGATGGTGGTGATGCTCGCCGGGCCATCAACCTGTTCGACCGTAGCCAGATCGGAGAGCGGAATCAGCCCCGTTGCGGTGGGGATGATGAACTCGCGCAGCTCCTGGATGGTGGCCGGAGCCGTGCCAGGGTCGACGTAGATCGACAGGGTCGTCTCGTCGATAACGACGCTGCCGACGGCGCGGGGCAACATGGACTGCGACACGATGCCGCCCACGGCGACCTCGCTGAGCCCGCGCTCTGCAGCGGCCTCGCGGTCAACCACAATCGCGATGTACGGCTGCGAGTTGGAGAGGTTGCTTGTCGCCTCGGCGGTCACACCGAGGTCGCGCACTGCGGCGAGCACCTCATCCGCAGCGGTCTGGAGGTCTTCGCGGCTGTTGGCGGTGATATCGACGTCAATATCGGAGGACGCGAAACCCGCGCCCGCCGCGGCCAGCGAAACTTCGCCTGCATCCTCAAGCGCAGCGAGCTCGTCGCGCACCTCGGCCTGCAGGGCCTCCTGATCGACGTCGGGGTTTGTCGTGATGGAGAAGGTTGCGCCACCGCCACCGCCGAACGCGGCGGCGAGGGAGCTGCCTCCGCTGCCGAGCGACAGCTGCACCGTCTCGATGCCCTCGATGCTGCGAAGCGTCTCTTCTACGACCGTAGCCGCCTCATCCTGAGCTTCGAGACTCGTGCCAACGGGCAGAGTCTGCGTCACCGTGAGGGTGTTCTGGCCGCTGTCGCCGATGAAGTTGGTCTTCATGCTCGGCACCATCGCGATCGTGCCCAAAAGGACGAGGGCTGCGGCGACGAGGGTGAGCGCCGGGCGCTTGAGGGTGAACTTGAGGATGGGCAGGTACGACTTTTGGAGTCGAGTGGGCTTCTCCTCCTGCTCTGCGATGGCCTTCTCGCGTGCCTCACGGCGGGCGCGACGCGACGGCACCTCGACGCCCGGGTTCTGCAGCTGCAGAATCGCCGTGCTCGTGTCGAGGTATTCGGGGCTTGCGGGGGCGACCGCCGCCTTCTTCTTGTCGTTGCCGAGGAACCAGTAGGCAAGAACGGGAACGATCGTGAGCGAGACGAACAGCGACGCGGCAAGGGCAATCGTGACGGTGAGGGCGAACGGTCGGAACAGCTCGCCCGTGATGTCGCCGACGAGCGCAAGCGGCAGGAACACGGCAACCGTGGTGACGGTCGACGCGGTGATCGCAGCCGCGACCTCCTTGACGGCGGTCTGAATGGCCACGAGTTTGCGCTCACCCAAACCGATGTGGCGCTTGATGTTCTCGATGACCACAATCGAGTCGTCGACGACACGTCCAATGGAGATCGTGAGGGCGCCGAGGGTAATCACGTTGAGCGTGTACCCAGAAACCTGCATGCCGATGAAGGTGATGAGCACCGATGCGGGGATCGAGATCGCGGTTACCAGGGTCGATCTGATCGACAGCAGGAACACGAGAATCACGATGACGGCAAAGATCAGGCCAAGAACACCCTCGGTCGCAAGACTGTCGATCGACTGCTCGATAAATGGCGCCTGATCGAAGACGACCGTGAACACCGTGTTGTTGCCGAGCGATTCCGCCAGGCCAGGCAGCGCATCCCTAATCGCGTTCGAGACCGAAACCGTGTTGCCATCGGGCGTCTTGGTCACGGCGATCGTCAGCGAAGGCTCGCCGTTGACCCGGGAGATGCCGGTGACGGGGTCGTCCTCGATCGCGACCTCGGCAACCTCACCGATCGTGACGGGAACGCCATCGCGCAGCACGCCGACCAGCGGCAGCGAGGCGATTCCCTCCGTCGAGTCGAGGCGAACACCCGCCTGCACGGAGAGAGTCTTGCCGTCTTCTGTGATCTCGCCTGCCGGCAGCAGAATGCCGTTGGAGTCGAGAGCGTCGGTGATGTCGGCGGTGCTGCCGCCCAGGGCGGTCAGGGTGGCGAGGTCGGGAGAAATGACGACACGCTGCCCGACAGTGCCGAGCAGGCTGGCCTCGCGCACACCCTCGAGAGCCTGGATGTCGGTGATCGTCGACGCCTCGAGCAGGCTGCTGAGCTCACGAATATCGAGGTCGCTCGTGACGGCGACCTGCACGACCGGCAGGTCGTCGATCGAGCCAGTGATCACCTGCGGGTCGATGTCGGCCGGCAGCGTCGACTTGATGCGGTTGATCGCCTGCGTGACCTTCTGCTCCGCTGTCGCCAGGTTCGTGCCGTATTCGAACGACGCCGAAATGGTCGACACATTGGTGCGGGATGTTGCGGTCGTTCCCTCGAGTCCGGCGACACCCTGGATGGCGGTCTCGATGGGGGTGCTGACATCCTCATTGACCACCTCCGGCGCCGCTCCGGGATAGGCCGTCACGATCACCAGTTGCGGGAACGAGATCGACGGGATCAGCTCTTGCTTAAGGCTCGTCAGGGAGATGGTGCCAAAGATCGCCACCACGATTGTGACGAGGGCGATAAGTGCCCGGTTGCGCAGGCTAAAGACGGAAAGCAGGTGCACGGTTCTCCCGGGGCTCGCAAAGCTGAAGTCCAAGTATTTCAGCAGAACGGGCTGTTCGCTCACCGAATGCCAGAATGAGACCGTGCCTTTGAGATCCACGATGCTCCGACGAGTGCTTCAGCTGTCCATCGGTCTCGTGCTTTTTGGCCTCAGCATC
The DNA here is from genome assembly GCF_003065485.1 of Salinibacterium hongtaonis. GTDB lineage: Bacteria > Actinomycetota > Actinomycetes > Actinomycetales > Microbacteriaceae > Homoserinimonas > Homoserinimonas hongtaonis. The sequence goes on from NZ_CP026951.1 coordinate 2,497,176, forward strand.
TCCCTCATCATCCGCGCCGTCGTCGGCGTTCCCCCCTGGGATGTGTTCACCCAGGGGCTCGTTCGCGTGTTCGGGCTCCCCTTCGGCGCTTTTACCGTGATCATCAGTATCTGCTTGCTGGTGCTGTGGATTCCGCTGCGCCAGAAGCCGGGGGTTGGCACGGTTCTCAACGCGCTTCTGGTCGGCCCGTTCATCGAACTCGGCTTCGCAATCTTTGCCGAACCCACGGAGCTATGGCAGCGCATTGTGTTTTTCACGGTGGGACTCGTGCTCAACGGCTTCGCCACGGGCCTCTACATCGGCGCCCGATTTGGCCCCGGCCCGCGGGACGGGCTCATGACCGGCCTGCACCGGGTCAGCGGCAAACCTATCTGGGCGATTCGAACCTCGATCGAAGCGGTCGTGCTGTTGCTGGGCTGGCTGCTTGGCGGCAACGTCGGGCTCGGCACCCTCGCTTTCGCGCTGCTGATCGGGCCGCTTGTGCACTTTTTTATGCCGCGCCTGCGCGTGCCGGAATCTCCCCGGTCCTCTGGCGCCAGGCTCGGCTAAACGACCATTGAGAGCAGCTCTGGCTCCGAATGCAGTGCAGGTGTGAGCGAATCCCAGGCCGCCCGCAGCGCGGCCACGGCGCGATCGGTTTCGGCGGGCGAGTAGCTGTGCGGGATGCGAAGGTGGCGTTCGAATGCGCCGTCGATGCCAAAACGGGGCCCCGCCGTAATGGCGAGCCCTTCGGCGCGCGCGGCGAGCGTGAGCTGAGAGCTGACGGGGGCACCGAGGTTGACCCACGTCGTAAGCCCGCCTCCGGCGAGGGGCACCGACCACTCGGGGAACGCTCGGGTGAGGGCAGAAACGAGGTGGTCTCGACCTGCCCGCAGTTGCTCCCTGCGGGTCTTCAGCACCGTCTCGTAGTCGGCGAGCACATGGGTCACCACGAGCTGCTCAAGAATCGGCGTGCCCAGGTCGCCCGCTAGTCGGTTGCGGGCGAGCCGCTGAATGAGCGCCGGTTCCGCGCGGATCCACCCCACCCGCAGGCCGCCCCACACAGTCTTGCCGACGGACCCGACCGTGATCGCATCCCCAAAACTCGCCAGCGGCGGCATGGGTTCGGCCCCGTCGATGCCGAGTTCGGCCATGGTCTCGTCGGCGATGAGCCTGGTGCCGTGCATGCTCGCCAGCCCCGCCACTCGTTCGCGAAGCTCGAGCGACATGCTGCACCCCGTGGGGTTGTGAAAGTCGGGCATGAGGTAGCCGATTGCGGGGCTGCTGCGACGGATGCCCTGCTCCAGCGCGGCCTCATCCCAGCCGTCGTCAACGCTCACACTGACAGGAACGATGCGGGCGCCGGCACCCCGCACCGCCTCGAAGGCGTGCGGGTAGGTCGGCACCTCGATCAGCGCACTGTCGCCGCGACCAATCAGGGTGCGCGCAAGTAGGGCGATGGCGTGCTGGGCACCGATCGTCACCATGATCTGTTCGGGGTGGGTTGCGAGCCCTCGCCGGCAGAACTGGTCGGCGATGGCCGCGCGCAACACGGGCAGGCCGAACGGGTCGAAACCGGTTTCGCCCAGATAGGACGGCAGCTCATCGGCTGCACGGCGGACCGCCTCGGCCACCCCGGGGATCGCAGGTAGAGCGGCCTTGGTGAAGTCGAGAAACTCGCTGCCTGCCGGCTCGGCGAGCGCGAGCGGCCTGTGCGGAAGGCGCGTGACACTGCCCGACCCGCGCACACTATCCAGGTAGCCAACATCGCGCAGTTCGGCGTAGGCCGACGACACCGTGGTTCGGCTGAGTCCCAGATGCTCGGCGAGCTCGCGTTCTGCGGCAATGCGGGTGCCCACGGGGATACGCCCGTCAAGCACGAGCAGTCGGATGCGGTCGGCGAGCGCCACATAGGCGGCACCGTTTGCACGCCAATCACCCAGAAGAGTGGCCAGTGCGCGGGCTGTCAGAACGGACATACGGGCCACTATAGACAGATTGGCCTCTTGATAGAAGGCCACTCGACCAATTGGATATGTACGTGACCCGACGAATCCTTCAACTCCTGAGCGGCCTGTTCTTCTATGGCCTCGCCATCGCCATGATGCTGCGCGCCGGCCTGGGGGCGACCCCGTGGGATGTGCTGTCACAGGGGATCGCCCTGCAGACGGGGCTCGGATTCGGCCTTGTCACGGTGCTCATCTCGGGAGTTGTTCTGCTGCTCTGGATTCCCATCCGGCAAAAGCCCGGCATCGGCACCGTGCTCAACGCCCTGCTCGTCGGCCCCTCCGCCGACCTCGGCCTGCTCCTCATCGGCAGCCCCACCCAGCTCTGGGCGCAGATCACCCTCTTCGCGGGAGGGCTTGCGCTGCTCGCCATCGCCACGGGGCTCTACATCGGCGCCCGCTTCGGACCCGGCCCGCGCGACGGGCTTATGACCGGCGTGCATAACCGCACCGGCTGGCCTATCTGGGTGGTTCGCACCGGCATCGAGGCCACGGTGCTCGTGATCGGCTGGATGCTCGGGGGCGTCGTCGGCCTCGGAACGCTCGCATTCGCCCTGCTCATCGGGCCCATGGTGGGAGTGACCCTGCCCCTGCTCCGCGTTCCCGAGAAGCCGGGGCCGGGCGAGGACTCCATCCCGCTCAACCCGCACGCACCCATGGCCCCGAAGGAGGCGTCAGCATGATCGGATTCGCCATTGCCGTCACCGCCCTCAGCGTCTGGGCCGCTCTGGCGACTATCGAGGTGGTGCGGCGCGACGGCTACGGCCGGGTGCCTCACCGCGAGCTCGGCTACAGCCTGTCGGCGTAGGCCGCCATCGCATCCCTCACGTAGGTCGCCCCTTCGAGCCCGCCATAGTTCGCACCGAAGCGTGGGTCGTCCACGTACATCTGCCCCAGGCCGCGGATCGCCTCGGCCGGCACCTCTCGCCCCTGCCAGCCCGCGCGAATCCAGTCGACGTGCCGGCGCGTAATCTCCTGCGCGATGTCGCCGCTCGCCGGCTCCCCCGACTCCAACGCCGCCCGAAAATCGGCCTGAATCTGCTGCTGTTGCCGCAGGAATTGGCCCTTGTCAGCATCCGGCTGCGCCCGCCACCAGGAGTCCCCCTCAGCGGCGGCCTTGGCGCCCCAGCGCTCCTCGACCTCTTCTTTGTATTGGGCATTGTCGAACCCGTCGAACATGTGCTCAGCCATGAGCGGCACCCCTGCTTTCATTCGTGTGAGTGTTGACTCGACCGCAGCGATCTGCCGGTCGAGCCTCGAGTGTTCGTTTCGCAACCAGTCCAGATGGGCGGCAAGAGCATCCGCGTCGTCGGCGCCGTCGAGCACTTCGCCGATCGCGGGCAACCCGAGCCCGAGACCACGCAGCAGCAGGATGCGCTGCAGCCGCACGAGCGCGCGTTCGTCGTAGTGGCGGTAGCCGTTCGCGGCGATGCGTGTCGGTTGAAGCAGTCCAATGGCGTCGTAGTGCCGCAGCGTGCGGCTCGTCGTTGCGGCGAGCTGGGCGACCTGCTGAATCGGCCAATCCATGCGTCTCCTTCGTTCAGAACCTGCCGCGCATCCGCTGCCGCATCGGCGGTGTGATCAGCCTAAACATTGACGTTGCGTCAAAGTCAAACGCCGATAACTCCGACTGAGCTGGGAGTTCGTCGCGGCCCTTGCGGAGTTCTCGACTCGCGATATAGCGTGAATCCTGCAAACGCGATATAGCTCGATAGGAGAATCTCCATGGCCCGCGAAAAATGGCTGCTCGACGGCCCTAAAACCATCGACTTTGACAGGGTCCGTAGCCTCAAGGTGGCGCTCATCTCCGGGCAGATCGACATCGTCGCCCACGACGAGCCGGGCGCCCGCGTCGAGGTTCACTCCGTGCGGGGAAAGCCGCTCAAGGTGAGCAATGACGATGGGGTGCTCGAAGTCGATCACCCGCAGCTCGGCTGGGACAACTTTCTCGACGTTTTCGCCTACTTCAAGGGAGACTCGTCCGCAGAAGTCAGCATCATGGTGCCTCGCGATGTCGCTCTCAAGTTCGGCGTCGTCAGCGCCAGCGCCCTCATCTCTGGCGTCGAGACGGATGCCAAGATCAGCACGGTCAATGGCGAGGTCGTCATCGACGGCGTCACCGGTGCCCTCGACCTCAACTCCGTCAACGGCGAGGTCCTGGTTCGCGACCACACCGGCAAGGTGAGCGCCCGCACCGTCAGCGGCGATGTCACAGCGGCCGGCGCGATCGACAAGCTCACGTGCGACAGCGTCTCTGGCAACATCTTTCTCGACCTCACCGGAACGCCCGATGACGTTCGCGTCAACACCGTGTCTGGTGCTGTCACCATGAGGCTCGCGGCGGGAACGCCCGCCTCCTACCGCATCACCACGGCATCCGGCCGGCTTCACCTCGACGACTCCGACATCACCGGAGTGCACGGAACCTACACGGGCAAGTACGGCGAGCTCTCTGAAAACTGGCTCGAATTCAAGGCCAATACCGTGAGCGGCAACGTCTCGGTGCTTCACGCAAAGGTCACGGCATGACCCCCGTATTCGGCCACGGACACCTCCGCCTCTATCTGCTCAGCCTGCTCTCGGAGCGGCCGATGCACGGATACGAGCTCATCCAGGCCCTCAGCGACCGGTTTGGCGGAACCTATATTCCGAGCGCCGGAACCATCTACCCGCGCCTCGCCAAGCTGGGCGAAGAGGGCCTCGTCACGCGGGAGGCCGACGGCCGCAAGACCGTTTACTCGATCACGGATGCCGGGCGGGTCGAACTCGCCTCCCGCCGGGCCGAACTCGACGACATCGAGAACGGTGTGACCGCCACCGTGCGGAGCCTCGCCGACGAGGTGCGCCTCAGCGTCAACGACGCGATGCGCACCCTGCGCGCGGACCTCGCCGCGGCGGCCCGCGGAGTGAAGGCGGAGTCTGCGGATGCGTCTGAGTCGGCGACCACGCCCCCAACTGCATCCGCTCCGGAATCGCCCGTGGGATCGGAACCTGATTCGGCAGCGGGGGCCGAGTCCGAGTCTCACAGTGACCCGGCGGCTCCGCACTCGACCGGCCGGTCCGAGGGAATGGCGTCGCGGCAACAGCTGCGCGACGCCGAGCTGGCCCTCACCGAGTTTCGGCACAGGGTTCAGGCGGAACTGCGCTCACGCGCCGCCCGCAACACCCTGCCAGAGGACACCGCCGCACGCCTGCGCGACCGGCTCGACTCCGCCCTAACAGGCCTCTTCGAGTAGCCGCGGGCCGCTCGCTCGCGCCTCGCGGCTCGCGGCTCGCGCCGGTGGCTTACGCCACGCGCTCACGCCACGCGCCTGCGGCTTCGCGAGTGGTCACTTTCTGCACCAAGACTCGGGTTTTGGTGCAGAAAGTGACCACTCACGGCCCTGCGGCGAGGCAGCACGTGAGTCGAGGCACCACGGGTCAACCGTGAGCGCTGGGGTTTGGCGGCAGCTTCACACCAGATGGATGTTGCGAGCATCCACATGTGAGGGCACCGCGAGCGTGCCTACGGCGCCACGGTGACACCGTGAGCGGATGCCCAGAAGAGTCGCACTTCCGCCCCAGTTACATGGCACTGCGTTTCGTCTTGGCGACCCGCTCGCGTCGGACGTGACGTTGGGACGCCTTCGCTCGGCGGATATCGATCGTCCGTTCCGAGGCGTGCGAAGCGTCGGGCTTGACTTCAGCAGCACGCTCGCGCGCTGCCGCGCCTACGCGCCGCTCCTTCGCGAGGGCCAGTTCTTCTGCCTCACGACAGCAGCGATGCTCTACGCGATTCCTCTTCCCCGCGCGCTGGAGGAGGCCGGGGACCTTCACATCGCCGCGGGCCCAAGCGGTTCGCGCCCCCGAACCACCGGTGTCAGGGGGCACCGGCTGTCCCCGACAACCGCAGTGAGGCTCGTCGGGGGTCTGCGTGTCGAGAATCCTGTCTCGGTGTGGTGCCGCTTGGCTGAAGTCCTGGGCGAAGACGATCTCATTGCGGCGGGCGACTACCTCATCTCCGGTCGGGTTGGCGGCAACCGGGACAGCGGCAGCCGGGACAGCGGCGGCAGCCGGGAGCAAGCCCTCGCCACCCTCAGCGAGCTGCGCGACGCAGTGACCGCCACCGCAGGATCGCGCGGCAGCCGCATCCGCCATTCCGCAATCAGCCAGGTGCGTGAGCGGGTCGACTCCCGCAGCGAAAGTCTGCTCCGGATGCTGCTGGTTCGAAGCGGATTGCCCGAACCGTTGGTGAATGTGCGGGCCTATCGCGCGGATGGCGTGCCGCTCGGTCGGCCAGACCTCAGCTACGTCGAAGCGAGGGTTGCCCTCGAGTATGAGGGCGATGGCCACCGCACCGACGTGCGGCAATTTCGCTACGACATCGCCCGTCGCGAGCGGTTCGAGGATGCCGGATGGCGGGTGCGGCGGGTCACCGCGGACGATCTGAACCGCAGACCCCGACAGTTCGTGGCAGGTGTGCGCTCTCTACTCCTCGCACGAGGAATGCAGCTCTCGGCCCCTTCCGAGCCGCGCCGCCGCCGCACGGTCTCGTGAGTGGCCACTTTCTGCGCCACAACGAGACTTTTGGAGCAGAAAGTGGCCACTCACCGCATCCCGGGATGCGCCCGTCACTACCCCGCGAAACCGACCGGGATATAGACGTCTTGCACGCGGTCCGAGAGCGCCGTGTGGTCGTTGCGGGTGTAGATGGCGCACGCATCGACTCGGCAGTCGACGCCGTCGCCGACGGGGGACGGCACTTCGAGGTATGCCGTGAAGGTGCCGGTTGCGGCGTCGTCGTAGCTGCGGGCACCAAAGAGCTTCCACGCCCAGTCGTCGTTGATCCAGTTGCTGGGGGCGAACTGCACCGAGCCCGCTTCCTGCTGCTCACCTTCGGTCGCGGGAACGCCGCCCAGACACGGTCCGGGCTTCGTTTCGGGGTTCGGAGCGATCTTGCAGATGGCGACGTAGATGCCCTGCGAGGTGTCGAATCCCGTGCCGGTGACCACAACGCGGTCGCCCTCGACTAACGCAGACGTGTCGACGGTGCCGCCGGGCTGCGCCGAAACAACGTCAAGGGTGCGGGTGCGCCCATCATCGCCGACGGCGGTGACGCTGAGCGGCCACTCCTCGTCGGAATCCACGACGGTTGAGGTGCCCTGCTGTTCGTGCGTCAGAATCGGCACGACAATTATCGCCACAGGCACGAGCACCACCACGAGAGCGGCAGCGACGATCCACGGCCATACCCGGCGACGCTTGCCCTGTGGTGTGCTCACCGCCCGATTCTATCGAGGGATGCCCCCGCATCCGCTGCGCTAGGAGGGCTACGCTTGCCGCCAAATTCTGCCACTTGCGTCGGGCCAGCATCGGCGTAGTGTTGCCGCTCGTGACCACTGATGCGAGGTCGCCGAAGCGTTGGTTAATCGGCGAACCGCTGCCCACAGAAAAGCTCGATGCCCAGTTGCTGCCCAAGCGCCTGGCACTGCCCATTTTCGCGAGCGACCCGCTCTCATCCGTCGCCTACGCGCCTCAAGAATTGCTGCTGATTCTGACGCTCGGCGGCCTCACGATGCTGTCGTTTGCCCCGTGGGTTGCCGCGGCGGTTGTGCTTCTGCTGCTGGTCGTTGTGGCGTCGTATCGGCAACTCGTGAAGGCATACCCGTCGGGCGGCGGCGACTATGAGGTGGCCCATCGCAATCTGGGCGAGAAGGCTGGTCTCGTTGTGGCATCCGCTCTGCTCGTCGACTATGTGATGACGGTTACGGTGTCGGTGGCGAGCGGCGTCGACAACATCATTTCGGCGATCCCTGAGCTGCACGGCGCACGGGTCGAGTTGGCCGTGGTGTTCGTGGTGCTGCTCGTCGCGGTGAACCTGCGGGGCGTCGCCGAGTCGAGCAAAGCGTTCGCGCTGCCGACGTACCTCTTTATTGCCAGCGTGCTGCTCATGATCGTGGTGGGAGGCATCCGGGTTGCGCTCGGTGACCTTCCCGTGGCGGAGTCGGCCGCGTACACGGTTGAGGCGAAGGACCTGAGTCAGGTGGCGATCGTGCTGCTGCTCTTGCGGGCGTTTGCGAGTGGATGTTCCGCACTGACCGGCGTCGAGGCAATCAGCAATGGGGTACCAGCGTTCAGAACGCCCAAGATTCGCAACGCCCAGTGGACCCTCGTGCTGATGGGCGGCATCGCGATCGTGTTGTTCGTGGGGGTGACCGCGCTGGCGTTAGTCAGCAGGGTTCACTATTCCGAGGATCCGTGCGCACTCATCGGCTGGGCGGATTGTGCCACGGAGCCGCAGCGCAGCGTGATGGCCCAGCTGGCCGCTGCCGTGTTCGGCGGAGACACCACGATTATGTTTTTTGTCATTCAGGCGGCAACGGCGTCCGTGCTGCTGCTTGCGGCGAACACTGCCTTCAACGGGTTCCCCCTGCTCGGTTCGGTACTGGCCAGGGATGGCTACGCGCCCAAGGGCCTGCAAGCGCGCGGCGACCGCCTCGTCTTCTCGAACGGCGTGATCGCGCTCGGTCTCCTCGCGATCGTGCTGCTCGTCGTGTACCAGGCGAACCTGACGCAGCTGATTCAGCTCTACATCATCGGCGTTTTTGTTTCGTTCACGCTGGGGCAGGCTGGCATGGTCAAGCACTGGATCGGGGTGGTGCGCACGGGCGAGGCCAGCATGCGCTCGGTCGTGTGGGGGCTCGCCATCAATGCAACGGGCGCGGTGTTCACCGCGACGGTGCTGATCATCGTCACGGTGACCAAGTTCACGCACGGTGCGTGGCTGGTGTTCGCGATCATGCCTGTTCTATATCTGCTCATGGTTCGGGTGAATCGGTACTACGCCAAGATCGAGCGCGAGCTTGAGGTCGACCCCGTCACGAAATTTGGTTCCCGCGGTGACCACGCGATCGTGATGGTGGGCCGCATGCAGAAGCCCACCCTGAAGGCGCTCGACTATGCGATAGCAGCCCGGCATGACTCGCTCGACGCCGTGCACTGCTCCGTCGACGACGCCGCAACCGATCTGCTGGAGAAGCAGTGGGCCGAAATGAACATCCGGGTGCCGCTGCGCGTCGTGCAGTCGCCCTATCGCGGCATCAGCGAACCGCTGATCGCGTACATCCGCGCGCATCGCGAGAAGTATGGCCCAGAGGTGACGACGGTCTACATTCCGCAGTACATCGTTGGTCACTGGTGGGAGCGGCTGCTGCACAACCAGAAGGCCCGCCGCATCCGCCACAAACTCATGCTGGAACACGGCGTGACGGTGGCGCTGGTGCCGTGGCTTCTGGGGTCGTCCGCGGTGATCACGGACCGCAAGGCGCGGCCCCTGCCGGGGCAGGTGCGTCGAGGCGAGCCGGTGAAACCCGTGGTGCGCAGACCGCTGCCCCGCTCGGGACACAAGAACTAGACGATGGCGGGCCCGCGCCGCCTACCTAACGCGGCGCGGGCACACCGATCAGATCGTGCGGAGCCCCCGCTGGCGCACGATCATGGCGATCCCCGCTAGGAGGAGGACGCCCGCGAGCATGCCCCAGGGAGCCACATTCGTTCCGGTCGCGGGGAGCGTAGGCGCGGCCGTCGGTGCCGCCGCGCTGGTCGGTGCCGCCGCTACCGTGAATGGCACGATCGTGACGGCACCGGTGGTCTGACCGACGAACACCAGGTGATGCAGACCCGGCGCGAGCGTGGGCAGTGTGAGGGCCGAAGCATCCACTCGTCCTCCGACGACCGGCAGCACGCCGAGCGCGACGGGCGATGAATACACCCACGCATCAACGAAGCTGTCGGTGGGCTGGGCCCACGCCAGGCTCGGTGAAGAGGCAACAGTTGTCCAACCGTTCAGCGCGGCCAGGCGCAGAAGCTCGCTGGTGTCCGGCGCGGGTGGCGACCCCTGGGCCTTCTTCGCATTGACGAGCAGGGTCATGGGCGTCGCATCCGACGGACGATAGAGGTTCGTGTCGGAGGGGGTGAAGACTGCGCTGATGGTGTGCAACCCCGCTGCCGGCGCCACGACCGTGAGGGAGAACTCGCCGCCCGTGACGACTCCTCCGGCGAGCGCGCCAGCCTCGTTCGAGAAGGCGATCGTTCCGTCCACTGCCGGGCTGATGGTCGCGGTGAGAGTCACCGTGCTGCCAGCGGCCACGACGGGTGCAGAAATCGCCGCCGTCGTGGTCGTCGGGTCGCCGACCGGCGTCCAGATCGCCGACCACGTTGACGTCGACAGCGGAGTCGTGGGAGTCAGGGTTGTGCCCACTCCTGTGACTCGGGAGTTCCATTCGACGAAGGCGGGGCCGACACGGCTGGGAGTGGGGATCGAGATTCCTGAGACCGCAAAGGTCTCGGCATAGACAGGAATGACGGTCGATACTGCCCCCGGCACCCCCGGTTGCCCGAACGTGACCCGGTATGAGTTGCCCGTCACACTGCCGTCGACGGTTCCACGGATGGCCCCCTGGTTCGCCACTGACGACCCCGACGGGATCATCAGTGTGCTGCCGGAGGCAATGATCAGGGTGCCCGAGTTCGTCACGGCAGGGAAGCCCAGGCCCAAGCTGGCATCCGAGGCGCCGATCGCGCTCGTCACCGTGGGGAATCCCGACTGCACCGTGACGGTGGCGGCCGCTCCGATGGTCACGGTCCCAATCGGACCGGGCGACTGCACCGACGTGGACATTCCGATACCGGGCCCGCCTCGGTCAAGGGGCGAGGGCCCAGGACGATAGCCGCCGCCGATCGCCGTGACGTTTCCGCCCGAAATGACGATCGTGGGATTCTGGGTGCCGGTCGCGCCAATTCCGGGACCTTCACGACTGCCGGTGGCACGCACCGTTCCACCCGAGATGGTGATGATTCCCGTCATCGGATCGTTTCCCACACCAATTCCGGGCCCCCCGTAGATCGTCGACGCCGTCACCGACCCGCCAGAGATAGTGATGGACCCTAGCTGCGAAGCCCTTGCGGGAAAGCTGGGGCCGGCCCCGATGCCGGCCGTATCGTGGCCCGTCGCTATGACTGTGCCCCCTGAGATGAGGATGTCCCCGGCGGTTGCGGACCGTCCAGCGCCGATGCCCGTGTCTGCTCCGGATGTTGCGGTGACATGCCCACCGCTGATCGTGATGTCGCCGACGGTCGAGTATGTGCCACTTCCGATCGCGGTGTAGTAGGTTCCGATTGCCGTGACGGTGCCACCCGTAATGGTGATGTCGCCGGCACTGGATTCCTGCGCCGCCCCGATGCCCGTGCCTCCGGTGGACGACACGATGCCGCCATTGATTTCGATGTTCCCGCCGTTGCCCTCATTCCCGGCACCGATGCCAGCGCCGTATCCTGACCGGGCTGTGACGGTGCCACCATTAATCACGATGTTGCCGGAGTCGGCCAGCAGCCTGCCGCCGATGCCTGCTCCTTCTCCGCCGGTGCTCTCGGCGTGGAGCGTACCGGCGGAGGTGCCGACCGTGAACGTGGCCCCCGAGTGCACAAAGATCGCGGCGTCCCAGATCCCCGTAACCGTCACTGTGAGTGTGTGCCCAGACAATTCCAGCACTGCGTTGACGGGAACCTCGAGTTGCTGTCCTCCGGTGATGTCATTGGCGAGTTCGACCGTGCCGCCCGCAGTGAGCGCGGCCTGCAGCGCGGCGAAGTCGCTCACGGGAGCGGCGGATGCTGCAGCGGCCGGCCCCGCGACGACGCCCGCCGCCGCGAGCAGCAGAGCAAGACCGGCCGCGAAGAGTCGAGAAGGGGCAGAGGATGCCGGGGTGCGTTCGTCCGCTCGGAGAGTCGTCATAGTGCTTAAACGTTCGCAGTCGCGGCACGCGGGGTGTAGGGAGCTAACCCCCCAATTCGCACGAAACGGCGGGGCTAGCGGGCGAGGTACCGTATCGCCGCGATGACTCGGCGGTGATCGTCGGGAACCATCGGCAGATTGAGCGCGTCGAAGATGCGGGAAATATGGTTGACCACCGACTTCTCGGTGAGCACGAGCTCGCGGGCGATTGCCGCGTTGGTGCGCCCCTGCGCGATGAGGGCGAGCACCTCTCGCTGCCGTCGGGTGAGCCGCTCGATGCCGCTGTCGGAATCGAAGGTCGTGGCATCCGCCATCTCCACCCTGGCCCGCGAGGCGGCGAGCGCTCGCTCGCTCGCGTGGAGTTCCGCCGTCAACCGTTCTCGGTCGAGGGTTAGGGCCACCAGTCGGCCCGCCGATCGCACGCTCTCCGAGTCGGCAATGAGCTCTGAGTTGTAAATGATGGCGGCGATGCGTCGCCCGTCCAGCTCAACCGCGACCGCCGTTCGGTGGCCACGACCACCGGGGAGGGCAACGGCTGCGCCGGTTTCGTCTACGTGGATGCCCCTGTCCTCCACCCAGTAGGCAACCTGGAGATCGGGGTCGCCGATCGTGCGTGCGAGCGCAGCGGTCAAGGCACTCGGTTCCCCGCCGCTCGCCCCCAGCCACGTCTCGAGTTCCGAGAGGCCGGCGGTCCGAGCGAAGCCGCCGCGGAGGATGCCCAGGGTGAATGCGATCGGAACGCCCCCGATCACAACCAGCTGCGCAATGCCCCGCCAGTAGGAGTCGACCCCAAAGAGTCCCTCGAGAACGACGGAGCTGAACGGGATGAACAGAATGGCCAGCATGCCGTAGGCGAACAGCGGCACGAGGGTTCGCCGGCGCGCAGCATCCGCCGCGCGCAGTCGCGAAACAAGAACAATGGCCGTGCCAATGGCGACGGCGACCCCGATCACGCTCTGAAGCGCGGATGCTGTGGCCGCGAGCCCCGGAAGGTCGCTGACGAACAGGGGCGATTGCGCGCCGGGGTCGAAGAGATAACCGGGAGCCTCAAGCACGAGCGAGTTGGCGTAGGCGGCGAACACAATCCACCGAGAGGCTCTGCCCTGAATGCGGCCTGAGGGGAATGCGTGCAGCAGGTGCACCGTCAGGGCGAGCACGACCGTGGCGCTGATGGTGCCCACGACCATGAGCTGCAGATTGAGACTATTCGAGAGCCCCGCGGCGAGGACCGCGAAGCCAGCGAGCACGATGAGTGCCCCCATGCGGTTGCCGGGGCGACGCCACCAGGCGAGGATGCCCGCCGCGAGATAGATGCAGACCACAACGGTGTAGAGGGCAACACCCGCGGCGGCGGCGGGGTCGACGGCCAGGTTCAGCAGTGCGCTCCCGAGGGCCATGGACGAGGCTCCGAGCAACGCGAGGGCCCACCGCAGTGAGCGCACGACGGGAGACGACCGAACCTGCGCGACTTCCCCCATCGACCCAGAATACTGGTTTCGCTCAATCGCTTCGACGGTGAGGGGCCCTAGAGGTTGTTGAGCTGCGCCATCACCTGGCGGGCGATCGTGCGACCGGAGCGTTGCGCCCCGATTGTTGATGCCTGAGGCCCATACCCGGCAAAGAAGATGCGAGGGTCCTTCCACGACGACGCGTTGCCGACCGTGACTCCCCCCTCCTTCTCGCGCAGTCGCAGCGGGGCCAGATGGCGAAGCTCTGGCCGAAAGCCGGTGGCCCACACAATGACATCGGCATCGGCTCGGCTGCCGTCCGGCCAGACGACGCCCGTGGCATCCACTCGGTCGAACATTGGTTTGCGTTCGAGGAGGCCGCGCTCGATGGCCGACTGGATGCGGCGCGTTCGGGGTACTCCCGTGCCGCTGACCACACTCGGCAGAGCCCTGCCCTCTCGGGCCGCTTCGTCCTGTGCCGAGACAGCGCGTTTGCTGTCTTCGAGGTTGAGTTCGCCGTCGTCGCGAAGCTCGATGGGCCTTCGGCTCACCCAGGTGATGGTGGCCGCAACGTTCTCAAGTTCCATCACGAAGCCAATGGCCGAGGTGCCGCCACCGACTACCACCACACTCTTGCCCTCGAAATCACTCGCATCGCGATAAGTGGTCGTGGTGATTTGTTCGCCTTCAAACGCATCGAGCCCGCCATACCAGGGCACGAACGGGCTGCCCCAGGTGCCTGTGGCGTTGACGACAACGTCGGTGACGATCTCGTGCAGCCCATCGACATCCGCGTACTCGACGACCAGGTCGATGCCGCGGTTAAAGACCTGCGTGACGGATGCTGGCCGAACAACATCGAGCTCAAAGTGCTTTTCGTAGGCCTCGTAGTATTCGGCGACGACCTCGCGTGCGGGCCGCTGGCGATCGGCCGTCTCGAAGCTGAGGCCGAGGTCGTCGAGCCCCGGCAGATCGTTGATGCGGTGGGCGACGCCGATGCGCAGGGCCTCCCACCGGTGCTGCCAAGCCCCACCGGCCCCGGGCCCGCGGTCGAGAACAACCAGGCCGTCACCGGGTTCGAGCCCAAGCCGCTTCAGGTAATACGCCACCGAAAGCCCCGCCTGCCCGGCCCCAATAACAACAACGGATGCTCGAGTCTGCGTTGTGGTCACGTCGATACGTTAGCGGGCCTATCTGGGCGAACTGTCATGACTCCCCGGCAAAGACGCTTAGCCACGTGATCCACAGGGCGCGCCCGGGGTTTGGGCTGACGGGGCATGCTAAAGTGGGCAGTTAGTTTTTGTAGTTCCTTGTTGGTCAATCCCGAGCAGCAATTGCAGGCGTCGGGCAGGAATCGTGAGGGGGTCAAACCCATGGGGCGCGGCCGTCAAAAAGCAAAGCACACCAAGGTCGCCCGGGAGCTGAAGTACTTCAGTCCGGAGACCAACTATGACGCGCTTGCACGTGAACTCACGTCTGCAGAGCGCGACGCAGCAGCGGCAGCACGACTCGAAGAAGACCTCGAGAAGTGGCCTGAGTTCGCGGATGGAGGCGACGAAACGCGCACAGCGTAACCGTCGCACCCTCAGCGCGAAGCAGACAGCGCTCAATATCAGCGCCAGCTAGCGCGCTAAGCAGTCACAGAGCATCCCGCAGATCTATTGATCGGCGGGATGCTCTTGCGCGCTGTGGCACACCCCGGGTTTAGTGGCCCGGGCCTGCGCCACTAAGCGAATGCGCCAGTGAGGCGAACTGCCCCGCCGTCAACGCCCTTGGCGCCCTGTTCGAACCCGTCGAACGAGCGTTCTGCCATGGATACCTCGCCGGCAACCCACGACGGGATGCCCTCGGCGTTCATGAACTCGATGACCTTGGCCGCCGAATCGGCAGCGACGACGGCAAACATGCCGACTCCCAGGTTCCACGTTCCTTCGGTGTCGCCCAGCGTGATGCCGCCCATATCGGCAAGCACCCTGAACACGTCCTGCGGTGCCCAGCTTGACCGGTCGACCTCGACCCACGACCCCTGCGGCAGCACCCGCGCGAGGTTCGCGGCGATTCCGCCGCCCGTCACGTGGCTCAGCGCATGAACTGCCGTCGGATGCTTCTGCAGCAACCGCACCAGCGGCCCCGTGTACAGACGTGTCGGCTCGAGCAGAACCTCGCCGACAACTCCGCCCAGCGAGTCGGATGTCTCGGTGAACGAAACACCGGCGCCCGCGAGAATGTGACGAACGAGCGAGTACCCGTTGCTGTGCAGGCCAGAGGACTGCATCCCGATGACAACGTCACCGTTCTGTACCCGCTGCGGGCCGAGCAGAGCATCCGCCTCGACGGCACCCACCGCGGCACCGGCGACGTCATAGTCGTCGACGCCGAGCAGGCCAGGGTGCTCTGCAGTCTCGCCGCCAACGAGGGCCGTGCCGGTCTCGGAGCACGCCCGAGCAATGCCGGCCACGATGTCGGCGATGCGCCGCGGCACAACCTTGCCGCAGGCGATGTAGTCGGTCATAAAGAGGGGAGTGGCACCAACCACGATGATGTCGTCGACGACCATGCCGACGAGGTCCTGGCCGATCGTGTCGTGCTTATCAATCGCCTGGGCGATGGCAACCTTGGTGCCGACGCCGTCTGTGGAGGTGGCCAAAAGAGGGCGCTTGAACGCCGTGAGAAACGAGACGTCGAAAAGCCCGGCGAAGCCGCCGACCCCGCCCAGCACCTGGGCGCCGTGGGTGCGAGCGACTGCTGACTTCATAAGTTCGACTGCGAGGTCACCGGCCGCGGTGTCCACTCCTGCTGCGGCGTAGCTGTCTGCCATTGAAGGTTCCATTTCGTCGGCCGGGTGCGGCGTGAAAGACTATGTTCGTTCCTCCCCAACTCTACGGTCTGGAGTCTGCACCGAATGTGCGGCATCGTCGGCATCGTCTCTTCTGAGCCTGCCAACCAACTCGTTTATGACAGCCTTCTCTTGCTGCAGCACCGCGGGCAAGACTCAACAGGAATCGCCACCGCCGACGGTTCGATGTTTCACTCTCACAAGGCCAAGGGCCAGGTGCGGGAGGCATTCCGCACGCGAGACATGCGCGCCCTGCCCGGAACCATGGGTCTCGGCCACGTGCGCTACGCCACGAAGGGCGAAGCATCCAACGAGCAGGAGTCTCAGCCGTTCTACGTGAACGCGCCGTACGGCATCATGCTCGTGCACAACGGCAACCTCACCAACACGCGTGAGCTCACGAGCGAGCTCTTTCACATCGACCGCCGCCACCTCAACACGACGTCAGACACCGAGTTGCTCGTCAACGTTCTGGCCCACGAGTTGCAGGAGCAGATCACGGGCAGCGAGGAGCTGAACCCCGACCAGGTCTTCGCCGCGGTGAGCAGGCTTCACCAGCGCGTCGAAGGCTCCTACGCGGCCATCGCGATGATTGCCGGAAAAGGTCTGCTGGCGTTCCGTGACCCGTTCGGCATCCGCCCCCTCGTGCTCGGCCGACGCGTTTCTGGCCTGGTGGGCACCGAGTGGGTCGTCGCCTCTGAATCGCTCGTCCTCGAAAGCGGCGGTTACGAAATCGTTCGAGACGTTGCCCCCGGCGAGGCGATTTTCATCTCGCTCGATGGCGAAATGGTGTCGCAGCAGTGTGCCGCGAACCCGCGCCTGGTGCCGTGCTCGTTCGAATACGTGTATCTGGCCCGCCCCGACTCGATCATGAACGGCATTTCGGTCTACGAGGCCAGGCTACGGCTGGGCAACCGCCTCGCCGACACCATCGCCAAGCACACCCCGCTCGGCGACATCGACGTTGTCATGCCCATCCCCGACTCGTCGCGCCCTGCCGCAATGCAGGTCGCCCAAAAGCTCGGCGTCGAATACCGCGAGGGCTTCTACAAGAACCGTTACGTTGGTCGCACCTTCATCATGCCCGGCCAGGCTCAGCGCAAGAAGAGCGTGAAGCAAAAGCTCAACGCGATGGGCAGCGAATTCCGCGGCAAGAACATCCTCATCGTTGACGACTCGATCGTTCGCGGCACGACCTCCAAGGAGATCGTGGAGATGGCCCGCCAGGCCGGTGCCAACAAGGTGACCTTCACCTCGGCGGCCCCGCCCGTTCGATACCCCCACGTCTACGGCATCAACATGCCGTCTCGACTTGAGCTCGTGGCCCACGGTCGCAAGATTCCCGAGATCAACCGGGAGCTCGGCTCGGACAACCTGATCTACCAGGAGGTCGCCGACATGCAGGCGGCGATTCTCGAGGGATCTGGTGTGACGGAGCTGGAAATGAGCTGCTTCACGGGCGAGTACGTGACGGGCACCGTGAGCGAAGAGTACCTGCGCTGGGTGGAGCAGAACCAGCTCAGCTAGAGCCTAGGGCTGGTCGGTGCCGTGCTCTGGCTCGCGCACGCTCTCGTGCTCGACCGTGAGTTGGCGCGCCCGCTTGCTCGAACGACGGTCGAGCAGGAGCCCCACAAGCGCACCGAGAGCGATGCCGGCGGGAATGCAGAAGATCGAGAGATACCCGAGCATCGCGGGGAATCCGACGAGCGGGTCGATCTCGAACGCCGTCGTGAGAATGAGCGCAACGATAAAGCCGACGAGGCCACCGAGCACGAGGAACACGGGAATGCGGGGCGCGCGCCGAATGCTCAGCTGCTGCACCTCCACAACGGGCTCGATGTCGACCGCGCCACCGACCGGGATATCGGGATGGCCGACCGTGCTGGGCTGGCCGAGGTCCGTGTGCTGCGCGGGGCTCGTGGGGCTGTCGCCCTCTGCGTGCTGACCGGCGGTGTTCTCACTCATACGTCTATTCTCCCCGACCGCAGCATCCGTGATCGCCGTGAATGTGCGATTGCTAGTGCCAGGCGAGAGGGAGCAGCGCCGAGAGGTCGGCGCGGGTTCCGGATGCTGACACGCGCGCGTCAGCGAGGGCGTCGGCCCACGAGACTCCACCCGTAGCGAGGGCGATCCATGTGGCCGGGGCCATCTCGATCACATTGGGCGGGGTTCCCCTGGTGTGGGTGGGCCCCTCGACGCACTGCACGGCACCGAACGGAGGCACCCGCACCTCGACAGTGGGCCCGGGCGCGGCATCCGTGAGCACCTGGAGCAGGTAGCGCGTTGCCGTCGCAATCGTCTCCCGGTCGGCGGCGCCCTCGAGAGCCTGACGCACGGCATGCGCCCCGATGTGAGTCTGGATGCGGGGCTTAGCCATGGATGCAACGCTAGCAAGGCACCTGCCGCCATTGTTGTGGATGCCACACTGGCTGTATGGATGCCGCCGCCAACTACTTGACCGCCGACCTAGAGCCGCTCAAGGCGTCTCGGATTGTCTCTGCGTGGCATTGGGCCGTTGCCGCTGTTGAGGTCGCGCTGGGCTTTGGCGATGGAATTGCCCCCGCCGACCTCGTCGTTCGCCGTATCGACACGGGCCGTGAGGTGTTGCGCACGCGCGCTGATGTCGGCTCGCCCGACTTCTTGCTCGACGAGGTTCGCCGCGATCTGGCCACGAAGACGGTCGATGACTTCATCGCGGAATGGCGACTGCGTGACGCTGACCCCGAGGCTCCCGCCGCCTGACCTTCGCGCCCCATGGGGTGTGACCTCGCGAGTCGCGCGTGCCCGGTAGTCCGTGGCACGGGCCCACGGCCGACCGGTACTCTGGCAGGGTGAAAATTCTTGTACTCGGCTCCGGTGCCCGCGAGCACGCCATCGTAACGGCCTTGCTTGCGGAGGATGCCGCGCACGAGATCATCGCCGCCCCGGGCAACGCCGGCATCGCCGCCGATGTTCCCGTAATTCACCTTGACCCCACAAACCCGACCGTTGTGGCCGACTTTGCCGTCGACAACAACATCGAGCTGGTCGTCATCGGCCCCGAGGCTCCGCTCGTCGCGGGCGTGGCCGACCGGGTGCGCCAGGCTGGCATCGCCGTCTTTGGCCCCGGCAAGGCCGCGGCACAGCTTGAGGGCAGCAAGACATTCGCCAAGCGCATCATGGAGGCGGCAGGGGTTCCGACCGGCCGTGCGGCCCGCGCCGGCACCCTCGACGAGGCCATCGACGCGATCGACGAGTTCGGTGCCCCCTACGTGATTAAGGCCGATGGCCTGGCGGCGGGCAAGGGTGTTCTTGTAACCGCCGACCGCGATGCCGCCATTGCCCACGCCGAGTTTTACCTGGGCCAGGGCAGCGTGCTCATCGAGGAGTTTCTTGACGGCCAAGAAGTTTCGCTCTTCTTCTTCTCCGACGGGCACGATGTTTTGCCCCTCAGCCCTGCCCAGGATTACAAGCGCCTCGGCGACGGTGACGCCGGCCCCAACACGGGCGGCATGGGCGCCTACTCCCCCCTGCCGTGGCTCCCCAACACGTTCGTCGATGAGGTCATCGAGACGATCGCCGTGCCGACCGTGCGCCAGCTCGCTGCTGAGCAGACGCCGTTTATCGGCCTGCTCTATTGCGGCCTCATCATCACCGACAAGGGCATTCGGGTCATCGAATTCAATGCCCGGTTCGGCGACCCTGAGACGCAGGTGGTGCTGCCCCGCCTCATCACCCCACTCAGCGCCCTGCTCTTTGCCGCATCGACGGGCGGGCTCGGGCTGCTGCCCCGCCCCGAGTTCTCGCCGGAGGTCGCGGTGACGGTGGTCGTGGCGAGCGAGGGCTACCCCGAGACTCCGATCACCGGCCGCGTCATCACCGGAATCGACGACGCCCTCGCTATCGACGGCGTCACCATCGCCCACGCCGCCACGGCTCGCACGGGCGATGACTTTGTTTCGACGGGCGGACGAGTGCTCAGCGTTGTTGCCCGCGGCGCAGACTTCGCCGATGCCCGCGACCGCGTCTACCGGGCCGTCGACGCCATCCAGCTCGAGGGCGAGCAGCACCGCACCGATATCGCTCTGCGGGTCGTGGAGCCCAGCGCATGAGCATTGACCTGTCGGCCGATGGCTGGCAGCACGCATACTCCGGCAAGGTGCGCGACCTCTATGACCGTGCGGATCAGCCCGACCGGATGCTCGTGGTCGCCAGCGACCGTGTGAGCGCCTTCGATCACGTGCTTGAGCCGGGCATCCCGGGCAAGGGCGCTCTCCTCACGACGCTGACCCGCTGGTGGTTCGACCGCCTCGACGTGCCCAACCATCTCGTGGATGGGCCGGTGCCTGAGGCCGTCGCCGAGCGGGCGATGCTCGTAAAAAAGCTGGACATGTTCCCGGTCGAATGCGTTGTGCGCGGCTACCTCACGGGCAGCGGTTGGAAGGAATACCAGGCGACCCAAAGCGTGTGCGGCGTTGACCTGCCCGCAGGCCTCGCCGACGGCGACCGCCTGCCGGAGCCGATCTATACCCCCGCCTGGAAGGCACCGCTCGGCGAACACGACGAGAACATCAGCTTCGAGCGCACCGTCGAATTGGTGGGGGCAGACACCGCTGCGGCGCTTCGCGATCTTTCTCTGCAGATCTTTGCCGCGGCGTCCGCCATTGCCGAAGAACGCGGCGTGATTCTGGCCGATACCAAGTTCGAGTTCGGCGCCGACAGCGACGGGCAGATTACCCTCGGCGATGAGGTCTTGACCTCGGACAGCAGCCGTTATTGGGATGCCGAGCTGTATGCAGCAGGCGACCGCGCCTCGAGCTTCGACAAGCAGATCGTGCGCGACTGGCTCGCCGCCCACTGGGACCTCCACGGCACTCCCCCCGTGCTGCCGCCCGACATCATCGAGCGCACATCGGCTCGATATCGGGAACTCATCGAAAGGCTCACCGCGTGACCCCCGCCGAATGGACCGAAATCACCGTACGTCGCCTGCCATTCGAGCACGCTGATTCGACGCTTCTGCACTCGGCGCAGCGAGCCGAGATCGCATCGGTCTATGGCAGGGATGACTCTGAGCCGGGCGAACCGGCGACGGCCGAAAACGTGTCTGCGTTTGTGGTGGCCTATACCGATGGCATGCCCTCCGGATGCGGTGGCCTGCGAGCGGTGAGTGACACCGTGACCGAGATCAAGCGCATGTATGTGACGCCCGCACATCGCGGCAGCGGTGCCAGCCGTGCCATCCTCGTCGAACTCGAGACGATTGCCCGCGAGCAGGGCGCCACCCGGCTTGTGCTCGAAACCGGGGACCGCCTGCCCGCCGCCATGCGCTTCTACGAGCGGGAGGGCTTCACCCGCATTGAGAACTTTGGGCCATACGCCGGGGTCGATGCCAGCGTTTGCTTCGGAAAAACGCTCTAGCCGCCGGGGCGCTGGTTAGCGCGGAGCGCTGGTTAGCGCGGAGCGCTGGTTAGCGCGGAGCGCTAGTTAGTGCGGGCCGAACACGAAGGTTCCGCTCGGATCCCATTCTTCGCGCAGCGAGGAGAGTTTCGCCGCCGTCGCCGAGGGCCAGGCCTTGACGAACTCTGCACGACTGGCGGGATCCCCCACAAAGTTGATCGTTGTTTCTGGCGCGGTCCACTCAGCCACGGCAGCCCGGATGCCGCCCATGACCTGCGGCAGCACCGTCTCGAACAGATCGGGAACGGGCGCTCCGATGACCGTCATTGTGTAGAGCGCGCCGCGCCCGCCGACGGCGGAGCCCTCAACCGTGTCTGCCGCGGTCGCCGACCCGAGGTGCCGAACCTCGACCGCCATGAGAGGAAGCTGTGATCCGGGGCCGACGCTCGCCAGAAGGGTATCGGCGAAGCGGTCGTCAAGCCGCCCGAGCAGGAGCCCGTCGCTCCACGCGGGCGCGGGGGCTTCCGGGTCGGAGTGGATGAGCTTGAGCTGTGACGTGGGCAGGATTCCCACGGCGTCGATAAGCGGGGTGGCCAGGGATCTGAGGGGCGCGACGAGTCGTTCCCCTTCGTCGGCGTCACCGGGAAAGGCAAAGCGCAGGCTCACCACCGTTTTGCCGCGCAGCGGTTCGGGGATGACGTCGAGCGGCGGCATGTTGAGAAGTGCCACCGAGGTAGTGACGGCGTCTGGTGCCGTTTCTGTCCAGGTCACCCAGCTGCGCAGAACATGGTCGATGTCGCCGGTATCGAAGAAGAGCGCGCCCCCATAGACGGTTGCAAGGTCGACGAGCGCAAGCTCGACCGAAGTCACCACTCCGAAACCGCCCTTGCCCCCGCGCAGCGCCCACAAGAGGTCGGGATGCTCGTCGGCACTCGCGCGCACGATGTCGCCAGCCGCGGTCACGACCTCGAACGAGCGCACGTAGTCGGAGCTGAACCCGTGGCTCCGGGCGAGCGGGCCGAGCCCCCCGCCCAGGAGATAGCCGACGACTCCGACTGTCGGTGACGACCCGGGGATAGCGGTCAGTCCGTGTGCTGCTGCGGCATCCTGGACATCCGCCCACGTCGCACCGGCGGCGACCGTGGCGGTGCGCGCCTGCTCATCAATCGTGACGTCCGTCATTCGCCGCGTCGTAATGAGCATGCCGTCGGTGATCGAGGAGTGCGTGCCGTGGCCGGTAGCGAAGACACGCACGGGGAGTTCGTGGTCCACGGCGAAGCGAACGGCACGTGAAACGTCGCGGGGGTTTGCGGCCCCGACCACAACGTCGGGGGCCTGAGGGTAGGCGAGGTTGAAGCCGGTCACTTCGGCGGCGTAACCATCGTCATGGGGGAGCATCACGGGGCCGTCGATCGTTGTGGCGAGCGCGGCGACAGAATCAGCGTCGATGGGTAGTGACATGGCGCGAGGTTAGCGCGCGGATCGGGCTTCTCACTAGGGGAATATCCCCCATGATATAGTTGTTGCTACAACTATGAACGCAAACATCCTCGCCTCTCAGACCGCCATGGGCGCGGTCAGCCTCAAGGTCGCCGACCTCGACTCCATGATCGCGTTCTACCGCGACGGAGTCGGCCTCACGCTGCTCGCCCACGACGGCCCCAGCGCGGTGCTCGGTCGGCCGGGCAGCCCCGCGATCATCCTGGAGCATGCGGCGGAGCTCAAGCACGCACCCTCCACCTCGGCAGGGCTCTATCACACGGCATTTCTCTTCGACGAGAAGAGCGACCTCGCCTCATCGGTCTACTCGGTCGCCCGAGCCTACCCGCGCAACTTCACCGGCAGCTCCGATCACCTCGTGAGCGAGGCCTTCTACTTTAACGACCCAGAGGGCAACGGCGTCGAGCTCTACTGGGACCGCCCGCGCGACTCCTGGAAATGGCAGAACGGCTCCGTCGAGATGGGCACCGTCTACCTCGACCCCAACCGCTTCTTGCAGGAGAACCTCACCGAGGCTGGCCTCAGCGCCGCAACGGTCGGAGACACGGCCGTCGGCCACGTTCACCTCAAGGTGGGCGACATCCAGACCGCCAAGCAGTTCTACGTCGACACCGTCGGCTTCGAGATCACCATCGAATACGGCACGCAGGCCCTCTTTGTGAGCGCCGGCGGTTACCACCACCACGTCGGCATGAACACGTGGGAAAGCAACGGAGCTGGAGCCCGCACCCCCGCGCTGGGTCTCGGCCAGGTCGCCATCGAGGTCCCGTCGACGGATGATCTGGGCGCGCTCGGCGAGCGCCTCACCGCACGAGGCGTGCAGCAGGCGCACGACGGTCGCATGCTCACCTTCGCCGACCCGTGGGCCAACGAGATTCGGGTGACCGCCGCGGCCTAAACGCTGCGCACCCGGCGGCGCGCCACGAGGCCAGCTCCCAACAACAAGAGCACCAGGCCGAGGGACGCCCAGGGGGCGGGCTCGATTCCGGTGCTGGCAAGAGCCACAGGCGTGACGGGGGGCAGGGCCGCAACAGCCGGGGCGGGCACGCTGAATTCGTACACACTAACGGTGCGGCTGGTTTGTCCGACGAAGACCAAGTGGTGCGGCCCTGGCGTGAGCGTCGGCATGAACGCCCAGTAGCCCGAATCAACCTTGCCTCCAACGACGGCGTAGGTTCCCAGCCACTGCGCGGTGCTGTAGACGTACACGTCGGCGAAGCTGTCCAGCGGGTTCGTCCACGGCACGTTCTTGCCGAGCACGCTGTCGAGACCCCCGGGCAGCGGATGCACGGGCCACCCGTTGGCATCGATTTCGTCAAGGAGGCCATCCGTATCCGTTGCGGGGGCCGGGACCCGCGGACGGAGCGGATTGACCACGAGATCAACCGGAGCCGAGGTCGAGAACACGAAGCGCGGCTCCCCCGGGGTGAACTCGGCCGTGTAGACGTAGTTGCCACCGGCGAGCGCGAACGTGTTGATCTGGTAGCCACCTCCAACGACGGCGCCGGACCCGATCGAAACCCCGTCCTCGAATAGCTCGATCGTGCCGACCGCCGTCGTCGGGGTCACCGTGCCGAAAATCGTGACACTCCTGCCCGCAGGAATCGCCACCAGATCATCCTCAATCGACACCGACACCGCTGTGGGCACCAGCGCATCCCAGGCCGCATAAACCGTCAGTGCTGCCGTGACGGGCGCCGAATCAGCCCACTCGGCTCCACCGGTCGGCGTCGTGAACCACCCCGCGAACGCATAGCCAGCGCGGGTCGGAACGGCAGGAACCGTTGCCGCCTGCCCATGACCGATCGTTTGGGACGCAACCGCAGAGCCGCCCTGCGCATCGAACGACACGACATAGGAATCGATCAACCAGCGCGCGTAGACCGTCACGTTGCCCGTGACCACTGCCGAGCCGTCCCATGCCGAGCCGCCGCTCGCGGCCGTGAACCACCCGACAAAGCTGTGATGGGAACGGATCGGAGCATCCGACGGCACGGATGCCCGGCCACCATAAACAATCGTCTGCGACGGTTCAAAGCTGCCGCCGGCGCCCGTGTCGAAGGTCACCGTGTAGCTGTTGACCGTCCAGCGTGCGTAGACCGTCACATCCGAGGTCACCGCGGCTGTCGCATCCCACGCCGTAGAGCCGGCCGCGCTCGTCATCCAGCCCGCGAACGAATAACCCGTGCGCGTCGGCGGCGTCGGCACCGCTGCCGAATCGCCATGAGCGACCGTCTGCGACGCGACCGCAGTTCCATCATTCGAGTCGAACGACACCGTGTAGGTGTTGATCACCCAGCGCGCGTAAAGAGTCATCGGCCCCGTCACGGGTGCCGTTCTGCTCCACTCCGTCGTGCCGCCGGATGTAGTCACCCACCCCCAGAAGCGGTATCCCGACCTCGCGGGAGCGGCCGGCAGGCTGACCGTACTGCCGTGGGCGACCGTCTTCGACGAGACGGTACTTGCGCCTGGTCCGGTGTCGAATGAGACGGTGTAGGTGTCGGCTGTCCAGAGCGCGAACACGGTCGTGTCCGACGTCACTGGGGTGGAGGCGTTCCACACCGACGCGCCGCCCGCCGTCGTGAACCACCCACCGAACGTGTGCCCGAGGCGCGTCGGGAGGTCGACCGGCACAGCGGCTGTCGCGCCGTGAGTAACCGTCTGCGAAGGCACCGCACTGCCACCCGTGCCCGTGTCGAACGACACCGTGTAGGTAGTGAGTGCCCAGTGCGCGTAGAGCGTTGTCGGGCCGGTGACGGGGGTCGCTGCCGTCCACTCAGTGCCGCCCGATACGGCAGTGAACCAACCGGCGAAGGTGTAATTCGCTTTCGTCGGCGCCGCGGGGAGGGCGAGCGTCGAGCCCTCCGCGACCGCGACCGACGCGACGGGGCTCCCTCCCGTCGAGTCGAAGGTGATCGGATGCTCGGGCGCCTGCCAGCGGGCATGCCACGTGCTGGAGCTCAGCGCCGTCGTAGTCGCGAGTTGGCTTCCGCCCGTCTCCCCCGACCACCAGCCCGCAAAGGTGAAACCCGCTCTGGTCGGCGCGGCGGGGACGGCCATTCCTGCCGCCGAGAGCGTGGCGGCGAGAACCCGCACACTGCCGGGGCCGCCGGAGCCGCCCGCATCGTTGAAACTCAGAACAAAGTTGTTGCCGGATACGGCCCCCACGACCGGACCGGTGATGGTTCCGCTGTTGCTCGCGGTCGAACCGGCGGGGAAGGTGAGCCTTGCGTTCAGCACATTGAGGGTTCCCGCGTTGCTGAAGCTGCCCACGCCGTCTCGTGAGAACTGCACCACGGAGGTGACGCCGTCGTAGTCGTGCGCCGCGAGAAGGTTAACAACCGCGGTCGCGCCGATGGTGATGTCGACGGGGGCGTTGGGAATGCAGACGCCCCCGATGTCACTCGCCCACGCGCCGAGTGTCCCTCCACACCACAGGCGTCCGGCCACCCACACGTCTCCACTATTGATCCTGATCGTCGACGCTATTCCCTGTTCTCCTGCGCCGATACCCATGCCCTGGTACGGCAGCGCGGCTCCGGCCCTCACCGTGCCACCATTGATGGTGATGGGCGGCGCGACCGCCGATGCTCCGCTCCCCAGCGCGGCCCCGATGTAGCCGCCCAGCGCCGTCACCGTGCCTCCATTGATGGTGACCAGTTCAGAGCCGGCGGGCGCGCTGTCGCCCGTGCCGATACCGGCACTGCGGTAGTCGCCATTCGCTTCAATGGTTCCGCCATTAATCGTGATAGCACCATTCGCTTGCCCGTGGCTGCCGCCGATTCCGGCCCCGCCGCCACCCCCATTTGCCCGGAGCACACCCGGGCCATTGATCGTGAGCGATGCCCCCACTGGCACCTCGATGCCTGCTTTGCCCCCCGCGCTTCCTGCCGCACCCGCACCCTGAACGGTGAGGGTGAACCCGGCGAGGTCGAGCACAACGTCGTTCGGATTCGGAATCTCGACGCCCCCGCCGCTGATATCTGCACCGAGCACGACAGTGCCGCCGATGGTCAATGCCGATTGCAGATCGGCGTGCGTCGTGACCGCGGCGGCGGCAGCAGAAGCAGGGCGCGATGCTGCGTCACTCAGGATTCCGGCGCATACGAGGATTGCGACTATCGCGCTCGCGACAAGACGTGAAATGGCGCGTCGCGCCGAAGTCGACAAAGTCATGCCACCAGCACAGCGGTTGCATGCCTCCGAGCCTAGGGAGGCAACTCCCCAACTAGCGAAATACGTCGAACAGCGGCCCCTGGCTCAGGCGCGAGCGTCGCGGGGACGAGGTCGCACCGGCGCAACATCCGTATCGTCCCAGGCCTTGATGATCGCCCAGGCCACTGCGGCGATCGGCACGGCGAGGAAGGCTCCGATGATGCCGGCGAGCACGGTGCCCACCGTGAGTGCCACCAGAATGACGATCGGATGGAGCTTGAGCGACTTGCCGAGAACCTGCGGCGACAAGAAGTTGCCTTCGAGCTGGTTAACTCCGATGACTATGGCGACGACGATAAGAGCCGTCGTCAGGTCATTGGTGACGAGGGCGACGAGGGCGGCGATCGTGCCCGTAACCGTGGCACCCACGATGGGGATGAACGCACCGACGAACACGAGAAGTGCCAGCGGCATCGCCAACGGAACCTGCAAAATCCACAGGCCGAGGCCAATCACGATTGCATCTACCGCCGCGACTATCGCGGTGCCGCGAACATAGCCGCCGAGCACGCCCACGGCGCTGTTGCCGATGCGAGCCGCCCTGGAACGCTGCCGCGGCCGAAGCCCTCGGGTGACAAACTCCCACAGGAACGGGCCTTCCTTGAGAAAGTAAAACAGCAGAACGAGCATCAGCACGAGACTTGTGACGACCTCGATGGCGTTACCCACGCCCGCGATGGCTCCCGAACTGAATTCGGGGCTTGTGAGAAACTTCACGACCGAATCTCGAAGCTCCTCGAGGCGAGACGTATCGATGCCCAGAGGGCTTGACTTCAAGAAATCCTGCACGGCATCGAGACCGTCACTCACCGACTTCACGAGTTTGGGCCATTCGCTGCGCACCCCGAAAACCACCAGGGTGATGATGCCGCCCAGCACGGCTAGCCCCGCAAACAAGGCGATCCAGGTTGCCAGCAGCGCTGGAACTCTGTGCCGCACCATCCACGAAACGAGGGGCCGAACGGCCGAGGAGATGATGAGGGCAAGGACCACCGGAACCACGACGACCGTAAGCCGAACGGCGACCACGACCACGAGCGCAACGACCGCAATGACCAGAAGCACCTGGGCGCTGCGGATGCCCGCCCGGCCGAGCGAATCGATCCACAGGGGCCGCGGGGTATCCAGTAATACGGCGCGGTCTCCGGGGGAGAGATCGAGATCGCTGGGAGGCGCCGGCTTCTGCTTGCTCAGTCTCATGCGGCACACGGTAGCCCCGACCGCGGCTCAGCGGGGAAAACTGGTGACGCTTGGGGCGAGCGCGCTAAACGTCGATCGTCACGGTGGCCGTGCCGCCTTCGCCGCCAACGACGCGAGAAACGCAGCACGACATCTTGGCGCGTGCCTCCTTTTGCCGGTCGCTGTAGAACACGTCCCGGTGATCGATCGAGCCCTCAAGCTCAAGCACTCGCACCTCACAGAGCCCGCATTCGCCCTTGCGGCAGTCGAACATCATGTCGACCCCCTCGTCCTCGAGCACCTCAAGCATTGACCTGCCAGAGGGCACGAGCGCCTCGACACCAAGGCGCGGGATGCGCACCGTGAAGTTCTCCGGCGCGAACCAGCCGCTATTGCCAAACGTCTCGTAACGGAGCCGGGTGGCATCAAGGCCGCGGCCCTGCCAGCGGCGGCGCACGGCATCCATCAGCCGGATGGGCCCACACATGTAGAGCTCGGTCGATTCGTCGAGGCCATCGATGAAAGCGGCGACATCGAGGGATGTCCCTTCGTCGTCAATGTGCACGTCGAGACGGTCGCCGTGGATGCCGCGGAGCCGATCCAGGTAGGCCATCGCCCGGCGGCTGCGCGCCACGTAGACAAAACGGTAGTCGGCTCCGAGCCGGGCGAGCACACTGCCCATTCCGACGAGGGCCGTGATGCCCACGCCTCCGGCGAGCACCACATACTTTTTAGCGCCCACCCGTAGGGGAAAGTTCTGCA
The DNA here is from genome assembly GCF_003065485.1 of Salinibacterium hongtaonis. Lineage (GTDB taxonomy): Bacteria > Actinomycetota > Actinomycetes > Actinomycetales > Microbacteriaceae > Homoserinimonas > Homoserinimonas hongtaonis. Next base: position 2,526,249 of record NZ_CP026951.1, read on the forward strand.
GCGGCTGCGTCACCTCAAGCACCTCGCCCGCTCGCAGCGCGTGCATGAACAGCGAGCCGCCCCTCGACTGGGGCGCTCGCATCACGCTGATGGCAAGGAGATCGCCCGACGCGCTCGAATCCACAATCGAATAGGAGCGCCGGTGCCGCTCCGCGCCAATCGTGACCATCACGTCGAGATGGCTGCCCGGCGCTGCCACGACGGGCAGGCTCGGGCGCAGCTCGATGCGCTGGATGCCCTCGGCGACTTCTTCGACCGCCTGCACGCTTGCGGTTTGCCGGGTTTCGATATTGGTTGCCGCCATGATCGCGCCGCCTACCCTGCCGAGAGGGGACGGCCCTCTGCCTGCAGCATCCGCTCAAGAAGCCGGCGAACCCAGAGTCCGCCCGAGTCGATGTTGAGGTTGTAGAACTCGTAGTCGGGGTTGGCGTCGATCGCGGCCTGCTGCGCCTCGAGCATGGCCTCGTCCTCGCCGAACACTCCGAAAACTCCGTTGCGCAACTGCGTGGTGATGAGCTGGCTTTCGAGGCGATAGTTGCGCATGAATGCCCAGAAGTAGTGGCTCGTTCGCGCGGACTCCGGCGTGATCGTGTTCATCACATAGCCATTGACGCCCTGGCTGCGGTCGCCCTCCGGAGCACCCGTTCCCGCCTTGGCGACTCCCACGTCGATGCAGATCGTCGAAGGGCCCTCGAAGTGGATGATCTGCCAGCGGTCGACCTTGCCCTCGAAGCCCGGAAACTTGTCGCGCATGTTCTTGCGCCAAAAGGGCGGGGCATCGATGTTCAGCATCCAGCGCGTGACGGTGACGCGATTGCCCTCGTGCGTAACGACAAACTCCGACTCGCTGAGCTCCTCCTGGCCGATGCTGGAGCTGTGCACGAACTCCTCATGGGTGAGGTCCATGAGGTTGTCGAGCACAAGCTGATAGTTGCACTTGGCGTGGATCGTGAGGCCGTCGCCTGCCCACTCATCAGAGCTCATCTGACTCATGTCGGGCACCGTTGCCGGGTCGGCGAGTGTCGGGTCGCCGAGCCACACCCACACGTAGCGATAGCGCTCGACAACGGGAAACGATGGCACGGTCGCGCTGGGGTTAATCGTCTCCTGCGCGGGCATCGAGACGCAGCGCCCCGCACCGTTGTAGACGATGCCGTGGTACGGGCATTGAATCTTGTCGCCGTCGAGAACCTTGCCGAGCGATAGCGGTGCAAGGCGGTGCCAGCAGGCGTCGGCTAGCGCGATGGGCGTGCCGTCTTCTGCGCGGTAAAGAGCGAGCTTGCGATCGGCGATCGTGCGGGCGAGCGGCTTGCGGGTGACCTCGTGATCCCAGGCCGCGACATACCAGGCGTTGAGCGGGTAGTTGAAAATCTTGGCTGTTGCCGAGCTCTCGGTGGCGAGAGCGTGGGCGGGGGCAGTGGATGTCATGGTCACCTCTTTGTGATCGAAAACGTCCAACTACCTATGGAGATAGGTAGTGGTAGGTTCACGATAGCCCCACGACCCAGAAAAACGCAACGACCCCAGTCGGCATCGCACCGCAAAGGAACGAAGCATGAGCCTCCGCCACGCCATCCTCGCCCTGCTCACCGTCGAACCCATGACCGGATACGACCTCTTCAAACACTTCGAATCATCCGTCGGCTACGTGTGGCATGCCCCAGATTCGCAGCTCTACCCCATGCTTCGACGCATGGAAGACGAGGGGCTCGTCGATGGCGAAGAGGTCTCGTGGGGGCAACGCGGCAAAAAGCGCCGCTACACCGCAACGGCTGCGGGGATTGCTGAGTTTCGCCAGTGGATGAACACCCCACTCGAATACACGCGCGAGAGAGACCCCATCCACCTCAAGGCCGCCTACTTCGAGTGGGCGGAGCCGGAATCCGCCCGCGCACAGATGCTTGCTCACCGCGATCACTTTGCCGAGCGCCTCGCCCAGTGGCAGCTCAAAGTGCACGAAATCGATACGGGGACGAGCCCCATGCTCACCAAACGCCTCGCCTCGATCCCCGCGGAGGAGCATGCGGCGACAGTGGCATTCAAGCGCTTCACCTATGAAGGAATGATCGCCCACGCCCAACAAGAGATTGAGTGGGCCGAGCGCGGGCTGGCGCTCATCGACCAACTGGCGCACTAGCGCCGCACTCAGGCGCACGCCGACCCCCAACGGCACGGGTTAACGCGAAATGGCCGGCCCAGAGGGGCCGGCCATTCGTTATGCGTGGTGCTTAGACGGCGGTGCCGACGGGCTCTGCAGCCTCGTTGGCGGTCTGGTCGCCGTGGCCGACCGCAGCGGCGATTGTGGCGCCCAGGGTCGAGTCGACGGAGGTCCAGTACCAGATGAAGCGAGCCTTGATCACGTCGATCGTGAGGGCGCTGTACTGGCCGATGAGCGTCTCGTGGAAGCGAGCCTTCGACTCGTCGGTGAACACCTCGCGGTAGAGGGTTCCCGCCTGGCCGAAGTCGTCGTCTTCGGAGTGAAGGGTCTGCGCGGCGCGGATGAGCTCGCCGTCAGACTCCCAGCCACCCTCGCCGGCAACGGCCGGGTCAGCAACGGGGGTGCCGAACGAGTTCGGCACGTAGACGGGGACCGTCTCTGCGTTGAACTGGTACTGCATCTGGCCCTCGTGCTGGTAGTTGCGCGCCTCGGATGCGTGCGGCTGGTTCACCGGCAGCTGGTTGTAGTTTGCGCCGATGCGGTTGCGCTGGGCATCCGGGTAAGCGAAAACGCGCGCCATGAGCATCTTGTCCGGGCTGATGTCGATGCCGGGGACGAGGTTCGACGGCGAGAATGCCGCCTGCTCGATCTCGGCGAAGAAGTTGCGCGGGTTGCGGTTGAGCGTGAAGTGACCGACCGGAATGAGCGGGTAGTCCTGGTGCGACCAGGTCTTGGTCATGTCGAACGGGTTGAAGCGGTAGGTCTTGGCGTCCTCGTAGGGCATGACCTGAACCGAGACATCCCACGTCGGGTAATCGCCGTTGGCGATTGCCTCGAACAGGTCGCGACGGTAGTAGTCAGCGTCGGCACCGGCGATGCGCTCGGCCTCTGCGGCCTCCATGAGCTCAACGCCCAGGCGGGACTTGAAGTGGTACTGAACCCAGAATCGCTCACCCTCGGCGTTGATCCACTGGTAGGTGTGCGATCCGTAGCCGTTGAGGTGACGCCACGACTTGGAGATACCGCGGTCACCCATGAGGTACGTGACCTGGTGGGCCGACTCGGGCGAGAGGGTCCAGAAGTCCCACTGTGCGTCTGCGTTGCGGAGGCCCGTTGCGCCCATGCGCTTCTGCGAGTGGATGAAGTCGGGGAACTTCATGCCGTCGCGAAGGAAGAAGACGGGGGTGTTGTTGCCGACGACGTCGTAGTTGCCCTCGGTCGTGTAGAAGCGAAGCGCGAATCCGCGAACGTCGCGCCAGGTGTCGGGCGAGCCCTGCTCGCCGGCGACGGAGGAGAAACGCAGAAGCGTCTCGCTCGTGGCGCCGGGCTGGAAGACAGCCGCCTTCGTGTACTTGGACACGTCTTCGGTGACGGTGAATTCACCGAATGCTCCGCCGCCCTTGGCGTGGGGGTTGCGCTCCGGCACGCGCTCGCGGTTGAACGATGCGAGCTTCTCTACGAGAAAACGGTCGTGCAGTGCGGTGATTCCATCGGGACCGTTCGTGAGCGAAAACTCATCGCTCGCGATCGGCGCTCCGGCCTGGGTGGTCGTGTAATTGCTCACGAGTACTCCTTGGTTGTTGTTGTGGACGTTGAAAGAATTAGGCAGCGCAGGCGGGGCATAGGCCCCAGAAGGTGACCTCGGCTGTGTCGACGGTGAACCCGTGATCGGCTGAGGGGGTGAGGCAGGGAGCGTGCCCAACCGTGCATTCAACATCTGCAACAGCACCGCACTGGCGGCACACGATGTGATGGTGATTGTCACCGTGCTGCAACTCGTAGAGGGCAGACGATCCCGCCGGCTCGATCTTGCGCAGAAGACCGGCGGTGGTCAGCGCCGCGAGGACCCCATACACAGCCTGGAGTGAGGTGCTCGCCAGGTCCTGACGCACAATGCCGTAGATCGTGTCGGCATCGGCGTGGGGCTTCTCTTCGAGGGCACGCAGCACGGCAAGACGGGGCTCGGTCACTTTGAGACCGGCACCGCGGATGCTGTCGATGAGCATCTCTGTTCTGGCCGTGTGCATGCATCCATTCTAGGCTTATTTTGAGTAATTCAAAATAAGGATGTCCTAACCTTTGGCGAATACGCAGGGAGTTGCCAGCCCTCACCCGCAGCTAGACTGAAACCACCCCATCCGTGCGACGTCTTTGGAGTTCCAGGTGCCCGTAATCGTTGTCGAGGTAATGCCCAAGGCCGAACTTCTCGACCCCCAGGGCAAGGCCGTCGCCGGAGCCCTTCACCGCCTGGGCAAGACCCACTTCGGTGATGTGCGCATCGGCAAGCGCTTCGAGGTCACGGTGGACGAGGTTTCGGATGCCGTTGTCGCCGAGGTGCGGGAACTCGCCGAGACGATGTTCTCGAACTCCGTGATCGAGGATGTCGTCAACATCATTCTTCCGGCAACCGAGACCGCGGGAGAGACGCACTAGTGACCATGCGCATCGGCGTCATCACGTTCCCCGGCTCGCTCGACGACCGCGACGCGCAGCGCGCTGTGCGCCTTGCCGGCGGCGAGCCCGTGGCCCTGTGGCACGGCTCGCACAGCCTTGAGGGCGTTGACGCTCTCGTGCTTCCTGGCGGCTTCAGCTACGGCGACTACCTGCGCTGCGGGGCGATTGCCGCACGGTCGCCCATCATGGCCGAGGTCATCGACGCCGCAAATTCCGGCATGCCGGTGCTCGGCATTTGCAACGGCTTTCAGATGCTCGCCGAAGCTCACCTCGTCGACGGTGGCCTGATTCGCAACGATCACGGCCAGTTCATCTGCCGCGACCAGGTGCTCCGCGTCGAGAACGCGTCAACCGACTGGACCGGCGACTTCGCCCAGGGCCAGCAGATCACCATTCCCCTCAAGAACGGCGAGGGCGGATTCATCGCCGATGCCGAGACCGTTGCCCGCCTCGAGGGCGAGGGTCAGGTTGTGTTCCGTTACGTGGGCGTCAACCCCAACGGCTCAGTCAACGACATTGCTGGCGTCTCGAACAAGCGCGGCAACGTTGTCGGCCTTATGCCGCATCCCGAGCACGCCATTGAGGAGGGCTTCGGGCCCGACACGAGCGCCGCAATGCGTAACGGCACCGACGGACTCGCCTTCTTCACGAGCGTGATCAAGCAGACCTTAGTCTCGGCCTAAGCAGATTTCCGACTTGCCGACACCCCGTCGGCAAATGAGTTACTCTAGAAGCTCCCTACTTTTAGGAGTTCTTTCGTGAACCCGACCAGTGTCGCCCCGGCGAAGCCCTCGCCCCGCGAAGCATCAACCCGATTTACCCCCAGCGCGCTCTACCGCGTCGTCTCGATCGCCGAGGCGATCACCTGGACCATCCTCATCACCGTCATGGTGCTCAAGTACGGCTTTGGCATCGAAGGCTGGTACACGTTCACGGGCGGGCTCGTCCACGGATTCGTCTTCATTACGTATGGCGCGAGCGTGATCGTCGTGGGCCTCAACCAAAGGTGGCCCATCGGGCGCATCCTCTTTGGCATCGTGACCGCCATCGTTCCCTATGCGACGGTGCCGTTTGACCTGTGGCTCGAGAAGCGCAAGCATCTTGTCGGCCAGTGGCGCACCGAGAAGACCGACGACCCAAGAGACGCCGGATGGGTCGACACCCTCCTGCGCTGGTTCCTCAAGCATCCGCTGCTGCTGGGCACCGTCATGATCCTTGCCGTGATCGCGGTCGTCAGCGTGCTGCTGATTCTTGGCCCTCCTGGCGAGTGGGGAAAGTAACCTCCGACCGCCCGCGGATGACAAAGCCGAACGCGAGCGCAACAAAGAACATCAGCACGCCATAGACGGCGGCCGGCAGGCTCATTTCGACGCTGCCGATCACCGTCTGGGCGATCACGATGGCGAGAGTCGCGTTGTGGATGCCGATCTCGAACGAACTGGCGATCGCCTGCCTGCGTTCGATGGAGAACATCCGGGGCACAAGGTAGCCGACGGCCAAGCTGATCACACAGAACAGCACCGTGATTCCCGCAAGCTGCGCGGCATTGGCGAGTAGCAAATCAAGGTTCGTCACGATCGACCCGGCGATGACGACGATCAGAATGATGACGGACGCGATGCGAACCGGCTTGTCCATAGCGTCGGCAAACGACGGCTTCCACCGGCGAACGAGCATGCCGAGCACGACGGGTGCCAGCACAATCGCGAATACCTCGACCATCTTGTTGAGCTGCAGGCCCAGGGTGTTATCCCCCGGCAAGAAGACGGCGATAGCGAGGTTGGTGATGAGCGGCAGGGTGACGACCGCGATCACCGAGTTGAGGGCCGTGAGAGAAATGTTGAGCGCAACATCCCCTCGAAAGAGGTGGCTATAAAGGTTTGCGGTCGTGCCGCCGGGCGAGGCCGCGAGCAGGAGCATGCCCACCGCGAGCACGGGCGGCAACTGGAACAGCATCACCAGCCCGAAACAAATGGCGGGCAGCAGCAGAAGTTGGCAGCCGAGTGCGATCAGCACCGCCTTCGGGTGCTTTGCCACCCGAGCGAAATCGCCGAGCGTGAGCGAGAGCCCCAGCCCGAACATGATGATGCCGAGGGCGACGGGCAATCCGATAGTGGTCAACGCTGATCCCATGGCCACATGGTGTCGTATATCGAGGGCCGTGGCTAGACCAAGCTGACGGATGCCGCAGCGGCGATAACCCTTCGCCGAGAACCAGACGTGGCGAGACCCGGGTAGCCGAGCCTCGCCACGTGTCGCTGGCCTGCCTAGTTGAGCGTGGCCGTCGTCACGCCGAAGCCCGCGATGTACTCCGGGATCGGGCGGTAGAACGAGTAGTCGACGGTGTAGTCGCCGACGGCACCGAGCGCCGCGTAGGCCGCGATCCAGGTGCGGACCTCGTGCGACGAATTGCCCGCAATTTCGCTCATCTCGGCGGGAGTCCACGCGTCGATGGGCGACAGGTCACCCGACGCGAGGATGCGCATGAGCTCCTGATCCCATTCGGGAGCGAGGGGCTTGACGACGCCGACGCCGGCGGCGAAGTCCTTCGCGGCGTTGATCACGCGCTGCTGGCGAGCATCCCGCGCCTCGGGGGTGAGGTGACGACCGCCGCCCAGGAGGGCCTCACGAACCTCGGGGGTTGCCGTCGCAATCTGCGGAACGGGCGGCTCGTGCGAGAGCCCGCCGGAGCCGATCACGAGAACCTTCTTATCGGCCAGGCGCTCAGCGATAAACGCACCGAGCTCCTCACCCAACTGGCGGATGCGCTTGAGGGGCGTGAACGGGGGCGCCACCGAGTTAATGAAGATCGGCAGAACGGGCTTAGCGGTGATGTCGCCGTAGATGATCTCCATCGGCTGCACGGCACCGTGATCGACCTCCATACGCAACGAGACGGTCATGTCGATGCCGCGCTCCATGAGGAACTCGGTGAGCTCCGTGGCGATCTCGGTCGGCACGTCGAGCGGGCCGGCCTGGGTGCCGAAGTCGCCGATCGCAACAGCGTCATAGCCGACGCAGAACGGCGGCATGATGTCGTAGAAGAACCCGTTGTAGTGATCAGGCCCGATGTTGATCACGAGATCGGGGTCGTACTTCTTAACGAAGGAGCGGGCCGCCTCGAACGCGGCCTCAACCTCAGCCTTGACGTCGGCGGGCGGGTCGACGAACTCCAACAGCGGGCTGTGCGACATGGTCACGAGTGCGAGGGTCATGCTGCTGCGGCCTCCGTGTCGGCGCTCGGATCCTTGACCTGCGGGTCGTCCTGGCCGAGCAAGAAGTTCAGGTGCAACCTGTTGAAGGTCTCGGTGTCTTCGTACTGCGGCCAGTGACCGCACTCCTCCATCACCGCGAGCTTGCCGCCGGGGATGAGAGAGGCGATGCGGCGGCCTTCATCTACGGGCCCGGAGGGATCCTTCGTCGTCCAGAGCACCATCGCTGGCACCGTGATCGCCCGCAGGTCATCATCCGAAATCATGTTGCGCTTGCGGGTCTCAAGGTCTTGAAGTGCCATGTTCATCGTGCACGCCATCTTCCAGTCCGGCTGCTGGAAGATTGCCTGGCGGGTCTTGATGAGGTCATCAGTGACCATGCTCGGGTCGGCCATGAGCCACTCGAGACGAGCCTTAACGCGCTCCCACGACGGGTCGTTGGCGGCATCCATCGACAGCGTGAGGAGGCGCTCCATAACGACGGGGTTGGCCATCGTGCCACCCATCGTGTTAAGAACGACCCGCTCGACGCGCTCGGGGTAGAGCTGCGCAATCTTGGCTGCCACCCAACCTCCGAGGGATTCGCCGCTGAAGTAGGCCTTCTCGACTCCGATGGCATCCATGAAGGCGAGCACCTGGTCGATGTAGTGCGTGATCTCGAGTGGATGCTCCGGCTTTGATGAATAGCCGTGACCGATGAAGTCGATGGCCCAGCAGGAGAAGTGCTCGGAGTGCGACCGCAGGTTGCGGGAATACGCCTCGGCGTGGCCCGTGATGCCGTGAAGCATGAGCAACGCTGGCTTGGACGTGTCGCCGGCGTGCAGGTAGCGGGTGGAATACCCGCCGGCCTCGATATAGCCCTGGCTGAATTCGACCTGGGCCAGATCGGACCAGACACTCGTGAATGGTCGTTCGGTCATCGATGTGCTCCTTTTATCGCGTGTGGTGCTGTGTAGGGGTGATTCGCGAAGGTCGTTCACTGAACGACGATTCCGCCGTCGACCATGAGCAGTTGGCCCGTCATGTAGTCAGAGTCGGCACTCGCGAGAAAGACGGCGGTCGGCGCGATGTCGTCGGGAGTCCCCGTGCGGCCGAGCAGGATTTGTGATTCGTAGGCGTTGAGGGAGCGCTCGCTGGCGGCGACGACCTCGGCACCGGCGTCATCCCGCTCGACCTTCGACCACAGATCGGTGTCGATGATTCCTGGCCCGATCGCGTTGACCGTGATTCCGTGCTGGCCGAGCGCCCTGGCCGCCGACTGCGTCACAGAGAGGGTCGCGGCCTTGCTGGCGGCATACGCTGCGAAGTCGGCACTGGCCTGGCGCGACGAGGTCGAGCAGGTGTTGATGACCTTGCCACCGCCTCGGGGAATGAACCGGCGCGCGGCCTCCTGCGTGCAGAAAAGGGTTCCCTTGCCGTTCACGGTGTGCATGAGCTTCCACTGCGCCTCGGTGATCTCGAGAAACGGCTGGCGGATGCATACACCGGCGTTATTGAAGAGAACAGAGACCTCGCCGAGTTCGGCCTCAGCCGTGTCGAACATCGCGCGCACCGAGTCGGTGTCGACCACGTCGACCTGCACCGCGATCGCCCTGGCGCCCGCGTCACGCAGTTCTGCAGCGATGGATTCGGCGGCGGCGAGGTCGAGGTCGGCTACCGCGACAGCTGCCCCCGCTGCGGCGAGGTGGCGGGCGAACGCCGCACCGATGCCCCCTCCGGCACCCGTGACGATGATGTTCTTCGTGGCAAGCCGGTCAGACGCTGTGGGTGTAGTCATACTGTTCCTTCGGTCTGGATGCTGGGGGCCGCAGAGGAAGAACCGGTGCGGGGCGAACTGGTGCGAGACATGAGCGCGGCGAACCCGGCCCTCAGCCACGGCCGTGGCAGCCGCGATCCGATGGCAAAACCCGTGCGCCATATCGCGCCGGGGACCACGAGCGGCGTGTTGCGGGCGAACGCATTGACTGCGGCGATGGCGACCTGTTCCGGCGTGAGCCACAGTCGCTCGGGGATGCCAGCGGTCGCAACTCCCGAACGGCTGTGAAACTCGCTGCGCACGAAACCGGGCGCGACCACAGTGCTGTGCACTCCGGTCGAGCGAAGCAGGGTGTTGAGTCCCTCGCCGAATGCGACCGCCCAAGCTTTTGAGGCGGAATAGGTGATGGCGGGTGTGCCGGGGGTGAAGGCCGCGATGGAGGCAACCGTGAGGAGTCCGCCGCGTCCGCGACGAATCATCGCGGGCAGAGCGGCGTGGCTCAGCCGCATCACTGCGTCGACATTGAGACTCGTGAGCCTGCGTGAGGTGTCGATATCGTTGCCGAGAAACCCGCCGGGAGGAAGGCCGATTCCCGCGTTGTTGACGAGCATGTCAACGACGGAATCCGCATCCTGCAGCCGCGAAATCACCGCGGCGATGCCCGCGTCATCGAGCAGGTCGGCGGCGAGCGTCTCGACCGTAACCCCGGAGTAGTTCGCGAGGCGGGCCGCAACGCTGTCGAGCCGATTCTTGTCGCGCGCCACGATCACCAGGTCGGTGCCGCGCAGGGCAAGCTCGGCGGCAATCGCGAGCCCGATTCCCGAGGTTGCGCCTGTGACGAGTGCTCTCATGCTTTTACTCCCGGTTCGGTAGTGCGTGACCTGGCGACGCGAAAAAGCTTGGTGAGAGCATCCGCCAGGAACACGTCGATTCCAGATTCGGCGATCGCGCGCGGGTTCGGGGCCTCAAGCGCCACGATCACGTCCCTCGGGAGCGCCGACATGAGCTCAGTGAGGTCGAGAGATCCGTCGCCCGGCAGCAGGCGTCCCGTGCGGGCCTCCCATTGCAGAGGGCTGATGTCGGTTCGCTGACCGCGGGGCGCGACGGCATCCGCAGGAACCTCGCTGGGCGGTGCCCCGGCATCGCATAGTTGAACGAGCGGCAGACGAAATGCGTCGGCATTTCGCACGGCAGCCGGCACGCCACCCGAGCGCGCGAAATGAAGGCTGTCGATGAGAACTCCGCCGGTGGGTGTCTGCTCCACGATTGCGAGCGCCGCCTCGACGGTACTCACGGGCCTGTACGCCATCGGCTCGAGAAGGGGGCGGATGCCGTAGCTGCGACACAGCGTTTCGAGCTGGCCGAAACGGTCGCCCATCCGGGCACGGTCATCGTCCATTCCGACGCAGTACAGAAACTCGGCGCCCAGGCGCGCGCCTATCTCCAGATCGCGTTCGACCGAGGCAATCTCGACTCGTTCGTCGAGAAACAGCACCTCGATCTGGGTGACCCCGAGGCCCGTGCTGTCGAGAAGGTCGAGCGCATGCCGCATCATGGCGGAATCCGGGGCCATCGGCCACAGCAGTTCCGTTTCATCCATGGGGCGGATGCGAATGCCAACGTCGCTGAAGCCAGCATGGGCCGCGGCCGTGATCAGCTCAGTCGGTGACAGGTCGAGGGCCGTGAGGTGGTCGACCGCGAAACGGTTCATTCGAGTACCACCCCGACGAGCTTGATCCACGTCTTGCCGACCGCCTCGGGGGCAGAAGAAAAGGCTGCGGCGCCGTTGTCGAACGAGAACGCCCGCCCGAGAACCCGTTCAGGATGCACTATCCCTCCCGCGACGGCGGCAATCGTCGTTGCGAAGTCATGAGGGTGGTCATAGATCATGGAGCCGATGATCGTGAGCCCGCGGCGCACGAGGATGCGGTTGTCGAGTTGCACCGGCTGGTCGCCGACGCCGACCACGACGATGCGGCCGCCCGGGGCGGCCGCCTCAATTGCGGACGTGCCGCCTGCCGCGCTGCCCGAGGTCTCGAAGACGACGGAAAACAGTTCATCGGCGGGGGCAGACTCTGCGCCGAGCGTGACAGCGAGGCGCAGCCTCGCCTCGTGGGGGTCGACAACGACTACGCGGCGGCCCATCGCGCGAAGGACCTCGGCGACGAGCAGGCCCTGTGCCCCTGCTCCCACAACCAGGATGGAATCGTCCTCTGCACGAATGTCGGCCCGCCTCACCGCAGCCATGGCAACCGCCAGAGGCTCGATGCATACTGCTGCCTCATCCGTAACGCCCTCGGGGAGCTCCCATGCGAACTCCGACGGAACCGCAACGAGTTCGCTGAGAAGGCCAGGACTGGTGAGGGCGAGACTGACCCTCTCCGTGCACAGTGCGGGCGAACTCTTCTGGCACGGATCGCAATCGCCGCACGGATAGTTCGGCTCAATGACGACTCGCTCACCGATTCGCGATGGGGCAACATCGTCGCCAACGGCAACGATCCACCCCACGGCCTCATGCCCGAGAACCCACGGAGTGGTCGGTGGGGTTCTGTAACCCGAGAAGTATCCGAGATCGGTGCCGCACAGACCGACGGCGTTGATGCTAATTAGCACTTCGCCCGGCCCACAGACCGGGGCGGGCAGGCCATCGGCGACTCCCATCTGGCCGGGAGCGGTGAGCACGAGCGAGCGCATTGACGAGGTTCCTTGGGGATGCTGAGGGAGGATCAGACGAGGACGAGTCCGCCGTCGACCGTGACGATGTGGCCGGTCATGTAATCCGAACCGGGGCCGGCAAGAAAGACCGCGGCGGGGGCGAGGTCGTCGGCGACCGAGACTCTGCGCAGCAGAATGCGCTTTTCGTAGGCCGACATCTTGGCCGCGCGTGCCTCTTCGTCGGCGACGACGCCGTTCCAGAGCGGGGTCGCCACGATGCCCGGGGCGAGCCCCATCACGGTGATATTGCGAGGCGCGAGCGAGCGGGCGCCCGACTGGATGAGCGAGTTGATCGCAAACTTGCTGGCCGAATAGTGCGCGAAGGTGGCGTTGGCCTGCTTGCCCGTGATCGACGTGAGGTTGATGATCTTGCCGCCGGTGGCATCCATGCGCTTGGCGACCTCTTGCATGCACATGAGGGTTCCGAGGCCGTTCGTGTTGAGCATCCGGTCCCAGTCATCGCCCGTCACCTCAAGAAACGGGATCTCGCCCGAGATGCCGGCGTTGTTGACCATGACATCGATGCGACCCCACTGGGCGACAACGGAGTCGAGGCCCGCAGCGATGCTCTCGCGGGACGTGATATCCAGCTGAAGCGCAATGGCGGCGCCACCCTGGGCCACGATGTCGTCGCAGACCACCTGGGCGGGGCCGAAGCTTCGGTTGGTGACCGCCACTCGGGCTCCCGCTTTCGCGAGAGCCCGAGCGATCGCCTCACCGATTCCGGTGCCGGCGCCGGTGACTACGGCAACAGTGTTGGTGAGGTCGGTCATGATTACTGGAGCTCGATTCCGAACTTCTTGAGCGACTTGACGGTCGCCTTAGCCGTGGTCTTGAGGGTCTCGTACCAGTTGGCCTCGGTCTCGGCGTCCAACATCGGCATGTAGTTCGCCTCGGCAAAGTCCGCGAAGGTCTTCGACTCGGTTGCGGCGAGAGCTGCGGAGCGGAGGGCCTCGCGCACACCCTTGTCAAGACCGGCGGGGGCGGCGACACCGTAGATGGTGAGCGTCATGTTCTCGACGTCGGCCTCAAGCTCGGTGAGGGAGGGGACCTCGGGCAGGTAGTCGAGACGCTCGCCATCGGTCGTGAGCACGGCGAGGGCCACGAGGTCTCCGCTCGCGATGAATGGCATGACACCGGATGCGTCAAGCATTGCGAAGGACACGTTGTTGCCAACGGCTGCCTGCACTGCGGGGCCGGCTCCGTCGTAGGGAACGGCCGTTGCCGCAACGCCAAGGTCCTCGGTGAGGATCTCGGTGTTGATGTGAGTGGGGGTTCCGATGCCACTCACGGAGTACGTGAGGCGGTCTGCGTCGGAGAGGTCCTCGTAGCTCGCGATGCCCGAATCCTTGCTCGTGACGACGATGTAGGGCTGCGTCATGATGCCGGCGACGGGCTCGAAGCTGTCGAACGTGTACGGCGCGGTGCGAAGCTCAGACTGAACGAACGCATCACCGGGGGTGAACGTGATCGAGTAGCCGTCGGCCTTCTTGGCCGAGAGCTCGCTGAGGCCCGTGATTCCGGATGCGCCGGGCTTGTTCTCGACGACGATAGTCGAGCCGAGCTCCTCTTCCATGCCCTTCGCCAGGGCGCGTGCCGCAATGTCGGTGGGGCCACCGGCGGAGTAGGGAACGACCATGGTGATGTCCTTGGTCGGGAATTCAGGTTCGGCAGCGCTGCCGGTGGACGACGCGGTGCTGCTGCAGGCAGCAAGCATCGAGATTCCGGCGACGACGGCGACGCCGGCGACAGTTGCGCGGAAGCGGTTAGACATCCTTGTTCTCCTTGATGGTGGGGGTGGCATCCGTCGGGGTGGCGGCTGCCGCGTTGGCGCTTTCACTGCGCAGTCCGGAGAGATCGGATGCCTGGGTGGGCAGGATCTCCGCGGGCTCGTCGCCGTGTAGCGCCAGGCTCTTGGGGTTGGGGTGGTGCAGGGTGTCATCGAACTTCGCCGCGATCTTGCTGCGGCGGCGGGCGATGACCTGAAAGACGACGACGCCGACGAGAAGCACAACGATGAAGAGCGAGAACGGACGCTCGACGAAGATGGCCGGGTTGCCGTCAGACATGAGCAGCGACTGACGGAACGACGACTCGAGAAGCGGCCCGAGAACGAGCGCCAGGGCAAGAGGGCCCGGGTCGTAGCCGGTCTTGCGCATGAGGTAACCGACGATGCCGAAGATGAGCATGACCCACATGTCGGTGACGTTGTTGTTCACGCTGTAGACGCCCACCATCGTGACGACCACGATGATCGACGACAGGATGCCAATGCGCACGCGGATGAGGTTCACGAAGAGTCCGACCAGGGGCAGGCTCAGCACGAGCAGCATGAGGTTTCCGACAACCATCGAGGCGAGCACGCCCCAGAAGATCTCGGGGTGATCCGTGACGAGCTGCGGCCCCGGCGTGATGCCCTGGATGAGGAGGGCCCCGAAGATGAGCGCCAGAATCACGTTCGAGGGGATACCGAGCGAGAGCAGAGGCAGGAACGACGAGGTCGACCCGGCGTTGTTTGCGGTCTCGGGTCCGGCAACGCCAGCGATGGCGCCCTTGCCGAACTCCTCGGGGTGCTTCGACACCTTCTTCTCGGTCGCGTAGGAGGCGAGGGATGACACGACGCCACCGCCACCGGGCAGAAGGCCGAGCACGAAGCCAATCACGGAGCCACGGGCAATAGCACCCGACGAGTCCTTCATATCTTGCTTGGTGGGGATGATGCGGCCGAGCTTGCCCGTGATGCGCGCGCCCTTGTGCTTCTGCTCGAGGTCGTAGAGCACGTCACCGATGCCGAAGAGTCCCATCGCAACCGCCACGAAGTCGATGCCGCGAAGGAGGTCGACCGAGCCGCCCGTGAAGCGGGAGATGCCCGTGACGGCGTCGATTCCCACGGTCGCAATAAGCAGACCGAAGCACGCGACGATCACGTTCTTGCTGGGCTTCGACTCGCCGAGGGCGGAGACCATGAGGATTCCGGCGATCGCGAGCATTGCGTACTCGGGCGGGCCGAGCTTGACCGCATACTGCGCGATGACGGGCGAGAGAAAGATGAGGCCGATGATGGCGACGAGACCACCGATGAACGAGCCAATCGCCGAGATACCGAGCGCGGGGCCTGCGCGGCCCTTGAGGGCCATCTGGTGTCCGTCATAGACGGTGACGACGCTGGCCGCCTCGCCGGGGAGGCGCAGCAGCACCGACGTGATGGTTCCGCCGTAGTAGGCACCGTAGTAGATGCCGGCGAGCATGACGATCGCGGAGTCGGCCGGCAGCACGTAGGTAAGCGGAAGCATAAGCGCGATGGTGGGGGCCGGGCCGAGTCCGGGGAGGATGCCGACGACCATGCCGATCACCACGCCGATAAAGACGTAGAGGAGGTTCTGTAGCGAGAGCGCTACCTGGAATCCGAGGAGGACCTCTTCGAAGTTCATTAGAAGCCCTTTCCGAGGATGAGGTTGAGCACGACGTCATCGGGCATGGGCACCCCGAGGAGCACTCCGAAGCCGATCACGAAGAGCGCGGTGAGGCCGACGGAAAGGCTGATCGTGACCTTCCACGACTCCTTGGCCATCCACCGCAGCCACACCACGGTGAGGGCGAGGCACGAGAGCGTGAGGCCGACGATCTGGAAGGCAACGACGAAGGCGGCCATGAGGGCGAAGCCGACGACGATTATCCACGTACGCTTGGACAATGGTTCGTATGCGGATGAGTCTTTCTCGGTGACCAGCGTGACGAGGGCAGCGATGCCCATCGCGCAGCTCACTAAGAACGGCCACATTCCAGCACCGGGTCTCGCCAGAGTTCCCATGGGCAGGCTCAGGCTGTAAACGACACAGGCGAGGGCCGCCAGGACTATGACAACGCTCGTGGTTCTAAACAAATGCTTCTGCAGTTGCACTCTCACCCGGTACTCCGATCACCTCAATGTGCGGATGCAACACTAAGTACGAATAATGCATTCGTCAATTCGAGATGCATTTCATTTCTTTGCTACATTCACCTTGTGACTCGACAAGGATCAGCGGAGACCCTCAGCAGCCGCATGTATGCCGTCATTCGCGACGCCATCCTCATGGGGGAGGTCGAACCGGGGAGTCGGCTCCAGACCGCTGCGCTCGCCGAGAAGTACGACTCGAGCACCACCGTGGTGCGCGAGGCGCTCACTCGGCTCTCGACCGAGCGCATCGTTCGCAACATTCCGCAGCGCGGGTTCTTCGTGCAGGAGCTCTCCATCGACGAGCTCGACGACCTGGGCCGGGTGCGCATCCACAACGACACCTTTGGGCTCCGCCTCGCCGTTGAGCGCGGTGACCTGGAGTGGGAAAACCTGATCATCACGACGCACCACAGGCTCTCCCGGGTACCCCGGCGCGACCCACAGCTGCCCGCTGTCACGCGCCTTGAGTGGACCGACGCCCACCGCGCATTCCACCTCGCCCTGCTCGCCGCCTGCCGCATCGACATCGTGCAGCAGGTCGCCGCCGTCGTCTTCGACTCGACCGAGCTCTATCGCCGCTGGGCAGCCCCCTCCTTCAAGCCCGCCCACCACGACATCGACCGTGAGCACGAGCAGATCCTGCAGGCAGCCCTCGACCGCGATGTCGACCGCGCCGCCGAACTCCTTGCCTCTCACTACGGCCACTCGCACGCGATCATGCTCAAGGCGGGCCTCGCCCTCCCCGAGCGCGCGGCACAGTCCTCACACGAGGCCTAAGAGCTCACGATCACAGGCTGAGCGCACCGCCGCCCCCGGCTAGACTTGACGGGCGCGGTTCGACCCCGCCGCGACATCCGCTTGCCAAGGGAGCACCCGCCTCGTGACCGACGTTTCTTCCCCCGCCCGCGCGCACGTCGCCGACACCGTTGAGAACGCAATCGCGACTCCCGACAAAGAGCAGCCGTATGAGGCGCTCGGGCTCAAGGCCGATGAGTACGCGAAGATTCGCGAGATTCTGGGGCGCCGCCCCACGTCGGGCGAGCTTGCCATGTATTCGGTTATGTGGAGCGAGCACTGCTCCTACAAGTCATCCAAGAAGTACCTGCGCCAGTTCGGCCAGAAGGTCTCAGAAGAGATGACCAAAAACCTCATGGTCGGCATGGGCGAAAACGCCGGGGTTGTGGATGTCGGCGAGGGCTGGGCCGTCACCTTCAAGATCGAATCGCACAACCACCCCAGCTACATCGAGCCGTTCCAGGGCGCCGCGACCGGCGTCGGCGGAATCGTGCGCGACATCATTTCGATGGGCGCTCGCCCCGTCGCCATCATGGACGCCCTCCGTTTCGGCAAGATCGACGACCCCGACACGGCCCGCGTCGTTCACGGCGTCGTCAGCGGCATCAGCTTCTACGGCAACTGCCTCGGCCTGCCCAACATCGGCGGAGAGACGTGGTTTGACTCCGTCTACCAGGCCAACCCGCTCGTCAACGCTCTCGCGGTCGGCGTGCTTCGTCACGAAGACCTGCACCTGGCCAACGCCCGCGGCGCTGGCAACAAGGTCGTACTCTTCGGTGCCCGCACGGGCGGCGACGGCATCGGCGGCGCCAGCATCCTCGCCTCCGACTCCTTCAGCGAAGGCGGCCCCACCAAGCGCCCCGCCGTTCAGGTCGGCGACCCCTTCGCCGAGAAGGTGCTCATCGAGTGCTGCCTCGAACTGTTCCAGAAGGAGCTCGTCGAGGGCATCCAGGATCTCGGCGCTGCCGGCATCTCATGCGCAACGTCTGAGCTTGCCTCCAACGGCGACGGCGGCATGATCATCCAGCTCGAGAACGTGCTGCTGCGCGACCCCACGCTCACGGCCGAGGAGATCCTGATGTCCGAGAGCCAGGAGCGCATGATGGCCGTCGTGCACCCCGACAAGCTCGAGGCGTTTCTCGAGGTCGTCGGCAAGTGGGATGTCGAGACCTCGGTTCTCGGAGAGGTGACCGACAGCGGCCGCCTCATCATCACGCACTTCGGCGAAGAAATCGTCAACGTCGACCCGCTCACGGTGGCCGTCGACGGCCCCGTTTATGACCGCCCGGTCGCCTATCCCACGTGGATCGATGCGCTCCAGGCCGACACCACCGCCCGCCTGCCCCGCGCAACCAGCGCCGCGCAACTGCGCGACCAGGCGCTCACGCTGCTCGGCAGCCCGAACCTCTCCTCCAAGGAGTGGATCACCAATCAGTACGACCGTTATGTCGGCGGCAACACGGCCCTGTCGTTCCCCGATGACGGTGGAATGGTGCGCATCGACGAGGAGAGCGGGCTCGGATTCGCCGTCGCGACCGACGCTAACGGCCGCTACTGCCAGCTCGACCCGTCGCAGGGCGCCAAGCTCGCCCTCGCCGAGGCGTACCGCAACGTGGCCGCCACGGGCGCCAAGCCCGTCGCCGTCAGCGACTGCCTCAACTTTGGTTCGCCCGAGAACCCCGAGGTCATGTGGCAGTTCGCGCAGACGGTGGAGGGGCTTTCGGATGCCTGCCTCGAGCTGGGCATTCCGGTCACCGGCGGCAACGTGTCGTTCTACAACCAGACCGGCGACGTGCCGATCCACCCGACCCCCGTCGTCGCCGTGCTCGGCGTGATCGACGACGTCGCCCGCCGCATCCCCTCCGGCTGGCAGGACGAGGGAAACAACATCTACCTGCTCGGCACAACTCGCGATGAGCTTGATGGCTCGGCGTGGGCTGGAGTCATCCACGACCACCTTGGCGGCGTGCCGCCCCAGGTCGACCTCGACGTCGAGAAGCAGCTGGCGTGGCTGCTTCACGCTGGCGGCCAGGGCAGCCTGCTGTCCTCCGCCCACGACCTCTCCGACGGCGGCCTCTTTCAGGCCCTCGCCGAATCGGTCATGCGCTTCGGCGTCGGCGCCCGCGTGTGGACCACCGGCATCGAGCAGCGTGACGGAGTCGACACGACATCCGCCCTCTTCTCTGAGTCAACCGGACGCGTCATCGTGAGCGTGCCGCGCGAAGACGATGTTCGCTTCGTGGGCCTGTGCGAGGGTCGCGGCTACCCCGTCCTGCGCATCGGCGTCACCGACAACAGCGGCGAGCTGGAGATTCAGGATCAGTTCACGGTGACGATCGATGAGCTTCGCGGCGTGCACACCGCCACAATGCAGCAGCACTTCGGCCCCGTGGTCGGAGCCTAGGCAACACGCGCACGCCTCATCACGGCCCCTCGGCCCGCTGCCCTTCGGCGGCGGTTTCGAGGGGCTTTGTGCGAGCGCGACGCACCCGCAGTTGCCCCTGTGTGACCAGAATGCCGGCGAGCACGATCACAGCGCCGAGGGGTTCGTGCCACGAGAGGCGTTCGTGCAGCACGATCACGCCGAGCAGCACGCCGACGACAGGGATCAGATAGGTGACGGTCGATGACATCGTCGGCCCCCAGGCCCTGATGATGCCGATGTTCCAGATGTAGGCGAGACCCGTGCCGAGGCCGCCCAGCAGCAACAGGCTGCTCACGACCCAGAAGTCGAGTTGCACCTCGCCGACCGCGAGCAGGGGGGTGAGCACCAGCATGATGGCCGCCGCCATTCCGATGTTCATGAACGCCACCGTGATGCCCGAAATCTCACGATGGCTGATGAACCGCCGGATGTATCCGATCGCCACCCCATAGGAGATTGCGGCAAGGAGGCAGGCGAGTTGCCCCTGGACATCGCCCGTGAGCGCGCCGATGTTCCACGGGGCGATGATCACGATCACTCCCACGATGCCGAGCAGCACCCCCACGATGCGTCGCCCCGTGAGTTTCTCGACCTTGTAGACGAGGGCCGCCAGTACCGCGGTGGCGATCGGGGTGAACGAGTTGTAGATCGAGGCAATGCTCGACGAAACGTGCTGCTCCGCCCAGGCGAACGCCAGGTGCGGGATGACGCAGTTGGTCACGGCAATCACCACAAAGTGAGCCCACACCACAGGCTCACGGGGCAAGCGCTGCCGCGCAACGATCATGACGATGCCGAGCACGAGCGCCCCGAGGATGGCGCGAGACCACGCGATCTGCCCAAAGCTCACGCCCGTGAGGGCGACCTTCATAAAGAGAAAGCTCGAACCCCAGATCAGGGCGAGCAGCACGAACTGAACCGCGGTCGCGGACATCCGCGTACTCTGTTGCATCACCAGCCGACTCTAGGCCCGACCGGCGACATCACCAGGGCATTTCGAGCTATGCGTCCTCTGCGTCGTCGGACGGGTCGGCAACAATTTCGTCGTCGCCATTGCGGATGCGCTCGTGGTGGTGAATGACCTCGGCGACGATAAAGTTCAAGAATTTTTCGGCGAACTCCGGGTCGAGGTTCGACTCAACAGCGAGCTCACGCAGGCGCTCGATCTGCACCTGTTCGCGGGCGGGATCCGACGAGGGCAATCCGTTGGCTGCCTTGAGGCGACCAACATGCTGCGTGAACTTGAACCGCTCCGCAAGCATGTGGATGATCGCAGCATCGACGTTGTCGATGCTCTGCCGCAGCGAGAGGAGTTCCGGGTTCACATCGTTCACGAGACAACTCTATTCGTTGACGACGGCGAGACATTCCAGTCTTCGAGTAGCGCAGTGTGTCGATCCAGCGACACCAAGCGCACGTGAAGTTCGGTCTGGCGCAGTGCTCCCAATAGGTATTGCCGGCGTCCGGGTGACTAGCGGCACTTCAGCGCATTGGCGAGACTCTGCGAAGCTTTGGCCGCGGCATCCGTGAGGGCGTCGATCCAGGCCGTGAGCTGGTCGGGCGTGGCTTGGCGGGGCAGCTGTCGGAGTCGAAGCACGAACTGGATATCCCTATCGTGCATGACGGGAGCGACAATCGATGTGATGTCATAGCGCTCCCCATCGACAAGGTCGCGGTGCTCGTAGTAGCGGTTCGCCGATCGGATGACCTCACGGATCTCGGCCAGACGCACGGGGGTCAGATCCCCTCCCGAATAGTCACGAAGAGCATCGACCAGGGCCACATCAGGGTATTCCCCCGCGAACGACATGGACCAACCGCGCTCGCGCGCGAGGGCCAGCCGTCGGCGGTAGCGCTCCATCACACCCTCGTCCTCGAGTGCAGGCGCTCGACCGAGCCAACGCTCGGCCGCCTCCGGAGTGTCGAGAGCGGCATACATCTCCCCCAGGGGAGGTATGTAGGGGATTCGACTGCCGAGGTTTCCCTGCGCGGTCACGCCGTCTGCGAGGGCAGTCGACACTACCGTGAGATCGGAACCCACCAGGGTGAGGGCACTGCACTCCGCTCCGACCGCATCCGCGACGTCCTGCATGTCGGCCCGGAAAGATTCGGCGAGGTGCACGCTTTCGATCATCTCACCCGGCGAGTGGTCATCGACGGAGGCGATCGAGAACTTGCCGTAGCCCCCCTGAAAGAAGAGCAGCGGCGAAACCGGCCTGTGCACGTCGAGCGACTGAACGGCCCCCAACACGACGTAGTGATCGCCGGCCTCCAGCACGGAATCGAAGGTGCAGTGAATGGATGCCACGGTGCCCTCGAGCACGGGGGCACCAGTATCGGCGAGCGACCAAGCCACCCCATCGAAGGATGCGCCCGAACGCGCAAACCTGCGGGCCAGGATCTCCTGGTCGGCGGCAAGCACGTTGACGCAGAAGGAGGTCGCAGTGCGCAGCGCCGCAAAACTCCTGGATGCAGCGGTCGGCATGAAGCTCACCAGCATAGGGTCGAGTGACACCGAGCTGAAGGAACCCACGGTCATGCCCATCGCCGTGCCGTCCGACGTCATCGCCGTGATCACGACCACACCGGTCGGGTAGTGGCCCAGCACCTGGCGGAACCGTGCAGGGTCGATCACGTGGTCATCTCGGTCCATGGACTCATCCAATCGCTCTCGGGGGGAGTTGCTCAGCCTGCGACGATGTCGGCAAGCTGCGGTCGGCGGGTCGACACCCCGGCCTCGTGTGCCGTCGCCCCGCGAACCTGGCCCGTCGAGAAGAACTCGGCCAGCACCTGCCCGAAGAGCTCCGGACGGTCGGTCTGGCCCTGGTGACCACAGTCCTCCGGGTAGAAGAACTGCACGTTGGGCATGGCGTCCTCCTGGAGGTAGGCGTTCTCGACCGGGCCGAGCACGTCATCCATGCCGTAGAGGTAGATGGCGGGGATACTGAGCGCCTCGATCCTGCCCTTCAGCATCAGCTGCTCACGAACCTCGGGGATGCCAAATGCCTGGCGGTTGAACTTCGAGGCAGCCGCGTAGCTCTCAGCCTGCTTCTCCGCCGCCGCCGCACGCATGCGCACCACACCGTCGGTGACACCCTCGGGTCTGTGCGCGATGGTTCGCAGCATGTCGCGCATGCCGTCGACCGTGCCATCCCACCGAGGGAACGGCACGCCCTCCGTGATGAGGGAACGATCGATGCCGAGTGCGAGGTTGAGACCAGAGGACGCGATGAGTGCCAGACGGATGATCCGCTCCGGCAGCTCCACCGCGAGGTAGGCGGCGAGTTGCGCCCCCTGCGAATTGCCCCCGATCGCGAAGCGGTCAAGCCCGATCGCATCGACGAAGTCGCGCGTGAACTCAATCCAGCTCAGGTGACCGCGCACGGGGTGGTGCTCCTCCCGCGTGTCGGCCCGCCCGAAGCCAGGTCGGTCGGGCGCCACCACGTAGAGCCCCTCCTCGACAAGCCGCGGCATGATCTTCCACCAGCCAGCGAGCCCCGAGGCGCCGTGGAGTCCACCGTGCAGGAGCACCACCGCGGGGTTGACGGGGTCACCCGCCTCGTAGAAGTGGGCGACCGCACCGCTCGGGAGTGTCACCTCCCGAGCGCGGATGCCGTCCGCCTGCATGGCCGCGCCAGCAGCATTCGTCTCGCCGGTCATAGTCAGGCCCGCGCTCCCGGGGGAAGCTCGTGCCCGAAGAGCGTCATGGCCGCATGCTGGTACACGGGCTCCGCCACGTTGGACGCGTGGTTCATGGCCGCGTGCAGGTCGCGCCACCGCTGCTGCAGCGGCTGATCGAGGTGCAGGGCGGCACCGCCACCGTGCATGAACAGACGGTCCGCAGCATCCACAGCCCTGCGAGAAGCACGCACCTGGTTGCGTCGCACCTCGAAACGCATCTCGAGGGAGACCAGCTTGCCCGCGCTCGTGATGTCGTAGAGACGGTCGATATCGGCGAGCACGTGCGTGACGCTTGCCTCGATATCCGCGATCGACTCACCGAGGGTCGCGAGCTTGAACGGGTCGAGCGAGGCCTTGCCGCTGCGGTTCTCACGGTTGCGGGTCCACGCGATGTACTCGGCTACGAGGCTCTGAGCAATTCCGAGGGTGCCCGCCGTGATCGCACCGGAGAAGACGCTCGCGCGCGGCAGAGCGTAAAGCGGGTTGTCGAGGCCGCGGAGCTTGCCCGCCGTGCCCGCCAGGATGTCGTCCTGAGCGATGACCCGGTAGTCAGGCACAAACACGTCACGCACCACGAGGTCCTTACTGCCGGTGCCACGCAGCCCCATGACCTGCCACGAGTCCTGAAGGATTTCGTAGTCCTTGCGGGGCAGCACAAAGTGACGCACATCGCTGCGGATCGGGCTGCCGTCGGGGTTGCCAACGAAACCGCCGATCATGACCCACTGGCAGTGGTCTGTGCCCGACGAGAACCTCCAGTGACCAGTGAACCGGAATCCGCCCTCGACAGGGATGCCGACACCCATCGGCGCGTAGGGCGAGGCGACCCAAACGTCGGGGTCCTCTCCCCACAGTTCCTCCTGCACCCGCGGGTCGGCGAGGGCCAGCTCGTGCGGGTGTACCCCCACGACGCCCGCGACCCAGCCGACCGACGGAGCCTGCGCGCCGATCGACATGACAGCCTTCATGAAGTCGTTCAGGTGCGCCTCATAGCCGCCGTATTTGGCGGGCTGAAGCATGCGTGCGAGCCCAGATTCCTTGATGGCGTCTGCCGCGGGCTGCGTAACACGGCCGAGTTCGTTGGATTCCGGCTCCTGCGATGCCCAGAACTCGGCGAGCGACTCGATGCGTTCGCGGACCTTCAGGCCCGCGAGTGGGTCACCGTGGAGCGACTGCGCGAACGACGGCGTGGTGGTAGTTGCACTGGTCATTTGCTGTTCCTAGCCGTGGTCTGCCGCGTCGGCAGGGTTGACGGGCGTGATGCGGTGGTGACCCCAGTAGTGGGCATCCGGGTAACGCGTGGACACCCAGTCATCGGTGATCTCGATGCCGCCGGTGCCGTATTCGATGCCGAAGCCAGATGGGCTGCGCACGTAGAAGGACACCATTTTGTCGTTCGTGTGCTTGCCCAGGGTCGACAGGATGGGGGCCGCCTTGTGCTCGTCGACCTGGTCCCAGGCGAGACCCACCGCGTCCATGCTGTCAACCTCGAACATGAGGTGACCGATTTTGAGTTCCGAGGTCGGGATGTGCGCGAAAGCCATGGAGTGGTGCCGGCGGTTGCAATGGAAGAAGTTGAGATCGACCGAGAGGTCAGGTCCCCCTTCGATGTGGTCACTGAGCGTGAAGCCGAGGATGTCGACGTAGAGGCGCCAGTACTTCTCGACGTCGCTGACCGCCTGAAAGGCGTGCCCAAAGCCCAGGCCACTCGTGACAAACTTTGCGCCAGTTGGCGACACGAAGGGGGCGAGGCTCTCGCGGAGACCGTAGTAAAGCTCGATCCGAACGGTGCTGTCGGGGTCATCGAAGCTGACGAACTGCGACACGCGGCGCTCGCGGGCCTCCTCCCGGGTATGGCGCGTCACGACGTAGCCCTCGGCCTCGACCTTCGCGGTGAGTTCCTCTAGCTCTACCGGGCCGGAGGTCTCCCATCCAAGAATCGAAACGCCTTCGCGCTCCGTGTTGCGCCGAACGGCGAGCCGGTATTCCTTCTCATCGGAGCGGAACTCGATGAGGTCGTCTGTTCTTCGGGCGATCTGAAGGCCGAGGAGGTCGGATGCGAACTTCGCCCAACCGTCGAGGTCGGCCGAGTCCACAATCGCGTAGCCCAGCGCCCTTACCTGTGGCTTTGTCATTACATTCCTTTCGTTTTTTCGAATCTCTCGGTGACGAGTCGCCCTGAGACACAGCCACCGCGGGAGGCTCAGCTTTCTGAGCGCATCCACACCGAACGGAGGTCGGGGTCAGGCGCTCCGGGGACAAGCGCGACTATGCGCTAAACCGAGTCGAGATTCGGGGCTCCCGGAGGGGTCACTGTGGTCGCAATCATGGGGGTGGGCAACCGGACCAGACAAACGGACCGTTTCACTTTGCGGAACGTCTCTTATGGCCCTCGGGCCCGCTGTTCGCTTCTCTTGCGCTCCAACATGGTAACCACTACAGTTTCCAGAGCGCGCACTACAGGTCCCCAGCGCATGGCAGCGTCGCCTAGGAGGCAAGAGCAGATGACCGACACAATCTCCCCGGCCCGGATGCAGGTCAGGCAGGACGAGCTCACCAGCATCGGAATCGACTCGGTCCACAATCCCGGCACGTCCGTGCGCAAGGCCCTCCAGCTACTCGAAGCCTTCAGCGGCGTCAAGCGTCCAATCGGCGTCAGCGAACTCGCACGACGTGCTGGCCTCCCGAAGTCCACGGCTCACCGCCTTCTCAGCGCCCTCGAGAGCGGATCCTTCGTAGAGCGGATCGGGTGCAACTACCAGCTGAGCCTGCGCGCATTCGAGCTCGGTGCGGGCGTGCGCGAGGTTCGCAACCGCGGCGTTGTGGGCGCTGCCTTCCCGTACCTCTGTGAACTCTTCGCGCAGACCCGACAGGTGGTGCAATTGGGGATGCTTGATGGCAACGAGGTCGTGCTCCTTGAACAGCTACACCCCGTGAGCGGGGTCCGCACGCTCGACTCTGTGGGGGATCGCCTGCCCGCGAACTGCACCGCGCTCGGCAAGGCCATTCTCGCCTTCAGCGCACGTTCCGCGATCGACGCTTACCTGAAGGACGCGCTCACCGCTCGCACGCAACGCTCGGTTACCGACCCAAGAGTATTCGTCGAGCACCTGGCCGTCTCCCGCCAGTTGGGAGTCGCCGTGGAGATCTCCGAGTGTCACTCCGGGCTCTCCTCCATCGCCGCGCCGGTGCTCGTCAGGGGCCGGGCCATCGGCGCCGTCTCCATCACGACCGCCTCAACCGCCTTCAACGAGCGCGCCCTCGCCTCCACTCTGCGCACGGTATCGACACAGATCACCGCTGCGCTCGCCGCCGCGTAGGCGCCAGCATTCACGCCCCTTCAGCACATTCGAAAGGTATCGACAACATGGCAACGACTCTTCCCGCCGGGGTAGCGGCGCACGACATCGACACACCCAGTGGCAAGATCCACTACATCGAAGCAGGGGAGGGGCACCCCGTGCTCCTGCTGCATGGCTCAGGTCCCGGGGCCACCGGGTGGAGCAACTTCGCCCCCAACATCGAATACCTCGCCAAAAGTTTCCGCGTCATTGCCCCCGACATGCCCGGTTGGGGAGACTCCGACACGGCCATCGCTGGCACGCGCAATCACGTGCAGACCGCCCTCGAAATCCTCGATGGCCTCGGCATCGACAGGGCCGCTTTCGTGGGTAACTCGATGGGCGGGATGACCTCTACGCGCTTCGCGACGACACACCCCGCCCGCATCTCCCACCTCGTCACGATGGGACCGAGCAGCGGAAGCCCCGGGATGTTCGGTCCCGCCGGCCTCACGGAGGGTCTCCGAATCCTGCAGGCGGCCTACCGCGACCCCTCTATCGAGAGCATGCGCAAGCTGGTAGGCATCATGACATTCGACCCCGCCTTCGCGACTGAGGAGCTCATTGAACAGCGCTCGCACATCGCAAGTTCGCGACCGGACCACCTCCAGAACTTCATCGACGGCCTGGGCGGCGACCGTAGCCGTCTCCAGCTTGAACCCAGCAAGATTGCGGGCATTAAAGCTCCGGCGCTCCTCATTCATGGGCGCGACGACCGCGTGGTGCACTTCGAGCACTCGCTGCGCCTTCACAGCCTGATTTCGAACTCTCGCCTGCTTCTCATCAACCGCTGTGGCCACTGGGCCCAGCTGGAACACGCTGGAGAGTTCAACCGGATGGTCACGGACTTCATCGCGCACAACTGACTGTCCTCAACGAAAAAGAGGCCGGCGCCCGTGGGCACCGGCCTCTTTTTTGTCCACATTTGAGAATGTGTGATCCCTCAGTGGAACCCAGCTACGGGGCCTCTTGCGAGCCGTCGTGCGGGTCGTCCAGTCGGCCAACAGCCGCCCCGGGACGCACGAACAATAGCGCGCCAAGCACGAGGAGGGCTCCTCCGGCGAGCATCAGTGACTGGCGAACGCCGAGCCAGTCGGCGATCGCCCCCATCACGAGGGCACCGGCCGCCATTGACGAGGTGTAGAGCATGATGCGCACCGCAATGACGCTGCCTCTCATGCGGTCGGAAACGATCAGCTGGATGGCGGTGTTCACTCCCGCGCTCACGGCAAGGAAGCCAGCCCCGGCCGCGAACAGCGCCACCACCGCAGCGGTGTAATCCTGCACGGCGCCCAGCGCCAGCACGGCAAGGCCGACGGCGAGCATCCCCACGAGAACGACGCGAGAGAGCGGCTGCCGCGACGCCGCCACGAGTGGGCCAGCAAGGAGCGCACCGACCCCCGCCGCCGCGGTCATGATGCCGAGCTTCATCCCGCCCGTCTCATAGACGGTTGTCGCGAGGATGATCGTGAGGTTGAACACAGGATTGAAGAAGGCACCGATCGCGAGGGAGACCATGATCGCCACCGAAATCCCTCGCTGGTGACGGATGTAGGTCAGTGCGGTGCCGAAGCTGCGGAGCGCGCTGATTCGCGGGCGGGCCAGCGCGCGTCGGGCGCCTCCCCCGATCACGATGAGGGCGAATAGCACGCAGAAGAACGAAACACTGTTGAGCAGGAAGGCCGGGCCCGTCCCGAGAGTGCCGATGAGCACTCCGGCGATCGCAGGGCCAAGGGCCCGACCCACATTGAACTGCATGGTGTTGAGCGTCACCGCCGATTGGATGTCCTCTCGCGGCACAAGGTCGTGCACAAGCGCCTGCCAGCTGGGCATGTTCAGACCCGTGAAGAGACCCTGCAACGCAACCGGGAGAATTACTAGCCACGCGTTCTGGGTGCCCGACGAGACCACAACGTAGAGCAGAAGGGCGGCAATACTGCCACCCATCTGGGTCGCCAGCAGCACCTTCCGTCGGTCGAAACGATCGGCCCACGCGCCGCCAAGGGGACCCATGAGCACATTGGGGATGAATTGGGCCGCCGCGGCAATTCCTACCCAGGTGGCACTGTGGGTCATCTCGAAGATGACGAAGGGCACTGCCAGGTTACTTAGCCAGGTACCGGTCGTCGACAGGGCCGCCGCGACCCAAAAGATCGCGAAGCGACGGTGGCGCAGCGCCCGGAACGGGCCATTGCGTTTGCCCCGAGCGCCTCCGGTGCCTCCGTTCAACTCGCGGTGCGCAGCGGCTGAATCTCCACCGAGATGGGGTGATGGCAAGCCACCTGGTGATCGGCCGAGATCTCCGCCAGAGGGGGCATCACGGTGCGACAGATCTCCGTCGCGGCGGGGCAGCGCGATGCGAAGGGGCATCCCGTGCTCACGGGCGGACTGGTCGCCACCTCGCCCTCATTCGCGACCCCCTTCAGCATCTCCGGACGATTGGGCTGCGGAATCGAGCTGAGAAGCAGTGCTGTGTAGTGGTGACGCGGCTTCTGGTAGATGTCCTCTGAGCCAGCGAGTTCGACAATCCTGCCCAGGTACATGACGGCCACCCGATCACTGATGTTCTTGACCACCGCGAGATCATGGGAGATGAATACGAGTGAAAGATCGTGCTCGTCCTTCATCTGTTCGAGCAGGTTCAGCACCTGCGCCTGCACCGACACGTCGAGTGCCGAAACGGGTTCGTCACAGATGATGACGGAGGGTTCCTGTGCGACTCCGCGCGCAATCGACACGCGTTGACACTGCCCACCCGAGAGTTGGTGAGGCTTGCGCCGCGCCATCGCGGCGTCGACCCCCACCTGCTGTAACAACTCGAGTGCGCGCTCCTTGGGCGAGGGATGCCGCAAGAACGTGAGCGGCTCCATGACGATTTCGAGGGCCGTTCGCCGGGGATTGAGCGACGAGATTGGGTCCTGGAAGATCATCTGCAACTCACGACGGTGCTTGCGCAGCTGTCGCTGGCTCATCCCGTCCAGGCGCATCGACCCCAGCGTGACCTCGCCCTCGGTGGGCGGGGGCAACATGATAAGCGCCTTGCCTGTGGATGACTTGCCGCATCCGGATTCGCCGACCAGACCGAGGGTCTCGCCGCGGCGCAGTTCGATGTCGATGCCGTGCACCGCGCGCACCGCTTTCCTGCCGGGAACGCCGTATTCCACAACGATGCCCTTCGCCGACAGCACGATGTCGTCGCTCGGCGTTGCGGCGATGGGGGAGGCGACCGTGTCGGTCATCGTGGGATCCTCTCTGTGGTGACCGCCGCGCCAGCCCCGTCGAGGGACTCGTTGGGGCCCGCGACCGGGTGGTGGCACGCGACTGGTCGACCGGCGGGGCCCGGCTCGAGAGGCGGATCGACGTCGAGGCAGAGCTCGGTCATGCGGGGGCAGCGGTTGGCGTAGGAACAGCCATGCGGTAGGTCTGTAAGTTGCGGCGGCCGGCCGGGGATGGTGCGGAGCAGGGTGTGTGGCGGGTTGTCGAGGCTCGGCCGCGCCTCCTCGAGGGCCTTGGTATACGGATGCTGGGGTGCTTCGAACGTGCTGATCGCCGAGCCGGTCTCCACCACCCGTCCCGCGTACATGACCGAGACAGCGTCGCAGCGTTCGGCGATGAGACTCAGATCGTGCGACACGAGCAGCACCGCCAGGTTGCGTTCGCGACGGAGCTTGTCGAAGAGATCGAGAATCTGCGCCTGGACAGTGACGTCGAGGGCTGTGGTCGGCTCATCGGCGATGAGCAATTCCGGGTCACACGAGAGAGCGAGCGCGATCATGATGCGCTGCCGTTGGCCGCCCGAGAGCTGGTGCGGGTAGGCCTTGAACTTCTCAATCGGGTCGGGGATGCCCACCTGCCCGAGCAGGTCGATCGCGCGCTCCTTGGCCGCCTTCGCCGAGAGTCCGAGATGGCGCCGAATCGGCAGAACGAGCTGCTTACCCACTCGCATGACCGGGTTCAGAGCCGTCATGGGGTCCTGGAACACCATGGCAATGCGTCGGCCACGAATGCGCTCTCGCATCTGGTCTTCGCCAAGGCCGAGGATCTCCTCGCCTGCGAAACGCACGCTGCCCTCCCGCAGGTGGAGCGCCTTCCGGGGAAGGATACCCAGCACCGCCCTGGCGGTGACCGACTTTCCGGAGCCGCTCTCGCCCACCAGCCCGTGGACTTGCCCCGGCGCGATGGAGAGGTTGACGCCGTTGACAACCTCGGCGATTCCTTGTGGCGTCGTGAACTGGATGCGCAGGTCGGTGACCTCGAGGATGGGTTTGGCCGTCACAGCGCTGACTCCTTGATGTCGAATCGCTTCGCGAAGTGCTCGGAGAGGAAGTTGATGGCGAGGATGGAGATCGCCATCGTGAGGGCTGGCATTAGCACGATGTGCGGGGCCTGTGTGAGTTTCGCGCGGCCAGTGCCCATCATTGAGCCCCAGCTGGCGTTGGGGGGCTGGATGCCGAGGCCGAGGAAGCTGAGGCTGGATTCAGCCACGATCGCAACCGCGATCACGACCATCGCGTAGGCGAGCACCGGCACGACCACGTTGGGCAGGATCTCGCGAGTGAGTATGCGCACGTGCCCGAAGCCCATGCCGCGAGCAGCCGTCACAAAGTCGCGGTTGACGAAGGTGAGGGTGGCGGATCGGGCGACGCGGGCGACCGGCGCGGAGGCGATTAGGCCGATGCCGACAACGATGGTCCAGAGCCCCGGGCCAAGGAACAGGCTGAGGGCGATGAGCGCTACCAGACTTGGAAAGGACAGCACAATGTCGAGGCCGGCGACGATCACTCGGTTAGTCCATCCGCCGAAGTACCCGGCAATGATGCCCATCGGCGCGCCAAGCACCACCGCGAGTGCGATTGACGCGATGCCGACGAAGAGGCTTACCTGAGCACCCGAAAGCAGGCGGGCGAGGATGTCCCGCCCCACCTCGTCGGTGCCGAGGAGGTGCCCTGGGCTGAACATGGGGGCCATGATGGCGGCATAGTCTGAGCGGCCAGGATCAGGCAGCGGCAGCACGGGCAGCAGCACGGCGCCGGCCATCAGCGCCACCAGCCAAGCGATCGACACCATGACCGCCCATGGCGGCATGCCCCTCCGTGACTGGCGGAGCGGGCTGCGATCGCCGAGGGGTGGGCTCCCCGGCACAACTGTGCGCTGCGACTTGGTTTTAGTTGTGAAGCTCATACACGCACCCTTGGGTCAAGTAGCGGGTAGATCATGTCGACGATGAAATTGGTAAGCACATAAGCGCACGCGATGAACAGGATGAGTCCTTGCACTAGTACGTAGTCGCGGTTGTTTATGCCGCTGTAAATGAGTGTGCCGATGCCGGGCAGTCCCGAGATGAGCTCAATGAGGAGCGTGCCACCGATGAGCGTGCCGATATTAATGCCGACAACCGTGACGAGAGTTGGCAGTGACGGTTTGAGCGCGTAGCGGAAGAGTACGGTGCGCTGCGGCAGTCCCACCGCTCGAGCCACGAGGATGTAGTCCTCCTGGAGGGTTCGGATCATCTCGTTCCTCAGTACCCGCATGTAAAGGGGTACCAGACCAGAGGCGAGCGCGATCGACGGAATCAACAGCGACCTGATGTTGCCGAGCGGGTCTTCGCCAAAGGGTGTGAACCCAATAGCGGGCAGCCAGTTGAGGGTCACCGCGAAGATCACGATCAAGACGAGCGACACGACAAAGTTGGGGATGGACTGGAGCGTGAAAGTGAAGACTGCGACAACCTTGTCGAACGCCTGATCCCGACGCTTGGCCGCGGCAACAGCGAGCGGTACAGCCACGGCGAGTGAGATGACCTCGGCCATGATCAGGAGCTGGATTGTGACAGGAAGTCGCTCAGCGATCGCATCTGTCACGGCCTGGCCGGTGCGGAACGAGACGCCCAGGTCGCCGGTGATCGCGTTGCCGAGCCACTGCACATAGCGGAGCATGAATGGTTGATCGAGCCCGAGCTGCTTGCGGATTTCCTCCACCGCACCCGGAGACGGGTTGGCGCTCGAAGCCACGAGCACTTCGGCTGTGTCGCCCGGCAGCAGGTCGAGCAGCAGGTAGACGAGGAAGCTCACCCCCAGTAACACCACCGCAAGATGCACTGAACGCATGGCGATGACCTTGACGTATGTCACACGGCCTCCTATTCAAGCTACATTGCCCGGCGCAGCACCACCGACGGGGCTGGGCTCGACTGCCATCAAACAGTCTCGACCGCGCTCATCCCACCTCGCCGTGCCGTGGTTTGGAACGCCCTTTCCCCCGCGCTCGGCCCCGTGTTAGTCTCGCGCAGACCGGCCGGTCGCCCCACCGCTCCGAGATGGCACGCAGCATCAGAAGAACGGCCGAGAACCTCGCGGCGTCGTCGCAGGACTCTGGGTACCATTCGAACAAGCCCCCGAATTCGAATCACTTATCGAGGACTTCTTCGCGACGACCCGACCCGACGATGAGCGAGCAGGAAAATGACCAACCCGAGCGATCATAGTGACACCGAGAAGCAGCGGAATCGCGCCCTAGAGGCCACACTCGCACTCGTGACTCGCTCCGGCTATCGGGCGACCACGCTTGCTGGCGTCGCTCGCGAGTCGGCAGTCTCTGAGAGTTTTATCCTGTGGCACTTCCGCAACAAGGACCGTTTATTCGCGGAGGCACTCGACCACAGCTACCGCGAGCGACGCCTTGATTTCCCATCGTGGAGCGAGGTGATTGCGCCGGGCCACAGGTCTCGCGCCTTGCGCGACAACCTTGACGGTCTCAGTTCGCCCACGACAAAGGGCACGGAATACCGCACATTTGGGCTCATGCTCGGCTTGGTGGATCATCCCATCGAGCCGACAGCGCGACAGCGATTCATTGAGTACCGCGGCCTCACCCTCGCCGCCATCACCGGCTGGTGGAACCGAGCCCTGCGAATTGAGGACGGGGAGGATCGCGACACGGTCGCCCGTTTGCTCGCTGAGATCACCCTCGCCGCGGTCGACGGTCGATTTGTCAACGCCGTTGAGACAGAATTCGACCCGGTGACCACGAGCGATATCATCGCCGATGGACTCGAGGCACTCGCTACGCTTCTCGAGGAAGACCCAGCTGTCGCATCCACGATGCCGCTAAGTGCAAGACAGTCGGTAGAGACGCTGCCCGCCCCTTTACCGTCGAGCGCCGACCCGGACTCGACTCGGGTGCAGATACTTCGCGCCGCCGAAAGAGTTGCTGCCGGTGTCGGCATCGATGCAACGAGTATCGCCAGGATTTGCAAAGAATCTGGCAGCTCGCCGACCTCCATTTATTGGTTCTTCCGCGACAGGAACGCCATCTTTGAGTCGCTGATCGGATTCCTTCACGATGACTGGAACGCAACTCATCGCCCGCACCCCTCTCATGTCGATGCCCGCTGGGTTAACGACCCCCTGATCGCCGGCATGGCGCACATGCTATGGCGACACGAGGGCGCGACGAACCTCATCCGCATCTCGATGTTGCTATTGCTCTACGGCGGCGACGCCCATATTGCAGCACGAGACGAGTGTTTGCGGGTGCGCGCACTGATGCGAGAGGAGTGGGCGTCTACCTACTCGCGCGCAGTACCGGACCTCGCTCTTGCCGCCAATGAACGATTGCTGAATTGCGTCGCCCTGGTACATGCCTCTATCAGTGATGGACTACTGATAGCCCAGCAGCTCAATGACCACTCCGATTCGATGACCTCGTATACGTCGGCCATAGGTGAGTTCATGCGCGCCGCAATACGGAAGCAACTCATACGGGACTCTTCTAAGCCGTGACCTAGCTGAGCCGGTCAGGGCGGGCATCTCAGCCAGCCTGTGTTGAATCCACTGCGCCTCGCGCTGCTCGGACCAAGACCGCTTCGGCCCTCGCTAGCACCGGGGGATCGACCATGAGGCCGTCAACCCGGGCGACGGAGCCACCCTCGTAAGCTGCGATGACCGCCGTAGCCCACGTCAGTTCTGCCTGCGTCGGCTGCATGGCGGCATGGGTTGCTTTGACCTGGCTCGGGTGAATCACCAGCTTTCCCGTCATTCCCAGTGCATATGCGTAACGCACGTCCGCAGCGACCGCCTCGGACCGGTCGAGCTCCGTAGTGACTCCATCAATCGGTCCCGGGAGACCCCCAACTCGCGACGCCAGCACCAGGGTTGAGCGTGCGTGGAGCATCGCGTCGCGGTCCGGCGCCGCCCCAAGGTCGACGGCAAAGTCCAAGTGACCGAAAGCAAGCCGGACAGTGGCTCGCTCCCGCGCCATCGCCTCGGAACGAACAAGTCCCGCCGCGGACTCGACCAGGGGAATGACAGGGACCCCGGTGCGTTCCGCCACCTCAGCGACCGCCTCCGGGCTCTCGGCCTTTGCCAGCAAGATGCCCGCGAGTCCCTGCAGCCCTGCCACAGTGCTCACATCATCACCGTGGCCGGACTCGCCAGCCGCGGTGATCCGCACAACGGCGCGGCCGCCTGCGGTCAGCCACTCGGCAACGTGGTTTCGAGCCCTCTCCTTGCGGTCGGCGGCAACCGCGTCCTCAAGGTCGAGCACAATCAGATCCGCGCCTGCCCCGGCCGCCTTGTCAAAGCGGTCAGGGCGGTCGCCCGGGACAAACAAGAGCGTCCGCGCGCGAACGAGTTCTGCCACGCCGGGTTTGTTCATTTCGCTGATGCCTGTTCTCGGACCACTCCGAACTCGGCCAGCACCGATTCAGTGTGCTGACCGACTTCGGGAACCGCTCCCATGACGGGTTGAGCCCCCCTGAACGTAGCCGGCGGGATAAGTGCGCGAAGAGTCCCGGCTGGCGAATCATAGTCCCGCCAACGTCCGCGTGCTTCGAGCTGAGGATGCTCGGCAAGCTCGTGCAGGCTACGCAGCAGCGCATTTGCGATGCCGACGGATTCGAGCTTGTCTGCCACCTCTTCAACGGTACTTGCGGCGAACCCGCGCTCGATCTCGTCGCGCAGCGCGTCCGCGTGCTCGACACGGAGCGAGTTCCGAGAAAAGCGCTCATCGGTTGCAAGCGAGGGTTCCCCTAGGATTTCGCTGCAAAATGTCGCCCACTCCCTCTCGTTCTGGAGACCAAGGAAGACCTGCCTTCCATCACCGCACTGGAATGGACCGTAGGGTGCAATCGCGGCGTGCCGAGCCCCCGTCCTCGGCGGCTGGACTCCGCCGTAGTACGTGTAGTTGTACGGGAATCCCATCCATTCCGCGAGCGCCTCGAGCATCGAGACCTCAATGACCTCCCCCACGCCCGTGCGGTGCCGTTGGAGCAGGGCGGAGAGGATGCCGCTGTAGGCGTACATCCCCGAGGCAATGTCCGCTATCGAAATCCCCACCTTCGACGGCTCTTCCGGGGTACCGGTAATGGATACCAGGCCCGCCTCACATTGGACGAGGAGGTCGTATGCCTTCTTGGATGAGTACGGGCCGCCTTCTCCGTAGCCCGAGATGGACACATGGATCAGCCCTGGATTGATTTCTTGCAGGGCTTCACGGCCAAACCCCAAGCGCTCTGCAGCACCGGGGGCGAGGTTCTGCACGAACACGTCGGCCTCACGCACCATGGCGAGAACTGCCTCGCGGCCATAATCGGACTTGAGGTCGAGGGCGACCGATTCCTTTGAGCGGTTCAGCCACACGAAGTGACTTGCCAGGCCGCGAACGGTTTCGTCGTAGCCGCGGGCGAAGTCTCCCACCTCCGGCCGCTCCACCTTGATCACTCTTGCACCCTGGTCCGCAAGTTGGCGGGTCGCGAATGGCGCGGCGACGGCTTGCTCCAGAGAGACGACCGTTACGCCCTCGAGTGGGAGTGACATTTAGGGTTCCTTCGTTTCGACGGGGTGTGCGGAAGATACGGGCCGGGGCTCAAGCATCGGCAAGGCTTGCGACGGCAGCAACAGTGCCGTCTGCTCCCCGTGCTTCCACACCGCCAGCGAGGCCTTCGCCACTCGGCACGATGACGCATCGCTGGGATTTGGTGAGAGGGGACACAAGGCGGTACGAGAACGTCTTGCCACTCAGGTCGACGCCCTCGCGACGATAGAGCTCACCGGCGAGCAGAGCGAGCAGCGGGCCGTGGATGACCAGCCCGTCGTAACCCTCCTGGGCGCACCAATCTCGGTCGTAGTGGATGCGATGCGCGTTATAAGTCAGAGCCGAGAACCGAAAGAGAAAGCGCTCATCAACGTCGAGCTGAAGCCTAGGACCGTCCGCCGCGGGCGCGGCGGACTTCGCGGGCGACAGCGCCTCCCCTCCCTCGGCACGGTATACGATGTCCTGCTCCTCACGGATGGCAAGTTCGCCGTCCTGGAAGATTTCGTGCAAGACGGTGGTGAGAGTCAGGGGCCCGCTCTTGCCGACCTTGTCAACGGAGCGGTGCAGAGAGATTACCTTCGTCGCGGGAATACCGACTCGAAGTGGCGCGAATGACGTCACGCGCCCGCCTCCGAACATGCGGCGTCGGCCCGGTCCGGGCGGCGCGGGGATGCCGACTACCGGGTGTCCGTCTTCCCCCAGAGCACTCTGCGGAGTCCGCTCCAGCAGGTACATCCAGTGCCAGAGCGGCGGGACGATGGCGCCTTCGCCACACGGCATGTCGAGCTCCAGCATCGCGGCAAGCGACTCGAGCGGTTCGGCTGCGATGACCTCTGTGCGGCGCACTGTCTCACGACTCATTGTTGTCATTCCATTTCCTTTCGCTTGGGGTGATGAGCGCATTCATCAGGTCGCTCAGGTCACCCGATTCGTCTAGAGCGTCCACTGCGGAGATGAGCGCCTCTGCGATATCTCCCCCCAAGGGGGCGAGGAGTCGCCGTGCCTTCGCGGCGACCTCGTGCTGGGACATGGGATTCGACGCGGAACCCTTAGCTTTCATCGGGCTTCCGGACGCAGCCGTGATGACCGTGCCGTCAACCAACTCGATTCGGAGCTGCGGGCCGTCTGCGAGCTGAATCTGCTCATCGCGATGCATGCTGATCCGATCGAATGTCGCTCGAATAGCTGGCTCGGCGATTCGAGGGGGGTCGAACTGGTCGAGTCCAACGCTGCGTTCGTGAAGCGCGATCGCGACGGCGTAGGGCAGGCTAAATTGCGCATCGAACACTGTCTCGATCGGGTCCACGGAGAGCATGTTTATCGCGGTGTCTCCAGCTGTGATCGCCACATGTGCCACGTTCTCCGGCGTGAGGTTCCGTTCCTCAATGAGCCGCAGAATCGTGTCAATCGTGGAATGCGATCCCCGACAGCACGCATGCGGCTTGATGTAGGCGGTCTCGACGTTGAAGTCGATACCCAGGCGGTCGAGCACCCGTTCGGGGTAACTGACCCCGCCGTTATAGGTGGCGTAAATTCCACCCCACTCCGCCTCGAACACGCGATGGGGTCCGGTGATGCCCGCCCTGGCGAGAAAGGCGGCGTCGACGCCTGCTTCTCCGGCCTTGCCTGGATGAATCCGCTTCGTCCACGCCCCATCATCGATGAAGGCCCAGATGCCGCCCGTAAACGATCCCGCGATGCCAAGCGCATCACTAAAACGAGATGGGTCCAGGCCCAACACCTTCGACGATGCTGCGGCCGCCGCGAAGCTGCCCATCGTGCCCGTCGAGTGCCAGCCACGGTCCGTTACAGCAGCGAAGCCGCCCAGCCCCTGCAGCAGTCGATAGCTGATGTCATATCCCGCGATCGTTGCGGCGATCAAGTCCCGGCCGCTCGCCCCGACGTGTTCCGCGACAGCAATCGCGGCGGGAAGCACCGTGGCCCCGGCATGCCCCGGACCTCCGCCGTCATCAAAGTCCCGGGCGTGCGCAGCCGTGCCGTTGGCGAAAGCGGCGTGAGCTGGCGTCAAACGACCCGACGTTCCCCAGACCCGGCTTCCAAAATCAACTTCCTGCATGCCGTGCAGGGCTCCCCGAACACGCTCGGACTCTTCGGTGGACACTCCCGCAAGAGCCACCGCAAGGGTGTCGAGGATGTTGGCCTTCACCCGTCGCACTTCGACGGGCGGAATGTCCTCGAAGCGAAGTGTCGCCCAATGCGTGGCGAGGGCCTCCGTGATCGAGGGTGTGTTGTCCTTCACAAGGGCGTTTCCTTCGCAGTTGGATAACGGATGTTGGCAGGACAGTCCACGACTGGACGGCTGGCGCAGGCAGCCTGTTTGGACACTGGTTTCTTCTCACGCTGAGTCCGCGGTGATCACTGCCTCATCCATGATGTGTGCCAATGCGTCAGCAGTCCAGTGACCGATTTTCCGCGACATTATGCGTTGAGCGCATAACCTCGCGTGTCGGGTTGAGTTGCCGACTGGTCGAGCGCTCAGGAACCGGGCGTGCCGCCCGCAGGGGTGACGGCATACATATCAGAGTTTGCGACATCCGCCCTGAGCGTGGCGAGAAAGCGGTGCGCCGCACTGCCGACTGGGCCAAACTGACGAGCGATCGCGCCATACTCGCGATGCGCTTCGGGAACCAGCATGGGGAGGCTGTGCGGCGTCGGTTGCAACTCAAGGGGAGGCTCCGGCACGATTGCAACACCCACTCCCGCGCCGACGAGAGCACTCAATGTTGACAGCTCGGTCGTCTCGATCGCGATCCGTTGAGTGATCGCGGCGTCGCGGAAGAGGCCATCGATGACGGTCCGAAGCCCGTAGCCCACCCGCAACGTCACCATCGGGTCATCCGCGAAATCTTCGAGCGCGACCGAATCGCGTCCATGAAATCGATGTCCTGGGGGCGCCGCCACGCGGAGCGACTGTCTGCCGATCGGCATCCACTGAAGGTCGTCGGCCGCTGGTCGCGGAGAGACCAGCCCGATATCGAATCTGCCCTTTCGAACTCCATCAACCACCGCGTCAGCTGCACCTCCGAAGAGTTCGAACGACGTGCCGGGCGCAACCTCGCGATATCTGTTGACCATGCGCGGAACGAGCCAGTTGCCGAAGGACTCAACGAAACCGAGGGTGATGACACCCCGGTCTGGATCCACCAGCGTCGTGATGCGATCCTCTGCCTGTGAGATTTCGCTCAGAGCGCGAATGGCGTGCGCGAGAAAGATCTCTCCGTACTTGTTCAACTGGAGTCGATTGCGACGCCGATCAAACAAACGCACGCCAAGCTGCTTCTCGAGACGCGTCAAAGCTCTCGACAGGGTGGGCTGACTGATGTGTAGCTGCGCTGCCGCACTAGTGACATGCTCGGTTTCCGCGAGCGTAATGAACCATCGCAGCTCGCGGAGTTCCATGTTCGCGATGATACCTCGTGCGAATCGTCGGACCCCGCTCCGGTTGCCGCCATGCAGCCTGCGACGTCAGTCCGCGCGGGTGAGCCGACGCCCGATGATCTCTTTCATGATTTCGGTCGTGCCGCCGAAAATCGTGTTCACGCGCGAATCCATATAGTCGTGCGCCACCGGGTACTCCTTCATGAAGCCATAGCCGCCGTGAAGCTGAAGGGCTCGTTGAATGACCCGCTGATGCAATTCGGTGGTCCACCACTTAGCCATCGCGGCGGTGACCTCGTCGAG
Organism: Salinibacterium hongtaonis; assembly: GCF_003065485.1. Lineage (GTDB taxonomy): Bacteria > Actinomycetota > Actinomycetes > Actinomycetales > Microbacteriaceae > Homoserinimonas > Homoserinimonas hongtaonis. The sequence continues at coordinate 2,566,244 of NZ_CP026951.1, forward strand.
CTTGTGCGAGGAGGCGTCCTGGATGCAGCGATCGACAAAGACCTGGGTGATCTCAATCTCGGTTGCGAGCTCGGCGAGATAAAAGCGATTCGCCTGAAAGTCGGCGATCCGCTGGCCGAACGCGCGGCGATCCGAGGCGTATGCGAGAGCCTGTTCGAAAGTCGCTCGCATCCGAGCCATCGACGTGACCGCGATATGGAGGCGCTCTGCGGAGAGGTTCTTACGCATCTGCACCCACCCCTCGCCCTCCGAGCCGAGAACATTTTCACGGGGCACGCGCACGTCGTCGAAAAACAGCTCAGCGGTGTCTTGGGCACCCAGGCCAATCTTCTTCAGAGGACCGTTGCGGGAAAAGCCGGGTGAGTCCGTCTCGACACACAACAGACTGATTCCCGCACGCCCGGCCTCCGGGTCCGTCCGGGCGGCGACGACGACGACGTCGGCGAGCATGCCGTTGGAGATGAACGTCTTGGCTCCGTTAAGAACGAAATGGTCACCGTCGGGGCGCGCGGTAGTGGTGATCGCGGCCAGGTCAGAACCCGTGCCGGGCTCGGTAAGTGCAATTGCGCCCACCTTCTCGCCAGCGATCATGGGAGCCAGCAGGCGGTCGTTCTGCTCGTCGCTTCCGAAGGCGATGAAATACGGTGCAACGAGGTCGTTGAAGCCGCACAACGCCATCACCACTGCAGATGCACCGACACAGGCCAGCTCTTCGATGAAGATCGCATTGAAGCGGAAGTCATCCACTCCGCCGCCCCCGAAGCGTTCGGGCGCGGACATCCCCAACATTCCTGTTGCGCCGGCCTTGCGAAAGAGGTCACGATCCACTTGACCCAAGCCTTCCCACTCCTCCAAGTGGGGCACAACTTCCTGGTCCACGAAACGACGCACCATATGACGGAAGTCATCGTGGTCGGCATCGAAAATCGTGCGCGGTAGGGATACAGATGCCATGGGTTCTCCACACTGTGATTTGGTTCTTAGACGGACCTTGTTCGAAAATGTTGCCGCCTGGGCAAGCAGGGCGACGCGGAAGCGTCAGCCGTTGGATCCGGCGAACCGCGTGCGGAGGTCCGCCTTGCGGATCTTTCCACTCGCTGTGCGCGGCAGTTCTTCAACAACGACGACGTTGGCAGGAAGCTTGTAGCGGGCCAGCCTGCCATCGAGATGGGATCGCACCGACTCCCGGTCGAGGGTCGTGTCATCCCGAACCGTCACCACGGCCCAGGGAACCTCGCCCCACCGCTCGTGCGGCACCCCGATGACGGCGGCGCCGGTTACCCCGTCGATGTCATTGATGAGGTTTTCGATCTCAGCCGGGTAGATGTTCTCGCCACCCGAGATGATCATGTCCTTCAGTCGATCGGAGATATGAAGGAACCCGTCATCGTCGAAGCGGCCGAGGTCCCCGGACCGGAACCAATCCCCCTCGGCAAATGCGGCCGCAGTCTCGGCGGGCAGACCGTGGTATCCGGCGAAGACATTGGGCCCGCGAATCTCGATCTCGCCCACAGTGCCCGGCGGCACCTGATGGCCATCCTCGTCAACTATGCGCACATCGGTGAAGAAGTGCGGCACCCCGACGCTGCCCTGTTTATCCCGGGTACGCTCCGCCGCCAACGATGACACCCCGGGCGATGTCTCAGTCATTCCATAGCCCTGCGAGAACGACAGGCCTCGCTCCTCGTAGGCGTTAAGTATTCGCGCCGGAACCGCCGAGCCTCCGCACGTCAGCTTTCGCATTGTAGAGACATCTGTCGTCGCCCAATCGGGGTGATCGCAGAGCATCTGGTAGGTGGTGGGGACGCCAGCAAGCATCGAGACGCCATACCGCTGGATGAGGGCAAGGGCATGCCCCGGTTCGAACCGCTTCTCGAGAATCAGTGTCCCCCCCTTCATGATTATCGGCAGTGCCCCCATTCCCAGAGAAGCAACGTGGAACAGAGGCGAGATCATCAGGGCCACGTCCGTGGAGACGATGTCGTAGTCCACGATGGCGTTCAGCGAAGCCCACGTGAGATTGCCGTGCGTGAGAATTGCACCCTTCGGCTTGCCCGTCGTCCCGGAGGTGTAAAGGATTACGGCAGGGTCATCAAGAGTGACGGACGTGTCGGGCCGTCCAGCACCGCGGGCAGAGACGGGGACGTCCAGGCCCTCAGGATTCGTCGTGATCACATGCGGGACCGCATCGATGACGCCAGACAGTCTTTCGGTGAACTCGGCGTCGTGGATGAGAACTCGGGCACCGGAGTTGGTCAGAATGTACTCAATCTCTGGAGCGGCGAGACGCGTATTGACGGGCACGAACACCCCGCCCAGCTGCACCGCGCCCAGGAGCGTGGCCATAAATGCCGGAGAATTTTCGCCCAGATACGCAACCCTGGCACCCTTGCCGATACCGCAGCTGGCGAGCGTTGAGGCCACATCGTCGACCAGGTCTGCTAGCTGGGCATACGTGATCGTCTTGCCCTCGTCCCACACGAGTGCAGTCTTGTGTGGCGACTTCAACCGTCGCTTGCCCATCCAGGACCCGAGCCCGTGGTTATGCATGATGAACCTTTCGGAATTGCAAAGCGACCATCCGCGCTTTCACGGCGATCCCGACGGGGGTAACCGTCGCAGTAACAGCAGTTGCGACGGCTACCCCCATCGGGAAGTGCCCGAGCACCTGTCAGAAGCGTGCCGGGTGACTCCGCGACAAGATCGCGACACCGGTGCTCATGGGCGTTCTTTACTCCGAACGGGCCCAGACGAAACGGAAGTCGGGCTCGGGGAGGCCGATCAGGTTGCCCGGGTAGCCGCCCACTCGGTCGCTGACGAAGACTCCATTCTTTACTGCCACCAGAGGGATCTGCGGCATCCAGTCGGTCAGCCCCTGCTGCAACTCCTCATAGAGGCCCTTGATTTCGTCGTCAGGCGCCGTACGCATCTCGTCGAGGACGCGGTCGACCGTCGGATCGCCCTTGAGCCCGTTGTTGCCGCCCGAGGTGCTGTAGAACGCAGTGCGGGCGTAGTTCACATCGATGATTTCGATGTAACGGTGCTGTGCCTGGAAGTTTCCGGATCGTGCCTCAGAGACCATGGTGGGCTGGTCACTCACGTTGATCGACATCTCGATGCCAGCGTCGGCGAGCATCTGCTGGAGGACTGCCGCCTGCTGCTGGAACTCGGGCGGGCTGGTCGTAGTCAGGGTGAATTCCGCGGGGTTTCCGGTGTCGGCCGTGTATTCCTCAACTAGTTCCTTCGCCTTGTCGACATCGTAGGTCGGCCAGTCGGTGTCAACGAAGAACGGGCTCGTGCTGAGCATCAAACCGGACATGATGTCGTGCTTACCCTCGAACACCGCCGCGTTGAGACCCTGCTGGTCGATGCCATAAGCCAAGGCACGCCGCATACGCTCATCATCGAACGGCGGGGCCGAAAGGTTGAGAACGAGGTTGTAGTACGCAGAGTCCGGCTGCGTGAGCATTGTGAGTCCGCCGTCTGCCGCTGTCTGGAGGTCGACCGCAGACTGTGCACGGGCGATGTCGATGTCACCGGCTAGTCCCGCGGAGATGCGCGACTGAGTGTCCGTCGCCGTAACGAACACGAGCTCGTCGAGGTGCGGCTGATCCTCACCCGCGTAGTCGGGGTTTTTCACCAGCACGACGTCGCCACCAGGCTGGAAGGACTCGAGCTTGAACGGCCCTGCTCCCACGGGGTTCGTTGCGATGGCATCACCGAACTGCTCGACTGCGGCGGGCGAGGGAACCATAGCGGGGCCACCCGGGTAGGCGCCGACGAGCACGTCGGGGAACCCGGTCCATGCCTCCTTGAGGGTGATGAACAGGGTTTGCGCGTCCTGGACCTCCATCGAGGCAATCTGACGCATGTCTTGCGCGGAGCGCGAGAGCGAACCCTCAGCCGCGATGCGCTCGAAGTGGGACTTGACCGCCTCAGCGTCGTAGGGGTTGCCATCCGTGAAGGTGAACCCGGGCTTGATCTTGAGAGTCCAGGTGACTCCACCGTCTTCGCTGTCGATCGATTCAGCCATATCGGGGCGGATGTTGCGCTCTTCGTCGTCGTAGGAAAAGAGCACCCCGTAAATCTCTCGCATGATCATGTTGCCACTCACGGCGGAGCCGGCGGGGTCGAGCGACTCGACAACGGCGCCCAGACCGTAGGTGAGGCTGCCACCCTCCTGCGGTTCACCGCGCTCGAGCACTTGGGCCCCCCACGACGTCGTGGTGATGTCGCTGTCCTGGGCGCCACCACCAGCGGCACCGCCGCTGCATCCGGTGAGCACCAACAACGCTCCGGCGACGACCGCGAGAGCTGGACGGAAAATCTTCATAGTTTGCTCCTTTGTGCCGCGTAGGCAAGGGACTAGCTTGACTCTGCTCTGAGCCAAGGCGGGATCGAGAGCTCCCTTAAGGAGACAATGCACCGCGGTCGCAATCATGCGGTGCCATCCGCGGGCCGGACAAACCAGCCGTCTCATTATGCGGAACGCCTGTTCTGCGTCCGGAATGCACATGGACAGAATGCTTGTACCTCGACAGAGTGGCCGCTACAGTCAGCACAGCACTTACTACGGCGAGCCCCGGATCCCGGAATGTGCGGCCCGCTTCCGAACACCACGTCGCTGCACAGTTCGGTTTTGACCCGGCGGGGAAAGGGGAAGGGCATCGTCATGACAATCACTCTGGGGGCTGCGCGGGCCACACTCGATGAGGCGATGCGCCTTGCCGAGGCCGCCGGGCTACGCGGGAGCGTCTCGATTGCTGACGAGCATGGCAGGCTAGTGTGCTCCGCCCGCATGGACGGTGCCAGTTGGTTCACGCTCGGTGTCGCCAACGCCAAAGCCCAGACGGCCGCCACGTTCAAGCGCCCCAGCGACTCACTCGGCAGGCTCAAAGACGACTACCCCGAGCTACTGCGCCACATTGACGACCAACTCGCATTCCGCGTAACAACGCTGCCCGGCGGAGTCCCGCTGGGCGCCGACGGCTCCCTGGGCGGAATCGGCGTCAGCGGCGCCCACCCGGAGCAGGATCTGCGGATCGCCCAGGAGTCAGCCGCGTTCTTCATCGCCCGCCGCTGAGTCTGGACCAGTCCTCCGGGTTCAGTCGACGAGGGTGAGTTTCACATGTCGAGTTCCACGGCGATCGCGAAGCCCTCACCCTTGAGGCGTCCTTCGTGTTGATGCCCAGTTCCCTTCCAGCCGCATGTAAGGAGCTCAGGTAGCCGGCCGAATATCCGTGGCAAACAGCTGCTCGGGATTCAAACCCTCTCCCGAACCGCCCATCTCCGCGATCACGGCACGCCGCGATACAGCACGGGACGCTCACCCTGTGCCGCGATCCGCGCCTCCAAGGCCTGCCGCACCTCGGGCCACTCTTCCACGAGGATCGAGTAGATCGCCGTGTCACGCCACGAGCCATCCGCCCGGCGACGTTCGTGCCGCAGAATGCCCTCGAGGGTGGCGCCGAGGCGGAGAATGGCGGCGCGGGACCGCTCGTTGGCGGCATCCGCCTGAATCTTGACCCGACCGAACCCGCTATCGAACGCGAGCCCGAGCAGCAGGAGCTTGGCCTCGGGGTTGACCGCTGTGCCCCAGACCCGCGGATCGTAGGCCGTCCAGCCGATGTGGGCCGCTTCGTCTGCCAGTTCAAAGTCGCCGAGAGTTGAGGTGCCCACCAGCACGCCATCGTGCGCTCCGCCCCGCAGCCGAATTGCGTAAGGGTTGCCCGCCCCGAAGGGGTAATACGCCCGCGCAAAAGCGCAGAATTCGGTGAGGGTAGCTGGCAAGCCTGCGGGGCCGCCGCCGTATCCGCCCGCGAAGACCTGAGGATGCGCGATCGCCTCAAACAGTTCTGGCAGGTGATTGTCAGTGAGGGGCTCGAGCGTAACAAACCGCCCGTTAAGCACAGATAGAGGGGGACGGGCCGTGGTCACGACATGCAGTCTGGCACGAGAAGTGACACCATGGGACTCGTGAGTAACACTGCACTCTTTAATGCCTCTGCCGATGCCTTTCTCGGCCTGCTCGCCGAGGTCGCGCCCGACCAGTGGGAGTCCCACGGACTCGGCTCCTGGACGGTGCGGTCTCTTGCCGGCCACACCGCCCGCGCGATTCTCACGGTCGAGACGTACCTGGGCCAGGATGAGCCGGGTTCGGCCACGATTCCCTCGGCCGAGCACTACTACAACGAGGTCCTCGAGCAGTTCACCGACCACACGTCGATCGAGCAACGCGGTGTCGAAGCCGGCGCGTGGCTCGGGGCCGACCCTGTCGGCCAGGTTCGCGACGCCATCAACCGCACCAAGGTGCTCATTAGCGAGCAGCCATCAGACCGCCTCGTCTCGATCGGCGGCATGGGCATTCTGCTCGACGAGTACCTACGCACCCGCGTCGTCGAACTCGTCGTTCATTCGATCGACCTCGCCCGCGCCATCGGCTCTGACTTCACGCCGCCCAAGGATGCTCTGGCAATGACCGTGAGCCTGCTGGCTCAGACGGCCGTGCACCGAGGCTCGGGAGTCGAACTGGTGCTCGCCCTCACGGGCCGGGAGCGCCTACCCGAGGGCTTTACCGTCGTCTAGCTAGCCGAGCAGGTCGTGGCGCACGACAATCGCGTCGCGCCCGGGGCCAACACCAATCGCCGAGATGCGGGATCCGCTGATCGCCTCAAGGGCGAGCACGTAGTCCTGCGCCGCCTGCGGCAGGTCGGAGAACTCGCGGGCGCCCGTGATGTCCTCGTCCCATCCGGGGAAGTTCTCGTAGATGGGCACAGCGTGGTGAAAGTCCGTCTGCGAGACGGGCATCTCGTCCACGCGAACACCGTCGACGTCGTACGCGACACAGACGGGGATCTCCTTGAGGCCCGTGAGCACATCAAGCTTGGTGAGGACGAAGTCGGTCACACCGTTGATGCGGGCCGAGTAGCGGGCGATGGGGGCGTCGTACCAACCACAGCGACGGGGGCGACCCGTCGTCGTGCCGAACTCGCCTCCGTTGTTGCGCAAGAAGTCGCCGCTCTCGTCGAACAGCTCCGTGGGGAACGGGCCCGAACCGACGCGGGTCGTGTAGGCCTTGACGACGCCGATCACGCGCTCGAAGCGGTTCGGTGCCACTCCGGAACCCGTCGCAGCACCGCCCGACGTGGCGTTGGACGACGTGACGAACGGGTATGTGCCGTGGTCAACATCCAGCATCGTGGCCTGGCCTGCCTCGAACAGCACGGTCTTGCCGTCGTCGAGGGCGCGCGTGAGCACGAGGGCCGTGTCGTCGACCATGGGGCGCAGGCGCTCCACATACTGCAGCAGGTCGTCGACGATCTCGTCGACCGTGATGGCGCGACGGTTGTAGATCTTGACGAGCAGGTGGTTCTTGGTGACGAGCGCGCCTTCGACCTTCTGACGCAGGATGTTCTCGTCGAAGAGGTCTTGAATGCGGATGCCGACGCGGTTGATCTTGTCGGCATACGTCGGGCCGATTCCGCGACCGGTGGTGCCGATCTGACGCTTGCCGAGAAAGCGTTCCGTGACCTTGTCGAGCGTGCGGTGGTAGCGCGTGATCACGTGAGCGTTGGCGCTCACACGAAGGCGAGACACGTCGACTCCGCGGGCGGCGAGGGCGTCGAGCTCCTCGAACAGCACCTCGATATCGACAACGACGCCGTTGGCGATGACGGGCACGACGCCGGGCGACAGGATGCCGGAGGGCAGCAGGTGCAGCGCATACTTTTCGTTGCCGATAACAACGGTGTGGCCGGCGTTGTTGCCGCCGTTGAACTTGACGACGTAATCGACACGGTCTCCGAGCAGGTCGGTGGCCTTGCCCTTGCCTTCATCGCCCCATTGGGCACCGATCAGCACGATTGCGGGCATGCAGCAGACATCCTTCTTAATTAGAGAGAGGAGAAACGGGTGGGAATAGTGCAAGTCTACCGGTCGTAAAGGCCTAGTCGGCTGGCTGCCTGGAGCGCATCGTCTCGCGAGTTCACGCCGAGCTTGCGATAGATGCTGCGCAACTGGCTCTTGATGGTGTTGACCGAGACGAAGAGTTCGGCGGCGATCTCCGCCGTGCTGGCGGTGCGTCTGAGGGCCGCAAGCACGATGACTTCGCGATCGGTGAGGCTGATCGCCTGCTCCGCCGCCGGAAGGAGGGCGGGCAGGCTGTCGAGGTCGGCGAGAAGCTGCTCATAGTCGGCCAGCCTGCCGCTGTCGCGGGCGAGACACAGCAGATCCCGGCGGGTGGCAGCGGGCAACAGGGCGAACGGATGCCGCAGGCCGCGGTCGTTGAGCAGCAGCACTGCACGTTCAAAGTGATCGAGGGCGAGCGCGTGCTCATCGAGTTGGAAGGCCGCGGTTGCCCGCAGCAGCAGGGTCTCTGCCTGTGTTCTCGGCGACCATTCTGGGGCGTTCACGAGGGCAGCACGGGCCGCCTGCGGGTTGCCGTCAACCAGGTGAGCGCGCGCGAGTGCCCTGGAGATGGTCGGGTCGTTCGCATCATGCCGTTTGAGCACTGCCGACGCTCGGCGCGGATGCCCCGCTGCGAGCAACAGCAGCGACAGCACAGCGTCTAGCCGCCGGCGGGTGACGGGTGTTATCTGCGGGCGGGCGCCTCTTCTGAGGGCCCGCTCGAGCACGGTAGCCGCCTCGAGGGGGCGACCCAGGCCGAGCATCGCCGCGGACTGCACGTACATGAACAGGGGCCAGTGCTCGATCGTGTCCAGATGCGGGGCCATGAGCTCGACCCTCGCCAACGCCTCCGAGTAGTCGCCATTCTCGATGCTCAGCATCGCCTCTGCGACTTGGTAGAGAGCCCCGGTGTAGTCGGCGTCGATGCCATCTGGCCACACCTCGCGCCTGGCCTGGTCGACGCAGCGCTGGGCTTCATCCATATTGCCGTGAAGCGCGTTGGTTCCGGCGCTGAGGGCGAGCCCATGCAGATATCCGGAGTCGGTGCTTCCCGGCCGCAGCGCACGGGCCGCCTCGAAAAACTCCAGGGCACGTTCCTCTTCGCCCCCATAGAAGAACGAGAGGCCAACCTGCGGAAACAAAGTGCCGAAGAACGGCTCGAGCCGGTCGCGCTCGTCGAGCGTGAGCTCATCGAGCAGGCGGGCGGTGCGCTCTGCAGCCGCGAGAGACTTTTCTGGTGTTCCGGAGATGCGCAACGCCGCGTTCTCGGCGCTCTGCAGCACAGCGCGTCGCACGGGGTCTGAATTCCGAGCACTTGTGCGCACGGCGGTGAGAGCTATGGCGAACATCTCGAGTGCGCGCATCCTTTGGCCCTGCTGCGCGTTGTAGGCAAGGGCGAGCGTCATCGCAAGGAGGGGCTGGCGGGCAAGAGTGCGGCGGGACAACGCAGAGAGGTGGGCGATGGTCTCCGCCCGATGGCGGTGCAATACGGGGCTATATGCGCGGATGATGATGTCGGTGGCCAGGTCGAATTCTTCGAGCGCAACGGCATGGCCTAGTGCAGCGGAATAGTGTTCGCGGTCGAACTCGCACCGCATGAGAATGCCGCGCACGCGGTTGTATTCCTCCGGTGCGCGCGCCTCTAGTTCGCGGCGAAGGCTGTCACGCATCCGTGTTTCGAACCGAAATTCTTGGCCGTCGTGACCGTCCGTCCACGAGCCCATCCCTGCGGCCGCGAGAAAGTCCAGAATCTCCCCCATCGAGTCGCTGCCCGTAAGGCGTTGCGCGATTTCCTCGGTGAGGGTCTCCGCGATCGAGAGGGTGACCAGGTGGTACACGTCACGGTCGCTCGCCTGGTCGCCGCCCCACAACTCGTTGAACACCCCGTGGCCGCCGAGCCCGACCCGCCGATGCACCGCGTCAGCATCGATCGCGCTACCCTCACGCTGAAGCGCTCGCACGACACCCTTGGCCACAACGGCGAGCCCGCCTGAGCTCGTGCGGAGGGCCTCGGCCACACTGCCATCGGGGTCGGCGACATCGAGTGCTACGAGCAGTTCCGCAGTTTCGGCGGGAGTGAAGAGCAGATCTCGGTTGCGGATGAGCGTCGGTTCGAGGGAGAGTTCGACCCAGTTGCTGTCGAAGGTGCCACGCTCGGCCGTGATGGCGACCACCGTGATGAGGGGGCTGGCCTCCACAATTGCGATGATGTCCTCGACGACGACGGCTTCGCACAGGTGTGCGTTGTCGACCACGAGCACCAACGGTGTGGCGTGCTGCGCCAGCCCCCGGATGATGTGGTGGCGCAGCATCCGCGGATGCGCGACTGAGGTGGAGAGCAGCGTATGTAGCTGATCGGATGGGCCGATGATGCTGGCGTCGGCGCACAGGAGAAGCACTGCGCGCCAGAAGGCTTCTTGCGTCGCAGTGTCGGCTTGCACGCTGAGCCAGACGCCTGGCGCGGCGTCGGGGTTTCGGGTCGTTGCCCAGTCGGCAGCCGCGACGGTTTTGCCGGTACCGGCGACCCCTCGCACTATGACGAGGCCGGTTGCCGTGTCGATTCGCTGCGAGATTCGCGCACGATGCACGACGTTGCGTGGCACTCGAGGCGTGGAGTATATCTCGGACATATTCTCCCGAGTGTAGCCAGTGTGGGGGCCATAGGCACCTGACGGATCGCGCTTCGCGATCCGCCAGGTAATACCGTTACGCCGTGCGCATCCTGCCTCTCTGGGCGATTGCGATGAGAGCACCGACGATCAGAAGCACGAGTCCGAGCATGAGCGCGAAGTCGAGGCCTGAGACTCCTGTCACGGTGAGGGCGAGCACGCTCACACTCACGCACGACGCGGTGGGGTCGTCGCCGCATGGGTCTGCCGGTGTGACGGGCAGCCACGGGCCGGGCGGCACGGTCACCGACGCGCTATTGACGCGCGTGCCGACTCCGTCGTACTGAACGACCACCGTGAACGACGTGCTGTCACCGGGCGCGAGCGAGGCGATGTCCCACTCGAGTTCGGTTCCGCTCTGTGCTGCGACGGGACTCGTCGAGACGACCCTGGCCGACTCGGGCAACGTGTCGCTGACAGTCTGTGCAACCGCCGTGCGCTCGCCCGTGTTGGTGACGGTGATCGTGTAGGTCACGTCTTCACCGATAGCGGCGAAGGCCTTGTTCGCGATCTTGTTGATCGCGAGGCTTCCCCACTCGTAGGTATTGGTGATGGTCGCGGTCTGCGCAGCGGGAACAGCGTCGGCGGCGGATGCTGCGGTGTCGATCGTGAGCACCGTCACGTCACCCGTTCGCATCGTCTCGTTGTAGGCGCCGAGAGCCCCAGCCTCAGCGACCGTGCACTCCGCGCCGAGCGGGATGCCGTCGATGCGGTTCGTGAGGGAGTTCGATGCGTCAAGCGTGAGTACTGCGGCCGATCCGAGGTTCACGGGAACCCCGCCAACCTCACACGACACGTTCACGTCGAAGGATGCGGGGGCGTGGGCCGCCGCATCTCCATCAACGACCTTGGTCACGCTGAGCGGACCGGAGGCGAGGGTCACACCGACCTTCGCGGGGGCACGGCGCATGGCCGGGCTCGTCACGAACGTGGCGGTTGTTCCCATCTGGTTCCACGCAACGGGGGATCCTACGGGGGCTGTGACGGGAGCGAGGCTCGCGTCGGCAGCGGTGACGGGCTCGTTGATCGTGCGCATCAGCAAGGTCACGCCGGCACCCGGTTCGAGGAGTCCCGTCGCGGTTCCGGTGAAGTCGTAGACCACCCGGATGCCCGTGACATCCGCCCAGTCTCCCGAGAACGTTGACTCGGGAACCCAGGTGTTTGCGGCACACGTGCTGTCGGTGCCCCACGCGGAGCTCGGGCCGGTGCCGACACACACTGCGGAGTCGGTGCTGACGTGCCAGCTGGCCGTAGCACCCGCCGGCATTCCGGTGAAGCTCAGGCCGAACGACTCGTCGAAGACGGGGCGCCACGCTGAGTCGCGGGGACCGCCCTGGTCGAGCATGCGGTCGCCAGCGGTGGGCAGCGGGTCGACGATCGTGAGCGCGGTCACGGACTCCGTTCCACTGTTGAGCGCGGTGAGCTTCCACTCGTCGGTCGCGCCGACGACCGTGTTGGCGGCACACGGGTTACGGAAGAAGCCGTCGGCGTCGGAGAGGCAGGTGCGCGTGGCGTTGACCGTGTTGACGGCCCCGGTCACGAGCGTGCCGTCGATCTCGCCCCGCACACTCTTGGTCGCCGAGATGTTGGCACCCTGAATGATCTGGGCGTAGTTGGTGGTTCCACACTGGTTGGCCGGCAGGCCCAAGATGTTGCCTTGGCCGTTACCCGAGACGTTGGTGCATGCCGCGAGGGCGCTGCCGGTGTCAACCACAACGCGGTTGGTGGTGGGGGTTGGCGCCCCGTGCTCGATCGTGGTGTCGAGGGTGATCGTGAATATCTCGCCCGGCGCCATTCTCGTGTTGCCGGCCGGCCAGGTGAAGACCAGGTTTCCGGATGATGTGTCGAGCGTTGGCGTTGTGGTCAGGAGGCCACCCGCCGACGTGGTGTAGACCGGCTCGTCGCCCGTGAACAGGAAGTGCGCCGGCAGGGTGTCGGTCACAGTGGTGATGGGAAGGAAGCCGCTGCCCGTGTTGCTGAACTGGATCGTCCACGTGACGACATCCCCGGCCCGGTAGGTGTGCACGTTGCCCGCTGGTGTCTTCGACACGTCAAGCGAAAAGGCTCCCGTTTCCAGGGCAAAGGATGCTGCCGCATCGTCCGTTGCGGGGGTGAAGAGCTGCACGGTCTCGGTGCGGCGCGATTCGACATCGATCTCGTTGGGCACGCTCGACGGGAACGCAATGGCGCCTCCATCACGAAGCTCGCTGCGGAGGTCAACGACGAAGGCAGCGGATGCGGCCCAGTCGGCGGGCAGCGCCGTGGTCGAGAACAGCCCGCCATCGGCACGGTCGAAGATGAAGCGGATGCCCGTGACATCAGCGAGCGTCACGGTCGGCAGCGTCGCGGTGGCACCTGCCGCGCCCTGCACCCACGTTGATGTGCCGAGCTGAACATCCACCCGAACGCGGTCGGAGCCGTCCGGCTTGGTGACCGTGTCCAGCGAAGAGAGCTGCACGGCGTTCCAGAAACGGGAGTCGGTATCGGTGATGACGACCTCGTGCGTTGCCGCGGTCGAGGCGCCGTCGTTGGCTGACAGCGTCACCGTCACGGGAGTGGTCGCACGGTCGCGCTCGATGACGCTGACCGGGGTGATGGCCTTGCCCGCCATGACATCGAGCTCTCCGCTGACGAGCGCGACCGGTGCTGAATCGGCCGCGATCGGCATCGAGTCGGCGCCTGTTGGGCGCAGGACGGGGTCGTAGCTCTGGGCGTAGCCGAAGCCATCGAGCGACGTGGGAACGACGAAGTCTGTCGTTCCTCCGCCGCGCAGCGTCTCCCGAAGCTGGGTACCGAAGACCATCGAGTAGTCGGAGCCGTTGACGATCGATCCGCCGTCGGTGGCCGGGCTGCTCGCCTGGTAGACGACGCTAACGCCGACCACGTCCTGCAACTGGGCTGCGGTGAGCAACTCTGCGGCAGTGATCGTGTGAACCGCCGTCGTTAGGGTGCCGTCGGCCGCGCGCAGCCACAGCGTGACCATCGAGTGGTTCTTGCTGACCTCGGCTGCGGGAACCGTGAACGTGAGCTTGGTGATGTCGAGACGCTCGAACGGGCTCGTCGCACTGTATGTCGCCCCCGCGAACGGGTTGGCGTCGTGGTCGGTTGCCGACGTGCGGCATCCGGGCATTGTCGGCCCGCACTCCGTGCCGGCGGTCACCCGCAGGAAGGATGCGCGGGACAGCGCCGTGCTTTCGGCGACGAGCGCGATATCCACCGTCGGGTAGATCGTCGTGTCGACGTCACCCGGGTTGGGGATCACGAGCTTGGGCTTGCTTGTCGTTACCTCCAGACCCACGTTCGGGGGAAAGTCGGTCAGCGTGATGTCGTCGTGAGCCGTGCCCTGTGCAGGAGAACCGATGAAGCGGGTTCCGTCGATGCTGACGGTGTTGCGCAGCGAGCCCTTGTCTGCTGCCCCCAGGTTGAAGGTCGTGGTTCCCGTGGCCCACTTCGTCGACGTCGTGTCTCGAACGGTGTTGCGCAGGGTCCAGTCGAGGTCGAAGTGGCGAGAGGCGTCGGCGGTTCCGGTCGCGATACCCGAACCAGGCAGCGCCCGGAGCGGGTCTGTTGTCGCTGCGGTACGGGCAGCGTCGTTGGGGATCACCGTGATGCGCACACCCGTGGAGGCGGCAACTTCGGTCGGCGTCAGGCTGTAGCCCTTGAACCCTGCGGTGTTCATCCACGATCCGGCGGGCGGTGCGACGACGTTCCAGACACCGCCGTAGAAGAGCTCGATGGTGCTGACGCTGTCCCACTGCAGAAGCGGTTCCTGCATTGTTGTGGTGGGATTTGCAGATCGTGACTGGATGCGCTTGAGGTCGAACGCCTGGAAGGTGGTCGAGCCAGGGTTTGCCTCGTTGCCAGCGGGATCGCTGATGGTGACCGAGGAGAATCCTGAAACGGGAACACCCCACGAAAGGCGGGTCACGGCGTCGTTGCCCGACTGCGCGACGAGGGTCGTAAGGTCAGATCCGCCGATCGTGCGCCACTTCTTGTCGGCGTAGAGCACGCCGGCGCCGGGGTTCGGTACGACGGTTACGTCGGCGTCTCCCGGCTTCTCAGGACTCGCAACCGGCGTGGTGCCACCCGCTAGGCCGTGGGCCTGCGCGATGGCGAGGTTGTTGTACGTGACTCCGGGCACGACGGGAGCAACGGGGCTACCCGAAGTGCGCAGCGTCGAGTTTGCCTGGAAGACGGCATTCGGGGCAACCGCCGTGGCCTGAGCGAAGTCGGCGCCCACCGAAACGAACGTGTAGCGGAGTCCGACGATGGTCGGCACGAGTGCCGCGCCGATCGTGTGCTCCAACAGCTTGGCTTCAGCCGTCGCATCCATTGTCACCAGCGAGTGCCATCCCGTTGCGTCCCTGTACTCGACGAGCAGCGTCGAGCCCTTAGGCACCTGGGTCGGCGCGATGGCCGTGGGGCTGAACGCCTCCCAGAAGTCGTCAGCCTCACCCGTCGCCGCGTCGGTGATGACGATCTTGTTGGGGGCTACATACTTCGAATCGCCCGAGGTGACGCCGGAGAGCTGCACCACAACGGTGCCGCCGACGGGGATCGCTCCCGACGGCTTGATCTCCTTCTCGATGCTCAGGTCGATCTCGGGAAAGTAGACGTTGAGCGGAGCATCATCCGTCGCGGACTTATCGCCAGCGGGGTTGACGGCCTTGGCTGTCACGATGTTGGTGAGCGGCTTCGGCGAAGCCGCTGCCGTGGGCACGAACGCCGGGGTCGGTGCGATCGTGAAGTCGGCCCCTGCCGTGGCACCCACCGCGATCTGACCGGTGAACACGAGTTCAAAGCCCGTAATGACACCGGCAGGAGCGACAGGGGTGGCGGCGGATGCGAACGCGACGGGTGCCTGGGCAGCGCCTCCGACATGCCAGATGACGGATGCCGCGGTCGCCCCACCGGGCCAGACGGGAGCGGAGTCGAAGCCGCCGAAGAGGACGTCAGCAGTGAAGAAGTCGACGTCAGAAAGCGTCAGGCTCGTGAGCGGGCCGTTCGAATCATTGCGAGCGCTGATCGCGGCCGCGGCCTTGCCTCCGGCAGGGATGTTCGCTGGCGTGATCGACTTCGACGCTGTCACCAGCACATTGAGTCCACCGATCACGTAGGGCGCTTCAGCTTTTTTGACCTCTGGCGTCTCTCCGGGAACCACAACGGTTGCCTCGGCGACGTTATTCGCGCTGGCTCCGAGCACGAGGCTAGCTCCACCCTCGCGGTTGGTCGCGCGCTGGGCGACGGTGACCGCGACGCTGCCGCTCACACCGTTGGCGGCGATCGTTGCATCACCCGCAGCATCCGTGAAGCTGAATCGCAGACCGGCCACATTCGGCGCTGTTACACCGACGGGCAGGGTCGCCGTCGCCGCTGGTGTTCCCGACTTCCAGACCCACACACCACCGTCGAGCACGTAGGCATCGACCTGAACGCGGTCGGCACCCTGCGGCATCGTCACGGCACCGAAGCCCGCGAAGTCGACCAGGCGGAACGGGTTTGAGGTCGGCAGCGTGGCAGAGTTTGCATCTGCGACCTGCGGGTCCTGAATAGCCAGCGACTCGGCGGGAACATTCGAAGTGTTGCGGGTGGTCAGCGTCATCGTGGACTGCACACCGGGCTGGAACTGCTGTGAGGCCGGCAGCCAGGTCTTGGTGATCCCGAGGTCAACGTCGACGGCAACCGTCACGGTCACGACGGCATCGTCGGATGTGGGCGCCGCGTTGCTGGCCGTTGCCGTCGCCGTATTGGTGATGGGGGCGCCGTTGTTCTGCCACGCGGGGGTGAGGTTTTGCGGAACCTTGAGCGTGAACATCAGAACGAAGCCGTCACCAGCGGGGATCACACCCGTGTCTCCATCGATCGCCTGCGTCACCGTTGCGGTGAGCACGCAGGCCGCCGTCACGGCCGTCGTGCACCCCGTGAGCGCAACCGTCGTCGGCACGGTGCTCGTCGTGACAACAGGAGCCCCGACGAACTCGAAGCCGAGGAACTCGCTCGGCATCGTGTCGGTCAGCACGACGTCGAGGCAGGCGGAGTCTGCACACGCAACGTCGACCGTGTAGGTGAACTCCTCGCCCGGAGCCAACGCCGTCTTCGCGTCGACCGTCTTGGTCACGCTGAGACCGGCAACACCGGCTGCGGCCGCCGGCGCGGCCCCCATCGTCGTTGCGACGGCGGTCGAACCGCCGAGCAGCAGCACGAGGGTTGCGGCAAGCACCGCGACTAGGGGTGAGCGGCGCAGTCGGTGGCGCCCACGGCGAACGGCGCGGAACGGAAGCATGGGAGCACGCAAGGTCATAGACACTTTCGACGGCGGCCGTCGCGGGAGCGCGCGAAACGACCTACGAGGATGCGTGTGGGTACCGGCAATCCCCGCTTAACGGTTACTAATAGCGTGCCCACGGTATTGACGCTTAAATGCACTCGCGGTCGGTTCACCCCAATTCACCCCGCAATTAACACCGCCTACCCCCCTTTGGGGGACGACTTCTGCGATGCCCGCGAACATTACGAAGGGTGACACGACCGCTTGGGCTCGGCGCATCTGCTGTTTACGGTTGTAGACATGTGCCGCCTCCTGGGATTCGTGTCTCGCACCGAGACGACGATTCCGGATGCCCTCGGCACCGATTTCGAGGCCTTCACGGCACTGTCGGCCGGCCTCCACGCCGACGGCTGGGGCCTTGCCGCCGAGAACGCATCGGGTCGCACTCACGCCATCGCCGCCGAGGCCGCTCACTCGAGTGCCCGCTATGCCGCGGCATTCTCGGGCACCCGCACGACCAGCGCGATAGCTCACCTCAGGGCGGCGACCCTCGACCTGGCCGTAGCCGAGCGCAACACCCACCCGTTCATCCACGGCAACCTTTCGTTCGCCCACAACGGTTCGATTCGCGAGGTGGCCGCAATCGAGCCCCTCATCGACGCTGACCTGCGGGCTACCCTTCAGGGCGAGACCGACAGCGAGCGCTACCTGCTCGCGCTCGTGTCGGAGATGCGCCGATCATCCGTTGTCGACGCCGTTCGCACGGTCGCCGAGCAACTCGGCGATGTCGCCGACGAGGCCAGCATCAACGCCCTCCTGCTCACACCGGACGAGCTCATCATCGTGGCGGACGACCCCGCCAAGGCCCCGGCATTTCTCGGAGCCGACTATTACGAGCTCAGCTACACGGTCACCGACGATTACACCGCCGTCGCCTCGAGCGGCTGGGAGCGCGAGGGCTGGCACCGCGTGCCCGAGCGCTCGGTGCTCACGCTCGACCGCCGCACGCTCGAGCTGCGCGCATCCACGACCTTGACGGGGCCTTCGCTGCCCCGCTCGCCTTCGCCGCCTAGAGCACGCTACCTACGACACCGGTCGCCCTCGCCGGCTAGCTGCTGAGGCCTCGCCGAACCCGGCTACCGAAGCGGGTCGAACGCCCTCATCAGCGGATGCTCGCCCCGCCCCACAATGTGGTCAGCGAGTATGCGCCCCGTCAGCGGGCCCAGCGTCACGCCCCACATTCCGTGACCTCCGGCCACATGCACCCGCGGCGAGCGCGTGCTACCCACGAGCGGCAACCCATCCGGCGTGCAGGGTCGCGACCCCACCCACTCGTCCTCGCGCGTGCCCCAATCGACACCGTCGAAGAGCGGACCAGCGGCGTCGACCAGCGTGCGGATGCGACGCGGATCGGCGGGAGCATCCGCTGGCCGAAACTCCATCATTCCGCCCACCCTCAGCCGATCGCCCAACGGGGTGCACGCCACCCGCTGCGTCGGAAAATAGATCGGATGCGTCGGCACCACCTCGGGGCGAACGCTGAAGCTGTAGCCACGGCCGGCCTGCACGAGTTGCCTCACCCCGAACGGGCGGGCGAGCTTGCCGAGCCACGTGCCCGTGGCGATGACAACATGGTCGGCCGTGAAATCCGCGCCTGGGCGACCGTCTGCACCCTGCGTCTCGATGACGACCGAGTCGTCGGCGCGGATACCGGTGACCGCAGCATCCGACACGATCTCGCCCCCGCGCGCCTGCACAGCCTCGGCGAGCGACGCCACATAGAGCGGCGGGTTGATGTAGCGCTGGTCCGCGATGCGCATGCCGTGGGTCACCGAGCCGCTGATGGACGGTTCGATCTGCCTGAGCTCATCGCCCGAGATGCGCGCGAAATCAACTTGCCCGCCGCGCTTCTCGATTTCGGCGAACTCGTGCTCGAGCACGCCCCGCTCTGCTTCGCTCGTGAAGCCTGCCAAAAAGGGGTCGGCGATCGTGGCCTTGGCCTCGACCCCGCCGTCGGCCAGACGCGCGGAACGAGTCGAGCCCCCACCGGTTGATCTCGGCGAAGACCGTCATGTTGGCCGCACATCGATGCCGGCAACGAATTCAGCGCGAACCCGGCCAGAAAAGTCAGCAGCTGCCGGTCGGCCGAGAGCGGAACATAGACGGGGGATGCGGGGTCGACGATCGCCCGCAGCCCATAGCGAAAAATGGCCGGGTCGGGCAGCGGAAGGGTCAGCGCTGGCGCAATCCAGCCCGCGTTGCCCCACGACGCCCCCGCCGCAACACCGGTCCGATCGAGCACCGTGACCCTGGCACCGTGCTGCTGCAGAAACCAGGCGGTGCACAACCCCACCACCCCGGCCCCGATGATGACAACATGCTCGTCTGCCCCATTCGGCATTCCTGCTCCAATCCTCAAGGACGGTCGCGCAGATACTGCTCGGCCTCAGCGTAGCCTCGGGCAGACACGGCTGGCCATGCCCGCTTTAAATCTCTTGCGTAGCGGAGTTATGTATTGCTACATTGATACAGAACTCGCACAAACTGTGAGAGGCGAGAGGATGCCATGGACTTCGACGAAATCCTGTGCTGGGCATGGCTCGCGGTGCTCTTTGTCACCATTGGAGTACTGTCCGCCACGACCGCCCGACCCAAGAGATGGGACCGGGCAGTCGTCGAGTTCGCCCACAGGTCCGGCCTTGACATCGACAGCGCGGCCGTCGCTCCCACAGTGCGGCGCCGCATCGGTTCTCTGACGGTCGCCCGTCTCATGGGTGCATTGATCGGGATATCGGTGACAGCCGCGCTCTGCCTCATGTTTCCCTCCTGGCGAACAGGACAGATGGCGATTCTCCTGGGTACCCCCCTGATGTTTTTCGGACTCACGCTCGGCGCCGTGATCGTCACGCTGCGAGACTCCCTATTTACCCAGTCGCCCGAGAGCCCCCGACTGGCTCGCTCCATGGTTCCGCAGCCAGCGGACTACATCGACACACGCCGACGACTGACGCCCACGATTCTGCTGGGTGCGGCACTTCTCTTGGGGCTCGTCGGCACCGTGCTCGCCCTGGTCGGCGTACCCGCCGGGCGGGCCTACCTCACCAGCCCAGCAATCCCTTTGATCATCGCCGCCTGCTGCAGTTGGGTGATAAACCTGATCCTCACCCGACGGATACTCACTCGCCCGCAGCCCGCATCGACGACGCTCGAATTGCGTTGGGATGACGCCCTCCGAGCCGACACCCTTCTCAACCTGGCAGAGTTCGTCAGCATCGTCTGCTGGGTTTCGGTCATTGCCTCCGTCTACGGAATTCTTGGGGGCATCGAGCCAGCAGAATCGGCGAACCTGATTGTGATGCAGATGTTCACCTGGGGGATGGTCATCAGCTCGCTCGACAGTTCGCTCGGAAATGCCCGGAGGCACGTGCAGTGGCGCCTCTGGCCCGATGAGACAACACTGCCGCCGCAACAGGCGCTGGCATGATGCTCGTCATCGACCCGCGGTCTGCCGTGCCGCCATTCGAACAGGTGAGGGCGCAGCTCCTGACTCAGATCACCTCGGGCAAGCTCGCGGCAGGGGCAAAGCTGCCCACCGTGCGGCGGCTGGCCGAAGACCTGGGAATCGCGCCCAACACCGTTGCCCGCAGCTACCGCGAACTCGAGGCTGCTGGGCTCATCGAGACGCGGGGCAGAGCGGGTTCCTTCGTTGCGGCTCGGGGTGACGCCGCTGAACGGCAAGTCCAGGAGGCGGCGCGACACTACGCCGACCTGGTGCGTCGACTCGGGGTGAGCGAAGACGCCGCCCTCGCCTGGGCAGAGGCGGCACTGCGCGCCTAGACCGTCACGTGCGCGGGGCGTCACGTACGCGGTCCGTTATGTACGCAGGGCGGAATCAGCCCGGGAACGAAATGTGCTGCAAAACCCACGCGTGCATCGCGACCGCCGCAGCCGCCGACGCATTGATCGACCGCGTCGAGCCGAACTGCGAAATCTCGACCACAGCATCCGCCGCCTCGATCGCCTCGGGCGACAGGCCCGGCCCCTCCTGGCCGAAGAGCAGAACGCAACGCTCGGGCAGGTCGAATGTCTCGATGATCACACTGCCGGGCACGTTGTCGATCGCAATAATCGGCATGTCATCGGCGCGCGCCCACTCGACGAACGCAGCAACATCCGCATGGTGCACGACGTGCTGGTAGCGGTCGGTGACCATCGCGCCGCGCTTGTTCCAGCGGCGGCGGCCGATGATGTGCACGGTGTCGGCGGCGAACGCGTTAGCGCTGCGCACGATCGACCCGATGTTCATGTCGTGCTGCCAGTTCTCGATGGCGACATGGAACGGATGCCGATGCTCATCGAGGTCGGCGACGATCGCCGCCATGCTCCAGTAGCGGTAGCGGTCGATCACGTTGCGCGTGTCGCCGTGCTTCAACAGCTCAGGGTCATAGCGCTCGTCGGTGGGCCACTCCCCCTGCCACGGCCCGACGCCGTTGGTCGAAAACTCGTGCGTGGGGTTAGCGGTATTCACACCTCGACGGTACCGCCCCTGTGCCGCTTGCTCGCCCAGAGCGCGGCGCGGGCATCACGGAATCAGCAGGATCTTGCCCGTGTGGGCCGACGACTCGAGGTGCGCATGAGCGGCGGCAGCCTCGTCGAACGAGAACCGGCTATCGATGACGGGGACGAGCTGCCCCGACTCGACCCAGGGCCAGGCTGTGGCGCGAATCTCGTCCATGATCGCGGTCTTCTGGTCGAGCGGCCGTGCGCGCAGGGTGGTGCCCCAGATACGTCCCCGCTTGCGCATGAGAAAGAACGGGTTGACGTCAGCGTTTTCGCCACTCTGATTCGCGATGACCATGATGCGACCATCCATCGCAAGCGCCTGGATGTTGCGCGCCATATACGACCCGCCCATGATGTCGAGGATCACATCGGCGCCGCCCCACTCCTCCTTGACCCGTTCGACGAAATCCTCGGTGCGGTAGTTGATGAGCACATCGGCGCCCAACTCGGCGCACAGCGCCAGTTTCTCTGCCGAACCGGCCGTCACGGCAACCCTCGCGCCCGAGAGCTTCGCGAGTTGGATGGCCATGGTGCCGATTCCGCTGCCACCTCCGTGAACCAGCAGCGTTTCGCCGGGCTGCAACTGGGCGCTCATAAAGACGTTCGACCACACCGTCGCGATCGCCTCGGGCAGCGCCGCGGCATCCTGCAGGTCCAGCGAATCGGGAACGTGGAGCGCGAGCGCGGCTGGCGCAACGACCTCCTCTGAGTACCCGCCGCCCGCGAGGAGGGCACACACCCGATCACCAACGGCAAACCCGGTGACGTCCGGCGCGATCTCAGAGACGATGCCCGAAACCTCGAGGCCGGGCCAGTCAGGCGAGCCGGGAGGCGACGGATAGCTACCCTGGCGCTGCGCCACGTCAGCACGGTTGATCGCGGCGGCGGCCACTCTGATGCGAATGTGACCGGGCTGCATCTCGGGCTCATCGACCCCTGCCACCGCCAGGGTGCCGTCGCCTTCTGTCGACGAGATGACGATCGCGCGCATCCGGTGTCCTTTCGGTCGCGAACTCATGGGCACGTCAATCGTGGCCCGTAACTGACGCCCCGTCGACCCCGTACGATTGAGAGCATGTCGAAAGTTCTCACAAGCCTGCCCGTCGGCGAGCGCGTCGGTATCGCCTTCTCGGGCGGTCTTGACACCTCGGTAGCTGTTGCCTGGATGCGCGATAAGGGCGCCATCCCCTGCACCTATACCGCCGACATCGGCCAGCCGGATGAACCAGACATCGAGGGCATTCCCGACCGCGCCAAGGAGTACGGCGCCGAGATCGCGCGCCTCATCGACTGCCGCGCACCGCTCGTCGAGGAGGGCCTTGTCGCCCTTCAGTGTGGCGCGTTCCACATCCGCAGCGGCGGAAAGACCTACTTCAACACGACTCCCCTCGGCCGCGCCGTCACGGGCACCATGCTCGTGCGCGCCATGAAAGACGACGGCGTCGACATCTGGGGCGACGGCTCCACCTATAAGGGCAACGACATCGAGCGGTTCTACCGCTACGGCCTGCTCGCCAACCCGCGCCTGCGCATCTACAAGCCGTGGCTCGACCAGCAGTTCGTCGAGGAGCTCGGCGGCCGCAAGGAAATGAGCGAGTGGCTGCAGGCGCACGACCTGCCCTACCGCGCCTCCACCGAGAAGGCCTACAGCACCGACGCCAACATCTGGGGCGCAACGCACGAGGCCAAGAGCCTTGAGCAGCTCGACACCGGCTTCGAGATCGTTGAGCCCATCATGGGCGTCGCGTCCTGGCGCGAAGATGTTCAGATCGCTGCAGAAGACGTATCGATCACGTTCGAGGCCGGGCGCCCCGTCGCCATCAACGGCCAGGAGTTTACGGATGCTGTCGCGCTCGTTCTCGAGGCGAACGCGATCGGTGGCCGCCACGGCCTCGGCACGAGCGACCAGATCGAGAACCGCATCATCGAGGCCAAGAGCCGCGGCCTGTACGAGGCCCCCGGCATGGCGCTGCTGCACATCGCCTACGAGCGCCTGCTCAACGCGATCCACAACGAAGACACCGTCGCCAGCTACCACAACGAGGGTCGCAAGCTCGGTCGCCTCATGTATGAGGGACGCTGGCTCGACCCGCAGTCGCTCATGCTGCGCGAGTCGATCGTGCGCTGGGTCGGCTCCGCCGTCACCGGCACGGTCACGATGCGCCTTCGCCGCGGCGACGACTACACGCTGCTCAACACCGAGGGCCCCGCGCTCAGCTACCACCCCGACAAGCTCTCCATGGAGCGCGTGACGGATGCTGCCTTCGGCCCAGAAGACCGCATCGGCCAGCTGACCATGCGCAACCTCGACATCGCCGATTCGCGCGCCCGCCTGGAGCAGTACGCCGCTCAGGGCATCGTCTCTGGCGAGACCGCCAAGCTCATGGGTGAACTCACCCAGGGCGAGTCCGACGAGATCGCAGGCGGCGCCGGCGCTGACACCAACGCGGAGGTCGCCCTCGACCGCGCCGCGTTCGACCTCGGCACCGACTAACCACCACAACACCACACCACAGCTCAGCGAGGTGCTGTGCCCGGGCTGCCCGGGCACAGCACCTTTCGCATTACGGCAGAAAGTCACATGAGCAAGAAGCCTGGCCCCCTCGCCCCTCGTCTCACGGCGCTGCGGCTCGCCCATATCACCGACGGCGGCCCCGAGGCACTCGAGAGTCACGACAACTACGAGGGCGAGCGCTTCGCCTCGGCCGACCTGAGCGAGCGCGATCTCGCGGGCATTACATTCAGCGAATGCGAGCTTGTCGACCTCACGGCGCACTCCACCGAACTTCGCGGAGCATCCATCCTCGACACCCGCATCGAGCGGCTCAACGCCCCCGTTCTGAGCGCCGCCCGCAGCCGGTTTCGTGACGTAGAGATCACCGCATCCCGCATCGGCTCCGCCGAACTCTTCGAATCCGACGTGCGCTCCGTGCACTTCAGCCACTGCAAGTTGGGGTTCGTCAACCTGCGAGGAGCCCGCCTCGAAGACGTGCTGTTCACCAACTGCACCATCGACGAATTGGATCTCGGCGGGGCATCCGTCAAGCGCGTCGCGTTCGTCGACACCCAGCTCACGGGCATCGACGTAACCCGAGCCACCCTCGCCGACGTGGACCTCCGCTCTCTCGAACTGCGCAGCATCACCGGCCTAGAGGGTCTGCGCGGCGCGACGATCAACTCGTACCAATTGGCGGAGCTCGCGTCGGTGCTCGCCGCCAACCTCGGCATCCTCGTCGAGGAGTAGAAACCCTAGCATGTCGAAATACCCTCGGTTTTTGCGCGGCTACGGCAGACTGAGGCAGATCGCCACGAGAACACGGGGAGTTGTCATGCGCAAACGCGTCGTCGCAGCCATCGTTGTCGGGAGCGTGCTGGCCGTCGCCGTTGGCGGCACCTACTGGGCCGGGCGCAACCTCTTTCACGAACCGACCGCAGAGGGCGTCGACTCGGTGATCGGCGCATCGCAGGAGAACTACATGCAGGAGTCGTACATCCTGCCGACCTGGCTCATCTATGCGCTGTGGGATAACGAGTTCCACCTGGTGCGCGACCTCGAGAAAGATCCGGTCTAGTTTGGGCTCCACGACATCCGTTCCTCCGGTGCGGCGCAAGCGCCTGCCCAACACCCGCCAGCGCCTGCTCGACGCATCGACGGCGCTGTTCGCGGCCCGAGGATTCCACGGCACGACGACTCGTGACATCGCGGCGGCCACCGGCATTACGGCGGGTGCCGTCTACGCCCATTACGCGTCGAAAGAGGAGATCCTCTTCACGATCATTCGCGATGGACACAGCGCCATTATCGAGCTGCTCTACGCCGCGATTTCCGAACGCGAGACTCCGCTCGCGCAGACATATGCCGGGCTCAGAATGTTTGCGCTCGCCCAGGTCGAGCAGCTCGCCCGCGCCCGGGTGGTGCACTACGAACTCACCTCGCTGAGCCCCGAGCACCTCGAACTGGTGCGAGAGCAGCGACGCGAAATCTTCGCCATCATGGCCAGCACGATCGAGCGCGGCGTTGCCGAGGGGGTCTTCGTGGTCGACAACCTGCCGATGGCGGTGCTCGGCGTGCAGGGAGTGACCATCGATATCGCGCGGTGGTACCCCGTCGCGGACCCTGGAGTGCCCGCCTCCCCTGCGCAGATTGCGACCCAGGTCGCCCACATGGGACTGCGCATCCTCGGCGTCGGCGCTGACCAGCTCGCACAGCTCGACGCGCAGCGGGCCGCCAGACGCGGGTAGTCCGCGCACCCCTCTCCATGAACTCCCTCTCCCCGGGCGCGAATGCGCGGGGCGGCGCGGCGGCGCGGGATGCGCGGCGGCGCGGGATGCGCGGCGGCGGCAGCCGGGAGCCCGGCACCTGCCCCCAGGCTTCGCCTCTAGGATTGAGTCATGGCAGACCGTAGTGAGATCGAATACTGGCTGACCGACATGGACGGGGTTCTCGTCCACGAGAATCACCCGATCCCCGGGGCATCAGAACTGCTCGCGGAGTGGACCGAGAGCGGAACGCCGTTTCTCGTGCTCACCAACAACTCGATTTTCACGCAGCGTGACCTGGCAGCCCGGCTGCGGGCATCCGGACTCCTCGTTCCCGAGCAAGCGATCTACACGTCGGCGATGGCCACGGCCGACTTTCTCAAGCAGCAGCGCCCCGGCGGCAAGGCCTACGTGATTGGCGAGGCCGGCCTCACGACGGCTATGCACGAGGCCGGATTCATCATGACCGAGCGCGACCCCGACTTCGTCGTGCTCGGCGAAACTCGTACCTATTCGTTCGATGCCATCACCAAGGCGATTCGACTCATCGGCTCGGGGTCACGGTTCATCAGCACCAATCCGGATGCCACAGGCCCCAGCGCCGAGGGCCCGCTGCCCGCAACGGGTGCGGTCGCCGCGCTCATCACCAAAGCGACCGGCATGGAACCATATGTGGTCGGCAAGCCGAACCCGATGATGTTCCGCTCTGCGATGAACAGGATCGGCGCACACAGCGAGAAGACGGCAATGATCGGTGACCGCATGGACACCGATATCGTTGCTGGCATCGAGGCGGGGCTGCACACGATTCTGGTCATGTCTGGGATCAGCGACGAGGCCGAGATCGTGCGGTATCCGTTCCGCCCGGACGAGATTCTCACGAGCGTGGCCGACCTGCTTCGGCAAAGCTGAGCGCTCTGCTCCCTACTGCTTCGCCAACAAAGACGCGTCGAGCTTGTCGCCCGATGAGCGTGTGACGAAGCAGGAGTACCCGCGGTCGCCATTGGCCCACTCCGTGGCGTCGCCCGCATAGGACAGCTGCCAAGTCAGGTCGCTCAGCTCAGCAGCCGCGTCAAAATCGAGCAGCGTTTCGGCATCGCACAGCGTCGGCGCCAAACCCTGCCAGCCCTCGGCGTCGAGGTAGACCGTAACCTCGGGGCCAACCTCTCCGCGGTGCAGCAGTTGGGCCGTGTGCGGCTCGCCACACTCGACAACCGTGAACTCCTCAGCCCACACCGAGTCGAATGGTTCGAGGCACTCGCCGCCATTGAGCTCTGACCACGCATAGAATCCGGGGCCGAGCGTTTGCGAGCCCTGCCCATCGGATGCCGCAGCATCCGGGCCGATTCCCCGCCCAATCGCCGAACCGACCGCAAAAAGAGCGACGAACACGATAACGAGGGCGGCTCCGGCGGAGGCGCCGGTGATCGTCTGCCGCTGGGCGCGGGAGCGCTGAGCCCACCAGGCGGCGAGGCGTGCGCCTGCGGCGCGGACCGCGGGGATTGCTGGCGCGGCAGTCGTGGCAGCCGAGGCAGCCGAGGCAGCCGAAGCCTCGAAGCGCGAGGCCGCAGCGGGCGCAGCAGCTGCAGGCGGAGCAGCAGGAGCAGGCGGAGCAGCAGGAGCAGCAGGAGCAGCAGCAGTCGGAGCAACCGCCGCATCCGTGCCCGCCGCATCCAGAGCATGAGACTCTGCGACGCCGGTCGGGTGGTCTGTTGGAGGCGCTACGAAGGGATTGCTGTCGTCGTATTCGCGAAAGTTGTCGCTGCCAAACAGCTCGGCGAGGCCGCCGTCATCGACGACGGGTTCGTCTTCGGAGCTGTCGCGCCTCATAGACGAGGAATGCTACTTCTCTAGGCCCAGATCAGCAAGCGAAATGGCGGCGTAGTACGGGTAGCCCGCAGCCTCGATGACCTCTTTGGCCCCCGTGTCGCGGTCGACAACAACGGCGACGGCGGCGATCTCAGCGCCCACCTTCTTAAGGGCCTCGATCGCGGCGAGGGGGGAGCCACCCGTCGTGGAGGTATCTTCGAGCACGATGACGCGCTTGCCCGAGACATCCGGCCCCTCGACCTGGCGACCGCGGCCGTGATCCTTGGGCTCCTTGCGCACGACGAACGCGTCGTACTCGGCTCCGCGAGCGGCGCCCTGGTGCAGGACTGCGGATGCGATGGGGTCGGCCCCCATGGTCATGCCACCCACCGCAACAACATCGGGGATGTCGGCGATCAGGTCGAGCATGACCTGGCCGATCAGGGGCGCGACCCGATGGTCGAGACTCACCTTGCGCAGATCGACGTAGTAGCTCGCCTTCTTGCCACTCGTCAGGGTGAAGTCCCCGTGAAAGACCGCATCGGCCTTGATGAATTCGATGAGTCTCTCGCGCGCGTCAGTCACAGCGTCGATTCTATCGACCACGCGGGAGCTGCTTCTCATCCGGCATCTGCTCCCCCTCATCGGTGGCCGCCGCTACCGGCGATTCTGAGCCTCGCGTGGCCCGCAGCGCCCACAGAATCGAGATCACATCCACTGCTTCTTGCAGCCACGCGCCGACGATGGCTGGCAGGAGACCGGCAGCGGCCACACACATGAGACCGATGCTGAGGCTCATCCCCACCCAGATGCTCTGCAGGGCAACCCGCACGGTCTCCCGCCCCACCAACAGAGCGGCGGCAACGCCGGAGATATCGTCGCGCAACAGCACGACATCGGCCGACTCGCTTGCGGCGGTCGCCCCCCGCGCCCCCATTGCGATGCCGATGTCGGCGGCGGCGAGAACCGGCGCATCGTTGACCCCGTCGCCGACCATCACCACCGGTCGCTCCGTGAGCGTGGCGACCGCGGTGACCTTGTCTGCCGGGAGGCAGTTTGAACGGATGTCGTCAACGCCGAGCGCCGTGCCGACGTGCTCAGCGGTGGCGCGATCATCCCCCGTGAGCATCACGACCGTTCCGATGCCCTGCGAGCGGATGCTGGCGATCGTCGACCGCGCGTTCTGCCGCACCTGGTCAGCGAAGACCAGCGCACCAGCGGGCACCCCGTCGACGGCCACATAGACCGCCATTTCTCCGGTTTCTAGAGGGGTCGCTGCCACCTCCGTATTGCATGCTGCGGCGATGAACGATCGTTTGCCCACCACGACCGTGCGCCCGTCGATCATGGCCGTAACGCCGTGAGCCGTCGACTCCTCCACCTGGTGTGAACCCCATAGCTCGATGCCTTTAGCGCGTGCGGCGCGGAGAACAGCAGCCGCGAGCACATGGGCCGAGAACTGCTCGGCAGAGGCGGCAAACCGCAGCAGTTCGTCAGCATCCGTCTCCCCCTCTGGCCGCACCTCTACGAGGCTTGGCTCCCCTTGGGTGAGGGTGCCGGTCTTATCGAAGGCGAAGGTTTTTGCCCTGCGAAATGTCTCCAGGGTCGCACTGCTCTTGACGATCACCCCGTCGCGGGCGGCCCGACTCATTCCGGCCATGAAGGCGACAGGCGCAGCGATGATGAGCGGGCAGGGCGTTGCGACGACCAAGACCTCCGCGAAGCGAACCGCATCGCCGCTGACCGCCCAGGCTGTCCCCGCGATCGCAAGGGCAAGAAGGGTGAAGGGGATGGCGTAGCGGTCGGCGAGTCGCACGATCGGCGATTTGCTCGCGGTGGCGGCTTCTACCAGGGTGACGATCTGCTGATACTGGCTGTCCTTCGCCGCACGCGTCGCCTGAACCATGACGGCAGCGGCCCCGTTGACTCCGCCGCTGAGCACCTCATCACCCGCGACCTTGTCAACGAGCAGGCTCTCACCGGTTATGGATGACTCATCAAACGATCCCTCCGCGCTGACCAGCGTCCCATCCACGGGCACGATCTCACCGGGCCGCACCATGATCCGGTCTCCCGGCGCGATCTCGTTAATCGGCACCTCTACAGTCGTGTCGTCGTCGGCATACCGATGCCCGGTCTGCGGTGCTCGCGACAACAGCGCACGCAGGTCACGCTCGGCTCGGTGCGCCGCGTAGTCCTCGAGCGCTTCTCCGCCCGTGAGCATGAGCACAATCACCAGCGCCGCCCAGTATTCACCGACCGCGACAGCGGCGCAGATTGCGGTGACCGCGAGGATGTCGACCCCGAAGGTGCCAGAACGAAGTTCTCGAACCATGCGCCATGCCGATCGGGCCGCGACCACGATGGCGAACCCTCCCAGCAGCCACGGCGAGAAGGGAGCCGCCGGAGTCAGCAGTATGACGCCCGCGGTCGCCGCCACCAGGAGCGTGGCGATGACATAGGGGTAGCGTCTGAGCAGCAGAACCGGGCGCAGTTTCATGTCTCTGTGAGTCAACACCGCGGTAGGTCAGCTGGCACCAGGCTCACACTCAGACCCGGCAACCCCACAGGCACCTCCACATCATCCAGTGGTCGCGGTCGCGAAACCCCCCGGCGGCAGTTGCACGCTCGAACTCCCGCGGGCAACAACTCGCTTGACGAGGCTGCCGGTCGCGTCGTAGACCCGCACCGTTGTCGTGATGCCCTCGGTGCCCATCGTGGTGGCGATGGGCCTGTCCACATTGGAGTGGGCGAGCTCTGCGGATGCCGTACCACCGGTGTAGACAACGCGCGCGACGACGGGTCGAACGAAAAGGGCGTCGAGTTCAACGGTGCCCGCGAGAGCCCGAACGGTGATCTCGCCGCCGTCGGGCGTGGACTTCTTGAGCGGCTGCGGCAGGAGCGCACCCGGTGCAGCCGTGACGCCCTGTGCCCCCACCCCGTGCGCGAGAACTCCAATCGTGGGGGCACCGGCCTTCCACTGAGACCGGGCCGTTGCCCCCGTCGGCTGATTCACGACGGGTTCCACAAGGACCTGGTCGTCGGAGCCTTTGCCGGGGGCTCCTGGCCCGCCGGGTGCTCCGCGACCCCCGCCGCGCGCGGCCGCGGCGGCATCCGTCAGTGCTATCGTCGCCGATTGGCCGGGGAGAAGCCGCAGGTAGGCGCCTCCGCTGAACTGCGATTCGCCCGTCCATGCTGACTCCGGGGTAACGACGCTGCCGGTCGTGGTGCTCGCGGACTCCGCCTCCACAACGCGAAGGCCGTCACGCTCACCGATCGTGGAGATGGACTGCGCCCGCACCGCGACCGTGGGGTGAGCATCCAGCGCCAGCATCGACAACAGCCCGTGGATCGTGCTCTCTGCCCCCGAATTGCGGTTCACCGTGCCGTCGGGCTGCACACCATCAAAGGTGACGCCGGTTTCGGGGTTGTAGACCGGGGCGCCGGAGCGGTTCGCGCCAAAGTACCAAGCACCAACGAACCCGGCCAGGTCGAGCAGCCCCGAAGCGTGTGCCGCGTCGCCGACCGCGAGCAGCGACTGCAGCCGGGAATCTGCGCCGTAGGCGATCTGAACCTGGTCGATGGGGGCGGGCAGCCAGGCGTTATCTGGCCCTCCCGCCGTTATCAACGTTGTCGTGAAGCCCGTCGAGTCGGCGATGGCCGGCGCGAGCAGCCGCGAATCAGCCAGGGCGACGGATGCCTCGGCGAGCGCCGCCGGCATCTGCGAGCCCCAAGCGTGCCAGAGCGATCGTGACTCCGTCCACGGAAGGATCGCCCCATACGGCCACGTCGTGATGTCGCCTGCACGCATGGCGGCGACACCCTCAGCGAGCTGTTCGAGCGCCGTGCGTGCGGCGGCATCATCTGGCGCTGCCGAAACATAGGCGGCGAGCCCGAGAATGGCCTCGGCAGAGGCATCCGCGCCTCCCGCGATGAGCCAAGCGGGCACCTCTGCGCCATCGGCGATCAGGTATTGGCCGTACTGGCCCAGCACCTCGCGGTCCACGGCCTCGACGCCGAGCTGGAGCCGCTGCTGCAAAAACTCGGCGAAGTCGCTGTCGACGGGGGCGAAGGCTGCGTAGCCCTCGCCGAGCGCCCAGAGGGTGCGGGCGAGCCAGTAGCTGTCGCCGCTATCCGACGGGTCGGGCAGCTCAACGGGCTCGGGGCTGGGGTTGAGGGTGCCATCCGGCTGCATCCAGAGCACCACATTGCCCGCGAACTGGCCCGTGGTTGTCTGAAAGTAGGCGAGCGAGCGCAGCAGTTCGTAGGCATGCTCTTTGCTCGTTTCTGAGCCGGTTTGTTGCCAATGCCGCAGGTAGACCACGGCGGCGCGCGATACATCGTCGGCGTTGTAGGCGCCCTGGCCCCAATAGCCGGTGGCCGGGTCGAGGGGGCCTCCTCCGACGCGTTCAAACGTGCCGCCGTCGCGGGCATCCGCATAGGTCCACGGCATCGTGAGCTCGGGTTCTTCTGCGAGGCGATAGGTCGTGTGGCCCGCGATCTCCTCGGGGCTTACGTCGTCGAGCAAGAAGTCGAGATGGGCGAGGTTGGTGAGTGATTGCCCGCCGGGCGCCGCAGCCGGGGCGATCCCCTCGGGCAGTGCGGATGCCGGGGGCGCCGACGCCGTCGGCGCGATTATGAGGCTGCCGACGAGTGCGGCACCCGCAACCATGGCGGTGGAGTGAAACATTATGAGGCCCTCCTGTCGAGACGGGCGACCCCAATTTTGGAGTCGGCCATGCCGTAGAAAACGAAGTACTGGTCACCGATCAACTCGATCGCGGTGGGGAAGACCACATTGGGCACAACACCGGTGCGCTCATCTTCGGTCTCCGGTGCCAGCAGCGGCTCGCTCGTGCGGGCCACGATGCGCGTCGGGTCATCGGCATCGAGAATCATGCCGCCCACCGCATAGTTCACGTTCTGCTGCTGACCGAACGCGTGCTCGATTGTGCCGGTGACCCCGTGGTGCAGCATCAGCCATCCCTCCGGCACGCGAAGAGGTGGCGGGCCCCCGCCGATCTTGAGTTGTTCAAAGGCGAACTCCGGCGCGGCGAGCATGCGGTGGCCTCTCCAATGCACAATGGCCCGGATGTCGGCGAGCACGGCAGCAAGGGGCACGAAGCTGATCCAGATGCTCTGGCGCGGGTCGGTTATGCCCGCGGGCAGGCGAACCCCCTCCCCGGGCTTCGTCTCGCTGAGATTCCACATGGGGCGGTGCAGCACCGCGAGACTCTCGACCCCGTCGGGCGCTGTGACCGGCTCGGCAAAGAACACGGTGTCTTTGTTGTGGAACAGGTTGAGGTCGGTGTCGAGCGCGTCGTCGTACTCGAACAAGACGGGGCCGAGCCTCGTCCATGCGCGAAGATCCGGAGAGGTCGCAATTGCAGTTCGCGGGCCCAACGGCCCGAAGGCCACATATGTCATGACGTGCAGATCGAGCGCGGGAATGTAGGTGATCCTGGGGTCTTCGACCCCCGCATTGGCGACCCCCCTCTCCCAGCCGCGGTCGGGCTCCAGCACGACCCCTTCGCGTTCGACGCCGACGGGCGCGCCATCCTCAACCACTACCCGCGCGATCCCGACCCTGCTCACATTGCCTTGCGCGACAAGCCGAGGCAGCAAATAGAGCTCGCCCGCAGCCCATCCCGTTGCGGGATTGAGCACCCCCTCCGACTCGAGAGGGTCGCCCTGCCGCGGCGTCATGATCACTCCCACCCTCGTGAGCGTGTAAGGGAAGGGCGCCGTGGACGTGGTCATGGTCACCCTTTCACACCCGACCCGATGTCGGTCGAGATGAAGTAGCGCTGGAACACGATGAACAAAACGACAACGGGCGCGGCAAGGACCACGGCACCGGCCAGAGTCGCCCCAAACGGGTTCGCGGCGGAGGCCGCGACGGTCGAAATGTAGTTCGCGAGCGACACCGCAAGCGGCTGGAGGCTCGCATCCTTGGTGATGAGGAACGGCCAAAGGAACTCGTTCCACGGGCCGATGAACGTGAGCAGCACCACCGTGACGAGGGCCGGCCGCACGAGCGGAAGGGCGATGCGCCACAGCAGCATGAGCTCACCGGCGCCGTCGATGCGCGCCGCCTCGAAGAGCTCCTTAGGCAACTGCAAGAAGTACTGCCTGAAGATGATGACCGCGGTTGAGTTGATGAGGAACGGCAGAATCATTCCGATGTGAGTGTCGGCCAGTCCATAGTCCCTGGCGATCAGCACGTAGAGGGGAATCATCAGCAGCTGAAACGGCACCACCTGCACCAGCAGCGCCAGCGCAAACGTTGCCCCACGGCCCCTCCACTGCAACTGCGCGAGCGCATAACCCGCGAGCACACCAAACACCATGGTGCCGATGAGAACCCCCATCGTGAAAATGCCCGAGTTCGCCAGCCCCGTCCACAGGCTGATGCGATCGTTGATCGCCACGTAGTTGTCTACCGTGATGTTGTCGGGATGGGGAAAAGCCCCGGCGATAGTGGGATCCGGTTCGGCCTGCAGCGAGCCGATCACCATGTAATAAAAGGGAAAGAGAAACGCGAATGCCCCGACGGCCAGCACAAAACCTCGAAGCCCCGTCTGAAACTTAGACATCAGTCTCGCTCCCCTACGAATCGGTTCTGCAGCCACGCGATGATGAGCACCAGGATGACCAAAATCACTCCAATGGCGGCAGCAACATCCGGCTGGCCCTGCTGAAGTCCCCGCTGGTACATGATGAGAACGGGAGAGGCCGACGCCCCGTTCGGGCCGCCGCCCCCAGTGAGCAGGTAGGGCTCCGTGAAGAGGTTCGCCCCCGTGACGGTTGAGACGAGAAGCACCAGAACCGTCGCCGGGCGAACCCCGGGAACCGTGACCGAAAAGAAGCTGCGCACCCGTCCGGCGCCGTCGGTCGATGCCGACTCGTATAGCTCCTTGGGCACGCCCTGCAACGCGGCCAAGTAGAGCAGGATGTAGAACCCCAGCTGCTTCCACGTGACGAACAACGCGATGATGGGCATCGCCCACGTCTCACTGATCAACCACGACGGGGATGGGGCGAGCGGGCCCAGAATCTGGTTGACGAGCCCGTTGCCATTGAACAGAAAGATCCAGACCGCCACGACCGCCACGCTCGCTGTGACGTAGGGGACGTAGTAGCTCACGCGCAAGAACGTTCTAAAGTGCACGATCTTGTTGAGTGCCGTCGCCAAAAGCAGCGACAGAACCACCGTCAGCGGCACGTTGATGAGAAGAAACACCCCGACGTTGCGGAACGACTGCAGCACTGCGGGGTCGCTGAGCACCGTTGCGAAGTTCTCGAACCCCACAAACGGCCGGTCGACCTCGGCCCCGGGCGCGGCGAAGAAAAAGTCGTGGAACGAGATCCAGAACGAATAGATCAGCGGATACGCGAATACCAGCACCACAAAGACCAGGTAGGGCGCGCTCAGCACGAGCCCAAACGGGTTGGGGCCGAGCAGCCGCCGCTTGCGACGGGGCTGCCCGTCGGAAGCGGCGGGTGCCGCCGGCCCTGGCCCGGCCGCCCCTGCTCCCGGGGGGAGAGGCGACGCGGTCGGCGCAACGCTGCGAGTCATAGCGTTACTGCTTCTGGGCGATCTCGTTGATCTTGTCGGCAGCATCATCCAGCGCCGTTTGCACATCCTCCTCGCCAAAGATCACCGACTTCGACCAGGCATCGCGGAACGCCTGCATCATCTCCACGGTGTTGGGCCCAGCGGGAACCTCCACGGTTCGGGCGGCCTGGTCACCGAATGTTGCGTATTCCGGATTCGCGGCGAAGTAGTCGGGGAACGCCTCCTGCAGGTCAACGCGCAGCGGCATCTGGCCCGTCAGCTCCAGCAGCTGGCCATCCTGCTCCTCGCTCGTCGAGAACTTGAGCACGTCCCATGCTGTCGCGCGGTTCTCGCACGCCGAATAGAGGCCGATGTTCTTGGCGTCGCCAAACGTCCAGGTCTCCTCGGCGGGGATGCCGTCCTTGGTCGGCACCGGCACGGCACCCCAGTTCACATCCTCATAGACGGAGATCGCCCACGGGCCGACGATGGCCATTGCCGCGACACCGTCGGCAAAGGCATCGCCCTGGTGCGCCTCCTGAGAAGCCAACTTCTCCGAGTAGAGGGTCGCCCAAAAGTCGCTGGCCTCGTAGCCCTCGGCGTCGGCGAAGGTCGCCTCGCCGTCCTCCACGAACTGCTCGCCGTCGGTGGCCGCAGCAAACAGCGGGTAGAAGTCGAACTGCATTTGGAAGAACTCGCTCGTCGGCGCCGGCAAAATCGCGTTCGCGACGGTTCCCGACGACACCAGCGTGCGGGCGGTGGAGAGGAACTCGTCATACGTGGCCAAAGGCGGATTCTCGGCATCAAGCCCCGCCGCCGTGAACAGATCCTTGTTGTAGAAGATCTGCACGGGATTCGACTTCCACGGCATCTGGAAGAAGTCGCCGTCGGCGTTTTCGTACTGCGATGCGAGCTCTCCGGAACGCTCCTCGATGTACTCGGCGCCATCCTCAAACTCCGAGAGACTCACGAGGCCGCCCTGCTTTTCGAACTGACCAACGGCAGAGGGAGCGGTGTTGTAGATCAGGCAGGGCGCGTTGCCTGCGGTGATCGCCGCGCCGATAACCTCCTCGCTGCTCTTGCCAGCGGGGATCTCCTGACCCCTAATCTGCTCATCAGGATGGTCGGCGTTCCAGGCCTCGACCATTTGCTTACCCCAGGCCACCTCCTGCTCGTTGTTCGAGTACCAGATGGTGATGTCGCCGCGGCTGTCGTTAGAGCCGGATCCACCGCCTCCTCCGCTGCAGGCGGTGAGAGCGAATGCCCCCAGCATGACAACGGCGGCGGTTGTAACTGTCCTTCTTTGCACAGTTCTCTCCTTCGATTGTGACGGGCTTTAGGCGATCGACTTTTCGGCGCTAAGCGCCGTAGTGGCACGGTGTTGAACGGGGCTTGCGGTTGACTCGCGCACGACGAGCCGGGCGGGTTCCAGTTCACTGTCAGCCACGTCCAGGCCCGCGATCAGAGAAAGAAGGGCCCTGGCGGATGCTCCGCCCCACTCCTGCACCGAGGTCACCACGGTGGTCAGGGCGGGAAAGTTGTGGCGCCCCGCCTCGCCCCCATCGAACCCCGTCACCGACAGGTCTTCTGGCACGCGCAGCCCGAGCCGCTGGGCGACCCCCATCCCCGCGAGAGCCATGGGATCGTTCGCGTAGACGATCGCTGTCGGCGGATGCTCAAGCGCCAACAGATCACGGGTCGCCTTGGCGCCGCCCTGGGCCGTGAAATCCGCCTCGACCACGAGGTCGGGGCGCAGGCCATGCAGGGTCAGCGCCTCAGAGAACGCCATCGACCTGCGGGCGGCGTGCAGCATCCCGCTCGATCCTGCGACATGCGCGATGCGGCGGTGGCCGAGATCCACGAGGTGATCGACGGCGGCGCGGATGCCCGGCGCATCGTCGACAGAGACGGCGGGGAACTCGGAGTGCTGCTGGGGATGACCGAGGGTGACGGCGAGCAACCCCAGCTCCCGCAGAAGGGGCACGCGGGAGTCTGACTCCCGCAGGTCGGTGAGGATGACGCCGTCGACCCGGTCATGGGCAACGAGCTGCCGATAGGTCTCGTGCTCGGCACGTTCGTCGGGAACCATGCTCAGCACGAGGGCCTGCCCCACCGGCGCAAGCGCGGCCTCGATGCCGGCGATGAAGGCCGGAAAGAACGAGTCCTCCGAAATCACAGCGGGGTCGCGGGCGATGACAAGGCCGAGAGCATAGGCGCGGGCTGTGGTGAGTGAACGCGCGCGCACGCTCGGAACCCAGCCGAGTTCGCCAGCGGCTCGCAGGATGCGGTCCCTCGACTGTGGGGCGACGCCCGGTTTGCCGTTCAGGGCGAAGGAGACGAGCGACTTGCTCACCCCGGCGGCACGAGCAACGTCATCGATCGTGGCGCGTTGCTTAACCATCGCGGCCTCCTCGTCGAGCGCCCGGCATCATCCGGAATCGTCCGCGAGGCGACGCTGCGCCACCGCCTCTGGCCTAAACCGGTTTAGCCACGGTACGTCCAAGTCGAGGCTTAATCAACCCCGTTTGGGGGCCAAGCCTGGCGCTAGTCGTGCTGCGGGAACCCCAGGTTGATGCCGCCGTGCGACGGGTCAAGCCACCGAGAGGTGACCGCCTTCTCGCGCGTGAAGAACGCGACTCCGGCCGGCCCATACGCCTTGGCGTCGCCAAACAGCGACTGCTTCCAGCCGCCGAACGAGTGGTAACCAACGGGCACCGGGATCGGCACGTTGATGCCGACCATGCCGACCTGTACCTCGTACTGAAAGCGGCGAGCCGCGCCACCGTCGTTGGTGAAGATCGCGGTTCCGTTGCCGTACGGCGACTCGTTGATCAGGTCGAGCCCTTCCTCATACGACCCCACCCGCACAATCGACAGCACGGGCCCGAAGATCTCGTCTTTGTAGACGGCGGAGGTCGGCGAGACCTTGTCGAACAGGGTAGGGCCGAGCCAGAATCCGGATGCGTCGCCATCGACCTCGATGCCGCGTCCGTCCACGACAACAAGGGCTCCGTCGGCCTCGGCGACCTCAATGTACGAGGCGACCTTGTCGCGGTGAGCCTCGGTGATGAGCGGCCCCATGTCGCAGTTTCGGGTTCCGTCGCCGACCGTGAGCCCCGCCATGCGACTGGTGATCTTCTCGATCAGATCGTCGGCAACGGGCTCGACCGCAACCACGACGCTGATGGCCATGCACCGTTCGCCCGCTGAGCCGAAGCCCGCGTTGACGGCGGCGTCGGCGGCCAGGTCGAGGTCAGCATCCGGCAGCACGAGCATGTGGTTCTTGGCCCCGCCGAGCGCCTGGACCCGCTTGCCGTTCTTGGCCGCTGTCTCATAGATGTAGCGGGCGATGGGGGTCGACCCCACGAACGAAATGGAGGCGACGTCGGGGTGCTCAAGCAGAGCATCGACGGCCTCCTTATCGCCGTGCACGACGTTGAAGACTCCTGCGGGCAGGCCGGCTTCTGCCAGCAGCTGCGCCATCCAGTTCGCCGCCGATGGGTCC
Organism: Salinibacterium hongtaonis; assembly: GCF_003065485.1. GTDB lineage: Bacteria > Actinomycetota > Actinomycetes > Actinomycetales > Microbacteriaceae > Homoserinimonas > Homoserinimonas hongtaonis. The sequence goes on from NZ_CP026951.1 coordinate 2,604,781, forward strand.
TTCTCGCTCGGCTTGAGCACCACGGTGTTGCCCGCGGCGATCGCGATGGGAAAGAACCACAGCGGCACCATCGCGGGAAAGTTGAATGGGCTGATGATGCCCACGACCCCGATGGGCTGGCGCAGCGTGTAAACGTCGACACCCGTGGAGACATTCTCGGAGTAGTCGCCCTTCATCAGGTGCGGCATTCCGAGGGCAAATTCCACAACCTCGAGGCCGCGCGCGATCTCGCCCAGAGCATCCGAGGTCACCTTGCCGTGCTCAGAGGTGAGGATGGCGGCAAGCTCTGATTTGCGCGCGTTGAGAAGCTCCCGGAAGGTGAACAGGATGCTCTGACGCTTAGCAAGAGAGGTGTCTCGCCACGCGCTAAAGGCGGCAGAAGCCGCGGCGATGGCTGTGTCGACGTCGCCCGTGCTCGCGAGGCGCACGGTCGTGGAGACCGTGCCGCGGGCGGGGTTATAGACGGGAGCGGTGCGGCGGGATTCTCCGTCGAAGGCCCTGCCGTCGATCCAGTGGCTGAGGGTGGGAATGTCGGTCATGAGTGGTTCCTTTGTTTGCATCAAAACAGCTCGAGAACTTCGTCGTAGATGGCGAGCGCCTCGGCCACTTCCGAGTCAGTGACAACGCACGGCGGCACCACATGGATGCGGTTGTCCTGAGTGATGGTGAGCAGGTTTCTCGACACGAGCTCCGATTTGACCTGCCCCATCACTGCGGCAGAAACGGGCTCGCGGGTTTCGCGGTCAGAGACCAGTTCGAGCGCCCAGAAGACTCCCTCTCCGCGGACCTCCCCAATGATCGGATGCTTGTCAGCGAGCGCGCACAGCCCCGGCCCGAGCACATCCGCTCCGATGCGGGCAGCGTTATCGACGATGCCCTCGCGCTCCATCGCGTCGAGCGCTCCGATGATCGATCCCATCGCCAGCGGATGCCCGCTGTAGGTGAGCCCGCCGGGAAAGACTTGCTCGTCGAAGTCTGCGGCGATCGGGTCGGAAATGATTACGCCACCAACGGGCACATAGCCCGAGTTGACGCCCTTGGCGAAGGTGATGAGGTCGGGCACGACGTCGTATCCGTCGAGGGCGAGCCACCGGCCCGTGCGCCCGAATCCGGCCATGACCTCGTCGAGGATGAGCACGATGCCGTAGCGGTCGCACAGCTCGCGAACCCCGGCTAGGTATCCGGGCGGAGGGGGCAGGATGCCCGCCGTGCCCGGCACGGTCTCCAGCAGAACTGCGGCGATCGTTTGGGCCCCCTCGCCCTGAATCGTGCGCTCCAGATGGCGAAGCGCCCGCTCGCTCTCCTGCTCGGGGCTTGTCGCCCAAAACTCGGAGCGATAGAGGTATGGGCCCCAAAAATGCACGTGGCCTCTGGCATATTGATTGGGCATCCGCCGCCAATCGCCCGTGGCCACGATGGCCGCCCCCGTGTTGCCGTGATAGCTGCGGTAGGTGGAGAGCACGGTGTCTCGCCCCGTGTGGAGTCGGGCCATGCGGATGGCGTTTTCATTGGCATCCGCACCGCCGTTGGTGAAGAAGATGCGGTTGAAGCCCTCCGGCGCGCGCGCGACAATGCGCTCGGCCGCCTGACCTCTGGCGAGGTTCGCCGTCGACGGGGCGACGGTAGCGAGGGTCGCCGCCTGCTCTGCGATGGCGGCGATGACGGCCGGATGCTGATGGCCGATGTTGAGATTGATGAGCTGACTGGAGAAGTCCAGATAGGTGCGACCCTCGTCGTCCCAGGCCCGACTGCCGGATCCCCCCGTAATCACGAGGGGCTTGAGGCTGCCCTGGGCAGACCAGGAGTGGAACACGTGGGCGCGATCGAGGGCCACAATGCTCTCGTTCGACGTTGCGGTTCGGTTCTTCACGGTGTCTGCGCTTCTTTCTTTTCACTCGGCGGCATGTGCCGAGTGGGTGGGTGGCCGGGCGGCACAGTGGGTGCCGCCCGGCCCGTGGTTATGTGCTTGGCTATGCCCCGCCTTCGAGCAGTTCTACGTCGATCGGGGTGAAGCCTTCACCCTTGATGTCGATTCCTTCTTCTTCGAGTTCGGCAAGGGCCTTCTCGATGTATTCGTTGGTCCACGCCGTTGCCGGCGGCTCCTCGGTGATGAGCGCTGCGCCCGTCTCGTTCTTGGCGCTGAGCGCCGCGGCGACGGTCGCGTCGAAGGCCGCCTGGTCGATGAAGCCGATGCCGTTGGCGGCCGGCCAGATGAGCTTGTTGGTCTCGTTGACCATCCACAGCTCGTGGCTTGCTCCCCAGTCGGATCCGTTGTCGGCCACGATTACTGCGGCGTCTTCCGGGTTCTCGGCGGCGAAGATCCAGCCCTTGATTACGGCCTTGAGAAACTCGACCGTGGTCTCCTGGTACTCCTCGTCGTTCTCAAGGCGCTCGGTATCGGCCCAAATCGCATCCTGGAGCATTGCCCCGACGGTGTCTTCGTAGCTGATGACGGTGAAGTCCTCCTCCGTGTACTGCTCGCCCGTTTCGGGGTCTATCGCCTCAAGCAGCTGCGCGTACTCGTTGTAGGTCATGGCCTGGGCCGCGTCGATGTCGCCCGAAAGGAAGGCGTTCATGTTGAAGTCCTGCGTGATGATCTCCACCGTGGTCGAGTCGAGGCCTTCTTCCGCCATTGCGGCGAAGATCTCCCACTCGTTGCCGAAGCCCCATGACCCGATCTTCTTGCCCTCGAAGTCGGCAACCGACTCGATTCCGGAGTCGGCCCAGGCCACCTGCAGGGTGCCGGAGCGCTGGAAGATCTGGGCGATGTTGGTCACGTTGGCGCCGGCCTCGATCGAGCCGAGCACCTTGGGAACCCACGCGATCGCGTAGTCGACGTCGCCGTTGGCGAGAGCATCCTGCGGCACGATGTCGCCACCGCTGGGGATGATTTCGACGTCGAGGCCCGCCTCTTCGAAGTAGCCCTGATCCAGGGCCGCAAAGTAGCCGGCGAACTGCCCCTGCGGCAGCCACTGCAACTGCAGTTTGACGGGGGTGAGGCTGTCGTCGTCGGCGGGCGCGTCGTCTGAGGATGCTGAACAGGCCGAGAGCACGAGTGCTGCGGCGAGGGACGTTGCGGCAATGGATGCCACGCGGCGGGTGCTGTGTTTCATGTCGTTACCTTTCTCGTTGCCATCTGGATGGTGCAGTTCGACCTTCGCGGCCCGCCCGGATGGCGGAGGCGAAGACGCTGGGGTCATAGTCGTCGGCGAACCGCGACCCTCTCAGCGGCGAGAGTGACGAGATAGAAGGCGAGCCCGATGATGATGGAGACGAGCACGTAGGCCCACGCCCGGGGGTAGGCGCTCGACGCCGCGGAGGTGGAGATGAGGCCGCCGAGACCTCCGCGCGGTCCGCCGAAGTACTCGGCGACGAGCGCGGAAATTACGGCGAGGGACGATCCGATGCGAATGCCCGTGAACACGAAGGGCAGCGCGGTCGGCAGGGTAACGGTGGTCATGACTTGGCGCGGCGTCGCCGCATACGAGGTCATGAGGTCTCGGTGCACCGGCAGCGTTTGACGCAACCCCCGCAGCGTGTTGATAAAGACGGGCACGAACACCGCGAGTGAGGCGATGATCTGCCGCCCCACCTGGGAGTCGGCGCCGAACATTGTGTTGAGCACGGGCGCGAGCGCCACGATGGGGATCACGGCAAGTGCCGCGACGATGGGCGCGGCCATGTGGTCGATTAGCCGGGTTGCCGCGGCCAACAGGGCTAGCAGGATGCCGAACACCGATCCGAGAACGAGCCCCACGAGGGCGTTGGTACCCGTGATGATGCCGGCGCTGATCATCGAGTCACCAAAGTCGGCGACCTGCCCGAGGATCGCGGCGGGGCTGGGCAGCAGATAGTCGGATACGCCGCCGAAGGTGACGGCAAGCTGCCATGCCCCCAGCACGACAACGCCCACGACGATGGGGGCGATGACCCGTGTGGTCTGCATCCGCGCCGCCTGCGCCCTCGTTACCATCAGCGGTTCTCCACCCCGCGCACCATCGAGGGTGAACCCTGATGCAGCGCTTCGCGCACGGCGGTGATCATCTCAAAGAAGACCGCTTCCTCGCGCATATCGTCGTGGCGGTCGGATGTCGCGGCCAGTTGCATGGGAACGATCTGTTGGACGCGGCCCGGCCGCGGCGACATCACTACGACGCGGTCGGAGAGAAACACGGCCTCGGGAATCGAGTGCGTCACGAACACGACCGCCGCCCCCGTTTCGGCGCAGATGCGGCCGAGTTCCGACTGCATATGCTCGCGGGTCATTTCGTCGAGAGCGCCAAAGGGCTCGTCCATCAGCAGCAGCCGAGGCTTCTCCGCCAGGGAGCGCGCGATCGCCACTCTCTGCTGCATCCCGCCCGAGAGCTGGTCGGGGTAGCGGTCGGCAAAGTCAGAGAGCCCCACGAGCCTGACGAGTTCGTTCACCCGCGCCTCGCGCGCCGCCTTGCCCACACCGTGGAGCGATAGGGGCAACTCGATGTTCTCGGCAACTGTGCGCCAGGGCAGCAGGCCGGCCTGCTGAAAGGCGATTCCGTAGTCCTGGGCGATGCGGGCCTCACGAGCCGAGCGCCCGAACACCTGCACCGTGCCCGTCGTGGGCTGGTCGAGGTCGGCGATAAGCCGCATGAGAGTTGACTTGCCGCACCCGGACGGGCCGATGAGCGAGACGAACTCGCCCTCCGACACCGTGAGCTCGATCGCCTCGAGCGCGTGCACCAGGCCGCCCTTGGTCTCGAATGTCTTATCGACCCCTGATATGACTACCGCGTCGGTCATGCGCCGACCTCCACTCTTCTGTATCGGCCGAGCATTGCCCCCAGCAGGGCAATTGATCCTGCGGCGGCGAGGCCCAGCACGATGGCCCCGAAGATGGGACCCCATGCCTTGGCCGGGTCGCCGCTGGCCTGCCCGGCGTATTGGATGAGGATGCGCCCGATGCCGCCCTGCAGGCCCGTCGAGACCTCGGCGACGATCGCGCCGATGACGGCGTTCGCCGCCGCGAGTCGCAGAGCCGGCAGCAGGTAGGGCACGGCGGCGGGGAGCCGCAGCGCCGTGAGGGTCTTCCACCAGCCCACCGCATACGACCGCATCAGTTCGAGGTGAATCGTGTCGGGTGCCTGCAGCCCCTTGAGCGCCCCGACGGCGATGGGAAAGAATGCGAGGTACGAGGCGATCAGGGCCACCGACATCCAGTCCTGCCACTCGAAAGCGCCGATCTCGATGCGCGAGCCCCAGCTTCGAACGACGGGGGCGAAGGCGATGAGCGGGATGGTCTGGCTCAGGATGATCCAGGGCAGCAGACCCCATTCGGCCAGCCGCCAGCGCTGCATGATGAGCGCAAGGACGAGGCCCACAACGAGGCCCATGAGCCATCCCACGGCGGCGATGCCGAGCGTCACGAGGGCGGCGGAGGCGACAGCCACCCAGAGCGGCTCGGCCCCCTCGGCACGAGAAACGGGCTCACCCAACCGCGCGACCATGTCCCAGACATGGGGCATCGCTAGATCGCTTGTGCGTGGCAGAACCCGCACGCCTGCGATGACGAGTCCGTCCGCCGGGCCGAGCGCCTTGTAGAGCTCCCACACGATGATGAGCACCGCGATGCCGAGCGCACCGGCCCCCCAGCGCGCGAGTTCCCGCATGGGCGCGCCGCGCCGCCGCCGCAGCGACGGAGTGTCGGCGACGCCCGCGCTCATGCCTTGGCCACGATGTGCTCAGACATCGCCGGAATCACGGTATCGCCATACACCCGCAGCGTTTCTTCTTTATTGTCGTGCTGCAGGTAGCCGGCGAACTGGTCGACCCCGAGTTCCGCGAGGGACGTGAGCTTCTCGATGTGGTCGGATGCCGTGCCGAGAAGGCAGAACCGCTCCACGATCTCGTCGGGCACGAAGTCGGCGTGCGTGTTGCCCGCTCTCCCGTGCTCGTTGTAGTCGTAGCCCTCGCGGCCCTTGATGTAGTCGGTGAGGGCCTTGGGCACGGCCGAGTTCTCGCCGTACTTCGCCACGATGTCGGCGACATGGTTGCCGACCATGCCTCCGAACCAGCGGCACTGGTCGCGCATGTGCTCCCTGTCATCGCCGATGTACATGGGGGCTGCGACGCAGAACTTGACCGCCATGGGGTCTCGCCCCGCTTCCGCGGCCGCCTTGCGAACCGCGCCGATCATCCACTCGGCCACGTCGAGGTCAGCCATCTGCAGAATGAAGCCGTCGCCAACCTCTCCCGTGAGCTTGAGCGCGAGGGGGCCGTAGGCCGCCACCCACACGTCGAGCTGAGAACCCTTGCTCCACGGAAACTGCAGGGTCGCACCGTTGTATTCGACGGGCCTGCTGTTGGCCAGCTCACGAATCACATGAATCGATTCCCGCAGGGTTTTGAGAGTGGTGGGGGCACCGTTGGTGACGCGCACGGCCGAGTCACCGCGCCCAATTCCGCAAATCGTGCGGTTGCCGTACATCTCGTTGAGGGTGGCGTAGGTCGACGCCGTCACCGTCCAGTCGCGGGTTGCCGGATTGGTGACCATCGGTCCGACGATCACCTTGTCGGTCTCCGCGAGAATGCGGCTGTAGATCACATAGGGCTCCTGCCACAGCAGGTGAGAGTCGAATGTCCACACATGGCTGAACCCGTGGGCTTCGGCGAGCTTCGCCAACTGCACCGTGCGCGCCGATGGCGGGTTGGTCTGCAGAACTGCTCCAAAATCCATCGATCGCCTCTCAGATCAGGTACTGGCTCAGGCCGCGCTTGATGTACCGGCCGTCACCCTTGGTGCCGATGTATCCGCTCTCGTCGACGATGACCTTGCCGCGCGAGAGCACGGTGTCGACATGGCCGTCGATCTCGTAGCCCTCCCACGCGGAGTAGTCCATATTCATGTGATGCGTTCGCCCGGTCGGCGCCCCGGACGGGTCGGTTCCGAGCCCGATAGACGTGTGACCGTTGGGGTCGTAGACGACAATGTCGCCATCAGCACCCGGCTGGATGACGCCCTTCTTGCCGTACATGCCGAACATGCGGGCGGGTGTCGTCGAGGTGAGCTCGACCCAGCGCGGCAGAGTGATCTGGCCGGTCACGACGCCCTGATACATGAGATCCATCCGGTGCTCGACCGAGCCGATGCCGTTGGGGATCTTGGAGAAATCCCCGACCCCCATCTCCTTCTGGTCCTTCATGCAGAACGGGCAATGGTCCGTGGAGACCATCTGGATGTCGTTGGTCCGCAGGCTCTGCCACATGTGGTGCTGGTGACCCTCATGCTTCGACCGCAGCGGGGTGGAACACACCCACTTCGCCCCCTCGAAGCCGGGAGCCCCGAGCTGGTCTTCGAGCGACAGGTAGAGGTACTGCGGGCAGGTCTCGCCGAACACGTTGAGGCCGCGGTCGCGGGCTGCGGCGATCTGCTCGACCGCCTGCTTCGCCGACACGTGCACAACGTAGAGCGGCGCCCCCGTGAGGTCGGCGATCATGATCGCCCGATGCGTTGCCTCCTCCTCCGCCTGCCACGGCCGAGTGAGCCCGTGGTAGTACGGCGACGTGTTGCCGGCCTCGAGCGCCTGCTTCACGAGCACGTCGATGATGGCGCCATTCTCGGCGTGCATCATCATCATCGCGCCGTTCTCGGCACCCTTCTGAAACGCCCGCAAGATCTGGCCGTCGTCCGAGAGAAACACGCCCTTGTAGGCCATGAAGAGTTTGAAGCTCGTGACGCCCTCGTCGATCAGTTCATCCATCGCCGTCAGCGAAGCATCCTGAACATCCGAGAGGATCTGGTGAAAGCCGTAGTCGATCGCGCAGTTCCCCGCAGCTTTCTCCTGCCACGCGTGGTAGCGGTCGAGCACCTGCTCCTCTGGGTATTGCACGACGAAGTCGACGATGCTCGTCGTGCCACCCCACGCCGCAGCACGGGTGCCCGTTTCGAACGTGTCGGATGCCTGCGTGCCGCCGAAGGGCATCTCCATGTGGGTGTGCGCATCGATGCCGCCGGGAATCACGTACTTGCCCGTCGCGTCGATCACCGTGTCGACGTTGCGCTCGATGTCGAACCCGAGCAGCGTGGAACCGGGCGCGAGCACGGCCGCGATCGAGTCTCCGTCGATCAGCACGTCGGCGGATGCTGTGCCCGTCGCATTCACGACGGTTCCGTTCTTGATGAGGGTCTTCATTGGTCTCCTCTATTTGGCTGTCGGTCTTGTCGGCTGCCGGTCGCTACGGCTTGGGGATGCTCGTGTAGGAATCCGGGCGGCGGTCGCGATAGAACTGCCAGTCGTCTCGCATCTCCTGCACCATGTCGAGTTCGAGATCGCGGATCATGATCTCCTCGTGCTCGCCGGAGCCGCGCTCGCCCACAAAGTTGCCGCGCGGGTCGATCACCTGGCTTGTTCCGTAGAAATCGACGGCCAGCTCGCCGTATTCGTTGTCTTCGCGGCCCACCCGGTTGGGCTGCAGCACGAAGTAGCCGTTGGCGACAGCCGCGCAGGGGCCCTCGACCTCCCACAGGCGGTTGGAGAGGCCCGGCTTGGTGGCGTTCGGGTTGAAGACCATATGAGCGCCGTTAAGGCCGAGCTCGCGCCATCCCTCGGGAAAGTGGCGGTCGTAACAGATGTAGACGCCGACCTTGCCAATGGCAGTGTCGAAGACGGGGTAGCCCATGTTGCCGGGGCGAAAGTAGAACTTCTCCCAGAACCGGTCGAGGTGGGGAATGTGGTGCTTGCGGTACTTGCCGAGAATCGTGCCGTCTGAATCCACCACGACCGCGGTGTTGTAGTAGACGCCCGTCATGTCCTCTTCATAGATCGGCAGGATCATCACGAGGTTCAGTTCTTTCGCGAGCCCCGCGAAGCGCTGAACGATTGGGCCGTCGGCCGGTTCGGCATAGCGGTAGTACTTCTTGTCTTCGGTGATTCCGAAGTACGGCCCATAGAAAAGCTCTTGGAAGCAGATGATCTGAGCGCCCGCGGCAGCAGCATCTCGCGCGAACTGCTCGTGCTTCTGGATCATCGATTCTTTGTCGCCCGTCCAGGTGGTCTGGGTGATGGCGGCACGCACTACGGTCATCGGAACCTCCACTACAAGGTCCAGTGCCTCAGTTCAGTTCACGCAGGCACCGAAACGGATGAGTCGAAAACCAGGACTGCGCTGTCTCGGTTTTGTTATTATTCGACGTGAACATTTCTGTTCTGTTTCTCTTTGTGACGCACGCGTTAATCATCCTCACGTTCAAACCCTCCGACGGCAAGAGATCGGGCAAGCTGAATTGCAAATGCACCCCATAGTTGCTGAGATCGAGAACCGCAGCCCCGCCGGCATCGCGGCCGCTCTCGGGCGCCTCATCGGCTCAGGAAGGCTGGCCCCCGGCGACCGCCTGCCCACCGTGCGCGACCTCGCAGCACAGCTCGAAGTGAGCCCTGCGACCATTAGCGCCGCCTGGCAGGCCGTTGCCGGAGCAGGTCTCATCGTCTCCCGCGGTCGCAGCGGAACCTTCGTGCTTGAGCAGCCACAGCACTGGCTTCCGACCCGAAGCAAGGTGATGGCCGGTCGGCAGCAACCAGCTCGTATCGACCTCTCCAAGGGAACCCCAGACCCCGCACTGCTGCCCGCCCTCGGCCCAGCGCTCGGCCGCGTCTCGCAGCGCGCCGTCACGGCGAGCTACCACGAGGTGCCCGTCATCCCCGAGCTGCTCGCCCTGCTTTCCACTTCGTGGCCGTATCCAGTAGAAGACATCACGGTTGTCGACGGAGCCCTGGATGCCCTCTCCCGCAGCCTCGAGGCCGTCACCCGATTCGGCGACCGCGTCGTGGTCGAAAGCCCCGGCTTTCCGCCGTTCTTCGACCTGCTCGACCAGCTCGGTCTCACCCCCATCCCCGTGCCCGTCGACGCCAACGGCATCGAACCAGAGGCCTTCGCGGCGGCACTCCGCAGGGGCCCGAGCGCTGTCATCCTGCAGCCTCGGGCCCACAATCCCACCGGCGCCTCGATGACGGTCGACCGCGCCCGCGACCTCGCCCAGCTGTTGGAGGTCACCAAGCGCGCCGCCGACACCGTCGTCATAGAAGACGACCACTCCGGCGACATCAGCACGGCCGCCGACGTGAGCCTCGGCCACTGGCTCCCCGACCGAGTGCTGCACATCCGCAGCTACTCAAAATCGCACGGGCCAGACCTGCGCATCGCCGCGCTCGGCGGGCCGACCCGCTTGCTCGACCCCATCGTTGCGAGACGGATGCTCGGGCCGGGATGGACCAGCCGCATGCTTCAGACGATCCTCCATGAGCTGCTCTCCAACCCCGAATCCATTGAGGATGTCGCCGAAGCGCGCCGGGTCTATGCCCGCCGCCAATCGGCCCTCGTTGTGGCGCTCGCCTCGCACGGAATCAGCATCGCTCAGCCCGACGGCATCAACCTGTGGCTGCCCGTTCTCGACGAACGCGACGCCATCGTGCATCTGGCCGCTCACGGCATCCGGGTGGCCGCCGGCAGTCCCTTCGTGGTCGAGGCCGGCGACACAACGCCCCATGTGCGCGTGACCGCTGGCGCGCTCGAGAACGATGTCGAGGCCGTTGCCCATGCGCTCGCGGGTGCAGCCCGACCCCAGGGCCTTGCAACAGGAGCGCTTGCGACCCGCTGGTCCTAGACGGGCGTGAGGCGATGCCGCATCGTCACGCATCCGAAACACGGATAGGCGTAGTCTTGCCCCAGACCACCGGTCGGCTGTGACCGGGTGAGCTGCCCGGGATTTGGGCAGTGGGTTGTGGCGGCACATAGCCCGCCAGCGGATTGTCGCGTCTGCCGCGCCCGCGCCCACCGTTCTCCGACTCACCATCGAGGTCTCATGCTCACATTCGCAGCCCGTTTTCGCGTCGCCGCGGCAGCAGCATCCGCCGTTCTGCTGCTGCTGCTGCTGGCAGGATGCTCCGCCAGCACGGGCACCGCAGGGCCCAGCGCGAGCCCCCGCCCCGAAGCAGAGCGGTACCCGGTGACCGTGGACAACTGTGGAACCGACGTGACCTTCGAGGCCGCTCCCGAGCGAGTCATCACGATCAAATCATCGACGACCGAGACGATGCTGGCGCTGGGGCTGGGCGACCGCATCATCGGCACAGCCGCCCTCGACGGACCCCTGCCGGATTCTGCCGATTCGGCACCGACCATCATCAGCGACAAGGTTCCCGGGCGCGAGGCCGTGCTCGCCCTGGCCCCCGATCTGGTCTATGCCGGATGGGAGTCCAACTTCAGCGCCGAGGGAGTCGGCGAGCGCCCTGCCCTCACCGACCTCGGCATCGCCACCTATGTGTCTCCCGCGGCGTGCAAGGGCGAGGGGTACATGCCAGACCCCCTCACCTTCGATGCGGTCTTCGACGAGATTCGCGAGGTCGGTGCCATCTTTGATGCGGATGCCGCGGCCGCCGCGCTCGTCGACGACCAGCGCGCACAGCTCGAGTCGCTCACGCCCGCCGAAGGCTCGCCTACCGCGGTCTGGTACTCCAGCGGCCGCGCCACCCCCTACGTCGGCGCCGGAATCGGAGCCCCCGCCATGATCATGAAGGCCGCGGGGCTCAGCAACATGGCCGCCGACGTTCGTGACACCTGGACTTCGCTCAGCTGGGAGGCCGTCATTGCGGCCAACCCCGACGTCATCGTGCTCGTCGATTCCGCCTGGAACACGGCAGATTCCAAGATCGCCACGCTCGAAGAGAACCCCGCAACGGCCGCTCTGGATGCCGTGCGGCAGAAGCGTTATGTGGTGGTGCCGTTCGCCGCGACCGAGGCCGGAACGCGCAATGTTGATGCCGTGGCCTCGATCATCGACCAGCTGCAGGAGCTCGGATGGTGACCCCGTGACCAGCTCGACCGCTTCGGCAACGAGACTGCCCGGTTCTCCGCGGCCCGTCCCTCGTCCACCGCGCTCCGGCGGCGGTCGCATCGCCGCGATCATCGTCGGCTCGCTCGCGGCGCTCATCGCTGTGTGCGCGATTGCGGTCACGATCGGGCCAGCCGATATCTCGCTCGCCGATGTCTTCTCGAGCGTCGGGCGCGGGCTCGGACTTCCCGTCGAGTCCACCGCTACGCCGCTCACCGAAGCGATCATCTGGCAGCTCCGCATGCCGCGCATCCTCACGGCGGCGGCGGTCGGCGCCGGGCTTGCCCTCAGCGGCGCGGTCATGCAGAGCGTCACCCGCAACCCCCTCGCCGACCCCTACCTGCTTGGGCTCTCGTCGGGGGCATCCCTCGGCGCAGTCGCGGTGCTCATCCTCGGGGTCGGACTCGCCCTGCCCGTCGCCGCGTTCGCCGGGGCGCTGCTCGCCCTCATCGCCACCCTCACGATCGCCCGCATCGGTGGGGCCGTCACGCCCGGCCGGGCCGTTCTCGCCGGCCTCGCCATCGCCCAGCTCGCCGGTGCCGCAACGTCGTTTGTGATCTTCTGGTCGTCGCAGGGTGACTCCTACCGCGAGATCCTCAACTGGCTGCTCGGCTCCCTCGCGGGCAGCGACTGGAGCAGCGTCGCCATCTCGGGCGTCGCCCTCGCCGTCGTCGGCACCGCCCTCGTGCTCGCCGCGCCCAAGCTCGACGCCTTCACCTTCGGCGACACCGCCGCCGCCTCGCTCGGCATCTCCGTCAATCGCACCCGATGGATGCTGCTCACCGGCGTGGCCCTGCTGACCGGTGCCATGGTCTCCGTCAGCGGGTCGATCGGGTTCATCGGCCTCATCCTGCCGCACCTCGTTCGCGGACTCAGCGGGCCAGGGCACCGGCGGATGCTCCCCCTGGTTGCCATCACAGGCGCCCTGTTTCTCGTCGTCGCCGACACCATCGCCCGCACGGTCTTCGACCCGCGAGAACTGCCCGTCGGCATCATCACCGCGTTCATCGGGGTGCCGGCGTTCGTGCTGCTCATCACGCGACGTAAGGGGGTGGCGTGGGCATGACCATCTCCCCGTCCCCGGCGACAGTTTCTGACGCTGCAGACCCCAACACCCTCCGCGGGGCGGTTGAGGTGCAGGGCGTCAGCTTTTCGATCGAGTCATCCCGCATCCTCACCGATGTCACGGCTCAGGCCCCTGCGCAGCGTGTTACGGGGTTGCTCGGCCCCAACGGCGCCGGCAAGTCCACCCTGCTTCGGCTGCTCGCCGGAATCTCGCGCCCCGGCTCGGGTGCAGTGCTGCTCGATGGTGCCGATCTCGCAACGCTTCCTCGCCGCGCCGTCGCCCGCCGCATCGCCCTGCTCGAACAGAGCGCGGCCCCCTCCGTGGACCTCACCGCCCGCCAGGTTGTGCTGCTGGGCCGCATCCCCCACCGCAGCGGGCTACTCGGAGACTTCACGTCACCAGAGCACCAGGCCGCGGCATCCGATGCCCTCGCCGCGGCGGGAGCATCCGATATCTCCGACCGCCCGTGGCACAGCTTGAGCGGAGGCCAGCAGCAGCGCGTGCAGGTCGCCCGGGCGTTGGCCCAGCAGCCGGATCTGCTGCTGCTTGACGAACCCACCAATCACCTCGACGTGAGCGCACAGCTCTCGCTACTGCGACAGGTGCGCGGGCTGGGACTCACCTCGGTCATGGCGCTGCACGACCTCAACCTCGCCGCCTCCCACTGCGACCACATCGTTCTGCTGCGCGACGGCCGGGTCGTCGCCCAAGGCACCCCCGCCCACGTGCTCACCCCCGCCACAATCTCGGCCGTCTACTCGGTCGAATGCGACGTGATCGCGCACCCCCGCACGGGCCTCCCCGTCATCCTCTTCGCGTAGCGCCGCCGCGGGTGTGGCCTGCACCCCTTGCTCGCCACTCACCACACTCGCGCCGCTCGCGCGTCCGTCCGCCACACCCGCGAGGGGTCCCAAATGTGGTTTCGGGGACGCCGTGAAGGCACATTTCGCGCACCTCATCGGATGGATGCATCCCGCAGCGGATGATGCACCCGCGAGGGGTCCCAAATGAGTCTTCGCGGGCACCCTCGAAGGCGCATTTGGGACCCCTCAGCTGGGTTGTGCGGGGTGGGGCGGGCGCGCGCACGGGCGGGCGGGCGAGGCGAGTCCGCGCGCCGGTCGGGCGCGCACGCGGGCGGGCGAGTCCGCGGGCACGCCGCGCGCGAGCACGCCGGGCGGCCCGGCCCGCGCGGCGCTCACTCGGGAGAGGCGTCCGTCGTGGCCTCGGGCCCCTCGCGGTAGCCCTCGTCGTAGCCGTCGCGGTAACCCTCGTCGTAGCCCTCGGAACGCCCGGCGGCTCGCGCTTCGGCGGAACCCTGCCAGAACAGGTCGCGCTCGGCGGGGCGCTGCAGGCTTCGTGCCCCCGCTCCGTCGAGATCGGCGACCAGATGGCCGAGCCCGCGGATGATGGCAACGGGCATACCGCTGGTCTTGCCCTTGACCAGGTCGGCTGCGGCCGCGATCTCGTCGCCGACCGCTGGCAGGGTCACGAGGAGGGGACGGCCATGGGCATCCGTTGTTCCCCGCAGATCGTCGAACACCCGCACGCCGGCCGCCCCGATCGCGATGTCGGTCTGTCCTTCGCGCCACGCGCGACCGGACGTGTCAGAGATGACCACGCCGATGCGGGCACCCGTCGCCGCCCGCAGGCCGACGCACAGCTCCCGGGCCGAAGCATCCGGGTCAAGGGGCAGCAGCAGAACGGTGCCGTCGGGAGTGTTGCTTGAGTCGACGCCAGCGGCGGCCATCACGAGCCCCTGCCGGTTTTCGACAATGCGGGTAACCCCGCCGGGGTGCTCCCGGCTCGCGACCACGCGGACCGTCTCGTCGGTGATCGCCTGTTCGCGGTCGGCGGCGGCAACGACGCGCCCCTCCGACTTCGAGACTATTTTGCTCGTCACGGCCAGGATGTCGCCGTCGGCAAGCCCGCCATCACCTACCGCGGCCAGAATCAGGTCGACCAGGTCATCACCGGGCGCGATCTCGGCGATGCCCGTAACCCCGAGCACGGTGACGCCCGCGACGATCGCCATCAGCGCACCAGCTTCGGCAGCACGCTGCGCCCGAATTCGTGGATCCATTCGCGCTGATTTCGCCCCACGTTGTGCAGATAGATGCGGTCGAATCCCAGATCCACATACTTCTGGATGGCGGCCCTGTGCACGTCTGGGTCGGCAGAAATCACCATGCGGCCGTCAAAGTCTTCTGCACGCACCATGCGGGCGAGCTGCTCGAACTCGAACGGTGAGCGGATGTCGCTCTTAGAAAAGCGCATGCCCCCATTAGGCCACTCCCGCAGCGCATTCGCCATGGCCTGTTCGTCGGTTTCTGCCCAGCTCAGGTGCAGTCTGAGCACCTTGGGCATCGCCGACCCGTCACGCCCCGAGGCACGTGCGCCTTCGGCAAAACGAGCAAGCAGACCGGCGACCTTGTCGACGGGCGCCCCAACCGTGATGAGACCGTCGGCGACGCGGCCTGCGCGTTTGGCGGTGACGGGGCCGGATGTTGCCACCAGAATCTGGGGGGCCACCTCCGGCATCGTCCACAGCCGCGACGATTCGAGCGTGAAGTTAGGGCCGGAGTGTTTGGCGTCGCGCCCAGCGATCGACGCCGTGAACAGTTTGCTGATCACCTCGACGGCCTCGAACATCCGGTTTATGCGGTCGGCCGCCTCGGGCCAGTATGCGCCGACGACGTGCTCGTTGACGGCCTCGCCGGAGCCGACCCCCAGCCAGTGCCGCCCCGGATACATCGTTGCCAGAGTGGCGGATGCCTGGGCCACGACGGCAGGATGCATCCGAAACGACGGCGTCGTTACCCCCGGCCCGAAGTCGCCGGTGGTGCGCTCGCCAATCGCCGCGAGCACGCTCCACACGAAGGATGCCTCACCCTGGGCCGGCACCCACGGCTGAAAGTGGTCGGCCGCCATCACCCCCGTGAACCCGTGCTGCTCGGCGTATGCGGCGAGCGCGACAGCCTCGGTCGGCGCGAACTGCTCCAGCATTGCGGCGTAGCCGATGTCCATGGCGCCGGTGCGAACTGCGTCGTTCTGGCCAGCCGGGTGCGTGGGTGCCGTCATAGGAGAATCCTGCCCCATGACCGGCATCACCGGTGCACCGAAGCGCTACTTGGAGACGGTTCCCGTCAGTGCCGCGATGGGCCGCAGGATCAGCGGCCGTGCCGCGATCCAGGCCACCGCCATCACGACGAGGGACGCGGCAAAGAACCAGAATCCGGTCCAGCTCTCCGTGTCGCCACCGCCATACATGTGGTTGAGGTTGCGCAGAGCACCCGTGGTGAGCACGAGGGTCACGTGAACGATGATGAACGCGGTGAAATAGATCATCACGGGCAGGTGCACGGCGCGGGCAACCTCTACGGGGTAGATCTTGTTGAGCTTCGCGGCGTTCTTGGGCCAGGCCCCCGACATGCGGATGCCCGTGATGATGGCCAGCGGCGCGGCAATGAAGATCGTGACGAAGTAGGCGATGAGCTGCAGGCTGTTGTAGTTGACCCAGCCGTTCTCATGCGGCCAGTTGAGCGAGGCATACTGCAGCGCGGCGGAGATCGCGTTGGGGATGACCTCCCAGCTCGTAGGCACGACCCGCAGCCACTGGCCCGTGGCGAAGAGAAGAATGTAGAAGACGATGCCGTTGAGCACCCACAGTGCGTCGAGGCTGAGGTGCAGCCACAGGTCGATGCTGATCTTGGTGGGCTTGCCCTTGGTGCGGATGAGCCCCGAGTTGTTGCGCGTCCAGTGTGCGGCGGGGCGCTGGGTAGTGCGCACCTGCCATCCGGTGCGGATGATCAACAGAATAAAGAGCGAGTTGAGAAAATGCTGCCACTGCAGCCAGGCCGGAAACCCGACCGGGGTTCCCTCTGCCGGGGCGACCTCACCGGGGTAGTCGGTGAGGAACGATTGCACCTCGGGAAGGCTGCGGAGCCACTGCGCGAGCACCACAACGAGCGCAAGCACCACGAGAAGGGCAGGAATGACCCACACCAGGGGGAACCACTTGCTGCGGGCGGCGGGTTTTTTCTTGGACGTCGTCGTCGTCATAGTGGGCTCTCTCAACGGGTTCGTGCGTAGGGGAAGTGCTGTGGTGGCGTGCCGCCCCGCCATGGGGTGGGGCGGCACACTGTCTGCTAATGACTAGCCGCGTGATTCCAACGCGGTGACGAGCTTGGGCACGATCTCAAAGACATCTCCGACGATGCCGAAGTCGGCGATCTCGAAGATGGGTGCGTCTTCATCCTTGTTGATCGCCACGATGGTCTTGGCGGTCTGCATTCCCGCGCGGTGCTGGATTGCCCCCGAGATTCCCAGGGCGATGTAGAGCTGCGGCGCAACCGTGATGCCGGTCTGACCCACCTGGTAGCTGTGAGGAACGTAGCCTGAGTCGACCGCTGCGCGGGAGGCGCCAACCGCCGCACCCAGGGCATCCGCGAGCTGCTCGACGAGTACGAAGTTCTCCTTGGAGCCGAGCCCCCGTCCACCGGAAACCACCTTGGTCGCCGCGCGAAGTTCCGGCCGGGTCGAGACAACCGTCTCGTCCTTGACCGAGTCGATGACTGCGGATGCCGTGGTGTCGACCTCGATAGCCGCCGTCGTTACCTCGGCGGCCGCCGGGGGTGCTTCGCCATCGATCGCACCGAGTCGCAGCGTCACGATCGGCAGACCACCCTGCACTGTTGCCTCGACCGTGTAGCCACCGCCGAACACCGAGTGGGTTGCGACGATGGTGTCGCCGTCCGCGCGAACTCCGACGGCATCCACCAGGAGGGCGCCGCCCGTGCGCACTGCGGCGCGGCCAGCGATTTCGCGGCCGTCGGGCGAGTTGGAGACGAGAACCGCTGCCGGGGAGAACTGTGCTGCGGCGGCCACAATGGCGGCGACCTGGGCGGATGCCACGGTGGTTGCAGCCGCATCCGATTCTGCGACGAAGACCTGGGCTGCCCCGAGGCGGCCGAGTTCGTCGGTGAGTGCGGCACCGGTGCCGGGGGCGACAGCGACGACCGCGACCGGTGTGCCGAGGCTCGCGGCGGCCGCGAGAACCATTCCGGCGGAGCTGCGGATCTCACCCGTGGTGGAGACCTCAATAAACGCGAGGATGTTTGACATCGTGTTGTTCTCCTTTAGATGAGGCGCTCGGCGGCGAGGAACTCAACGAGCTCGTCGACAGCGGAACCCTCGTCGATGACCTTGCGTCCTGCGGCGCGCGCGGGGCGTTCGGTTGCGGTGACTACGACAGAACGGGCGAGCCCGGGGAACCCGGAGTCGACGCCGAGATCCGAGAGCGAAAGAACCGAGAGCGGTTTGCGCTTGGCCGTCATGATGCCCTTGAAGTTGGGGAAGCGAGCCTCTGGCGAGCTTTCGGTGATCGAGACGATGGCCGGAAGGCCTGCGTGCACCTGGCGGGTTCCGCTCTCGGTCGCCTGCGTGCCGCTCACGGTCGAGCCGATCTGCAGACCGTCCACCGCAGCGAGGCAGGGGATGCCGAGGTGCTCCGCGACCATCGCGGGGATGACTCCGCCGCGTCCATCGGTCGAGGCGTCTCCCGCGACGATGAGATCGACACCGTCAATCGAGCGCACCGCGGCGGCAAGCGTTGCCGCGGTCAGGCCGGTGTCTGAGCCCGAAAGCGAGTCGTCGATCACGTGGACTGCGGAATCCGCTCCCATTGAGAGCGCCTTGCGCAGTGACGCGGTCACGGCGTCGGGGCCCATCGAGAGGACTACGACCTCTGTGCCCTTGTCAGCATCCTTCTGCTGCAGCGCAACCTCGAGGGCGCGCTCGCTGATTTCGTCGATGATGGCATCGCTGGCATCGCGGTCGACTAGACCCTGCGGCGTCAGCCGCCGCTCGCCATAGGTGTCTGGCACCTGCTTAATCAGCACGACAATCTTCACGGAGCACTCCTCTTTCGTCGACATCGACTATTTGCGTCGCCCCCACGCTACCCAGCCTCCACCAGAGCGCATGCCCCTCTGTCGAAAGTGTTCGCCGGACGAACCTATGTAGGCACAGATTCTGTGCCGACGCTCAAAACACCCTTACCTTTTCTAGTTCTGAAAGACGAACTCTCGGCACGTGGAATACGTATCTTCAGTATTACCGTCGAGCGTACAGGTCTACACGCTGCAGTTCGAACGGGCAGATGCCGTGCCCGCTAGCATGTGCGCATGATGGGGGATCAGATGCGAGCAGAACTCGGCACTCAATCGTGAGCGGCGAATTCGCCGACCTCGTCGACATGTTTGAGCGAGCTCCGGATGCCCACGCGGTCGACCCTGAGGCCGCAGCGGCATCCCGGAAACGCCGTCGAATTGCGGGAATCGTGGCGGGCGCGACCGCGCTCGCGCTGGTCACGACCGCGAGCATCTATTCCGTCTCGGCCCTGACCTCCGCTATTCCGCTTTCCACCGCCCACCTCACCGCGCCCGGCGTCACGCCAGGGCCCGTCGCCGCGATGACCCTGCCGGTGGTCGGCAGCAGCGCCATCGTCGTGTCGGGCGAGAATGATTTCGAAGCCTTCACCGGCAGCCGCGAGATGGTCGGCGCACTCGATGCCGACGCCGCGCGACCGATCGCGAGCATCAGCAAGGTGATCACGGCGCTTGTCGTTCTCGACGCCAAGCCCCTCGGCATCGACGAACCGGGCCCGACCATCACGTTCACCGCAGCCGATGACGACCTCTACGACAAGTACTACGTGCTCGGCGCTACGACCCACACCATGAAAAAGGGCGAGCGGATGACGCAGCGCGACGCCCTCGAAGTCATGCTCGTCGCCTCCGCCTCCAACTATGCCGAGGCCGTGGCGAACTGGGCGTTCGGATCCCCTGCAGGCTTCCGAAATGCAACCAAAACGTGGCTTGCCAAGAACGGGCTGAACGCCACGGTTGTCGTTGAGCCGACCGGCATCGACCCCCGCAACGTGAGCACCCCTGCCGAGCTCATCACGCTGGGCAGGCTAGCCATGGCCGACCCGGTCCTCGCCGTGATCGTCCAATCGCCGAGCCTCGATGTTCCCGGCCACAGTCCCGTGAGCAACAGCAACACACTCCTCGGGCAAGGGGGCGTGAACGGAATCAAGACGGGCACCCTCGCCCCCTATGGCAGCAACCTTCTGTTCTCCTCGGTCATCGACGTGGGCATCGGCGAACCCCTCACGGTGACGGGCGCCACCCTCGGTGCGTTCGACCGTGACTCGCTCTCCCGAGAAATAATGACCACGCTGCAGTCGATCAAGGGCGGCTTTCGCAGCATCCCCCTCGTCGACCAGGGCAGAGTGCTCGGAACCTATACGACGCCGTGGGGCGACAGCGCCTCCGTGGTCACGGGCAAAGCGGGCACCCTGCTCACGTGGTCAGATACCCCCGTGACCTCAGAGATCACGTCGTCAAGCCTTGGTGAGGGGGAAAGCGGCACTGTTGTCGGTTCGATCACCTACACGGCGGGTCCGCGAACCAGCTCGGTGCCGCTCGTGCTCGACGGCACGATCGAGCCGCCGAGTGCGTGGTGGCGACTCACCCATCCCGCCGAGGTCTTCGGATGGTAGGCGCGGCGACAGGGGCGCCTACGCGAGCGCGCGCAACCGTGGGGCGAGGTCGCGCTCGAACAGCTCGATAAAGCGCTTCTGGTCGTGGCCGGGACCGTGAAAGACCAGGTGATTGAGGCCCGCATCGAGGTACGGAGTGATCTGCTCAACGACGGCATCCGGATCGCTGCCCACGATCCATCGTTTGGCCACCTGCTCGATGGGCAGAGCATCCGCCGCGGCCTCCATCTCGATGGGGTCGTGGATGTCGTGCTTCTGTTCAGCAGTCAGCGAGAGAGGCGCCCAGAATCGTGTGTTCTCCAGCGCGGTTTCGGAATCGGTGTCGTACGAAAGCTTGATTTCGATCATGCGGTCGATGTCGTCGATGCTGCGCCCTGCTTTGGCTGCGCCCTCCGCGACCGCTGGCATGAGCTGCTCGGTATAGAGGTCCATACCCTTGCCCGACGTGCAGATGAACCCGTCGCCCGCGCGGCCTGCGTAGCGGGCGACGAGCGGCCCGCCGGCAGCAACGTAGATAGGGATGCCGCCCTCCGGAACGTCGTAGATCGAAGCCCCTGCAGTGGAGTAATACTCGCCGTTGAAATCAACCCGGTCGCCCACCCACAGCTGGCGCATCAGGTCGACCGCCTCGCGGAGTCGCGCGAACCGCTCCTTGAATTCGGGCCAATCACCCTTCCATCCGGTGGCGATCTCGTTGAGGGCCTCGCCCGTGCCAACTCCCAGAAAGACGCGACCGGGGTAGAGGCAGCCCATTGTGGCAAAGGCCTGCGCCACGACCGCGGGGTTATAGCGGAACGTAGGCGTCATAACCGAGGTGCCGATCTGGATGCGGTCGGTGCGTTCGCCGACCGCCGTCATCCAGGCAAGGGAGAAGGGGGCGTGCCCGCCGTTGTGCCTCCACGGCTGAAAATGATCGCTCACGGTGACGCTGTCGAACCCATGATTCTCGGCGAGTACGCCGATCTCCACGAGCTCCCGCGGGGCAAACTGTTCCGCCGACGCCTTCAGACCCAGTTTCAGCATGATGGCACCCTACCCCCGGCCATGTTTCGGCGGGATGACGCGCGCCCCCGGCAAGCAGCTGCGTGTCGTCGCACCTGAATAAGCTGGGCTTATGCGCGTCGCCACCTGGAATGTGAACTCGATCCGAACCCGCTACGGGAGGGTGGTCGATTGGCTCGTGCGCGAAGACATCGATGTGCTCGGCATGCAGGAGATCAAATGCAAGCCAGAGCAGTTTCCCCTCGAAGCCTTCGAGGAGGCCGGCTATGAGGTCGTCGCCCACGGCCTCAACCAGTGGAACGGTGTCGCCTTCGCAAGCCGCCTGCCGCTGGAGGATGTCGAAACGTCGTTTGAGCTCCAGCCCGGATTCCTCAAGGGCGCCGAGGGGCCCGACCAGCCCCTCGAGGCTCGCGCGCTCGGCGCGACCGTCGACGGCGTTCGCCTGTGGAGCCTGTACGTGCCCAACGGCCGCGCCATTGACGACCCCCACTACGTGTACAAGCTGGACTGGCTCACCCGGCTTCGCACGGCATCCGACAACTGGATGAAAGAGAACCCCGGGTCACCGCTCGCTCTGATGGGCGACTTCAACGTCGCTCCGACCGATGCGGATATGGGCGACCCGTCCTTTGTTCCTGGGCTCTCGACCCACATCTCTCAGCCGGAGCGCGACGCTTTCGCGGCCTTCGAGACGATTGGGATGACCGATGTCGTGCGGCCGATCGTGCCGGAGGGCTTCACTTTCTGGGACTACAAGCAGCTGCGATTCCCCCGCAACGAGGGCATGCGCATCGACTTCATCCTGGGCAACCCCGAGTTCGCCGATCTTGTGACCGACGCCTCGATTCACCGCAACGAGCGCAAGGGCGACGCGCCCAGCGACCATGTTCCCGTCGTCGTCGACCTTGCCATCGAGGGCGATGATGACGATCGTCCGATGATCTTCTAGCTCCGGAGGCGCGCCTCGCCCGCTGCTCAGCGCAGCAGAACGGATGCTGCCAGCAGCACAGGCATCGACGCGACGGTCGTGATGAGAATTGTGTCGCGCGCAACGATCGAACCACGCCCGTAGCGCTGGGCGAAGTTGAACACGTTCTGCGCCGTCGGCAGGGAGGCCAGCGCCACCGCGACAAACAGCTCGTGCCCCTCGAGGTGAAAGACGAAGTGGCCGAGGAGCCACGCCATAGCGGGCATCAACAGAAGTTTGAGCGCCGAGGCGAGCACAACATCCTTGCGCCCCGTGCCGGGCTTCAGGATGCGGGCGCCATGCAGCGACATTCCATAGCTGATGAGCATGAGCGGCACAGCGGCGGCGCCGATGATGCGGAACGGCTCCATGACGGCGTCGGGGATCGTGATTCCGGTGACCGAGACGATGACGCCGAGCGTTGAGCCGATGATGATGGGGTTGCGCAGCGGCTGCGTTATGACGCGACCGAACGATGCACCCCCGCCCGACGTTACGTCGAGGATGCCCAGCGCCACCGGGGCAACGATGAGCAACTGCAACAGGATGACCGGCGCGGAATACGACGCATCCCCCAGCACATATAGGGAGACGGGGATGCCGATGTTGTTGGCGTTGACGTAGCCGGAGGCAAGGGCGCCGATAACCGCCTCTGGCAACTTTCGCCGCCACACGACGAGCGCAACGAAACCGAAGACGGCGAACGCCGCAAGGGCCGACAACAGAGAGACCGCCAGAATCGGCGAGAAGAGGTCGCTCACTTTGGCGTCGGCGAGGATCGTGAACAGCAGGGACGGCGAAAGCACAAAGAACACGAGCTTGGCGATGACGGGCTGGGCATGCGGGCCGAGAAGATCTACCCGGCCCACGACATACCCTGTGGCGATTATCGCCGCGATGATCGCGAAACCGATCAATACCCCTGTCACGTCACTAGCTTTGCAGACTCCGGGAGTGCCCCCTACCGCCGGGGAGCCGAGCGCGCAGCATCAGACCTTAAAGCTGGCTCCCTTGTGTTCGGCGGGAAGACGGTCGCCCCGGCCGTGCAATTTGTTGCGCAGCGTGCCCTTCGCATATTCGGTAGGGTAAACGCCGCGAGCCTGCAGCACGGGAATCACGTGCTCAACAATGTCTTCGAACGTGCCGGGGGTGACCGCGTAAGCAAGGTTGAACCCGTCGACATCGGTGTAGTCGACCCACTCCTGCAGCTGGTCGGCGATCTCTTCGCCCGACCCCACGATCGTGGGCCCGAGGCCTCCGATGGCGCTGTGCCGGGCGATGTCGCCAACGGTCCACTCTCCGCCCTCGGCGTTGGCCTGCTGAAAGTTCGATACGGCCGACTGAATCGCGTTGCTCTTGACGTTGCCCACCGGCTCGTCGAGGTCGTACTGCGAGAGGTCGATTCCCATCCAGCCCGACATGAAGACGAGGGCACCCTCTTCGCTGGCATAGGAGAGGTATTCGGCATGCTTTGCGCGCGCCTTCTCGGGCGTCGCGTCGGTGATCACCGTGAGCAGCGTGTAGATGCGGGCCGAATAGCGGTCGCGCCCTGCAGCCTCAAGGGCATCCCGGATGCGTCCGACGGTGGCCTTGAGAATCTCCTTGGTGGGCGAGGCCACAAAGATCGCCTCGGCATTGTTCGCGGCGAAGTCGATGCCCCGCGGCGATGCCCCCGCCTGAAAGATCACGGGGGTGCGCTGCGGGGAGGGCTCCGAAATATGGATGCCCGGCACCGTGAAGTACTTGCCCTCGTGATTGATGTCGTGCACCTTCGACGGATCGGTAAAGACGCCCGACTCACGGTCGACGACAACCGCGTCGTCCTCCCATGAGCCCTCCCACAGCTTGTAGAGCACCTCGAGGTACTCGTCAGCGTGGGCGTAGCGCTCGTCGTGCTCCATCTGGTCGTCGTGCCCCATGTTGCGGGCGGCGCTCGGCAGATACCCGGTGACGACGTTCCAGCCGACGCGGCCGTTGGTGAGGTGATCGAGCGTGGTCATGCGGCGGGCGAATGGATACGGATGCTCGTAGGCGGTGCCAGCGGTCACCCCAAAACCGAGGTGCTCCGTGACATAGGCCATGGCCGGCACGACCAGCAGCGGGTCGGCGACGGGCACCTGAGCACCATGTTTGATGGGGGCCTCGTTGCTGCCGCCGTACACGTCGTAGGTGCCCAGAACATCCGCAATGAAGATGCCGTCGAAGCGGCCCCGTTCGAGTAGCTTGGCGAGCTCGGTCCAGTAGGTGAGCTCGTTGTAGCGACGTGACTGGTCCTGCGGATGCCGCCACAGCCCCGACGACTGGTGGGCGACGCAGTTCATGTCGAATGCGTTGAAACGAATCTGACGGGTCACGGTAGAGCCTCTCTTGCTTCGGTCATCCATCGTCTCTCCGACGGGGATGGATGCCGAATGGGGCAGACATATTTCGTCACGAGCCACTGGTGGTCTTCACTAGTGCGAGGCATCACTGAGTCTGCGGATGCTGCGAAACCGACAATCTGCGGCGCTAGGGCCACTAGCTCTGCACAATGGCCGTATGCCTGCGAATTCGACACCATCCACCATGCTCGCCGGTCGGCTCACGATCTCGACCCGTGAGTTTGCCGTTCGCGAAGTGCCCGTCCCCGTGCCGGGACCCGGCGAGGTTCGCGTCGCCGTGGGCGCCGCGGGAGTGTGCCTCTCTGATGTGCATCTCATCGAGGGCATCCTGGTTCCCCAGTACCTCGAGGGCGACGAGGTCACGCTGGGGCACGAGGTCGCCGGAACGGTGGAATCGCTCGGCGAGGGCGTCACCGGTGTCGAGGTCGGCACTCGTGTGATCGTGCAGGCGGGCAAGGACTTGCCGAACGGCCGGGTGCTCACGATGGGCGTGGACTACGACGGAGGTTGGGCGGAGTATGTGGTCGCGGCAGCATCCGCCGTCGTTGCGATCCCCGACGACATGCCGTTCGAGCAGGCCGCGATAATTCCGGATGCTGTCTCCACCCCGTGGGCTGCCATCAGCTGGACGGGAGAGGTCAAGGCTGCCGAGTCCGTGGGCGTGTGGGGCGTCGGCGGGCTCGGTGCACACGGCGTGCAACTGCTGCGGATGATGGGGGCCAGCCCGATCATCGCCATCGACCCTCTTGAGGAGGCCCGCGAACGGGCACTTCGTTTTGGGGCAGATCTGGCGCTAGACCCTACGAACCCCGATTTCTCGAAGCACATCCGCGCGGCGACGGGTGGTGCAGGGCTCACTGTCGCGTTCGACTTCGCGGGCGTGGATGCGGTGCGAAAGCAGGCGATCAACTCGCTAGGGCTCGCGGGACGCCTCGTGATTGTCGGCATGAGCGGCACGCCCATCACGATCGACAACAGCACTAACTTTGCCTATCTGCGCAAGCAGATCCGCGGCCACTACGGGTCTGAACCGTCGCACGTCGCGGAGCTTGTCGAGTTGGCGCGCGCTGGCCGAATCGAGTTCTCCCGGTCGGTGAGCGGCATCATCCCGCTCGCCGAGGCCGCGAGCGCCATCGCCCAGCTCGAGCTCAAAGAGGGCAACCCCATCCGGCTCGTGCTCGTGCCGTAGCGCGGGTCCACCGAGGGCAGCCGCCCGCCCCTCATGTTTCACCCTGTGACGCCCCGATTCGGAGTCGCCCCGGCCCCGGTCATACCGTGGGACGGTGACGAACACCGCAACGCCCTCCGCCGCATCCGCGGCCCCTGCCGAGCCTTCTGAGCCCGACGCCATCGCGAACATCCGCGAGCTGCTCGTGGAGACCCGCAGCTACCCTGCCCCTGCGGCAATCGCGGCGGATGCGAACGTCACGGCTGAGGCCTGGGCTGAGGCCGCAGCCGACCCCGTCGCCTTCTGGGAGAAGGCCGCCGACCGGCTCGACTGGCACGAGCGGTGGCACACGGCTCATACGTGGGAGCCCGCCCTGCGCCCCGATGGGTCGCTGCAGCCACCCAAGGCAGAGTGGTTCGCGGGCGGAAAGCTCAACGTGGCCGTCAACTGCGTCGACCGCCATGTGGATGCTGGCAACGGCGACAAGGTCGCCTACTTTTTTGAGGGCGAGCCTGGTGACACCCGCACGATCACGTATGCCGACCTGCAGCGCGAGGTCGCGAAGGCCGCCCACGCTCTCACCGAGCTGGGCATCGGCCCCGGTGACCGCGTCGTTGTCTACCTCCCGGTGATCCCCGAGACCACGATCATCACGCTCGCGATCGCCCGCGTCGGCGCGGTTCATTCGCTCGTGTTCGGCGGGTTTAGCGCCGAGGCCCTGCGGTTCCGCATCGAAGACACGGGCGCCAAGCTGCTCGTGACCTCCGACGGCCAGTTCCGCCGCGGCAAGGCCGTTGGTGTCAAGGCTCAGTCCGATGAGGCCGCCGCAGACCAGCCGACGCTTGAGCACGTGCTCGTCGTGCGCCGGACTGGCGAAGAGAATGTGCCGTGGACGGAGGGCCGCGACGTGTGGTGGCACGATGTGGTCGACCGCCAGCCCGAGGTTCATGAGGCGGAGTTCTTCGATGCCGAGCATCCGCTCTTCATCATCTACACCTCGGGAACGACGGGCAAACCCAAGGGGCTCGTGCACACCGGCGGAGGCTACCTGGCCCAGACGTCGTGGAGCCATTGGGCGATCTTCGACATCAAGGATGACGACGTGTACTGGTGCACGGCCGACCTCGCATGGGTAACCGCCCACACCTACGCGATTTACGGCCCGCTCTCGAACGGCGTCACCCAGGTCATGTACGAGGGAACCCCGGACACCCCGCGCCCCGGCCGCCACTTCGACATCATCAAGAAGTACGGCGTGACGATCTACTACACGGCACCAACGCTCATCCGCACCTATATGACGTGGTTCTCGCAGGGCATTCCGGCAGAGTTCGACTTCTCGAGCATCCGCCTGCTCGGCTCGGTTGGCGAGGCCATTAACCCCGAGGCGTGGATGTGGTTCCGCGACAATATCGGCGCCGGCACCGCCCCCATCATCGACACGTGGTGGCAGTCGGAAACGGGCTCGGCGATCATGGCTCCGCTGCCGGGTGTGACAACGCTCAAGCCGGGCTCCGTGAGCAGGGCGCTGCCCGCGCTCAGCACGCGCGTCGTCGACGAGGCCGGTGACGATGTGGCGCCGGGATCCGGCGGCTACCTCGTCGTCGAGGGCACCTGGCCATCGATGGCCCGCACCGTGTGGGGCAACCCGCAGCGGTACCTCGACTCTTACTGGGCCCGCTTCGCCGACCGCGGATTCTTCTTCAGTGGCGACGGCGGCAAGGCCGATGCCGACGGCGACATGTGGGTTCTCGGGCGCGTTGACGACGTGATCAACGTCTCCGGTCACCGTCTCTCGACAATCGAAATCGAATCGTCGCTGGTCGCGCATCCGCTCGTCGGAGAAGCGGGCGTAACCAGGGGGACGGATGCCACGACAGGCGAGGCCATCGTGGCGTTCGTCGTGCCCAGCCGCGAGCTCACCGACGCCGACGACATCGCCGCCACCCTGCGCGCCCACATCGCCCACGAGATCGGGCCGATCGCCAAGCCACGGGACATCGTGGTCGTCCCCGACCTGCCCAAGACACGATCGGGCAAGATCATGCGCAGGCTTCTGGGCGACATCATCGACGGTCGACCACTGGGCGATGTCACCTCGCTTCAGGATTCGACCGTGCCGGGACTCATCGCGCAGATCGTCTCCGAAAGGGCCCCACAACACCGCCCACAAGAACTGAGCGCGCCTTAGCTACTTGGCCCCTAAACTTGGGGGTATGACCGATGCAGAAGTGACCTCCAGCCCGGTCGTGGCGACCCTTTATGATCACCTTTTGGACGAAATCCATCAGGGGGTGCTGCAGCCGGGCGACCGGATCAGCGACGGGGAGCTGGCCAAACGCTTCGGGGTCTCCCGCACCCCCGTTCGCGAGGCCATTCAGCGCTTGCGCGACATTGGAGTGATCGAGGCGTCGGCCAACCGATTCACCCGCGTGGCCGTAGTGACCCCGCGCCAGACCATGCAGGCCATGAACGTGTGGATCATCCTCTACCGCGCCCTCGTCGAGGAGGTCACCCCGCGGGTTACCGATGAGGCCATCGCCCTAATGGAGGCCGATCACGCCGCCTACCTCGACGCCCTCAAGGCGATGGATTTCTCGGCAATCGCCCGCACCAACTTCGATTTCTATTCGCGTCTGCGCTCACTGAGCACCAACGACATCCTGGTTCGCTCCATCGCCAGCGTCGTGCACATGGTTCGCCTCGGCAGCTTGTACCTGCCCAAGGCGCTCGACGTCCATGGCCTAGCTGACTGGCAGCAGGCTCTGATCGATGCCGCCAAGGCCCGCGACGTCTCGGCAGCGGTAGCAGCAGTCAACGGCCTCTATGCCGTGCCGATTCCGCAGTCAGAAACCGACTGAGCCGGTCGCCCTCTCGCACTACCTTGCTCGGCCACCCGCGCGCAACTCTGGCTTTCGACTGGTCACAGGCATAGCCTCGAAGCATGGCCAGATTCGATGTCCCCGGCGCTTCGATCTACTACGAGACCGATGGCGACCCAGCATCCCCCGCTCTGCTGCTTATCCACGCGGGGATTGCCACGTTGCGCATGTGGGATCCGATCGTGCCAACGCTCGCGCGCGACCACTATGTGATTCGCCTCGATTGTCGCGGATTCGGCGAATCGACCACCGACGACGTGGAGTTCTCCAACAACGACGACATTTTGGCCCTGCTTGATCATCTGGGCGTCGAGAAGGCCACGATTCTCGGATGCTCCCGCGGCGGGCAGATCGCCATCGATTTCGCCGTCGAGCACCCCTCTCGCGTGTCTGGACTCATCGTGGTGGGTGGCGGGCCGAGCGGGTTCCCCGATATCGACCTCACCCCAGAAGAGGACGCCATGTTCGACAGGCTCGACCTGGCGTTCGAGCAGGCAGAGTGGGAGAAGCTCAATCGGCTTGAGGTTGAGCTGTGGGCCCTGGGGGTCTCGCGAGACCCTGCCGAGCTCGACCCCGACTTTGTTCGCACAGCGTATGCGCTGAACGAACCGAATCTGCGACACGTGGGCGCCAAGGCGAAACCGATCCCCCTTGAGCCGCCGTCGTATGACCGAGTCACCGACATCGCGGTGCCTGCCCTCATCGCCGTGGGAGATCATGACCTGAGCGAAACGTTCGCCGAGTTCGAATACCTGCTCAGCACGATTCCGGAATCCGACGGAGCGCGGTTCGCCCACTCCGCCCACCTGCCAAGCGTGGAGCATCCGGCCGAGTTCGCGCAGGTCGTGCACCGCTGGCTCTCCCAGCACAACCTGTAGCCAGCACAGGGCGACTCATCCGCCCGGGGGACGACCGTGGATGGATGCCGACACCGCGGGCGCTGGCTAACCTGGAGCAGTGACTGACGAGTGGAAGCGGCCGCGCCCGGATGCCGCGGGCTATCGACGTGATGCCCTCGGAGCCATTGGGCTAACGATCGGGGCCGGGCTGAGTTCGCTGCTCTACTACCGCATCGGCTCGTATGACGACCCGGCACCCGTCTGGCTCACAGCGGTAGTGATCGCCGCGATGACGCTGCCCCTCGCGCTCCGCCGCCGATACCCCGAGCTCGTCGCGGTCATCGCGTCCGTCGGTTTTTTCGTTACGCAGCAGTTCGCGGTTCCCGAGTTTCTCGTCAGCAACATCACGCTCTTCATGGCCATCTACTCGGTGGGCGCATGGAGCACTCGTCGTCGGCGGGCGACCATTGTGCGCTTGGCCATCATCGCGGGCATGTTCATCTGGATTACGGTGAACCTCATCATCTCCGTGAGCGACCCCGAGCTGCTGCCCAACGTTTCTCGCAGCGGTGTCTTCTCTCAGTTCGCGTCATTCGCCCTGCTCAACTTCGCCACCAATCTGCTCTACTTTGGCGGCGCCTACTACTTTGGCGACCGCATGTGGGCGGCAGCTCGTCAGCGGGCGGTGCTCGAAGAGCGCACGGCGGAACTCGCCGACGAACGCGAACACAGCATGCGCCAGGCCATCGCACTCGATCGGGTTCGCATCGCCCGCGAGCTTCACGACGTGGTCGCTCATCACGTCTCCGTGATGGGAGTGCAGGCCGGTGCCGCCCGCCGAGTGCTCGCGACCGACGCCGCCCAGGCCACCGAGTCGCTCGTGATGATCGAGAGCAGCGCGCGATCAGCGGTCGACGAGATGCATCGCCTACTCGCCACCCTGCGCGACCCCCTCAGCGCCGACGAGCCCAACGAGGGTGCCCCGGATGCTGCGGCGCAAGCGTCATCGACGCGCGGCCTCGAACAGGTGCCGGAACTTGTGGCCCAGAGCACCGCCGCGGGGGTTTCGGCCAAGCTCGTGACCGTCGGACAACCGCATCCGGCAACCCCTCTAGTAGGTTTCACCCTCTACCGCGTATGCCAAGAAGCCCTCACGAACGTGCGAAAGCACGCGGGAGACAGGGCAACGGCCGAAGTGCGAATCCGCTACCTGGGCGACAGTATCGAGCTCGAAGTCACCGACACCGGGATCGGCCGCGGGCTCTCCCGGGGCACAACAGGTCACGGGCACATCGGAATGCGGGAGCGGCTCGCCGCAGTGGGCGGGCGCCTCGAGGTCGGACCACGACCTCGCGGCGGCTACCTCGTCCGCGCGATCGTTCCGCTCACACCGGCGGGCGGCTCCTGGCCCGACGATGCCGATTCCGACGCCAGCCTGACGGAGGCCACGCCATGACCACCGATCGTCTCACGACTCGAGTGCTGCTGGTCGATGATCAGGACCTCGTGCGCGCCGGCTTTCGCATCATCCTCAATAGCGAGCCGGGAATCGAGGTCATTGGCGAGGCGACCAATGGCGCCGACGCCGTGCGTCTCGCTGGCGAGCTGCAGCCCGACGTGATCTGCATGGATGTGCAGATGCCGGGAGTCGACGGGCTCGAAGCTACTCGGCAGATCGTGGCAACCCCGTCGATCGGCGCGGGGGTGCTCATCCTCACGACGTTCGACCGCGACGACTACCTATTCGAGGCTCTGCAGGCCGGGGCGAGCGGGTTTCTCCTCAAAAACGCTAGCGCCGAAGAACTCATCGACGCCGTGCAGGTGATCGCTCGCGGCGATGCGCTGCTCTCTCCCACCGTCACCCGCAGAGTTATCGCCGCCGTAGCGGATTCCCACGGGGCGTCGTCAAGCGCCTCAGGTGACCGCGTCTCGACCGCTGCCGCCACGGCCGAACTCACGGAACGCGAAAGCGAAGTTCTCGGCCTTCTCGCTGCCGGGCTCTCCAACGCCGAAATCGCCGAGCGGCTGTTCGTCGGAGAGGCGACGGTCAAAACGCATGTAT
The DNA here is from genome assembly GCF_003065485.1 of Salinibacterium hongtaonis. Taxonomy (GTDB): domain Bacteria; phylum Actinomycetota; class Actinomycetes; order Actinomycetales; family Microbacteriaceae; genus Homoserinimonas; species Homoserinimonas hongtaonis. The sequence continues at coordinate 2,636,569 of NZ_CP026951.1, forward strand.
CCAAAGTTTTCATGAAGCTCGGCTTGCGAGACCGCATCCAGGCGGTCATCTTTGCCTACGAGCACGGCATCGCCGTTCCGGGCAGCTAGCCCCGCGCCCTGCCCCCGCTGCTCCTCCTCATGGGGGATGCCCAAGACCACCCGCTCGGCGGATTCGACGAGAACGCCCGGCGCAATAGCGTGGCAGCATGCTTGAACTCAACTCCATCTCCCGCTCCTTCGGCGACCGCCAGGTGCTGCGCGATGTCGCCTTCACGGTTAACCGCGGGCGCATGACCGGCTTCGTCGGCGGCAACGGCGCCGGCAAGACAACCACCATGCGCGTCATGATGGGGGTGCTCACTCCCGACTCGGGCACTGTGACCCTCGATGGCGTTCCCCTGACCCGCGAGGCACGCACCCGCTTCGGCTACATGCCGGAGGAGAGGGGCCTCTATCCCAAGATGAAAGTCGCTGAGCAGATCATCTACCTCGCCCGGCTGCATGGGCTGTCGGCTGACCACGCCCGCGAGAATGCGATCGCCCTGCTCGAGCGCCTCGGGCTCGGCGAGCGCACGGGCGACACCGTCGAAAGCCTCTCCCTTGGTAACCAGCAGCGAGCACAGATCGCCGCCGCGCTGGTACACGAACCCGATGTTCTGATTCTGGATGAGCCGTTCTCGGGGCTCGACCCCCTCGCCGTCGAGGTCGTACTCGGAGTTCTCAAGGACTACGCCGACCGCGGGGCCCCCGTGCTTTTCTCCTCCCACCAGCTCGACATCGTCGAACGCCTCTGCGACGACCTCGTCGTGATCGCCGACGGCACGATCAAGGCCAGCGGATCACGCGAAGGTTTGCGAGCGGAGCACTCCGGCAGCCGCTACGAGCTTCAGCTCGGTGAAGATGCAGGATGGCTTCGCGACGAGCCGGGCGTGAGCATCGTCGACTTCGACGGCGGATACGCCCTGTTCGATACCGACACAGCAGAAACCGCCCAGCGCATCCTTCGCACCGCTGTCGCAACCGGCACTGTGCTCAGCTTCGCGCCGCAGCATCCCTCGCTTTCGCAGATCTTTAAGGAGGTCATCCGATGACCGCTCAGCGCACCACACCCTCACTCGGATTCGCCTCGGCCGTGTGGCTCATCGCTAACCGCGAAATCACCATGCGGCTGCGGAGCAAGTCGTTTCTCATCAGCACGGCGATCTTGCTGCTCATCGTTCTCGCCTCCGTTGTTGGCGGCGGGTTTGTGGCCAACAACACCGAGTTGACCAAGGTCGCTGCGGTCGGTTCAGCGGTCGAGGCCGCTGAGGCACCGGGCACGCTCGACGTGACCAAGGCCTCATCGGCGGATGCCGCAGAGGAGCTGGTCCGCAGCGGCGATGTCGAGGCTGCGATCATTCCCTCCGAGAACTCGCCGACGGGCCTCGAGGTCATCGCGCTCGAAGAGGCACCGGGAGTCGTGCTGCAGTCCCTCAGCGTGATCCCCGAAGTAACCGTGCTTGAGCCCGTTGACGACGACCGCAACAGCCTGCTCGTTTACTTCGTTGCCCTCGGCTTCGGCCTGATCTTCTTCATGTCTGCGCTCACCTTTGGCATGGCGATTGCCCAGAGCGTTGTCGAAGAGAAGCAGACCCGCATCGTGGAGATTCTCATGGCCACCGTGCCCGTGCCCGCGTTGCTGGCCGGCAAGGTGATCGGCAACAGCATCCTGGCCTTCGGGCAGATCGTGCTCATCGCGGCAATCGCCGGCATTGGGATGTTGGCCTCTGGTCAAGACATTCTGCTGGCCGACATCGGGCCTTCGATTGTGTGGTTCGTGATCTTCTTCGTGTTCGGATTTGTGCTGCTCGCCTCGATGTTTGCGGCTGCCGCAGCACTTGTTTCGCGGCAAGAAGACATGGCCACGACAACCACCCCGATCACCTATCTCGTGATGATCCCGTACTTCTTGGTGATCTTCTTCAACGACAACGACCTCGTGCTTGCGATCATGTCGTACGTGCCGTTCTCTGCACCCGTCGGCATGCCGATGCGGGTGTTCCTCGGCACTGCCGAATGGTGGGAGCCCATCCTCTCGCTCGTGATCCTGCTCGCGACGACGGCCCTCACGATTGCGTTCGGGTCGCGCATCTACTCCAATGCGCTCCTGCGCATGGGCGCGCGCGTCAAGCTCAAGGATGCCCTGACCGGCGCAAGCTAGCGGGGGCGCGTGTGGTGCCGGGGCGCCACACGCCCGGGCGCCACACGCCCGGGCGCCGCACCATCCCGCTGAGGGGTCCCGAATGCGTCTTCGACGAAGGTCGGAGCACGCATTCGGGACCCCTCAGCGGTTTCAGCACCAACGCATGAACGCCCGCGGCACAAGCCGCGGGCGTTCATGGTTAGGCGGGATGCTACAGCGCGTTGCGTCGGCGACGCAGCAGCAGCAGGGCGAGCGCGGCGAGGAAGGCGATGGCGACGATGCCTCCAAGCAACACGCCGGCCGGGTCGAATCCGTCGACAGGCTTGGCCGCCTCGGTCGGATCCTTCTCCTCTGTGGGGCTCAAGGTGGGGAGGTCTTCCTCATCGGCATCGTTCGCGCTTGATTCAGCAGAGCCTGCGGCATCCGCCTCACCATCGCCCACGCTTCGAGCGGCCGCTGCTCCGGCACCTGCTCCGACACCTGCTCCGGCACGCGGGGCGGCCGGGGCCGCTGGCAACGGGGTGATGATGCCGGCGGGAGTCGCCTCGGGGCTCGTCGGCGGGATGACCGCGGCGGGCACCGTGACGATGATCGTGAAGTCACGAACCACCGACCCGGCGACGTTGGTCGCTGTGACCTCGAACTCAAAGGTGCCCGACTCGATCGGCGTGCCGCGAAGGCTTCCGTCGGCCGCGAGCGTCACTCCGCTGGGGAGGCGACCGTCCGTGATCGCCAGGGACACGTCGCGACCTTCAAAGTCGATGCCGTCGAGGTAGAGGCGGCCCTGGGTTCCGGAGACGAGACTCGTCGATGTGAACGCCGGGAGCGCATAGCTCGTGAGAGACAGCGTGGTGGCGTCGCTTCCCGAGAGGTTCGTTGCGATGACCGTAATCGTCGTGATTCCGTCTGCGGTGGGCGTCCACTCGATGAGCCCGCCCGCCGTGATGGTCATGTCAGCGGGAGCACCGGCGCCGAGCGAGAACGTCACGTTCTTGCCGGTCGCCACGAACTGCTTGGACCAGGCCGAGCCGACGATGCCGTCCGGCAGCGTTGTCGTTGCGATAGCAGGAGCCGCATTGACGGTGACGGGGATGGCCACAGCGTCGACGCCGGCGCCGTTAGTGACCGCGATGACTACCGAGTAGTCACCAGCGACGGTCGGAGCGCCCGAGATTGAGCGTCCGTCGAAGCTCACTCCCGCGGGCAGGCCCGTCACGGTTGCGACAGCGCCGGCGCCCGTGAAGTCGAGGACCGACGAGTAAGGCTGCGTGAGCCAACCCTCGGGGAGGGTGCGGGTGGCGAGCACGGGAACCGCGGTCGACACGGTGAGCGTGAACGCCTCAGTGGCCGAACCTCCCGGGCCCGTAACGGTCGCCGTGAAGGCGAACGTCTTGGCTGCCCCGTATGACGCGTCGTAGGCGGGGTTGCCCGAGATCGTGCCGTTCGCCGCGAGTGATAGCCCGGTCGGAAGCGCACCAGAGGCAATCGCGGTCGTGAGGGTTCCGTGGCCGCTCGTCGGAAGAGTCTGGCTGTACGCAGACCCGACGGCAGCGGCCGGGAGCGAGCCTCCGGTCATAGTGGGCGCGGGAACGTTGACGATCAAGCCGTACGAGTGAGTTCCCGACTGGCCGTCTGACGCAATGATCGAGACATCGACCGTGTTTCGCGCTGCGGTGTAACTGGGCATGAATGTCGGAGTTCCACTCACGGTACCGGTCGTTGAGTTGATCGAGAGGCCAGCCGGCAGGCCCGTCGCCGAGTACGTGATCGTGCCCTGACCGCTTGCAGAAAACGCTGCAGAGAACGGGGTGCCGACGGTCGCCTCCGCGATCGAAATGGTGTCGAAGAGCGGCGGCTGGATGGGCTTGGTCACCGTCAGTGTGAATGGCACGGCTGTCGACGTGACGCGATCATTCGCCGGGCCGGTAGTGATGGTCACGGTGAAGGAGTAAGTCTTACTCTGTCCCGAAAACTTCCCGGGGACACCCGAAAGGACTCCTGTGTCGCGATTCAGCGAGAGACCAGCAGGAGCGTTCACAATCGAGAATGTTGGGCTGGTTCCCGGCGTACCAGTGAAGGTGTGCGAGTAGGCGACGCCAACAGTTCCGGCGGCTGGCGCGGCACTAGTGATGACGGGGCGCACTGTGAATGAGAACGACTTGGTGTCGCTGTTGCCGCTCCCATTCCCGTTTCCAACCTTTGCGTTGATGCTGACGGTATTCGATCCCGTGCTCGTCAATGTGCCCGTGAGCAGCCCATCTCCCGTGAGCGCTAGTCCGCCGCTGCCGCCCGAAAACGACCACTTAGCGCCGCCCTTATTCGCTGCGAGTTGGACCGAAAGCGAACGGTTGACATCGAATGTGCCCAGGTTTGATGCTGTCGTTATGGTGAGGTCGCCCGGCGCGGCGGAGGCGACTGCGGCCGGAACGACCACAACACCTAGGGCGAGCACCACTGTCGTGGCGATCGCAGCGATTCTTCGGGATAAGTTCATAGTGTGCTCCAGACGGCGCGAATGCGCCTTTCGGGCCCGGGTAAGGCTCGGCCAGGCACGCGAAGGAGAACACCCCGACGTCGGCATCAACGAAACGGGTGTAATTCGAGTTGTGAGTCGGGGTTGATTCGGGTGAACCCTGACGTGCACGGCTATTCGGGTAAGTGCCTCAACGTTAGGTTACATCCGGGGATTTGTCGGTATATCAGCACCCCCCAGATCGGGGGATCGAGTTGGCGGCGAAGAAAGCCAGCCTCGCGTCGCAACCGCACCCGCAGCCGGAGCGGGGCGGGGCGGGGCGGGCACGCGCATCGGATGCGCAGTGCCAGAATTGACGAGTGCAACGTCATGACCCCCAGATCCGCCATTTCGCCAGCGACAACTACGCGGGAGCTCACCCCGAAGTCCTCGCCGCAATCGCCGACGCCAACGGCGGACACCAGGTGAACTACGGCGGCGATGTTTACACGGAGCGGCTGCACGAGATCATCCGCGACCAGTTCGGCCAGCACGCTGGCGTCTTTCCCGTCTTCAACGGCACCGGCGCCAATGTGGTGGCCCTCACGAGCATGCTGCCGCGCTGGGGAGGCGTGATCGCGGCGTCGACTGCCCACATCAACACCGATGAGAACGCGGCACCCGAGCGCATCGGGGGCATCAAGCTACTGACGGTTGACACCCCTGACGGAAAACTCACGCCAGAACTCATCGACCTCCAAGCGGGCGGCCGGGGGGACGAGCATCGCGCGGAGCCGCTCGTCGTCAGCATCACGCAGTCCACCGAGTTGGGCACGGTTTACACCCCCAACGAACTGCGAGCGATATGCGACCACGCCCATTCGCTCGGGATGCGAGTGCACGTCGATGGCTCGCGAATCGGCAATGCGGCAGCATCCCTCGGGGTCTCGCTGCGCGAGTTGACGACACGGGCAGGCGTCGACATCCTCAGCCTCGGCGGCACCAAGAACGGCCTGCTCTATGGCGAGGCGGTCGTCGTGCTCAGCCCCGAAGCATCCGTCGGGCTGCCCTACCTGCGCAAGTACATGATGCAGTTGTCGTCCAAGATGCGGTTCGCCTCAGCCCAGCTGATTGCGCTGTACGAGGGCGACCTGTGGCTGCGCAGCGCACGCCACGCAAACGCGATGTCGGCCCGGCTGCGGGCCACGCTCGACGATGCGATCGCCGCGGGCGCGGCACCCGGCCTGCGCTTCACGCAGCCGACGCAGGTGAACTCGCTCTTTGCCGTGCTGCCTGCCGAGGCCACCGCACGACTGCGCGAAACACACCACTTCTACGACTGGAACAGCTCGGCCGGCGAGGTTCGGTGGATGACGAGCTTCGACACGACAGAAGAGGACGTCGACCAGTTCGCCGCCGACATCATCGCGGCGCTGGGGCAGGCCGGCTGATCGGCTAGCAGCGGCTAGCAGCGGCTAGCAGCGGCTAACCGTGAATCGCTCGGTCGAGCGCATCGCCGATCATGCCCTTCATGCTGAGCGTCCATGTGACGGTGAGGTGATCCTGGTCGCGGTAAATGTTGCCACCGCTCACCACCGTGAAGCACTCCTCGTCGTCGCAGTAGACATCGGTGAGGTCGAGGAGTTCGGATGCCTGAGCCCCCGCGATGGCGATCGGGTCACTTTCGGCAAGCACATCGTCCCGGGGCTCGGTGCAGAGCGAGGGATCTCCCTGGCGAAGACACTTGTTGGGGTCATCCGAGAGGTCGGGGTTGTCGACGATCGTGACGATCGGGGCGCCCTTCGCCCAGGTCCAGGCCTCGGTGAATCCCGTCGCCGCCGCGTCGACGTCTGAACCGGGGTAGGGGGTCGCGGCGAGCGCGGAAGTGAAGATCGCGTCGTATGCCTCGGCAGAGTCGAGCTCCGACTTAAGGTTCTGCTTCCACGTGGCACACGAGTCGGTGAACGCGGCGCTCGGGCCGCCGACGGCGACCGCGTTCCACGGGCAGGCCCCCTTGAGGTAAGTCGTGAGCGCCCACCCTCGTTCGTCGGCCACCGAGATGAGGGCTTCAAGATATTGGTACGCGTGGCTGTCGCCGATCAGAGCAATGCGGGGAGCATCCGCTGCCGTTGATCCGAAGTGGCAGTCGACAACATCGGGCGCATTGAGCTGCACGAAGCATTCCTCGTGGCCAGGCTGGTCGGCGTTGCCGAAGCCGGCGCTCGGCACAATCAGGCCATCGAGCTCTGGGTTCTCGCATCCACCGGCGGAGAGCGCGCCGAAACAGTCGGGAAAGTTAGCGCGGATCGCGGTGAGCTCGGCGGCGGCGGCTTCGTACTTGGGCTGGTTGACCGTCCAGGCAAGACCGGCGAACGCGGCCGAGACGGCCATCAAGGCCACCGCGAAAATCGCCGTTGCCCGCGGCCTGCGGCTCGTGAGAAAACGCCAGCGCCGGGCCGGATCTTCGATGAACTTTTTGGTGAGCCAGGCGAGCACGAAGCACATCAGGAACAGGGCGACCCGGTGTGCCCCGCTTAGGCCCCACCCCGGCACGAAGGGCGCGATGATGATCAAAGGCCAATGCCACAGATAGAGCGAGTACGAGATGTCGCCGATGAAGCGCTGCGGACGACCGCTGAGCACGCTTCCGATGTCAAACCAGCGGGCCGACTGGCCGCAGGCGATCACGGCGACAGTCGCGACAACCGGGATGAGCGCCATATAGCCGGGGAACGGGGTCGTCGCGTCGAAGAAGAATCCGCACGCGATCAGGGTGATGAGGCCCGCGTAGCCGATCACGTTCTGGGCAAGCGCTCCCCGAGGGCGGATCGCAGGGAGCAACGCCAGAAGCGCACCCGCCGCAAACTCCCACATGCGGGTGAAGGTGACGAAGTAGGCGGGGGCAGGCTCGAGTGCCGTGTAAACGACGGAGGCGACGAGCGACAGCACGAAGACTGAGACCACGACGGCGACCAGGGCCGCGTGGCGCTTCTGCCCAAAGAGGCGCGCACCGAGCGCAACCCCGGCCAGCAGCAGCAGGGGCCAGATCACATAGAACTGCTCTTCGAGGGAGAGGGTCCAATAGTGCTGAGCCATCGTGGCGTTGCCACCGGCGGCGAGATAGTCGACCGAGTTGGCGGCGAGCAGCCAGTTCTCAATGTAGAAGGTGCTCGCGAGAATCTCGCGCACGCTGTCGCCGAGACCACTGAGCGGCAGGAACAACAGGGTCGCCACAGAACAGAACACAAGAACGGCAATGGATGCCGGCAGCAGTCGCCGGGCACGGCGCGCCCAGAACTGCGGCAGGCTGATGCGGCCGTCGCGGGTCAGTTCACGCACGAGGTGCCCCGTGATGAGGTAGCCCGAGATGACGAAGAAGATGTCGACGCCGATGTATCCGCCCGAGAGCCGTCCCGGCCAGAAGTGGAACACCACGACGAGAAGAACGGCAAGCGCCCGAAGCCCCTGGATATGGCTTTCGAAGTGCGCGGCTGTGGCGGGCTTAGCATGGGGGCGGGGGCGGGTGAGCTGCGTCATCGCAGGTCACGCTATCAGCGCGCAGGCGCACCAGCGCACCAGCGCACAACGAAAGGCTCACCATTATGCGATTCGGAATGTTCATTCCCCAGGGCTGGCGACACGACCTCGTCGGGATCGACCCGTCGGAGCAGTGGCGCACGATGAGCACCCTGGCGGCGCACGCCGACGCTGGCGAGTGGGAATCGATCTGGGTCTATGACCACTTTCACACCGTTCCTGTTGCTACCGATCAGGCGACTCACGAGGCGTGGACCCTCATGTCGGCATTCGCCGCAACAACGTCGCGCGTGCGGCTCGGGCAGATGTGCACCTGCATGAGCTACCGGAATCCGGCCTACCTGGCCAAGGTCGCCGCAACCGTGGACCTGATCTCCGGGGGCAGGGTCGAGATGGGCATCGGCGCTGGCTGGTACGAACACGAATGGCGGGCATACGGCTACGGGTTCCCGCGGCCTGGAGAGCGGCTAGCGCGCCTCGACGAGGGTGTGCAGATTATGAAGCAGGCCTGGCAAACGGGCAGCGCAACCCTCGACGGCGCGCACTACCAGGTCGAGAACGCCATCGTTCGCCCGCTTCCCCTGCAGGATGGCGGCCCACCCGTGTGGATCGCGGGAGGCGGCGAGAAGGTCACCCTGCGCATCGCCGCAAAGTATGCGGACTACACGAACTTTGCGGGCGATCCCGCGCAGTTCGCCGCCAAGAGCGAGCTTCTCCGCGAGCACTGCGCCGCCGAAGGAACCGACTTCGATCGCATCGTCCGAAGCGCCAACTACAACACGCTCGTCGCCGAGAACGAGCACGAACTGGGGCGGATGATCGACGCGATTGAGGCGCGCATCGCACCCCACATCGGCCCGGCAGAGGCAGCCAAGTATGTGGCCGAGTATCGCGACGGCACGGCGCTCGTCGGCACCCCGCAGCAGGTCACCGACCGCCTCGGGGCGATGGGCGACCTGGGGCTTGCGTATGCGATCCACTACTTTGCCCATGTCGCCTACGACCGCACGAGTGCCCTGCTGTTCGAGCGCGAGGTCATGCCAGCGCTGCGCTAGGCGCGCCCCGCCAGCGCTCGGCGCGAGCCCTGGGTGGCTCCGCTGCTACCGGTTCTCCGGCGTGCTGACCTGAAGCCCCTCGCCGTCGGGCTGGAGACTCACCAGAACGGTGTCACCGTCCACGATGCGGCCGCCGAGCAGGGCCATCGCCAGCTTGTCGTCGATCTCCTTCTGCATGAGCCTGCGCAACGGGCGGGCGCCATAGAGCGGGTCATAGCCGCGCTCGGCAAGCCACGCCCTCGCATCCGGCGTCACCGCAAGCTCAAGCCTGCGTTCGGCTAGGCGCCGGCCGAGCCGGTCGATGTAGAGCTCCACGATCTGAGCAAGATCCTGCTCGCTCAGCGCCGAGAAGACCACGATGTCGTCGAGGCGGTTCACAAACTCGGGCTTGAACGCCTGGCGCACCGCGAGCATCACCGCCTCCTCCTTCATCTCGGGCGTCATCGTGGGGTCGATGAGGAACTGGCTGCCCAGGTTCGAGGTGAGGATGAGGATGGTGTTACGAAAATCGACCGTGCGGCCCTGGCCGTCGGTGAGTCGCCCGTCGTCGAGCACCTGCAGCAGCACGTCGAAGACCTCGGGGTGCGCCTTCTCGACCTCGTCGAGGAGGATCACCGAGTAGGGGCGACGACGCACGGCCTCCGTGAGCTGACCGCCCTGTTCGTACCCGATGTATCCGGGAGGGGCGCCGACCAGGCGCGAGACGGAGAACTTCTCCCCGTACTCACTCATATCGATGCGGATCATGGCCTTCTCGTCGTCGAAGAGGAACTCGGCGAGTGCCCTCGCGAGCTCCGTCTTGCCCACGCCGGTTGGTCCGAGGAACAGGAACGACCCTGTGGGGCGGCTGTCGTCGGCGATGCCGGCGCGCGACCGGCGCACAGCATCCGAAACCGCCTCAACGGCCCGCTTCTGCCCGACAAGGCGCTTGCCCAGCTCCGCCTCCAGGTGCAGCAGCTTCTCGGTCTCTCCCTGCAGGAGTCTCCCGACCGGGATGCCGGTCCACGCCGCGACCACCGCAGCGATATCGCTCTCCGTGACCTGGTCGTTGACCATCCGCTCGCCCTTGATCTCGGCGTTCTCCGCCTCGGCGATCGCCTTCTCGATGCGCGGGATGACCTCATAGTTGAGCTTTGATGCCGCCTGGTAGTCGCCCTCGCGCATCGCGAGATCGAGCTTGATGCGAGCCCCGTTCAGCTGAGTCTTGAGCTCGCCGACATCCTGAAGCGCCGACTTCTCGTTCTTCCAGCGCGCCTCGAGCTCGACCAGGACATCGTTCTTCTCGGCCATGTCTTCGCGGAGCTTCTCGAGCCTCGCCTTGGACGCGGGGTCTTTCTCCTTCTTGAGAGCGAGCTCCTCAATGCGCATGCGGTCGACCGCGCGCTTGAGTTCATCGATCTCGACGGGAGACGAGTCGATCTCCATCTTGAGGCGGCTTGCCGCCTCGTCGATCAGGTCGATGGCCTTATCGGGTAGCTGCCTGCCCGTGATGTAGCGGTTGCTCAGCGTGGCCGCGGCGACAAGGGCGCTGTCGGCGATGGCCACTTTATGGTGGGCCTCGTAGCGCTCCTTGAGCCCACGGAGAATGGCGACGGTGTCTTCGACGCTCGGCTCACCCACGAACACCTGCTGGAAGCGCCGCTCAAGCGCCGCATCCTTCTCAATGTATTCGCGGTACTCGTTGAGGGTGGTCGCTCCGATCATGCGAAGCTCACCGCGGGCGAGCATGGGCTTGAGCATGTTGGATGCCGCCACGGATCCCTCGCCGCCGCCAGCGCCCATGAGGGTGTGCAGTTCGTCGATGAAGGTGATGACCTCGCCGTCGGAGTCGTTGATCTCCTTGAGCACGGCCTTGAGGCGCTCCTCGAACTCGCCGCGATACTTGGCCCCGGCAACGAGGGCAGCGAGGTCGATCGAGACGAGCCGCTTGCCCTTGAGCGAGTCGGCGACATCGCCAGCGACGATTCGCTGGGCAAGCCCCTCGACGACGGCAGTCTTGCCCACACCGGGCTCCCCGATCAGAACAGGGTTGTTCTTGGTGCGTCGCGTAAGCACCTGGCTGACCCTGCGAATCTCAGCATCACGCCCGATGACGGGATCGAGCTTGCCCGTTCGCGCGATCTCGGTGAGATCAACGCCGTACTGCTCGAGCGCACTCTTCTGCTCCTCGTCGGTTCCTGGAGCTCCCTGCATGTTCGCCATCTGCTCTTCCCTCTCACGCAATCGAGTCGGAGTGACTCACTTTTGTCTCACGGGTGTTGCGGTTGTCTTCGTCTTGTCGTCTAGCTCTGGCCGACCAGGGGCACCTGCGCCATAGGTCGACACCGTCACGGTGAATTTAGGATTCTGGCCCACCAACCTGGTTGGTCCGACCGTGCGGGTGAGCGCGGAGCGGTAGGCCAGGTGCGAGTTGTAGACGGTCCAGAGCTCGCCGCCGGGCTTGAGCACCCGTGCGGCATCTTCGAACAGGCTCAGTGCGATGCCGGCATGAACGGCAGAACCGACGTGGAACGGCGGATTGAGCACGACGAGATCTGCACAGCTGTCAGGCTGATTTGAGAGGCCGACATCCTGCACCACCGTAATCGGCAAGTCGTTGGCCTCGGCCGTCGCACGGGCCGACGCCACGGCCGCCGCTGACTGGTCCGTGGCGAGAACGGCGAGGCCCGGTCGAGACTTGGCAAGCGCAGCCGCGAGGATGCCACTGCCGCAGCCCAAATCGATCGCCGTGCGAGCATCCGGTTTCATCTGGCGCAAGAAGCCCAGCAGATAGCGCGTGCCGATATCGAGCTTGGAGCCGGAGAACACGCCACCGTGAGCGCACACCCACATCCCCAGTTCGTCGATGTATTCGCGCTGCGGGTAGTGGGTGATCTGGGGGTTCGCTCGCACGCCTTTGGCCACGAGAACGCGCGACTTCTGCCGCGCCAACGAGGGCGTCACGGTGTCGAAATGGCGTGCGAGAACGTCGTTCATGGCGGGCGCGAGATGCTTGATGCGGCCGCCGGCATAGATCACCACGGAGGGGTCGGCGTATCGGGCGATGAGCGCCGCGGTCTCGTCGAGCTGCGACAGGCTCCGCGGCAGTTGCATGAGCACCGTTGTGGCCCCCTCGACGAGGGCAGGTTCCAGCCCAAAGCTCTCGTAGCGGTCGCCGAGCCCGCAACTCGCGGCGTTATGAGCGAGCGCCTGCTGCCCACTCAGCACGTCTTGATGAACCCGGATTCCCCACGCATCGTGCTGCGCGGCGGCACCGAGGGTGAGTGCCCCGTAGCGGTCGCCGATCACCACCACCCTGTTGGGCGCCTCGGCGAGCGCCGCGCGTGCCTCGTCGAGGATGAGCCGGTCACTTGCATCAACGGCAAAAAGGTTGTCTGCCTCGAGGTCGGGGAACCGTCGCAGGCGCGAAAAATCAAACTCGGCCACGATCAGCTCCGCTCAATGGCCGCCACACGACGACCTGGTTGGGGCGCCGGATGCGCTCACCGGTTCTCAGGGAGACAACGGCACCAGACTCGTCGGCAGCAAACACTCGCCGCCCGGGTCGGTTGAGCAGCTCGTCGGCGAGTGCGACCTCTAGTTCTCGCACGCGCTCCGTGAGCTGACCCACCTGGTTTTCGAGGTCAAGGATGCGACGGATGCCTTCGAGGCTGACCCCTTCGGCTCCGAGCGCTGCGATCTCCCGCAACTGCACGACATCCTTCATCGAATAGCGCCGCGACTTTCCACTCGTGCGTTTGGGGCGCACCAAGCCCATGCGATCGTACTGACGCAGAGTCTGCGGGTGCATGCCCGAGAGTTCTGCAGCAACCGCAATGGCAAACAGCGGGGTCGCGGGGTCCATGCCTATCCCCTTCGAGCCTTGGCGAGCAGATCCTCGCGCGGGTTTTCGTCTGGCAGGGCCTTGGCCAACGCCTTGACAGCCTTGGCGGCATCCGGGGTGAGCCTGCTCGGCACGACGACATGCACGGTCGCGAGGAGGTCGCCAGAGTGTGAGGGCGTCACGACACCGCGCCCCTTGACGCGCAGAACGCGCCCGCTGGGCGTGCCGGGGGCCACCTTGAGCTTGACGGGGTCTCCGCCGAGCGTCGGCACCTCGATCGTCGCGCCTTCGACGGCCTCGACAAAGGTGATGGGCACGTCGACCCGCAGGTTGTCTCCGTCACGGGAGAACACGGGATGCTTGGTCACCGAGACCGTGATGGTCAGGTCGCCGGCGGGCCCGCCATCGGGGCTCGGCTCTCCCTTGCCCTTGAGCCGAATCTTTTGTCCATCGCTGACCCCTGCCGGAATGCGCACGTTCATCGGCTTGCCGTTGACGCCCTGCAGTCGGATGGTGTCGCCCTTGATGGCAGACACGAAGTCGAGGGTCGTCGTCGCTATGACATCGCGGCCCTTGGTCGGGGCGGTGCGAAAACCACCGCCGCCACCGCCGAACATGCCGCCGAAAATATCGCCGAAGTCGGCGCTTTGGGTGCGGCCTCCGCCGCCAGCACCGAACATGCCTCCGAAGATGTCGTCGAACCCGCCGGCCTGGCCTTGGCCCCCTGCAGTGAAGCGGGGTTGGCCCATTCCCATCGCGCGCACCTGGTCGTATTCGCGCCGAGTCTCGGGGTCCGAGAGCACAGCGTTTGCTTCGCTGATCTCCTTGAACCGCGCCTCGGCTTTGGCGTCGCCAGGGTTCGAGTCGGGATGGTACTGCCGTGCGAGTTTGCGATAGGTCTTCTTGAGGTCTGCATCGGAGACGTCTTTCGAGACTCCGAGCACCTTGTAGAAGTCCTTCTCCAACCAGTCTTGGCTGGCCATCGGCGACTCCTCTCTAAAACTAGGGGCGCAGCGGGTCGGGTGTCTCCACCCGACCCGCTGTCGCAGGTTGTTACTAGTCCTGAGGAACCGCCACGGCGACCTGGGCTGCGCGAAGCAGCCGGTCTCCGAGTCGGTAGCCCACCTTGTGCACATCGAGCACGGTCATGACCGTGACATCGGGGCTGGGCACCTGGGCGATGGCCTCATAGACACTGGGGTCGAACTCCGCACCCTTTTCGCCAACGCGCTCGAGCCCTGTGCGCTCAAGGGTTGAGCGCAGCTTCTGCGCGATGATCACGAACGGGCCGTCCTCGAGGTCCCCGTGCGCTTCTGCCCTGTCGAGATCGTCGAGCACGGGGAGAAGCGACGAGACAACGTCGGCGACGGCCAGGACGCGGTTAGCCTCCCGGTCGCGTTCGACCCGCTTGCGATAGTTGGCGTACTCGGCCTGCAGTCTCTGCAGGTCGGCGAGCCGTTCGGTCGCGAGGTCGCTGGCATTCTTCTCGAGGAACGAAAGGTCGGCGTCTTCGAGCGATGTCTCGACGTCGGGCCCTTCAGCCTCGATCAGGCCTTCGGCTTCCGCTGCGTTCTCGGTGTTTCCCACATCGGGCTCAGGCACTTCGTCTGAGTTCTTGCCTTGATTCTTGTCAGTCATAGTTACTTCTTGTCGTCCTCGTCCACGACCTCGGCGTCGACGATGTCCTCATCCGTCGCCTCGGCGCTTTCGGCGGTCGGAGCAGACTCCGCTGCCTGTGCTGCGGCGTAGATCTCTTCGCCGATCTTCTGCTGGCTCTCGTTGAGCTTGTCGAGGGCGGTCTTGACCGCAGCCTCGTCGTCGCCAGCGAGGGCCGACTTGAGGGCGTCGACATCGGCCTGAACCTCGGTCTTCACACCGTCAGAGAGCTTGTCTTCGTTCTCCTTGAGCAGCTTCTCGGTGGAGTAGACGAACTGCTCAGCAGCGTTGCGCACCTCGGCTTCTTCGCGACGACGCTTGTCTTCTGCCGCGTGCTCTTCGCCTTCGCGAACCATCCGGTCGATGTCTTCCTTCGACAGCGCAGAGCCGCCCGTGATGGTGATGGACTGCTCCTTGCCGGTGCCCTTGTCCTTGGCGTGCACCTGCACGATGCCGTTGGCGTCGATGTCGAAGGTGACCTCGATCTGCGGGATGCCGCGGGGGCGGGGGCGATACCGGTGAGCTCGAACGTTCCCAGGTTCTTGTTGTCGCGGGTGAACTCACGCTCGCCCTGGAAGACCTGGATCGCCACAGAAGGCTGGTTGTCGTCTGCCGTGGTGAAGGTCTCGCTGCGCTTCGTGGGGATAGCCGTGTTGCGCTCGATGAGCTTCGTCATGATGCCACCCTTGGTCTCGATTCCGAGGCTCAGGGGGGTGACGTCGATGAGCAGAACGTCCTTGCGCTCACCCTTGAGAACGCCGGCCTGGAGGGCTGCGCCAACCGCGACGACCTCATCCGGGTTCACGCCCTTGTTGGGCTCCTGGCCGCCAAGAAGGTTCTTGACGAGGTCGGAGACCGCGGGCATACGGGTAGAGCCACCAACGAGAACAACGTGGGCGATGTCAGAAACCTTGACGCCGGCCTCCTTGATCACGTCGTTGAACGGGCGCTTGGTGCGCTCAAGCAGGTCGGCGGTGAGCTCTTCGAACTTGGCGCGCGTGAGGGTCTCGTCCAGGTTTGCCGGGCCGTTCTCCGTGAGGGAGAGGTAGGGCAGCTGGATGCTCGTGCTCATCGAGGAGCTGAGCTCCTTCTTGGCCTGCTCAGCGGCTTCCTTGAGACGCTGCTTGGCGATCTTGTCGTTTGAGACGTCGACGCCCGTGGTCTCCTTGAAGCGCTTGATGAGGTAGTCGACGACGCGCTGATCCCAGTCGTCGCCACCGAGGCGGTTGTCACCGGCGGTCGCACGCACCTGGATCGTGGAGAAGTCGTCGTCCTTGCCCACTTCGAGCAGCGAGACATCGAAGGTTCCGCCACCGAGGTCGAAGACGAGGATGAGCTCGTCTTCTTTGCCCTTGTCGAGGCCGTAGGCCAGGGCTGCTGCGGTGGGCTCGTTGATGATGCGCAGCACGTTGAGGCCGGCGATCTCACCGGCATCCTTGGTGGCCTGACGCTCTGAGTCGTTGAAGTACGCGGGAACCGTGATGACGGCATCCGTGACGGGCTCGCCCAGGTACTGCTCGGCGTCACGCTTGAGCTTGGCGAGGATGCGGGCCGAGATCTCCTGCGGCGTGTACTTCTTGCCGTCGATGTCGGTGGTCCAGTCGGTGCCCATGTGGCGCTTGACTGAGGCGATCGTGCGGTCAACGTTCGTGACGGCCTGACGCTTGGCGGTTTCTCCGACGAGGGTCTCGCCGTCCTTGGTGAAGGCCACAACGGAGGGCGTGGTGCGGAAGCCCTCGGCGTTGGCGATGACGGTGGGTTCGCCACCCTCCAGAACGGCAACCACCGAGTTTGTGGTACCGAGGTCGATTCCTACTGCACGAGCCATGTGCGTTCTCCTTATTGTTGCGTGTTTCTGAGGCTGGAATGAAGTCTTGCCCGCACTCAACTACATAGTTGAGCCGGAGTAGCTCAATTTTAGATCAGGGCTCCGCCGTGTCAAGTCGAATGCGAAAAACTTGCGCCACTCTCACTCAACTTTCAGCCCCGGCGCGCTCGGAAATTCGTCGCCCTGACCCTCGCATGGGAGGCGCAGGAAATTAACCAAGCACCAGTAGCCTGATCGCATGACGATCAACCACGGCAGCGAAGCCGTTCCCGCACCCCCCACGGCTGCCAAGACCCAGGCGCTCGGTCCGATCGGGCGGGGAGTGGGCGAAGACCCGGCTCCAAAAAAGGTCGTCCTGTCATGGGCCATGTGGGACTGGGCCATGCAGCCCTTCAACACGGTCATCCTCACCTTCGTGTGGGTCTCGCTGTACCTGACATCCCGCCAGTTCCTCGAGCCGGAGGTCGCAGCATCCGGGCAACTGGCAGACGGCAGCTGGATGAGCTGCGCCCTGGCCGAGAACATGGCAAGCGAGTACTGCCGGGGTCTCACCGATCTTGCTGAATGGTGGGGCTGGGCCAACTTTGCCGCTGGCATCTTGATTCTCGTTCTCGCCCCCGTGCTGGGGCAGCAGGCCGATGCCCGGGGCAATAAGAAGAAGTGGCTCATCGGCGCCACGATCGCGATCGCGCTCATCCAGTTCTCCCTGTTCTTCGTCGAAGCTGACCCCAAGTACTTCTGGTTCGGCGCCCTCGCCGTCGCGATCGGGGCGGTCGTCAGTGAGATCGGCGGGGTCAGCTACAACGCGATGCTCGTCGAGGTCTCGACGCCCGCGACCGTCGGCCGCATCTCAGGCCTCGGATGGGGACTCGGCTACATCGGCGGCATCCTCGCACTAGTGCTGTGCATCCCGCTCATCTTTGGCATTGGCACCGACCAGGCGCTCGCATTCAAGCTCGTCGCTGTGGTCTGCGCGGTGTGGACGATAATCTTCGCGATCCCGATGTTTCGGAACGTGCCCGAGTCTCCCGCGTACCAGGGTGCCCAGAAGGCCTCCTTCTTCGGCTCATACGTCGTGCTGGCAAAGGACCTCGCCAAGCTGTTCAAACACAACCGCTCGACTTTCTGGTTTCTGGTCTCGGCCGCGGTCTACCGCGACGGCCTCGCCGGGGTCTTCGCCTTCGGTGCCATCCTCGCCGCGCAGGGCTTCGGCTTCAGCACGATCGAGGTGATGATCTTCGGCGTCGCCGCCAACCTGGTGGCCGGCGTCTCAACCATCTTCGCCGGGCGCATCGACGACATTGTCGGCCCCAAGCGGCTTATCGTCGCGACCTTGGCAGGGCTCGTGCTGATGACAGTCGCGGTGTTCGCGCTTCGCGACTACGGCACGATCGTCTTCTGGGTCTGCGGGCTCACCCTGTGCGCCTTCGTCGGCCCTGCCCAGGCCGCGAGCCGCGGACTGCTCACGCGCGTCACCCCTGCTGGCATGCAGGGCGAGATTTTCGGCCTCTACGCCACGACGGGTCGCGTCGCCAGCTTCCTCTCCCCTCTCGCCTGGGCGCTCTTCCTGAGCATCTTCGGCGGCATCATCTACGGCGTGCTCGGCATCGGCCTCGTGCTGCTGATCGGCCTCATCATGCTGCTCTTCGTGCGTCTGCCCAAGCACGAACGAGTGGGGTGACCCGCAGCATCCGCCGCCCTCTGCACAACGAGGGTGGCGGAGCGGGCCAATCGAGGGCACTCTGAGGGAATGACCAACCCCGCTATCATCAACGCTGAACTCCTGCGCTCGCTGCACGTGCCCGGGTCACCGCTCATCGTGACCAATGTGTGGGATGCCGTTACCGCCCGCATCGTTTCCGAAGTTCAAGGGGTCAAGGCCCTCGCCACAGCGAGCCACTCGATCTCGTTCGCCCACGGCGTGCCCGATGGCGAAGGACTCACGGTCGACCAGGCGCTCGCCGCCGCGAAGCTCGTCATCGACGCAACCTCGCTGCCGGTGTCTGTCGACTTCGAGAAGGGGTATTCGGCCGACACCAAGGGGGTCGAAGACAATGTGGCCCGCCTCATCGAGGTGGGCGCGGCCGGCCTCAACATCGAGGACAGCATTGGTGCGGCCAAGGCCCCGCAGTTCGACATCAAGACCGCAGCGGCGCGCGTGGCTGCGGCGCGCAGTGCGGGAACCGTTTCGGGCGTACCGATTACGATCAACGCCCGCGTCGACACCCTCGCGAGCCCCGGCGGCGACTGGGACGAGGCAATCAAGCGGGCCAACGCCTACATGCAGGCGGGCGCCGACTGCATCTTTATGCTCGGCCTCTCCGACGAAGCCAAGGTTGAGCGCGCCATCAAGGAGATCGACGGGCTCGTCTCCGTGATCGGCACGCCCGGCGGGGTGCCCCTCAAGCGGCTCGCCGATCTCGGGGTGGCCCGCGTGAGCTTTGGCCCGGGCACGATGGGCCTCACACTCGCCCACCTCAAGGGCGCGGCGACCGAGCTAGTCGCGCTGGGCGACTATCCAGAGGAACTCGCCTTCGAGTTCTAGCCTTTCGCCGCTGGAGGGCGTGCGCGCGTTGCTGAGCGGATGCTGCGGTTGCGGTCACGACGCTTGCCGCGATCCTGGGGCGTGCGTATGGTCAGGGCATGGCTGAAAGACCGATCGGATTTTGGTTGAGGACCGTCGACCAGCTCATCGACCAGCGCTTCGATGCCATCATCGAAGAGCACGGCGTGACCCGCCGTCAATGGCAATTGCTCGGGGTGATCGCCGAAGGCAAAGCCACAGTCGGCGACCTCGACCGTGCCATCGCCCCCTTCATCGACACCGATGCCGGCGAGAGCGCGCTAGAGCAGCTCGATGAGCTCGTCGAAAGCGACTGGGTTGCCGTCGACGGCGAGCACTACGAGCTCACCGAGCGAGGTCACAAAGCCTTTGTTCGCCTCACCGAGGTCGTCGACTCGCTACGCGGTTCGCTCGCCGAGGGTCTGACGGAGGACGAGTACCGCACCACCGTCACGTCTCTGGAACGGATGGCGCGCAACCTCGGGTTCACAGGCGACGAATCCGCATAGCCACCCGCGCGACGCCTACGGGTGAATCGCCCACCACGCGATGAGCAGCATTGTGACGAAGAAGCCGCTGACAAAGTTGAGGGCGAGAAACTTTCTCCACCCGCGGTTCGCCGTTTCGGCAGAAGCATCCGACACGTTCCAGAACGGCGCGCACGTGACCATGTAGGGCACCGCCAGGATGGCCCCGAGGGCGGTTGGCCACCCCGTGAACAGCATCAGGATGCCCGCAAGACCATAGGCCGCGACGGCGAGACGCACGGTGCGCTTGCCGCCGAAGACCGTGGCGATCGACGCAATGCCGCCTTCGCGGTCTGGCACGATGTCTTGCACCGCGCCGAAGGCGTGGCTTGCCGCGCCCCAGAGAAAGAACGCCGCAAGAACCGCCCAGAGCTGCGGGGTGAAGTGCGCCCCCGCGAGCACAAGCCCATACAGAGCCGGCGAAACGAAGTGCGTGCTCGACGTGATCGAGTCAAGAACCGGCTTCTCTTTGAACCGCAGCCCCTTGGCCGAATAGGCATAGACCGCGAACATGCTGATCGCGAGCACCAGCCACGACAGGGGATTGCCGACCACCACCAGATAGACGAGAAACGGGATGGTCGTGATGGCCGCCGCCCACAGCGTGACCCTGTGCATCCGCGGCTCGAGAAGCGCTCCCTCGACCCCGCCCTTGCGGGGGTTCTTGAGGTCTGACTCGTAGTCGAACACGTCGTTGATGCCATACATGGCGAGGTTGTAGGGGATGAGAAAAAAGATGGTGCCCAGGATGAGCGTGAGATCGATCTCGCGCGTCGTCGTGAGATAGGCGGCTGCGAAGGGGAACGCCGTGTTGATCCAGCTCAGCGGGCGAGACGACACCACGAGCGTGGAGAGAGTGCTACCGAACGTCATTGGGCCCCCCAATCAGATGCCACAGCGAGGGCAATAACACCACGGCGGCGATGGCGTAGGCAAAATCTTCGAGCGGTGCGAGACCCAGAAACGCGCCGGAAATGCGGTCGGGGTTGTACCAAAACAGGTCGGCGGCGATCATCACGTTGTCGAAGACCGCGGTCATAAGAAGCACTGCGAGAGCCGTGAGCCCCACTGCGCGCCACTCTGGCGCCCGTCGAGAAAGCACCGCGGCGAGCGCAACCACCGCAACGACGGCGAGAAAGACGGCATTGAGTGCCCAATAGGTCATTCTGCGCTCACCCCACGGGAACGACGGGGCCCACGGGAACGACGGGGCCCACGGCGCCGGCGGAGCACGGAACTCGAAGCGCCGTAGGCGATCATCGTGACGTAGCAGAGCAGGGCAAGAAAGAAGATCTCCTCCAGGGGCAGATGCGGCGCCAACAGGATGCCCGTCATAAAGGGGGAGTCGCCTCGAAAGAAGATGTCGAGCCCGATGCCCGCCAGGTCCCACACCACAAAGAAGGCGATGCCAACGGCCAGAACGATCGCGGCCCTCGGGGCATCCCGCCAGAAGAACAGCGTGAAGCGGCGGTCGAGCAGCACCATGCACCCGAGGGCCCCGAGTAGGCACCCCAGGTAAACCAACCCCATCAGGATGCTCGCTCGGTGTCGGTGCGGCGCTCATCCCGCATCGCCGAAGCGACAGCGGGCTCGGGCAACGCCTCGGTGGAGGTGTCGCCGCGCAGCCGTTTGATCACGAGCTCAGCGCTGATCAGGCACATCGGCAGGCCGATGCCCGGGATGCTGGAACTGCCGGCATAAAGCAGCCCTTCGACCTTGCGGCTCTTGTTGGTGCCGCGAAAGAACGCGCTCTGTTTGAGCACATGGGCGGGGCCGAGCGCAGAGCCCTTCCACGCGTTGAGGTCGCGCTCGAAATCGGCCGGGCCCACCGTGCGCCGCAGAACGATTCGGGAGGCAAGGTCGGGGATGCCCACCCACTCTGCGATCTGATCGATCACCCGATCGCCGAGGGAGTCCAGATCGGTGAGCGAGGGATCGGCGGGGATGGGAACGAGCACGAACACGTTTGAGTGACCTTCGGGCGCAACCGCAGGGTCAACCCCGCTGGGCTTGCAGATATACAGGCTCGCCGTATCGGGGATTCGGGTCTCGGCACCAAAGATCGCATCGAAGTTGGCACGCCAGTCACGGGCGAAGAGGAGCGTGTGGTGCTCGAGCTTGGGGAGGTCCCCCTCGACACCCAGATAGAGCAGCATCGCGCCGGGGCCCGATACTCGCGAGCGCCAGTACTTCTCGGGATAGGTCTGGTATTTCTCGGGCAGCAGCTGTGTCTCACTGTGGTGAAGATCGGCGGTCGACACCACCAGGTCGGCGGCGAGATAGTTACCGTCGGCGAACTGCACTCCCGTGACCTTGCCGTCGTCGACGACGATGCGATCGACGGCGGATGATGTGCGAATCTCGACCCCCGCATCCGTCGCCAGGGTTGCGATGCGGTCGATGATGGTCGTGAACCCGCCCATCGGGTAGTAGACACCGTCGGTCATATCGAGGTGGCTCATGAGGTGGTACATGCTCGGAGTCGTGAACGGCGAGGAGCCAAGAAAGACGGCGGGGTAGCCGAGAATCTGGCGCAGGCGATCGTCGCGAACAGTGCCTGCGGCCCTGCGGTCGAGGCTCTGCAAGAGAAGACGCGCAAGGGTCGGGAGGCGCTTGAGAACGTCCCACCGCAGCAGGGGTCTGAACGACTCGAATGTGGAATAGAGAAAGCGCTTCTTGGCCATCTCATACGTGTCGGTCGCGGAGTCAAGGTATCGAGAGAGGCGCAGACCAGAGGTGGGTTCGAGGCTCTCGAAGAGGTCGATGTTCTCTTGACGGTCCGACGTTATGGCGATGGGCTGCGGCTCGCCCTCAAAGAACACCCGATAACCGGGGTCGAGGCGCACCAGGTCGAGCTGGTCGAATGCCGAGGTGCCCATAAGCCTGAAGAAGTGATCGAAGACCTCGGGCATGAGGTACCACGACGGGCCCGTGTCAAAGCGAAAGCCTTGCGACTCCCACAGCCCGGCCCGGCCGCCGACGGCAGGCTGCTTTTCGAGCAGCGTGACCGTGTAGCCCTCGCGGGCGAGCAGGCCAGCCGTGGCCAGGCCCGTGATGCCGCCGCCAATCACGACCGCTGAGTGCGACAGGCCGGCATGCTGCACGGCGTTGGCGTCTTCGTTACTCATGCGCGGGGCATCCTGCCCGCCATCGCCTGCGCCACCAGCCGCGCCTTGACCGCGGTCGGCACGCTCACCCGCACCTGAACGATCTCGGATGCGGGGGTGGACCGCAGGCGCCTGGCGAGCTCGGTGAACAGCGATTGTGCGAGACACACCGCGCGGCGGCTTTGCGAAGGTAGAAGCGGCAGGGAGGCCAGCGAAACCCTGAGGTCGGAGTCGATATCGTCGAGAATGGCGCTTTTGTCTGCCTCGGTGAAACCCTCAACGCTGACGGCGGGAAAGTAGCTGCGACCGAGGGCCTCGTAGTCATCACCCAGATCGCGCAAGAAGTTGATCTTCTGAAACGCCGCCCCGAGCGCCCGCGCGCCAGCGGTGAGCTCGACGAGCTGTTGCTCACTGCGGTCGTGACCCACGAGGAATGCTTCGAGGCACATAAGACCGATTACCTCTGCCGAGCCATAGACATAGGCCGAGAAGCTATCCGGATCGTGCACGACCTCCGTGAGATCCGCCCTCATGGACGCGAAGAACGGGCGGGTGAGGTCGGCGCCGAAGCCCACCTCCCTGGCAGTCGTAGCGAATGCATGCACGATCGGATTTGTGCTGTAACCCGAACCGATGGCCTCCTCGGTCTGAGCCTCAAGATCGTCGAGCGCACGACCAGCCAGCGCAGGCGTGAGCCCGGCATCGGCAGATGCACCATCAACGACCTCGTCGGCCACCCGCACGAGCGCGTAGATGTTGGAGATATGCCGCCGAACGGCAACGGGAAGCAGGCGCGTTGCCGCGCCAAAGGAGGTCGAGTACTGCTGGATGACCACGGCCGCAGCCTGCTCACACACACGCGTGTAGAGATCGAACCGCGTCGACGAGCCGTTGGTCTCCACGACACCATTGTGACCCACCTGCTGCGGCATGTGTGCCCCCATTCCCGTGCCGGTCGAACCTTCCTGCTGTGCCACTACCGCCCCCGCCTGATGACCTGATCGATGAGCGGCTCGAGCGTGCGCCGCAGCGGCTCCGGGATGTGGTCGCGGCCGAGCACGGCGCGAGCCCTGGCGATGTGGTCCGCGAGCAGGCGCTCCGCGTACGACCGCGCGCCGCTCTCTTCTAGCCGAACCCGCAGCGTTGCGGCCTCATCATCAGATAGCTGGGGCGACCCAAAGGTGGGCGCGATCAGCGACCACACCTCTGTTGCCGCGGCGTGAGCCACCAGCACGGTTCTCTTGCCCTCGCGCAGGTCGCTCGTCGCCGACTTGCCCGTCACTTCTGTGTCGCCAAAGACCCCGAGGATGTCGTCGACGATTTGGTAGGCGGTGCCCACCTCGCGGCCAAAGTCGCCCATCGAGGCGACCACGGCATCCGGCGCTTCGGCCAGCACGGCACCGGCCTTGAGGGGAACCTCGAACGAGTAGACCGCGGTTTTCAGGCGTCCCATCGCGAGGATGCTCTCGACCGTGGGGATTGCGATGGCTCCTGAATAGTCGAGGTCGAGAAGCTCGCCGGCGGCGCTGGCAAACAACGCCTCATCCATGAGATCGAGCAGGTGAGCCCGCATCGCGCCGTCGATTCCGCTGCGGTCGATGAATCGGTAGGAGTAAAAGAGGGCAAGGTCACCCGCGACGACGGCCGCGCTCAAACCGCGATGCTCAGCCTCGTCCCGGTCGACGCCCGCCGAGCGGGCGCGATCGCGGTAAATGCCAGAGATGTTGGGGCGACCACGGCGAACAAAATCGCGGTCGATCACGTCGTCGTGCACGATGAGTGCGGTGTGCAGCAGCTCGAACGCCGCCCCCACGGGCGCAACCGCCCGCGATTGCACGCCGCCCAGACCGTCGAAAACTGCCGCAACCATGCGGGGCCTGAAGAGCTTTCCGCCGACGGTGCTGCGACGGAGCGCCCGCCACAGATCTACGTACTGGGAACCGTGCGCGGTAGCCCGCGCCCCCGACTCATCGAAGAACTCGTCGAGCGCCCTCACGACGTCGTCATAACGATCCCAGCGAATCTCATCACCGGACTGAGGCAGACTGTCAGTCATGGACGCTACCGAACTCGTCGTGCTGCTAGCAGACGATGGCTCACGCATCGGGACCTCCCTCAAAGCCACGGTGCACACGGAGGACACCCCGTTGCACCGCGCATTCTCGTGTCATCTCTTCAACGAATCCGGCGACGTGCTCGTCACTCGACGCGCTCTGGGCAAGGCAACCTGGCCCGGCGTTTGGACCAATAGTTTTTGTGGGCATCCCGCCCCGGACGAAGCGGATGCAGCGGCCATCGAGCGGCGGGCGATGCGGGAACTCGGCACCACGGTGGGAGGCATCGAGCCTGTCCTGCCCGATTTTAGATACCGCGCCGTCGACGCATCCGGAATCGTCGAGAACGAGGTGTGCCCTGTCTACCGCGCCACCGTGACGAGCGAGCTCGCACCGTCGCCCGATGAGATCGCTGAGTACCGCTGGGTGCGCCCGGGCGCTCTGGCGGAGGCGGTAAGAGCGGCCCCGTTCGCGTTCAGCCCGTGGCTGGTCATGCAGCTCGAGCAGTGGGATTCGCCTCTCTGACGTCACGTTCGCACCTCCGCGTGCGCTGCCTCGTCCTCCGCTGAGGGAATGCTCTCGCGGTAAACCTTGACGACCCTGCGCAGGTATTCGGTGATGACGGCCTGCTCTTGCGGTTCGAATTCGTGGATGACCTCGTCGATGCCCGTGATCATGGGCAGCAGGCCTCGGATGGCGCGCGCCACAGATTCCGGTGCGGGCACGACGACAATCCCCCTCCGATCGGTGGGGTGCTTCTCTCGCGTGACATGGCCGACCTTGGTGAGACGGTCGACCACGACCGTGGCCGCCGCAGTGCTCATGCCGAGAGCCTTGGCGATGTCGGTGGGGCTCATGGGGCCTCGCATGATGAGGTGCTGCATGGCCTGAAGGTCAGTGGGGTTGACCGTGAGCTCCTTGCCCATGTGCCGCTCAAAATCGTCACTGAGCTGGATGAGCTGTCGCAGAAGCATGGTGCTCTCGTGAACGGGTCCAAAGCGGGGCCCCTCTGACTTGTACATGCGGCTATCTTACATTTATGATTGCTAAATCGTCTAGCAATCTATACGTTTAGAGATATTCGCTCGATTCACTGCCGTGCGCCGAGCATCCACCACAACACCCAGGGACAACACCCATGAAGCCGGTACGGCACTTCATTACCGCAGCACGAACATCCTGGATCGTGCTCGTTATCGCCGCGCTCGCCAGCGGCGCACTCCTCTTCTTCGGCGGCCAGGGGGGCGACGGCGCGCCAGCGACCGGCCTACCCGACAGTGCCGAATCGGCCAAGGTCGCCGCACTCAAAGACACGCTGCCCGACGCAGACACCACCTCGGCTCTGATCGTCTTTAGCCGCGACGGTGACGAGATCACTGCAGAGGACGAGGCGGCAATTGCCGAGCGCAGCGCCGCCCTGATCGACATCGCCGACACCGAGTTTCTGCCGCCGGCCACCGTCTCAGACGATGGCACCGCCGCAATTCTCCCCGTGCCCCTCACCGTGATCGACGATGTCACCGAGCGCGCCGACCGAGCCGCCGAGATCCGCGAGATCGCCAACGAGGACCTGCCCTCGGGTCTGACCGCCCTCATGACCGGTGGAGAAGGATTCGCGGTCGACATCGCCGCAGTGTTCAAGGGCGCCAACTTCACGCTGCTCGGAACCACCGTTATTGTCGTGGCGCTCCTGCTCATCGTCACCTACCGCAGCCCATGGCTGTGGCTCATTCCGCTCGCCGTCGTGGGCATCGCCGACGCCGTCGCCGGAGTCGTTGCCAAGCGCATCGCAGAGGCCGCCGACGTAGGCCTCGACGCCTCGATCACGGGCATCCTCTCGGTGCTCGTCTTTGGCGCGGGCACAAACTACGCCCTGCTGCTCATCGCCCGATATCGAGACGAACTGCGGCTGCACGAAGACCGCCGCGAGGCAATGAACGCTGCCCTCAAGGGCGCCGGCCCCGCGATCATCGCGAGTGGATCGACCGTTGTGCTCAGCCTTCTCACGCTTCTCTTCGCCGAACTCAGCGGAAACCGTGCGCTCGGCCTCGCCTGCGCCGCTGGCATCGTCGTTGCCATGCTCTTCGCGCTCGTAGTACTCCCCGCAGCTCTCGTGCTCTTTGGGCGCAAGCTCTTCTGGCCCTACGTGCCGGAGTTCGGCTCTGAAGACCGCCTTGCCCACGGTTTCTGGCACAAGCTCGGCACCGCAGTTTCGCGCAAGCCCGTCATCGTGGCCGTCATCGGCATCGCGATCCTCGGAGGGCTCGCGGCAGCCGTGCCGCAGGTCCAGGTCGGACTCGCCCAGACCGAGAAGTTCACGTCGGAGCCCGAAGCGGTCACCGGCCAGAACATCATTGCGGAGTCGTTCCCCGCCGGGAGCGGATCACCCACAATCGTGATCGCCAACACCGATAAAGCCGAAGAGGTCGCCGCGGCCGCCACCGACGTCGACGGAGTCTCAAGCGCCAGAATCACGCAGAGCAACGACGACATCACCGAGATTTCGGTGTCGCTTGACGCAGCAGCTGAGACGGATGCTGCATTCGCTACCGTGAACGATCTCCGCGACGAGCTGCACACAATCGACGGAGCCGACGCCCTCGTCGGGGGCACCGATGCCGAGAGTTTCGACGCCGCAGAAGCTCAGGCTCGCGACCAGGCACTCATCATCCCGCTCATCCTGATCGTTGTGTTCATCGTGCTTGTGCTGCTCCTGCGCTCGCTGCTCGCCCCCGTGCTGCTCTTGCTCACGGTCGTCGGGTCGTTCTTCGCCAGCGTTGGCGCATCGTGGCTGCTCTTTCAGAGCGTCTTCGACTTCCCGGCCCTCGACAACTCCGTGCTGCTGTTCAGCTTCTTGTTCCTGGTAGCGCTGGGCGTCGACTACAACATCTTCTTGGTCACGCGAGCCAAAGAAGAGGCAGAGAAGCTCGGCACCCGCCGGGGCATGATCCGGGCGCTCTCCGCAACCGGTGGAGTGATCACCAGCGCCGGCATCCTGCTCGCCGCGGTGTTCGCCGTGCTCGGAGTGCTGCCGCTCATCACCCTCACGCAGATCGGCATCATCGTCTGCGTCGGTGTTCTCATCGACACACTGCTGGTTCGCACGGTCATCGTGCCCGCGCTCGCGTTCATCACGGGCGACTGGTTCTGGTGGCCGCGCCGAGGCCGCGCTCACCTGCACAACGCAGAGCAGCCCGTCGAGGACGAGGTCGCCGAGCGAGTCAACGCGTAGCGCTCCGGGCAATCGTCGCTCCAGCGCCGCCGCCCCGTTGCCCCGTGAGGGGTCCGGAATGCGTCTTCCGCTCACCAGCGAAGACTCATTTGGGACCCCTCACGGGGATGCGCGCGGTGTGCGCGCGGGATGCGCGCGGGATGCGCGCGGGATGCGCGCGGGGCGCGCGTCTACTTGCTCGCGCGCCAGCTCTTCTCCTTCTTGATGTACTCGTTGTCGGCGAACTCGGCAAAGTCCGAATCATCGGTGATGCGCCTGAGCTCGATCTTGTTGCCGGGGCCGAGGGGCGCACGAGTCGCCCACGCGATTGCCTCCTCGCGGGTCGGCACGTCGATAATCCAGAAGCCGTTGAACAGTTCGTGTGATTTGCCATAGGGGCCGTCCGAAAGGATGGGCGCTTCAGACGTGAACTCGATGACCGCGCCCTGCGAAGCATCCGTGAGGCCTTCGCCTCCCGCGAGCACTCCTGCCGTGATCATCGCTTCGTTGTAGGCGCCCATCGCGTTGAGTGTCGCCTCGACATCCATGTCTTCGAGCTTCTCGGCGGCGCCGCTATTGCGCATGATGAGCATGTATTTGGACATAGTCGTCTCCTGTGGTGGTGGAGGGTGGGTAGGCCCGTACGTCTACTATCGCTCTGCTCGACAGCGGCCGAAATGGGCGGATGCCCAGGGTTGCGAGTCGCTGAGGGGTCCCAAATGCGTCGAGCGAATGCTCGCGAAGGCGAATATGGGCCCCCTCAGCAGCATTGTGGCTGCTGACGAAGAGAACCACTGACCTCTCTGGCTTAGAGAACGAACCCGCTCTCCTACGACGCAGGCAACCAGGTTCGCGCCGCCGTGACGAGGGCGGTGACACCCAGCGTGATGGTCGGCTCGATAACGGGGGCGTAGTGCGGCGAGTGGTTCGACGGCACTGTGAGCAGAGCGGGGTCGGTCATGTCTCCCGTGGTGAACAGTGAGGGATCCGTTCCGCCGAGCAGCCAGTACGAGAGTGGCGCTCCCGAACTCGTCGCGAGGATTCCCACATCCTCGCTGCCGGCTCCCGCACCGGGGTCCATGATCTTGTCTTTGCCCAGCCAATCGGCAAAGGCACCGAGGGTCTTGGCCAGGGCATCCGCATCGTTGGCCACAATGGGGAACCGCTCGATTTCGGTGACGGTCGGCTCTTGCGGGGCTCCCGAGGTCGTCGCTTCTCCCTTGACGATTCGGTCGACACTGCTCAGGATGCGCTCGCGCACGCGGGTGTCGTAGCTGCGGATGTTCAGCTGCAGCTCCGCCTCACCAGGGATGACGTTCGCGGCGTCTCCGGCATGGAAAGACCCCACCGTGAGCACTGCCGTTGCCGTGCTCGGAATCTCCCGCGAAATGATGGTCTGCAGGCGGAGCACCGTCGATGCGGCCATGACGACAGGGTCGATCGACGCCTCGGGCATCGAGCCGTGAGCACCCTTGCCTACAAGCGTGATGCGCAATGAATCGGATGCTGCATAGGACGGCCCCGCGTGCCCAGCGATCTTGCCAGCAGGCAGGGGTGCAACGTGTTGCCCCAGCACAATGTCGGGCTTGGGGAACCTGTCGAAGAGCCCGTCGTCGACCATCGTCTGCGCTCCGGCGCCGAGTTCTTCTGCTGGCTGGAACACGAGCATGAGGGTTCCGGCCCAGCTCCCTTTGTCGGTGATCAGGGCCTCGGCAGCGCCCAGCAGGCACGTTGTGTGCAGGTCGTGGCCGCAAGCGTGGGCAACAGGGACGACCTTGCCGCTGGCATCCGTCGCCGTCACAGTGCTGGCATAGGGCAGGCCTGTGTCTTCTTTAACCGGGAGGGCATCCATATCGGCTCGAATAAGCGCGGTGGGCCCGGCGCCATTCTTGAGAATGCCCACGACGCCGGTCTTGCCGACGCCCGTGGTGACCTCGTAGCCGAGTTCGGTGAGCCGCTTCGCCACGATCTCAGACGTGCGATGCTCCTGGAACCCCAGCTCGGGGTGGCTATGAAGATCGCGGTAAAGATCTTCGAGTGTGGGATTGATCGTGACGTTGTCGTGTGCGCTCATCTGCCTGATCCTTTGGTTGGAATAGTTCAGCTACTGCCAACCGTGCGTCTGGACGGGCAGCGAACCAATGGCGTTCGGCAGACTTTCAGGCGTTGTAACCGCACTCACAGGTAACACCCCGCACAGTTCGGCTCGCTATCAGCCGAGCGCGACGACCAGCCCGAGCACAAAAAGGAGGGCCGCGACCGGCACCATGGTCCACCGCTCTTTAGGGCTCCGCGACAAGGCGTTCATGACGATCCCCACCAGCGAATAGGCCACGATGACCCAGACCCCGATGTCGACCACAATGCCCGGCAGAACCGCAGGAACCAGGGCCGCCTTCATAAGAAAAAACCAGGCAAAGACGCAGTACAGGACTATCGACACGACACTCCCCGCCCGTTTGTTTCGAGGAAGAACCCGATCCTCGCCACCCCAGGCGAATTCGCCCAGGGGAGCGCCGGCAATGAGTGCCGCCTGAAACACGGCGAGCGCGGCAAGGATGACGCAGAGGGCGATGGCGGCGAAGGCAACAAGGGTCACAGTCGAGAATGTATCAGTGACCGCTCGGGCGGCGGATGTTTAGTGGCCGAGCGCCCCAGCATCCGTCACCGAAACGTCGGTGCGGTGAAAGTTGAGGTGCGAGCGCGACGCCGTGGGGCCGCGCTGACCGAGGTAGCGCGAGAACGTCGCGCCGGCGCCGTAGGGCTTCTGCGAGGGCGACGTGAGCTTGAAGAAGCACAGCTGGCCGATCTTCATTCCCGGCCACAACTTGATGGGCAGGGTTGCAACATTGGACAGCTCGAGGGTGACGTGACCGGTAAAACCGGGGTCGATGAAGCCGGCCGTGGAGTGGGTGAGCAGGCCGAGACGGCCAAGCGAACTCTTGCCCTCGAGGCGCGCCGCGATGTCGTCGGGCAGGGTGACCTGCTCGAACGTAGACCCGAGCACGAACTCACCGGGGTGCAGGATGAACGGCTTGTCAGCATCGACCTCAAGCAGATGAGTTAGCTCCGGCTGATCCTCTGCCGGGTCGATGTAGGGGTACTTGTGGTTGTCGAACAGCCGAAAGAACCGGTCGAGCCGCACGTCGACACTCGACGGCTGCACCATCTCTGCCTCAGTCGGGTCGAGGCCAATGCGGCCAGCGGCGAGTTCGGCAGTGATGTCGCGGTCGGAGAGCAGCATGTCCCGAGAATAGTGGATCAGATGGCTGCGAGCTCTTTGCGCAGCACCACCATGCGCAGGTCGTCGCGAAGCGGCACCCCAAACCGGTCATCCCCGTAAGGGAACTCGCGAAACTCACCCGTGCGCGCATAGCCACGCCGCACATAAAAGTCGATCAGCTCGAGGCGGGGCTCGATGACCGTGAGTTCCATGCTCGTGATGCCCCATGCATCCGCCGCCAAGTCTTCTGCGTACTGCAGAATGCGCTTGCCGAGGCCGACACCCTGCCCGCCGGGCCGCACGGCGAACATGCCAAAGTACCCCGTGGTGTCGTCGGCCTTGGCCACGTGCGCACACCCCACCAGCTGGCCGTCATCGTGAGCGAGCAGCACGAGGCTATTAGGGCGGCGGATGTCGCGGGCGAGCACGAGCGGATCGATACGCTGCCCATCGATCAAATCCGCCTCGGTGGTCCACCCCTCGCGGCTTTCGTCGCCGCGGTAGGCGCTCGTGACAAGCTCCACGATTGCAGCAACATCGGCTTCGATTGCCGGGCGAAACTCGAGGTCGGTCACCGCCTGAGGTTACCGGGTCGCGCAGGGGTCTCGTGCAGGATTCTCCGCTTTCGGGGATGGCATCACCGCGGATGCCCGGTGTGGAGGCCGCCCCGGGTCGCTAGTATGGACGAGTTGACCCGCCCACCGGGTCACGCGCGGATGTAGTTCAATGGCAGAACTTCAGCTTCCCAAGCTGATAGCGCGGGTTCGATTCCCGTCATCCGCTCCACTAGAAAAGCCCCGGTAAACCCTGGTTTTCGGGCGGCTCAGGTGGACATGCTGAGAGCGAGTTCAGACCCTCTCGTGGACTCCCGTGGACTCACGGGCTGAAACGGAAGGCCAGAACATGGCATCCTCAACCCCTCACCAGACAACTCGCGACGGCAGTTCATCAGCACTCACGTGGCTACGAACTGCGATGCTCACCGCTCTCTTTGGTGGTGCGCTGTGACTCGGCGAGTAAGGGCCGCGACACGTCGCACACCCGGTCAGCTCGGCAGCGTGGAACCTCTACCCTCGGGCCGCTACCGCGCGTTCTACCGCCGTGATGGCCGCAAGTTCACCGCGCCGCACACGTTCGCCACTCAGGCCGAGGGAACCGCATGGCTGGCAACTGAGTTTGCCGACCGCACGCGCGGTACCTGGCGCGATCCCGACGCGGGCCGCGTCACGATGGAGAGCTACGCCCGCGACTGGTTGGATTCTCACCCTGATCTAGCCCCGCGCACCCGGGATCTATATGAACGGAATCTGCGCCGCTGGATCGTCCCGCGCATCGGTGCGCTCGGTGGTTCCCGGGGCGTGGAGTTGGGGGCCATGGACGTGTGCGACCTCTCGCCCGCTGTCGTGCGCACCTGGTATGCCGCGATCGTAAAGACCGCGCGAGAAAGCGCTAAACGACAGCTATCGCGGGATAGGGAGCGGGCCGAGCACCCGGCACGCGTCTGGGCGCGCGCTACTGGAATGCACGTTGCTGCCACGGGCAAGATCTCGACTGCTGTCATGCACGCGTGGGATGCAGCCGGTCGGCCACAGCCGAAGCGCTCAGCACTGGCAAGCGTCGTCCCTCTGGAGAGGGCAGGAGAGACCACAGCAGCGCAGGCATACCGCATACTGCGCGCGATCCTGATGACCGCCGTCACCGATGGGTTACTCCCCACCAACCCGTGCCAGATCAAGGGCGCAGGGCAGGTTGCTCACCGTGAGCGCGGCACCGCCTCGCCCGCCGAGGTCGCGCAGCTCGCCGCGCATATGCCGCCCCGCTATTCAGCAGCGGTAACTCTCGCCGCCTGGTCAGGGCTGCGCTTTGGGGAGCTTTTTGCCCTGGCACGACGGCATGTGGATCTGGATGCGGGGACGGTGCGCGTCGAACGGGCACTGGAACAGGTGCCCGGGCAGCCGATCGGGTTTGGCAAGACCAAGACCGACAAGAGCCGCCGCATCGTGAATCTGCCCGCATTCGTGGTCACTGCGCTGCGGGCGCACATAGCCGAGTACGTAGCAGCGGATGCCGAGGCGCTGTTGTTCCCGATGCCGGATGGATCCCCGACGCCAAACGTGCGAATATCCGTCGCCTTCCGCAAGGCGCGGGCTGTCATCAATCGCGACGACCTGCATTGGCATGACCTAAGGCACACCGGGGCTACGCTCGCGTATCGAGCGGGGGCATCGCTCCCCGAGGTGCAGGCCCGTCTCGGGCATACGACGATGCGCGCTGCCCTGATCTACTCGCACGCCGCCGACGATTCCGACCGCGTGCTAGCCGACCGCCTGAATGCCCTCTACGGCGCACCCGAGGGCGCGCCACACCTACGCGCGGTCTGAACGAGCAAGGGGGCTGGGATCATTCCCCAGCCCCGTTTTTCGCACTATTTCTGGGTTGGCTTACCTATAGATACCCACACGACCACCGCGTTTTCGGAGTTGGCAGCAACTTGTGGCGCATGCGTCCATAGAAGTCAGCGGAAACAACTGGAGGTAATCGAATGGGCATGCTGCGAACTGCACTGCGAGGCGTCACAAGCGCCATCGTCGTCGCAGCGCGCCTGCTCACTGGTCGACGCCTCGGCGCGACGAGGGCCAAACAAGACTTTCGAGACTGGATCTGCGCGGCAGATGCTGACCCCGCCGAACTGAGCGAGCTGCACCGACGCATGCTGCGCGACAAAGCCCGACGACTGATTGACCGCGAAGCCGCACTCATCGCACGCGGACAACGATCGCGAGACCTTGGCTGGATTGCACAAGAGATCCCGGCAACGCATTCGCAGGCCGTTGCCGTTCGTGCCCTCGCACTGCACACGGGAGCATCCGTCACGCCTGAGTACCCGAGCGGCTTCCCAGAGCGCCTGCGCGCACGCCGCGAGACTACAGCGCACCACCTCGATGGCCTGCGGCAGGACAGCGCGCACAACTCGGCCCGTGCCCTGCGAATCGCCCACGCCCGCGCCGCATCCCTCGCGCTACGACTTGCCCTCGCCTGGCAACGCCCATGCGCACCACGCGCCCCAGCCTCCACCCGGCTGGCGTAGCGCGATCGAACAGCCGTCGCCCTAGGGCGACGCAACACACTGTTTCTGATATCTACAGGCACTGACTGACGCTGCGCGCCGGTCTCGCACGCCCGAAGCCCCTTTCACTCTTACATTCAGCGCAATAGCCCGTTCACGGGCGCAATGTCAGACAGTGCCGGAAATACTGGCAATGGTCATTCATAACCTGCCCGCACTCGATCTGCTCGACGTGCAAGGCATCGCAAGCTACCTCAACATCACGCCGCGAACTGCGCGACGCATCGTCTCGGAGCGCCGCGTACCCGTTACCAAGATTGGTGCGCTGGTGCGGGTACGCCGCACAGACCTTGACGCCTACCTCGTAGCGCACACGGTTGAGGCGGTCAGCCGATGATCGCCCCCGCCGCCGCACGCGACCCGTGGTATTTGCTGCCTCAGGCGAGCCGCGACACCGCTCCGCAACTCCCGAGCGGCGCACCGATCGCCGCCCGCCTGGTGCACGGCGCGTACTACGCCGCCGCTGCTCCGATACGTGCAGATATTCGCGCGGGAAACAACTCTCGCCGTGTGGGGATCGCGTTCGACCAACTCGATGCCCGGGCCATCGTCCCGCTGCGCCTGTCCCGCCGCGAGCGTGGCAGCGGTATCGACTACCTGGTGAAGCTCGAAGCCAGCAAGGGCGGCGTTCTGTGAGCGCCCGCGATCTGTTCCTCGCCCGAGCCGAATGCCTCCGACTGCGCGCACAACTACTTCCGCTCTCCAGCATTCAGCGGGCTGAGCTGGAGAGCGAGGCCGCGCAGCTCGAAGTACGGGCGCACACCCCTGGGCCCTGGTCTGCCCGCAGAAGGCGGGAGTGCAGGCGCGCTGTCGCGGTCATCCTCTCGTCGTGTGAGCGCGGATGCTCGACGCATTGCACTGAGGGGGTGTGCACCGATGCCCACTCGTGATGACGCCTTGCGCTTGGCCGCGGCTGGCTGGCCTGTGCTGCCGCTGAGGGGGAAAATTCCCTTGACGGCGCACGGTGTCAAGGACGCGACGACCGACCCCGCCTCGATCGAACGATGGTGGCCGGGCAGCGCACACCACAACATAGGGGCACGCGTGCCCCACTCTCTGCTCGTGCTAGATATCGACCCTCAGAACGGTGGGAGCCTCGCTGCACTCACCGAGGCTGTGGGCGGGGATCTGCCGCGGACTCTGACTGTGCACTCTGGGCGCGGCACTGGGGGTAGACACCTTTATTTCCTGCACCCTGGCGGGCAGGTGTCTTCGACGCGGCTCCCCGGTGGAATCGATGTCAAGACTGAGCGCGGGTATTGCGTCATGCCGCCGAGCCTGCACCCTGCCACGGGTCAGCCGTACAGGTGGGAGCACGCGACGCCCGCGCTCATGCCCGCCAAGCTCGTAGCACTGCTACGCCCAGCTGAGTGTCGGTCACGCCCCCTCTCCGCAAGCAGGGCAGGCCCGGGGCAGTTGAGCAAGCGGGCGGCGCATCTCGCAAAGACTGTGCAGGATGCGCCCGAAGGCAAACGCAACGATTTGCTGTACTGGGCCACCTGCCAAGCAGTGCGAGATGGCCATGACGCGATGGCGTTCGAACTGCTGGAGGGCGCGGCGATCGTCGCAGGCCTCAGCGAGACTGAGGCCCAACGCACGGTCGCGAGTGCCCGCAGAACGATGGGACAGAAGTCGTGAGCGAGCTTCTGCCTGTGGTGCCTCCCGCGACGAATCTGATGCCCGAACCGCACGTGCTCTGGGAGAGCGACAGGCCCGAACTTGTCGCTCTGCGCTATGAGGCGCGACGACGCATTGCATCCCCGTGGGCCGTCCTCGGTGCCGCAATCGCACGGGCGCTGCTCACTATCCCTCACACAGTGCGCTACCGATCGGCGCTTCACCCCGAGGGCACCCCCCTCAATCTCGCAATCGCACTGGTGGGGCGATCGGGGTCTGGCAAATCAACCGCTATTCGCGGCGCTGCCTGCGCTGTCGAGTTCATGGGGGAGGACGTGCCGACCCCCGCAGCGGCACGAAGCGGCGAAGGCATCGCGACGATGCTCGCTCGGATGCACACCACGAAGGGCGAGGATCCCGAACTCATCTGGAGCCGCCATGACCACGCCACGTGGCTGCACTGGGATGAAGTTGGGCAATTGGGCGAGCAGGGTGCCCGCACCGGATCCACGGTCATGGAATCCATCAAGTCCGTTACTTCGGGGGAGAGCATCGGAGGGCAGAACGCGAAGGGCGATGGCGTCACGATCCCGGGTGGCAGCTACCGCGCAGTTCTGACGGTCGCAGTCCAGCCGGGACGCGCGGGACCACTGCTCAGCGACGGAGCGCTGGCTGGCGGTCTGTCTGCACGGTTCGTATGGATGCTGGCCGAAGATCCCGCGGCGGCCGATGCCGCACGCCCCGAGGCAACCCATGCGCCCATACAGGTGCCCCTGTCGCAGTGGGATCGAGTCCAGTTCGTGGACGCTCTGCCGGTGATGGACGCCGCCCACGAGGCGGACACGCGCGCCGCTCACCGGGGCGAACGGGATCCGATCAACAGCCGCGTGCTCCTGAACCGGGCGATCATCGCTATTGCGCTTGCAAATATGGCGGGCCGATCCACGCTTGCCGATGATGACTGGTATCTAGCGGGAGCGGTTCTCGCGCATTCGCTGAACACGCTGGACACGGTCAGCGACACCCTGACCGCCCCTGACGATGCGGAGCTGGAGCGCGCGCAGCGAGTGGAGCAGCGCTTGATGGAGAGACTTGGGCAGATGCGAGCGCAAGGCATGGCCTTCATGGATGCTCGGCGCAGACTCTCGCGGCCGCAGGGAAACCTGCTCACGACGATGCTGCACGATGGACGGTTCGCGCAGTGGTAATCAAGCGTGCTAATGTCAACACACCAAGGGGGCCTTATAGGGGGGCCAGGGGGAGGTTGTATCTACTGAGCGGTAGATATGCGCCTTGAGAGTGAGCATCACACCTCAAGCGCACGAAACCGCAACCGACGCGACGCGCCTCACTCGCTGGCCAGACCGCCGCGGCGTGGGGCGCGTCACCTTGTGGCAGTGCATGTGGCGGGCGTGTGGCGATCTCGATATAAAGAAAAAGCCCTGGTCAGACGCTGATTTGCTAGGCCATAGTGGCGCTGTGGCGCTGTGGCGGGTCTTTCGAGCGAGAACGCCGAACACCTGAATCCCTTTTTTCTGGGTGGCCGCTCCGAACACCCCGCCCCAGTGCTGATTTTCATCAACGGAGAGTTGAAATATCTACCCATAGATGAACGCTCGACTGCCACTCCAGATCGCCTGCGTTGCTTGAGGAGGATTTGGTGAAAGTGGCTCGCGCCGTGCCACGCAGTCATCCTGGCCCCGCTGCCGTATGTTCGTAGCCATGACCGTTGAAGAGATGCCAGTGAGTGAGTCTGAGGCCATTTCTGTGCTCGACTTCGGTTCGGTGAATTCCGAATCCGAGGAAGACCTTGACCGACTTTTCGTTCGCACAGAGGACTTCGACAGATTTCTCAAAAAAAACGTATGGCTCGCACTCGGCGCTAAGGGCACAGGCAAGAGCGCACTGTTTGAGCTTTTTACCAAGTACGAAGGAACTGCGAGGTACCTGGCCGGACCTGCGCTGGACAACGTTCTAATAGCCGCTGGGACAGGCTTTGGTGACCTATCGGAAGTCGCGACAGGCGATCTTCAATCGCTACGAGATGAAAACGCCGGGTTCGACCACGACCGATTGTGGCGACTTTATATCGCAATCAAAGCAGGGCTTGCCCTAGATTCTTCCTTCACGGTACCGCGCGGCCCTCTTCGCGATCTTCTAACAGCAGTCGGGGATCGCAGAGACTTTCGCGTCGGACCCCTTCTGCACGAGTTGTGGGAGTTGGCAATCGGCAGTGCACCCAGCGAGGTGACAATCACGGCAGGCGGAACAAGTGTCGCTCTCCGCGGCGGAAGGCGAACCCTCGATGTCGTGACCCTTCTCGAAGACGTGAATGCCGCCTTGGAGAGCAACGGAAAGGTGCTTTGGCTGCTCTTCGACAAGGTCGATGAGATTTGGCCCACCAACCGCGACGAGCGACGGAAAGCACTAGAAGGCCTTATGACGGCCGTCATGCAGATTCGGCGCACCTTCCCGATGATCCAGCCGAAGATCATGCTTCGCACTGATCTCTGGTCCGAGCTTGATTTCACCAACAAGGATCATCTAACTGACAAGCGAATCGAACTCGCATGGAATTCAGGCCACCTCGCTAACCTGCTCATCAAGCGCGCCATTCGATTGCCCGAAGTCCGTTCGTATGTCGACTCGCGTCTGCCAGCACTCGCTGCAAGAGCCGTAGAGGAGTGGACGGCTGACGAGCGGCTGGGAGCGCTCGATACTATCTTCCCTAGCACTGCCTATCCGGGTGAGCGCGAAGCACTTTTCATGGACTGGTTGGTCGAACGAGTCAAGGACGGGCGCGGGACAGTCCTTCCGCGAGACTCAATCGTCCTTGCGAATGCCGCCTCCGAATACCAACGACCACAAGGTAGCCACAGTGGCTCATCTCTCCTGTCCCGGGAAGTCGTCCGCCAGGCGTTCACTCGCACCTCCGAGATTCGTTACGAATCATTTCTCGCGGAGTTCCCCAACCTACGTGAACACTTCCGTCGCTTCAGCGGTCAGACCAAGGCAGAGTTCACTCGGAGCGAGCTCGTCGAACTCATGGACGAACTCACGCCTTCAGATGATGCACTCTTGGAGCGACTGTTTGAGATCGGCGTAGTGCGCCCCAACACTGGGCGAGTGAGGACTGCGACGAGCTATGAGATTCCTCGACTGTACCGAACCGGCCTCGGCCTTGTGATCCGCGGTCGCCCGTGATCTCAGCTCCATTGACGGCTGTCGAAAGAAGGCTTTGCCCCCGGGACAGCGCCCGAAACGGAATCATCCTGTTGTCAGAACCCGTGGACTCTCGTGGACTCCGGGGCGGTAAACAGCGGTAAATCCCGGTCAACAGATGTTAAGGTAATACCGTGTCTGACCTCGGGTTTCCGCGGAATGACGCAGTAATTGAGAGTGGTCTAAGCGAGCTTCCCAAGCTGATAGCGCGGGTTCGATTCCCGTCATCCGCTCCACTTGCGGGGATGCCCTCGATTCCATAATTGGCAAAATCAGCTGCGACCTCCGCGTAACGCTCGGGAGCGAGTCCCGAATTCGCAACCGCCTCTTCACGCGGGGTAGCGGGCGCGACGGGCTCAACCGGTGCCTCAGTCTTCGCAGGAGCGGTCGCGGCGGGCTTGGCCTCGGGGGTCTCAGTGTTGAGCTGAACCGCGGCGAAGATACCGCCGGCGATGAGTGCCAGGGCGGCGAGAGCCGAAACGAGGGTGATGATCGTCTTCTTGGACATTGGGTGTTCCCCTTTAATGCTCTGGGGGCGCCCGTGAAGACGACCTCCTTTCCTGTTGGGCCCTCAGACTCTTTATCTGTGGTGCTCACCAGGTCTATGCGCGGCATGTGTCCGCCTGTGTGTGATTTTAGGGGCGAATTGTCGAAAGATTTTCGCACCCGACCGTGATGCTGCGCCCGCTACTGATGATGCCCCGGGTGTCGGATCTCGGGTCGGAAGTCCAAGCCGCAGCTCAAGTGCATACCCATGAACATGGTTCCACTCCCCTCCCCGAACCCGGTCACGGAGTCCGATCCGACCAGTGGGGTACCTCCGAACCGGTCAACAACCGACTCCTCTGGGACGCAGCAGCGTGCTGGGACGGCACCACCATCAGCTACGACACCGAACTCTACGGCGTCGGCCGCTCAGGCTGGCAGACCGGCCTCACTCTCCGTCCTCGGCAGCACCTGCCCGGCCGGGACCACCACCGGCTACGACGTGTGGAACTCACGCTCAGGCACCCACTGGGGTGCGCAGGCGTTCAACGACTCCTGGCCCCGCAACGGCTCCAACGCCGCCGCGAGCTGGGGCGTCACCTACAGCGCACAAATCTGGTGCCAGGGACCCGACGCCGCCGGAGCCAGGTCCGGAGTGGCCAGCGCCGGAATCACCATCAACCAGCCAGCACTCCCGCCACCTTCGGCAATCCCCGCCAGCTCGCTCAGCGGCACATGGTCCTCAGGAGTCCAGGGAGGTGGAGTGAGCCAGGTTACGCTCAGCAGCCCCGTAGCGAACGCCGACCGCTATGAAGCACTCGCTATCTACCGGGCTGCGGGCGAACCCGACTACGAAACGCCGAGCCGACCGATCACTGTCGGCTCGAACGTTCTCGGCGCCTACTGCCAGCGGGGTGCGACCGTGACTGAGGTATCCGTTCTAGCGCGGGCCGGAAACACCATCGGGTGGTCCGGGTACACCGGAGTAACCATCAACCGAGTGGGGTCCACCAACTCCTGCTTCTAACAAAAGATGCCCGCCTCAACCAATCTGAGGCGGGCATCTTTCACTCGCGTTCCTAGCCGATAATCTCCCAAGAGCCGGGGTTCTCCTGCACGGCAACAATCTGCTGCGCGTGCGCGAACGCCTCATCCCGTGTAGCGAAAGCCGGAACGCCGTCCTTGGCAAACGGCCCGGTAGCTACCCAAACGTTGTCGCTATAAGGAGCCCCATCGGACCCATAACCGAGCACACCATACGACTGGATGACGATGATGATGTTTCGACCGGTCTGGCTCTGCACCCACCGTGATTCCTGGAGCGCAGCACGCGCGGACTCACGAGAGCCGGAAGCCGTCGTGGCGGCGAACTTCTCCGTGAGTGCGGTGCGGACAGACTCGGGGAGCGGCTCCTCGGAGCTGATGAGCACCTCGGTGCCATCAGGGAGCTTGAACGGCTGAGCGGTCTTGTCGTTGTAGTTCCGGCCGAGCGGGCGTGCCTGCTCCTCGGTGAGGACATCACCGACGGAGAGACCCTCGATGCTTGAACTGTCCTCGACGGGAGCGCTGCTCTGCGTGGGCTTTGCCTCGGGTGCGGTGACGCTGGGACCGATGACTGCCACTGCGGCGCCGGCGATGAGTGCGAGTGCGGCGAGGGCCGAGACAGTGATGATGGTCGTCTTCTTGGACATTGGGTGTTCCCCTTTGATGCTCTGGGGGCGCCCGTGAAGACGACCTCCTTTCCTGTTGGGCCCTCAGACTCTTTATCTGTGGTGCTCACCAGGTCTATGCGCGGCATGCATCCGCCTGTGTGTGATTTTAGGCGGGAATCGTCTAAACATTTTCGCACCCGACCGTGATGCTGCACCCGCTACTGATGATGCCCCGGGTGTCGGAAGCCCACATGAACACTCGCGTCCTTAGCCGATGATCTCCCAGGAGCCGGGGTTCTCCTGAGAGGCGACAACCTTCTGCGCCTGTGCGAACGCCGCATCCCGCGTAGCGAAACCAGGGACACCCTCTGTAGCCCATGGGCCAGTAGCGATCCACACGTTCCCGTTGTAAGGGACTCCATCTGCACCGTAGCCAGCGTGACCGTAGGATTCGGTGACGACAACAATCTGGCGTCCAGTCTGCGCCTGCGCCCACTTCGCTGCCTGCAGGACGGCGGTAGTCGCTTCGACTGACGGTGAGCCACCGACGAGACCAGCGAACTTCTCCGTGAGCGCGGTGCGGACAGACTCGGGGAGCGGCTCCTCGGAGCTGATGAGCACCTCGGTGCCGTCAGGGAGCTTGAACGGCTGAGCGGTCTTGTCGTTGTAGTTCCGGCCGAGCGGGCGTGCCTGCTCCTCGGTGAGGACATCACCGACGGAGAGACCCTCGATGCTTGAACTGTCCTCGACGGGAGCGCTGCTCTCCGTGGGCTTCGCCTCGGGTGCGATGGCACCGGGGCCGATGACTGCCACTGCAGCGCCGGCGATGAGTGCCAGGGCGGCGAGGGCCGAGACAGTGATGATGGTCGTCTTCTTGGACATTGGGTGTTCCCCTTTAATGCTCTGGGGGCGCCCGTGAAGACGACCTCCTTTCCTGTTGGGCCCTCAGACTCTTTATCTGTGGTGCTCACCAGGTCTATGCGCGGCATGCATCCGCCTGTGTGTGATTTTAGGCGGGAATCGTCTAAGAGCGTGCCCCCCTCAACGCGCGGGAGCCGGCGTTATCTCAGCCTGGATGCTCGGCGCTCAGTCGGCGGGGTTGGCGAGGATCGCGACGAGACGGCGTCGCGCGCGGCGGTACGGCTCGGGGTCGATCACGAATTCGCCTTCGACCTCCTGCAGTTCGCGGATTCCCTCGTCGCCGACCGTGATCGACATCGCCACAATGAGTCGTGCCTCCGCCTCACTGTCGCCGTCGGGGCCCGAATCCCGATGAGCGATCAGGCGAGGCGCTCGATCACAATCGCCATGCCCTGCCCCCCGCCGACGCAGAGCGTGGCCATGCCCAGCGACTGATCGCGCGTGCGCAGGCCATTCACCAGGGTTCCGATGAGCCGGATCCCCGTGGCGCCGAAGGGGTGACCGATGGCGATCGAGCCACCGAAAGGGTTAAGTTGTGAGTCCTCATCAACGCCCAATATGCGCGCGCTGGCCACCACCTGGGCGGCGAACGCCTCGTTGATCTCGACGATGTCGAGGTCGGCGACGGAGAGGCCAGCGCGGGAGAGCGCCAAGCGGGATGACTCGACCGGCCCCAGTCCCATGATTTCGGGAGAGAGGCCGCTCACTCCCGTTGAGATGATTTTCGCGAGCGGGGTGAGGCCCTTTCGCTTGGCATAGGCGGCCGAAACGACGACCGCGGCGGAGGCCCCGTCATTGAGCGGGCAGGCGTTGCCCGCCGTGACGGTTCCGACGGGGGAGAACACGGGGTCGAGCCCCGCGAGGCTTTCGACGGTCGTAGAGGGCCTGAGGCTGTCATCCGCCGAGAAAAGGGAGCCGTCGGGACGCACGACGGGAACGATTTCGCGCGCGAAGAATCCGTTGGATGCCGACTCTGCGGCGAGCCGCTGTGATCGCGCCGCGAAGGCGTCTTGGTCGGCGCGGGACGTGCCCGT
Source organism: Salinibacterium hongtaonis (assembly GCF_003065485.1). Classification (GTDB taxonomy): domain Bacteria; phylum Actinomycetota; class Actinomycetes; order Actinomycetales; family Microbacteriaceae; genus Homoserinimonas; species Homoserinimonas hongtaonis. The sequence goes on from NZ_CP026951.1 coordinate 2,679,827, forward strand.
CCTGCGCGCGACGTGCTCGGCCGTATGACCCATCTGAATGTAGGCATCGGGAACAAGGCCCCCGTCTCGAGGGTCGGTCCACTCCGCATCCGTGGCCATCAGCTCAGCAGTTCTGAGCGCCGGGGCATCGAACGCGGGGTTGCCGGCGGGCGCGATGAGCCCGAACCGCGACGTCGACTCGACTCCGCCGACGACGTAGGCGTCCCCCTCGCCGGACCGTATGGCGTGGAACGCCATCCGCATCGTCTGAATCGACGACGCGCAGAAGCGATTGACGGTGGTGCCGGGCAGGCTGTCGTGACCGAGCAGCACCGCCACCATGCGGGCGAGGTTGTATCCCTGCTCCCCCGTTGGCTCTGCGGTGCCCAGCATGAGGTCCTCAATGTCAGCAATCTCGACATCCGGCACCTTCGCGAGCACCGCCGCAATAACCTGTCGCGCTAGTTCGTCGCCTCGCACATCGACGAGCCCGCCCTTGCGAGCACGACCAATGGGCGTGCGGCCGAGGGAAACGATGACGGCGTCGTTGTCGTTGAGACTCATGGAGTCACCTTTCGATCAGGGGGCGGTGTCGGTAAATTGCGGTTGTCGGTGTCGGCGAGATCGATGCCAGCACCAGCGCGAAACCGTGATGCTCGGGCCACGAACCAGTCGACGGCCTCGGGATTCACAAGCGAGCCTCGATTGACTGCGTCATCCTCTGTGCGCCCGAGAAAGAGCTTCTTGAGGGGAACTTCGATGCGCTTGCCGGCGTGGGTGGTCGGGATGCCCGGGACCTGTTCGATCGTGTCGGGGACATGCCGGGCGCTTGCTCGACCGCGAATCGCGTCCCTAATCTTCTGTTGCAGTGCTTCATCGAGTTCGACACCCTCCGATAGCTCGACGAAGAGGGGCATCCAGTAGCCGCCACCGCCAGTCTCGATTCCCAATACGACGGAATTGCGCACACCATCGACCGTGTGCACTGCGGCATAGACGTCGGCGCTGCCCATGCGCACGCCATCGCGGTTGAGGGTCGCATCGGAGCGCCCGTGCAGGATGAACCCGCCGCGCGGAGTGCGGCTGATCCAGTCACCATGCGTCCACACAGAGGGGTCGGATGCGAAGTATGCGGCCTTGTAGAGCTCGCCTTCTCGATCGTTCCAGAAGCCGACCGGCATCGACGGCATCGGCTGGGTGATGACCATTTCGCCGATTTCGTTTACGGCGGCCTCGGTACCGTCTTCTCTGCGAACCTCAATGGCCGCTCCGAGCGTCGATCCCTGCAGCTCACCCACATAAACGGGCTGCCACGGGTTGCCGCCAATAAATCCGCTGCAAATGTCAGTGCCGCCCGAGTCGCTGCTCAGGTGAACGTCGGACTTTACCGCGTCATGAACCCAACGCCACGTCGCAGGCGAGAGAACAGAGCCCGTCGACATCAGCGTGTGAAGCGGGGCGAGGTCCCAGTCGTGCGCGGGCGTCAACCCAGACTTCTCGACCAAGGACAAGTAGGCCGCGCCGGTGGAAAACATGGTCACGCTGGCAAGCGACGCCACCTCGAATTGGCGATCGGCCCTCGGCCACGTCGGGGCTCCCGAATAGGTGACGACAGCCGCGCCGACGGACAGTGTGTTGACGAGAGTGTTCCACACCATCCATGCCGTGTTGGCTGCGGTGAAATAGCGGTCGCCGGACCCCAGCCCAAATTGGAGCCCCATGGCCTTAGACGCTTCAAGCAGGATGCCGCCGTGCCCGTGCACGATGCCCTTGGGTGCACCCGTTGTGCCGGAGGAGAAAAGCACCCAGAGAGGGTCGGAGAACCCGACCCTCTCGAACTGCAGCTCTGCGGTGGGGAGGCCATCGAGGTCGACCACCTCAGCAGCTGAACCCGGCCGAAGTGTGCGACCCCCTCCCACCAGCAGCACGGAGCGAACACTGGGCAGCTCTGCGGCGATGGTGTTCAGCGCCGGTGTTGTATCGATCCATTTGCCCTTGAAGGTGTATCCAGGGGTGCCGATGAGAACGACGGGTTCCAGGCTACGCAGCCGATCAAGCGTCGCGCTCGGCGCCAAGTCGGGCGAGCTTACCGTCCAGATGGCACCAATACTTGCCGTCGCCAGCATCGCGACAATCGTCTCGGGAATGTTAGGGAGGACGGCTCCCACCCTGTCGCCCCGGGTGACGCCGAGAGCCCTCAGACGTTCAGAAAGAATGGCGACGCGAGAAGCGAGCTCCCGCCACGTCCACTCCTGCACCGAGCCGTCTTCTGAGACGTTGATTACCGCCGCGTGCTCCTCGCGCCCGATCACGTGCCTCAGCACATTCTCGGCGAAATTGAGCCTCGCCTGCGGATACCAGACTGCGCCGGGCATCCGATTCTCCACAAGGGCAGGGGAGTCGTCGAAGCCGTCACCGACAATGCCGAAAAACTCGCGCAGAGCGCCCCAGAAGCCCGCGAGGTCGGTGGTCGACCAGCGCCACATCTGCTCGTAGTCGGCGATCTCGATTCCGCGATGAAGGCGAACCCAGTCACGAAACTGCGTGAGACGAGTGTTCTCCAGCTGCTCTTGCGTGGGAACCCAGGTGACCTCGGGTGCTGGCGAGTGTGCGCTCATCGCGCGATGAAGGAATTTCGCATCGAGCCGATTCCGTCCAGCTCCGTCGTCATGACGTAGCCATCGCGCATGAGGATGCCGCGCGACAGGCCGACACCCGCAGGGGTTCCCGTGAAGATGATGTCACCCGGCAGGAGCGTCAGCACCTGGGAGAGGCGATGGATGATCTCGGCGACACCGAAGAACATGTCGGAGGTGTTTCCCTCCTGCACGACGAGTTCTCCATCGATGCCAGGGCCCGTGAGAACGGCCCTGAACTCGATGGCGTCGCGGTCGGCAAACTCATCCGGCGTCGCGACAACGGGGCCGAACGGCCCGAACCCGGGGAACGACTTGCCCATGCTGAACTGCGGCACAGGGGGTCGACGCTGCACCGTGCGCTCGGAGTAGTCCTGGCCGATGGCGATACCTGCGACGTGATCCCAGGCGTCCTCGGCGGCAATGCCGTGACCCTCGACGCCGATGACGACGACGACCTCGGTCTCGTAGTCCACGTCATCGCTCGGCAGCTCGATCGTGGCGTTGGGAGCGGCAAGGCTGGAGCGGAACTTGGTGAAGACCATGAGCTCTTCTGGCGCGGGAATGCCCGCCTCTTCGGCGTGAGCCTTGTAGTTCACGCCGATGGCAATGATCTGCGGGGGACGCGGAACCGGGATGCCCAGGTCTGCCTCGTCATAGGCCGAACCCTCTGTCGGGGCGGTCTGTGCCCAGGCGCTGAATTCTTGCCACCGCTCGTAAACATCCATGGGGTCGGGGCCGAAGACACCGCCGCTTGCGCTGGCGATATCAACCGCTCCCGACTCCGTGATGAGTGCGACACGGCCGTTCAGGTTTGCAATGCGCATGGGTTTAGCCTTCCTGGGGCATACCGGGGAAAGGAACACCGTTTGCGAGCGACGGGTTTGCGGCGAGCTTGGCGACCCACACGTCGGGGAACGAAGGATTGGGCACCTCAACAGCGGGCCGGAACTCACCCGCATAGGCGCGCTCGTGGATCTCATCGGGCGATGCGCCCTGTGCGCGGGCTTCGAGGAGCAGGTCGGGGTCGAACTGCGGGCCGAGTTGATCCTCAGCAAACTCTCGCGATGCCCACATCCACTCGGTCGACTTGCCCCAGTCGCGAAAGTTGTCGATCTGGATCTCGATGCCGTTGCCATCGGGGTCGTTGTAGTAGATCGACATCGTCATGCCGTGGTCCATGCAGAACGCGGGCATGATGCCCATGTCACGCAGGCGAGCGTAGTTGTCGAGCCACGCGTCGAAGTCTTCGTATTCGAATGCCGTGTGGTGCAGTCCAGCCGTGTGCGGCTTGTCCACGGGAGGCTTGGTGCCGGGAATGCGCAGCAACGCGATGCGGTGGTTCGCTTCGTCGTTGGTGAGCCACGCAGCGTGCTCCGAGTAGAACACGGGCTGCAGGCCGCAGACCGCTTCGTAAAAGCGAACCATCGGGTCGATCTCCATGGTCATGAAGGTCGCGTGATGCAGCTTCGGAACACGGATCGGACGCGGGCGGGGGGTTCGTGAATAGACGGACAGCTCTGTCACTGGTTTCTTCTCTCTGTGATCGGGATGCAACCGGTCAGGCTGCGAAGGTGAGTGTGTCGACGCGAGGCACCCCGTAGGCATCGCGGTGGAAAATCATGGGCTCACGCTCAGAATCGACGTCTGCCGATCAAGCATGGTCCCTCCAATGTCGCCGGTTCCCTTTTCTTAAGCTGAACTGTACCGTACAGTTTGAAAGATGCAAGGTCAACACGTGTACCCGTGCCGACCGCGCATCCGCGGAGACAACTCAAAGGAGACCAGCCGTGCCCAGCCAGACCCCGACAATCCCGACTGAAATGGACGTCGAAATCGAGCCCATCGCCGGTCGATATCTGACACCCGTGGGCCTGGCGATGGCGGAAGGCGTGAGTGCCCTCCTCCCCACTATCCGCGCGCAGGCCCCTCAGGCAGAGCGCGATGGCAAGCTGTCGGCCGAGGTCATCCGCGGGCTTACCGACCTGGGCATCTATAAGGCAGTTGCCCCCATCGAACATGGCGGATTCGCCCTCGGCGCGCGCGATCTCGCCGAGATCGCAATGGCCCTCGGGCGAGCCGACGCGTCTGCAGGATGGAGCTTCTTCGTAGCCTGCAGCCTGCGCATGGTGAGCTCATTCCCCGCACCCCTCGTTGAAGACCTCTACAGTCGCGCCGCCGACCACTCGGGCCCCACGGCCGCGGGCGGCTCAACGTTCGCCGCCATCACCGGCACCGCAAGCCGAGTAGAGGGAGGGTGGCAGGTGGAGGGCAAGTGGACCTACACCTCCGGCAACCATGACGCCGCCTGGATATTCGGCGGGGTCTCGTGGCACGACGGCGAGCGCGGCGGCCACGCCATCGTCATGATGGACCCCGCAGGACTCGAGCACCTCGACGACTGGCACGTCTCCGGAATGGGCGCCTCCGACTCAAACTCCGTGGTCACTCGCCAGCCAATGTTCGTTGCTGACAAGCACTTCGTCGATCTAGCAGACCTTCCCCTCCACATGAACTCGGTAGCTTCACGATTCACTGGGCTCGCCTACCAGGCGCGGGCCCGTGCGTCGATGCTCACGGTCGCTACGCAGAACATCGCGATCCTCGTCGGCATGGCCGAGGGTGCCTTCGATGTCTTCGCCGACCTAGCGCAGAAGCGCAAGCCCTTCAGCCCGCCCTACCCAACGATCGCCGAAATGCCGTCGGCGCAGGTGGCCGCGGGCAAGGCGAAGGCGAAGGTCAATGCCGCGAAGGCGATCCTCCTGCAGTACACCGACCAGATCGACCACTTTGCAACTCACGGCGGCGACTTCAGTGCGGATGCCGAAGCCCAGGGGTCGATGGACCTCGCATTTGCCGGGAACCTGTGCCAGGAGTCAATCAATCTCGGCCTTCAGATCATTGGCTCGTCGGCGATGGCCCTCTCGAACCCGCTCCAGCGCTTCTCTCGCGATGCCCAGGTCATCCTGTCGCACGGGGCACTGCGCATTGAGTCGCTAGCCGAAATCACGGGCCGCCGCCTCCTGGGCCAGGCACCGTTCGACATGTTCGCAGCCGGCCTGCAGAATAAGGCTCCGACGCCGCCGACACCTTCTTCTCATTCCATACGTTCCGAGTGAGCGGGGCGAGGGTGCCGGCGCGTCTTTTGGCCGTCGGCACCATCGCTAGAGGCGGTCACGTACGTGCGCTTCATCCCATGGCCCTCCGCCTCATAAACTTGGACTGAACTGTACAGAGGAGAAGTCATGCCGCAGGTACGCTCGCACGGCAAGAGCACGAAGCGGGATGCGATCCTTGCCGCCGCTGCAGAACTGCTCCTTGCCAACGGCTTCGATGGCACGTCAATGGATGCTGTCGCAGCGAAGGCCCAGGTCTCGAAGACCACGGTCTACGCCCACTTCTCCGACAAGGTCAAGCTCTTTCACGCCGTCATGGTGCACGCCTCGTCCACCCTCATTCCGAGCCTTCATGATGCGCTGGATCTGATCCCCAATGTCAGCAACGAACAGCGGCTGACGGTTGCGCTGACAGAGGTCGTGCGCGCGGCAACCGCCGCGGAACTCATCGCATTCTTTAGAGTGCTCATCGCCGAGCACGAGCGACGCGTAGAGCTTCACGGCGTTCTCGACGTCGCCCGGGTCGACTCAGGCACGCCAACGGTGGTCCAAATTCTCTCGCCGTTTATTGTGGCCGTGGCAGAAGAACGCAATATGAAGCTCGCCGATGCAGACCAGTGGTCGATATTCCTTCTCCGGCTCGCGGCCCCCACACTGCAATTCGACATTCTCACCTCCGATTTCACGCCCAGTGACGACCTGATTCGAATTCATGTCGAGTTGGTCGTGCGCGTCTTCTTGAACGGGGCGTTCCCTGCAGGACAATCCGAGGCCACACTGCCCGCGGGGTACGACGCGTATCCGTGGGGCCCGGCCTTCGAACGCTGATCCGCCCGGTTGAGCCACAAGGCCTGCGCTCATCGGCGGAAAAACCCCGGCTTCCGCTATTCGGAATACCCACCCACGTCTACCGCCCGCACGGTGGAATATGAGATATGCCTGAAACCGTCACCGCCGCGGACCTCTTCTCCCTAAAGGGACAGGTGGCGATCGTGACGGGCGCCGCATCGGGAATCGGCCGGGCATCCGCCGAACTGCTCGCCTCAGCAGGCGCAACCGTAATCGCAGCGTCACTGCCCTCCGACCATCCGGAGGTGGCCGCCGAAGAAGCTCGGCTCCGCGGTCTCGACGTCGAATCATTTGCCTGCGACGTGACCGACCAGAAACAACTCTCGGCGCTCGTGAAGCATGCTCTCGACCGACACGGCCGCATCGACACGGTCTTCTGCAACGCGGGTGTCGCTCTCGATACCGGGCCGCACACCGTCGGAACCGACACCGAGCTCGACCTCATGTTCGACATCCACGTGAGAAGTGTCATCAGACTCGCTAACCTCACGCTCCCGGTAATGGCCGATCAAGGCGGAGGCACATTCCTCATCATGTCGAGTCTTTCGGGAGTTCGAGGCAACAGCTTCCTCGGCCAGTATGGGGTCACCAAGGCGGCCAACGCTCAGCTCGCGCGCAACCTCGCCGTGCAGTGGGGTGCCCAGAACATCCGCGTGAACTCGCTCTCCCCCGGGGTCATCGCAACCGCCTTCGCCGAGCCCATTACCTCGAACCCGGATGCTGCGGCTCGTCGACTCGCAAAGACACCGATGCAGCGCTTCGGAGAGCCCTACCATGTCGCCGGAGCCGTCGTATGGCTCGCATCCAAAGCCGGGTCATTCATGTCAGGGCAGAACATCATCATTGACGGCGGGACGGTCATCAGCGATTGACCGGATCACCCTTGGCACCGCGACCCCCGCTGCCGATACAGCCCGTCGGCTCGGTTTTCCAGGTCGCCTATACGTGCGCGGATGCCCGCGAGACGGCACTCGCATGGACCGCGAGTCTCGGCATCGGGCCGTGGACCGTTCGGGGGCCATTCACCGCACCCGGTGCGCTCTACCGAGGCGAGCCCTACCGCGCCGAGTTGACGGTCGCCCGCACATTTGACGGCGCTCTGATGATCGAACTAATCCAGCAGCACGACGAAGAGCCCTCGATCTTTCGCGACAGAACCACCGCAGAGGGATATGGCTTTCACCACGTCGCCGTCGCCACGAATGATTTCGATACCCGAGCCCGATCTCTGAGCGAGGCCAGCGGGCAGGCGGTGTTCGAGGATGTGCTTCCCACGGGCGCGCGCGTAGCCTTTTTCGACGGTGCGCCGGGCCAGCCGGGCATGGTGGAGCTCGTAGAACTTACGTCGGCGCAGTCCGCGTCCTACGACAGCCTCCGGGAACTCTGCCGCACCTGGGACGGCACAGACCCCTGGCGCAGGCTCTGACCTCCACGAACAGAAAGAACCTCCATGGCGATCTGCACCATCAACCCCACAACAGGGCGAATCGAAGCCGAATTCGCCGCCCATGATGCCGCCGAAACCTCGCGGCGCATCACCGAATCGGCGGCAGCATTCGCAGCACTGGGCGAAACATGCTTCGACGAGCGCGCCGAGTGGATGCGGGCAGCGGCTTCTCTGCTCGAGGCGGAGTCTGAGGCGACTGCGCGGCTTCTCACCAGCGAGATGGGAAAACCGATCTCGCAGGCCAGAGCCGAGGTGCTCAAGTGCGCCCGCGCTCTTCGGTTTTACGCCGATAACGCGAGCACCTTTCTCGCCGATGAGCCGGTCGCCGACCCTGCCATCGTTGCGGCCCAGCGTGCCGTAGTCACCTACCGGCCGCTTGGGGTAATCCTCGCGGTCATGCCATGGAATTTTCCACTGTGGCAGGCCATACGCTTCGCCGCTCCTGCGCTCATGGCCGGCAACACCGCCCTTCTCAAACACTCATCGAACGTTCCCCAAACCGCTCTCTACCTCGACGCCCTGTTCGAGCGCAGCGGGTTTCCTTCCGGCTCCTTTCGTGTTCTGTTCATCGGCGCCGGCGACGTTGAATCTGTCATCCGGGATGCACGAGTGAAGGCTGTGACACTCACGGGCTCGGAGGGCGCCGGTCGCGCCGTCGCCGCCATCGCCGGGTCTGAGGTCAAGAAAAGCGTGATCGAGCTGGGCGGATCGGATCCATTTATTGTCATGCCCAGCGCAGATGTGGAAGCCGCGTCGTCGATCGCAGTGAAAGCGCGCTTCAGTAACACGGGGCAAAGCTGCGTCTGCGCCAAGCGCTTTATCGTGCACACCGACATCTACGACGAGTTCACGCGCCTATTCGTTGAGAAGACACGAGCGTTGAACGTCGGAGACCCGATGGACGAGTCGGTTGAGATCGGCCCACTGGCCACAGAACAAGCCCGCGAAGATATAGCGGCGCTGGTCGACGACGCCATCGCCAAGGGCGCGAGCCTGCTTGCGGGAGGGCATCGTCCCGACCTCCCGGGATGGTTTTACGAACCGACCGTGCTGAGCGATCTGACGGATGATATGCGCATCGTGACCGAGGAATCGTTTGGTCCCGTTGCATCCCTCTATCGGGTAAACGATCTCGACGAAGCGATCACAATCGCTAACCAGACAGAATTCGGGCTCAGTTCCTCGGTATGGACGAACGACGCCGCGGACGAGGCGGCGTTCATCTCACGCATCGAGGCGGGGGCCGTCTTCGTCAACGGGATGACCGTCTCGTTTCCGGAGCTGCCCTTCGGCGGAATCAAAAACTCGGGTTACGGTCGCGAACTGGGGCGCCACGGCATCCGGGAGTTCACGAACGTCAAAACCGTCTGGAAAGGCTAACGGCGCTGCCGCACGGCCGAATAGCGCGCGCTGTCGTCAGGAGCGGCCTCGTGGCCCTCTGGCGATGACGTGCGAAGCCGCATCTGCTGCGGCGATGAGAGTGTCAGCGAAGGCGTTGAGAGCATCCTCGTCGGCAAAGGGGCCAAGATCGCTCACGGTGAGCACGAGCGCAACCTGGCCGTGTTCATCGAAGACGGGAACCTGCACGGCGGCGATGTCGCTGAGCGTCAAGATTGAGCTCGTGCTCACAATCGTCTGGGCTGCGTATTCGCTCCAGATCTGCGCGTACGACTCGCGCTCGGCGCTCGGATCTGTAATTGTGCCGATAAATCGGGCCGTGAGGTCTTGATCGACTGATACGCCAAATCCTCGGCGGCGTATTGCTTCGAGGCGAGCTTCAACCTGGCGGCGGTCGACGGCACCAACCAGGTGCCGCGCACGTTCCATCCAGAACGATCGCACCCGCTCGTGTGCCCACGCCGCGAACAGTGGCTCAACCGGTGCGGCGAAGGGAAGGGATAGTCCTATGGCTCGCAGCGGGCCGGTACCCGGGGGGCTCTCGCCGGGCGCGACCGGCGCACTAGGCACCATTCCAACGACGACAACCGAATCACCGACCAAAGCCGTGACGGCGATGTCACGGCTCAACCGACTGGCGATGGGCGCGAGCACCTCCGCCGCCGCCTGCGCTGCCGCCAGCCGGTCACCGATCAACCGCGCGTCAACCGCCTCCGCAGGGATGGCGAAGGCGCCGAAGCCTCCGCGACGATAGAGAAGCGGAGAACCGATATCGGATGTGCTCACGCCGAAATCCACGACGGCACCGACAACGAGCTGGTGGTCTCCATGACGTTGCACTGACTGCGTGCGAGCCTCAAACCAGACGACCGCGTCGTCGAGGCGGATCAGGCCGCTGTCTGTCGTCGTCAGACCCGATTGTTCATAGCGACCCTCGTCTTTTCGAACGAAGGAGCGCAGGAGGCTGTCGTGGGAGTCGGCGAAGACGCTCACCGCGAATCGGTCGGCGCTAACAATCGACTGAAAGGTCGACGACGAGTCGTCGCCGAAGTAACCCACGAGCGGTGGATCCTGGCTGATCGCCGTGAAACTGCCGACGACCATGCCAACGGGAGAGCCGTCGGGCAGTTGTGCGGTGACGAGCGCGACACCGGTCGGGTATTCGGCAAGTACTGCCCTCCATAGCTCCGATGCTTTCAGCGACATCGTCATGCCTTTCGCTCGCGCCCCATCTGGCTTTTTCCGAGGATGACGCTGCGCCGCTTATCAGTCGCTCAAGCATCGTCTATTGCCCGCGTGCATCAGGCAGGCGTTTTCTAAACTGATCAGTACAGCGTCACACCTCAGGTTCCATCAGTGTATTAGACAAATACTAAACCGTTTCGTTTTGCATGTCCCGTGGTGCACGAATGCGACAGTGGGGCTAGTGTTGAAAGAAGTCGACACGAAGGGCTCCCGATGACTGCTGTGCAACCGACTCCGAAGCGCGCCGCGCCGCGGTCTCGAGGAGCGGAGCGTAAAGAGGACATTCAGCGCGTCGTCCTCGAGCTCGTTGCCGCCCGAGGCATCGAGGGGGTTACCGTCGACGCGATCGCGGCGGCGGCGAAAGCCTCCAAAGCAACGCTGTATCGCCGGTGGCCCACAAAAACCGATCTCATCCGCGAGGCAATCGAGATGTCATTCGGCGGCGATCGGCCGCACGATCCGGGCGACCTGGGTTCCCTTCGACTAGAGCTTCACGCGGTGCTCAGCGGCGCCGCTCGGATGCTCCGCGACAATCGCCGGCTCATCATCGCTCTTATGGATGGCGCCCAACGCGACGCAACCGTTTTTCGGCTCATGCGCCAAGAGACTCAAGAAAACGTGCGCGAGGCAACCCAGCGCCCGCTCCTCCGCGCAATCGCCCGCGGCGAGGTCGGCCCCGACGTGAACCCTGACCTCGTCACCGATATCGCCTTGCCGATCATGCACCATCGCTCAATCTGGAATGAGCCGATCGACGACCGTTTTCTTGATCACCTGGTCGACAACGTGTTGATGCCCCTCGCGAAGGCAGCCATGCCTGCTGCCTCCCGCAATGAAGCGCCCTCCGCGGTCTAGCCCACCCCGTGCAGTGAGCTGAGACTCTCTGCGCGCCCGACTCCGGGGTGAGCGGTTGCGAGCATCGCCGCAACGAGCTGCTGCGTGTAGGGCTGTGAAGGATTCCGCACGACGTCATCTGCCGGTCCGCACTCCACGAGTCGACCCTTCTCCAGCACAGCGATGCGCTCCGACATATAGCGAACGACTTCGATGTCGTGACCGATAAACAAATACCCCAGCCCCGTGTTGCTCTGCACCTCACGGAGCAGGTTGAGCACCTGGGCCTGCACAGATACATCTAGCGCCGTCACCGGCTCGTCGCACACGACGAGGGACGGCTGGCTCATCATGGCCCGTGCGATGGCTATGCGTTGCCGCTGTCCGCCCGAAAATGCCGCAGGAAAGTTGTCTTCTGTTCCCGCGGGCAGGCCCATCCTGCTCAGCAGGCTCAGCATCCGTCCCGTGCGTGCGGCGTCACTGCGCGGGATCCCTTCGAGAAGCGTGGCCCCGATGCGTCGCACGGGGTTGAGCGTGCTGTTCGGATCTTGGAACACCGCGCGAATGTGCGAACCGAAGGCACGGCGACCCCGCGCACTTAGGGCCGTCAGCTCGGTGCCGCGAAAGAAGATTCGGCCTGACGTCGCGGGAACCAACCCCAGAATCGCCCGGCCGATCGTTGACTTTCCCGACCCGGACTCGCCCAGAAGGCCGAGCGTCTCTCCTTCAGCAATCTCGAAGCTCACATCATCCACGGCACGGTGACGGCGAGCGCCCGACCCGTAGTCGACAACGAGGTTCTCAACCACGATCAGCGGCACATCTGACATCTCAGATCCTCTCCGTCAGCACGACGCTGACCGGCGCGACATACAACTCTTCGGCGAAAAGACAGCGACTCTGCTGGTCGACCCCGACCTGCACCAGCGGAATGTGAGATTGGGTGCACACGGGCTTCGCAATAGGGCACCGATCAGAAAATCGGCACGCAGCGCGGTGGGAGCCCGGGGCGGCAACCTGGCCCGCAATCGATGGCAGCGGCTTCGACCGATCAGAGTCTGCCTTCGGCCTGCATTCGAGCAGCGCGTGAGTGTAGGGATGGGCGCTATTCACGAGGAGATCTTCAAGCCGACCCGATTCTGTGATCTGACCCGCATACATAACGATCGCGCGATCGCACAGATAGTCGACAACATCCCAGTCGTGGCTCACAATCAGCAGCGCCATCCCCGTCTCGCGCTGCAGAGAACGGAGCAGGTCGAGAATGCCCAGCCTGATGGAAGCATCGAGCGCTGTCGTCGGTTCATCGGCGATGAGCAAAGCCGGCTCGCCCGCGATAGCACGAGCAATGGCGACTCGCTGGGCGAGGCCGCCCGAGAGTTCGTGCGGGTAGCGCCGGCCGACCACCTCGGCGTCTGCGATCTGCACCCTGCGGAGCAGCTCAAGAGCCCGGGCCTTCGCTTCGGCGCGGCTGACCCGATGGTTGAGTCGCACGATGTGGGCGAGCAGATCACCGACACGCATCGACGGCTCCAGTGTGCCCATCGGGTCCTGAAAGACGTAGGCGACAGATCCGCCCCGATACGACTGCAGAGGCTTGCCCTCAAGGTCCAGAACGGCCTGATCGCGAAAACGAACGCCGCCACCAACTGTTCTGCCTGCGGCCGGCAGGATGCGCGCGATCGCGCGGGCCACAGTCGACTTGCCGCAGCCGGATTCGCCGACGAGCCCGACCGCTTCACCCGGGCCGATGTCGAAGCTCACGCCGTCGACGACCAGCACGTCACGACCACCCGCCGAATACTCGACTTTCAGGTCACGCACGGCGACGAGGGCCGATCCCGGCTCAACCGGCAGAGATGGTTCCGTCTTTCTGCGACGCCGAGACACCCCGGTCCACGGATCGACCGTCGCCTCACGCACGGTGTCACCGAGCACGGTGAGCGCCAACACGGAGATCGCGAGCACAACCCCGGCGACAAACATCGGCCACTGCGAGCGAGAGAGCACGAGCACTGCGTCTTGAATCATGCCACCCCACGTGGGGTCTGGAGGCTGCGGTCCGAATCCGAGGAATGCGAGGCCCACAGTGAAGGAGATGCCCAACGCGGCTATGAGAGTCGCCTGCACGAGCAAGGGGCCGACGATGCGGGCGAGGATATGGGTTGCCATAATCCGCACGGGCGAAAGCCCCGCTACGCGTGCCGCATCCACGAAGTTCTCATGTCGGACAGCAATGACGGCACCACGAACGTTGCGGATGACGGGAGGGCACATGAGCACACCCAACAGCGCCATCGCCACCCAGAACAGGCCGTCGAAGACGCTCAGGATCACGATCGTCATGATGAGAACGGGCATTGCAAGGCCGATGTCGGCGATCGTTGCGATGGCGCGATCCCACCAACCCCCCAAGTACCCGGCACAAATGCCGAGCGGGATGCCGAGAGCGAGAGACACAAAGAGAACGATTCCGGCGTACCCAAAGGAGGGGATGCCCCCGAAGAGCAGCCGGCTCAGCAGATCGCGGCCCAGCTGGTCTGTGCCGAGCAGGTGCTCAGGGCTCGGGCCGGCGAGAGACCGCACAAGATTGATCTCGTTCGGTCCTGGAATCGGCAAGAACGGCGCCATGAGGCATGCGCCGATGATGACGAAAAGCACTGACGCGGCCGCGACGGCCAGCGGTCGGCGCATGAGCCGCGAAAACGGCCCACGAACGGGCTTCGGTCGCGGGAGGGCAAGCGATCGGGTCGTCATCATGTTGTCCGCGCTTTCGGGTTGAGCCAGCCATATGCGATCTCTACGAGAAAGTTGACGATGACGACCCCGAGGCAGAGCACGACGACCACGCCCTGGATGACGGGAAAGTCACCGGTCTGCGCCGAACTCACGACAAGGCTGCCGAGCCCGGGGAGAGAAAATACCGTCTCGGCGAAGACCGTGCCGCCGAGCATTGCGATGAAAAACACTCCGACGAGCGTGACGATAGGGATTGCCGCATTGCGCAGCACATGCCTCCAGATAATCCGCCTCTCGGACATGCCGTCAGCGCGAAGGGCCGCCACGAAATCCTTAGCAAGCGATTCCTGCATGGAATCCTTCGTCTGCTTCGCGATGCCCATCATGGGGGCGGCAACGAGCGTAGCGACGGGGAGAACGAGCGAGTGCAGCCATCCCTGAATCGAGTGTGCTGGAGTGATGTAGCCGGTGGCCGGAAACAGCGGTGCTTGGATCGCGAACCACGTAACGAGAAGGAATCCGAGCCAGAACGGGGGAACAGCCGAAGCAACCACTGCCACCCACTCGAGCACGCGACTAACCCAGCCGCCTCGCAGCGCCCCCACCATACCGATCAGGAGACCTCCGACGGTGGAGACGATCAGGGCGAAGACAACGAGGCTCATCGTGACCCCGATGCGCTGGCCAATCGTGGCCATCACGGGTTGTGAGGTGAGCAACGACTTGCCGAGATCGCCCTGAAATGCCGAAGATACCCAGTTCCAGTACTGCACAAGCAGTGGCTGGTCGAGGCCGAGCTGGGCCCGGACTTCGGCAAGCCGCTCGTCAGTGATCGAGTTACCGAGAACCGTCGCGGCGGGATCCCCCGGCGCGACCGCAATGAGAAGAAAGGTGAGAAGCGAGACGATTACGAGCAGCGGCACCGCAAGCGCAAGGCGCCACAGGAGCAAACGGATCACGGAATTGGCACCTCGTCATCCCCAACCCAGGTGGCATAGGGCTTCGGCGGCACCGGCACGAGCTGCGGTGCTCGCTCCACACTGTACTTCGTCTCGAACGAGATGGGTTCGTCGGGGCGGCCCGGCCCGTTGGGGATGGGTGGCTCCGGCGGAACAGGGCTGTCGACGACGCTCTTGCCGACTTCACTCGCCCACGTCTGATAGACGTGAAGATGCCAGATCTTCCACCCTTCGCTCGTGCGAAGGAAGTCGACCGAGTAGGTGCACCAGTACCAGAACTCGATGCGAGGGTTGCCCTCCACCCAGAAGAAGCGATGCACCTCGTGGCCGGGGGAGTTCCACACGGCCTTAGCCGTCTTCGCGTCGCCCGCGACCTCGATAATCGGCGTCGTGAGCGTGTGTTCGACGAGCTCACCTCGGCGGTCGGGCCTGGTGAGTTCCTTCTCGAAAGTCACGCCGAAGCAGCGGTGGGCAGCATCCCGCCCACGCCAGATTCCCGCGGGCATTTCGATGAGCACGTCGTCGACGTCTGCGAAGAGCTCCACAATGTCAGCGTTGCGGTAGGCCGAGTGGAGGTACTCGTAGGTGCTCATCACGTTCTGTATGGCCTGGGCGGCTTCGAGCCGTTCGATGCGCAGGCGGAGATCTTCGTCCACAAACAGCTCCTTCTCAGTACATCGCCTCGGCGTGAGCCCCGAGGCCCTGACCGAGAAGAACCCGACCCGCGAGCACTTGAGCGTGCCGCCAGTCGAGGGTCGTGTGGTTGCGCATGACGAGCGTGTTTCGCGCAATTCTGTCGTAGTCGGCGCCGTCGCGAAGAACGCTCGCCCCCGCCGCCTGAATGAGCGTGTCAACAGCCTTGAATGCCTCAACACCGCTTGCCGCAACATCCAGGTTCAGCTTCGCTCGCTCGTCCATGGAGGGCTCTGCCGTGCCGGGAGCGTAGAGCCGCTCGGTGCGGCTTACCGCGTCATCGAGCAGGAGTCCGGCAACCAGGGCCTCCTGTGCTGCGCGGCCATAGGCTGCGTGCGCCTCAGGCTCCTCAAGGTACGGAACCCCGCTGGCCGGTCGGATGCGCTTCGCCATCAGCTGAGGGAAGAGCTCAAGCGCTCCCTCAGCAGTGCCAACGGCGACGGCGCCGTGAATGAGGGACAGCACGCGATACATCGGATATTGCAGGGCCGCATAGGAGGGGTAGAGGGCAGCCCCGTCATTCTCCCGCGACGAATACTTGATGAAGTCGGTCACCCGATGCTGCGGTATGAACACATCGTCTAGTACGAAGTCGGTGGAACCGGTCGCTTTCATACCCGGAACGTGCCAGGTGTCGAGAACCTCGCCATCCGCCACTTTCGAGATCACAGCGAGAGGGCCTTCGGCGCCCGCCGCAGCGACGACTATCCACTTCGAATGCAGCACCGCTGATGCGAAGCGCCATCTACCCGTGACTCGGTAGCCGCCGTCGACGGGCACCGCGGTACCCGGGGGCGCTGCAACGGCCGCGGCGAGCGCGGGACCGTCGGCGAATACCTCAGCCTGAGCAGAGGCGTTGAGCCGAGAAAGCAGCCATTCGTGGGACATGAGAAATGCGGCAACCCACCCAGCCGATGCGTCGCCCCGCGAGAGAGCGCGCACAATGTCGATGAAGGCGCTGAAACCAATCGCCGAGCCGCCTGTTTCTTTCGGCCGCATGGCCGTAAAGAACCCCGCATCGCGAAAAGCCTCGATCTCTACGTCGGGAAGCCTGCCGATGCGCTCGGCCTCGTCAGCATGTTCGCGCAGAAGCGGCACGAGCGCCACGGCTCGAGACACAAGTGTGGCCTCATCGACTGCAGTATCAATCACAACAAATCCTCTGTATCGGACGAAGCTACGGGATGCTCGGCAGACCACCGGAGAACGTCGGATCAAGGTTGCGACCGAGAGCATCCTTGCCGGTGAGTTCTGCGAGCGGATCGAAGCGGATAGCACCGTGTGACGCGAGCACCCGCAGGTCTCGATGGGCTCTCTGGATCGGGTTGCTCAGCAACGCGACAGACGAACCGAGCGCCTCTTCGAGGTCGGCGATCGCGTCGCGGCACAGACGAATCGCAAAGATGAGGTCCATATGCGTGCGCGATGCCTCGGTCGCTGTGAAGTCGAGGCCCTCGAGGCTGTTCCTGTCGATGCCATCCGCGATGCTCTGCACAACGGAGCGGGCTGCATCGATGGCAGCCTGCGAGCGCCCGACAACGATCTGGGTGCCCGGTGAGTCTGCAATGGTTGCGTACGGAAGGTTGAACGGTGTGCGCTTGGGCGCCGAGCTGAGGAACGACTCCAGCGCCCCCTCCGCGAGGCCCAGCGCGACTGAGGCAAGGTTAAGAGTGATCGCAACGATGCGGGCTTCGCTCGGCCAGCCGAACGCGAGGCCGGCAAACCTTTCGTGCAGTCCGTTCATGCGGTCGGGCATCTCGTGCAGGTCGAAGAACCGATCTGTGGGGATGAACACATCATCGTCAGCGACAATCGAGTTGCTTGCCGTGGCCGACATGCCGGTGACGTTCCAGTCCTCGATGATGCGACACGTCGAGGTCGGCAACAGGGCAAGGCCGCGGCTGGGCGTGCCGTCGGGTTTCACATAGTCGGCACCAACCATCGCCCACGTCGCTGTTCGGCATCCGGTCGCAAAGCCCCACTTGCCTTTGACCTTCCACCCGCCCGAAACGGCGTGAGCGGAGCCGACCTGACGGGCAAACACGGAGGCCCCGACGAGACGCGGCCCGGGAACGTCGGCGGACGACGCGAAGACTTCTGCCACAGCTTCGTCTGAGTAGGCCGAAACTAGGTTGTGGTTCGTCGCGGCAGCCTGCGCGAGCCAACCGGCCGAGCCGTCACCGCGGCCGACGGCCTCAAGCACCTCAACGAGGTCGCGGGCACCGGATGCTGTTCCGCCATATTCGATCGGTGTGCCGAGATCCCACACACCGATCTGCTTGAGCTGACGGTTCACTTCGTCGGCGAGCCCGCGCCCCTGTTCTGCTGCGGGGCCGAGCTTCTGCATTTCTGGCACAAACTCGAGCACCTCGTCGCGCATACGGCGCCCGGTGTCGGTGAGCATCGAGCTCGGCGTCAGCGTGTCGCGAGCCGACAACTGCTCAACCTTGACTGCTTCAGTCACGTTCTTGTCCTTCTTGCTTGAGGTGCGGTGAGATCTCTCGACCTCGCGCCGGTCGGTGGCGCGGGTTCAGTCTTGGATGGCGCCGGGGGGCGGTGAAGCTGCGCTCCAGTGCTCGGTCATCCGCCCGCCTCCCACTCGAAACATCGTGGGGATGTTGCGGCGGGAGCCATCTGGGTTGCTTGCTTCGAGCAGAAGCGCCGCAATGTCGCCCTCGACGACAACACAGACGGGCATGGGCGGCCAGAGGTCGATGCCGGCCGCAGCTGCCCCCTTGAAGAATCTCGCCAGCGGCTCGCGGCCGTCGGTGAGGTGGGCGTCGTGCTGCTTGTAGCCTTCGTCGATGAATCGTTCGAGGAGAGCATCGATATTGCCCGCGATGTCGCCCGTAGCGACAACCATGGCCATCTGCCGCTGAAACTCGACAGCGATGCGCTTGACTTCGCGAACCTCGGGGTCGTCGGCTTTGATCAGCTCTTCTATGAACTGCTCGTCGTCGACCCAGCTGCGAAAGAAGCCTGGGTCGGCGATCGTCGCCAAGGGCCCTGCGAATGTGTAGGGGGGCAGGGCCGCCGGCGTTGCAGCGGCCCGTTCCTCGCTCAGTTTCCGCTCCACGATTCTCCCTTGTTGGGGGAGATGGGGTTGGGCTCCGGCGTCAGGTACGACGCCGGCACGCTCTTCACTCCGGGCTGAACCGCGGTCAGACGGGGAACCGATATCAGTGTCACGGACCACTGGATCTCATCAATCGCTTCGGTGACCTTCACGAGAAGCTCGTCCTGCTCGTCGGCCGGTGCCGTGACTGCCGCGGTGAGGGCGTCGGTGACGCTCATCGGCAGGGGCTCGCCGTTGGGGTTGATGGGGCCGACCCCCGACATGCTGCCTGTGACGTGTCCAAAGACGTTCGCGCCACCGGCGTTGTAGATGTAGGCGGGGAACCCTCCGTCCGTAAGGATCTTGCCCATGAGGGCGGTGAAGGGGTCATCGTTTCGCTCAAGCGTCACGTTGATTCCCAAGGCCTGCAGTGCTCCCTGCACTGCTTGGCCGAGAAGGTTGCCCGGGTCCATTGCCGACGGGGATGTCACGACGAGGTCGAATCCGTTGGGGAAGCCAGCCTCGCTCAGCAACTGCTTGGCCCGGTCGAGGTCATACGCGTAGGGGTCTTCTCCCGTGTGCCCGGGAAGGCCGACGGGTGTCGCCGAGCTCGTGGGCGTCGCGAATCCGGCGTAGAGCGACGAGTTGAGATCGTCTCTCGGGATGGCGTGCGCAATTGCCTGGCGAACGCGGACGTCTGCAAGGGGCCCCTCCGTGCGATCGCCGAAGACGAGCATCGCGGTTCCGGATTCACCGATTCCGAGGGCACCCTTTGACATCTGCATGCCTGCTGACTCTGCCTGGCCCGCAAGTGGCGCTAGGAGGGAGACCGCATAGGTGACCTGTCCGCTCGTGAGTGCGCTACCCAGGGCCGAGGGGTCAGAGAACGGCTTGATTACGACGGTGTCGTAAGTGAGCGTCTCCGGTGCGAAGTAGTGCGGGTTTGGCACGTAGGTGTACTCGGTGCCGCTGGTCGACTTCTCCGGGTCAAGCTGGTACGGGCCCGCGCCGTTGGTTGTCGCCTCGATCGACTCGGGGTCTGCGGTGGCGGCCGGGGCCGTGATCATCGCGAATGCGCTGTCCTGGTTGAGCAGACTGAGTGCGTACGACTGCGGCACGGGGTTTTTGAACGCAATCTCGACGGTGTCATCGGCGGTAGCCGTCACCCCTGCGATCTGCGTGCCGTACTGCTGCAACTTCGGCGACATCGTCGTGAGAAAGCGCACCATTGAGTTCGCCACAGCATCGGCATCGACCTCGGTGCCATCGCTGAACTTGGCATCGGAGCGCAGCGTGAGCGCGATCGATGTGTTGTCTGGGGCGAACTCCCATGACGACGCCAGGTATGGTCCGTACTCCCCACCCGCGGTCTGGTAAACCGGGGTCGCATAGGCGAACTGGTTGTACGTGGGCAGGTTGGAGTAGATCGGGTCGAACTTGCCGACATCCTGCGTGACACCGACGATCAGTGCCCCGTCTGTGCTGGACTCAGACGGCCCCGTGTCAGCGGCGCAGCCTGCGAGCATCAACGACGCGCTGGCAAGAACGGCTGTGGTCCATCGGATGCCGCGGCGGCTTGGCCCGCTTTGGCGTGCGTGTTGCAGTGACTTCATTGTCTACTCCAGGGTTTGACGGATGCGATTTCTGCGCGGCGGTAGCCGTCGCGGGTCAGTCACCGCAAGTGTGTACTACACCGGACTGTTCTGTCAACGAATGTCGTTGAGAACGTAGTGGCCTCGCGCAACTTCCCCGTATTTACGGGGAAGAATGGCCATCGCTCCTCTCAATGAGGTAGCGTACGCAATCGTACACTTACTAGAGGAGCGCATGATGGCCAACCCCGACTACCTCGAATCAAACAAGCGCCTGGTTCTCGATTACTTCCACGACGTCGTCGCGTCGTTCGATATCCGTCCGCTGCCGCGATTCATTGCCGAGAACTTCGCCCTGCACGGCGCCGATGATCTCGTGGGGATCACGTCATTCGAAGAGATCCTCCTGCGGGACTTTGCCGGAGCTGGCCCCCTCGCGCCGGAGGACGTGAAAATGATCCCGCCGGCGTTCGTCATCGCCGAAGGCGACCTCGTCACGATCGCCTTTTACATGCCCATGGCCGATCCCGACGTTCCCGGGCAGCACTACGACTACTTCGGGTTCAACACGTACCGGGTCGAGAACGGCAAGATCGCCGAGCGCTGGTCGAACGAGCATCGTTACGCCCGCCCCCAGTTTCTGCCCCAGGCCGCTTTCGGCAAGCACCCAACGCAGCCTCGGCTTGTCGGCGAGACAGATCTCGAAAAGAACAAGCAGCTTGTCAGCGATTTCTACGATCAAGTATTTGGCACCCTCAGTCCCGACCGCGTGAAGGATTTCGTGGCCCAGGATTACCTTCAGCACTCCTCTCACATGCCTCAGGGCCTCGCTGGGCTAGAGGCCTACGTCTCGGAACTTGCGGCGCAGGCTCCCGAGCTCCCCGAGGGAGCAGCCCCCGGCAGCCCTCCTGCGCCTGCCGTACTGCATGCCGAAGGCGACATCGTCGTCATCGCGGCCCAGTTGCCTCAACCGCTGCATGATGAGCCGACGGGCAGCTGGAACTACTTTGCCTACGACGCCTACCGCGTCCGAGACGGAAAACTCGCGGAACACTGGAGCGGCATCGACAAGCACGCTCGACCGACTCACCCCTAGACAACCGGGCACTCGTTAACAGGCGCCTCCCCGCACACTGCAGGGAGGCGCCTCACTGCGCTCCGCTATTGTGCCGGGGGCTCGTTCGAGCCCAGCAGACCAGATCCATGGCGCGTCCATGCGCTGTCGTTAAGGGTCGCGTGTTGCGCGAGCGTCAGGATGTCGCGGAGTCGGCGCTGCAACGGAGCATCGTCGAATATGCCGCGAGCACCATTCGTGCGAAAACACGTCTCGACAACGTCGATGCAGGCATCGACAACCCACGCGCAGCTGGCCGCGGAGCTTGTCATGAGCTGCATAAAGTCGGTCTCGTCATCGACTTCGCGCAGGGCGGCAGCATCCTCGCGGATGAGCGCCCGAGCCGCGCGCAGGGTTGTCGCCACGCGGCCGATCCGATGCTGAGCCACGGGGTCGTCGGCGATGCTTGTGCGGGCAAGCGCCCTCGTCCTTGCCGACGCTGAGGCTGCAACATCGTCCAGCGCGCCCTGGGCAACCCCGATTGCGATTGTTGCGAGCTCATAGCCGAACTCGATGAGCGGGTATCGGGTGATGCCGGCAACGCTCGGCACCGCTCCGCCGAGATCGAAGGTGAACTCGTCGGCGACAAATACGCCAGCGAGCGCGAAATCCTGGCTGCCCGTGCCCCTCATTCCGAGCGTTTTCCAGGTGTCGATGATCTCGGCCGCGTCCTTCGGCAGCACCATCGCCCGCATCGACGGACGACCGCCAGCACCGATCACCGGTTCGCCGTCTTTGACGACAATGCAGTTTGCGAACAGAAAATCCCAGTTGTCGCATCCGCTGGCAAAGCCCCACCGACCGTCGACGAGGTAACCACCGTCAACGACGGTTGCTCGCCCCTGGGGGCCGAACGCCCCTCCGATCGTGACGTCTGGGTTCTCGGAATGCAGTTGGTCAAACGTCGACCGGGAGAGCCAAGAGAAAACGGCAGGGCTTTGGATGCCGATGGTGGTGGCCCAGGCCAGCGACCCGTCGATTCGCGCGAGAGCCTCGATGACGTCGAGCACCTCGTCCGAGGTAGCTTCGAGCCCGCCATGGCTCGCCGGCAGCAGCAGGCGGTAAAATCCGGCCTCGCGCAATCGGTCGTGGATATCCGCGGGCACGCGCTTGGCGCCCTCGAATTCCGCGATGCGGTCACGGAGTTCATCCGCAAGTCCGTTCACCGCGGCGAGCACGGTCGCTGCACTCGTGGTCATACTGGGCGCGTCTATCATCGCGATCCCTTTCCAAACGGCATCGTCGCCGCTTCATGAGAGGATAAGTTGAACTAAACGGTATCGTACCGTTAGGCGTCGGCATAAGGAGAAATATGAAGCTGTTGATCACGGGTGCGTCGGGCAAACTCGGTCGGGCGACGATAGACCATCTGCTCCGCCAGGTAGACGCTGCGGATCTCATCCTCGCCACCCGCTCGCCGCAGACGTTGGCCGACTATGCAGCGCGAGGGGCCCGCGTAGTCGAAGCCGATTTCACCAAGCCAGAGGGGCTCGCACACGCCTTCGCCGGCGCCGATCGCATGCTGCTCATCTCGACGGATGCGCTCGGTCAGCGCGAACCGCAGCACCGCGCAGCTATCGAGGCGGCGGTCAGCGCCGGCGTTAAGTTCATCGCATACACCTCGTTTCCCTCCTTTGGAACAGACGACCCGCTTTCGCTCGAGCACGCGGCCACCGAGCAACAGCTTCGGGAAAGCGGACTGCAATGGTGCGTCCTGAAGAACTTTCCCTATGCAGACAATGAAATTGACGCCCTGCGTGAGGCGCTAGAGGCCGGCGAAATCGCGACGAGTACGGAGGCGGGCGAGACAGCATTTGTCTCGCGCGACGACTGCGCCGCGGTTGCCGCGGCAGTGCTCACGGGCACGGGGCACGAGGGGCGCACCTACGACGTCACGGGGCCCGAGCTCATCGATGCAACACGGCGGGCGCAGATCTTCACAGAAGTGGGCCAGCAGCCGATCGCGGTTCGCCATGTCGACGACGCCACGGCATCGCAGGAGCTTTCGGCGAAGAGCGGCCTGCCCCTTTTTGTGGCCCTCGATATTGTGAGCAGTGTTGCTACGGCGACCCGCAGCGGAGTATTCGCTGTGCAGAGCGACTCGGTCGAACGACTGACCGGCAACCCTGCCACCCCGCTGCGAGCCGTCCTCGAGCACGCCCGTCATCACTGACGGTCGGCCCTCAGGGCCGTGGGCGAGTCACCACACCGCGAGGCCGCCCGGCCCATTCGCACCCGTGATGAAACTCTGGTTCACGTCTGCGCCGTCGAGGGTCGCGCGCCCGATGGTGCCGTTGTTGTTGCCCCAATAGATGTAGCTGCCGTCGACGGCGAGACCGGCTGGAAAGTCGGCTCCGCCGATGAAGCGGTAGTTCGCGTTGGTTCCGTCTTTATTGACGCGGCCAATCGCGTTCTCCTGCATATTCGACCAGTAGATGTAGTCGCCATCCACTGCGAGCCCCACCGGCAGCGGCGAGAGAACGAACCCGCTCTGCACGCCCGTGTTGATGAGAAAGTTCTCGTTCACGTCTGTGCCGTCGAGCTTGGCCCGGCCGATGGTGTTGGCGACATTGGTCCAGTAGATGTATTCGTTGTCGACGGTTACGGCGTTGGGCATCCGCACTCCCACGTCAAACGAAATGAACTTCTGGTCAACCTCAGTGCCGTCAAGCTTGGCCCGCCCGATTGACAGCGTTCCGTTGTTAGCCCAGTAGACGTATTCGTCGCTCACCGCGATTCCCACGGCAAAGTAGACGCCCTCCGAGATGAACTCGTGGTCAACTTCGGAGCCGTCGAGCGTGGCCCGTCCGATCTGATTTTTGAGGATGTTCGTCCAGTAGACGTAGTCACCCCGCACCGCGACACCGCTCGGGAATCCGATCTCAGAGACGAGGCTCTGGTTGACCTCAGACCCATCGAGGCTCGCCACGCCGATCGTGTGGGCTGTCGCCTTAAGCGCCTCGTTCTTGAGGATGCCGTTGTTGGCCCAGTAGATGTGGGTCGCCACATGAGGTGCCTGTTCTTGCTGAGGGCTGGAGACGGGCGCTGGCTCTTCACTTGCACGGGGAATTTCTCCCGAGCCACAGCCCGCCAGGATCACCACCACTAGAGCAGAAACGCCCAGGCCAACGGAGCGTCGCCAGCCTCGAGAAATGCGAGAGGGAGATGTTGCGCTTCTCATAATCCTCACCACACCGCTAGTCCGGCAGGGGCATTAGCGCCGGTGATGAAGTTCTGATCCGCGCCGGAACCATCCAACTTCGCCCGCCCGATGGTGTCGCTGTTGTTTGCCCAGTAGATATAGGTGCCGTCGACGGCGAGGCCAGCCGGAAAGTCTGCTCCCTCTATGAACTTCTTGTTGCCTTCGCTGCCGTCCAAGTTGGCCCGCCCAATCGCGTTGTCCTGCATGTTCGACCAGTAGATGTAATCGCCGTCCACCGCCAACCCGATCGGCACGGGCGAGAGGATGGTTTCGCTCTGAGCTCCGATATCGGCGATGAAGTTCTCGTCGACCTCTGTGCCGTCGAGCTTCACCCGCCCGATCTGATTGACCCAGTTGCTCCAGTACAAATATTCGCCGTCGACGGCCAGGCCGTTAGGCACCTGGATGCCGTCAATGAAGAATCCGTTGGGCTCACTGCCGTCGATCTTGACCCGCCCGATCGAGTTCGTGCCGTTGTTCGACCAGTAGATGTAGTCATCGTCGACCGTGATGCCGTTGGGGAGCCTCACTCCGTCTGTGACGAATTTCTTCTCCACCTCGGTGCCGTCGAGCTTCGCCCGACCGATGGAGCCCTCTTCGATGTCGGTCCAATAGACATACTCGCCTCGTGCGGCGATGCCGCTGGGAAACGTGATGCCTGAAACCAGACTCTGGTTGACGGTGGCCCCGTCGAGGGTCGAGACTCCGATTGTGTGGTCGGTGGCCATAAGCGGGTCGCTCTTGTGGATGCCGTTGTTGCCCCAGTAGAGGTGGGTCGCGACATGCTCGGCCCCCTCCCCCTCCTGTGGTGCTCCAGCGCTACAGGCCGCCAGAGAGATGGCCAACAGAACGGATGCCATTCCCGCGACCACGCGCGTCACGGGGCGAGTCATCGTCGATTTACTGCGACCGATCACTGAACGGCCGTTCCGTCTGGGGCTACGATCGACCACTTGCCCTCACCAAAGTTGCTGTTCAGGCCGTGACCCCCCGCTGCACCAGCGGAGTTGTCGCCTCCGAAGCTATACAGCGGAAAACCGTTGATCGTGAGCTGCTCGAAGCCGTCGTGGCTCCACACGGCGAACTCGCCCGAAATGCCCTCCCCGACCGCGAGCGCCGCAAGGTCGCCCGTTACGGGAGACCAGAAGCCGAGGCACTCGGGCACGTTGCACTGAGGATCCGCCACGCTGTCGTCGGTGAGGAGGTACACAGAAAATCCGCGATCATCGACCAGCGCTGTCACCCCTCGCCCGTCAGCGAGAGTGACCGTTGCCGCCTCGAGCGCTGTCGTCAGCAACTCTGCCGGCGCCCCACCCGGCGGCACCTGGCCCGGTCCGGGAGCGGGAGCGGGAGCGGGAGCGGCCGAGGATGACGGCTTTGCGCTCGGCTTTGCGGAGGAATCTGTCGCGCCTTCTCCCGCAGAGCAGGCGGTGGCACCCAGCAGCACTGCCGTGGTGAGCAGTGCGGTAGTCAGAATCTTGTGAATCGTCATTTTCCGTTTTCTCCTGTCAGCGGTAGACACCGGGCTCGACGACCCCGGCGTAGTAAAGGAAGTTGGCGTGGCTGTAGTCCCGACTGCCGGCGATCTGGCTCTGGCGGTCGGGTCCGAACTTCAGATCGGTTCCGAGGAAGGGTTCAAAATCTGGTTCCTGATTGAGATAGCTGCGGGCGTCATCCCGCATCAAACCCAGCAAGGTTTCGGCCACGATTCGCCCGCCGACTGGCCCGAGTGAGAGGCCGTCATTGACGATGTCGGCTTCGGCGAGCTCGTAGTACCACATGGGTGTGGCGGTGGCAAACGGTGCGTAGACGCTACCGATCTCCTGGAGATCCGCCTCGCTGAGGGGGTCGACACCGAGTTCGCGCGCTACGGACTGCCCCGACGGCAGCGCCCAGGTGAGCACGCGCAACAGGTTGCGCTGAGGGAGCGCGGCCTTCTCGACCTCGGCACCTCCGGGGATCGCAGCACTCGGCAGCGTGTAGAGAGTGGTGGTGATCTTGGGGTTGATCTTTCGGTTGTGGAGCACCTGCCCGTCGCCGAAGTCGAAGTAGGACTGCCAGCCCAAATAGCGTCGGGGCGCGGCATACCCGCCGAGCATGTCGGGTCGGTCGAAGCTGCTCGCATCGTGGAACCGAGTCATCGGGATCGACGCATCGAAGGTCAAGCCGTAAAAGGGCGCCTTGTTGGGGTCGCTGCTCGCCCCGGTGCCGCTTGAGAAATTCGCGCGGTATGACGGGTCGGTCTGGCTGTGGCCGAAGCGGTAGGAGCCGGAGCTGAACTCGATGGGCATGTAGGCGTTTCCGCGCGGCGGCTTATAGAAGCGGTTGCCCTTTCTCAGCACGTCGCGAACGAGAGCGCTGCCCACCACCTGCGGAAGGTGTTCGTTGACGATGAGCCAGTGGTAGTGCCACAGCACGACCTCACGAGCCACAAGGTAGCGCTCCTGGGTGTTCGACAGGTCTGCTTGGCGAGCCGTGGGGAACGCCCGGAGATCGAAATCGTCTAGATCGTCGAGCACTCGGTTGTATGCCTGCATGTAGGCCACGGTGAGGCCCTCGAGCATGAGGGTCTGAGAATTGCGGCCGTCTGCCTTGTGCAGGGTCGACGTGCCATCCGCGTTGGCGGTAAACGGGAACATCTCGTAGGTGCCGCCGCTGCCGATCTTCATCCTGGCCGCAGCGTGCTTGCCCTCTCCAGCGCCGTAGAGCATGGGGGAGCCGCTGGGCCCATCTCCGAAAACCGTGTCGAGGTCGAGAGCTGGCGTCACCGCGTTATTCGTGAGCAGCGGATTGGCCGGCGCCCCAAGAACAGAGGTTGCGTCAAAGGTGATGTCGTGGTCGATGAGCTGCCCGAAGAACGTTGAACCGTGGGTCTGTGTGGGGTTGAACGGGCTGCGTCCCCGCGGGTTCGACGGCGTTGGGCTGCCGTTGACCGTTGGGTCGAGCAGCAGCCGCTCCGCTCCTGCAGAAAGGTCGTCCTTGGCATCCATGATGCCGCCCTGCGCGCCCACCTCGAGAAGCGCCTTGCGAACGGTGTCGTCGGGATGCGCGAACGGCTCTCCACGAAGACTCGGCAGCATAATGCCGAACTTGCGAGCGCTTTCGGGGACGCCCTTCGCTGCACTGATGGCAAGGTTCTGCGCGGGCGTCGGTGACGGTGCCGCTGACAGCCCTGGGACCCCGTTGTTCGCAACAGCCAACGCGGCGATACCAGCACCGCCTGCGGCAACTCCAATCCCCATTACCTTGAGGAACTGGCGCCGCGACTTGCCCTCAGCCGCCTTTGGGGTGCTGTCTGGTTCTACGCCGTCGTCATGCTGCTTCTCGCCGACCATTCGGATCCTCCTCGATCTCGTTGCGCCGCTGTGGCTGGCAACAACACCCCGGGACCGCGGGCTGGGCCAGCGCTGGCCTCGTGCAAGACAGTACCGTATCGTATCCTTGCCGCCAATAGCGCGGTCTGCACCGACAGGGCGCGTCACTTTCGATTCAACAACGGGCCGCTTTGAAAGCGGTGTACCGTACGGTACTGTACGGGGTGGCACAGGGTAGTGCCCCCGCCTTCGGGCGATCACTGAGACGGAGAAGCGAGATGACGGTATCCCGGATCCAACCAGGCCGCAGGGGCAAGCGCGCCCTCGCAGCAATACTCGCCGTGGGAATTACCGTGACGCTGGCGGCGTGCAGCCCCGACGCGGCCAGTTCCCCGTCGACCGAGCGCATCTACTGGACGAACAGTGGCACCGAGGTGGGGGTCCCAAACCGCGACGAGGCGGTCAACACGATCGGCATCGCCAACCTCGACGGAACGGACGTCGACCAGGAATTCATCACGGGCGCCAGCTTTCCGATCGGCGTAGCCATCTCGGGCGAATACCTCTTCTGGAGCAACGGTGACCGCAACACCATCGGGCGGGCGAAGCTCGACGGCACCGAGGTCGACCAGGAATTCATGACGGACCTGAGCTCACCCGCCGGACTCGCCGTCGATGACACGTACCTCTACTGGACCAACGCGAGCCACAACTCGATCGGCCGCGCTGCGCTCGACGGCACCGACATCAATGACACGTTCATCACCGGCAATAACTTTCCGAATGCAATGGCCGTAGACGGTGACTACGTGTACTGGACGAACAACGGCAACAACACAATCGGACGCGCGAATATTGACGGTACCGAGGTGAACCAGGAGTTCATGACGGACATCAACGCGCCGGCAGGGCTCGCCGTCAACGACTCGCACATCTACTGGACCAGCCGCAACGACGGCACGGTGGGACGGGCGAACCTCGACGGCACCGACCAGGAGCCGAGCCTGATCACCGGCGCCAACACTCCCCCTGGTGTTGCTCTCACTGACTCACACCTCTACTGGACAAGCAGCGATGGCACCGTCGGACGAGCGAACCTCGACGGCTCGGATGCTAAAGCAGACTTCATCACCGGCGGCGATGGTCCCGGTGCACTGGTGATTCTCCACAACTGATGGCTGCCGCATCCATGAAACTCGCCACCGCACCGAGCTCCGCCGATCACACCGTTGGCACCGGCTCTTCACACCTCAACGGAGGCCTCTCGGCCGATGACTTCAAACTCGCGTTTCGAAACCATCCGGCCGGAGTCGCTGTCATCACCGCCGACTGCGGTGACGGCCCCGTGGGCTTAACCGCCACGTCGGTCTTCTCCATTAGCGCAGAGCCACCGCTCCTTGTCTTCTCACTATCCTCGGCATCCTCAAGCGCCCCGACAATCGCTCAAGCGGAGACGGTCGTCGTGCATCTCCTCACCGCCGAAGAGCTATCTGCCGCGCGGCTTTTCGCCACCAGCGGTGTGGATCGCTTCGCCGACGGTAACAGCTGGAGTCGGCTTGCCACGGGTGAGCCCTATCTGCTCTCGACTAACTCCTGGATTCGGGGACGAATCGTAGACCGCATGCTCGCGGGGGGATCGACCGTCGTCGCAGTTCACGCGCTCGAGGCGCGTCTTTCTCCCGACGCCGAACAAGATCCGCTGGTCTATCACAACCGCACATGGCACCGACTGGGTGACCATTCTGTGCTGACGGACTAAGCGCAACGCACCACCCGCCCCCGCACCGGGGGGCAGGCTAACGGCCACATTCTTTGAAAGGAAAACATGCCAAAACTACTCATCGTGATCGCGAGCACCCGACCCGGGCGCGTCGGTCTACCGATCGGCAACTGGGCAGCTGAGGGCGCCCGCGCTCATGGAGGTTTCGACGTCGAGGTCGCCGATCTCGCGGACCTTGCACTGCCGTTCCTGGACGAACCCGGCCACCCGCGAATGGGCCGCTATGAACACGACCACACGAAGGCGTGGAGCGCAACGGTCGACAGCGCAGATGCCTTTCTGTTCGTGACTCCTGAATATAACTACGGCCCGCCCGCGAGTCTGCTCAACGCAATCTCGTACCTCTTCTGGGAGTGGGCTTACAAGCCCGTTGGCTTCGTGAGCTACGGAGGAATCTCTGCAGGACTCCGCGGCGTTCAGGTGCTCAAGCAGATCGTCACAACCGTGAAGATGATGCCGCTATCCGACGGGCCATCGATCCCCTTCGTCGGGTCAACTATTCATGACGGTGAGTTCGCGCCGTCGCCGATCGTGGCAGAAACCCTGCCGTGGCACCTGGACGAGATCCTCCGCTGGACCAACGCACTGGAGCCGCTTCGTCAGCAGGTTCCGCTGCTCCGGCTCGAAATGCCGCCAGGAGCTCCGCCCCGCCCTCCGGTTCCCGCGGCGTAGTCTTCTCAACTCACAAACACAGGAGGGGCCCGGCTGCTGCCGGGCCCCTCCTTTTTGTGCCGCGTTTATTCGCACTCCGTTTTAGCGGAACGTGGTTCGCATCTCACCGACCCCCTCAACCCACGTGGTCAGGAGCTCTCCCGCCTTGAGGAACCGCTTGGGGTTCCGAGCGTTGCCCACCCCACCGGGGGTGCCGGTAAAGATGATGTCGCCGGGGTAGAGCTCCACCACGCCTGAGAGGTGCTCGATGAGAGCGGGCACGGAGAAAATGAGCTTGCCCGTGCGCCCGTCCTGCATCACCTCTCCATCGATCCGGCATCCGAAGCTCAGGTCGTCGGGGTTGGATAGCTCGTCGATGGTGACGACCTCTGGTCCGATCGGGCTGAATCCCTTGAATGATTTGCCCAGGCTGAACTGCGGGGGGTGAGCACCCAGCTGCAGGATGCGCTCCGACAGGTCCTGCCCGATCGTCAGGCCAGCGACGTAGTCCCAGGCGTTCGCCGCCGAGACGTTGAGCGCGGATCGGCCGATGACCACAACGACCTCGGCCTCCCAGTCGGTGTTGCCTCCCTCCGGCAGGTCGACCTCGGAATACGGCCCCGTGATGCTGTAGGGGTACTTGGTAAAGACCGCGGGCACCGGCGAAACCCCAACGGGGCTCTCGTCGACGTGCGACTGATAGTTGAGGCCGATGGCGAAAACCTGACGGGGGCGCGGAACCGGGGGCCCCCACACGCTCGCCTCAGGCACGGGCGACCCCCCTGATGCGCCCGCCGCCCATGCGGTGAAGTCGTCCCACTGGTCATACACGTCGTGGATGTCAGCCGAAAATCGGCCGGAGCTGGCCTCGGCGATATCGAGCCAGCCGTCTGTTGTCTTCAGCATCGCGCGGGAGTCAATGTTTGCAATACGCATGTCGCTCTCCT
Organism: Salinibacterium hongtaonis; assembly: GCF_003065485.1. Lineage (GTDB taxonomy): Bacteria > Actinomycetota > Actinomycetes > Actinomycetales > Microbacteriaceae > Homoserinimonas > Homoserinimonas hongtaonis. The sequence continues at coordinate 2,711,377 of NZ_CP026951.1, forward strand.
TTTCTGTGGAAGGCGCTAAGTCAGCGCGAAAGCAGGCCGCAGCCCGCAGTGGTCATGAGCACGGGCATATTGCCGTCCCACCGGTTGAGCCAGTTGAGGTCATCGGCGTCCCAGACGGTTTCGTCGCGCTCCTTGTCGTAGATGCGCTCGAGATCGGTGTAGAGCTCGATGACCGAGCCGTTCGGCTCCTGGTAGTAGCACGCGATGTTGTGCCCGGCACCGTGTCGAACGGGCCCCCAGATCAGACGGGAACCGGAGTTTGCGAGCCGGTCGCCCAGCTTTCCCAGGTCGGCAATCGACTGCGTCTCCCACGCGTGGTGGTGAAGACCAGTCCAGTCGCTCTTGACGAGGGCGATTCCGTGGTGATCGGGGTTGCAGCGAAGAAAGAATCCCTGGTCTACACCGATGCGGTCGGAGACGCGAAAGTCGAAAACATCAACGAGGAACCGCGCGAAGGCGACGGTGTCGATCGCGCGCACGGTGATGTGGCCCAGCCTGTCGGGACCGATGCCGCCAGAGCGATGATCGTAGCGGCTGGGCCCAAGGTGAACGTGAAAGGTGAAGCCTTCTGGGCCGATGAAGGCGAAGCCCGCCTCAATGAAATCTTCGATCGGCTGCTCAGCGAGCACGCGGTAGCCCCGCCGATCGACCTTCGCCCTAATCGCATCGATCTCGTCGCGGTTCGGAGCAATAAGACCGAAGTGGTCAGCTCCGTCGGTCTCGGAGGCCGTGTAGATAAGGTCCCGAGTGCCCGTTCCTGAGCTGAAGTACGCCTTATCCTTTGTGGTCTCAAGCGGCGTCAGCCCGAGGATCTTCTCCGCATTCTCCATTGACGCCCGCAGGTCGCGCGTAGCGAGGGAGACATAACCAATCTCCGAGATCGAACCAATCGCCATTCCTGAGTCCTCTCAATAGGTCGTGGCTTGGCGCGGCTGCGCCCGCACGGGTCCTTGCGCCTATTAACCCGAAGATTCGCGACCGCGGGCCGAGTGCTTCCGATATTCGGAAGCACTGGCGCGCTTCACGACCCGTCAGAGTTGGATGAAGTCCGATGTGATCGGCATAGATCGACCTAGCGAAGTGGACTACACATGGCATTCATCTGCAGTGCGACCTGGACAGCCAAAGCCGGCGAAGAGCAGACCGTGCTCGACGCCATCGAGAACCTGGCACCGGCCAGCCGAATGGAGCCGGGGAACCTCTACTACCAGCCCTATCAGGATCCGTCCGACCCCAGCGTTTTTCGCATCTTTGAGGTGTACACCGACGAGGACGCCTTCAAGGCGCACGGCCAAACAGAGCACTTCGAGAAGTGGGCCCTCGGACAGGCGATCCCCGCGCTTGCCTCCCGCGAGCGTGAGTTCTACGAGACGCTGAACGCTTAACCGATGCGCGTCGCTCGCTATCAGGAGGCAGATTCGGTGCGCGTCGCCCTCGTCGAGGGCGAGTTGCTGCTTCCCCTGCCTCCCGGCACCGAGGTGCTCAGCGTATTGACGGCCTCGCCGACGGAACGTCTCGCGATTCGCGCAGGCGCAGAAACGGCGATACCGCTCGATCGAGCGTCGCTCATCGCACCGCTCGACCCTCCCGCCATGCGTGACTTCGTCACCTTCGAACGCCACGTCCAGGGCGTCCACTCGTCAGTGGGCGGCGGCGCGGCCGGAATCCCCGACGCCTGGTACGAGGCGCCCGCATTCCTCTTTATGAACCCGCACTCGCTCACCGCTCCGTTTGGAGAGGTGCCAATGCCGCCCCACACCCTGGCCATGGACTTCGAGCTGGAGGTCGCGGCGATCGTGGGGCGCACGGTGCGCGATGTCGACCCAGACGACGCAGAATCTCTCATTGTCGGATACGCGATCTTTAACGACTGGTCCGCCCGCGACATCCAGCGCCGCGAAATGCAGGTCAACCTCGGCCCCAGCAAGGGCAAAGACTTCGCGAACACCCTGGGCCCCTGGATCACCACCCCGGATGAGCTCGAACAGTGGAGGGTCGGTGACCGATTTGACCTTCGCATGGAGGTGAGGGTCAACGACGAACTCATTGGCGAGGCATCGCTGGCCGAAATGGGGTGGAGTTTTGCGGAGCTGCTCGTGCATTCATCCCGCGACGCGTGGGTCGGTGCCGGCGATGTTCTCGCGACGGGCACCTGCGGCGGCGGGGCGCTCGCCGAATGGTGGGGCAGGCGTGGCGAGCAGTCGCCGCCACCCCTCGCCGTGGGAGACGTTGTGACGATGACGGTCGAAGGGCTCGGCACGATCTCGAACCAGATCGGACCCATCCGAAGTCCGGGACACCGCGTGCCGGCGGCCCGCCCCCTGAGTCCGGCGCCAGGGGCTTAGCTACTCTCCAGTGACGCGGCGATTCGCCGGGCCGTGACCAGAACAGACGGAATATGTGACCTGGCCGTCTGCGCATCCCGAGCCACCAGCGATACTGCTCCTTTAATTCCCTCTCGCCCTCGGATGCACGCGGCGAGAAGAAGCCGCCCTTCGCCGTCGGGCATCATCGCGGCACCCGTCTCCCTCGCCTCTCTCAGGGCACCGTGAAGATCTAGTCGCGCACGTTCGTCGAGCACCGCACCACACTCCTCGACGATTGCCGGCGTTGACTCCGCGAGCACAGAGATTCCCGCTGCGGACGAGACGAGAGAGAGCCGTTCGACGCGGCCGGTCCACTCTGCTCGCGGCGACTCCGACCCAACAAGGCGGTCCACAACCACGAGCCGCCCACCGACGAGCTGCGTCAATTCCACCGTGCCCCTCGTGACCGCGTGCAGGTCCTGCAGATATCGGGCGGCGGCGGTGCGAAACTTTTCGGCTCTCTCGTATCGCCGGCCAAACTCCCACAGGGTCGGGCCAATGCGCAGACCCGCGGCTCCCGCCCGCTCGATAAAACCTTCCGCGAGCAACTCGCTGCACAGCCGGTGCACTGTGGTCAGCGGCAACTCCGTCGTGTTGGCTATTTCGGTCAGGGTGACCGGAAACGGTGCCTCCGCGAGAACGTCAAGCACCTGAACGGTGCGACCGATCACCGACACGGCAGACTCCCGCCGCGAGGCTTCAGAGACTTCACCGCGACCCTGTCTCTGTTTCGCTGCCTTCGACGCTGCGCATTGTGCCGTCAAGATGGGCTCGAAGGGTGGCGGCAGCGGCGTCGGGGCGACCGGCGAGCACGTGCTCGAGGAGTTCACGGTGTTCACGATCCACCGTCTCTCGTCGGCTTTCGGTCATCGCTTTGACCGACAGCTCCCGATAAATCTCGGCCTCGTCTCGGAGTGACCCGACCGTGACAAGGAGGCGGTCGTTACCCGCTTCAGCACAGAGAACTTCGTGAAATCGCGTGTGCGCTTCACGCCACTCGTCCGACAGTGTCGGCTGCTCCACGTCGACGCCCGCCACCGCCAAAGCATCGAAGGCAGCCTGCACGGTGCGCACCCACTCGGCGGAGCCGTTCACTGCGGAGAGACGAACCGCCTCACCCTCAAGCAGCTGGCGGATCGCGGTGAGCTCGCGCAGATCGCGAAGCGAGGTCGAGACCACGTGGAACGAGCCGGTGTCAGACGCCACAACGAGGTGCTGGTCAACGAGGCGAAGCAGAGCTTGCTGCGCCACGCTCATCGACACGTTCAACGCCTCGGACAGATCGGCTACGACCACCTCTCGCCCTGTGCCCAAACGCCCGCGCACGATATCCGCCCGAACGGATTCCACCACGTCTCCCACATCCGCTCCCTGGCGACTTTCCCATGTCATGCGGCCAACCCTAGCGGCCATCATCCGCGACACTTCCGTTATTCGGAATAGTCGCCTGGCGCAGGTCTGACCCGACACCCCAAGGTCGGGCAACTCAGCGCGACGGCAGCAGCTCCGCGAGCAGCGCTTCCACGCGCGCCTTGATGTCGTCGCGGATGGGGCGCACCTCGTCGAGGCTTTTGCCCTTGGGGTCGTCGAGCTGCCAGTCGTCGTAGCGCTTGCCGGGAAAAATCGGGCAGACATCTCCGCAGCCCATTGTGATGACGGCATCCGAATCGCGCACCTGTTCGGTCGTCATGAGCTGCGGCACGCCCTGCGAGATGTCGATGCCTTCTTCGGCCATCACCTGAATGGCGACGGGGTTGATCTCGGTGGCCGGCTCGGAGCCACCCGTGCGCACGTCGACCGCGCCATTCGAGAGGGCGCGCATGTATCCGGCGGCCATCTGCGAGCGGCCCGCGTTGTGGACGCAAACGAAGAGAACGGTGGGCTTGTCGGTCATGATGCAACTTTCTCGGTGAGAGGGGCGGGGGTGTCTGCGGATGCTCGAAAGAGTCGACCGCGCAGCCACAGCGATACATAGACGAGAGCGACGAGCACGGGAACCTCGATGAGAGGGCCGACGATTCCGGCGAGGGCTTGCCCGCTGGTGGCGCCGAAGGTTCCGATGGCGACGGCGATGGCCAGCTCGAAGTTGTTGCCCGCTGCGGTGAAGGCGAGTGTCGCCGTGCGCTCGTAACCGAGCCCCACAAGGAGCCCGAGCCCGAAGCCGAGGAGGAATGTCACCACGAAGTAGGCGAGCAGGGGCAGCGCGATGCGGGCCACATCCCACGGCCTGTCGATGACCTGCTGCCCCTGGAGGGCAAAGAGCATCACGATCGTGAGCAGCAATCCGCCGACCGCGAGCGGGCTTATGCGGGGAAGAAACTTCTGCTCATACCAATCGCGCCCTCGAGTCTTCTCGCCGATTCGCCGCGAGAGATATCCGGCGAGAAGCGGGATGCCGAGAAAGATGATGACGCTGAGCGTGATCGCCCAGAACGAGAACTCGACGGAGGTCGTCGGCAGACCGAGCCAGCTCGGCAGCACCTGCAGGTAGAACCAGCCGAGCGCGCCGAACGCGCCAACCTGAAACACCGAATTGATGGCGACGAGAAACGCGGCGGCCTCGCGGTCTCCGCAGGCGAGGTCGTTCCAGATCATGACCATGGCGATGCAGCGCGCGAGCCCCACGATGATCAGTCCCGTGCGGTATTCGGGCAGGTCGGGAAGAAAGATCCACGCGAGGGTGAACATGAGCGCTGGCCCGACCAGCCAGTTCATGACGAGGGACGAGATCATCAGGGTGCGGTCTCGGGCAACCGCGCCAGCATCCGAATATTGCACCTTGGCGAGCACGGGGTACATCATCACGAGCAGGCCGACGGCGATAGGCACCGAGACCGAGCCAATCGTGAAGGCGTGCAGAAACTTGCCAACTGCGGGCGCGAACACGGCGAGAAGGAGTCCGGATGCCATGGCGGCGATGATCCAGACGGGGAGTAGTCGGTCTGTGGTGCCGAGGCGGGCGGGGGCCTGCGTGGACATTCGTTCCCTCGATGGTCGCTGCGGTGAATATCGATTACCGTCGATACAAACTATCCGGCTATATCGACGAATGTCAATGTAGTGGCAAGATAGGAGCATGTCGCCCACCGAGCTGCTCCCCCTCACCGACGTCATCGCATGCTGCGCCCCGATCGCGCGGGAGGCGATCAGCGCCGAAAACGCCGAGAAGCTCGCCCGCTCACTCAAGGCCGTCGCCGACCCGTCGCGCATCCGCATCATCTCCCTCGTGGCATCCGCCAACGACTCCGAGGTGTGCGTCTGCGACTTCCTGGAACCCCTCGGCCTGGGCCAGCCGACCGTGTCGCACCACCTCAAGATTCTCGTCGAAGCGGGCATACTCACCCGCGAGAAGCGGGGCACGTGGGCCTATTACCGCCTGGTTCCCGGCGCGCTCGATTCACTGGGCGCGCTGCTCACAAGCGCATAGGCGGGCAGCGCTAGCCGCAACGGCGATTGCTGTCCGCCTGCCCCGCACGTTAGTGCGTGTCGAAGAGCTCCTGGTAGGCCTTGACCGCCGCAATCGTCGAAGCGCGTTCGTCGGGAGTCGGGGCGGCCGGGTTGGCCGCAATCGGAAGCGAGCCGAGCTTCATGAGCGAGGCCATGAGGAGCAGGCGCGCCTTGATCGACGTAAGATTCGAGCCGGCGATCATGATCGGCGTCGGGTCGGCGAAGCCCTCAGGCGCGCCGCGACCAGCACCAACGACGGGGATACCACTGAAGACTGCGCGCTCGAGGAGCGACATCGACGCCTTCGATGGGAGCCGGCCGTAGGGCACGAGCCCCTCCGCAACGATGCCCCCGAGACGACCGAGCGCGAGTTTCTGGTCAAGCATGGCCTTCAGCACGGGCAGGTCGTCGACCGTCGCGTCCCACTCCTCGTCGAAGTAGCCACCCTCCTTCACGATCGAGACCGACGGAATGGCATCCTCGGTGATCTTGCCCGCCGCATCCTTGATAGCAACGTTGACCATCGTGAGTGCGCCGTCGACCGTGGCTGCCGCCTTCACCGTGTCGGGCAGCACCGTCGTGCGGAGCTCGGAAAGGTACGTGTGCTTGTAGGCGGGCAGGTACGTGAGGTGGATCGCGCCCGCGTGGGTTGTCTGGCCGATGATGCCGCCGTGGCCGCCCGTCGCACGGTAGTTGCCTGGGCGCGCATCCGACTTGTAGACCTCGCGCGCCGCGAAATACTGCTGCTCCTCGATTACGACGACGCCACAGCGGTTGCGGCCGCTGGCATCCGCCCACCGCCCTGACGCTATGAACGACACCGAGTCGACGATGTTTTTGGGCCCGTCGGCACTGATGAGCCCCTGCGGGCGCTGGGCCGAGTTGCCGCAGACGGGAATGGTCGTGTCGATGAGGAGGCTCATCCAATAGGCGGTCTCTTCCACCTGAGGGCTGCCCTGCGTCCAAATCACGCCGTCGTAGTCGCCCGATGATGCGACCGCCTGCACGTCGTTCGTGATCTTCGCCAGCGACGGGCGTGCTGGCACCGACGAGAGGTGCACGGGCTTGTAGCCGTTGAAGTGGCGCCCCCTCGTCTCGGGCTCGATATCACCCTCACCCATGTCGCGGCGTTTCTTGGCGGGGAGCCCCTTGGTGTAGCCGGCCGGCGGGGCGACTCGGTAAAAGTCGACGATGGCGCGCGACGAGATCGAGCTCGCCGTGCCCTTGTCTTCGATGCCGAGCCGGTCGATCTCTTCAAAGCTCCACGATCCGTCGGGGAAGAATCCTTGGCGCGCCACGGATTCCGGGCCGAGGGGCACCGCCATCTCCTCCTCCCAAGGGCTGCCGTCCGCCTGCACGGCCATGTACGGCAGGGGATACAGCCCGTCCTCGGGGTGAAGGTCGATCGCGTAGACCGGCACGTCGTCGTCGCTCATGGGTCCATCTCGCACGACACCGTCTCTGCCCACCCAGCCGTCGGGCGGGCCATAAAGTTCCGAGGCATCCGATTCGAGCGGATGCGCCGAGAATTGCTCCACGTACACCTTCGCGGGCAGCGCGAGACGCTGCGAGCGCAGCGCGTCGAACCGGAGTGGCTCGCCCGTGGCATCGGTGAGCGGCGGCAGCCCTAGCCTCGCGCGCGCCTTGTTCGAGGTGACGAGTGGGGGAGTGTTCTGAATGGTCGCGGTGGGACCGCTGAGGTGGGCGATGCGGGGCTTTGATGCGGTCATCGGCTGCCTTTCTACTGACGGGATGCGGATGGCGGCTCTTCGACGATGTCGTCGAGCAGTTCTGATTCGGCGAGGTCGATCGAAGCGTCGGAACCTTGTGGCCGGTGGAAATGAAGGAGCACGGCGCACAGCACACCGACAGCGGCTGCGGCACCGCCCACGACGAGGAAGGCGGCACTGAGCCCCGCGAATGCGGAGACCCCGCCGAACCCAGCAGGGCTCGCGAGGAGGGCCGCCTGGTTGCCGGTCGAGCGCAACCCGGAGGCGATGCCTAGCTGACTCTTTGGCACCTCCTCCGACAGGAGCGTGAGCGAGAGCGGCTGGGCGAAGCCGAGGGCAAGGCCGTTGACCGCCGCGACCGCGAGAAGGTAGGTCATGTTGCCCGGCGCGATGGTCGCCATCATCGCCGTCGTCGCGCCAACGACGAGCACGAGTCCGACGAAAACTGGCACCCCGAAGACTCGCAGCCACGGTGCGAAAAACGGTCGGGCGGCGAAGCCCGCAACGGCACTCACGCTGATGACAATGCCGATCTGCCACTGCTCGAGCCCGGCGCCGTGGAGCAGAAGCGGTTGCCAGGCCGAACGGATGTCGTGGAGCATGAGCGCGGTGAAGCTCACGAGCACCGCAATGACGACGGCGGGGTTGCGCATGAGCGTGAACGCTTCGGCGTAGGGCCGGATGATCGGGAGTTTCTTGCCGAGACGGCGCACGGCCGTCTTGGGCGCCCTCGCAATCGCGACGATGAGAAGCGTGAGGCCGAGCGCCGCGTAGACGCCGTAGGCCACGGCATAGCTGAAGAAGCTCTCGAGCGCCCCTCCGAGGGCTGGCCCGACCATCTGCCCGAAGGACACGAAGAGCGTGAAGGTAGCGATGCGGCGAGCGCGGTCATCCCGCGACTCGTCGCCAGCACCCGTCGTGATGGAGGTTTGGAGGCTTACCCAAACGCACAGCGTTCCGAGCCCCAGAATGACCTGGCTCACAATGACGGCGGTGAGGGTGGGGATGAGCATGATCGTTCCGCCCGCCACCATGAGCACGCCACCCACGATAAGGATGGGGCGCCCGCCCCAATTGTCGACGAACCCTCCGATGAGCACCGCCAGGATGGTGGGGAAGATCGAGAAAGCCGCGAGCGCGATGCTCGCCTCCACGGCCGTGCCCCCGAGACTCAGGACATAGGTGCCGATGAGCGGTCGCATCATTGCGTGGGCGGTCCAGTAAAGGACGCCGAGGGCCGCGAGTCCCGCGGCCCCGGCGCCATGACGACGTGGCATTCGATCAGGCCGTGAGCTCGGCCGGGATCGGGGACCACCTCGAGATGAGCTCGTCTGAGTCGAGCACCGCCCCGAACATCCCTTGCACGTTCCTGATGGTGCCCTCGTGCAACTCGGGCTCATACGCCGCGCTGCAGTCGGGAACGAGGGCGACGTTGTATTCAAGGAAAAGCCCGTCGCGCAGGGTGGATTCCACGCACACGTTCGTCGCTACCCCTGTGAGGACGATTGTCTTCACACCCGCCGTCGTGAGCACCATGTCGAGGTCGGTGCCCGCAAAGGCCGAATACCGGTGCTTGTTGACGACGAGGTCGCCCGGCTTGGGGGCGACGACGTAGAAGTCGGCACCCCACGTGCCCGTGCGGCAGTTCGGATCGTATTCCGGGGTGTCGATGTCGCCCATCCGCGTGTTCCACACGCGCGAGTCGACGGTGAGGTCGTGCGTCGTCTGGATGAAGATGACGGTCGCGCCTGCGGCCCGCGCCTCCTCGATCAGCGTCTCGAGTCGCGGCACCATCTCGACAGCGGCCGACACATCGTGGCCCTTTCGAGCGGAGACGCCGTCCGGATGGCAGAAGTCGTTTTGCACGTCGACAACGATGAGCGCGGCGGTCTCTGGAGCGAAACGCTCCGCGGAGTAGGTAGCCATGTCTGTTTCTCCTTCCGTGGTTGGAATCAGCAGTCGCCCGTGAACGTCATGGTCGCGACGGTCTCGTAGCTCTGCTTTATGGAGGAGTCGTCGAGAATCTTCCCTGCGCGAGCGACCTTAAGGTTGGTCTCAATGGCGGCCTTCGAGAGACAGCTGCCGTCCCAGAGTTCGTCTTCGTAGGCACGGTCGAGCGTTGCCTTGAGTGCTGCGGGGTCGAGCGTGGCGAACTCGCGCTGTGCGAGTTCAAAGGCATATTCGGGGTCGCCCTCAATGAGCTCCTGGCCCTTAATGAGCGCGGTGACGAAGCGCTGGATGAGGCCTGGGTTTTCATCGATCGTCTTGGTGGGAACGACGATGGACGAATATGCGTAGGCGCCGAGCTCGGCCGGCACGTTGAGGAACGGCTGACCCCACAGGCCCTGAGCGATGCCGAGGCCGAGCTGTGGCTCCGCGACCACGGCGATGTCTGCGGCCCCCGCATTCATGGCCGAGGGGATCGCTGACGAGTCCTCAAGCTCCTGGAGGATCGTGTCCGTGTCGGGGTCGAGCCCGCTCTCGATGAGGATGTGGCGGAGGATCGCGTTCGGGGTGCCTCCGTGGCGACCACCGACGATGGTCTTGCCTTCGAAGTACTTGCCGAGGTCTTCGCCAGCCTTCGGCTCTTCGCCCTCGGGGGCGACGAAGTAGACGTTGCCGCGATTGACGACGTTGACGACGCCCTTGAGGCTCGCTCCCTTGACGTTGGCCACAGCGCCGGACTCGACACCGCCGATGAAGCCGAAGACCTCGCCGGAGAGCACGGAGCTGACGTGCCCGCCGCCGGTGAGTGTCGTCACCTCAACGGTGATGCCCTCCTCTTCGAATGCGCCGGATTCGATGGCCGCGTATAAGGGCAGGTAGCCGATGCCGTGCACCGGCTCGGCGATCGTAATGGTGACCGGCACGTCGCCTCGTGACTCCGGGCTGCTACTGGCGGGCGCAGCGCATCCGTTCAGCCCGAGGGAAACGAAGACAAATGCTGCGATGGCGGGAAGTGTGGCGTTTTTCGTGATCACGCTGGTTCCTTTCGTTAGTGCAGGGATGAGGCGGTGGGCGGGAAGGAGCACGCTGACGCGCTCGGTGAGCGCTGGTTGGCGGCGGATCGCTGTGTGGGGCTGTGCTCTGCAGTGGCTGTTGCGGGCATCAGCTGTGGACGACACCCTTTCTGAGCCAACGCTCGAGCACGGCGACGACGACGTATAGGAGCGCGGAGAGGAAGGCGAGGGTGAACACGCCTACCCAGATGAGAGCGATGTCGTAGGTCGAGCCCGCGTACTGGATCATGCGGCCGAGGCCCTCGCGCGAGCCGATGTACTCGCCGACGACGGCTCCCGTGAGGGCAAGACCGATGGCGATGCGGAGGCTCGAGATCACCCAGGGGATGACGGAGGGAAAGACGACCTTCTGGAAGACCTGCCACTTGGAGGCGCCCAGTGAGTACAAGAGCGTCACGAGGTCTTTATCGACGGCGCGTACGGCTGTGTAGGTGTTTAGGATTTGGATGACGATGACGATCGCGACGGCCATGGCGATCTTCGATGAGATGCCGATGCCGAGCACGAGCACGATGATGGGGGCGAGCGCGAGCTTCGGCATAGCCTCAAACGCGATGACCATCGGTTCGGCGACGAGCGCGTAGGTTCGCGACCACCAGAAGGAGAGCCCGATCGCGACCCCGCCGATGACCCCGATAAGGAACCCGGCGATGGTCGAGCCGAAGGTGAAGCGCGCGTTCACCCACAGGTCGCCATTTTGGATGGTGATGATCGCCGTTTTGAAGATGCGACTGGGCTGGCTCCAAAAGAACGGGTCGATCCATCCCAACGTCGCCCCGATTTCCCAGAAGGCGACGACGACGACAATGACGCCGATGCGGAGCGAGTTGACTCGCCACGAGGCAGGCTCTTTCTCGAGCCGGCGACGCCGGGGAATGGGTCGCAGGGTGTCTCGCAACTGGCCGAGCTTCGTGAGCGCGTCGGCCGTGCCAGGGGCGACCGGGGTCGCAGTGGTGGCCGACGCCTGGATTGCAGTGTCAGCCATGTCAGTCCTCCAGAACGATGCGGCCGCCGACGCGGTGGGCGTCGTTGAGGTATTCGCGGGCTTCCGCCTTGAGCGCGACGAACTCGGCGCTGGTGACGATCGAGCTGTGCCGCGGCCGCGGGAGCGTGATGGGAATCTCTGCCACGATGCGGCCGGGCCGCGCCGACATGACGAACACTCGATCTGAGAGGTAGATGGCCTCGTCGATGTCGTGGGTGACGAAGAGCACCGTCTTCTGGAAGTCGTCCCACAGGTCGAGCAGCCACTCCTGCATCCGTTCGCGCGTCTGGGCGTCGAGTGCGCCAAACGGCTCGTCGAGCAGAATGATGTCGCGATTGAAGAGGATGGTGCGCAGGAGCGCGGCGCGCTGGCGCATTCCACCGGAGAGCTGGCTCGGGTAGCGGTCGAGGAACCCGCCCAGACCGTAGGTCTCGAGGAGGGGCCGCGCGATCGCGTGCGCGTCTTTCTTCTTGACCCCGCCGATCTCGAGCCCGAGCACGACGTTGTCGAGGATCGTGCGCCACGGCAACAGCATGTCTTTTTGCAGCATGTAGCCAACGAGCCCCTGCTGCCCATTGCGCTCGACACCGTCGACGACGATGCTGCCGTTAGTTGGTTCATCGAGTCCGGCGATGACGTTGAAGAGCGTCGACTTGCCGCATCCACTCGGGCCGATGAGGGAGATGAACTCGCCCTCGCGCACCTGCAGGTTTGCGCCGACGAGCGCCTCCACGGCCGAACCGTCTGGACTGGTGAAAAGGCGGGAGACATCGTCGACGACGAGTTGCGCCCTGGGTGGATCGACCGAGTCGATCGGCGGAAGTGCGGGAGAGGGAGCGAGTGCCACGAGACCTCCGGAAGTAGAATCTATAATCTATAGAGATATAGAATCGTGAGATTGTTTCGCCCATCGTCGCCGTTTGTGAACAAGGTGTTTCGGCGATTGAGACCCACCAGACACTCAAAGGAACGCTGTGACCGATTCAGAGGCAACGCCGCCTCGCACCACTCACCTGTGGGTGCGCGAACAATTGCGGGACCGCATCCTGAGCGGCATCTACGCGCCAGGGCATCCGCTCAAACAGACCGAACTCGCCGCGCAGCTCTCGGTGAGCGTCACCCCCGTCCGCGAGGCGATGCGCGACCTCGCGACCGAAGGGCTCGTTGTTATTGACCCGCAGCGCGTCGCGCGCGTGCGCGACCTTGACGCGCGCGAGGCGCGTGAACTCAACGAGATTCGTCTACTGCTCGAGCCGCTCGCCGCCAAGCTCGCGGCGACGCACGCGACCCCGGATGACACGGCAGCCATTACGGCACTCGCGCAAGAGACTGTTGATGCCGAGAGCGAAACCGAGTGGCTCGACTCCAACCGCCGCTTCCACATGGCGGTCATCGAGGGCGCGCACGCTCCTCTTCTCACGGGAATCCTCAGCAATCTGCGACAGATCTCATCCATCTACCTCGCCGCAGCCGTACGGAGCAGCACCAGCGTGCGTGAGAAGAGCAAGCGCGAGCACCTCGCCCTCGCCGAGGCGATCGCGATGGGCGACGGCGACGAGGCTGCGCGCATCATCGAAGGCCACCTCTTCCCGCACGCCGTCTTGGCGACGGTCGTCGAGGAGCACCTCACGAGCGATCAACCCCGCCTCCACCCACCGGCGCGGTGAGTGTCGACTTGGTCATCGAGCGGGCCGGTCTTGGCACCAAAACTCGACACCCACCCGATGGTATGTAAATAATTCTTGACATGCTCCGCGCGCGGTGCGATGCTTCCGATGTAAAGAAAACCTGACACTCGGAGGTCACCATGGGCTACGGCGAACGCACCATCTGGGCGCAATCGATCAGCAGCATCGTTTGCAGCATCGTCTACTTCGCGATCATCATCCCGCAGCTCGGCACGAGCCGCGTCGATCAGATCGACTGGATCGCCCCCATGCTGTGGACCATCCTCGCGTCGATCATCCTGTCGATCGCGCTAAACATCGTCGCGGGCATCATCGTCGGGATGCGCGATCGCGAGAGCGCGGGCACCTCCGACCAGCGGGATCGGGAGATCGGGTGGTTCGGTGACCGCGTGGGTCAGGCGTTTCTTGTTATCGGCGGCGTCGGGGCACTCGCCCTCACGATGCTTGGCGCGGATTACTTCTGGATCGGCAACACGCTCTTTCTCGGCTTCGCGCTCTCCATGCTGCTCGGCAGCGTGACCCGCATCATCGCCTACCGCAGGGGGTTCTGAGCATGGTCAAACCCACAAGCGTCACCAACTCCATCCGCGAACTCCGTGCCCAGCACGGCGAGATGACCCAGGCCGAGCTCGCCCGCCGCATCGGGGTGACCCGCCAGACGCTCATTGCGATCGAGCAGGAAAAATACTCGCCCTCGCTCGAGCTCGCGTTTCAGATCTCCCGCGTCTTCGGGGTCGGCCTCGACGACGTATTCCAGTACCCCACGGAGCAAGCAAAGCCAACCGAGCCAAAGGAATGACGATGACGTCCACGACAATCGCCTCGACAATGCAGGCCTGGCGGCAGAACAGCTACGGCGGGCCCGACCAGGTCGAGCGCGCAGACATTCCCGTGCCGACGCCCGGCCGAGGCGAGGTGCTGCTTCGAGTGCGCGCGACCGGCCTCAACGCGGCCGACATTCACGTGATGCGCGGCGACCCGATGCTGCTGCGCGCGGCCTTCGGGCTTAGCCGCCCACGAGCATCCGTTCGCGGCATGGATGTGGCTGGCACCATCGTGGCGGTGGGATCGGATGCTGCACGCTGGGCAGTAGGCGACGAGGTTGTGGTCGAGCTGCCCGGCGGCGGCGGACTTGGCCCCTACGCGGTCGCGCCTGTCAAACGCCTCGTGCTGCGACCGGCCGAGGTGACGGCATCCGCCGCGGCCACCCTGCCGATCGCCGGCGGCACGGCCTGGCAAGCCCTCGACCGGGCCGGGGTGACCGGCGGATCGCGCGTGCTCGTGATCGGCGCATCCGGGGGCGTCGGCACCTTCGCTGTTCAGCTGGCGGCCCTGCGCGGTGCCGAGGTGTGGGCACTCTGCGGCGAGCGCAATCACGCACTCGCCGAGTCGCTGGGCGCCGCCCGCGCGATCGACCGCAGCACGCCGCTCGGCGAGCTCGACGCGAAATCGTTCGACCATGTCATCGACATTGTCGGCTCCGCTACGCTGGGCGACCTTCGGCGACTCGTGCGGCCCGGCGGGTCGGTCGTCATGGTCTCCGGCATGGGTGGGCGCGTGCTTGGGCCCATGCCGCGCATCCTCGGCGCAGCACTGCGCTCGATCGGATCGCGCCGTCCGCTGCGGGCCCTCGCCGCTGTCACCAAGCCCGAGGTGTTGAGCGAACTCCTTCGACTCACGGGGGAGGGGAGCATCCGGCCCGTAATCGAACGCGAGTTTACGTTCGACCAGGCGCGGGATGCCCTCGCTCACGTGGACGCCGGCCACACGGTCGGCAAAGTTGTTGTGCGTGCCGCGCCATGATGACGCGGCAATGAAGGGCCTCCCGCAGAACCGACGCCGGTAGGTGTGCGCGGCCGACCCACTGGACTAGCGTCCCTAGGCGTAAGAGAAGTCTCGGTGGATGACGGTGAGGCCTGTCTTGGTGGTCTATAACACCCATGAGCATCACGGATCGGGTGCCCCCGGCGCCTGGTTGGTCGACGTCGTGCTCCTCTGGCCGTTCCTCTTCGCCGCGGCCGCCTACCTGGTCGCAACGGCGATTCAGGCGCGACGCGGACGGCGGTGGCCGTGGTTCAGGAGCCTGTTCTGGGTGGCCGGCATGGCCGCGGCCGCGTGCGGATTTGTTGGCCCCATCGCGTCATGGTCGCACACGAGCTTTACCGGGCACATGCTCGCCCACCTGCTGGTGGGCATGGTCGCCCCGCTGTTTCTGGTGTTGGCGGCTCCCGTAACCCTGGCGCTGCGCACCCTCTCCGTTGTGCCAGCCCGCAGGCTGAGCCGACTCCTGAACAGCGCCCCCGCCCGCACGGTCACCAACCCCGTGGTGGCGGCCCTGCTGAACGTTGGCGGGATGTGGGTTGTCTACCGGACGCCGCTGTTCGACGCGATGCAGAGCAACGCACTTCTTCACCTGCTCGTGATGGCGCATTTTCTCGCCGCCGGCGTGCTGTACACGGCATCGTTGGTGCTGGTCGACCCGTCGCCGCATCGCGCGTCGTTCCCGTTGCGGGCGACCGTGCTGGTGCTGTCGCTGGCCGCCCACGGCGTGCTGGCAAAACTGCTCTACGCATACCCCCCGCCAGAATTCAGCGCGGCTGATGTGCAGCTCGGCGCCCAACTCATGTATTACGGCGGGGATGCCGTCGATTTTTTCTTGATCGTGCTTCTCTGCGCAGAGCTTTACCGGCGCACCGGGCATGAGCTGCGCCGAACAAACCCTGAAACATTTCATCCCGCGGGCGCGCTGTCTGCAGACCACCGATGAGAGGAGAATGCCATGACAGACCGAACCACGGAACGGATGCACCGGTCGGCAGTGCGCAACCGATCGTTCTGGGGCGCGTTCCTGATCGGAATGGCCGTGATGGCCGCCATCGACGAGATCGTGTTCCACCAGATCTTGGCGTGGCACCACTTCTACGACAATTCCACGCCCGATATCGCCCTGCTCTCCGACGGCCTCCTGCACGCCGCCGAACTTTTCGCCCTCGTCGCCGGGTTCTTTCTCCTCCTCGACGCGCGACGGCGACACACGTTCTGGACGGGGGCGGCCTGGGCGGGGTTCTTCGTAGGGCTCGGCCTATTTCAACTCTGGGACGGAATCGTCGACCACAAGCTGCTGGGCCTGCATCAGATCCGCTACCGGGTCGACATCGTGCCGTACGACATCGCGTGGAATGCTGCGGCGATCATCCTTCTGGCCATCGGAATCGGCATGACCGTGATGCTCTCGAGAAAAGGCCGCCCGCTGCCGACGGCTGTGCCGAGCCAGCCGGACGCCGTGTAGGCATCCAGCCCGCTAGCCCTCGCACTCGTTCGCTCGCCCACCCTCGCGAGGGGTGCGAAATGCGGCTTCCGGATGCTGTCTGGCACGAATATGGGACCCCTCAGCGGACGCGGCGCACGCGCGGGGACAGGGGCGGGGTGCACGGCGCAGGCGCGGGGACAGGGGCCGGGCCGTGCGCCGGCCGCTCGGCAAAACACTCAGGGGGAGGGCCTGGCTTGCGCACCTGGGCTGGCGTAGCATCCTGGCACCAATGCAAGGAGGCATCATGGCGAATCTCGTTGTGCACTTTGAAATTCACGCGACAGAACCACAGAAACTCCTCGACTTCTACTCGCAGCTCTTCAACTGGAAGTTCACCCAGTACGGCGAAATGTCGTACTGGATGATCGACACCGGCGACGGGGCAATCAACACGGCGCGGCAGCCGGGCCATGGCATCAACGGCGGGCTCACCGAGCGCGAGGGTCCGCGACCCGAACCCGGCTCGGCCGTCAACGGCTGCAACATCGTGGTCGGCGTTGCGGATGCCGACGCGGCCTTCGCAAAAGCTCTAGAGCTCGGGGGCACCGAGGCGATGGCGCTTGAGGACATGGAGGGAATCGGCCGCACCGCCTACATTCTCGACCCGGACAACAATCTGTTCGGCATCCTCTCTGAGGTGTTCTCGGATGGCACCAATGTGATGGACGGGACGGACGCAGGGGCCTGACACGAGGGCCCGTCAGCGCCGCGGGCCCGTCAGCGCCGAGGGGCCGCGAACCCCAGGCGAGCCGAGAACTCGTCGGCCGCGGCGCGCACCTCGTCAGCCCACTCGTCGTCGGCACGCTGAGCGAAGCGGGCGGTGGGCACCGAGACGCTGATCGCGGCGACGACCGCGCCGGTCGAGTCGCGCACGGGGGCGGCGACGCAGCTCACGTCGGGTGTCGATTCTTCGCGCTCGAACGCCACCCCGCTCTCGCGGACGAGTGCGAGGTCCTCTTCGAGCTCAGGCAGGGTGCGGATGCTGCTCGCGGTCATCACCGGCAGCTGGTCGGCATCCGGAAACAGTTCACGCAGCCGCGGCGGCGACAGGTACGCAAGCATCGCCTTGCCGAGCCCCGTGGCGTTGGCGGGCAGGCGGTGACCAATGCTCGAGGGCAGGCGCAGGTTGTCGCGCGCTTCGACTTTGGCCAGGTAGAACACGTCGGCGCCTTCGAGCACGGCGACGCTCACGGTTTCGCCCAGCCGCGCCGAGAGCTCGCGCGCCGCTTCGTTAGCTGCCGTGAGCATGTCGAAGCGAGAGGAGTAGGCGTTGCCCAGCTGCAGCAGCCGCACCCCGAGCCGATAGGCGCCACTCTCGTCCTTCTGTAGATAGTCGCGGGCGACGAGCGTTGCGAGCAGTTCATGCACGGATGTTCGGGGCAGCCCCGTGAGTCGCACTACGTCGGGCGCGCTGAGGGGGGCGTCGCCATCGAGGAACAGCTCGAGGATGTCGAGGGTGCGCACGACGGCGGGAGTGAGGCGGGCCATGCCTAATCAATACTCGGCTGAAGCGGCAGGCGCAAATGCTGGCGGATGCTCGCCCAATTGACATCGACACCTCAACCGTGTTCGATATATAGAACAGACGCCGAAACTTCGAACGAGTGCTCGCGCGTAATTCCCACAGAAAGGCACCGAATGAGCCACGTCGCTACCGCGGCCATCATCGGATCCGGCAATATCGGCACCGACCTCATGATCAAGATCCTCCGCGGCAGCGGAACCCTCAAGGTTGTTGCCCTCGTGGGCATCGACCCCGAATCCGACGGACTGCGCCGGGCCGCGAGCATGGGCATCGCCGCGATCTCCTCAGGCGTGGACGGGCTCATCGAGCACGACCTCTTCGCCGACCTCGACTTCGTCTTCGATGCCACCTCGGCCCGCGCCCACGTCTACAACTCGGAGAAGCTGCTCGCGGCCAAGCCCAGCATCCGCCTCATCGACCTCACTCCTGCGGCGATCGGCCCCTACTGCGTGCCCGTCGTCAACCTCGAAGAGAACCTCGACGCCTCCAACGTGAACATGGTCACCTGCGGCGGCCAGGCCACCATCCCGATCGTCTCGGCCATCGCCAGCCAGGTGCCCGTCGCCTACGCCGAGATCGTCGCCTCCATCGCCAGCAAGTCGGCTGGCCCCGGAACCCGCGCCAACATCGACGAATTCACCGAAACAACTTCGGAGGCGCTCGTCAAGGTGGGCGGTGCGCAGTTCGGCAAGGCCGTCATCGTACTGAACCCCGCCGAGCCGCCCCTCATGATGCGCGACACCGTCTTCACCCTCAGCGAGGATGGCGACCGCGCCGCAATCGAGACGGCTGTCGAAGACATGGTCGCCAGGGTGAACTCGTATGTTCCCGGCTACCGCCTCAAGCAGCGCGTGCAGTTCGACGAGATCACAACCCCTGTCGTTGTCCCCGGTTTCGGACCGTTCACGGGGCTCAAGACGAGCGTCTTTCTTGAAGTAGAGGGCGCCGCCCACTACCTGCCCGCCTACGCCGGCAACCTCGACATCATGACCTCGGCCGCCCTGCGCACCGCCGAGACCATGGCCCTGCGCATGAACAAGGAGGCGGCAGCATGACCGCATTCGACCCCACGACCGACAAACTTTTCATCTCGGATGTAACCCTGCGCGACGGCAGCCACGCCGTTCGCCACCAGTACACGCTGCAGAACGTGCGCGACATCGTCTCGGCCCTCGACAAGGCTGGCGTCGACAGCGTCGAGGTCGCGCACGGCGACGGCCTTGCCGGCTCCACCGTTAACTACGGCTTCGGCGCACACTCCGACGTCGAGTGGATCGAGGCCGCCGCCGAGGTCGCCGAGAACATTGCCATCGCCACCCTGCTTCTGCCGGGTGTCGGCACGATCCACGACCTCAAGCGCGCAGCATCCGCCGGCGTCAGCTACGTGCGTGTTGCAACGCACTGCACCGAGGCGGATGTTTCGGCTCAGCACATTGAGACCGCTCGCGAGATCGGGCTCAACACCACGGGCTTTCTCATGATGAGCGCCATGACGACTCCCGCTGAACTCGGCAAGCAGGCCAAGCTCATGGAGGGCTACGGCGCCCAGTGCATCTACGTGGTCGACTCCAGCGGAGCCCAGACCATGAACGACGTGACCGACCGCGTCAACGCCCTGCGGGACGTGCTCGACCCCACCACTGAGATCGGCGTTCACGCCCACCACAACCTGTCGCTCGGCGTCGCCAACTCGGTCGCCGCCGTCGAGGCCGGCGCCAACCGCGTCGACGCAAGCCTCACGGGCATGGGTGCAGGGGCTGGCAACGCCCCGCTCGAGGTGTTCATCGCCGTCGCCGACAAGATGGGCTGGAACCACGGCACCGACCTCGTCGCGCTCATGAACGCGGCCGACGACATCGTTCGCCCGCTTCAGGTTCGCCCCGTGCAGGTCGACCGTGAGACGCTAAGCCTGGGTTATGCGGGCGTCTACTCCAGCTTCTTGCTGCACGCGGAAGCAGCATCCGCCAAGTACGGCATCTCGACGATGGAGATCCTCTTCGAGCTCGGCCGCCGCCGCATGGTGGGCGGGCAAGAAGACATGATCGTCGACGTTGCACTCGACCTACTCGACGCACGCAAGGGAGCATGAGAATGAGCCTGACCACCACGGCCACCGAGGCTCTCGGCACCGCCCTGCTCACGGCACACGAAACGCAGCAGCCGATCGCGCCGCTCACTACGACGGCGCCCGACATGACCGTCGAGGATGCCTACGGGGTGCAGATGCACCAGGTCGCCGCGTGGAAGAACGCCGGCCGCCGCGTCATCGGCTACAAGGTCGGCCTCACGTCGCTCGCAATGCAGAAGCAGCTCGGCGTCGATCAGCCCGACTTCGGGCACCTATTCGACGACATGCTTCTGGATGCTTCTGCCCCGGTTTCGCTCGCCGGATTCATCGCCCCGCGCATCGAGCCCGAGATCTCCTTCGTGCTCAGCAAGGATGTAACGGGCCCCGGCCTCACTATCGAGGAGCTTGCGGATGCTGTCGACCACGCGGTGATCTCGCTCGAAATCATCGATTCGCGCATCGCCGACTGGAAGATCACGCTCGCCGACACGATCGCCGACAACGCATCATCCGGTGCCGTTCTCGTGGGCGAGGGCACCGCTCAGCTCGACGGCGTCGATCTGGCAGCTCTGCCCGTGAGCATGCGCCGTAACGGCGAAACCGTGGGCGAAGGTGTTGGCGCGGCCGTGCTCGGGCATCCGCTTGAGGGCGCGCTGTGGTTGGCCAACACCCTGGGCTCGCTCGGGCAGACGTTGCCCGCAGGCTCACTCATCATGGCCGGCTCCATCACGGCCGCCGTGGCGATCGCCCCCGGCGACACGATTTCGGCGTCGTTCGGCGAGCTCGGCACCCTCGACGTCACGTTCGCGTAGCGGAGGCGGGCTCGCGGGCTCCCGCCCACCTCTCGCTGAGGGGTCCCAAATGTGTCTTCCCGATGCCGCGGAACACGCATTAGGGACCCCTCAACGGTTCGCCTGACAGCTCATGCCAGCACCGGCAAATTAGACTGGGCGGCCATGCAGTGCTCCTACTTCGACGCGGGTCTCTGCCTCTCGTGCACCCTTCTCCCCCAGCCGTATGCCGAACAGCTGGCCGATAAGCATGCCCACTGCCAGCGGATGCTCGCCGACTACCCCGGCATCCAGTGGATGCCCCCCGTCGCCAGCGCAGAATCTGGCTTTCGCAACAAGGCCAAGATGGTCGTCGGTGGCACCGTGGACGCGCCAACCCTGGGGCTTCTCGACGGGCAGATGCGGGGCATCGATCTGCAGGGATGCGGCATCCTGCAACCCGGGCTCACCGCCGCATTCCCCGCCATCGCCGACTTCATCACGCTCGCGGGGCTCGTGCCCTATGACGTTGCTGCCCGCCGCGGCGAACTCAAAAACGTTCTGCTCACCGAATCGGCCGACGGAGACCTCATGCTTCGATTCGTGCTGCGGTCAAGCGAATCGCTGCCGCGCATCCGCAAGCACCTTCCGTGGCTTGAGCACCGCGTGCCGTCCCTGCGCGTGATCAGCGCCAACCTGCTGCCGGAGCATCGGGCGGCGATCGAGGGGCTCGACGAGATTCTGCTGACCGCCCAGAGCACACTGCCCATGCGGGTCGGCGATGTGGAGCTCGCGCTGCGCCCGCAAAGCTTTTTTCAAACCAACACCGCGATCGCCTCCGCGCTCTATCGCCAGGCGCACGAATGGGTCGATTCGGTGAACCCCGCAAGCGTGTGGGACCTCTATTGCGGGGTCGGCGGTTTCGCGCTGCACTGCGCAGCGCCCGGCCGCACCGTCACGGGAATCGAGGTCAGCGCCGAAGCCATCGAAAGCGCGCGGGCAGCGAGCGTCGGATTGCCAGGAATGGCCTTCGAAACGGCGGATGCCACGGCGTTTGCTCTGGCCTCCACCGAAGCGCCCGACCTGGTGATTGTGAACCCCCCTCGTCGCGGAATCGGGCCAGACCTCAGCGGCTGGCTCGAAGCATCCTCAGTGCAGACCGTCGTCTACTCCAGTTGCAACTCGGTCACCCTGGCCCGCGATCTCGCCGCGATGCCCTCCCTCGTGCCGACGCGGGCGCGGGTGCTCGACATGTTCCCTCACACGAATCACTACGAGGCGATCGTGCTGCTGCAACGCGTGCCGAGCCGGGGTTAGTGCTCTGCGCCGCTGACCACCTTGAGGCCGACGATGCAACCAACGAGGCCCATGATGAGCAAAATCTTGATGAGGGACGCCGGCTCATCACCCGTGATCATCGCGTAGATCACCGTAATTGAGGCGCCGATGCCCACCCACACCGCGTAGGCCGTGGCGGTCGAAATCTCCCGCATTGCCAGCGCGAGGCCGACCATGCTGGCCGCCAGCGCAACGCCAAAAATGACGGTCGGCCACAGCTTGGTGAAGCCCTCCGACTTGCCGAGCGCGGTGGCCCAGACGGCTTCGAGAACTCCTGAGACGATCAGAATGATCCATGCCATGACGATTCAACTCCCGTGGCCAGTCTTGTCGCGTTCCGGGTACTGAACCGTCGTCCGGGGGTCGGTGATGACCCTGCCCCCAGGGTAGCAATCCTCGGGTTGGCTAATGTGAACAGGGCCTGTGCAAGCACAACCGCAACCGCAACCGCAAGCGGCAGGGCAGCCTGCGGTTCTAGGCTGGAAGCCCCCAGTCTTTCAGGAGCGCACCATGGATGCCGCAGCAGCCGATGCCACCATCGCCGCGATGCGCGATGCCATCGCGGCCACCACGAAGCGGCTCGCGGATGCCGCCGTTGCCGATGAGTCGCTCGCCGAGATGGTTACGCCGCGCCGCATCCTGTTCGTGCAGCGCGAGCCTCTGCTGCGCGAGATTGCCAGGGTGTGGCACCTGGGCGTGCTGCTCCTCGCGCGCGACGGAACCCTCTATGAGGCCGGCGTCAGCACTCGCGCAGTGGAGCCGGGCCGCCCCAACTACCAGTCCGCATCGGGCGAGGAACGGCGAGGGCACCGTGCGGCTGCCGTGCGCGGCGGATTCGCGCCGGGGCAGACCGTCAACTTCGACGCCAGGCCGGTGTCGCTCGACCTCGAAGCCCTGACCGACGCGGCTGGCCGGGTCTATGTGCACGATGGCCGCGCTCTCGTGCGCTGGACCGCAGGTGCCACGCCCGCGACATCCATCGACTTCGCCCGCTACCTCGACGAGCGCGCCTCGCTGCTCATCGACCCACCCGCAGGAGCCTGACCGCAGCGCACCATCCGCCTACGCCCCATCCGTTCACCTGGAGGAACCATGGCAGAGAAGCCCGAAACCGTTGACGACTACATCGCGTCATTCGATGCCGAGGTGCAGGCGATGCTCCGCAGGGTGCAACTGGCCATCCACGCGGGAATCACTGAGGGCGGGGCGAGGGATGCTCCCGAAACGATCAGCTACGGAATCGTGCGGGTGTCGATCAACGGGCGCTATGGCATCTACTTTGGCGCGTGGAAGAAGCACATCGGCATGTATCCCGTGCCGGTTTTTGAGGGCGAACTCGAGAAGGAGATCGCGCCTTACCGCTCCGGCAAAGACTCCGTGAACTTTGTCTACGGCCTCCCGCTGCCGGAGTCGCTCATCACGAAAGCCGCCGCAGAAATCACGCGTCGCACCCTGGCCCGTTAACCCTGAGGGCGCTAGCCGCCCCCGGTTCCCTGCTGAGGGGTCCAAAATGCGCCTTCGCGAGCATCCTGATCATGCATTTGGGACCCCTCACGAGGCGGATCGCGCAAAGAGGCGCGCTAGAGGCGCTTTAGGGGCGCGTTAGGGCGTTCTAGCCGAGCGGGCGCTCCCACGGCGCGATCGGGCCCGGCACCACCGTGAAAACGGGATGCGCGGGCGGCAGCACGCGCGAGTCGAGCTCTGCGGCGCGGTCAGGGCTGCGCACCCGCAGCTTGGCCAGCAGGTGGCCCCATTCATACGCGAGCTGACCCTCCGCAAGGGGGATCGGCGGCACCGCGCCCCGGCCCACGATCTTCTCGCGGGCAAATCGATAGCCGCGGGCATCCGCTTCGTCCACGATTGCCGAGAGAAAAGCGCCGAGCGAGGCCATCGGGTCATCGCATTCCCGAAATCGCACGAGCTGCGGATGATTGCTGTAGCCGCCAGACTGCTTGCCGATCACCGACTGCGCGAGCAGGCCCTCCCGCCAACACGCCACGAGAGCCTGGCGGTCAAGAAGGCTCGGATGCACCGACCACAGCCTCATCGGATGCTCGCATCACCCAGCGAAAAAGGCGTCATTACTCAACGCTAGTGGTGGCCAGCAGCGACGCTAGTGGCGGCCAGCGGCGACGCCGTTCGCAAGCCCCAGGATCACTGCCGCGTGCACCGTGCCAGCAGAGGTCATCGACCTCCACCATGCGTGCGCCGCGCACACCGACGCGACCATCGAAGCGCTCGAACTGGATGCGCCCGGGTATGTTCCGTGGTGGGAGGAGGGCAATCGCGAGAAACGCTGCACCAACTGCTCGTGCACATGGTCGCCGAGCGGCGCGCCATGCCGGGCACGCCGACATCATCCGCGAACTGATCGACGCCGCTGCCGGGATGAGGCCGGGCGATGGCAACATAACGGCCCGCAGCAATGACGAGTGGGCCGCCCATGTCGCCCGAATCGACGACGCCGCACGCCGGGCATCCACGGGCGCAGGTGCGCTCGTCGCCCGGGGCCGACAGAATGGGAGCCATGACCGACCGCACCGTGACTCGCCTCAATCTGCGCCCCATCCTTCTCTTCGTTGCCATCGCCTTCGGCGGCGCCTGGCTGGTGGCGTTGCCGATGTGGCTGAGCGGTGAGGGGCTCGCGCATCCGTTCGCATCGCTCCTGCTGATCGTCATGATGTTCACGCCGGCGATCGCCGCGCTGATCAGCGCACGGGTTTTTCGCAGCGGGGAGAGCTTTGCGCGGGAGACGACGCTGCGCCCATCGAGGCCGTTTCGGCAGTGGTGGGGCTATGGCCTGCTTGCCTGGTTCGGGCCGCTGCTGGTGACCCTGCTCGCCATTGGCATCGCTGTGGCGATCGGCGGACTCACGCTCGACCTGGTCAACTTCAGCGGGTTCGCCGACACGCTTGACGCGGCCACCGGCGGGGAAGCCCTGCCGGTGCCAATTCAGGTGCTCGTCGCCGTTCAACTGGTGAGCGTGCTGTTCTTGCCCATCATCAACGTGCTGCCGGCGCTGGGTGAGGAGCTCGGCTGGCGCGGCTTTTTGCAGGCCAGACTCTTGCCGCTCGGCCAGTGGCCGACCGTGCTCATCACGGGCGTGCTGTGGGGCCTCTGGCACGCACCGGTCGTGCTGCTCGGCTACAACTACCCCGGCTATGCGCCCGTTCTTGCGCTGCTCATGATGGTTGTCTTCACCACCCTCACCTCAGTTCTGCTCGGCTGGCTCACTCTCTCAGGCGGCACTGTCTGGCTCGCGGCAATCGCCCACGGCTTCATCAACGGCGTCGGGGGTCTGTCTCTGCTGGTGGCGGCATCCGGGCCCGTCGACCCGTTCACATCCGGGCTGCTCGGCCTGCCGGGATGGATCGCGATGGCACTGCTCATTGTGCTGCTGGTGGTGCTCAAACGGTTTCCCGTGCGGCAGAAGCAGGCCGCCTAAGCTTCTCCTATGCCGGCAACTGTCATCCTCGTGCACGGCTTGCGCACCTCGGCGAGCCTGTTTCGGCAGCAGCTCGCCGACCTCGACGCGCTCGGCATCCCGGCCATGGCTGTCGACCTGCCCGGCCACGGTTCGCGGCTGGGCGAACAGTTCACGCTCGACGCCGCTCTGGATGCCATTGGTGCGGCCGTCGACACCGCCGAATCCTCGGGATCACAGCCCTATCTCGTAGGATTTTCGCTCGGCGGTTACCTCTCGATCGAGTGGACCGCCCGCAACCCCGGCCGTCTGAGCGGCCTCCTCGCCGCCGCCTGCGGCACGGTGCCGAGCCCCCTCATCATGAACACCTGGCGGTTTCTGGCGCGAGGGATCGGGCGCTTGCCCGACCGGGGGCTGTCGCTCAACAACGCGACCGTGCGGCTCTTGGTGCCGCAGCCGGGTGCTGCCGACGTGATCTCTGGGGGAGTCGCCCTCGACGTCATGGACGATGTGCTTGTGTCATTGCTCGAGCTGAGCCCCGTGGAACGACTGCGCGAGATCGACATCCCCGTGCTCTTTGTCAACGGCCGCTTCGATCACGTGCGGGCCCATGCCCGCCGCTACCTCGCGGCCACCCGCACGGGTCGCCTCGTGACCGTGCCCGGCGCATCCCACATGGTGAGCGTCGTGCGTCCGCGTGAATTTACCGAGGCCCTGCTGAGCGGGTACTCTCAGGCCACCGGCTGGACGCGCTGACCCGCTCCTACTTCTCTTTAGCGCTTCTCTTTAGCGGCCTTTGCCGCAGCCTTCGCCGCCTTTTTTGACTCACGCACGCGGGCGAGCGTCTCGGGGCTCGTGATGTCGGCGACCGACATGAGCGAACCCTCATCCCCGTAGGGAGCGGATGCTTCACGCCAGCCGGGCGCGTCGAGCCCCCGTCGCTTGCCGAGGAGGGCCAGGAAGATCTTGGCCTTCTGCTCTCCGAAACCGGGCAGCTTCTTGAGTCGCTTGAGCACCTCGGCTCCGTCGGGGTTGCCCTGAGTCCAGATCGCGGAGGCGTCCCCGCCCCAGTCGTCGCGCACGGCCGCACACACCGACTGCACACGCGCGGCCATAGAGCCGGGGAATCGGTGGACCGCGGGGCTCTGCTTGAAGACCTCGACGAGAGCATCCGGCTCAAAGTCCGCGAGGACATCGGCCTTGAGGCCTCCCACGCGGTCACGAATCTTGGCGGGGCCAGCGAACGCCGACTCCATTGTCACCTGCTGGTCGAGCAGCATGCCCAGCAGCAGCGCCAGGTCGTCGCTCTCGAGCAGCTCATCGGCAGCAGCATCGCCCGTCAAGTACATCGTCATGGTGACATTCTCGCACCGCACGCCCGTCGCGCCCGGGTGCTTGCCGTATTTGCGACCGAGGGGTCGCAAATGAGCCTTGCGCGGCACCCCGAAGCCGAACTTGGGACCCCTCAGCGGATGTGGGAGGGGGAGGGAGCGCGCGCAGGGCGTGGATGTGCGCGCGGCGCGAGAGCGGGCGCGAGAGCCCGAGACCGCGAGAGCTATGCGCCGCTTTCGACGGGGAGGCCCGCGTCGCGCCAGCCGAAGGTGCCGCCGGCCACGTTGATGGCGTCGATATCGCGGCTGGCGAGGTATTCGGCAACGCGTGCGCTGCGACCACCCGAGGCACAGATCACATAGACGGGGCCGTCATCGGGGATCTCCGCAATGCGCTCGACGACCTCTCCCATGGGGATGTGGGCCACGCCAGGCACGCGCAGCGCCTGAAACTCGTCGGGTTCACGAACATCCACAATCACCGGCTGCTTCTGGGCGGCAAGCTCGGTGACGCTAATTTCTTTCACAACTACTCCTGCGGTGTTGGGGCTGCACCCTCAGCGGGGGGCACGATGCCGAGCGCTGCCTTGAGGCGCTCCTCGGCATCCGGGGCCGCCTGCGTGGCGGCAACGTTCGCTTCTGAGACGGCCTGCACGATTTCGGCCCTCTGAATGGAGACGCCACGCGGGGCGTCGATTCCGATCCGGATGCCGTCGCCGCGGCTCTCAAGAATGGTGATGACAATGTCGTCACCGATGAGCACGCGCTCTCCGGGTTTTCTCGTCAGCACCAGCATTAGCCCAGCCTACCTAACTGCCGTAAGACCAGCTCACGGCATACCCAAGCTCCCGAACCGTGTCGGGCGTGGCTGTGTCGTCGCGGCCGATGCCGGCGACGGCATCTGGTGTGGATGCTGAAGCGACGGCTGCCACCCAGCGTTCTGTGTCGTCGGGCTTGCGCCCGGCGTCGACGGCAAGCCAGAGCTGGTCTGCCGTAAGGGCGGCGAGGGCCTGCGAACGCCCCGCGAGCACCTCTCGGGTATCGGCACCGGCCGAGCTGATTCCGAAGGCGACGATGACGATGCGGTCGCGCTGCACTGCTGCGGCGCGGGCCGTAATGGCCTCGCGGCGGCCGTCGATGCGCGGGATTCCTTCGGCGACCGCGGTGCCGCAGACGACGACGTCGGCATCCACCGAGAACGCCATTGCCCTGGCCACCGCGAGCGCATCGGCCGGGAGGCCCGCAACGGCAATAAGGTCGCCCGGCCCCGCGAGAAGCGGGGGAGGAGAGGGCAGTCCGCGAGGAGGCTCGGATGTGCTGATGGTGCCCGGCAGCGGTTCTGGCAGCTCGGTTACGGCCTGCAGCCCGTCGAGAACGGCGGCAAAACTGCGGCCGGATGTCGACACCAGGTTGGCGGCGTCGGCCACAATCGGCAGGTCGTCGAGGGTGCGCCTGCGAGCGTCGGCGGCAGCGGCGGCGGTTTCGCGCGCCACGGTGTGACGCGCATCCGCTGCGGCTCTGGCCGCAACGCGCGCGGCGTCCTCTGAGGGGGGCGGTGCCATCGCGGCGGGCGGTATGGACCCCGGCATGGCCGGATCGGAGATATGCCCGGCCTCTTCGGCGTCCGCGTCGTCGAGCAGTGCGGCGAGCCCGAAACGGCGTGGGGCGCTCAGGTCATGGGCGTCGACGCTGGGTGTCGGCCCGTCGGGCACCTCCACCGTTACCTCGTACCGGCGAGTGGCGAAGAACCCTGCGACCCCTCCCGTGGTGATCTGCTCTGCGGCGATGATGCGCGCTTGCGGCCCATGCTCGTCGACGACCTTTTGTTTGACCTCGGCGAGGGTGGCGCCATCAAGCCGGAATCTGCGCGGTGACACGAACCACCCCCACGGTTTCGATATCGATGTTGGCCGCCGTGACCTCCTGGTAGGAGAGCACGGGGAAGCCGCCGACCTGGGCCGAGACGAGCCTGCGGACGGCCGGACGCACCGCCGGCGCACACACGAGAACGGCCTGGTTGCCGAGCTCGCTCTGGCGCCCGACGATTTCCTTGAGGGAACCCAGGATGCCCTCGATGGCGTTCTGGTCGAGCAGCAACTGGGTGCCGAGTTCTGAGGGTCTCATGCTCTCGAGCATGGCCTGTTCTAGCACGGGGTCGATCATGATGACCCTGAGCAGCGCCCCCTCGGCGTGACCGGCGACCAGGGCGGGGCCGAGGGCGGCGCGCGCCGCCTCAACAAGCCCCTCGGGGTCCGTCGACACCTTGGCGCGCAGCGACAGTGCCTCATAGATGCGGGGGAGGTCGTTGATGGCGACCCCTTCCGTGAGCAGGCCCTGCAAGACGCGCTGCACTTCGGCAAGACTCAGCAGTGTGGGCACGAGCTCGTCAACGGCGGAGGGGTTCACCTGCTTGACGCCCTCGGTGAGCATGCGAACATCCTCTCGGCTGAGCAGTCGGGCGGCGTTGGCGGTGACAAGCGAGGAGAGGTGCGTCACGAGCACCGATGTGCGGTCGATCACGGTGGCCCCGGCCATTTCGGCGCTGTGCCGCATCTCGGTGGGCACCCATTTGCCCGAAAGCCCGAACACGGGTTCAACGGTGCTCGCCCCTGGCAGGCCATCGAGGTTGTCGCCGAGCGCGAGCACCCGGCCCCGCGGAGCGATGCCGCGCCCGGCCTCGACCCCGGCGATGCGAATCACATAGGTGCCGGAGGGCAGTTCGACGCTGTCGCGCGTGCGAACGGGCGGCACCACGATGCCCAGCTCAAAGGCGATCTTGCGGCGAAGCGCACGAACGCGGGCCAGGAGGTCGTCGGATGCTCCAGAGACGAGGTCGACCAGGTCAGGCGAGAGCTGGATCTCTAGGGCGTGCACCCGCATCTGGTCGATGAGGTCTTCTGTTGTTTCGGACTTGGGGTCGACGGGGGCCAGCGCCGCCTGTTCCTCCATGATGAGCTTCTTCTTCTCACCAGCCTTGATGCGCTGCGAAGCGATCATGAGCAACCCGCCGATCGCCATGAACGGCAGAATCGGCATTCCGGGGATGAGCCCCATGACCACGGCGGCGCATCCGGCGATCATGAGCGCCTGGCGCGACTGAGTGAGCTGTCCAGACGCCGTGGTGCCCATGTCGGCTTCTGCGTTGGATCGGGTAACGATCATGCCTGTGGCGACCGCCATGAGTAGCGCGGGGATCTGCGTGACGAGACCGTCGCCGATGGTCAGCAGCGTGTAGGTTTCGACCGCTTCGCCGAGCTCGAGGCCGCGCTGCACCATTCCGATGGCGATGCCACCAATGACGTTGATGATGATGATGACGATGCCAGCGATGGCATCGCCCTTGACGAACTTGGAGGCACCGTCCATGGCGCCGTAGAAGTCGGCCTCCGCCGCGACGGATGCTCGCCGCTCCCGCGCCTCGTTGTCGGTAATGAGGCCAGCGTTGAGGTCGGCGTCGATCGCCATCTGCTTGCCGGGCATGGCGTCGAGGGTGAAGCGGGCACCGACTTCGGCGACACGCTCTGCACCCTTCGTGACCACCACGAACTGGATGACGACGAGGATGAGAAAGATCACGGCGCCGATGATGAGCGAGCCACCGACGGCAACGTGGCCGAATGCCTCGATTACCTGGCCGGCATAGCCTTCACCGAGCACGAGACGGGTCGAAGCCACGTTGAGACCGAGCCGGAACAGGGTCGCCACGAGCAGCAGCGAGGGGAACACCGAGAAGTCGAGCGGCTTCTTGACGAACATGCTTGTGAGCAGAATCACGAGGGCGAACAGGATGCTCACGATGAGCAGCACGTCGAGCAACGCTGCGGGCACGGGGACCACGAGAAGCAGGATGATGCCGACCACCCCCACGGGGATGGCGAACAACGTCAGTGAGCGTTTCATGCGAGGCCTTTCGCTGAGCCAGATATGCCAGAAGCAGACGGGATGCCAGAAGCAGAGGGCATGCCAGAAGAAGAGGGCATGCCAGAAGAAGAACGAGAAGAGATTGAGGGGAGGGGCGCTGCGCCAACGAGGGCCGCACCGCCGAAGCTTGCGGCCTTGGCCATGGTGTGGACGCCTGCCGCTGCGCCGCGCTTCTTGAGCGCCATCACGAAGGCGAGCACGCGAGCCACGGAGTCGTAGAGCTCGAGGGGGATCTCGTCGCCGATATCGCAGGCCGCATGCAGCGCCCTGGCGAGCGGAACATCCGCCACCATGGGCACACCCTTCTTCTCGGCCTCTTCACGGATGCGGCTGGCGATGATGTCTGCGCCCTTGGCAACAACGCGAGGCGCAGACTTGCCGGGCTCATATTTGAGGGCGACGGCCACGTGCGTTGGGTTGACCATCACGACGTCCGCATCACCGATCGCCGCGATCATGCGGTTGCGGCTCATGGCGAGCTGGCGGGCGCGGCGCTGCGACCGGATCAGCGGGTCACCCTCTGAGCGCTTGTTCTCGTCGGTGACCTCCTTTTTGGTCATGCGGGTCTGCTTGCGGTTGCGCTTCATCACAACAAAAACGTCGGCGAAGGCGAGCACGAGTCCCGCGACAATCGCGAACTGCAGCAGTGCTGCGACTCCGCCCGCCGCCTCACCCAGCAGCGCCGTAACAGAGTGCGCGCCCGACGCCATGAGGGTGGGCATGAGGGTTTGGATCACGCTATAGAGCACAACGCCGACCACAATGGTCTTGAAGAGTGCCTTTGCTCCCTGCCAGAGCGCCTGCATGCCGAAGGTGCGCTTGAGACCAGTGACCATGTTGAACTGTTCGAACTTGGGCGCGAACTTCTTGAGCTGGATGCCGCCCTGCACTGCGGCCGCCACCACGACGGCCACGAGAACGGCGACGAGCATGATGCCGAGGGTCGCGAGCACGGAGTTCATGCCCTCCCAGAGGGCAGCCACCGCGAGCCCCGGCTCGGGCGTCGCGATCACGCGGGCAACCGTGATGAGCTGCTCAGTTCCCGCATCGGCTCCGAGCGAAATTGTGACGGGAATCACCACGGCGGCGGCACCGATGCCCACCCATGCGGTGAGGTCCTGAGACTTGGAAAGCTTGCCCTTCTCGCGCACCTCTTTCATGCGCTTTTCTGTTGCTTGTTCTGTGCGCTCGCCTGTGGGCTCTTCGGCCATTTACCTCACCCCCATGACGGCTTCGAGGGCATCGCCCGTGAGGTTGGCCACCACGCTCGGCAGCGCGGCGAAGACCACGACGGAGAGCGTGAGCGTGAGAAAGATCTTGAGCGGGAACCCGAGCGCAAACGCATTGAGCGCCGGGGCGACACGGGTGAGCAGACCCAGGCCGACATCCGCAAGAAAGAGAATGACGAGCAGGGGGCCGGAGATCTGGATGGCGGCGAGAAACAGCTGGCTGACCAACGACACGATGGTCTCGGCACTGGAGCCGAGGTCGATCGCACCACCGAGGGGCAGCGCTGTAAAGCTGCGAGTGAGGCCGCCGATGATGAGCTGGTAGGCCCCTGAGCTGAACAGGAGGGCGATGGCAGCCATATGAAAGAAGCGGGAGAACTGGGCGCCGTTGATCTGGGTTCCCGGGTCGAATGCCTGGGCGATCTGAAAGCCTCCGAAGAGGTCGATGAGGCCTCCGGCGGACTGCACCGCGGAGAAGACGATAAACACGAGAAACCCGAGAACCGCGCCGGTAAGCAGCTCAAAGACGAGGGACCCGAGGAACTCGGCCCCACTGGGCGAAACATAGTCGGCGGTGACTTTGGGGGAGACGGCAAGGGCCAATCCGATCGCCAGCATCGCCTTGATGCGGGCGGGGAATGCACGGTAGGAGAACGGCGGAGCGATCACGATGAAGGCCGTCATGCGCACTGCGGCGAGCATGACGGCTTCTATCCACGCGAGATTGAGCTCCAGGGACATCTCATCCCCCGCTGAGAAGAGAGGGCAGAGTGTCGAAGAGCCGGTGGGTGAAGCCGACGATCTCGCTGATCATCCAGTGGCCGCAGACGAGGAGGGCGATGCCCACCGCTGCGGCCTTGGGCACGAAAGACAGCGTGACCTCTTGGATCTGGGTGATGGACTGCAAAAGTGAGATGGCAAAACCCACCGTGAGGGCTGTGATGAGCACGGGGGCAGAGAGCTTGGCCGCCACCAGGAGCCCCTGGAGGGCGATGTCGAGAACCGCGGCAGAGTCCATTAGCTGTAACTCTCTATAAGGGAGGTAATGATGAGCCCCCAACCGTCGACGAGCACGAAGAGCAGAATCTTGAACGGCAGCGAGATCATGACGGGCGGGAGCATCATCATTCCCATCGACATGAGCGCTGCTGCGACAACAAGGTCGATCACGAGAAACGGCACGAAGATGACGAAGCCGATGATGAAGGCCGCCCGCAGCTCGGAGATCATGAACGCGGGGATCAGGGTGGTCAGTTCGACAGCCGACATGTCCTCGGGGTTCTCGAGGCCACCAGCCCTGGTCATGAGGGCGAGATCTTCTTCTCGCGTGAAGGCAAGCATGAACTGACGAAGCGGCTCGGATGCGAGCTCAAGCGCCTGGGTGAAGTCGATGGTGCCGTCGAGGTAGGGCTGAACGCCGACCTCGTTCATCTCGCCGACGACGGGCGCCATGATGAACAACGAGAGAAAGAGCGCGAGCCCGGCCAGCACCTGGTTGGGCGGGATGCTCGGCAGCGAGAGCGCGTTGCGGGTCATCGCCAGCACGACAAAGATTTTGGTGAACGACGTCATCATCAGCAGCAGAGCGGGCGCAACGGAGAGCAGCGTGATGCCGATAAGCGTCAGAACCGACGACGACGGCGTGCCGTCTGGCCCGTTGATATCGATCGAAATGCCGCCCGTGCCCGGCGCGGTCGGGGCGTTGGGGTCTGCGGGGTCGGTTACGGCAAAGCTTGCCTGGGCGCCGAGGGTGGTCATGGCGATGACGGAACCGACCGCTAGTGCGGTGAGCGCCAGCGTGCGCAGCATTCCTGCGGTGCGCGGGGAGAGGGAAACCGCGCTCATGGGGTTCTGCGCAGCGCGGCTGCCGCCTGCCTCCAGGTATCCGGAGACAGGATCGACCCCGCGAGCGGGCCCTTGCCTGCGCCCGCGAAGGATGCGACGACCGCGACGGGCACGGGCTTCTCCGCAGCCGGGAGCGGTTCGACGGCCGTGAGTGGCGAGAACGTGGCGACCGCGTCATCCATCGACTGCTCAAAGTCCGAAGGCTGCGGGGCCTCCGCCGACTGGAGCATCGTGATGGCGCCGTCAGTGACTCCCAGCACGAGCCTGCTGCCCTCGACATCAACCACGACGACGGATGCTTTGGGGCCAATGGTCTGACGGCCTACAACCACAACGGGGTTGGCTTTGCGCACTCGCAGCGATCCTTTGGAGAGCCGGCGCTGCAGGTACCACAGCAGCGCCAGAACAACTCCGAGTGAAACGACGACCCTGAGGCCGACGAAAAGGGCGTCCATATCAGGCAGCGCCATCCGCGAGGTCGAGGATCGTGGTGATGCGAACGGCGTAATCCTGGTCGATGACCACGATCTCCCCGTGGGCGATGAGGCGGCCGTTGAGCAGGATGTCGGCGGGGGCACCCGCGGAGCGGTCGAGCTCGATCACAGCGCCGGGCTCGAGCCCGAGAACATCGCGCACCGACATGCGGGTGCGACCGATCTCCACCGTGAGGGCCATCTCGACGTTGTTGATGCGGCCGAGCTTGCCCACAACCTCTTCGTCGGTTTTGCGGGTCGGGCCAGCAACAACACCTGAGTCGCGAACGCGAATGGCGAACCAACCCGCGACCCCGTCTGCTCCGGTGAGTTCGAAGACGACAGCCTCGCGGTCAGCGAAAAGCGCGCCAGCATCGCTCTCGACTACCTCGCCCAGCACACCGGTGCCGAACACGGCAGAGGCAGCGTCGAGCGCAGGCCGCACCACATCGCCGGGCGAGACCACAGAGTCGGTGCCGGCGGCATCCTGAAGCGCCTCTGAATCGAGAAGAACGAGCGCGATGTCGGCGGATGACTCACCGACAAACGAGGCAGAAAGCGCGTGACCGACCCGGCCGGTGAGCGCTCCGACCTGCAGAGTGTGATTCGGCGTGAGAATCGCGGTCGTCGGCAGGTGCTGAACGAGCGCATCGGCGGCGGCCTGGTGCAGGGTGGTTGTTGTCGTGGCCATTGTGGTCCTCCAGCTGTGGTGGGGCAGCGTTACTAGTTCGTGGGCGAGCGCGGGTGCGCTCAGTCGGTCGCCACTACGACACACGCGAGGCGGGAGCCGTGCGACCCCAGTGCCGCGTGGGCGAAGTGGGTGCCCTCGACGGCGACCTCAAGCGGGCGATGTTGGGGGTGGGGAATCGGCAGGATGTCGCCGACAGAGAGCCCGAGAACGGCGCTCGGGCGAACCATGGCCGGTTCGAGCCTCAGGCTCACCGAGACGGGGGCCGAGACGATCTGTGCTCGCATCGAGCGGGGGGCGTCGGCGACAGCGCTCGTGGGGTTGGCGTCGCCAAGCTGAGGCAGAAGAACCTCAGAGGGAATCGCAAGCGTCGCAACGGCGATGGATTCGCCCACCTTGATATCGAAGCTCGCCACGATCATGAGGTCGCTTGTGGCCGCGGCCTGGGCGAACTGCGAGTTGTACTGAAAGCCGTCGACGGCGACCTTGCGCACGAGCAGCGCACCGAGGGAGTACCGCAGGTCTTCGAGCGCATCGTCCATGAGGCGGCGGACGAGTTCCTGCTCGATTTGCGTGAACTTGCGTTCCTCAACGTCGACCGTGCCGCGCCCGCCCAGCATGAAGCTCACCCAGGTGAGCGCAGCGGAGGTCGGAAACTGGATGACGGCCTTGGCCGAAACGCCCTCGATCGAGAGCAGCACCATCGCCGTGGTGGAGGGCAGAGCCGCAGCGTATTCGTCGTAGGAGAACATCAGCACCTGCCGGCAGGTGACCTGCGACAGCACCCTCACTTTGGCGGTGAGCTGGGTTCCCCACTGGCGCGCGAATGTCTCGAACGCGAGTTCAAGAACTCTGGCGTGCTCGCGGGCGAGCGTGGTGGGGCGACGAAAGTCGTATACGACTGCGTTGCCTGGGCGCTCAACGATGCCGCCGCTGGTGTGTTTCTGGACCGTCACATCCAGCACTATCGGCAGGGGAGGCTCAGGGGTTAGGTCAGGCCGCCGACTGGGCGACAAACTTCTGCATCATCTGGGTTCACGATGCCGCAGAACGGTGGCTCTCGAGTGATGGCCGTCACATTAGGCGGGAGGTGTGTGCGTCAGCCGGCACCCTCCACCACGACAGCGGGCGACTCGGCGGGAATTCCGCCAGAGACGACATCGGGAATGAGGGCACGAACCGCTTCTGGCAGATCGGAGAGGATGACGATGTCGACCCGCCGGTTGGCCGCTTGGGCCTCCGGTGACACCTCGGGGACGAGGGGTCTGGCAGATCCGAAGCCGACCGAGCCGATGCGGTTGCCGGCGACTCCCGTGGATTCGACGAGGTAGCGCAGAACGTTCGTGGCTCGGCCAGACGAAAGCTCCCAGTTCGTGGCATAGGGGCTATGACTCGGGCGGGTATCGGCGTGACCCTCCACCGAGACACCGTAGGTCGTGGTCGAGAGGGCGGGCCCGACGGCCGACAGCACGCCGACGGCGGTGCCGCTCAGCTCGGTGCGGTTGGTGGCAAAAAATGTCTCGGAGCCGACGAGCCGCACGGTGAGTCCGCGTTCGTCGATGGTGAACGACACGGTGTTCTCAAGACCTGTGGTCTCGAGGTTGGTGCGGATCTGCTCGCGCAGGGCGGCGAGTTCGGCCACTTCCTGCTGCGCAAGCTGCAGTTCCGTGAAGCCCTCCCCGGTTTTTGACACCAGTTCGGCCGGCACGATGACGCCGCCTGATACGTCGATCAACTCGCTCGGGTCCTGCCCGAACCCGGTCGCGAGGGAGCTTTTGAGGGCTTCGAACTTGTCTTGGTCCACCGACGACATCGCAAACAGAACGATGAACATACACATCAGCACGGTGACCATATCCATATAGGAGGCCATCCAGCGTTCGTCGGGATGCTCCTCTGGCTCTTCTGCCTTCTTGCGGCGGCGAGAGAGACTCATGCGGCTTCCTTGTTAGTCGCCGAGTCCGCTCCCTTTCCCTTTGCTCCCTTGGCCTTGGGTGCCTTGGACTTATCGCCCTTGCCGCCCTTGCCTGCCTTGCCTTTGCCCTTCGCCGGGGCATCGGAGGGGACCATGGCCCGCAGGCGCTCCCCCAGAATCCTCGGCTGGCTGCCGGACTGAACGGCGAGGACGCCCTCCATCAGCAGCGTCATTCGCTCCGCTTCCATGTCGGTGAGCCGGCGAATGCGAGTTCCGATAGGCAGCCAGATAAAGTTTGCCGAGAGCAGCCCCCACAGGGTTGCCACGAAGGCGGTCGCGATCATGGGGCCGAGCGAATCTGGTGAGGACAGGTTTTCCAGCACGTGGGTGAGCGAAACCACCGTTCCGATGATTCCCACGGTCGGGGCATAGCCGCCAAGGGCTCCGAAGAACTTTGATGCCGTGCGACCTGATTTGGTCTTCGACTCAATCTCGTCCTCGAGCATCATGCGCAGTTCTTCGCCGTCGGTGCCGTCGGCAATGTTCTGCAGGGCTCCCTTAAGGAACGGGTCCGACACTTTATCGGCCTCTTGTTCGAGGGCAAGAAGCCCCTCGCTGCGGGCCTTCTCGGCGAGCCCGACGACCTGGTCGATCACCTGGCTTGGCTTGTAGCTGCTGCCCTTGAGGGCACCGGGAACGGCCTTGGCCGAGACGATGAAGTCCTTGATGGTGCCCCCGGCGATGCCGATGGCGATGGTGGCTCCGAAGACGAGCACCATGGGCGCTGGCAGCAGCAGCGCCTCAACATGGGCACCTTCGAGGGTGATCATCGCATAGAGGGAACCAAAAGCGATGAGGATGCCGACAATAGTTGCGAGGTCCATCAGATCTTCCTCGGGCGAAGCGGGACGGTCTGCTCAGCGCGGTCGGCAGAGTCGTCGAGATCAGAAACGATGCCGAGCTGTGGACCGGAGTCCACTGCGGCGCCGGAGTGAGCGAGGGCAATGACCCGCGCGCGGTAGTACGCGATGCGGTCGATGACCTCTGTCATCGACTCGGTGACGATGTATTTGGCGCCGTCGACCATCACGAGGGTCGTATCGGGGTTCACATGAATGCGCTCGATGAGATCAGGGTTGATCGCGAATTGGCGATCGTTCAAACGCGTGACAACTATCATCGTGCCCATCCATAGGTCTTGGTGTTCGCCGCCCCTCCTGGGCCTGCACGTGTAACTATCGGCCGCCGGTCGCCCGCCGTAAGGCGTAAACCGACGAAGGCCGACACCTTTCGGCACCGGCCTTCTCCGCGAGGGTGCGGCGGCGCGATCGCATCGCCGCACCGCCGCCATCGCGCGCTAGCGCTTGAGGTTCGTGAGCTCCTGCAGCACCTCGTCGGACGTGGTGATGATGCGGGCGTTCGCCTGAAAGCCGCGCTGGGCGACGATGAGGTTGGTGAACTCCTGCGAGAGGTCGACGTTCGACATTTCGAGGGCTCCGGCCGTAACCGTGCCGAGTCCGCCCTGGCCTGGCGTGCCCAGCTCGGCGTTGCCCGAGTTGAAGGTGGCGCGGTACGTGGAGTTACCGGCCTTCTCCAATCCTCCGGGGTTGGTGAAGTTGGCAAGCGCGATGCGCCCGATCGCCTCGGAGGCTCCGTTGCTGAACGAGCCGATGAGCGTGCCGTCCGATGCCATCGTGAACGAGTCGAGCGTGCCGGCGCGGCGGCCGTCCTGGCTCGCGACCGCAACCGTCGTCATGCCGGCGAAGCCCGTGAGGGAGGTCATGTCGACATCGATCGCCGGGGCGGCGAGGGTGAAGTTGCCGGGAGTCGTCAGCGCACCGTTGACGAAGGTAAGGCTGCCGAGTGCCGTGTCGACGCCTGCGTTGTCGTACGACACATCCCAGTTGGCGCCATTGCGGGTGAACGTGAAGGTCACGTTCGTCGCCTGCCCGTTGGCGTCGAACACCTGGGTGTCCCGCACGAGCTGGGTGCCGTCGGCCGCGTCGGAGGGCAGGTTGCCGCCGAATGTCGCCTCCGATGTCGTAACCGCGGGGGAGATCGCGTCGAGCGGGAGGGTGATGTTGCCGATCGCACCGCCATCCATGATCGTGCCATCGACCGCCGACCAGCCCTGCACGATTCCGCCATCGGGTGTGACCAGGCGACCCTGAGCATCCAGGTCGAATGAGCCGGCGCGGGTGTAGAGCATGTCGTTGCCGACGCGGGTGACGAAGAAGCCGTCGCCCGAGATCATCATGTCGGTCGACTTGCCGGTGGCCTGGGCCGATCCCTGGGCAAAGTTCGTCGAGATGCCGGCGACGCGCACTCCGAGGCCGACCTGCGCGGGGTTGGTTCCACCCTGCTCGGCCTGCGGGCCGCCCGCACCCTGCGTCAGCTGCGACAGAGTGTCTTGAAACTGGGTTGCCGAGGCCTTGAACGCGGTCGTGTTGACGTTGGCGATGTTGTTGCCCGTGACATCGAGCATGGTCTGGTGTGAGCGAAGGCCGGAGATTCCGGAGTAGAGCGAGCGAAGCATGGGTTTGCCCTTTCAGTGGTGGGTTCGTGAAGTTAGGAGGTGCGCTTGACGCCGGAGATGACGTCGAGTGCGATGTCTTTGCCGCCTACGGAGACGGTGGGGATGGGGCCGGAGAACGAGACGGAGTCGGCGATACCCGTGATCTTGGTTCCGTCTGGCGTGCTGTAGCTGACCTGCTGGCCGATGAGGGCCGCCGCCGCTATGCGCATCTGCAGCGAGAAGTTCTCTTCGTTGAGGGTCGTGAGGGTGGTGAGCTGCTCCATCGACGCGAGCTGCGTGGTCTGGCTAATCATCTGGTTCGTGTCCATGGGCGAACTGGGGTCTTGGTTGCGCAGCTGGGTCACGAGCAGCGAGAGAAACACCTCGCTGTCCATGGTCTGCTTGGGCGTGCGGGTGGCGGTGTTGCCCGTGTACATGCCATTGCTCTGCACGGCGTAGGTCGCGTCGACGGTCATGGGATTCCTTTCGGGTGCCGGTTAGGCCAGCACGTCAATGCCCGTGCGGGCAGTGCCATCGAGGTTGCGGATGTCGCGGCTCTCGCCGAGGTCTGTGGCGGCGGTTGCCGGCTTTCGGTCGGGGGTGCCGGGTGTGGCGGAGCCGTGCTGGCCCGCCTGACCCTGCGCCAGGTCGAGGGTCGACTGTGCTGCCGCTTGCCCCGGCTGGCCTTGCCCCTGCTGGCTCGTTCCGGCCGCCGTCAGCGGGCCGGTCGTCACGCCGAGCCCCGCAAGATCGCGGCGCAGGTCGCCGAGAATTGCCTTGAGAGCTTCTCGCCCTGCCTCGCTGGGCGAGATGAGTTCGATGCGCATTCCGTCCGCAGCGATGTGTGCGCGCACCGTCACGGGCCCGAGATTCTCGGGGGTGACGTTGACGGTGATCACGTGCTCGCCGCTCGCAGCGCCGCGCAGCAGGGCGATCGGCTTGGCAAGCTGGGCGCTGAAATCCTGGGGAACGGGAGCCGGGGCCGGGGCTGCGGTCAAAGGCTGCGCCGCCACGGTCGGCGTGAGCTGGGTTTGCCCCAGGGGTGCGATCGTGGGCAGCGCGTCGGCCGATGCTGCAACCGTGGGCGCAGCCGGCGAGACGGCTGCCGCAGCGGGTGCGACGAGAGCGGTTGGCTCCGCGGCCTCAACGGAACGCGCACCAGCGGTTGCTCCCGAGACGGCACCCGCTGCGGTCGGCGGAGTGCTTGTTCTGGTCGCGGAGGCTGCGGCGTCGGTTGGAACGCCGCTCGCCACGGCTGAAGATGCGGCGGCGGCTGAGCCAGCACCGGCGAGCCCGGCTCGGCCCGCAGACCCTGCTGCTGCACCGCCAAGCCCGCCCACAGCGTCATTCTTCAGGCCAGGGATCGCGGTCTCGCCCTCGGCATCCAGCGGCATCGCTGCCGGGTCGGCAGCGGCATCCCGCTGGCCGGGTGCCGCAGCAAGCGCCGCTCGCGCCGACACCGCCGCTGCCGCCGATGCTGCCGCTGCCGCCGCCGATGCTGCCGATGCGGGCTCGGATCCAGCAGTAGGCATCGTCGCCGCCTGCTCGGCCGCTCCCTCGCCTGTCGGGGCCTCGCCCGCAGTGTCGGCGGCTTCGTCCGTCGAGACGTCGACACCATCAATCGAGGTCGACGCGCCTGCCGGGAGGCCGAGAGCGTCGCCGCTCGCAAAACCCGTGGTCAGCGCATCCGCAACGCCACGCGAGCCGAAGCCCGTGACGGGGGCTTCCGTGCCGCTCATCGAACGCGCGGTACCCGAAGAAGCGTCAGAGGCGGCACCAGAGGCGGCATCCGCCTCGAGTGACTTAACGGCACCCGTGAGGGTCTCCCCGAATCCTGCTGCGGCACCGGCGGATGCCGACGCACCCGATGATGCGGTCGCCGCCGGTCGGCCGGGGGCCGCCGTTGGCATGGTGAGCATGCTCATGGCGTTGTCCCTTCTGTCTCGTGCTTGTCGCGGTGCCAGGTGGTCGATGCGAGCTCGTCGAGCAGTGCCTGCTCGGCGACCAGGTCTTCTGCCGCGACCTTCTGGTCGTGCTTGATTTCGAGCTTTTCGAGGCTGAGTGCTGCTGCCCGTGCCCGGGAGAATTCCTCGCCGGCCGCAGAGGCTTGCGACCGCAGCTCGCTTTCGAGCGAGGTGAGATCAGAGAGCGCACTGCGCATCGACGCCCTGCCGGCCGCCATCGCATAGAGAGTCGCCGTGCTTGTGACGTCGGTCGGAATCCCGCCCAGCGCGATGCGAGCGCGCTCCTGACTCACAGAGTTCTCGTCGAGGCGTCCGCGCACAGACGAGAGTTCGCCCGCGGCGAGCTCCTGCTGCAGGTGCCGGAGCCTGAGCAGACCGGCAAGGGAAAATTCGCGACTCATGCTGCGACCCCCAACTGCCGAACGAGTTCGGAGAGTGCACGCCACGAATCCTCGGCACCGCACCTCTGATCCATGCCCTGCTGCAGAAACGCGGCGATCGCTGCCTCATTGTCGACAGCGGCATCCACAAGGGGGTTGCTGCCCCGCTGATAGGCGCCGACGTCGAGAAGATCCTGTGCGGATGCTCTGGCGGCCAGCACGCGCCGCAGCGATGTCGCGAGGCGGGTGCGCTCGGCGGGGTTCACTCTGCTGGCCACGCGACTCACCGAGCCGAGGGCATCTACGGAGGGAAAATGGCCGGTGATGGCGAGCTTGCGATCGAGCACGACGTGCCCGTCGAGAATGCTTCTGGCCGAGTCGGCGATGGGTTCATTGTGGTCATCGCCGTCGACGAGCACGGTGTAGAGCCCCGTCACCGACCCGCGCTCCGCGGTGCCGGCACGCTCCAGGAGCTGTGCGAGCAGAGAGAACGTGGATGGCGGGTAGCCGCGAGTTGCGGGCGGCTCGCCGACCGAGAGTCCGATCTCGCGCTGCGCCATGGCCACGCGGGTAAGGGAGTCCATCATGAGAGTGACGTCGCTGCCGCCATCGCGAAACGACTCGGCGATGCGGGTGGCCACAAAGGCTGCGCGCAGCCGCATGAGGGCCGGCTCGTCAGAGGTGGATACGACCACGATCGAGCGAGCGAGACCCTCTGGCCCCAGGTCGTCTTCGAGAAACTCGCGTACTTCGCGCCCGCGCTCTCCGACCAGAGCGATCACAGAGACTTCGGCCTCGGTGCCCCTCGCGATCATGGAGAGCAGCGAGGATTTGCCGACGCCCGACCCGGCGAACAGCCCGAGACGCTGACCCCGGCCCACCGTGGTGAGGGTGTCGAGCAC
Organism: Salinibacterium hongtaonis; assembly: GCF_003065485.1. Lineage (GTDB taxonomy): Bacteria > Actinomycetota > Actinomycetes > Actinomycetales > Microbacteriaceae > Homoserinimonas > Homoserinimonas hongtaonis. The sequence goes on from NZ_CP026951.1 coordinate 2,754,211, forward strand.
TCGAACGCCGAGCGCGAGCGGGGTGTCGATTCTGGCGCGATCGAGAGCCGCGGGGGTTTCGTGGTCGAGGGGAACCCATCCGTCGCTCGCGAGGGGTCCCTTGCCGTCGATCGGGCGGCCGAGTCCGTCGAGCACGCGCCCGAGGAGGCCGGTCCCCGTGGGGACGAGGATGGGGCGGCCGTGCGGGCGGGCGGGGGCTCCCGGAACGATGCCGTTCATGCGCCCGAGGGGCATGCATCGCACGCCGTCGCGGGTGGTTGCGATGACTTCGACGTCGACCGAGGCACCGTCTCCCACGCTGATGAGCTCGCCGACAGCGCACTCGACTCCCACGATGTCGAGGCCGAGTCCAACGACAGACGAGACTCGGCCGACCCGCTGCGGACGGGCTGCCCTCAGAGCGTCGGAGAGTCGCGCGTCGGCACGACGGCGAACCGCCGATGCCGGTGTCTGCGCTGCGGTCGTTGTCATCAGTTTGCGGGTCCCTCAATCAGCGCGGTGCGTGCGCGGGAGATTGCGGAGGAGATGCGGGCGTCGAGGTACCCTTCGGCGAAATCTGCAATGGCATCGCCGGGGGCCACGCTCGCGTCGGCGGAGTAGGTGATGCCGTCGACGATGCAGTCATCTTCGAGCGCGGCAAGGGTGCTGGGGTGCATCCGCAGAACAAGAATTGTGGTGGGGTCCACATCGCGGAGCGCCCGCGTGACGGCGGCCCGCGCTGAACGCGGAGCGTCGCTGAGTTCGATGCCGATAATCGACTCTGCGAGATCGATCGCACCCGTCGCGATGAGCTGGTGTGCCTCGTCGAGCACGGGTGCTGTCCGAGCGTTGACGGCGGCGATCGCGGCACGAAGGAGCGCGATATGGGATTCGTTGCGCTCCTGAGCCAGTGCGGCTATCGCCGCGCGCTCAGCGGCCTCGGCCCGGCGCTCCCGGTCGAGGGCAACCTCGGCGGCTCGGAGCCCTGCTGCATACCCCGCAGCGTGGCCGCGGGTGCGTGCCTGCTCCTCAGCAGCCTCGGCGTTGGATCCGCCCAGGTCGGGAAAGTTCACGAGGGAGAACTGGGTTCTAGTAGACAAGCTCTTCCTCCTCTGTGCGCTGAACCGTGATGGCACCCTGCGACTCGAGGTCGCGGATCGCACGCACGATTTCGGATCGCGCCTCTTCGACCTGCGAGAGCCGCACGGGGCCAAGCGCCGAGATCTCGTCGTCGAGGATCTCGCGGTTGCGCTCCGAAAGGTTTCCCCGAATGACTTCGATCACGTTTTCTGGGCTGCCCTTCATGGCAATTGCCAGAACAGCCGCGTCGATACCGCGCAGCACGTGCTGCACGTCCTTGCGCTCGAGCTTGACGATGTCCGCGAAGGTGAGCATGCGCGAGCGAACCTCTTCTGCGAGATCGGGGTCGCGCTCGTCGAGCGCCTCGAGCAGTTCGCGCTCGGTGGCAACGCTCGAGCGGTTGATGATGTCAACGAGAGGCTGTACTCCTCCGACGATCTCCACTGAGTCGCGGGTCGACACGACGGCTCCAGCCCTCACCTTGAGGGTGTCGGCCACGACGCGAACGGCCTCGGGTGCGGCGCTGCCCATCATGGCGATGCAGTGGGCGACCTCGGTGCGCTTGTTGTCGTCGAGGCCCGTGAGAATCATGGAGGCCTGCTCCGGCCGCAGGTGCGCTAGCACGAGGGCAACCGTCTGCGGCAGCTCACCATCGAGCAGGGTGACAACCTGGCTCGCATCAACGGCCTCGAGAAACTCGAATGCTTTGCCGGCCATCGACGAGGCGACACGGCTCATGAGCCCCGCGGCGCGCTCGGCTCCGAAGGATGCTTCGAGCAGTCCCACCGCGATGTCGCGTCCGCCGCGAGCGTTGATTCCGCCGCCGCGCACCGTGAGGGCGTGGAACTCGCCGATCGCGCGCTCGGCGACAAGCGAGTCGACCTTCTTGAGGCGAACGATCTCGGCGACGATCTCCTCGGCCTCTGAGTCCGTGAACTGCTTGAGGACTTCTGCAGCCTTCGCGCTATCCAGGTTCATCAGCACGACCGCCACCTTTTGGGTGCCGGTCAGGCCTTCTACTGCGGTATCGGTCATCGGGTCGGCCTTACGTCGTCCATCAGGCCGCGCAAGAACTCAGCGGTCTTCTGGGGGTCGCGCATGGCGAGGGCCTCGATCTCGGCCTTCTGCCGCTCCGCGTCTGCGACGACGGGGATCGGCAGGTCGCCAGCGAGCAGCTCGATGGGCGGGGCTGACGCGTTGATCTGCATGGGAACAGTGGGGGCGTCGAGGATGTCAGAGAGCTTGGCGAGCTCGCCAGCCTCCCTCGCGGCCTGGCGACGCCGGGCCATCATGACGAGTCCGATCACGATCGGCAGAACGATTCCGGCGACGATCACAGCAACGGTCGCAAGCTGCATAATGCGATCCTGCGTCGCTGCCGCCTCGGCTGCGGCGAGCGCCTCGGATGCCGCTATTGCGCCTGTCGCGTTGAACGCCATGACTTCGACGGCCACGGAGTCGCCCCGCTCGTCGTTGATGCCCGCCGCCGCGGCAACGAGCTCACGAATAGAGGGGACGCTCAACCCCGCGATGGCCTCTTCGTTGACGGCCACGGAGACCGTCTGACGGGTCACCGCCCCCGCCGGGATGACACGGGATTCGGTGACCTTGTTGATGGCATTGTTGCGGGTGGTCGACTCGGAGGAGAAGAGACCGGAGTCGGCGCCCCCGGGAACTGCGATGTTGTCGGGGCCGAGCACACCGCCGACGGCTCCGCCAGCAGCACCGGAGGTGTAGTTCTCGGTGTCGGTCGACTCGTTGATCACGGGGTTGTCGAGCGGGGCGGTGTACGTCTCTTCGAGGCGCTCTGCCGACTCGTAGCTCATGTCGGCGGCCACAACCACGCTGGCGTTACCGGGGCCGACAACCTTATCGAGCATGGCCTGCACGGCACCCTGCACGCGCTGTTCGTAGTCGCTGGCCTGCTTGTCCGCACTGCCGGTCGCCCCGGCGCCCACGGCAGAAAGAACGGTGCCCTCTGCATCGATCACGGCGACATCCGTCGACTTCATGCCCTCGATCGATGCCGAGGTGAGGTGCACGATGGCCTGAACCTGTTCGTTGCTGAGGCTCACGCCCCGATCCGTTTCGACAAAGACCGAAGCGGTGGGGCTCTGCGTCTGCGATACGAACACGGTCTCTTCGGGGATGGCGAGACGAACAGACGCCGTGCGCACGCCCTTGAGCGCGCCAATTGTGGAGGCGAGCTCGCCCTCAAGTGCGCGCTTATAGGTCACCGACTGCTGAAACTCAGAGCTGGTCACGCCCATGTCATCGAGCAGGGAGTAGCCGCCCGTGCTGGCGGAGGGTAGGCCCGCCGCTGCCGCCGCGAGGCGCTGCTCATAGACGTTGCCCTCTGGCACAAGAATCGTGGATCCACCATCCGTGAGCTGGTACTCGACGCTTCCGGCGCGTAGCTGCTCGACGACAGCACTCGCATCCGATGCCGACAGCCCCGTGAAGAGGGGCGTATATGCGGGCTTGCTGAGCCACACCCCGAGGCCGGCGATACCCAGCACGAGCACGGCGACACCGATGAGCGCGATCGTGCGCTGCGCAATCGTGAACTCGCGAATGGCCGCGACGAGACGGCCAAAGGCCGACGTGATCTGGGCGGGCATCAGGCCTGCATCCTCATAATCTCGTTGAACGCGTCAACACCCTTGTTGCGAACAGCGGCGACGAGTTCAAGCGTTACCTGAGCGCGGGTCGATGCAATGGTGGCGTCGTGAATGTCGGCGAGGTCGCCGCTCACGGCCTTGATGGCCAACTCGTTTGAGGTGGACTGCAGCGAGCGCAGATCATCGACGACGCCGCCGAGCGTCGCCTGAAAGTTGCTGGCGCTCGGGGCATTGCTGGCTGCGGTCGCTGCCTGCAGGTCGAGGCCGTCGGTGAGCGCGGCAGCCGGGTTGATGCCCGAGAGTGCGCCGATGCTGGGGATGGACATTACGACCTGCCGATCTGAATTGCAGCCTGGTAGCTTTCCTTCGCCCGGTCGACGACCGCAGCGTTTGCCTGGTATCCCCGCTGCGCCATGATGAGTTGGCCCATCTGGCTCGCGAGGTCGATGTCGGGGTAGCGCACATAGCCGGCTTCGTCGGCGAGCGGATGCTCCGGTTCGTAGACGAGGCGGCCTTCGGCATCGCCGTAGGCCGCGCCCTGCACATAGACGCCCGTGGTGCCTTCGCCCGCCTGAGCGACCACGTAGCGGGCGCGGAACGCTTCACCGTCGGTCGATGCGGCCGTGTTGACGTTGGCCAGGTTGTCCGAAACGGCGTCGAGCCACTTGCGGTGAACGGTGAGCGCTGTGCCGGCGATGCCGATTGCGTCGAATGTCATGGTCGTTTCTCCGCCTAACTGGTGCGCATTGCCGAGCGAAGGCTCGTGAACTGGCCCTCAACCGCGCGGGCAGCGAACTGGTATCGCAGCACGGTGTCGATGTTCGAAAGAGTCTCGGTGTCGAGGTTGACGTTGTTGCCGTTGAGCTGCGTCGGCTCGAGCGAGTCTGCTGTTGTCGCGGTCGTGGCTCCGTTGCCGCTGCGAACAGAGTCGGCGAGCGCGGCTTCGAAGAGCACGCGCTTGGCCTTGTAGTCAGGCGTATTCACATTGGCGATGTTGTTGGCAATGGTGCGCTGGCGCAGCGATAGCCCATCAAGGGCACTGCCGAGGGCAAGTGAGGTCACCGAATCGAACACAAGCATCCCGTTTCATGGAATTCGACGTCGGCCGATCCATGGCCTTGTGAGGTGAGCGATCCCTGCTCTTCCTCAGCTATCGGCACCTCGCGTCGAATGCGTTAGGCATTTGTGCAAAATTGATGATGTTTGGGGCGTTAGGTGGCGGAGTTCAGGTGGCCGACTTCAGGTGGCAGAGTTCAGGCAGCGAAGTTCAGCCGGCGACGTCGAGATATACCGAGCGCTCGACGAGCTGCGCCGTGGGCACGCTCCGCAGCGCCGCAAGGTGGCGTCCTGTTCCCAGGCGTTCCTCATCGAGTCGCGCGAGCATCCGCTGCTGTCGCTCTACAAGATCCCGCGCCCTGCCAACGAGTTCCGGCGGCAACTGACCAAGCCCTACAGGCGCAGTCCATTTGCCGCTGGCCCGGCTCACGTCGTCGGCAACGGTGAGTTCGCGCTCGAGCTCGTCGAGAGTGTCGGACCAGGCGGTGAAGGTGCCAGAGGGGAGGCTTGTCGTGGTCGGGTTCACGGGGTGCTTTCGAGGTGGTGGTTAAGCCACGCCGAGGGTGCCACGGGCGGTCGGGATGCTCGCCGTCACCGACTCGGGGGCCTGGGCCGCTGCCTCATGCCAGGTCTGGCGCAGCGGTTCGAGCAACTGGATGCACACGCGAGTGCTGTCGACATCGCGATGCGTGTTGGCATAGATCAGCGCACGCGTGGCGAAGGTATATACGCCCATAAGACCCTCCGCCCCATCCCAGGCGTCAACCCGCAGCGACGAGGTCAGCTCGGTGAGAATGTCCTGGGCGTGAAGAAGCTGCTCAGAGGCGCCCGCCCAGTCCTGGATGTCTTGGGCGACTTCTGCCCGCTGCAGGTCGAGCAGGAGTCGGTCATAGAGCATGGTGAGCAGCCGGGCGGGGGAGGCAGACAGCACGGCATCGCGGTTGTAGGCCGCCCGCTTGGCTCGCTCGACGCCGAGCTGCCCGCCGAGGGGAGAGTGGTGTCCCATTGTCATGGTCATTTCGTCGTGCCTCCTGATTTCGGGAGAGAAGCAATCTGAGAGTTGAGCCAGGTCATTTGTGCGTTCATGGCGCTCATGCGCACCTCTAGGGCTGAGTAAGTGCGCTGGAGCGTGGCCTCTCGGGCGGCGAGGCGGTCGTCCCAGCTTGCAACCTGCTCCGTGAGGCTCTTGGCGAGCGACTCTTGTCCGGTGATCTTCGCCGTCAACACTCCGTCGTACTTGTCGGACTGCTGTGTCGCGACATCCGCCACCCGCTTCGAGAGCCCCGCTATTGCGGCTTCAACCTTGGCAGGGTCTGAAGCGAGGGCCGCCGCAAACTTCTCGGCATCGAACTCGATGGTGCCGTGCTTGGTGATGTTGATGCCGACATCTGCGGGGGAGTGGCCGTTGATCGGCATCGAGATCGCCGAGAGCAGGCTCTGTTTCGCCGAACGCACGGTGCTGTCGCCCGAGAAGACTCCACCGGTCGTTGCTCCGTCGGTGCCAATAGAGACCTTGGTGCGGGCGTCGATGAAGGAGAAAATCTCCGTGAGAGAGGTGACGAGGTCCTGAGCGACCTTGGTCGCCCCTTCTACGTCGCGAGCAACGGTAAGAGTGACGGGGTTCGGGTCGGCTTTGGCCACCGTCACCGACACACCGGGCAGCAGTGCCTCGAATGAGTTTGTGGCCGAGGTCACCGTCTGCGACGCGGCCGTTCCCGCCCACAGGGTGATTTCGGCATCCTGAGCCGCCGTGATGATCGCGGCGCCGGGGGAGGCCAACACATCGACGGCCGTGGATGCTGCCACGTCTGCCGCAGTGCCCTGGTAGATCGAGAACCCAGAGGTCGCGCCCGTGGTGGTTCCGGTGAGCTGAAGCCTGAAGAGTGGGTCTCCGCTGCCGTCGAAACCCGAGGCCACCTTGAGCGCCCTGACTCCGACGCCTGCGTCATTGATGGCCTTGGCGACGTCGTCGAGCGACGAGGAGGCCGGGGCGATCTCCGTTGTGGTGCCGTTGCTGCCCACGATCGTGAGCGCCGGGGGCGTCGACCATTCGCGCATTGCCGCGGTGACACCGGACTGCGCCTGTGCGAGCTTGTCAACGACAAAATCGATCGATCCGGCTGCTGCGCCACTGCCTACGGTGGCCGTTGCGCCATCCGAACTGGTCAGCGCGGTGTGCAGGTCGAGCGCCGTTGGCTTGGCCGCGGCTTTGGATAGGTCTCCCAGAGCAGCGATGCGCTGGTTGAGGGCCTGAAGCACCGTGACGATGCTGGTCGTGCGGGTTGCTTTGTTCTTGAGAAGCGTCTGGGGGACCGCTTCGATCTGCATCAGAGAGGCAATGAGTTCCTTTGTCGGAAGCCCACTGGCGAGGCCATCAAGCGAAATTCCCATGATTTCCTCCCCCTGATTTGGTGTTAGGTGCGTGTGATGTAGGTGCGCGAATGTGACCAACACCCGGTGGCAGCCGTGCAGCGAGATTCAGGCTCGCGCACCGCCGCCCCCGGGCGTTGGCTATTCACTGTGCTGGTTAGCCGAGGAGCTGAAGAACGCCCTGGTTCGACTGGTTTGCCTGAGCAAGCATCGCGGTGCCGGCCTGCGACAGGATGTTCGCGCGGGTGTAGTTGACCATCTCGCTTGCCATGTCGGTGTCGCGGATACGCGACTCCGCAGCGGCAAGGTTCTCCGCCGAGACGTTGAGCGAGTTGATCGTCGACTCGAAGCGGTTCTGCACGGCACCGAGGTTGGCGCGTGAGGTGGAGATAGCCGTGATCGCGGTGTCGATCGCGGTGATGGTCGTCTGTGCAACGCCGTTGCTGTCAACGTCGAAACCAACACCTGCGGCGGTTCCGTCAGCGGACGCAAGCGTTCCGACCGACGTAGCAACGTTGGCGAGGGTTACGGCAATGGCGTTGTTGGCGTCGCCGTTGGCACCCACCTGGAACGTCAGCTCGGCACCCTTGAGCAGGTTGATGCCGTTGAACTTGGTCGACTCCGTGATGCGGTAGAGCTCCTTGCTGAGCTCTCCGGCCTCGGTCTCGATCGCCGTGCGAGCCTCGGGGCTGTTCGAGTCGTTACCACCCTGAACAGCGAGGTCACGCATACGCTGGAGGATGGAGTGAACCTCGGTCAGGGCGCCTTCTGCGGTCTGGATGACCGAGATGCCGTCCTGGGCGTTACGAGCGGCAACGTTGAGTCCGTTGACCTGCGAGCGCAGGCCCTCGGAGATCGAGAGGCCGGCCGCGTCGTCCGCTGCACGGTTGATACGCAGACCACTGGACAGCTTCTCCAGCGACTTCGACAGGTCGTTCTGCGTGTTGGACAGGTTGCGGTACGAGTTGAGTGCCGCGACGTTGGTGTTGATCTGCATACCCATGGTGTTTTCCTCCGTGATGTGGGTTGTGGTTCACCAGCCCATCCATGGGCCGGTAATCCTAGCTATCGGCTGCCGTTCGGCATCCGTTAGAAGGAATTCTTAAATTGTGGCGATCTCCGTCAGGATGCGATGGTTCGGTCGAGCGCCGTTCCCGCGGTTGACATTCGGCTCATGCCGCTCGTGGCCTGGCCGGCGAGGCGGGCGAGGTAGGCGCTGCGACTCGCGGCAGAGATGCGCGATTCCGGCGCGCGTTCGATGTCGTCGTCGGAGAAATGGGTGTTCATGCCGTCGCGCAGCAGGCGGATGGCCTCCGAACGCTGCTGGGAGACGGCCGAGTGGGTGATCCCCATCTCTTCTGCGATCTCCTTGACGGTTTTGTCGTCAAAGTAGATCGCCGTGACGATATGGCGCATCTTCTCGGGCAGCGCGTCGACGGCGGAGTGCAGGAATCCGGTGCGCTCCGCTTCGAGCACAGTGTCTTCTGGCTGCTGCGATTCAGAGACAAGCAGTTCGGCGGTGATCTCGTCGAGCGTGCTCATGGTGCGGCCGGCATCCGCCATGGCCTCCTGGGCTGAAGCGCGGTCGACGCCGAGCGCTGCGGCGATCTCCTCAACAGAGGGAGCGCGGCCGAGGGTAGCCATGAGCTGCTCTTCGATCGCCATCGTCTGCTTAATGCGCTTGCGGGTACCGCGGCTTGCCCAGTCGCCCGCGCGGAGCTCGTCGGCGAAGGCGCCGGTGATGCGCTTGCGAGCGAACGCGCCAAAGGGAATGCCCAGCTCGGGCTTGAACGACTCGGCGGCCGAGATCAGGCCGAGTGCGCCCGCCGAGGCAAGGTCGTCCCGCGAAAGGTGGGTGGCCCGAGCGCAGAGCTCAGAAACCAGATATCCCACGAGTGGCAGATTATCGACCACCAGTGTGTTGCGCGCAGTGAGATTCACCAGCATTACCCCCGTTGTGCTTAAAAGCGTGTGGAACATATTTGGGTAAGCGACGTGCTGGTTCGGGTCCGAACGTCCAGTCGAGACTGCCGGGTGGGGCCGCTTCGGGTGACCACAACCGCCGTGATCCTCAACTGTTTGTCGCCTTTGATCGATTGCAATCTCGGCGACTGCGGCGACTCTATGCCCGCGATAGGGCCAAACCCTCACCCAACACATGAACTTTTTTTGGGCGCTGTCCCCCCTAGGGGGGAGCAGATCCCCATAACTGGGGTAGACGGACACCTTGGCGGTATTGCCGAAGAGATTCAGATATATCGCCTAACGGAGCCGCTAGCCTTGCCGATAGTCCACTTCAAGCGCCGACCCGGGCGGCTGACTGCGACGCTGTGCGCCGTGACCCCGATAAACGAACGACAGGAGAGACCGTGGGAGCCAACGACGTGTCCGCCACCCTGTGGCGAGAACGCGAGCTCCTTGAGCTCCTGCTCTTCAAGCTAGAAGAAGAACAGCTCCTTCTCACTGCGGGCAAAACCCGCTGGCTCCAGCACGCAACCCGCGAGGTCGAGCAGGTGCTCGAACGGCTTCGACCCCTCAACCTCACCCGCACGGTCGAGGTTTCTGCCCTCGCAGAAGAATGGGGCGCGCCAGGCGAAGCGACGCTGCGCGACCTCATCAACCACGCTCCAGAAGGCCCCTGGTCAGAGATCTTCTCGAACCACCTCACCGCAATGACCGAGCTCACAGGCCAGATCGCCCAGCTTCGCGACTCGAACGAGCAGTTTCTGCGGTCGGCCCTTCGCTCAACGCAAGAGACCATTGCGGGGATCGGCAACGATCCCGGCACCTACGACGCCTCCGGCCAGGCCAACGACTCTGGCACCGGGGCCCGACTCATCGACGAAAGACTCTAGGCGGCACCATGAGCACCTTCAGCGGACTTAACACCGCCTACACCGCCCTCACCGCGGCCCGCAACGGGCTGGATGTCGTGGGGCAGAACATCGCCAACCTCAACACCCAGGGCTACACCCGGCAGCGCGTGACGACCTCCTCGATTGGCGGGCTCGCGAACGTGGGCGCCCTCTCCCACGGCGTCACGGTAGGCCAGGGAGTCGCCACCGAGGGCATTGCCCGTCTCGGCGACATCTTTCTCGACTCCAAGGTTCGTTCGTCCGCCGCCTCCTCTGGCTACTGGAACGTGCGGAGCAGCGCTCTCGATACGATCGAGAGCGTCCTCCAGGAGCCCGGCAAGAACGGCATCTCCAACCAGCTGCAGACTTTCTGGTCCGCGTGGCAAGACGTTTCGAACCGGGCGGGTGAGCCAGCATCCGCCAGCGTTCTGCTTGAGCAGGCCGGCGTTCTCGCTGCCCGCATCGGCAACGGCTACACCGAGATTGCGGCCGAATGGTCTGATCTGCGCGCCCAGACGGATGGCATGGCTGCAGAACTCAACGACGCCGCCTCGCAGGTGGCCGGGCTCAATGGCCGCATCCGAAGCGCCCTCGCCGCTGGTGAGTCGGTCAACGAGCTCATGGACAAGCGCTCAAGCCTCACCGCCACGATCGCCTCGCTCGCGGGAGGAACGGCGCGCGAAACCGCCGACGGCACGGTCGAAGTTCTCATCGGTGGCAACGCCATCGTGAGCGGCGACACGTTCAGGCCCATCTCGGTGGCCGGCGGGCGCATCATGGCCGACGGCGCCGGCGACCCAGTGCGACTCGAGTGGAACCACCGGCCAGACACTCCCATCTCCCTCGATGGCGGCGAGATCGCCGGCGCAATCGCGTCACTCGCCCCCGCAGATGCAACTCGAACGGGCGGCTCCCTTGCCGAGGCAGCGGCGTCGTTCACCGCCCTCGCCGTTTCTCTTCACGACCGAGTGAATGCAGTTCACCGCACGGGAGAAACCGCCAACGGTTCGACCAACCTCGATTTCTTCGGCTGGGCCGGAGGCGTCGTCGACGCCCGCAACCTTGTCGTCGTCGCCACCTCGGTCGACACCATCGCCTCGTCGAACTCCGGTGCGGGCGCCTACAACGGCGGTATCGCCGACGCGATCTCGCAGATCGGCGTCGACCCATCCGGCCCCTCCGCCGTATGGTCCACGATCGTTACGGGAATCGGTGTCGCATCCCGCACGGCCGGTCACCAAGCAGACCTCTCCACCATTTCGGTCAATGCTGCAATCGGTGCACAGCTCGCGCACTCAAGCGTCGACATCGACGAAGAGAACATCAACATGCTGAGCTTTCAGCTCGCCTATCAGGGCGCCGCCCGGGTCATGACGGCCGTCGACGAAATGCTCGATACCCTCATCAACCGCACCGGCGTCGTAGGGAGGTAACCCGTGATCACCAGAACCACGAGCACCCTTCTGATGCGCACAGCGCAGCAGAACCTGCAGAACTCAATGGCCACGCTCGGCGCGGTGCGCGAGAAGGCGACAAACCTGCAGCGCATCGGCCGTCCCTCCGACGACCCCATCGGCACGGCCAACTCCCTGCTCGTGCGCGCGGAACAGGCGTCAACAGACCAGTACAAGCGCAACATCTCCGACGGGCTCGGGTGGCTCTCCACCGTTGATTCCACCCTCAGCAACGTCACCGGCCTTCTCAACCGCGTGCGCGACCTCACGGTGCAGGGCGCCAACGACGGCGCAATGTCGCCGACCGCGAAGGAGGCGATCGCCGTCGAGCTCGAAAGCCTGCGAGAAGACCTCCTCGTACAGGCCAACAGCACCTACCTCGGCCGCACAATCTTCGCCGGCAGCTCCAACGCAGGTGCCGCGTTCGTCGCAGACCCCGCCAGCCCCGACGGCCTCGCCTTCAGTGGTGCGCCAGGCAGCTCCGTCGAGCGTCGCATCGACGGGCACTCGCTCGTTCGCGTCGATTCCGATGGCACCACCGTCTTCGGGCAGGGTGCAGCCTCGGTGTTCGCGCTCGTCGACTCGATTGTCGCCGACCTGCGGGGCGGTACCAACGTGGGAGTCAAGCTCGTTGACATCGATGCCAGACTTGAAGTGATCAAGGGAGAGTGGGCCACGGTCGGCACACGGCATTCCCAGGTGATGAAAGCGGAGGAGACCACGATGTCGAAGGCTATTGCCCTCGAGTCGCAGCGGTCCGAGATCGAAGACCTCGACCTCGGCAGGGCGATCCTTGACCTACAGGCTCAAGAGGTCTCTTACCAGTCGGCCCTCGCCGTTTCGGCCCGCGTTCTTCAGCCCACGCTCATGGACTTTCTGCGATGAGCGCCGCAGCGCTGACCTTCGTGGTTCCGCCGCCCGGGTTCGCCCCTCACGTCGACTTTCTTCTCGAAGAAGTTGCCGGGGCGATGGGTCTGTTCACCCTGCGTGCCGTTGGCGCCAGCGAACAGCGGCTCTATGTGCTCAACGCCGGGGTTTACCTGCCGGCGTATAACCCCGAGATCAGCGATCAGCAGGCGGCGAGCCTCGCCCTAGATTCTGCCGACGACGCCCTCGTGCTTGTGGTGGCGAACCCCGGCCTCGACGGAACGACCACCACCAACCTCATGGCACCGATCGTGGTCAACTCCACCACCGGCGCCTGTGCTCAGTTCATCCTGGACAACCAGGAATGGCCCCTCCGGGCGGAGCTTGCGCACGTCTAGTCAACCGCGCGGCCTCCCATGCTCGTGGGGGTCACGTCCCACACGTGGTGCACCACGTCGTGCAGCAGATACTTGGCGAAGCTTTCGACCGTGAAGACGGCGCCATCCGAGCGCCGACCCGTGCGCGACCACTGCTCACCCCGCACCGCCGCAAACTCGTCGGCGATCGACTCGCCCGCCTGAGCGAGCTCTTTCACGACCGTGGCGGGATCTTGCTCCGCATACTTATCGGCAATCGCCGTAGCATCCTGATCCCAGTTGGCGAACTGTGGGTCGATCTCCGTGAGCATGAGGGTGAGCCGCTCGTGAAATAGCCGATACACATCACGAACGTGCGCGGCGTATTCGAGCGGCGACCAGGTGACGTCGTTGGGCCGTGCGACAACATCCGGCCTGTCGAGCAGGCGCGGCCACGCGGCAGCGTTCGCCCGAATCATGTCGGGCACGTCGCCAGAACCAAACGTAGAAGCGTCAAAGTGGCATTCCGGGCACGGGGTGGTCAGCACCCAGGTCCAGTCTTTGGTGTCGGGAGTGATAGCCATACTCCATCGTGGCGCACCCAAGACACCGGTACCGTATATTTCATGCCAGTTTTTTCTGCCGATGTGGTCGCCGCAGTTCTTCACCACATGAACGACGACCACCGTGACGACAACGTGCTCATCGCCCGAGCCTTCGGGAATGCTGCCGCAGCGTCGGCAACAATGACCGACCTCGACGAAAACGGGGGTCGGTGGAGCTACGTCGCCGACAGCGTGACGCACGATCTCGAGGTTCCGTGGTCGACCGCTATTTCGGAGCGGGCCGAGATCCGCCGCGAGATCGTCGTGCTCTACGACTCGGCGTGCGAGCGCTTGGGGCTCGAACCGCGCCCCCACTAAGGGTCACCTGCGCGCCACTGGGCTTCTCGTGGCTGGCCATTTTGTTGCTCGAGAGGCCTGCGTAACTGAAGAAACGTACTGACACCGTGTCGGCCCATTGCTAGTATTAGGGTCACCTAACTAGCCTTTGGAGTACCGCTGTGACCCTCATCCCCTTCTCTCAGGCCCTACGCGAACGCACGTGGGCCAGCCACGGCGAAAGCGAGGGCGCGGGATTCATGACGAACCTCATGAAGGGCGAAGGCACGCTCGACGACTACACCCAGCTCGTCGTGCAGCACTTCTTCATCTACGAGGTCCTCGAGGAGATCGCCGCCGCTAAGGCCAGCGATCCCGACGCGAGCGCCCTCTTCTCTGCAGAGCTCGTGCGCATGCCCGCGATCGAAGCAGACCTCGATCACCTCATGGGCGAGGGATGGCGCGACCGCATCAGCCCGGTGCCCGCCACGGTTCGCTACTGCGAGCGGATGCGCGAGGTTGCCGACTGGACCGGCGGCGTCATCGCCCACCACTACACGCGGTACCTCGGCGATCTCTCGGGCGGCCAGCACATCGGCAAGCTCATGCAGCGCCACTTCGGCCTCGGCGCTGAGGGCGTTGCCTTCTATAGCTTCGCCGAGATCGAGTCTCCGGCCGAGTTCAAGGATGCCTACCGGGCGGCCCTCGACTCGATCGAGTGGACTGAAGAAGAGCGGGGCCGCGTTATCGACGAGGTCCTGGTTGCTTACCAGTTCAACACCGACCTCTTCTTTGACCTCGATGCTCAGAAGGCCGCAACCGCCGCCGCCTAGGACGCGGCGATACCCGGCACCGTGGCTGCCTGTGACATGAATCGGCGCACGTTGTCGTCCACGATGATGTCGGATGGCCGCAGCGGTCTGCTCATATAGAGACCGTCGAGCGACGCGATGCGGCTGAGGGCCACGTAGGTCTGGCCCGGAGCGAACGAGCGCGCACCGAGGTCGACGATCGCGCGGTCATAGGTTTTGCCCTGTGACTTGTGGATCGTCACGGCCCAGGCTGCGCGCAGGGGAAACTGGGTGAACTCCGCCACGATGTCGCGCCTGAGCTGTTTTGTCGTCGCCGAGTAGCTGTACTTGATCTTCTCCCACACGGCCGGAAGCACCTCGTGCTCGTCCCCGTCGACCATCACCTTGACGGTGTTGTCGATTCGCGAGACGGTGCCGACGGTGCCATTGACCCAGCGCTGATCGGGGTCGTTACGCAAAAACATGACCCTGGCCCCCACCTTGAGCTGCAGGTTTTCATCCGCCGGGTATGAGCGCCCACCAAAGTCTCCGTTGACCTCGGCTGTCGCCGTGCGTGAGCGGCCGGGCAGTCGGGCGAGCGAACTGGCGTTGATGCGGTTGACGGTGTCGTTGCGGCTTGCGAGGGTAATCGCGTCGTCAACGGGAGCCGGCCGCGCCCCCACCTCGTTGAGCTGCCCGGCAATCTCAGCAGTGACCATGCCGTGCCGCACGGCGTTGAGCATGTACTTGAACGCCTCTTCGTGCTGGCGATGGATGACCTGCAGCTCGAAGATGCGCAGCTGTGTCTCGTTCCACACCTTGGCGTCAAAGAACCACATCGATCGGTAGGTGTCGGCAAAGTAGGCGCGCTCATCAGCATCGCCCGGCACGGGGGCGAGCTGGTAGGGGTCGCCGAAGAGAACGACCTGAACGCCGCCGAAGGGTTCGTTCTTGCGCTGCCGCGCCTGACGCAGGCTGCGGTCCATCGCGTCGACCATGTCAGCGTTGACCATCGAAACCTCGTCAATTACGAGGGTGTCAATCGTGTTGAGGAGCTTGCGCAGCTCTGGCCCCTGCTCGATCTCGTGATCGGCGATCACGCCAATCGGCAGACGAAACAGCGAGTGGATGGTCTGGCCACCCACATTGAGGGCAGCGACGCCGGTGGGGGCACAGATGACGATCTGCTTCGACGTGTTCCACGAGAGGTGGTTGAGCAGAGTGGATTTTCCGGTTCCGGCACGACCGGTTACAAAGATGTTCTCGCGCGTGTTCTCAATCGTGTCGAACACCGCTGCCTGTTCAGCGGACAGGGTCAGATCGCTCATTCGAGTCCCCTCCCCGCAATAATCACCTGGTCTAATCTACCGCCCCCTCACCCCAGGAGTAGCCGAGAGCCTCCGTCTAGGATGGCCTCATGACGGTGCAATCTGGGGAGGAATCTGCTGACCCGCGCCGCCGAATTCTCATCCGGGCATCCGTGCTCTTCGGCATTCTCCTCGTTGCCTTCATCGCCGTTGTGGTCGCGCTCAACACCACGGTGTTCAGCGCCTCTGGATTCGTCTCGAGCTACCTCAATGCCGTCGCCCGCCACGATCTTCAAGCGGCGCTGGCCATGCCCGGTGTCAGGGCGAGCGGCGACTCCACCGACGAAGTGCGTGCCGACGAAGTACGCGCCGACACCGAAGCTCAGGGAACCGCTCCGAGTCCGGGCCCAGCGGAGGCGGGGGCGGGGCAACCCGAGGCCGCTACCCCCACGAGTGTGCCGAGCACTGCCCTCCTGGTTCGCGAGGCCCTCGCCTCCCTTGAGAACATCAAGTTGGTCGACGACGACGCTCGAGACGATGGCACCCATGCCCTCTCCTACTCTTATGAACTCGACGGCACACCGCAGACCTCGACCTTTATCGTCGAGCGCACGGGCATCCATCTGGCCTTCTTCTCCGCCTGGTCGTTCGCCCAATCGCCGCTCACAACCCTAGAAATCACCCCGCTCAACACCGTGGAGTTCGAGTCGAACGGCATCTCGGCCGTCGCCGTGAATGGTCCTGGCCAGCCAACGTCCTTTGCGGTTCTCGTTCCCTCGGCACTGTCGATCAGCCACAACTCCACCTATCTGGTCGCCGAGCCTCAGACCGCGCTCATTCTGCGCCCGGGCGAATCCGAGCAGTTCACGCTCGAGGTGCATGCGAGCGCCGAGTTCATCGGCTCCGTGCAGCGGGAGCTCGAGGCCCAGCTCGATGGCTGTGCTGCGCAGAAGGTGCTGCTGCCCACCGGATGCCCATTCGGCAAATCGATTTCTGATCGCATTGACGGCCTGCCTCAGTGGGCGATCGTCGACTACCCCGTCGTGTCGATCGTCGCCGGCGAGCAGCTCGGCACCTGGCTCATCGAACCCGCTCTCGGGCTGGCCCGTCTCTCGGTCGACGTGCGCTCACTGTTCGACGGCACGGTCACTCGGCTCAAAGAAGACGTGAGCTTCAGCGTGTCATACCTCGCAACGTTCACGAGCGACGGAGGCCTCATCCTCACCCCCATGGAACCCAGCTAACGCTGCACCGAGCGAGAAGCGGGTCGCAGAGCTACCGACGAGCTGGGTCGTGCGTCGCATCCTCGGCTTCGTCACGCGCTGCGCGCTGGGCAAGCATGTCGTTGTAGGCGTTGAGGTCAGCGTCGCCGTCGCGATCGGCCTTGCGGTCGAGTCTGCGGGTGACCTTGTCGTCGTTACGCGACCACGAGATTGCCACCGTGATGGCCAAGATGATCGTGGGGATCTCCCCGACGCTCCAGGCGATTCCGCCGCCGGTCTGTTGATCGACCAGGGCATCCGTTCCCCAGCCCATAGCGCCATACCAGTCGGCGAGAAGCAGGCCGGTACCCATCATGATGCCGAGCCCGAAGAAGGCGTGGAAGGCCATCGTTGCCAGCAGCAGCAGTAGCCGCATTGGGTACGGCGCCCTGTGTGGCATGGGGTCGACCCCAATGAGCACCATGACGAAGAGGTATCCCGTGAGCAAGAAGTGCACGATCATCCACTGGTGCCCGAGGTGTTCGGTCGTGGCCCAGCGGAACAGGGGAGAGTAGTAGAAGAGCCAGAGCGAACCGGCAAAGAGCACCGCGGCCACGATCGGGTTGGTCAAGAAGGCGGCATACCGCGACTGCACCGCCCACAGCAACCACTCGCGCACGCCGCGACTGCCGTCGGTGCGCTTGCGAATGGCTCGCATTGCCAGCGTGATGGGGGCGCCGGGCACCAGCAGCACCGGAATCATCATCGTGAGCACCATGTGGCCGAGCATGTGCACGCTGAACAGGTACTTCTCGTACACGTTCGGTGCGCCGTTGGTCACGTAGAAGAGCAGCGCGAGCCCCGCGAGCCAGCTGACCGTACGCAGCACTGGCCACTTGTCTCCTCTGCGCCGAAGACGCCACACCCCGGCAAGGTAGAAGAAGGCGAGCATCACGCACACCATGGTCCACAGCACGTCGAACTTCCACTCCGTAAGAAAGCTCATCGCCGTGAGAGGGCTCGGCAACGGCTCACCCGTGAGCATCGTTGCCGGCGTGAAGACCACGATCTCCTCTGCGACCGGTGTGGCCGTGCGCGCCAGCGCAGCGGCGACCCCCGAGGCGATTCCCATAAAGCCCAGCTCTGCCACCACAAGCCACCAGAACAGGCCCCTGGATGCTCCGGAGGCGAGCCGCGCGATGATCCAGCGTCGATGCACCATTCCGATAAGACCGAGCGCCAGCAGCGCGAGCACCTTCACGATCACCAGCACGCCGTAGGGGGTGAAGAGGGCATCCAACTCCCCGACGCGAAGCGCGGCGCTGACATAGCCCGAGATTGCCACGAGCACAAAGCACAGCAACGCGATTGTCGAATAGCGCGACAACACCGTGACAAGGCGCTTGTCGTCGAGGCGGCGCTGCAGGAGGGTCATCGTGACAAGACCGCCAAGCCACACGGCTGCGAACACGAGGTGAAGCCCGAGTGCGTTGACGGCGGCCGCGTGCCCTGCCGTCCCTGCGGCATGGCCCTGTGTGGCCATCGGCACGAGTCCGGCAACCGCCAAGACCGTGACGAACGCCACTGCGGTTGGATGCCGCACGGCGAAGCACAGGGCGGTGACGGCGGCGGCGATAAGCACAGTAATAAGCCAGGCCATGCCCAGCTCAGTGCCCGTGATGAACTGGCTCAGCACCCGTCCGAACGCAGGGTCGGTTGAGATGGGCTGCTGATAGACGTTGAGAAAGGTCAGAAAGCCCGTCGCGGCCGAAGCAACGGCCCACACTGCCGCGCCCGCCGACGCGATGTCGATCGTGGTGTTCCATGCGGGCTCATCGCGCGTGAGAGCAAAACACGCAAGAACCAACGCCCCGATGGCAACGGATGCCCCCAGATTGACGATGAGCTTCGCCGCGGGCAGTCCGTAACGGACTGCCTCGCCCGGGTCACTGATCGGCGGAGCATCCGCCCCACCGCCGAAGGCAAGGGCCATAAACATGGCCGCAAAGGCAACGGCAATGAGGACGGCTGGGCCGACGACGCGTACAAGCCTGATCACCTATCAAGCCTAGGTGAGCGCGCAAGGGAAAATGCCCTAGGGCTGGGTTCCCTGCTCCTTCACGTGCTGAGCTGCAGACGTGCCGTGGTCTCTGACCTCCGATGCGGCTCCGGTCGCTTCGTCCTTGACGTGACCCATCGCCTCGCTAGCGGTCTCTTTGAGGGAATCCGCAGCCTGTTTCGCCGGCTCCTTCATGTCCTCGGCGACGGCTTTGGCGGCATCTTTCGCCTCGCCGACGAGGGGCTCCGCCTTCTCCTTGATCATCCCTCCCCACTCGGATTCCTTGTCGCTCGCGGGGATGAGCGAGGAGGCGAGCCAGCCGACGCCGAACGCGATGAGGCCAACAGCGAGGGGGTTGCCCTCGGCCAGCTTCTGCGCTTTCTGCGGCAGTTGCGATGCCCCATCGCCGAGATCGCTCGCGCTATGGCGAGCATCCCGCGCGACTCCGAAGACACGTTCGCGAACACCGCCGACGGCTGCTTTTACCTTGTCGGTCTGGCGACCGACGATCTTTGACGGCGTCACTTTATCGGCCAATGCATCGACGTCGCTGCCCAGTTCGCTCCTGGTGCGTTCAATGTCGTCGCGAATGGCGTCCGGGTCATTGGTAGTCATGAGTTATCCTCGTTCGGTTTCAGTGTTTCTGGAATGTTCTTCATTGTTTGAACCGTCTGCGGCATACCGCGCACCGACTTGATCGCTTTGCGCCCGGCGGCAGCGAGGGCGGCGGCTATGATTCCCCACAGCACGGCCACGATCAGGGCAGACCAGCCGTTGCCGATCAGCTCGCCGAGTGCCCACCACAGCGCGATCGAGAGAAAAAACAGCGCGAGGTTGCCGGCGACACCGGCACCGCCGAGCATGCCAGCACCCTTTCCTCCGCGCTTGGCGCTCTCGCGGAACTCCGCTTTGGCTAGGTCGAGCTCCTGGCGCATCAGTGTCGAGAAGTCGCGGGTGACCTCGGTGATGAGGTCGCCGAGCGATTGTTTCGGTGGATCCTCTGGCGTAGATCGCGGCCCCTCTTCTGCTTTCCACCCAGGATCTGCGTTGGTCATGGCGTCGTCCCCGTACTCCTCGGTGCCGCCGCCGAGGCGCCGGGCACCGTTCCCGGCATGCCAGCTGAGCCAACGGAGTCCGCACCGGGTCGAGTGGTAGCAGGGGGCGGTGGTTTCGGTGCGCTACTGCGATCAGAGTCAGAATCCGCCGACATCACTGCCTTGGTTAGGCGGCCAGCCGCCACGCCTGCAATCGCCGCCACGGCAATGAAGACACCGGGCTTGCGGCGCGCGTACTCCTTGACCTCATTAATCAGGTCACCCGGCTCGCGCGCTTCTAGCCAGTCCGCGACGCGCGCGGCCCTACTCCCCGCCTGGCCCACGAGCTGCCCCGCGACTCCGGAGTCTTGGCGGTCGTCGGCCATTGCTGAGAACTCATCGCTGATGGATCTGAGGCCCGAAGCGACCCTGGCCTGCTGCTCCGATGCCTGACTCACCGCCTGTGATCGCGCCTCGCTCAACAGGTTCTTCGCCTGGGTTCCGACTTCCTTAGCCACATTCGCGGCCTCATCCTTGGCGGTCCCTGCGACCTTGCCACCCGCTTCTCCTGCGTGCGCGGCAACACCAGCGGCTTCTTTCTTTGCCGCATCTGCGGCTGAGCCCTGCTGGGGCTGCCCCACCCCTCCTGCAGTCCCTGCCGTCGCCGCTCCAATATTCGTTTCCACGATGTACCGTCCTTAAGTGAGCTTGCACTCGTTGAGATTGCACACATTCCGACTTCGGTCCCGATCAATGCTCCGCTTCTCCTCATTCGAGGCGCAAACCCTTGAAATCACAGTCATGGTGGCGCAGCATGCGCACATACCGGGCGAATCCAGGACGGGTCGAGGCTGGGTGCACAAGTAACGATGTTGAGCGAGGCGACCAAAGGAGGCATCCCATGGCCAAGACTCCACAATCGGCGGCATCGAATAACGCGCCAGCGGCATCACCCACTCGGCGCAAAAAAGACGCCCCACCACCCGACGATTCGCGCAAGCCGGACGGCCCCACCGACGTCGCTCGGCCTGCATGGGGCTACGTGTTCAAGCGAACTCTGCGGGAGTTCTCGCAGGATCACTGCACAAATTTGGCGGCCGGCCTCACCTACTACGCCCTCCTGTCCCTGTTTCCCGCCCTGCTCGCTCTCGTGTCGACGCTCGGACTGTTTGGGCAGGGGGAGCAGACGGTGGAGGCCCTGCTGGCGTCACTAGCGACAGTCGCAGACGAGTCTGTCGTCGACACCCTCAGAGGTCCACTGACCCAATTGGCCGAAGCGCCAGCGGCTGGCTTCGCCTTTGTCGTCGGTCTCGGCGGCGCCCTCTGGTCGGCCTCCGGATACGTGACGGCCTTCTCTGTGGCCATGAACAACGTTTACGAGGTTGAGGAGGGTCGGCCGATCTGGAAGCTGCGCCCGGTGATGGTCATCGTGACCGTTGTCTTGCTCGTCATCGCCATCATCATCGTGGTGTTGCTGCTGCTCTCCGGTCCCGTCGCCGACGCGATCGGGGAGGCCCTAGGGCTGAGCGCTGCGGTGGTCACGGTGTGGAACATCGTCAAGTGGCCCGTCGTCGTGGCGTTCGCGGTGCTGCTTGTCGCCGTGCTCTATCACTCGACCCCCAACGTGAAGCAACCAAAGGTTCGGTGGATCAGCCCCGGGGCACTCGTCGGTCTCATCGTGCTGGCGCTCGCCTCGCTCGGCTTCTTCTTCTACGTGTCAAACTTCGCCAACTACAACGCCACGTACGGCAGCATCGGCGGGGTCATCGTGCTTCTCCTCTGGCTCTGGATCGTGAATCTGGCGCTGCTGTTCGGGGCCGAGTTCGACGCTGAACTTGAACGAGGGCGCGAGCTGCAGGGCGGCATTGAGGCCGAGGAGGCCATCCAATTGCCGCCGAGGGACACCCGGCAGATCGAGAAGAACGAGAAGAAGGATCAGGCACTGATCGATCAGGGTCGTGAGCTGCGAGAGCGCACGGCACTCGATGGCTCAGCCGAGGGCTCACGCGAGCCCCGTTAAGCACCAAAGGCGCCCACCTTTCGGTGGACGCCTTTGATTGAGAAGCAGATGCTACTTGGCTGCAGCCTTGAGCTTGCTGCCAGCGCTGACCTTAACGCCGTAGCCGGCAGCGATCTGAATCGCCTCACCGGTGGAGGGGTTGCGGCCCGCACGGGCGGCACGGTGGGTGCGCTCGAAGGAAAGCCATCCGGGGATGGTGATCTTCGTGCCCTTGCCGACCTCTTCGGCAACAGTGGAGAAGAGGGCGTCGAGCGTCGAGTTGACGGCGGCCTGGCTCTGGCCGGAGGCAGCTGCGACAGCAGCGACGAGCTCGGTGCGGTTGAGTGACTTGTCAGCCATTTAGAGTCCTCCTCAGGACGTTGTGCTCTGCAGTACAAACATGGCTGCTCATGAGAACAGTCGTTGTATCTCGATTAGTTGGCATGGAACGTCAGACCGGATGGCCTTGTTTTCCTGCCCGAACTTACCAGCTTGACTTGGTAATTCCGGGCAATTCGCCCCGGTGTGCCATGTCGCGGAAGCGAACACGGGAGATTCCGAACTCGCTGAGGAAGCCGCGGGGGCGTCCGTCGATCGCGTCACGGCCACGAACGCGCACCGGCGAAGCGTTGCGGGGCAGCTTCTGGAGGCCCAGGCGGGCCTCTTCGCGCTGCTCGTCGGTCGAGTTGGGGTCAACGAGTGCCTTCTTGAGCGCAGCGCGCTTCTCGGCGTAGCGCGCGACGATAACCTTGCGCTGCTCGTTCTTGGCAATCATGCTCTTCTTCGCCATGGTTAGCGCTCCTCGCGGAATTCGACGTGCTGGCGGATGACGGGGTCATACTTCTTCAGCACAAGACGGTCGGGGTTGTTGCGGCGGTTCTTGCGGGTCACATACGTGTACCCAGTGCCGGCGGTGGAGCGGAGCTTGATGATCGGACGAACGTCCTGCTGCTTAGCCATTAGATCTTCTCCCCACGTGCGAGCAGGTCCTTAACGACCGACTCGATGCCCCGAGCGTCAATCACCTTGATGCCCTTGGCGCTGAGCGTCAAGGTCACCTTGCGGCGAAGCGAGGGAACGTAATACGTCTTCTTCTGCACGTTCGGGTCGAAGCGGCGCTTCGTACGACGGTGCGAGTGTGAAATGTTGTGCCCAAAGCCGGGAATGGCTCCGGTCACCTGGCAGGTTGCTGCCATGGGTGTCCTCTTTCTCAATACCGTAAGGCGGTCTGCCTTACCCAAGATCTCTTGTCGGCACACGTGACCCCTCTGCATTTCTGGAGAAGGGATTGTGTACAAGCGAGCGGAGATACCGCCACGCAACGTTCAACACTACGTGATCGCCGCGATCACGGCAACTTGGGGCCACGTTAGCCCGCGGCGCTGCACTCCGCACACAGGCCGAACACGTCGACGACGTGCTCCGGGCGGGTGAAGCCGTGCTCTGCTGCGACGGTTTGCGCCCACCGCTCCACGGCATCCGCCTGGATTTCTACCGTCATGCCGCAACTGCGGCAGATGAGGTGATGATGGTGCTTGCCCAGAGTGCACGCGCGGTAGAGACTCTCGCCATCCCGCTGCAGAACGTCGGCCGAACCATCGGCCACGAGACTCGCGAGGGAGCGATAGACCGTCGCGAGCCCCAGCGCCGTACCCGATTCGAGCAACGCGCCGTGCAGGTTCTGGGCACTCACGAAACCGTCGTTGTTGGCCAGAGCGACTCTCACGGCCTCCCTCTGCCAGGTATTTCGCTTGGTCATGACACCGCCGTAACAGGGGCCGTTGGCGCAGAAGGCTTGCGTGCCCCCCGCGCGCCCAATCCACGGCTGTCGCGGTACCGGCCGATGATGCGACAGGCGACATAGATGGCGAACGAGATCGTGGTGACAAAGGGGCTAATCGGCAGCGCTCCCCCGAGCGACAGCATGATGCCGCCCACCACCGAGACCATCGCGAAAATCACGCTCAGCACCGGCGTGAGCAGGGGAGAGGACGTCACCCGCATCGCAGCAGCGGCGGGCGTCACCAGCAGGGCCAGCACAAGAAGGGCTCCGACGATCTGGATGCTGATGGCCGTTGCAAGACCCAGCAGCACCATGAAGGCGATCGAGATTGCCGTGACGGGCACCGCGCGGGCGCGCGCAACATCCGGGTCGACGCTGGCGAAGGTGAGCGGCCGCCACATGATGACCAATCCCGCGATCACGATCGCGGCGATGACCACGAGCAACCCGAGCTGCGGGTTGTCAACCGAGACGATCTGGCCCGTGAGAAGACCGAACTTGTTGGCGGTGCGGCCGGGGTAGAGGGCAAGAAACAGGATGCCGAGGCCGAGACCGAAGGGCATCAGCACGCCGACGATGGAGTTGCGCTCTCGTGCTCGGTTGCCGAGCAGGCCGATGATGAGCGCTGCGGCAAGAGATCCGCCGATGGACCCCGCCACGACGTTGACGCCAAAGAGCAGCGCCGCGGCGGCGCCAGCGAAGGAAAGCTCGCTTATGCCGTGCACGGCGAAGGCGAGGTCGCGGCTCATCACGAACGGCCCGATGAGGCCGCCGACGACGCCGAGCACGGCACCGGCGATCAGGGAGTTGCGCACCAGATAGAGCAGCTCTCCGTAGTCGGAGAAGTTGAATAGCGTCGACCAAAAGTCCATTAGTGACGCCTCCCCTCGTCGACGTGGTGTTCGAGGTGATTGTGCACGCCGTACCCCTCCGGCGCTCCGAGCACGGCGACCCGACCTCGCGTGCGGATTACCTCGATCGGGGTGCCATACATATACGAGAGCACCTCCGAGCGCAGGACCTCATCCGGTGTACCGATGCGAAACCGGCCGCCGGCGAGGTAGAGCACCCTGTCGACTTTGTCGAGAATGGGGTTCACATCGTGGGTCACAAAGACCACGGCGGCATCCAGGGCCTTGCGGCGGTCGTCGATAAGGTCGCTCACCACCCGCTGGTGGTTGAGGTCGAGCGAGCTCAGCGGTTCATCACACAGCAAGAGGGCCGGATTTGATGCGATGGCCTGACCAACGCGAATGCGCTGCTGCTCCCCGCCAGAGAGCGTGGCGATGGGTACATTGGCGAAGGCCGTGGCCCCCACGCTCGCGATGACCTCATCGACGTGCTGGCGCACTGCCTTGGGGGTAAACGGCAATCCCCACCGGTGCCCCGTCACCCCGAGCGTGACGAGGTCCTTTGCGCGGAGGGGCGTGCCCTGCTCAATCAGCTTCTGCTGCGGGATGTACCCGATTGACCGGCTGCCATGCCGCACGGGCTCTCCGAGCAGTTCAACCGTGCCGGAGGTGAGTCGTTGCTGCCCCAGGATGGCGCGCAGCAGGCTCGTCTTTCCTGTGCCATTGGGTCCGAGAACGGCGATGAATTCGCCGGCCTTGACCTGCAGGTTCAGGTTCTTCCACAGCACTCTGTCGCCGTAGGCGAGCGTCGCGGAGCGCAGGCTCAGCACCGTGCGCTTGTCGACATTAGTTGGGTGCGCGTCACCAGGCACTCCGCTTGCCGCTCCGCCGAGCGCGCCGCGTGACTCAGCCAAGTGCCGCCTCGATGTTGTCGAGGTTCTCATCCATCCACGAAACGTAGTTCAGGCCATCGGGGATGGTTTCGGCGATAGCTACGACGGCAACGTCGGAATCGCGCGCCAGCGAAACCAACTGCTCCGTTTCCACTCCCGACGTTTGCTCGTTGTAGGCCAACAGAGCGACCTCTCCCGACTCGATCAGCGATCTCATCTGCAACAGCACGGCAGGCGCAACATCCGTGCCGTTTTCAACGGCGGTGCTGAACTCTGCGGGGGTCTCGTTGACGAGCCCAATCTCGTTGAACAACAGGAGGGGGGCGGCTTCGGTGACGGCAACGGCAGCTCCCGCATGGGCAGCCCCGATCTCGTGGGCACGCTCGAGCAGGCCGTCGATCTCCCCGGAGAACTCGGCATAGTTCGCGGCGTATTCGTCGGCACCGTCCGGGTCAATCTCCTCTAAGGAGTGCGCGATCTCCGCCGCAAGAGCGTCCATTGCCTCGAAGCTGTACCAGACGTGCTCGTTGACGCCGTCGGAGTGATCGTGGCCCTCATGGCCGTCGGTGTCGCCGTGACTGTCGGTATCGCCGTGATCGTCGGCATCGCCGTGATCGTCCTCGTCGAATAGCCCAGAGATCTCGGTGGCCGTGAGCACGGGAGCGCTCGAGTCGAGCCCGGCGAGAAGCGTGTCGATGAACGGATCGAAACCCCCGCCGTTTTCGATGATGAGGTCGGCGCGCGAGAGAGCGAGCTGGTCGCGGGCTGTGGCCTCGTAGCTGTGGGGGTCTTGCGCTGTGCCCGTGATGATGCTCGTGACGGTTGCGCGATCTCCCGCGATGCTCGCGGCGATGTCGCCATACACATCGGTCGACGCCACGATCGTGAGCGTGTCTGCATCGTCGGTCTGCGCGGGAGCACAGCCCGCGAGGGCGAGGCCCGCCGCCGCGATGAGGGTGATGGCGACGAGCGTGGTTCGGGTGTTGGTGGTGCCCTTCACAGAGGGGTTACCTTGTCTATCTCAGGTTTTTCGGCGCGATTTGGCCGAGTACCCAGGCTAAACGCTATTGATAACCGTTGTCAAAATGGTTCTCAATAGGGAGCGCGGCCCGCTCAATCGAGCAGAAGCGCAGGCTCCTCGATGACACTCGCAACGTCCGCCAAGAAGCGGCTCGCAACATCCCCATCCACAACGCGGTGATCAAAGCTCGCGCCGAGGGTCGTCACAAAGCGCGGTCGAACCTCGCCGTCCACGACCCAGGGCTTCTGCTTGATCGTGCCCAGGGCGACGATGGCCACCTCACCCGGGTTCAAAATCGGGGTGCCCGTGTCCATGCCAAAGACGCCAATGTTCGTCACGGTGATCGTGCCGTTCGCCATGTCCGCGGGCTGCAGCTTGCCATCGCGGGCCACATTGGTCATATTCTCGATCGCCTGGGCGAGCTCGCGCAGCGACAGCTCCTGCGCATCCTTGATGTTGGGCACAACAAGTCCGCGCGGGGTAGCAGCGGCAAAGCCGAAGTTCACGTAGTGGTGCACGATGATCTGCTCGTCGGTCCACGTCGAGTTCACGGTGGGGTTGCGGCGAACCGCCCAGATCATGGCCTTAGCCATGATGAGCATGGGCGACACCTTGACCCCCGCGAAGTCGGGCGACGCCTTGAGGCGCTTGACGAACTCCATCGTGCGAGTTGCATCAACATCCACGAAGAGGCCAACGTGCGGAGCAGAAAAAGCGCTCTTGGCCATGCTCGACGCGATCGCCTTGCGCACACCCTTGACGGGAATGTACTCCTCCCGCTCCTCGCCCCACGCTGGCGTCTGAATGTTGCGGAAAACACTCGCCTGCGATGCTTCGCGCACCACGTCCTCGCGCGTAATCTCCCCCGCAAGACCCGTGGGGTTCACCAGAGTCAGGTCGACACCGAGATCCTTGGCAAGCTTGCGAATCGGCGGCTTGGCCACGACGGGGCCAGCGGATGCCGCCGGCACCATAGGAGCACGGCTTGCCGTCTGTGCCGCAGCGGCAGGTGGCGCATCGTTCGCCGCCGGGCCGGCGCCCTCGCGCTGACGGCGGCGCGAGGGCACGGAACCCTTAATGCCATAGCCCACAAGAACGGCTCCAGGCTGCTCCTCGGCGGCGGCACTCTCGTGCGCGATCGAATCCGCGGTGTCGGCGATGATCTGCGCACCTGGGCCGGGGGCGGCCGAGCCGAGCGAAGCTGGCGCCGCGTCATCCGGAGCGCCGTCGGTCGTCACAGAGATGATGGCGGTGCCAACGTCGACCGTCTGGCCCTCCTCGACCAAAACCGCGGCGACGGTGCCGGCAAAGGGGGAGGGCAGCTCCACAATGGATTTGGCGGTCTCGATCTCAACCAGCACCTGGTTGATTTCGACGGTGTCGCCCGCCTTGACCTTCCAGGCCACGATTTCGGCCTCGGTGAGGCCCTCTCCCACGTCGGGGAGGAGAAATTCTGAGCTGCTCACGATGATCCTTGTCTCGGTGCCAGGGTTGAGCTGTCGTTGGGGCCAGCGGCTAGTACGCCAACGCCCGGTCGACCGCCTCAAGAACGCGGTCGGCGTCGGGCAGGTAGATGGCCTCCAGTTTTGCAGGAGGGAACGGGGTGTCGAAAGCGGTAACCCTCAGCACAGGGGATTCGAGCGAATAGAACGCCTTCTCGGCAATCGTCGCGGCAATCTCCGACGACACGCTCACCGAACCGGGTGCCTCGGAAGCAACCACAAGCCGGCCTGTGCGCCGAACCGATTCGAGAATCGGGTCGTAGTCGATGGGGGAGAGCGAACGGAGGTCGATGACTTCGATGCTGATGCCCTCAGCCGCAGCGAGTTCGGCGGCCTGCATGAGCACATTCACCATGGCGCCGTGGCCGACGACCGTGACATCGGTGCCCGTGCGCACGATGCGACTTGCGTGCAGCGGCACGGCATTCTCGGCCATGTCCACTGGCCCTTTGTGCCAGTACCGACTCTTGGGCTCGAAGAACATCACGGGGTCATCGGAGGCGATGGCCTCCTGGATCATCCAGTAGGCATCATGCGGCGTGCTCGGGCTCACCAGGCGAAGGCCGGGGGTGTGAGCGAAATACGCCTCAGGGCTTTCCTGATGGTGTTCGACCGCGCCGATGTGCCCGCCGTAGGGAACGCGGATCACGACGGGCATGCTGATCGCCCCCTCGTGGCGGTTTGTCAGCTTGGCCAGCTGGGTCGTGATCTGGTCGAACCCGGGAAAGATGAATCCGTCGAACTGGATCTCGCATACGGGGCGGTAACCGCGCATCGCCAGGCCGATCGCGGTTCCGACGATGCCGGATTCCGCGAGCGGGGTGTCCATGACCCGCCGGGGGCCAAAGTCGCGCTGCAGGTGCTCGGTGATGCGAAAGACTCCGCCGAGCGGGCCGATGTCCTCGCCCATGAGCAGAACCTTGGGGTCGTCTTCCATTGCCTTGCGCAGGCCAGCATTCAGCGCCCTCGCGAAGGGCATCTCCTGGATGGGGTCGCTCATGCGTCACCGCCAAAGGAGTTTTCGTAGTCGATGAGCCACTGTTTTTGCGCATCGATCACGGGATGTGGTTCGGAATAGACGTGGTCAAACATGGTGCCAATCCCGGGGTTCTGCAGGGCAAGAGTGCGATTGCGAAAATCGGCCGCGCCATCCGCAGCCTCTTCTGCCGTACTGGCAAAGAACGCGTCCGTCTCGCCACGGCCCCGCAGGTACGTCTCGAACCGAGCGATCGGGTCCCGGGCGATCCACGATTCCGTCTCGGCGTCTTCGCGGTATTTGGTGGGGTCGTCGGATGTGGTGTGGGCGCCCATCCGATAGGTCATGGCCTCGATGAACTGCGGGCCGTTCCCCGCGCGCGCCTCGTCGAGAGCATGTGCCGCGACGGCGTAGCTCGCGAGCACATCGTTGCCGTCGATTTGCACACTGGGCAGCCCGAATCCGGCGGCGCGCTCAACCAGCGGGGTGCGTGACTGCACCGAAACAGGGGCGGAGATCGCCCACCCGTTGTTCTGCAAGAAGAAGACCTGGGGTGCCTGATAGCTCGCCGCGAACACGAACGCCTCGCTCACATCGCCCTGCGAGGTCGCCCCATCGCCGAAGTAGACGATCGCGGCCTGATCTGTGTCCCTGTCGCCCGTGCCCATCGCGCCGTCGAGGGCGATGCCCATTGCGTATCCGGTCGAATGCAGCGTGTGCGAGCCGATGACGAGCGTGTAGAGATGAAAGTTTCCGGTCTCGGCAGGGTTCCAGCCGCCGTGCGTGTTGCCGCGCAGCATCGTGACGATGTTGACGGGGTCAAGGCCCCGAACATAGCCGACGGCGTGCTCACGATAGGAGGGAAAGATGTGGTCCTGCGGCCGGGCTGCGTGGGCGGAACCCACCTGGGCGGCCTCCTGGCCACGGCACGGTGGCCAGAGCGCCATCTTGCCCTGGCGCTGCAGGTTCTCTGCCTCGATATCGAACGTGCGTGCAATGACCATGTCCCGGTGAAACCGGCGCAACTGATCGTCATCGAGGGCATCGATGTAGGTGAGATATTCCTCGGCGACGCCGTCTCGAGAAAGCACACCCTCTGGTGAGAGTAACTGCACCATTGTGGGGGCTTGAGCCACGTGCTGACCTCGCTGTTCTTGCGAATCGGGGGAGGGATGCGCGCCGGGGCGGCGCAGACAAGTTCCTAATCTAACGCGGTCATATGGGGTGCCGTCGGTAGCATGCCCACAACCTCAGCCGAAGCCTTTAGGAGTTTATCCACAGATTCTGCTTCGCCGACGGTCACCCGGACACCATCATTGCCGAGCGCACGAGCCACGATTCCGTGGGTCAAAAACACCTCTGCCACCTCTGCAGCCCGCCCAGGAGCGGCGAACCAGACGAAGTTTCCGTGCGGCTGGGGAACCTCGAGGCCGAGCTCCCGCATGCTGTGCCACACGCTGTCGCGCCGCTCGACGATGGTGTCGACCAGCTCCATGATCTCCGCCTCATAGTGCAGTGCCGCCACGGCCCCCCGCTGAGCGGCCTCGGTCACCGAGAGCGGGATCGCGGCCGTGCGGGCCGCCGCCAAAATCGCGCTATTGCCGAGGGCATAGCCGATGCGAACCCCGGCAAGCCCGTAGGCCTTGGAGAAGGTGCGCAGCACCACCAGATTTGCGTGCGTGCCCAGGTAGTCCGTGCCGCGCACGGCATCCTCGTCTCGCGTGAACTCGATGTAGGCCTCGTCGAGCATGACGAGAACGTCGGAGGGGACGGCGGCCATGAGCCGTTCGAACTCCGCGCGGGTGACGATGGTGCCCGTCGGGTTGTTGGGCGAGCACACGATTATCGCCCTCGTGCGGGGAGTCACGGCCGCGATCATCGCGTCGATGTCGTGGCCCGCATCCGCCCGATTGGGCACCATTACGCTCGTGGCCCCGGCGACCGTGACCAGACCGGGGTAGGCCTCGAACGAGCGCCAGGAGAATAGGACCTCATCACCGGGGCCGGCGACCGCGGAGATCAGCTGAGCAAGGATCGACACCGAACCAGCGCCGACGTGCACCTCGTCCACGGCGACACCGTAGCGTTCGGCGAGCAGCTCTCGAAGCTCAGTGGCAAGGGCATCGGGGTACCGATTGGGCGTGGCGGAGGCGATCGCAGCCATGACGGCGGGATGCGTGGGGTAGGGATTCTCGTTGGATGACAGCTTGAAGGCCTCCGCTGGCGCCTGCTTGCCCTGCTGATAGGCGACACTCTGCAAAATCTCGGGACGGATGCGCACGGGGGGCTCGGTTGCTGGGCTCACTCTCCCCACTTTATTGATCGAGGCCGGGGTCTGCTGCATAGTGGTGCCATGGCCCGCTTTCTTATTCGACTCGTCATCAATGCGCTCGCCCTGTGGCTCACCACCCTCCTCGTGGCCGGCGTCAGCGTCGTCTCCTACGATCCGGGCGATAACTTTGCCACCGTGCTCACCTATTTGCTGGTGGCACTCATCTTCGGGGTCGTGAACGGTTTCGTCGGCACGGCTATCCGCATCGTCGCCTTCCCGCTCTATATCCTCACGCTCGGCCTCATCTCCCTCATCGTCAATGGCCTCATGCTGCTGCTGTCCGCCTGGGTGTCTGGCCTTTTCGGCTTCGGTCTCATCGTCGATGGCTTCTGGTGGGGCGTGCTGGGGGCCGTCGTGCTGTCGCTGTTCAGTTGGCTCATCTCCATCGTCTTGTGGCCCATGTTTGGTGGCGAGAAGCGCCCCTAAGAACTCGTCCTCCCGGCGTGGATGCGGGTAGCCCGGTAGTCGGTTGACTCCACGCGCGTTGCCCCGCGCGAAAACCCGGCGAACACCTCCTCCGCTTTCGTCAGTCGCGCCTCGTGAGACGCGTCAACGAGCGCTGCAGTCTCGATATAGAGACCGATGTCGTGGGCGGGCAGCACGCCGTGGGGCACATCCCCACCATCGAAGACGGCGCGGCTCGCCACAATGGTGTCGTTGCTCTTGTGAAAGCCGGTCGTGGCGGTGACTACGTCCTCGTCGTGCTCCAACGCCACGTGCACGGCGTCCGATCGCTGGAGGTCCATCGCCGGGCTGCCCAGTGTGAGGAGCCCCACGGTGTTGTAGTTGCCGGAGTCTGCGTGAACCGTCGCCGTCGTGGCGCCCTGCGAGTACCCCACGAAGGTGATCGGTGATTCCGCCGTAACGCCCGCGTCGGCCAGCGCCAGCTCAACGGATCTGAGCGACCCGGAATCGCCCATCCCCACTGCGGAGAGGTTGCTCGTCATGTCGAAGGGTTCCGTCGTCGACTCAAGCCCGCCATCCCTCGTTCCCCCGATGTAGACGACGAACCGGTCGGCTTCGCCCGGGATGACATAGCGCTCCACCGTAATCTGTTCCTCGCCCGTCGGCACTCGGGAGGCGTGATCTGCAAACGACTTCGGCACGCTTGTGGTGATCGTCTTTCGCGCCTCAACCTGCACCGGGGTCTCTCGCAGAGCGCCCACACTTCGGGCGGCTCCCGTCACAACCGCCGCCGAAGTACCGACCCCGAGAATTCCGAGACCCTCTGACCCCAAGAGCGCATGCAGTTGAGGGGGAACCCGCAGTAGCCCCATGCCCGCATCGTCCGCACTCTCGGCGGCGAGCCGCACGGCATCGACGAACCGGGGGTCGGACAGAACACCCGACCTGTGCGTGAACCAGCCGAGAAGCGCTGCCCGCTCGTCGCGAGGCATAAACATGATGCTCCCCAGCATCACGGTAGCGCCGGGCATCAGCGCGACGCCGAGGACGGGCCATAGCGTTCCCAGCCGGTAGGCGAGTGTGGCTGCCGCCGACTGCGCCAGGTTCTCGGCAAACCGCTCCGCAACCCCGTAGCCGAATGCCGCGGCCTCGAGCTTCACGCTGATGGACCGTGCGAGCAGCTCCGCCCGCCACAGCGCCTCCGCGGAATCTCGGATCGCCTCTTCGGCCCGCACGGCAGAAACCGGTGCGTCATGCTCAACGATCGCGCTTTCTCTGATCAACGTGTCGATGGAGTCGAGGCGCTGACGACACATGCCCGCTGCTGAGATGAAACGGCGAAGCGCGGTGGCGTGTTCTCCGATCTCCCCCGTGGACACCGCAACGGAGCCTCCACCAGAGACCGTGAGCGGGTCAGCCACGACCGGCCATCGTCGTCTCTGCCTGGATGGTCGCCGCGACGGCTCTGCCGAGTTCGGCATGGGCCTTGCTGGCCTCGCTCCTGATCAGCATCATCCGAAGCCAGTACTGCGTTTGTGCCGGGCCCAACCACGCCCGCGGGGGCACAGGAGGGAGGTACCTAATGGCCGCGTCGAGTCGCGACATCTCCACTGCGAGAAGCTGCCTCTGCAGCCTGAGTGCGTCGAGCATCCTGTTCCTCTCCTCGGCCACCGCCCCAACCCTGCCCGCGTCGTTCCGTGGCCACGGCAGCCCCAGCCCGAAGGGGGGAAGGCGGAGCGCGTGTATCGCTGGGGAGGACAGGCTCACCGGCGGAGCAAGAACTGCGCGACAATAGACACATGAGCTTCGACCGCCTCCCCGACGAGTCGGCTCTTTTTCGCATCTGTTTCGTGTGCACCGGCAATATTTGCCGCTCACCGATGGCGGAATCGATCTTTCGCGACATCGCCACACGTGCGGGGTACGACGGCGTTATCTCGGTCATGTCGGCGGGAACCGGCGACTGGCACGTCGGCGAACGTTCCGATGAGCGCACCATTTCGGCCCTCTCCCAGCACGGTTTCGACGGCACCTCGCACAGGGCGCGCCAGTTCGAGCCCGATTGGTTTGATCGTCTCGACCTGGTTGTGGCCTTCGACCGTAGTCACGAGCGCATTCTCAAGGCGTGGGCCTCGAATCCTGCAGACCGCAGCAAGGTGCACCTTCTCCTCAGCTTCGATCCAGAACAGCAGCAGCTCGACGTTCCCGACCCCTACTATTCCGACGCAGCACTCTTCGACAGCGTGCTGCGGATGATTCACCAGGCAAGCGCGGCATTGTTCCGCCAGATTGAGCCGGCCGTCCGGCGAGGAGTTTCATGACCCCCCTTCCCATCCAGCCCCTTAGCCCTCTCGACGGCCGTTACCGCGCCGCAGTGAGCGACCTAGGGGAGTACCTCTCCGAAGCAGGGCTCAACCGGGCACGCGTGCAGGTCGAGGTTGAATGGCTCATCTTTCTCACCGATCGAAGCTTCGCAGGATCTAGCCCGCTCACCGACGACCAGAAGGCATCGCTGCGCGCCGTAGTGACCGACTTTGGTCAGGATGCCATCGATGCCCTCGCCCGCGAGGAAGCCGTCACGCGCCACGACGTCAAGGCCGTCGAGTACTACGTGCGAGCGCAGCTTTCTCGCCTCGGCCTCGACTCGATCGCCGAGCTCACCCACTTTGCCTGCACGAGCGAGGACATCAACAACCTCTCGTATGCGCTCACGATTCGCTCGGCCGTCGCCGAGGTGTGGCGACCCCGCATCCAGACCCTCATCGACACGCTCGCCGAGCGCGCCGTCGCCCACCGCGACGCCGCGATGCTTGCGCTCACTCACGGCCAGCCCGCAACCCCCACGACGATGGGCAAGGAACTTGCGGTGTTCGTTCACCGCCTTCGCCGCGTGCTCGACCGTATCGACCGCGTGGAGTACCTGGGCAAGTTCAGTGGGGCGACGGGCACCTTTGCCGCGCACGCCTCCGCAGACCCCGGGCAGGACTGGCCTGCCCTGTCGCAGCAGTTCGTGGAGGGCCTGGGGCTGACATTCAACCCGCTGACGACCCAGATCGAGTCGCACGACTGGCAGGCAGAGCTGTACCAGGCCATCGACCACGCCGGCCGCATCCTGCACAACCTGTGCACGGATGTGTGGACCTACATTTCGATGGGCTACTTCACGCAGGTTCCCGTCAAGGGTGCGACGGGCTCGTCGACAATGCCCCACAAGATCAACCCGATTCGGTTCGAGAATGCCGAGGCCAACCTTGAGATCGCGGGCGCGCTGCTCGAATCGCTCGCGCAGACGCTCGTGACCTCGCGCCTGCAGCGCGACCTCACCGACTCCACAACGCAGCGCAACATTGGCGTCGCATTCGGTCACTCCCTGCTCGCGATCGACAACATTCAGCGGGGTCTCGCCGAGATCAACCTCAATGAAGCAAAGCTGGCCGCGGATCTCAATGTCAATTGGGAGGTCCTGGCCGAGGCGATTCAGACCGTCGTTCGCGCGGAGGTCACCGCTGGCCGCAGCAGCATCACGGATCCGTATGCCCTGCTCAAGGAGCTCACGCGCGGCAACCGGGTCGATCAGCAGCAGCTCATCGCGTTCGTCACCGGTCTCGACATCGGCGACGACGCCAAGGCCCGCCTTGTCGAGCTGACGCCGGCCACCTACACGGGTCTCGCGTCGCAGCTCGTAGATCGCCTGCTCAGCTAGCCGCGCGGCAGGGGCACGCTGCTAGTGAGCGTCGGCTGAGCCGTCGTTCTTGCGCAGAACGCCGCCAGAGCGCTCATCAAGTTCTTCTTGCTCGGCCTCACCGGGCTTCATTGCGATCGCCAGGAGCGCGAGAGTCAGCAGCGCGAGGATGAAGATCACGCCAAAACCGATGATGGTGACGAGCACGTCGCGGGTGGTAGCGAGAATGATGAGGCCGCAGAACACCCCGATGGCCGCCGCGATGCCGAGGTACTCATAGGGTCGCATCACATCTTTGCGGGTGGGTTGGGTCATGGTGAAACTCCTGTTGTGGGCTCGGGCTGCCCTGATGAATTCGTTGTGTCAGCGGCAGTGACCGCCCATTTGAGCGAGAGCCCGGCGATGATCAGATAGACGCCGAGCAGAACGCAGTAGGCACCCAAAAGGCCGACGGCCAGAAGCGAGTCTGGCGGGATCAACACAAACACGATCGCCAGCAGCATCGTGGCCGCGCCGACGGTGAGCCAGTCGCGGGCGACCGCCGTGCCGCGATTGCGCTGGGCCGCATACAGCTCGAGCGCGCCGGTGAGGGCGGCATAGGCGGCGAGCATTGCGAGAAGCGCCGCTGCGCTTGTGGCAACGCCGAGAAGCAGGAGAGCGACAGCGCCGAGCACGATGCCGATGATGCCCTGACCGGTCATGATGCGCCGCGTCGTGCGATCCTGGACGCGCCGGGCGCCGAAGAGGGCCATAACCAGACCGGATGCGATGGCGAAAACTGCGAAATAGATGAGGCCGATCGAGGCCGAGTGATCAGCGATAAACGTGATCGCAAGGCCAACCGCGAGCGCCGGAATGGCGCGCACGATGGGCACGGGCCAGTAAGCGGCGTCGCCGCTGGAATGAACCGACGCGGCCGGAGCCTGGCGTGACGACACGGAGCCTCTTCCTGCAAGTAGACGAACCCTGCAAGTCTACCGCCGCGTTCCTGCACCGCCGTCGAGAGGGCGGCGCTTTCGATGAGCTACATGGGCGCCATGTCGGTGAAGCGCGAGAAGTGGCCCTGGAAGGCGACGGTCACGGTGCGGGTGGGGCCGTTACGGTGCTTGGCGACGATGAGGTCGGCCTCGCCCGCTCGCGGGTTGTCCTTTTCGTAGGCGCTCTCGCGGTGCAGAAGGATGACCATGTCGGCATCCTGCTCGATCGAGCCTGATTCACGAAGGTCGGAGATCTGGGGCATCTTGTCGGAGCGCTGCTCCGGGCCACGGTTCAGCTGCGAGAGAGCGATGACGGGCACCTGAAGCTCCTTGGCCATGAGCTTGAGGGCACGGGAGAACTCCGAGACCTCCTGCTGACGCGATTCGACGCGCTTGCCGGAGGTCATGAGCTGCAGATAGTCGATGACGACGAGCTTGAGCCCGACCTTCTGTTTGAGGCGGCGGGCCTTGGCGCGGATCTCGACGAGAGTCATGTTCGGGCTGTCGTCTATGTAGAGAGGGGCGTCGTTGATGCGGCCGCGGGTGGATGCGATGGTCGTCCAGTCGCGGGATTCGACGGTTCCCTTGCGCATCGCCTGGAGGGGAACTGCAGACTCTGCCGAAAGCAGTCGCATGGCAATCTCAGAGCGGCCCATTTCGAGCGAGAAGAAGATCGAGGGCATGTCGTGCTTGATGGAGGCGGATCGGGCAAAGTCGAGCGCAAGTGTCGACTTTCCGAGTGCAGGTCGAGCCGCGACGATAATCATCTGACCCGGGTGAAACCCGTTGGTCAGGTCGTCGAGTTCGGAGAATCCCGTGGGCACGCCGGTCATGCTGCCGTCTTTGCCGCGGGCCGCCTCGATCTCGTCAATCGCCGCTGTCACGGCTTCGGTGAGGGGAACGTAGTCTTCGGCTTCAACGCCGCCAGCAACGCCGTAGATCTCAGCCTGAGCGTTGTTGACGAGGTCGGTGACTTCTCCCTCGCTGGCGTAACCCATCTGAACGATGCGGGTCCCTGCCTCGACGAGGCGCCTGAGTACGGCCTTCTCGGCGACGATCTCGGCGTAGAACCCGGCGTTGGCTGCCGTCGGCACGACGCCCGTGAGGGTGTGGAGGTATTCGGCGCCGCCGGCGCGGCCGATCTCACCCGACTTAGTGAGCTCGTCGGTCACAGCGATCACATCGGTGGGCTCGCCGTGCGAGTACAGGCTGAGGATCGCGTCGAAGATGATCTCGTGCTTGGGGATGTAGAAGTCGACAGCCCGCACCGATTCGATTACATCGGCCGTGGCATCCTTGCTCAGCATCATTCCACCGAGGGCGCTCTGCTCGGCGAGCAGGTCATGCGGCGGCGTTCTCTCTGACGTGCGCGGTTCAGAGGGTCGCTCAGAAGACGAGCCGGCCAGCCCCAGGTGGGCTATAGACATCGTTCGCCTTTCGTTCGTTGCTTGCAAGTAGTCATATCGCGCACTGCCGACATTGCCCGCGCATGGCGATGGTGGGAAGCGCGTCGAGGTCGGGTAAGTCGGGTTCTGTGCGGGGCGCGCCAGCGATGAAGCAGTGCACCCTGGGCCAAGGCTAGGAAGCTCAATCGAAGACCACAAGCTACCCTGTGGATAACCCTGTGGAATTAACCGACGAAACGCCGATCATGTTGTGCACAACCTGTGGAGAGTCCTGGGGATATCCGAATTGTTTTCGGCACTAAAGGCGCTCTGACCTGGGATTTTAATTTCCACATGGTGTGTGTAGAAACATGTTTAGAGTTCTGGTTGAGAGTTGTACTGCACGCGATGCAACTGTGTACAAGTTCTTGACACGGAGCCTTAAAAAGCAGTAGCGGCGAGCCGAAGCCCACCGCTACTGCGGAACCCTGTGAGGGGATACTACTTAGCGGCAACCACCTGAACGGTGATCGTCGCTACGAGGTCGTCACGCAGGCGAACAGTCGCCTCGTGCTCGCCCGTCATCTTGATCGGCGAGGTGATCTCGATCTTGCGCTTGTCGACGGAGCCGAGGCCCGCAGCGGCAACCGCGTCAGCGATGTCGGAGTTCTTGACCGACCCAAAGAGCCGGCCTTCCTTGCCCGCCTTGATGGAGAGCTTGACCTTGTTGGCCTCGAGCTTTGCCTTGAGGTCCTTGGCTTCTTCGATCGTTGCGTGCTCACGAGCCGCGCGAGCGGCCTTGATCTGCTCGATCTGCTTCTCGCCACCGCGGCTCCACGCCACGGCGAGGCCCTGCGGAACGAGGTAGTTACGAGCGAACCCGTTCTTGACCTCGATGACGTCACCCGGTGCGCCGAGGCCAGAGACCTCGTGCGTCAGAATCAGCTTTGACATGTCATTGCTCCTTAACGGCCTGAGCCGGCGTAGGGGAGCAGTGCCATCTCGCGTGCGTTCTTAACCGCACGAGCGATGAGGCGCTGTTCCTGGACGGAGACACCGGTGATGCGACGGGCGCGAATCTTTCCACGCTCCGAGATGAACTTGCGAAGGGTTGCGACGTCTTTGTAGTCAATGACGCCAACGCGAATGGACTTCGCGGGGGCGGCGTTCTTGCCGCCCTTCGTGTTGCGGAGTGGCTTGCGGCGATCGCCGCTGCTCTTTCCAGCCATGGTTATTCCTTACGGTTTGAATTCGAGCCGGTACGCGGAGTGCGCGTGCGGCCTAGAAAGGGGTCTCGTCGTTGAAGCTGCCGGGCGTGTTCCACACGTCCCCGCCAGAGTTCGACGATGCGGGAGCAGAAGCAGCCCACGGCTCATCGGCGATCGGACCGCGAGCACCGCCGCCACCCTCGCGAGAGGACGACGTGCGGGTGATCTGTGCGGTGGCGTAGCGCAGGCTCGGACCGATCTCATCGATCTCGATCTCGAAGCTGGTGCGCTTTTCGCCTTCCTTCGTCTCGTATGAGCGCTGCTTCAGGCGGCCAGTGGCAATGACGCGAGAACCCTTGGTGAGGGATCCGGCGACATGTTCGGCAAACTCGCGCCACACACTCGCGCGAAGGAACAGCGCTTCGCCGTCCTTCCACTCGTTGCTCGCACGGTCGAAGGTGCGCGGCGTGGAGGCGATGGTGAAGTTAGCAACCGCTAGCCCGTTCTGCGTGTAACGCAGCTCGGGGTCGCTCGTGAGGTTGCCCACAACAGTGATGACGGTTTCGCCGGCCATTGACTACTCGCTCTTCGCGGGAGCGGCCGGAGCGGCCGAGCTGGCGGCTGCCTTGCGAGCGGCCTTCTCCTCGGAAAGCTTTGCGGCAGCGGCGACCTGTGCGATTGCCTCTTCAGCCCGCAGCACCTTGGTGCGCATGACGGCTTCGCTGAGCTTGAGCTGGCGGTCGAGCTCGACGGTGGCCGAAGCGTTCGCGGTCATCTCGACGACGGCGTAGATGCCCTCGGCCTTCTTGTTGATCTCGTAAGCCAGACGGCGCTTACCCCAGACATCAACCTTGTCAATGGTTCCACCGTCATTGCGAATGACGTTGAGGAACTTGTCAAGGCTGGGAGCCACGGTGCGCTCATCGATCTCCGGATCGAGAATTACCATTAGTTCGTACTGATGCATGACTAACCCACCTCCTTTGGACTCAAACGGCCATAGACGTTCTATGGCAGGAGGGTTTTGGCATCGTTGTCTGCAGAGGAGCCGGATCGGCGCATACGGACAACCTGTCTAGTGTAGTCAGAACATCCCATCACTATCAAGGAGCTCTATCTCAATGTCGATTCGGGTCGCCATCGCGGGCGTCGGAAACTGCGCAAACTCACTCATCCAGGGAGTGACGTTCTACCGCGACGCGGATGACAACGAAACTATCCCCGGTCTCATGCACACAACCTTCGGGCCATACGCCGTCCGCGACCTCGAGTTTGTCGCGGCCTTCGACGTGGATGCCGAGAAGGTTGGGGTCGATCTCGCCGACGCCATGTGGGCGAGCCAGAACAACACGCTTCGCTTCGCCGAGGTCGCACCGACCGGCGTCAACGTGCTGCGGGGCCCGACCCTTGACGGGCTCGGAGAGTACTACCGGGACATGGTCGACGAGTCAGAGGCGACGCCGGTCGATGTTGCTCAGGCACTGCGCGATGCCCGAGCCGACGTGCTCGTCTGCTACCTGCCCGTCGGGTCTGAGGAGGCGGCCAAGCACTACGCCCAGGCCGCGATCGATGCCGGTGTCGCATTCGTCAACGCCCTCCCCGTCTTCATCGCTAGCGACCCCGTCTGGGCAGCGAAGTTCACTGAAGCGGGCATCCCCATCGTCGGAGACGACATCAAGAGCCAGCTCGGCGCCACGATCACACACCGCGTGCTCGCCCGACTGTTCGAGGAGCGGGGGCTCGTGCTCGACCGCACCTACCAGCTCAATGTCGGCGGCAACATGGACTTCAAGAACATGCTCGAGCGCAAGCGTCTCGCCTCCAAGAAGATCTCCAAGACTCAGGCCGTGACGAGCAATGTTGACCAGGAGATCAAGGCTGAGCACGTGCACATCGGGCCGAGCGACTACGTTCCGTGGCTTGACGACCGCAAGATGGCGTTCGTTCGCCTCGAAGGCCATGGGTTCGGCAACGCCCCCACGAGCCTCGAATACAAGCTCGAAGTCTGGGACTCACCGAACTCCGCCGGTGTCATCATCGACGCTGTCCGCGCCGCCAAGATTGCTCTCGATGCCGGCCTGGGCGGGCCGATCGAATCAGCATCCGCTTACTTTATGAAGTCTCCGGCCAAGCAGTACCCTGACCCGGTTGCCCGCGAGCTGCTCGAACGATTCATCACCGACAACGCTCGCTAAGCCTCACTACGGGCTGCATGCCATGCCTTGAGACGACGGGTGGCCTCCTCCTCGCCGAGGGGGCCCTCGTCGAGGCGCAGCTCCAGCAGAAAGCGGTAAGCCTCACCCACCTCGCGCCCCGGCCGGATGCCGAGCAATGCCA
This sequence comes from Salinibacterium hongtaonis, assembly GCF_003065485.1. Lineage (GTDB taxonomy): Bacteria > Actinomycetota > Actinomycetes > Actinomycetales > Microbacteriaceae > Homoserinimonas > Homoserinimonas hongtaonis. Next base: position 2,795,474 of record NZ_CP026951.1, read on the forward strand.
TGATCTGCTCTCCGTCGAGATCGGGTCGCACTGCGGCGAGCTCCTCTTGCTCTGAGAGAACCCGGATGCGCGCCTCGAGATCGTCGTAGGCACGCGCGAGTCTGGCCGCCTTGCGTCGATTGCGAGTCGTGACGTCGGCGCGAGTGAGAATATGTAACCGCTCTAGCAGGTCACCTGCATCGCGAACATAACGGCGAACGGCAGAATCGGTCCACGCGCCCTCGGTGTACCCGAAGAAGCGCAGATGAAGCTCGATGAGCTTGGATACCTGCGAAATCGTCTCTTTATCGAACCTCAGGGCACGTAGCCGCTTTGCCGCGAGCTTGGCTCCGACCACATCGTGGTGGTGGAACGTGACAACTCCGCCCCCCTCGGTGCGCTTCGTCGCCGGTTTTCCGATGTCGTGGAGCAGCGCGGCAAGGCGCAGCACGACATCCGGAGACGCGCCAGGCGTTGCCCGCTGCTTCTCCAGCTCGATCGCCTGATCGAGCACCGTGAGGCTGTGCTCATAGACATCCTTGTGATGCGCGTGCTCATCCACCTGAAGCCGAAGGGCCGGAATCTCGGGGATAACCTGTTCGGCCAATCCCGTGTCGACGAGGAGTTCGATTCCGGGGCGCGGAGCATCCGTTGCCATGAGCTTGGTGAGTTCGTCGCTGACCCGCTCGAGGGAGATGATCGAGAGACGCTCAGCCAGGGCCGCCATCGCCTCTTTGACCTCATCGGTCACCGTGAAACCGAGTTGTGAGGTGAACCGCGCCGCGCGCATCATGCGCAGCGGATCGTCGCCGAATGAGACCTCGGGAGCAGACGGCGTCGAAAGACGGCCAGCGAGCAGGTCGTCCATTCCCCCGGAAGGGTCGACCAGTTTCTGCTCTGGCAGCCGAAGCGCCATCGCATTCACGGTGAAGTCCCGGCGCACAAGGTCGTCTTCGAGGCTCGTTCCGAACTCCACCTCGGGTTTGCGTGTCTCACCGTCGTAAGCATCCGTGCGATATGTCGTGATTTCGACGGTGTGACCATCGATCACGGCTCCGATCGTGCCGAAGGCGCGGCCGATATCCCAGTGCGCGGATGCGAGAGGGGCCACGATTGCGAGGATCTGATCCGGCAGCGCGTCTGTCGTGAAGTCGAGATCGTGCAGCTCTCTGCCGAGAAATGCGTCGCGAACGGGCCCGCCCACGAGGGCGAGCTCGTAACCCGCGGAGTGAAACGCCGTCGCGAGGCGGGAAATGTGCGGGGACTCCGCGAGAGCGGCAAGCCGCGTGATTGCCGTGGCGACGCTATGCATCCGTTAAGCGTAGTCGGGCATCCTGCCCGTCGCCGCGCCACCAGCAACTCCTCGGACGCTCACCCCTAGAATCGTCCCTATGCTGGCCCGCGTTATGAATGGAGCCGGCCGATGCCCCTGACGTTAGTTGCACGGGTGGGCGCTGCCCTCCTCAGCACTGCACTCGCGCTCGGTGGCACGGTCGCGTCGCCGACGACTCCGGATCCCGGCTCGCTTGCCCCCGCGGCCACCAATGGCCTACCAACGAGCCTCGCCCTTGCCGCAACCATCACGGTGCCTGAGCAGACAACCCAGCTGATCTCCCCCGAGAACCTCGAGGCGTATACCCAGCCCAACGGCGTTCTCAACCGGCAGCTCGACGCCTTTTACGGCCAGCCCGTCGCCCTGGGAATCGATCCTATGATTCTGGCCTCCATCCGCATCCTCGGAACGAGCGCCCCCGCCTCTGCCGTGTCCTGGCTGGAGCGGCTGGAGGGTGCCCCCAACGAGACCTTTTCGCTGGCCTATGCCGACGCCGATGTCGCCACCCTGGCCCAGGCGGGTCTCGGCAGCATCACCGTGCCCACCGACTTCACGGTTGACCCGAACCTGTTTCCCGAAGCCCCAGCCCCCTCGGAGTCGGCTACGGCCGGTCCCGATGAAACCGTCTCACCGACAATCGCTCCCGGCGATGAGGATGATGCCGGTTCCGAAGAAACAGAACCGGAATCGATGGTTCCTACGGGGGAGCAGCTTGTGGATCTGCCCTTCACGCTTGCCGCGATGATGTGGCCGAGGGAATCCACCGTCATCACCACCGATCTCCCCGTGTTCAATGCGGCCGGTCCCGTCACAACGATTCTCGACTCCACCAATGTGTCGTATGTGCGGGATGCTATCCCGGCCTCTGCCCGCATCGGCGACAGCGCCGCCCTGGTCGCCACAAGCGACATCTCAGCGCTTCTGCGGGAGGCGGGGTCGGCGGGGTCTGACGCCGCGTGGGTGGCCGCCATGGCCGAACTCACCGCAGCGCTGGCCGGATGGACCGCTGGCGACTCCACCGTGCTGGCAACTTTTGGTCGTGACATACCGTTCAGCACCAACCGCATCCCCGCCACGATCGCCGCCCTTACGGCGACCCCGGGCATTGTCGTAACCTCGCTCGCTGCCACCATGGATGAGGCTGCGGTCGACGCGTCGATCGTCGACCAGCCCGTCGGCGCCGACCGTGTTGCCCTGGTTGCCGGGATGCTCGCAACGGAACCCGCGATCGCACAGTTCTCGAGCATCCTCGAAACACCGTCGTTGATCACGGGGGAGCGGCGGCGCACGCTTCTCGCGCTTGCCTCCACCGCGTGGGTTGATTCGACCAGCGACTGGCCCGCCGAGGTGAGTGCCTACGTCGACGGGAGCACCGAGATTCTCGAATCGGTGCAGGTGCTGGAGAGCAGCACCATCAACCTGCTCAGCGAGACGGGCGATCTGCCCGTCACGGTGAGCAATGCGCTGCCGTATCCCGTCACTGTCTATGTGACCGTGACCTCGAACACCGCCATCCTCGACGTTCTCGAGGGACGGGTGGCCGTAACCGTCGAAGGGGGTTCCCAGAGCCGCGCTGCGATCCCCGTGCAGTCGATCGCTAATGGAACCGCCTCGCTCGTGGTGACGCTCTCGAGCGTCACCAACGTGCCCATCTCAAGCCCCACCTACATGACCACCAATGTTCAGGCCGGGTGGGATACGGCATTCACGACGATCGTTGCGGTGCTTGTGCTTCTCATGTTCATCGGGGGCATCATCAGAACCGTTCGGCGCCGCCGTCGGCTGAAGGCTGAAGCAGCAGCACAGAGCATTGCGGGGCCCGCCGCATGACGGTGAGCGACGACACACCCCGGGGAATGGGCCGCTCCAGCGCCCTTCTCGCCTCGGGAACGATGGTGAGCCGCATTCTCGGGTTCGTCAAGGCGATCGTTTTGGCGCAGGCCATCGGCCTGTCGGCATCGGCTGCTGCCGACGCGTTCGGAGCGGCCAACCAGCTGCCGAACAATATCTACGCCCTCATCGCCGGCGGGGTGCTTGGCGCGATCCTGGTGCCGCAGATTGTGCGAGCGGGTCTCCACGACGATGGCGGCCAGCGTTACATCAACAAGCTCATGACGTTGGGCATCACGGTGTTCGCCCTTGTGACGCTGTTGGCCACACTTGCAGCTCCACTCCTCGTGGCGCTCTACGCGCAGGAGGCATCGGCCACCGGCGGGCGCGGCTTCTCAAGCGAAGGGATGGCCCTGGCCACGGCTTTTGCCTATTGGTGCCTGCCGCAGGTCTTCTTCTACGCGCTCTATAGCCTCCTGGGCGAGGTTCTCAACGCCCGCAGGGTGTTCGGTCCGTTCGCATGGGCCCCTGCCGTCAACAACATCGTCGCCATCGCCGGTCTTGTGGCCTTCGTAGCGCTGTTTGGGGGAGCGGATGCCAACAGCGACGTCTCCGACTGGACCCCAGACAAGATTGCAATTCTCGCGGGGACGGCGACCCTGGGCATCGTCGCCCAGTCGGCGGTCCTCATGTTCTTCTGGCGCAAGGTCGGGCTGAAATTCCGCCCCGACTTCCGGTGGCGAGGGGTAGGCCTCGCCAAGACCGGCAAGTCAGCGGGTTGGGTCTTCGCGATGATCCTGGTTACCCAGCTTGCTGGGCTGGTGCAGTCCCGCGTGGCCTCACTTCCTTCGGGGGATGCGGCTGGCATCGCAACGCTGCAATCGTCGTGGCTCATTTTCATGCTCCCGCACTCCGTGATCGCAGTGTCGATTGCCACGGTGTTCTTCACCAGGATGAGCAGCCACGCCACGGTCGGCGACACGGGGGCGGTGCGGGACGATCTGATGTCTTCGCTTCGCACTATCGGACTGCTCATTGTTTTGGCGTCATTCGCCCTCATCGTGCTCGCGATTCCATTCGCCCGAGTCTTCGAAGAGGACTTCGGCAACGTTCAATCGATGGCCGCCGTCATCGCCGCCTACATGGTGGGGCTCATCCCTTTCAGCGCAGTGTTCGTGCTTCAGCGCACGTTCTACGCTCTCGAGGACACCCGGACGGTGTTCTTTATCGAGGTGGCCAAGTCGGCGCTCTTCGTGGTTGGTTTCCTGCTCTGCACCCGCCTGCCCGTGGAGTGGATAGCGGTCGGCATCGCGCTGGTCTCGTCGTTCACGTTCCTCGCCCAGGCGAGCCTCACGTTCATCCTTCTTCGTCGCCGACTCGGCCCCCTCGGCGGGCGGGCGCTAACCCTCCGGTACGGCCAGTACATCCTTGTTGGCCTGGCGAGCTCGGCCGTTGGCTTCGGTCTTCTTCTTCTGTTCGGCGCGTTCAACCCTGCCGGATTCGCGGTCAGTGGCATCGTTCCTGCCCTCGTCACCATGGTGGTGATCGGGGGTGTCATGGCCGTGATCTATCTGGGCCTATTGCTCGCCCTTCGTAACCCGGAGCTCCAAGTCGTGCGGGGCATCCTGATGCGTCGACTGCGGCCAGGTCACACGGAATAGACCGCGAATAGGATGTGTTGTACCGGTTTACGACATCTTCCGAAGGAGGGCGCCCCTTGCGCCAGCTCATCATCATCGGCTCAGGCCCCGCTGGCTACACAGCCGCGATCTATGCCGCGCGCGGCGGTCTGAACCCGCTTCTCGTTGCCAGTTCCGTCGAGGCCGGCGGCGAGCTCATGAACACCACCGATGTAGAGAACTTTCCGGGCTTTCCGGAGGGCATCATGGGTCCTGACCTCATGGACAAGATGCGCCTGCAGGCAGAAAAGTTCGGCACCGAGGTTGTGATGGATGACGTCACTTCTCTTGACCTCAGCGGTGACGTTAAGCGCGTGACGCTCGGCAGTGGCGACGTCCACGAGGCCCGCGCCGTGATCTATGCCACGGGCTCGGCTTACCGAAAGCTTGGTGTTCCCGGCGAGGATCGCCTCAGCGGCTACGGCATCTCCTGGTGCGCAACGTGCGACGGATTCTTCTTCCGACAGAAGACCATCGCAGTGGTGGGCGGGGGAGACTCCGCGATGGAGGAGGCCACGTTCCTCACCAAGTTCGCGGACAAGGTTTATGTCATCCACCGCAGCGAAGAGCTTCGCGCGTCCAAGGCGATGCAGGATCGCGCCATGGGCGATCCCAAGATCGAGTTCCTCTTCAACAAGAAGGTAGGGGAGGTCTACGGCGCGGAGAAGGTCACGGGCGTGAGCCTCATCGACACCGTCGACGGCAGCGAGTCGACCCTCGATCTTGATGGCCTCTTCATCGCTATCGGCGCAGACCCGCGCACCCACCTGGTCCACGACCAGCTCGAACTCACATCGGCTGGCACGATCGCAGTCGATGGCCGCAGCTCGCGCACCTCGGTAACGGGCGTTTTCGCCGCAGGGGACGTCATCGACCCCACCTACCGTCAGGCCGTCACGGCAGCAGGCTCCGGAACCGTCGCTGCCCTCGATGCCGAGCATTACCTCGCGTCGTTGGGTGAGGCATCCGACCCGATTCCCGCCGCGACCGTCGCCGCCTAATCAGATTCACGAAACGGAGAACAATATGACAGCACGCACCGTCACCGACGCCACGTTCGAGGCGGAGGTTCTCAACTCTGACAAGCCGATCATGGTCGACTTCTGGGCCGAGTGGTGCGGCCCGTGCCGCGCCGTCTCTCCCATCCTCGACCAGATTGCTGCCGAGCACGGCGACAAGCTCGACATCGTCAAACTGAATGTGGACGAGAACCCCCAGACGGCGATGAAGTACCAGATCACCTCGATTCCTGCCATGAAGGTGTTCCGCGGTGGCGAGGTCGTCAAGACCGTCATCGGCGCAAAGCCCAAGCCCGCACTCGAGTTCGATCTCGCCGAGTTCATCGCGTAGACCTCGCTCTTACCGGGTTCCTACGGGGGCTCAGCGGCATACAAAGGCCCTCCCTGCGACAACGGGGAGGGCCTTTGTCACCTAAACTTGGGTATTCACACACAATTTGAGACCGCCCTTCGTGGGCAACACGGGATACCCAATGACACCCCAGCAACCTTCGTCGGGCGGGTCGAGCACCAGATTCGACCCGTGGTATGACCACTACGCTCACCGCACAGCGGGTCTGAGCGCGTCGGAGGTGCGAGCGCTTTTCGCCGTCGCCTCTCGACCCGAAGTCGTCTCTCTCGCTGGTGGCATGCCGTACGTTTCGGCACTGCCCACCGAGCTCGTCACGGGGGCGCTCGAGCGCGTCATGCTCAACGACGGCCCGCAGGCGCTGCAGTACGGCTCGGGACAGGGCACCCCAGAACTGCGAGAGCAGATTCTCGAGGTCATGGCGCTCGAGGGCATCAGGGGCAGCGTCGACGATGTGGTGGTCACGACGGGTTCGCAGCAGGCGCTCGATCTCGTGACGAAACTCTTTATCGATCCGGGCGACGTAATTCTTGCCGAGGCGCCGAGCTATGTCGGTGCGATCGGAGTATTCCGCTCGTACCAGGCCGAGATCGCGCATGTGCTGATGGATGACGACGGCATCATCCCCGAGGTGCTTCGAGAGACCATCACCCGGCTCAAGGCCGAGGGCAAGACGATCAAGTTCTTGTACACGATCCCGACTTTTCACAATCCTGCCGGTGTCACGCTCTCCTGGGAGCGCCGCCTTGAGGTGTTGGAAATCTGCAAGGCCCACGAGATTCTCGTTCTCGAAGACAACCCCTACGGGCTGCTGTATTTCGACCGTCAGGCACCCAACGCCCTGCGCTCGATTGACGACGAAGGCGTGATCTACCTCGGCACCTTCTCCAAGACGCTTGCTCCGGGATTTCGGGTCGGATGGGCCCTGGCCCCTCACGCGATTCGCGAGAAGCTCATCCTTGCCAATGAATCCGCAATTCTCAGTCCGAGCTCCTTCAGTCAGTTCGCGATCTCTGAATATCTGCGCAGCACCGACTGGAAGGGTCAGATTGACACCTTCCGGGGCGTGTACCGCGGCCGGCGCGATGCAATGCTCTCGGCGCTCAAAGAGCACCTCCCCGACCTGTCCTGGACGGTGCCGAACGGCGGCTTCTATGTGTGGGTGACTCTCCCCGAGTCTCTCGACTCTAAAGAGATGCTGCCCCGCGCCGTCAAGGAACTCGTCGCCTACACACCCGGCACGGCGTTCTATGCCGATGGGGGAGGGCGCCACAAGATGCGGCTCTCGTTCTGTTATCCCTCTGAAGACATGATCCGCGTCGGCATCCGGCGTCTGACCTCGGTCATCAATGGTGAGCTTGAACTTCTTGAGACGTTTAGCTCGACACGGCTGGCGACCGGGCAGATAGTTCTTCCCGCCTCAAGCCATGTCTCGAGCCCGCCTCCCAACATCAACTAGCCGCGATCGCCACGAAAGAAGCGCACGACACATGGATGAGTTCACACCCCGATCGGTTCTGATTCTCGCCGGAGGAATCTCCCATGAGCGGGAGGTTTCGCTGCGCTCAGGGCGTCGCATTGCCGACAGCCTTACCTCGCAGGGCATCACGGTGGAGCTTCGCGATCCCGATGCCTCGCTGTTCTCCTACCTTGAGCAGGCCAAGCCGGACGTTGTCTGGCCTGCGCTGCACGGGGCGGGGGGCGAAGACGGTTCGCTGCGCGGCCTGCTCGATTTTGTCGGGGTTCCTTTCGTCGGATCCCGCGCAGCGGCGTCGCGGCTTGCGTGGGATAAGCCGACAGCCAAGACCCTGGTGGAGCGTGCCGGCGTCATCACGCCTCGATCAATTGCCCTCTCTCGCGACACATTCCGCGATCTGGGGGCCGTTGAGGTGCTCGAGCGCATCTCTGCCGAGCTGAGTGGTCCCGTCGTCGTCAAGCCGGCTCAGGGGGGCTCTGCGCAGGGTGTGACGATCGTCGAGAACCCGGCAGAACTGGCCAGTGCGATGGTCCATGCCTACCGTTACTGGGATGTCGCGCTTGTGGAGCAGCGAATTTCGGGAACCGAGATCTCCATTTGCGTCGTGGACACGGGTGATGGCCCGGTCGCCGTTCCCCCCGTCGAGATCGAACCCCTTTCGGGCGTCTATAGCTTCGAGGCCCGATACAACGCGGGGGAGACCCGTTTCTACACGCCCGCTCGCATCACGGATGATGTGGCCGACCGGGCGGCCGAGTTCGCAATCGCAGCCCACACCACGCTGGGGCTCCGACACATTTCGCGCATCGACATCATGATCGATGGAACAGGCACGCCATTCTTCCTTGAGGCAAGTGTCATGCCCGGCCTCACTGAGACGTCGCTGTTTCCCCGTGCGCTTGAGGTGGCCGGCCACGACGTCGGATGGGTCTATCTCGCCCTCTGCCAGGCGGCGATACGCGACTCGCGGGCCTAAACTGCAACACCGTCTAACGGATCTTTTAAACAGAAAAACCCCTGGTCACAGGGGTTTTTTTGTTTCAGGATTCACTGAGGCGTGTGCTCGTTTCGCGCCCAGTGTGCCTATGTTTCACGTGAAACATAGGCACAGAAGTTAGCTGAAGCCCGGTTCTCCAAGTTCACCGAGGATGCGATTCAAGTCACCGACGGTCGCAAAGTCGATCACGATGGACCCCTTGCTGGTGCCCAAAGAAACCTTGACACGGGTGTTGAGGCGATCACCGAGACGCTCGGCGATTTCATCGAGCTGCCCCTGGCGCTTACCCCTGCTCGGCGCGGCGCTTCTCGGCGCCTTCTGCGAGATCTGCCCCGCCGCGACCTCGGCGCTGCGCACCGAGAGGTCCTCGTTCACGATCTTCTGAGCAAGCTTTTCCATCGCATCAGACGTTCCCGTAGAGAGAATAGCCCGCGCATGCCCTGCGGTCAGGACGCCCGCCGCTACTCGCGATTGAACGGACTCTGGCAGCTTCAGAAGCCTCAGAGTATTGGTGATCTGCGGCCGGGAACGACCAATGCGCGTCGCAAGCTCGTCTTGCGTGATGCCAAAGTCGGAGAGGAGCTGCTGGTAAGCCGAGGCCTCTTCGAGTGGGTTGAGATTTGCCCGGTGGATGTTCTCCAGAAGGGCGTCACGAAGCATGGCATCGTCTGCCGTGTCCTTGATGACGGCGGGGATCGTGGCGAGACCGAGGTGCATCGTGGCCCTCAGCCGCCGCTCACCCATAACGAGCTCGTAGCGCGGCGCGCCCTCGGCGACATCAGCGATCGGGCGCACCACGATCGGCTGGAGAACGCCAAACTCCCGCACCGAATGAATGAGCTCATCGAGATCTTCTTGCACGAAGACACTGCGGGGCTGCGAGGCGTTGGGAACAATATCGGCAGGGCTCAGGTTTGCGAGGCGAGCACCGGGAACCGCAGCGAGGCCCTCGTTGCTCGGCGAGGCCTCCTTAACCTTGTTCGAATGGGGGAAGAACACATCGACGGGACGGGCGGGGGACTCGCCGTCGGTAGGAATAAGGGCGCCGATGCCGCGGCCGAGGCCCGTTCGCTTTGCTGCCATGTCTATCTCCGGGGTAGATGCGGGGTGAATCTGCGGATTCTGGGGAGTTTACGAGAGATTTGCCCTAAGAAGCGGGCGCATGTGGCCCTGTGAGGCCGTCAGGAGGCCTTGGTTGCGGCAGGTGCGCCGCGCCGCGCGATCTCGGCAGCCGCTTCGAGGTACGAAATCGAGCCGGGGGAGTTGGTGTCGTAGCTGATGACGCTCAGGCCGAAGCTAGGCGCCTCAGAAATGCGTACGGATCGGGGGATAGGGGTGTTCAGCACCTGGTCGGGAAAATGGGCTCGGACGTCGTCGGCGACCTGGTTGGACAGATTGGTGCGAGAGTCGTACATAGTCAAGAGAATCGTGGACACCGTGAGCCTGGGGTTCAGGTGCTTCTCGATGAGCTTGATGTTGCTCAGTAGCTGGCTGAGGCCTTCCAGGGCGTAATACTCACACTGGATAGGAATCAGCACCTCGTCTGCGGCGACGAATGCGTTGATGGTGAGCAGACCCAACGACGGAGGGCAATCCACAAAGACGTAGTGAAATGGGTCCGACGATTCCGCAAGGAAGGTTTCGAGTGCTGATCTGAGCCGCTGCTCGCGGGCAACGAGGGAGACGAGCTCGATTTCGGCGCCAGCGAGGTGGATTGTCGCCGGCAGACAATATAGTTCCCCGGGCTCTGGGCTCTTCTTGATCACGTCTGCCATGGGCACATCGTTCACGATCACGTCGTAAACGCTAATGGTCTCGGACCGGTGATCTATTCCCAGCGCAGTCGAGGAGTTGCCCTGGGGATCAAGGTCGATCACCAGGACCCGAGCGCCGTTCTTGGCAAGCGCCGCAGCCAGGTTGACGGTCGTTGTCGTCTTGCCAACTCCGCCCTTCTGGTTAGCGATGGTAAAAATTCTGGTCTTCTCGGGAAGCGGCAGAACCTCGGCCTCAAGCGCACGGCGGCGGCGGGTGATCTCCGATAGTTCGCGGGCGAGGGGAGTGTCCGCGAGGCCGGCCAGCGCAGAGGAGCGCGGAGCGGCGGCCTTCGGGGCACTCTGCGGCGATGACGCGGAGGGGGCTGCCGCTGCGGCAGCGATCTGCCGCGCCGATTCGGCGGCGGCCGCAGCTTCAGGGACCGCCAGCGGGGGAGCGGGGATGGGTGCCTTCGCTTCGGGCACAGAACCAGCAGAAGGCACAGAACCAGCAGCGGGGGAGTAGATAGGTGCAGAGCCGGTGGAGACGGATTCCTCAGCAGTGTGAATAACCGTGTCTTCGTCGGGATGTTTCACGTGAAACCTTCTGCTCGGAGATTGCGTATAAGGGAACGGGAAACCCAAGGCTCGCGACACAACGCAACTTTTTCAAGTGACGCTACCGCCCCGTTAACGCGCCATGGCTGCCAATCAGAGCGGCCTTGATGCGTCAGATAACTACCTCTTATCGTGAGGCACTAGTCAACTGTAGCCCGAAAGACACGCGTCGTTTCGGTGCCCACGTCGGAGCCCAACGTAAGGACTTCGATGTCATGAAGGCGATGCTTGCGAATCACCTTCGCTGCCTTCTCGATCTCAGCATCCACGCTCGCGCCCTTGAAAAAGAGCATCTCACCGCCGGACTTCATCAGGGGAGCGACAAGAGGAATGAGCTTGGACAGCGCACTGACGGCACGGGCGGTTGCCTGATCAAGCCACGGACTCAGTTGGGCATCCTCAGCACGCGCGCGCACAACCTCGACGTTGGTAAGGCCAAGAAGATCTTTCTGCTCATTGAGCCAGGCGACCCGGCGCTCCATCGGCTCGATCAGCACAAAATCAACGTCGGGGCGCGCGATAGCAAGAACGAGGCCGGGGAGACCAGCACCGCTGCCGATATCGCCGACGCGGCCTGGTCGCAATAGCGGAGCCATCAACGCGGAGTTCACCACGTGTCGCGTCCACAGGCGGGGGAGCTCGAGGGGACCGATAAGCCCCAGCTGCTCGCCGCGATCTGCGAGGTCTGCAACAAACGCGCGGGCTACCTCGATACGATCCCCAAAAAGCAGTGCTGCGGCAGATGGTTCCTGCTCCAACTCGGCTCTCTCGGGCTGCGAGTCTTCCTTCGAATCGGCGTCGCCGGAGGCAGCGTCTAGCGGGGGAGGGGAGATGGCATCGTCAAGAGACGACGTAGGCTCCCGCTCCGGCTCGCTCGGCTCGTGCACGTCGGAATGTTTCACGTGAAACTATGCGCGACGAATCACGGTGTGACGGTCGCGTCCTTCGCCTTCGGACTCCGAAGTAAAGCCGCGATCTGCCACAACATCGTGAACGAGTTTGCGCTCGTACGACGACATGGGAGGAAGTGCGGCGGAAGCTGCACCGCCCTCGATGCGTTCGATTGCACGGTCGACCAGATTCTCAAGCTCAGACTGACGAGCTTCGCGGGATCCGCCGACGTCCAGGATGAGGCGTGAGAACCCACCAGTCTTGGTCTGCACGGCAATGCGCGTGAGCTCCTGGAGTGCGGTGACGGTGTCTGGCTTCGAGAGCAACCGGAGGTTGCTGTCTTCGCTCGAGTTGACCGATACATAGGCCCGCCCGCCGCGGGCGTCGATGTCGATATCGCCGTCGAGATCGGTGATATCGAGGAGCTCCTCGATGTAGTCCGCCGCAATATCGCCCTCTTCTTCGAGTTCGGCGATGGTGGGATTGCCACGGTCAGCGCGGCCCTCAGACACTACGGCAGTGGGGGATTCCTCCGACACGGTCTCGTCCTCAAGGTTTTCGTTGGCGGTGTTCTGGGTCACGGGTGTCCCTACTTCTTCTTCTTGCGGTTCTTGGGGTTGACGGGCTGCTGACGCTGCACCGGCTTGGGCTTTTCAACAACGGGTTGTTCGTCTTCAACGATGGTAATTCCACGTCGCTGCGCCTTCTTCGCGAGGCGGGCTTCCCGGGCTAGGGCTGCCTCGCTGCCTGGCGTCGGCATGTTGCGAATAACGATGAACTGCTGAACCATCGTCCAGATGTTCGAGACGAGCCAGTAGAACATGACGCCCAGAGGGAAGGTGAAACCAGAGAAGAGGAATACCAGCGGCAGCATGTACAGCAGGATGCGCTGCTGCTTGAACATGGGGCTGTTTTTCATCTCGGGCGACTGGTTCTTCGACATGATCTGCAGCTGAGTGATGAACTGCGATGCCGTCATCAGAATGACCATGATCGAGGCGATGACAATAACCGCGATGTTGCCGTCAGCCGTGCTGATCGCGAGCTTGAGCGGCGCCCCCCAGAGAACTGACTCACCAAACGACGTCGACAGCTCCTGGTTGAGGAGTCCAACACCGACGCCCTCGTGCTGAGCATTCTGAAGCACGGAGAACAAGCCGAAGAAGATCGGCATCTGAATAAGCAGCGGCAGGCACGAACTGAGCGGATTGGTGCCGGTCTTCTTGTAGAGATCCATTGTCTCGCGCGACATAGCCTCGCGCGAGAACTGATCCTTCTTGCCCTTGTACTTGTCCTGAATCTTCTTGAGCTGGGGAGACACCTCCAGCATCTTGCGCTGGCTCTTGATCTGGCGCACAAAAAGCGGAATCAGCAGCGCGCGGACCACGAGAACAAGACCCACGATGGAAAAAACCCAGGTCAGACCCGCATCGGGGTCCATTCCAATGTTCGTGAGAAGCCAGTGGAAGGCAACGAGGATTGCCTCGATGACCCACTTAATTGGCCAGAGAATAGCGTTGAGGAAGTCCATGTGGGTGAGATCAGACCTTTCGTGCTGCCAGGGGAGTAGCTGCTGGGGAAGAAGAATTGGTGGAGGATACGCCGGCGAACTCACGGGAGAGCGCTGCGATGTCGCCATCGACGTCGCGGTGCTCAATGTGAGTGACGAATCCGAATCGCGTCATGCGATGAGAATGGTGCCGATTGGCGGGGACATCGTCCACTCCGCCGGCGGCCCAAGGGTGGCAGCGCGCAATGCGCATGACGCCCAAGATGACTCCCTTAATGACACCGTGCTCTTGAATCGCAGTCAGCGCATACGCAGAACATGACGGATAGTACCGGCACACGTCACCGTAAAGGGGGGAGATAACGGCGCGGTAGACGCGCAAGATCGCCACACACAGATTGCGGGGCAGGAGAAAAAGGAACACGAGAACTCTCATCGTGAAACCTCGTTGCGCGATGCGGTCACTCGATCGACCAGGTGCATCACGTCTCCCTCCAACTCGCCAAAACCGGCGTGAGCTGATTGCGGGTGGGCTCGCAGCACGATATCGAATGATCGATCCGTCTGATGTGTTGCGTCGAGGGTATGGCAAATAGCTTTGAGTCGGCGGCGAACTCTGTTGCGAACAACGGCGTTGCCCACCGTCTTAGAGACGATGAAACCGAAACGCCACGGAGCATTCGCCTCGGCAACCACCGCATAAGCGGTGATCGTGCCGGTCGACGAACGCCGCCCGCGGCGAACGACCCTCTTATAGTCGGCGGCGCTGACGAGCCGCTCGGCTCTAGCCAGCACCGACCCAGACCGGCTCTCGACTAAGCGGAGAGCTCGGTGCGACCCTTACGACGACGAGCGCTCAGGATTGCGCGGCCGGCGCGGGTGCGCATACGAAGGCGAAAGCCGTGCACCTTGGCGCGACGACGGTTGTTCGGCTGAAAGGTTCTCTTGCTCATAATGGATCTCCGCGGTGGTGTGAAAAAAGTCGATGTCGCATTCGTCTGCTCCGGTGCGATCTCACGAGAGCTACGGGAATGACGAAAAAAGCCTGATGGCTGAAGTCAACTGCTTAAAAATACGTTCTTTAAGCCGATCGGTCAAACTGCGCCCGGGCCAACCTGTCATTATCCACACGACAGATGGGGGGTTGTGGCCGACCCGCCGACACAAACTAAGG